>CAVUJQ010000004.1:0-865999 GCA_963741855.1 uncultured Actinomycetes bacterium | reverse complement strand
CGGCGGTGTCGCGCTGCGTCAGGCGATCCAGCGCGGCGAGACCAACCGTTGCGGACTACTGCCTGCGTTCGCGACCGGCGGCGCGCTCGACCCCAACGCGATCTTCAAGGCCAAGCAGTTCGCGCAGGGACAGGTCGGCAAGCCGTACGTGTGGGGCGGCGTCCGCCGAACGGCTACGACTGTTCAGGGTTCATGTGGGCGCTGCACCAACGTGCTGCGCGCGTTCGCCGCCGGCATCCTCGCGATCGTCGCCTACACCACGGCCACCGCGACGTTCCGCTTCGGACTTCGATCCCGACAACCACGGGATCCCGATCGTCACCGCGGCGATGGACTTCCTGGGCATCCTGTGCCTGGTGGGAGCCACCGCCATCCTCGGATCGGGGTGAACGCACGCATGCGACAGCAACGACGGACCGTGAAGGACCTGCTGGTCGGCGCGAAGGACGCGGCCGAGCATGATGGTCGACCTCGCCTACGCCGCCGTCTTCTTCGGCGACGAGGACCTCGCCCGCGAGGTGCTGAACCTCGAGGACCAGGTCGACGACGCACTCGTCGACCTGCGGACGGTGTGCATGCTCGCCGCCCGCACGCTGGAGGACGCCGAGCGGCTGGCCGGCGTGCTGTCCATGGCGGTCTCGATCGAGGGGATCACGACGCGGCCGAGGACATCGCGCGGGTCGTGCTGAAGGACCTCGGCATCCCACCCGAGCTGCGCGACGACCTCCGCCACGCCGAGGAGGTCGTGGCGCGGGTGAAGATCCGTGAGGAGAACGAGCTGGAGGGGCTGAGCCTGCGCGACCTCGAGCTACCGGCCCGCACCGGCATGTGGGTGATCGCGATCCGGCGCGATCTCGACTGGGTCTACGGCCCCGGTGGCGACGAGCAGCTGCGCGAGGGTGACGTCCTCTTCCTCCAGGGGCCCGGCGAGGGGGTCGACCGCGTGCGCGAGCTCGCCGGCGGGACCCCCCACCAGCTCCCGCCCCCGGTCGTCGGCAAGAAGCTGTCCAACCTCGACCGGGCCGTCGACCTCGTCATCGAGCTGAAGAACGCCTCCGAGGTGGCGGTCGGGCTCGCCTACTCGGCGATCCTGCTCCGGGACCGTCGCTCGCGCTCGAGGTCAGCGTCATCGAGGACAAGTCCGACGACCTCTACCACGGCCTCGAGGGCTGGGTGCTACGGGCGGCCGCCGAGGCCGAGGACCCGGAGCAGCTACGCGGGCTGATGCACCTCGCGTCGGCGTCGGAGCGGATCGTCGACTCGGCCCAGTCGATGACGAAGCTCATCGAGAGCGACGACCCCCCGCACCCCGTCATCGCACAGGCCCTGTCGGAGGCCGACGAGATCGTGTGTGACGCGATCGTCCACGAGGGCTCCCACGTCGCCGGCCGGACGCTCGGCGAGCTGGGTCTCCACACCGAGACGGGGATGGAGATCCTCGCCATCGACCGCGACCGGCGCTGGGTCTACCGGCCGCGGTCCTCGCGCACGTCAAGGTCGGCGACCGGCTGCTGGCGCTCGGCCCCGAGGAGGGCGCCCCCCGGCTGCGCGAGTGGTGCGGTGACGCGCGTCCCGAGGGCGAGGAGGCGGACCGACCCCGAGCTCGACATCGACCTCTGACCCGTTGCGTTGAGGGTCTGCCCCGGCATACCGGGCTGGACCGTCAACGCGGACGGTTTGCGGGTGTGGTCGTGGGGAGGGCCTTGACGACGCCGGCGAGGTCCTTCTTGTAGCGGCCGAGGCGCGGCTTGTGGGTGATGCTGAAGGTCGCGCGGGGGCCGTCGAGGCCGGGGCCGCGGTCCGGCGCCGGCGCGGCCGACGCCGGGCCAGTCGAAGTCGAGGCTCCCCCACGCCTCGAGCACCGGCACGAGGTGGACCGGCTCGCCGGTCGGCAGGTGCAGCTCGGTGCGCAGCCCGCTCCGGATCAGCTGGTCGTGCACCGACCGGATCGCGGCGGTCGCGGCCGGGACCTGGGCGCGGCTCAGGCCGTAGAGCTCGAGGTCGGGGAGGTCGAAGCGGGCGGCGCCGTGGGTGGGCGCCCAGGTGGGTGCCCTCGCCCTCGTCGAGGACCGCGATGGCGTCCTCGGTCTCGACCGCGCCGACGGCCAGGCGGTTCATCCACGCCTCGTCACGCTCGGTCCGTGCCGACAGGTCACGGACGCCCGTCACGTGGCCCTTCAGCTGGCGGGCCAGCGCCTGGAGCAGGCTCGCCTGCCGGCTCATGCCCTGGCTGATGCCCTGGTCCCCGATGTAGGCCTCGGTCCGCAGCAGACGCTCGCCGGTCTCGTCGTCGGTGACGCGGCGGATCACGGCCTTCTGCATCCGCCCGCCCCAGTGGACCTCCTGGGCCTCGGCGGGGTCGCCGACGGGTGCTCCACGGTCGATGTCGCCGTGCTGGCCGGCGGCCTTGACGACCGCGCCGACGTCGACCTCGGTGTCGACGACGAGCGCGATCCGGCTGGTGTAGCGGTCCGGCATCGGCCTACAGCCCGAGGTCGCGGGAATGAGCATCCGCTGGATCTCGGAGGTGCCCTCACCAACCTCGAGGATCTTGGCGTCCTGGTAGAAGCGCCCGACCCGGTACTCGGTCATGAAGCCGTAGCCGCCGAAGACCTGGGTGGCCTGGCGGGCGGCGGTGACCGCCTGCTCGGAGGAGTACAGCTTCGCGATGGAGGCCTCGCGCTTGTAGGGCAGGCCCTCGGCCTTCTTCCACGCGGCGTTCCAGTACATGTAGCGGGCGGTCTGCGCCGCGACCTCCATGTCCGCGATCTTGAACGCGATGGCCTGCTGCTTGGCGATGGGCTGGCCGAACGCCTCACGCTCGCCGGCGTAGCGGACGCACTCGTCGACGCAGCCCTGGATCAGCCCGACCGCGAGGGCGGAGATCGCGATGCGGCCGTCGTCGAGGGTGTAGAGGAACTGACGGAAGCCCGCACCCTCGGCGAGCGGGGTGCGGGCTTCCGCCAGTTCCTCTACACCCTCGACGACGGCCGCATCGCGATCTCCGCCCTCGCGGTCGGGCTGATCCAGGGCTGCGTCGACGAGTGCGTCCGCTACGCCGGCGAGCGTGAGGCGTTCGGCCAGCCCATCGCCAAGCAGCAGGCCATCGCGTTCAAGATCGCGGACATGGAGGTCGCGGCGCAGACCGCCCGCTACATGTACTGGAACGCCGCGTGGAAGAAGGCCGAGGGCCTGCCCTACAAGCGTGAGGCCTCCATCGCGAAGCTGTACTCCTCCGAGCAGGCGGTCACCGCCGCCCGCCAGGCCACCCAGGTCTTCGGCGGCTACGGCTTCATGACCGAGTACCGGGTCGGGCGCTTCTACCAGGACGCCAAGATCCTCGAGGTCGGTGAGGGCACCTCCGAGATCCAGCGGATGCTCATCTCCCGCGACCTCGGGCTGTAGGCCGATGCCGGACCGCTACACCAGCCGGATCGCGCTCGTCGTCGACACCGAGGTCGACGTCGGCGCGGTCGTCAAGGCCGCCGGCCAGCACGGCGACATCGACCGTGGCGCACCCGTCGGCGACCCCGCCGAGGCCCAGGAGGTCCACTGGGGCGGGCGGATGCAGAAGGCCGTGATCCGCCGGTCACCGACGACGACACCGGCGAGCGTCTGCTGCGGACCGAGGCCTACATCGGGGACCAGGGCATCGCCCAGGGCATGAGCCGCCAGGCGAGCCTGCTCCAGGCGCTGGCCCGCCAGCTGAAGGGCCACGTGACGGGCGTGCGTGACCTGTCCGCCCGGGCCGAGCACGACGAGGCGTGGATGAACCGCCTCGCCGTCGGCGCGGTCGAGACCGAGGACGCCATCGCGGTCCTCGACGAGGGCGAGGGCACCCACTGGGTGCTCACCCACGGCGCCGCCCGCTTCGACCTCCCCGACCTCGAGCTCTACGGCCTAGCCGCGCCCAGGTCCCGGCCGCGACCGCCGCGATCCGGTCGGTGCACGACCAGCTGATCCGGAGCGGGCTGCGCACCGAGCTGCACCTGCCGACCGGCGAGCCGGTCCACCTCGTGCCGGTGCTCGAGGCGTGGGGGAGCCTCGACTTCGACTGGCCCGGCGTCGGCCGCGCCGGCGCCGACCGCGGCCCCGGCCTCGACGGCCCCCGCGCGACCCTCAGCATCACGCACAAGCCGCGCCTCGGCCGCTACAAGAAGGACCTCGCCGGCGTCGTCAAGGCCCTCCCCACGACCACCTGACGGTTGCGTTGACGGTCCAGCCCGGTATGCCGGGGCAGACCGTCAACGCAACGGGTCAGAGGTCGATGTCGAGCTCGGGGTCGGTCCAGCCCTCCTCGCCCTCGGGGCGCTCGTCGCCGCACCACTCGCGCAGCCGGGGGGCGCCCTCCTCGGGGCCGAGCGCGAGCAGACGGTCGCCGACCTCGAGGATGCGCGAGGACCGCGGCCGGTAGACCCAGCGGCGGTCGCGGTCGATGGCCAGGATCTCCATCCCGGTCTCGGTGTGGAGGCCCAGCTCGCCGAGGGTCCGGCCGGCGACGTGGGAGCCCTCGTGGACGATCGCGTCGCACACGATCTCGTCCGCCTCCGACAGCGCCTGGGCGATGACGGGGTGCGGCGGGTCGTCGCTCTCGATGAGCTTGGTCATCGACTGGGCCGAGTCGACGATCCGCTCCGACGCCGACGCCAGGTGCATCAGCCCGCGTAGCTGCTCCGGGTCCTCGGCCTCGGCCGCCGCCCGCAGCACCCAGCCCTCGAGCCCGTGGTAGAGGTCGTCGGACTTGTCCTCGATGACGCTGACCTCGAGCGCCAGCGACCGGTCCCGCAACAGGATCGCCGAGTAGGCGAGCCCGACCGCGACCTCGGAGGCGTTCTTGAGCTCGACGACGAGGTCGACGGCGCGGTCGAGGTTGGACAGCTTCTTGCCCTCGACCGGGGGTGGGAGCTGGTGGGGGGTCCCGCCGGCGAGCTCGCGCACGCGGTCGACCCCCTCGCCGGGTCCCTGGAGGAACAGCACGTCGCCCTCGCGGAGGTGCTCGTCGCCGCCGGGGCCGTAGACCCAGTCGAGATCGCGTCGGATGGCGATCACCCACATCCCGGTGTGGGCCGGTAGCTCGAGGTCGCGCAGGCTCATCCCCTCGAGCTCGTTCTCCTCGCGGATCTTGCACGCGGGCCACGACCTCCTCGGCGTGGCGGAGGTCGTCGCGCAGCTCGGGTGGGATGCCGAGGTCCTTCAGCACGACCCGCGCGATGTCCTCGGCCGCGTCGGCGATCCCCTCGATCGAGACCGCCATGGACAGCACGCCGGCGAGCTGCTCGGCGTCCTCCAGCGTGCGGGCGGCGAGCATGCACACCGTCCGCAGGTCGACGAGTGCGTCGTCGACCTGGTCCTCGAGGTTCAGCACCTCGCGGGCGAGGTCCTCGTCGCCGAAGAAGACGGCGGCGTAGGCGAGGTCGACCATCAGCTCGGCCGCGTCCTTCGCGCCGACCAGCAGGTCCTTCACGGTCCGTCGTTGCTGTCGCATGCGTGCGTTCACCCCAATCCGAGGATGGCGGTGGCTCCCACCAGGCACAGGATGCCCAGGAAGTCCATCGCCGCGGTGACGATCGGGATCCCGTGGTTGTCGGGATCGAGTCCGAAGCGGAACGTCGCGGTGGCCGTGGTGTAGGCGACGATCGCGAGGATGCCGGCGGCGAACGCGCCGGCGAGGAGGGTCACCCCGACCAGCGAGAGGACGCCGGGCGGGGACAGGCGGGCCAGGGTGGCGGCGATCCAGCCGACGGTGCCGACGCCGGTGAACGCCACCGTGGCCAGGAGGAAGATCACCGAGATGTCGAGGCCGGCGAGCTTGCCGGGCAGCGCCCGGGGCTCGAGCAGCCCGACGTGGAGCTTGGACGCGAGCCGGCTCGCGAGCATCCCGCCCAGCGACCCGCAGTTGGCGATGAACGGGGGGATGAGGACGAGCAGCGCCGGGATCGCGAGGAGCTGGTCGGCCCGCGACTCCATCACGAGCCCCGCGAGGACGTCGATGGTGACGGCCGCGGTCAGCACCACCAGGGACTCGCGCACGACCCGACGGATCAGCGCCTCCTCGTGCCGCCACCCGTACCACCCGGCCCACACCGCCCCGACGACGCCCACGGCGCCGACGGCGAGGGCCGCCACCTCGACCTCGAGCAGCAGGGTCGCGAACAGCAGCGCCGGCAGGGTGATGAGGTCGCCGGTCGCCGTGATCGTCGGCGCGCCCACGTCGTCCATGCTCCACCCGCGTTCCTGGGCGGCCCTGGCGACCTGCACGGTCACCGCCACGAGCGCCAACGAGGACAGCACCCCGCCCACGAGCGACACCGCGACGAGCTCGAGGAGCGGGATCACCGACAGGCCGAGCGCTCGCCCGATGAGCCAGGCGAGGGTGCCGGCGAGCGTGGAGGTGGTCACGGTGAGCAGCCCGGCGGCCTCGATCTGGCGTCCGAGGTAGTTGCGGCGCTGGACCTGCGGCTCGAACTCACCGGTCCAGATGGCGGTCCCGAGCCGTGACGCCATCGACCCGAAGATCGACCCGCGCATGCCGATCGCCGCCGGGATGAGGACGAGTAGGCCGGGGTGCTCCTCCAGCGGCCCGCGGGCGGCGCCGAGGACGAGGCCGGCGACGAGGGTCGCGCCGAGTCCGACCAGCAGCGCGGCGGTGCCCACCTTCAGCGAGCGCTGCTCCTGCCGCCAGTACGCGGCGACCTCCTGGACCGGTAGGCCCAGCGCGTGGAGGACGCGGGCCACCGGGGTGGGCAGCGGGATGGCCGCCGGGCGGGGGAGGGTGGGCCGGGGCACGCGCGCCACCGTCTGCCGTCTCCTCGTCGCCGGACCGCGGCAGCGTAGTGGCCCGGCGGGCCCGGCCGGATGGGCTTCCGACCGCTCGGGGCGCGTCGGTAGCATCGGCGGCATGACTACCTACACCGCCCCGCTCCGTGACATCCGCTTCGTCCTCGAGCACATCGCCGGGCTCCCCGAGCTCGCCGAGTTGGACGACTTCTCGCACGCCGACGCCGACATGGTCGCCGGTCTGCTCGAGGAGGCCGGCCGCTTCTGCTCGTCGGCGGTCGCCCCGACCAACCAGGAGGGCGACCAGCAGGGCTGCGTCGTCGAGAACGGCGGGGTGACGACGCCCGAGTCGTTCAAGAAGGTCTACAGCCAGTACGTCGAGGCCGGCTGGGGCGCGCTCACCTTCCCGCCCGAGTTCGGCGGCGGCGGGTTCCCGCTGGCGGTCGGGACCGCCTTCAAGGAGATGCTGACGAGCGCCAACATGGCGTTCTCGCTGGCGCCGCTGCTGACCACGGGCGCGATCGTCGACCTGCTCGAGCACGGCTCCGACGAGCTGCAGCAGACCTACCTCCCCAAGCTCATCACCGGCCAGTGGGCGGGGACGATGAACCTGTCCGAGCCGCAGGCCGGCTCCGACGTCGGGGCCCTCACGACCAAGGCGATCCCGCAGGACGACGGCACGTACCGGATCACGGGCACCAAGATCTGGATCACGTACGGCGAGCAGGACATGAGCGAGAACATCATCCACCTGGTGCTCGCCCGCCTGCCCGACGCGCCCGCCGGCACCAAGGGCATCTCGCTGTTCATCGTCCCGAAGTTCCTCGTCGACGAGGACGGCTCGCCGGGCGAGCGCAACGACGTCCACGTGGTCTCCATCGAGGAGAAGCTCGGCATCCACGCCTCGCCCACCTGCGTGATGGCGTACGGCGAGAACTCCGACGGGGCGGTCGGCTACCTCATCGGCGAGCCCAACAAGGGCATGCGCCAGATGTTCACGATGATGAACGACGCCCGGCTCGGCGTCGGCGTCCAGGGCCTGTCCATCGCCGAGCGCGCCTACCAGCAGGCCGTCGGCTACGCGCTCGAGCGGCGCCAGGGCAAGGCCCCGGGTGACGACGACCTCCAGGGCGGCCAGTCGCTGATCGTCAAGCACCCCGACATCCGGCGGATGCTCATGACGATGCGCGCCTACATCGAGGCCATGCGGGCGCTGACCTACCGCAACGCGGCCGCCATCGACAAGGCCCACCACCACACCGACGACGACATCCGCGAGCACGAGCGCAAGATGGCCGACCTCCTCACGCCGATGTCGAAGGGCTGGAGCACCGACCTCGGCGTCGAGCTCACCTCCCTCGCCATCCAGGTCTACGGCGGCATGGGCTACGTCGAGGAGACCGGCGTCGCGCAGCACTTCCGCGACTCGCGCATCGCCCCGATCTACGAGGGCACCAACGGCATCCAGGCGATCGACCTCGTCGGCCGCAAGCTCCCCTACGACGGCGGGGCGTTCGTCAAGGGCGTCGTGGCCGACATGCGCGAGGACGCCGCCGCGCTCGACGGCGAGCTCGCCCCGCTCGGGACCGCGCTCGGCGAGGGCATCGACGTGCTCGAGGAGGCGCTCGGCTGGCTGTTCGAGCAGCGCGAGGAGTTCCAGAACACCCTCGCCGCCGCGACCCCGTTCCTGCGGCTCATGTCGACCGTCGTCGGCGGGTGGCTCCTCGCCAAGGGCGCCGCGGCGGCGCAGGCGGCCATCGACGGCGGGGACGACGATCTGTTCCTCCGCGACAAGATCGTGACCGCGCGGTTCTACATGACCCAGCTCCTGCCGCAGGTCAAGGGCCTGCTCGGGGCGGTCACGAGCGAGGCCGACGACCTGTTCGCCATCGACGCCAAGCGCCTGTCGGTCTGAGGTCGGCATGAGGGCGATCGACCGCCACGAGCTGCGGCGTCTGCGTGACGAGCGCGACGCCCAGCTCGTCGACGTGCTCCCGCCGGCCGAGTTCGAGGCGCTGCACCTCCCGGGCGCGGTCAGCCTGCCGCTGAAGTCCCTCGACCCGGACCACGTCGCCGAGCTCGACCGTGACCGGCCCGTGGTCGTCTACTGCTCCGGGCACACCTGAGACCAGTCGCCCCGGGCCGCGTGGCGGCTCGAGACGCTCGGGTTCGAGGCGTACGACTACGCCGGCGGGCTCGAGGACTGGGTGAACGCCGGCGAGCCGCTGGAAGGCAGCCGCGGCGGGGGACGCGCGATCGTCGCGGAGCTGGCCCGCGAGGTGCCGACGGTGGGGCTGGACGCGACCGTGGCCGACGCTGCCGCGGCGCTCGGGGATGCCCCGTTCGTGCTGGTCACGACCGACGCGGGCGTCGTCCTCGGCAAGGTCCTCGCGCGCTCGCTGGAGCACCCCAGCGACGACGGCGTCGAGACCGTGCTGATCGAGGGACCGACGACCGTGCGCCCCAGCGAGTCGCTCCCGGAGCTCCTCGAGCGGATGGACCGTGCCTCGACCGCGTCGGTGCTCGTCACCTCGAACCAGGGCGAGCTCGTCGGGGTGCTCTACACCGAGGACGCCCGTGCTGCGGTCGAGGAGCACGCCGCCCACGAGCACGGGCACCCCCACCACCGCTGAGGACGGTCTGCTCAGGCCGCCTCGGCCTCGGCGCACGCCGACCTCGCGACGCAGGTTCGCGGCGAAGCCGTCGCCCATCCGGTCGACCTCGCGCCGCATGACCGCCCGGACCGCCCCGCCGACCAGCTTCGGCAGCGGCAGGTCGACGTGGACCGCGATGCGGATCCACAGCCGTGTCCCGCCCTCGTCGTCGGCGAGCCGGTAGTCGCCGTTGGCGCCGGCGTTCTCGCGGCGCCCGGCCTGCGGCGCGTGCTCGAAGCGGATGCGCTCCTGGGGCACGAAGTCCATCGCCTCGGTGAACGCCGGCTGGATCGTGACGCCGAGCGCCGAGAAGCCCTCGAGCACCCAGCACCAGCGGTTGCCCTGGGCCTCGATCCGCCCCAGCCGGGGGACGAGCGGGGCGAGCCGGTCGGGGTCGCTCAGGACGTCCCAGATCTCCGACCGTGGGGCCGCGACGACGTCCTCGGTCTCGACGGTGTGGGAGAAGCGGGTCACGGCAGGTCCTGTCGCTGGCGGTCGGCCCGGAGACGCGGACGCCGCGGTTCGCGGCGGCGGTGGCCTCACACCCAGGAGTCGACCCGTTCGCCGGCGGCCGCGCTGCGCGGCGCCCCGGCCAGCAGGACCGTTGGCCTGCCGGACACGAGGGGGTGGACCGCGAGCGCCGGCACCCAGGTCGCGGCGTCGGCCGCGTCGGCGTCGAGGCCCAGCGTCCCGTCGCCGAGCGCGGCCGCCGCGGCCAGCAGCTCGGCGTGCGTCCAGGTGCGCCCGTCGACCTCCAGGGCCACGGCCTCGGGGCTCGCGCGACGGCGGCGGTGGCTGGTCCGGGAAGGTCTGCACGGCGATGGCGAACGGCTCGTGCGCGGCCGGGCCGACCGGGGTGCCGTCGACCGCGTCGCCGTAGCTCACGACCTCGGGCTCGGGCACCGGGCCGGCGACCGACTCGTGCACGACGGCCACGTCGGCGGGCTCCTCGCCGACCCGGACGGTGACCCCCGCCCACCACGCCCCGAGGCACACCGCGACCGGGAGCCACCCCGGCGGGCCGACGAGCCGGATGACGTCGCCGGGCTCGAGCAGGTGCTCCAGCGCGAGCCAGTGGGCGGTCTTGCTGGCCCACTGGGCCAACGAGGCGAAGCCCTGCTCCTCGCGGCGGTCGGCCCGCAGGACCGTCACCGCCGGCCGGTGGCCGAGCGTGGCCGCCGCCCCGCGCAGGGCGCCGGCGAGGTCGTCGGCGGGGGGAGGGCCGGTGGGGCGGGCACCGAGCTGCACGGACACGGTCCTCGGGGTCGCTGGCGGGTCGTCCGGGGGAGGCCACGATGCTAGCCTCCCTCTGTCTCGCTCCCGACCGGGCGGCCACCGCGCGCGGTGTCCCCCCTGGGCGTCGGTCGGCACGTCCGGCCGCCCCCGGAAACCGTCGGGAGGCACCGCCGGGACCGGCGGTACCCCACCCGGCCGGCTCGCCTCCGTGCGCCCCGGTGTCACCGTCCCGCCGCGTCCGTCGATCTGGAGCCACACCCTCCGTGACCGGTCCCCGAACGCCGATCTTCACCTCCGTCCGGCACGCCAAGCGCCGGCGGTGGGGCACCGCCGTCCGTCTCGCGACCCTCGCCCTCGTGGCGCTGGTGATCCTCGGCCTCGCGAGCGGGCTGGCCCTGTGGCGCTACGCCAACAGCAAGCTCGACCGCGAGGAGATCCCCGCCCTCGAGGCCAACCAGGACCGCGCCGACGCCGCCTCCGACGACCCCAGCCTCGCCCCCGTCACCGAGACCCTGAACGTCCTCGTCGTCGGTACCGACAGCCGGGAGGGGCTCTCCGACCAGCAGCTCCTCGAGCTCGGTACCGAGGACATCGGCACCAACCTGACCGACACGGTCATGCTGGTGCAGCTGAGCCCGCTGCGCGAGCGCGCCGCCATCGTCTCGTTCCCGCGTGACCTCAAGGTCGAGGTGCCGGGGGAGGGTGCGGAGAAGATCAACGCGGTCCACGCGATCGGCGGTCCGGACCTCCTCGTCCGGACCGTGCAGGACCTCGTCGGGGTGGACATCGACCACTACGTCGAGGTCAACCTCGCCGGCTTCCTCCGCATCACCGACGCGGTCGGTGGCGTGCCCATCTGCATCGACAAGCCGATGGTGGACAAGTACGCCGGCGTGGACCTCCCCGCTGGCTGCCAGGTGCTCGACGGCCGGGCCGCCGCCGGGTTCGTCCGCTCGCGCCACATCCGCGACCAGTTCGGCGCCGACGACGACTTCGGTCGGATCGCCCGGCAGCAGTACTTCATCCGCCAGGCGATGGAGAAGGTGACGAGCGCCGGCACCCTCGCGAACCCGCTGCGCGTCAAGCGGCTGATCGACGCGGTCGCCGGCGCCATCAAGACCGACCGGGACCTCGGCGGCGCCGAGATGTTGCGGCTCGCCAACTCGCTGAAGGGCCTGTCGCCGGAGACCGTCGAGACCCGCGCGGTCCCGAGCTACTACTCCAACGAGACCCACTACGCCCACGTCATCGAGGACGAAGCCGAGGCGCTGTTCGAGGCGCTGCGCGACGGGACCGCGATCCCGCAGGTCGGCCTGACGGCACCGGTCGAGCTCGCCGCGTCGGACGTGTCGGTCGTGGTCCTGAACGGGGTCGGCTCCGAGGGTCTCGCCGGCGAGGTCGAGCGGTTCGTCGAGGCGCGCGGGTTCACCGTCGTCGCGACCGGCAACGCCGGCTCCGAGGACGCTCCGGACTTCACCCACAAGACGACGCTGATCGGCTACGGGCCGGGCGACGAGGCCAAGGCGGAGCTGCTCCTGCAGTTCCTCCCCGGCGCAGAGCTCGTCGCGCTCGACGAGGCGCCGGCCGAGGGCGACGTCGTCGTCACCGTCGGGGCCGACTGGGAACAGCGATGACGGCCGCGGCCGGAGGCGAGCCGGGGCGCTGGGGGCCGACGGTCGTCGGCGGCTACCGCTTCGGTCGGACACGTCGGGTGCTCCTGCTGTTCACGGCGCTCACCGCGGTCGCCGCGGTGGGGGTCGTCGGCACCGGCATCGCGCTCTACCGCACCGCCGACGCCAACCTCACGCGCATCCCCGTCAGCTCGCTCGAGGGCAAGGACGCCGGCCAGGCGATGAACGTGCTGGTGGTGGGCTCCGACTCGCGCGAGGGCCTCACCCGGGAGGAGGAGCTCGAGCTCAAGCTCGGGTCCTTCGACGGGCAGCGGTCGGACACGATCATCCTCGCCTCGGTCACCCCCGACCACGAGGGGGTGAGCCTCGTGAGCTTCCCGCGCGACCTGCTCGTCTACGACGCCGACGGGGACCGCCACAAGCTGACCGAGACCTTCGTGGACGGGCCGGAGGCGCTGGTCGACATCGTGACCCGCAACTTCGGCATCCCGGTCCACCACTACGCCGAGGTGTCGGTCACCGGGTTCATGGGCGTCGTCGAGACGCTCGGGTCGGTCGAGATCTGTCTCGACGAGGAGCTCTACGACAGGAAGTCCGGGGCTGCGTTCGAGCCGGGCTGCCACGAGATGTCCCCGCCCGAGGCGCTGTCCTACGTCCGCTCGCGGCGGGGCGCCCGCGGCGACTTCGAGCGGATCGAGCGTCAGCAGACCTTCCTCAAGGCCATGGTGAAACGGATGGTCGCCACCCGGACCCTCACCGACCTCCCGAAGCTGTTCCGGGTCATCGAGGAGGTGGCCGACAACGTGACCACCGACCAGGGCCTGGGCCTCGCGACGATGCGCACCCTCGCCGAGGAGCTGCGCGGCCTCGCGAGCGGTGGCATCCCGATGACCGTCGTCCCCGGCTACACCCAGACGATCGGCGGCAAGAGCTACGTGGTCGCCTACGCCCCGGGCGCCGAGGCGCTGTTCACCGCACTCCGCGACGGCGAGGTGCTGCCGCCGCGCGGCACCGCCGAGGAGCGCACGGACACCCGGGTGGCCGTCTGGACGGGTGACCGCCCCGATGCGGCGGACGTCGTCATCGCCACACTGCACTGGACCGGGTTCACCTCCTACGGTGCCGGGAGCGGCGACATCGACGCCGGCGCGACCACCACCGTCTACACCGTCCCCGGTGCCGAGGAGCAGGCCCGCTGGGTCGCGGCCACCCTCGGCGCCCCCGTCCAGGCACTGCCCGCGGGCGTCACCCCGCCCGACGGCGCCGACGTCCTCGTCGCCGCCGGGAGCGACGCCACCTCCTAGGCCCGTCGCGCACCGCCCGCCACCGCACCTCCCCCCGACCTCCCACGCCCCGTACACCCCCGAAGGAGCCTGTCGTGAAGGCACTCGTGCTCGCCGGAGGCGCCGGCACCCGGCTGCGCCCCATCACCCACACGAGCGCCAAGCAGCTCGTCCCCGTCGCCAACAAGCCCATCCTGTTCTACGGGCTGGAGCAGATCCGCGACGCCGGCATCACCGACATCGGCATCATCGTCGGCGACACCGCCGACGAGATCGAGGCCGCCATCGGGGACGGCTCCGCCCTCGGCATCAAGGCGACCTACATCCCGCAGCCCGAGCCGCTGGGGCTCGCCCACGCGGTCCTGACCGGCGCCGACTTCCTCGGCGACGACGACTTCGTCATGTTCCTCGGCGACAACCTCATCGAGGGCGGCATCACCGAGCTGGTCCAGGACTTCCAGGAGCACAAGCCGGACGCGCAGATCCTGCTGAAGCCGGTCGACGACCCGGAGCGCTTCGGCGTCGCCGAGCTCGACGACGCCGGCCACATCGTGCGGCTGGTCGAGAAGCCCAAGGACCCGCCGTCGAACATGGCGCTCGTCGGTGTCTACCTGTTCACCCACGCCATCGTGGAGGCGTCGGGGAGGATCGAGCCCTCCGCTCGCGGCGAGCTCGAGATCACCGACGCGATCCAGCAGCTGATCGACGAGGGCAAGACCGTGAAGGCCTCGACGGTGACGGGCTGGTGGCTCGACACCGGGAAGAAGGACGAGCTCCTCGAGGCCAACCGGATCGTGCTGGGGACCCTCGCCGAGCGGATGGATGGCACCGTCGACGACACCTCCCAGGTCGTGGGGCAGGTCGTGATCGAGGAGGGCGCGGAGCTCGTCAACTCGACCGTCCGAGGGCCCGCCGTGATCGGCCGCAACACCCGGCTCGTCGACACCTACATCGGCCCGTTCACCTCGATCGCCGCGGACTGCCTGATCGAGCGCACCGAGATCGAGCACTCGGTGGTGCTCGAGCGCTGCCGCGTCGTCGACATCCCGCGGATCGAGGGCTCGCTCCTCGGCCGCGACGTCGAGATCACCCGCGAGGACCGCAAGCCCAAGGCGTACCGGTTCATGCTGGGCGACCACAGCCAGGTCGGCATCTGACGCTGCCGGTAGCGTCCCCCTCCACCTCCCCACCAGCCTCAGGAGCGTGATGACATGCGCGTGTTCGTCACCGGCGGTGCCGGCTTCATCGGGTCCAACTTCATCCGCTACGTCCTCGGCAGCACCGACGACGTCCAGGTCACCAACTACGACCTGCTGACCTACGCGGGGAACCCGGCCAACCTGCGCGACTACGCCGACGACCCGCGCTACGCGTTCGTCCACGGCGACATCCGCGACCCCCAGGCGGTCTTCGACGCGATGGCCGACCACGACGCGGTCGTGAACTTCGCGGCCGAGAGCCACGTGGACCGCTCGATCGAAGGACCGCGCGAGTTCCTCGAGACGAACATGACCGGCGCCGGCGCGGTCTTCGAGGCCGGCCGTCGGCACGAGGTCGAGCACTTCCTGCACATCTCGACCGACGAGGTCTACGGCTCGATCGCCGAGCCCGACAGCTTCGTCGAGGGCGACGCGCTCGAGCCCAACTCGCCGTACTCGGCGTCGAAGGCCGGCGCGGACCTCCTCGCCCGCGCCTACCGCGTCACCTACGGCTACCCGATCAAGGTCACCCGGACCGGCAACAACTTCGGGCCGTACCACTTCCCCGAGAAGATGATCCCGCTGTTCGTCACCAACCTGATGGAGGGCAAGAAGGTCCCGCTCTACGGCGACGGGCGCAACGTCCGCGACTGGACCTACGTGGTCAACAACGCCGCGGCCCAGTGGAAGGTCCTCACCGACGGCACGCCCGGCGAGGTCTACAACGTCGCCGACGGCAACGAGAAGACCAACCGTGAGCTCACCTACATCCTCCTCGAGCGGTTCGGCATGGGCGAGGAGATGATCGAGTTCGTGGCGGACCGGCCCGGCCACGACCTGCGGTACTCGGTCGACACCACCAAGGTGACCGAGGAGCTCGGCTGGCGTCCCGAGCTCGGCTTCGACGATGCGCTCGACGCGACCATCCAGTGGTACCGCGACAACGAGTGGTGGTGGCGGCCGCTGAAGGACGGCGGCGCGTCCGACCGTCGCGGCGTCACCAAGTAGCCCGTCCCGCTCGGAGTCCACGTTGCGCGTCCTCATCACCGGAGCCGGCGGCCAGCTCGGCCTCGATCTCGTCGACCACTGCACCGACGCCGGCGACGACGTCGTCGGCCTCACCCACGCCGACCTCGATGTCGCCGACGAGCCGGCCGTGTGGGCGGCCGTGCGCGACCACGCGCCCGACGTCGTCTACCACTGCGCGGCGTGGACGGCGGTCGACGCCTGCGAGGAGGACCCGGACCGGGCGCACCGGGTGAACGCGCTCGGCTCGTGGTGGCTCGCCCGGGCCTGCGACGCCGCCGGTGCGAGCCTCGTGATGCTCTCGACCGACTACGTCTTCGACGGGACCGGCGGGGCCTCGACGGGGGGCGAGCCGGCGCCCTACACCGAGTTCGAGCCGATCGACCCGCTCAACGCCTACGGCCGTTCCAAGGCCGCCGGCGAGCAGCTCGTCCGGCAGACCCTCGACGCGCACTACATCGTGCGGACCGCCTGGGTGTGCGGGGCGCGCGGGAACAACTTCGTCAGGACCATGCTGCGGGTCGGCAAGGAGCAGGGCGAGGCCCGGGTCGTCGACGACCAGATCGGCTCGCCGACGTTCACCCGCGACCTCGCACGCGCGCTCCGGGAGCTCGCGGTCAGCGGCCGCTACGGCACCTACAACCGCACCAACCGCGGGACCTGCTCGTGGTTCGAGCTCGCCGGCGCGGTCTACGAGCTCGCCGGGGTCGAGGTCGACCTCCAACCGATGGGGAGCGACGAGCTCGACCGGCCCGCGCCGCGGCCGGCGTACTCGGTCCTGTCGGACCGCCACGCGGTGCTGTCTGGCCTGTCGCCGTTGCCGCACTGGCGCGACGGGCTGGCCGCGCTCCTCGACGAGCTCGGGGAGCAGGTCTCCCGATGACGACCAGCCACCCGCTCGATCCCGTCACCGACCCGCCCAACAGGGGGAACCGCGTGGACCTCGCCACCGTGCTGCTGCTGCTCACCTCGGTGAGCCTCGCGACCGCGGGCCAGCTGCTGCTCAAGTCCGGGATGAACCACATCGGACTGGAGCTGAGCCTCGGCGACATCGGCCACCTGGTCCGCAGCGCCGCGACCACCTGGCAGATCCTCGCCGGCCTCGGCGCGTTCGGGGCGTCGTCGGTGTTCTGGCTGCTCACGCTGTCGCGCGTCCCGCTGTCGACCGCCTACCCGGTCGTGAGCCTGTCGTACCTGCTGATCCTCGGCTTCTCGGTGCTCGTCCTGCACGAGCGGCCCAACGCGACCGTGTGGTCCGGGGCGGCGCTCATCATGGCCGGCATCTCGCTCATCGGGATCGGTGGGATCGGCCAGCAGTGACCGACGCGCCGTCCGCCGCCGGGTCCCCGGCCGCCCGCGTGGCGGTCGTGATCGTGACCCACAACACGCGCGCGGACGTGCTGGCCTGCCTCGACTCGCTGCCCGAGGCCGGCGCCGAGGAGACCGTCGTGGTCGACTCCGGCTCGACCGACGGCACGGTCGAGGCCGTCCGGGCCGCCCACCCGGAGGTCGACGGTGGTGGCGCTCGACAACGTCGGCTACGGACGGGGCGCCAACGCCGGCGTCGCCCGCACCACGGCGCCGGTGGTGATCGTGGCCAACGCGGACACGCGCTTCGCACCCGGCTCGTTGCGCGAGCTCGCCGCCGCCTTCGACGAGGACCCCCGCATCGGTGCGGTGGGGCCGCTCGTGCGCTACCCCGACGGCCGCCACCAGGCGTCGGCGCGGACCGTTCCCCACCCTCGGGCAGGCGGCCGGCCACGGTCTCCTGGGCCTGTGGTGGCCCGACAACCCCTGGACGCGCGTCCTACCGCATGTCCGACGCCGACCCGCTGGCGCCCCGTGACGTCGACTGGCTGTCCGGCTGTGCGCTGGCGCTGCGCCGCCCGGCGTTCCTCGAGGTCGGCGGGTTCGACCCCGGCTACTTCATGTTCGTCGAGGACGTCGACCTCGGCTACCGGCTGCGCCAGGCGGGCTGGCGGGTGCGGTTCCACCCGCACGCCCAGGTCGTCCACGCCGTCGGGGCGTCCACGAGCGGCGCCCGCGCCGCGATGGTCGTCGCCCACGCGAGGAGCCTCGACCGCTTCTACGGTCGCGCCTACGCCACCGGCGCCGGCCGGGCGCTGCGCCCGCTCGTCCGGCTCGGCCTCGCCGTGTGGGTCGGGCTCGTGCTCGCCTGGAACCGGCTCGTCGCGGTCCGCACCGGGCGCAGCACCACCGGCGAGTGAGCCGCACCCCGACCACGACCCCCGCCCACCCCAGCCCACCGAGGAGCACCCGTGACCGTGCGCGACGCGATGATCGTGGCCGGCGGCCGGGGCACGCGGCTGCAGCCGCTGACCTACACCGCCCCGAAGCCGCTGCTGCCGTTCTGCGGGCTGCCGTTCCTGTCCGGGGTGATCCGCCGGCTCGCCGCCGCCGAGGTCGAGCGCGTGTTCCTCGTCGTCGGAGCCGACACCGCGCCCGTTCGAGGTCCTGCGCCCGGATGCCCGCACGGTCGGCGTCGAGCTCGTGATGGTCCCCGAGCCGGAGCCGCTCGACACCGCCGGGGGCGTCCGGGCCGCGGTCGACCAGGTGCGCGGCAGCTTCCTCGTCCTGAACGGCGACATCCTCACCGACGTCGACTACCGCGAGGTCGTGGCCGCCCACCGCGACGCCGGCGCCGACGCCACGCTCGTCCTCACCCGGGTCGAGGACACCTCCAGCTACGGGGTGTGCGTGCGCGAGGGCACGCGCATCACCGAGTTCGTCGAGAAGCCCGCGCCCGGCACGCTGCCGGGGCAGGACGCCATCAACGCCGGTACCTACGTGCTCGAGCCGGACGTGCTCGCCGGCTTCGAGCCCGGCCGGCTGTCGTTCGAGCGGCAGGTGTTCCCGGCGGTCCTCGCCCGCGGCGGTCACCTCGAAGGCGTCGTCTGGGACGGGGTGTGGGCCGACCTCGGCACCCCCGAGCGCTACCTCGAGGGGCACCGCCTGGCGCTGTCCGGTGCGATGTCGTGGCCGTCGGTGGACGAGGTCGCCGACCGCGGCGGCGGGGTGCGCGTCGCCGCCGACGCCTCGGTCGCCGCGGACGCCGTGCTGACGGGGCCGGTGCTGATCCTCGCCGGCGCGCGTGTCGACGGTGGTGCGACCGTCGGGCCGGACGTGGTCGTCGGGGCGGGGTCGACGGTCGGCCCCGGCGCGACCGTCAGCGACAGCGTCCTGTTCGAGCGGGTCCACCTCGGGGCGGATGTCGCCGGCGACCGGCCTCCTCGCCGGCCACGACGTCACCGTCGACGCCGGCGCGCGCCTCGGCCGTGGCGTGGTGCTCGGCGACGGCGAGGTGGTCGCCGCCGGGACCGTCCTCGACGACGGTGCCCGCGTCCCCACCCCGCAGGGCTGACCCTCGGGGTCCGGTCGACCACGCGCGGTCACGGGGCTGCCTGGAACCCGCGGGCGGGGCCCGGCGTTATCCTCGCGGTGGCGGCGTTCACGTTGTGCACGAGAGTCAACCGTTGAGGCTCCAGGCCGGCGACGTGGCTCGCACCTGCCGCCGCCGTCCCCGCCGTCCGCCGCCGCATCCGCACCGAGGCCCCGTGTGAGCACCGCCACCGCCACGTCGTCACGGGCGACTCCTCGTCGCCGTGCTCGCTCTCGCGACCGCGCTCGGGCTCGTCACCGCGATCCCGCGCGCCCCGCGCCGAGGCCGCCGCGTGCCTGCCGGCCGGCGGTGCCCAGCAGCCGTTCGCCACCTCCCAGTCCGTCAAGGACGCCGGCGCCGACATCGCCGTCAACGGCGGCGGGTGGGGCCACGGGCTCGGGATGAGCCAGTACGGCGCCAAGGGCGCGGGCCTGCTCGGCTGCAACCACGACCAGATCCTCACGACCTACTTCCCTGGCACCGCGGTCGGCAACACCGACCCGGTCGCCGGCGTGCGCGTCGGGCTGGTGCAGAAGTACGCCTACGGCGAGCTCACCGCCGAATCCGGTGCCCGGTCACCTGGCGGCTCGTGGACTGCGTCGACGACCCCACCTGCGCCGGCCAGCCGCCGCTACCGGTGCAGAAGCAGGGCGTCATCTGGCGCATCACCTCCAAGGCCGACGGCACCTTCGTGATCACCCAGCGCAACGGCCTCCCCGCACCCCGACGGTGGTCTGGGAGGGCGGCGACCTCTACTCGCTGCTCCTGGCCGAGCACGAGGGCACCATCGTCAAGAACTTCATCCAGGAGGGCAGCAGCACCTCGAGCCGACGGCTCAAGTACGGCTACACCGAGTTCGACTCCTACGCCGGCGAGGGCGGCCGCATCTACGCGGTGCAGAACATCACGCCGGCGCCGGACGGCTCCGCCGGCGCGCTCGAGCGCTACCTGTGGGGTCTCGCCGAGGTCCCGACGAGCTGGCCCTACGAGACCCTGAAGGCGCAGGCCGTCGCCGGGCGCAGCTACGCCAAGATCCGCATCGACCTCGGCAACCGCTCGACCTGCCGCTGCCACATCTACGCCGACACGCGCGACCAGTACTACCTCGGCTACACGCAGGAGGAGAACGACGCGCGCGTACTCCGGGGGAAGCTGGAAGAAGGCGGTGACCGCCTCCGCCAACCGCGTGCTACTCTACAACGGCAGGATCGCCGACACGTTCTACTCCTCGTCCCACGGCGGATCCTCCGATGACGTCGACCACGTCTGGACCGCGTCGATCCCGTACGTGACCGCCGTCGACACCTCCCGGTGGGAGAACGACCGAGGGGTGAACAACCCCTACCAGCGCTGGAGCGTCGGCTTCACCTACGACCAGCTCGCCAAGAAGTTCGGCTGGGCAGCTTCGAGAAGCTCGAGGTCGTCACCCGCGCGCCCGGGCGGGCACCCGACCCGCAAGGACCTGAACGGCGACGGCGCCCCGACGGCGTGCGCTTGACCGGGCTAGACGCCGCCGGCAACAAGGTCACGAAGTGGATGTCCGGCGAGCAGATCCGCTTCTCGTCCTCCGGGCTGGCCTGCGATCCTCGCTCATCCACATCGACGTCCTCCAGGCCGCCCGGTGCGCCGCCGTCGCCGTCGCCCTCGCCGACCCCGACCGACCTCGCCCACCGCCGGGCGGCCGCACCGGCCCGACGATCGACTACGCCTGCCCACCAGGGCGACGTCCCCGAGGACGGCTTCAGCGACGTCAACGAGGGCACCACCCACGAGTACGCGATCGACTGCGTGGTCTGGTGGGAGGTCGCCAAGGGCGTCGGCGACGGCCGCTTCGACCCCAACGGGTCCGTCCGCCGCGACCAGATGGCGACCTTCATGCGCGAAGCGCTCACCGCCGCCGGGTACCCGCTGCCGGCCGAGCCCGCCGACGCCTTCGTCGACGACGACGGCACGGTGCACGAGCACGCCATCGACCAGCTCGCCGCGATCGGGCTGGTCAGCGGCACCGACGCCGAGGCGCGGACCTACGGGCCGGCGGCGAGCCGGTGACCCGTGCGCAGATGGCGACCTTCCTCGCCCGGGCCTACGAGCTCGTCCACGGCTCCGAGGCGCCCCGCGGGTGAGAACCACTTCACCGACGACGAGGGCAACCCGCACGAGGTCAACATCGACAAGGCGCGCACCGCCTGGATCGCGACCGGCACGTCGGACACGACCTACGAGCCGGACGGGCTCGTGCGCCGGCAGCAGATGGGCTCGTTCCTGGCGCGCCTCCTCGACGCGTTCACCGCCGAGGACCACGCGACCCCGCCGAGCCAGCAGCCCGCTCCGGAGCCGAGCCCGTCACCGACCAGCTGACCCCCCGCGCCGGCCGACCCCGGCGAACTTTGAGGGGTCGAACTTCGGGATCCTGAAGTTCGCAGGGGCAAAGTTCGACGGAGACCCGAGGCGTGGGTCGGGGGGTCACGTCGCGCGGGGTCTCGCGCACGCGCCGTCCGGGCGAGCTCGTCGGCGGCGGCGCGGCCGAGCGCGGCGGCGCCCCACCGTCTCGGCCACCCGATCGGCGCCCGCCCGGGTGCGCCGGTCGGCCTCGGCGGGGTCGTCGAGCGCGGTCGCGATGGCCGCCGCGAGCGCCCCGACGTCACCCGGAGGGACCGACCACCCCGTGGTGTCGTCGACGATCTCGACGAGCCCGCCGGCGGCCGTAGCGACCACCGGACGGTGCCGGGCCAGCGCCTCGGCGGCGACCAGCCCGAAGCCCTCGCGCCGGCTCGGCACGACCACCAGGCTCGCGCCGCGCGTAGTGCCGCTCGAGCATCGTCGGGCGCGAGCGCACCCGGGAGGGTCGAGGTCGACACCGATGCGGCCCGCGTGCGCCGCGAGACGGTCGCGCTCGGGCCCTTCCCCGACGATCGTGAGGCGCAGCCCGGTGCGGCCGTTCGATCGCAGCCGGGCGACGGCGTCGAGGAGGTCGGCGTGGCCCTTCTCGGCGACGAGGCGCCCCACCGCGAGGACGGGCCCGTCGACGGGGCGAGGGGTGGGCGGCGGCGGAGGAGCCGCCGGCATCGGGAGCACGCTGTCGGCGGGCCGGCCGAGCGCGCGCTCGAGGTCGCCGGCGAGCGGCACGCTCATCGCCGCGACCCGGTCGGCGACCCCGAGCGCGTAGCGTCCGGCCGCCGCGGCGCACGCCGCCGCCGGCGACGAGCGCCACGTCGGTCCCGTGCACGTCGACCTGGACGGGCACGCGCGGGACGACCGGCGGGGAACGCCGCGAGGCGGGCGACCACGCCGCCGGGGACGAGCCAGTGGACGTCGAGCACGTCGGGGCGCCAGCGTGCGAGCTCCCCGCGGGTGGCACGGGCCAGCGCCCACGACCAGCCGGAGCGCCCGCAGCGCCCCCGCCGGCGAGCGCACCAGCTGGTGCATCTCGCCGCGGTAGGCCAGCGTCTCGCGAGCGTCGGGTCCGTAGCGGACGCGCCGGACCGGCACGCCACCGACCGTGTGCTCGAGCGGCAGGCCGGCGTCGTGCGGGGCGACCACGCGCACCTCCACGCCGGCGGCCTGGAGTCCCTGGAGGTGGCGGAGCAGGAACGGGGCGGCGCTGTCGCGCTCGTCGCGGGGGAAGACGTGGGTCAGCACCAGCACGCGCAGGCCCCGTGCGGGCCGGTCGTCGGTCACGGCAGGCGCCGGCGGACCCGGTAGGGGGTCTGGCGCCCCGCCGTGCTGTGGCGGATGACGTCGCCGAGGAACCCGATGCCGATGAGCTGCACCCCGAGGAGCGCCATCAGCACCCCGAACAGCAGCAGCGGGCGGCCGCCGATGCCGGCGCCGGTGAGGAGCTTCAGCAGGCTGAGGTAGGTCATCACGCCGGCGCCGACGAGCGACATCCCGAGCCCCACCCCGCCGAACAGGTACAGCGGACGGTCGGCGAACCGGGTGAGGAACAGCACCGTCAGGAGGTCGAGCAGGGTCTTCGGGAAGCGCGTGACCGAGAGGTACTTCGAGGTCCCGGCCTGGCGTGCGCGGTGCTCGACGGCGACCTCGCCGACGCTGAACCCGAGGTCGTGCGCGAGCACCGGGACGAAGCGGTGGAACTCGCCGTACATCGGCAGCTCGTCGACGACCTCGCGCCGGTAGGCCTTGAGGCCGGTGTTGAAGTCGTGCAGCGTCAGGCCCGTGAGCCACCGGGTCGTGGCGTTGTAGGCCCGCGAGGTCCAGCGCTTGACCGGCCGGTCGACGCGCGACCGGCGCCACCCCGCCACGACGTCGAGCCCCTCGTCGAGCGCGTCGAGCAGCCGCTGGACCTCGGTCGGCACGTCCTGGCCGTCGGCGTCGAGGGTCACGATGACGGCGCCGGTCGACTCGTCGAAGCCGGCGGCGAGCGCGCCGGCCTTGCCGAAGTTCCGGCGCAGTGTCACGACCCGCACCAGCTCGGGAGCGTCGGCGTGCAGCTTGGCGAGGAGCTCGGCCGAGCCGTCGGTGGAGCCGTCGTCGACGTAGACCACCTCGACGCGCGGTGTCGCGACGCCGGCGAGGTGCCAGGCCGCGGCGGCGGCGACGAGCTCGCCGTGGAACCCGGGGAGCGCCTCGACCTCGTCGAACACGGGGACCACGACCGAGATGTCGGCGGGTGCGGGGGAGGTGTCCATCGAGCCGCCAGGCTACCAGCGGGCCTCAGCGCGCCGGCGCCAGCCAGCCGGTGTCAGCGGGGCAGCTCGAGCACGAAGATGGCCCCCTGACCGTCGTCGGGCTCCTCGAGCCGGAGGTCGCCGCCGTGCGCGCGGGCGATCGCGCGCGACAGGTGCAGGCCGAGCCCGAGCCCGGTGGTGTCCGCGTCGGCGCGGGTCCACTTGTCGAAGATGCGCTCGACGTCGCCAGGGGCGACCCCGTGGCCGCGGTCCCGGACGAGGATGCGTGCCTTGCCGTCGTCGACCGCCGAGACGACGACCCGGATCTCGCGCCCCGGCGGGGAGAACTTGGCCGCGTTGGAGAGCAGGTTGAACAGGATCTGCCGGACCCGCAGCGGGTCGACCTGGGCCACGACCGCCCGGTCGCCCTCGACCTGCGGGTCGTGGTCGGCGAGGACGTTGCCGGCGAGGTCGCTGATCGTGTGCCGGGCCAGCTCGGTGAGCTCCGTCGGCTGTCGTTCCAGCTGGAGGTCCCGACCGTCGACGTGGCGTCCGCGCATCCCCTCGACCACGAGCTGGGCGAGCTCGACGTTGCGTCGGATCGTGTCGAGGATCGCCTGCGCCTCGTCCGGGTCCTGCTCCCGGTCGGGGTCGCGCTCGAGCAGGGAGGCGGCGCTGCTGATCACGGCGAGCGGCGTGTTGAGCTCGTGGGCCACGACCGAGGCGAGCTCGTCGAAGTCCCGTTCAGCGTCCTGGGTCACGGCTCGCACCTCCTCGTCGTGGTCGTCGTGTCGCGGGTCCGCACCCGGCTCCTCGCCGGGGCCCGCCGTGTCGTCGGCGTACCCCCGACGGTACTGACCACCGCGTCACCCGGGCCATCGGTCACGGTCGTTGGGCGGTGGTGGGCCGTACCGTCCCGGGGACGGCCACCGGAGGCCGACCGGGGCCACCCCTCGGTCGCGGCCAGCCGGGGGCCGACAGGCGCGTCTGGTACACATCGCTCGCGCCCCGCCCGCACGGTAGGGCACGCTCGTCGCGGCGTCCGTGGGGGCCGCCGGACCGACCGAGGTAGAGGGGAACGCGTGGACCAGCAGCGCTGGCCGACCGTCACGGTCGTCGTCGTGAACTACAACGGCCGCGACTACCTCGAGCCGTGCCTGCGGTCGGTCCTCGACCAGGACTACCCCGAGGGCCGTGTCGAGGTCGTGCTGATCGACAACCACTCGACCGACGGGTCGATCGAGCTGGTGCGCGAGCGGTTCCCCGAGGTCCAGCTGGTCTGCAACGACAGCAACGTGGGGTTCGCGCCGGCGGTCAACCAGGGCGCGCGGCTCGGCGACGGCGAGATCCTCGCGCTCATCAACAACGACGCCATCGCGGCCCCGACCTGGCTCCGCGAGCTGGTCCGCCCGATGATGGTCCACGAGCACGTGAAGTGCACCGGGGGGCTGGTGCTCGACGCCGCCGGCGAGAAGGTCGACTTCGCCGGCGGCGAGCTCGCCTTCTACGGCCACGGCTTCGCCGCCCACCGCGAGGAGACCCCCCCGACCGACCTCCGCACCGAGCCCACGATCTTCGTGACCGGCGCGTCGCTGGCGACCCCGCGCCGCTTCTTCCTCGACGTCGGTGGCTTCGACGACGACTACTTCGCCTTCTTCGAGGACGTCGACTACGGCTGGCGGCTGTGGGTGATGGGCTGGGAGACCTGGTTCGTCCCGGCCTCGGTCCTCTACCACCGCCACCACGGCACCATCGAGCGCTTCGGGTACCCGCGCGAGCGGTACATGCTCGAGCGCAACGCGCTGGCGACCATCTTCAAGAACTACGGCGACGAGCTCCTGTCCAAGACGCTGCCCTCGTCGCTGATGCTGTCGCTCCTGCGTGGCTTCTACAACGAGGACTCCGACCTCGGCGACTACCGCATCGGCCCCGACACCGAGGGCCAGCCGGACCCCGAGCCGCACGTGACCGCGATGACCGGCGCCCACCTCGCCGCGATCCGCGACTTCGGACTGATGTTCGAGAAGCTGCGGACCAAGCGCGCCTTCGTCCAGGCGAACCGCCGCCGTGACGACCGCGACGTGCTGCGGCTGTTCAAGAAGGCCGTGATGCCGAACGTCCCCGACGCGACGTTCCTCACCGTCTTCCAACAGGTGGTCGACACCTTCGACCTGATGTGGCACGCCACCACCCGGCAACGGATCCTGATCCTCACCGCCGACACCCTCGGCGCGAAGATGGCCGGTCCCGCCATCCGCGTGTGGGAGATGGCGAAGACCCTGTCGCGGGAGCACGAGGTCGTGCTCGCCTCGATGCGCAAGCCCGAGGTGTCCCACCCCGGCTTCCGGGTCGAGCACATCACGGCCGGCAACAGCAAGCGGCTCGTGGACGACGCCGAGGTCATCGTGAGCCAGGGCTTCACGATGTACCACTTCCCCGAGGTCGCCACGTCGAACGCGGCCGTGGTCGTCGACATCTACGACCCGTTCCACATCGAAGCGCTCGTGATGCGCAAGAACGAGCCGCCGCAGGAGCGCTGGGCGACGGCCAAGTCCGACCGCGATGTCGTCAACGACCAGATCGAGCGCGGCGACCTGCTCCTGTGCGCCTCGGAGAAGCAGCGCGACTTCTGGCTCGGTCAGCTCGCCGCGGTCGGCCGCATCAACCCGGCGACCTACGACCAGGACCCCGACCTGCGCTCGCTCCTCGGGATCGCTCCGTTCGGCCTGCCGGCCGACCCGCCGGTGCAGACGCGGCACGCGATCCGCGGGGCGATCGAGGGCATCGACGAGGACGACATCGTCCTGCTGTGGGGCGGGGGGATCTACAACTGGTTCGACCCCGCGTCGCTCATCGAGGGGGTCGCGAGGGCGGCCGAGCAGCAGCCGCGGCTCAAGCTGTTCTTCCTGGGCACCGCCCACCCCAACCCCGACGTCCCCGAGATGATGCGGGCGGCCGAGGCCCACCAGGTGGCTGACCGCCTCGGGCTCCTCGACAAGCACGTCTTCTTCAACCCCGGCTGGGTCGACTACGACGACCGAGCCAACTACCTGCTCGACGCCGACGTCGGGGTCTCGACGCACTTCCTCCACATCGAGACCGAGCTCAGCTTCCGCACCCGCATCCTCGACTACCTGTGGGCCGGGCTGCCGATCCTCGCCACCGAGGGCGACTCGCTGTCGAACCTCGTCCTCGAGCACGACCTCGGCGAGGTCGTCAAGGCCGAGGACCCCGACGACATCGCGCGGGCGCTGCTCGCGATCGCCGACCCCGAGCGTCGCGCGCAGTGTCAGGCCAACGTCGCCGCACTCGCGCCCCAGATGACCTGGGAGAAGGCGCTCGCGCCGCTGATCGAGTTCTGCCGGATGCCGCGGCGGGCCCCCGACCTCGAGGGCCGCGAGTTCCGCTACGTGCGGACCGAGCCGGGCGCGCCCATCCGCCGCTCGCCGGTCGACCTCGCCAAGCGGTTCGTCCGCGCCGCCCAGGACAAGGGGCTGAGGAACGCCGTCCGCATCGCCGCGAACTCGGTGAAGGTCCGGACCGCGGTCCGCAAGGTCAAGCGCGAGAACCGCTGACGTGCCCGCCACGGCTGCGGGGTCGGCGTCGCGCTGGCTGACCTGGGTCCCGGTCCCGCTCCGGGACCGGGCGCTCCGGGGGCCGTTCCTGTGGTGGGCCGGCATCGGCGCCGTGGTGCGGCTCCTGCTCCTACCGGTCGGCATCTCCAGCGACACGCTCGCCGTCTACTGGCGCGCCCACCTGATCGCGTTCCACGCCGACGTCTACGACGACTACCTCGTGAACATGGGCGCCCACGGCGTCCACGCGCTGTGGCTGCGGCTCGTCCAGCCCCTGCTCGGTGCCGCCGACGGGCTCTGGACCCACCCGTGGTGGTGGGCCGACCCGTTCGGGCTCATCCCCGAGCACATGACCGCGTTCCTGGCCCGCCCCGACGCGTGGCGGGCCATCACCCTGCTGAAGCTGCCCTACGTGCTCGCCGAGGTCGGCGCGGGGCTGGTGCTGCTCTGGCTCGCCTGGGGCCGCGACGACGGCCGACCCCGCGACGAGGCGACCGTGCGCCGCGCCCGCCGGGCGTGGGCGTTCTGGATGCTGTCGCCGGCGGCGATCTACGCCACGCTGATCTTCGCGCGCTACGAGGCGTTCCCCGTCGTCGCCGTGCTGGCGGCGCTCCTCCTCGCCGAGCGTGACCACCCGTGGTGGGCCGCCCTGCTCCTCGGGCTCGCGATCACCCTGCGGACCTACCCGATCGTGTTCGTGCCGGTCTTCGCGCTGGTCCTCCACCGCTCCTGGCTGCGGCAGGCCGCGTGGGCCGGCGTCGCCGTCGCCCCGTTCGCGCTGTCGATGGGGCTGAACCGGCTCGTCGGCGGGACCTACGGTGAGGTCGCGGCGGTCGGCGACTACTCGTTCGGGTCCAACTGGTTCGCGTTCGCCGTGACGGCCGACCGCGGAGGTCCCGGCGTCTACCTCTTCGTCGCCGTGCTGCTGACGCTCGGGATCTACCTCCTGGGTCGCAGCCTCGCGTGGTGGGGGAGCGGCCCGGTCCCGCGCGCCCACCTGTGGCGGTGGGTGGCGCTCACCCACCTGGTCGTGTTCGCCTTCTCGCAGTTCTCGGCCCACTACCTCATGTGGCTGACGCCGGCCATCGGGTTGCTGCTGGCACGCACCGACCGCCGCGGCATCGTGGTGCTGCACCTCGCGCAGGTCGCCGGCGTGTTCGCGGCGGCGTTCCTGCTGTGGGGCGGGATCCTGTTCACCGGCGCGCTCGGTGGGCTGGGCGAGTCGGCGCGCACGCTGCTGCCGCTGGGCCCACCGCTCGGCGCCGCGGACGGCCAGCAGCTCGCCGACGTGGCCTGGAGCCGTGTTCGTCGTGGCCACCCTCGCCCTGGCCGTCCCGCTTCTCCTCGACACCCTGCGCGAGGACCCCGCGGCGCGCTGGGGTCAGTGACCTCGCCGGGTGCGGACCGTCAGCGTGACCGCGCCGGCGATGCGCGGCGAGCCAGACCACGAGGAACGCCGGGTCCGAGGTGGCCCGGTCGCCGGCGTCCGCGACGACCCGGCCCGCCGCCGACAGCGCCCCGCCGACCCGGTCGCGGTGCCCGAGCGAGAACGTGAGGTCGCCACCGCCGGTGAGGGCGCCGTCCGCGTAGGCGTCGTACGGGTCGAGGTAGAGCGCGAGCGGCTCGGCGCCGGCGTAGCGGAAGGTCAGCTCGACGGTCTCGCCGGCGCTGTCGGGGATCGGCTCGAACGCGAGCGTGACCGGGGCGTTGTCCACGAGGTCAGCCCCTGCCGCCGCGGTGGTGCGCTCGACGTCGCCGGCGCGGACGGTCAGCTCGAGGACGCCGTCGACGCCGTCGGTCTCGCCGAACGTGGCGGTGGTGACGGTCACGCGCGAGAGGCCGTCGACGGCCGGCACGACCGTCTGGGTGAGCCCGGCGGCGTCGACCGCCGCGCACCGCGGTCGCGGCCGTCTGGGCCGGCTCGCCGGTCGACGCGCAGGCCGCGGTCGCGGCGACGGCCAGCGGCCGCCACCGCAGCGACCAGGACGACGGGTCTCCAGGCGGGCGCTCATCCGCCGAGGAGCTCCCGGACCCGCTGGGCCGTGAACGCCCGCGTGTAGGGCTCGCTCGTCGCCGTCACCGGCCCCACCAGCAGGCCGAGGGCGCTCCGGTCCAGGCGGTACCGCAGGGTCCCGCGCAGGTAGCGTGGCCGGCTGCTGGGTCGTGAGCCCGTCGTTGACGAGCAGCAGCGGCGCGTCGTTGCGGGCCGCGAGGGGCGCCGACGCGAGGCCCATCGCCCACCCGTTGCCGCGGTCGCCGTTGACGACCACGAACGACTGCCCGGGGGCGTAGCCGGTCCGGCCCCACAGCTGGCGCGCGATCTCGGTGGCGGTGGCGAAGCGGGTGGAGCCGGCGACCCGGCGCGTCGGCGCCACCTCGCGGGCCTGGGCGAACACCTGGCCGGACAGCGCGGCGTCACCACCCAGGAGGACGATGTCCCGAGCGCCGAGGTCGCGCAGCGCCGTCGTCACCCCGGCGGAACGCTCGTCGGCCGCGGAGTCGGGCCAGCTCAGGACCAGCGGCACGCCCCGGTCCGCCGCGTACAGCCCGCCGGCGATGGCGTCGGGCCAGTTCGCGGCGGAGGCCACGAGCACCTGCCCGCTCGGGTGGCGACCGACCTGACGGGCGATCGCGATCGAGGTCTCGATGCGGCTCCGGCCGTGCAGCCGCAGCGGCGAGTAGCCGAGGGCCGTGATGCGGTCGACGACGGCGCGCGAGATCGCCGACTCGCCGCCGAGGACCCAGACCCGGCCCCCGCCCGGCATCACCCGGCGCAGCTCGGCCTCGACCGCCGGGTCGAGCCGGGACGGGGCGGTCATGAGGATGGGGCCGTCGTCGCCGGCGAGGGCCGAGCCGGCGAGCGAGTCGGCGAACACGTCGTCGCGCGCGATCACGACGTGGCGCGCGTCGGCCTGGGGGAACGCGGCGCGGCTGGCGGCGACGGACGCGGCGGTGGCCGTGCCCGTGCCGGGGAGGTCGTCGAAGGTGTCACGTCGGTCGGCGAGGTGGGCCGTCGCGCGCGCCACGTCGAGCCGCCCGTAGCCCGTCCGATCGTCGCGGCCGGGTCCGGTGCCGGGCGCGGCCGTGATGTCGCGGGCGGTGTCGGTCAGGAGCTCGCGGACGCCGACGGCGGTGCGGGCGGGGTCGATGGCGCGCGCGAGTGCGACCGCCGCGGACACCAGTGGGGCGGCGAAGGACGTCCCCGACTCGCGGCAGTAGCCCCGGCCCTCGACCGCGCCCACCCAGCACGCCCCGAGGATGTCGTGGGAGGGCATCGACGCCGAGTTGGAGCCGCCGGGCGCGGCGAGGTCGACGCCCTCGTTGCGGGTGGAGTAGATCGCGACCGGGTCCTCCGACGAGCTCGACGGCTCGACGTAGCCGGTGGCGGCGACGCTGAGGTACTGGGCGTAGACGGCCGGGTACTCGAGCTGGGACGAGCCCGAGTTGCCGGCGGCCGCGACCGGCACCGCACCGAGGAGGTCGGCGTCGATGCCGGCGACCTCCAACGGCGGGGACGTGCCGGGGCCACCGAGCGACAGGTTCAGCGCGTCGGCGCCGCTCGAGGCGGCCCAGGACATCGCGTCGACGACCGCACCGTCCGAGGCGCACCCCTCGGCGTCGAACACGCGGGCGACCAGCAGGCGTGCCCCCGGCGCCAGCGCGGCCATGCCGGCGCCGTTGTCGGTGGCGGCGGCGATCGACCGACGCGACGAAGGTGCCGTGGCCGTTGAGGTCGGTGTCGGCGGTGCGGTCGAGGGTCCCGCCGGTGCCGCCGTCGCGGGTCGCGACGAAGTCCCGCACCGCGACCGCACGACCCTGGAGGTCGGGGTGACGGCCGTCGAAGCCGGAGTCGATCACGGCGACGCGGGTCCCGTCGCCGACGCTGCGGGTCCGGGCGCTCTCGAGCCCGACGCGCTTCAGCGACCACTGCCCGGTGGGAGCCGCGGGACCCGTGGTGGCGTAGTACGGGTCGTCCGGGGCGGCCGACCGCTGTCGCAGCGCGACCGCCGCGACCGCCTCGCGACCGACGAGCGCCCGGGCCTCGGCGAGCGCGCCACGCATCCGGACGCGACCGTCCGGCAGGACGCTCAGCACGGGTGAAGCCGTGGGCGGCCAGGCGCGGTGCCGCGTCGGCATCGGCGAGCACCTCGGTGGGGTGGTTGCGCAGCGCGGTCCGGGCGACCCCGCCCACCTGGCAGATCGACGGGTAGGTCAGCTGGTAGTAGCGCGGCTCGGGCAGGTAGTCGACGCCGGCGACCTGCGGCGGTCGGGTCGTCCACGGTCTCGCCGCCGCTGACGGTGCGGTAGCTGGGCCCGCAGTCGACGTCGGCGGTGCAGGCGCGGATGGCGATCGGCGGGAGCGGGCCCGGCGCGCGACCCGGGAGGGTCCGGTCGCCGGCGCAGCGGCTCCCGCTGGCGGCCGCGAGGTCGCAGGCGCCGACGTCGGCGATGACCCCGGTGACCGCGCCCGGGTCGCCGACCGGCGCTGCGGTCCCGCTCGCGACCACGGTCGAGCCCTCGCGCAGCTGCCACGAGAACCGGGTCCCGCTGGAGCCGATCGTGAGCACCCGGCGGGGGGTCTCGCTGTAGTCCGGCTCCCTCGGGGCCGTCGTTGCGGGGGTAGAGGTCGAGCCGGACAGCGGTGACGCTCGCCTCCGGCACCGGCGCGCAGAAGCGGACCTCGACCCGGACCGTCCCGCTGATGACGGTGCTGCGGTCGTCCTGGAACAGGTCGGCCACGGTCACGTCGCGGAGGTCGACGGCGGTCGCGTTGTCGCAGGCGTCGCCGTAGACGGACGCCGGGCTGTGCGAGGCGGGTGCGCGCTCGGCCGCGCCGCCGACGGCCAGGGCCGGGGTGGTCCCGAGCACCGCCGCGAGGCAGGCGAGGGCGGCGACGAGCGGCCGCGGCCGACGCTTGAGGTGGGGCACGCGGTGCATCTCCTCGGATCCGCGGGGGCGTAACGGTACGCAACCCCGGCGGGTGACGCCCGGAGGTCCGCGCGCGGGGTCGTCACCCCCCGCTGGTAGCCTGCCCGCACGCGGCCGACGGGTCGAGCAACGGGACGGAGTGGGACGTGGACAGCCGCTGTGAGGCGCGTCCGGGACGTGCCGTCGCGACCCCCCGTCGCACCGCGCCGGCGGGCGCTGACGCGTGGCGCCGGCGCCGGACGGTGGCGGGCCGCTGATGGCGACCGACGAGCACGCGATCTCGCGGACCACCACCGAGCTCACCCGTGCGGGAGGCTCCACGGGCGGCCACGACCTGCGCGACGGGGCGGGCGGCCGCTCGCTGCGGGCGCTGCGCGAGAAGCTGACCGACCTCTGGCTCGCCCGCGAGCTGCTGCGACAGCTCGTCGGCAAGGAGCTGAAGGTCCGCTACAAGAACTCCGCGCTCGGGTTCCTGTGGTCGCTGCTCACGCCGGCGCTGATGACCGTGGTGTTCACGGTCATCTTCCAGTTCGTCATCCGCATCGCGGTCGACGACTTCGCCGCCTTCTTCCTGTCCGGCTACCTCGTGTGGCAGTTCTTCCAGAACTCCGTGCAGGGCTCCATCGGCGCCATCGTCGGCAACGGCTCGCTCATCAAGAAGGTCTACTTCCCGCGTGAGGTGCTGCCGCTGTCGATCGTGCTGAGCCAGGTGGTCCACCTCGTGCTCGCGCTCCTCGCCGTGAGCCCGTACCTCATCTGGGCGCGCGGCTGGTCGATCGTGACCCACCTCCCCGCCATCATCGTGGGGATCGCCCTCGTGACGGTGTTCACGGCCGGGGTCTCGATGCTGCTCGCCGGCGCGAACGTGCCGTTCCGCGACCTGCAGGAGCTGATCGTCGTCATCTTCATGGTGTGGTTCTACGCGACCCCGCTCATCTACCCGATCGCGATGGTGGCCAACAGCGACGCCGCCGCGGCGCGGTTCTTCGGCTTCGTCCTCAACGCCAACCCGATGACGTGGTTCGTGAAGATGTTCCGCGAGTCCATCTACGGCACGGTCGTCGGCAACCCCGCCTGTGCCAAGTACGTGGCCGCCGGCGAGGCGTGCCCGCGCCAGTTCCTCACGCTGCCGCAGGCCTGGCCCAGCGTCGAGCTCGTGCTCGGCTGCACCGCCGCCGCGCTCCTGACCTTCACGCTCGGCTACCTCGCCTTCCACCGCTTCGCGCTCAACTTCGCGAAGGAGGTCTGAGCGGTGGTGCTCGGATCGATCAAGGAGCTGATCCGCTCCGACCGCCAGCGGCCGGCGATCGTCGTCGACGGGCTGACCGAGTCGTTCCGCCTCTACCACGAGCGGCCCGGCGGGCTGAAGGAACGGCTCTACCACTTCAGCAAGCCGAGCTACACCGACTTCAACGCGCTCGAGGACGTCACGTTCGCCATCGACCACGGCGAGACGGTGGGGATCATCGGGCACAACGGCTCGGGCAAGTCGACGCTCCTGAAGGTGCTCGCGCGGATCCTCCCGCCCGACGAGGGCCGGGTCGAGATCAACGGCCGCATGGCGTCGCTCCTCGAGCTCGGCGCCGGCTTCCACGGCGACCTGTCGGGGCGCGAGAACATCTACCTGAACGGGGCCATCCTCGGCCTCACCCGCTCCGAGATCGACGAACGCTTCGACGACATCGTCGACTTCGCCGGCGTCCGTCCGTTCCTCGACACGGCCGTACGCAACTACTCGTCCGGGATGTACGTGCGGCTCGGGTTCGCGATCGCGGTCAACGTCGACCCCGACATCCTCCTCGTCGACGAGGTCCTGTCGGTGGGTGACGCCCAGTTCCAGACCCGCTCGCTCGAGCGGATGAAGCGGTTCCAGGAGCGCGGCAAGACGGTCGTGATCGTCAGCCACGACCTGAACGCCGTGCAGGAGCTCTGCGACCGGACGATCGTGCTCGACCGGGGGCGGGTCGTCTTCGACGGGCACGCGCGCGAGGGTGTGCAGCTCTACGCCCAGCTGATGGGCACCGCACGGGGCGACGACGAGGCGCGCGAGTCCGAGCAGCTCGGCACCGGCAGGGCGCGCATCGACGAGGTCCTGCTGGTCGACGCCGGCGGTCTCCCCGTCCGCGAGATCAGCCCCTCGACGCAGCTGCTCCTGCGGCTGCGTCTGGTGGCGCGCGAGCCCATCGAGGCGTGCAGCGCCGGCGCGGTGATCGCCACCGGGCGCGGAGAACGCCTCTACGAGGTCCACACCACCTGGCAGGGGCTCGGCGTCGGGCCGCTGCAGCCGGGCCAGTCGGCCGTCGTGGACATCCGCTTCACCGCGCACGTCCTCGCGGGCCACTACCTCGTGACGCCGATGGTGACCGACCCGGCCGGACGCGAGCAGTACGCCGTGCTGCCGGACGCGGTGGCCTTCGACGTGCGTCCCGCCCCCGGCGGCTCCGGGATCGTCGACATGGTCGCCGCCACCTCGGTGTCGGAGGGGCCGGCGCTGCGGCTCGGCTCGGAGTCGACCACCGGGCCGATCCCGGTCGTGCGCGTCGACGACGACGGAGGCGCGGCCGCCGCCGGCGGGCGCTGATGCGCGTCGCCGCGGTCGTCGTCAACTGGAACGGCGCCGAGCACCTCGCCGGTTGCCTCGACGCCCTCCTCGCCCAGGACCACACGCCGTTCGAGGTCGTGGTCGTGGACAACGCCTCGACCGACGGCTCGCGTGCGGTCCTGAGCGCCTACCTCGCGGACGCGGGCGAGCGCGTCCGCGTGGTCTGGAACCGCACCAACCGCGGGTTCGCCGGCGGCGCCAACGACGGCATCGCCGCGTGTCCCGAGGCCGACGCGATCCTCACCGTGAACCCGGACGTCCTGCCGGCGGGCGACTTCGTCCGCCGGCCGTCGCCGCGCTCGCCGGCGACGACCGCCGCGGGGCGGTGCAGGGCAAGCTGCTGCGCACGGTCCCGGCCCCGTCCGGCGAGGCCGTGATCGACACCACCGGCCACGTCGCGTTCCGGACGCGCCTGTTCCGTAACCGCGGCGAGGGCGAGGTCGACCGCGGCCAGCGCGACCTCGCCGGCGAGGTGTTCGGCGTGTCCGGGGCGCTGGCGCTCTACCGGCGGGCGATGCTCGAGGACGTCGCCATCGAGGTGGCGGGCCGGGGGCCCGTCGCGGGGAGACGCGAGGTCTTCGACGAGGACCTGTTCGCGTTCTGGGAGGACGTCGACCTCGACTGGCGGGCGCAGCTGCGCGGCTGGACCGCGTGGTACGAACCGACCGCCGTCGCCCGGCACGAGCGCGGCGGCGCCGGCCCCCGGCGCACCGCGCGGGTGGAGCAGCTCAACTGGCAGAACCGGCTGCTCGTCCTGGTGAAGTGCGACACGTGGGCGGCGCTCACGCCGGCGTTGCCGGGGTTCCTCGCCACCCTCGTGCTGAAGACCGGCGAGCTGCTGGTGACCGTGCCCGAGCGCGTTCGTCGCCGCGATGGGCGACCTGTCGCTCGTGCGTCGCGTCGCCGCCAAGCGCCGGCAGGTCCACGGCCGTGCCACCGTGCCGAGCGGGGCGGTCGTGTCGCGCTGGTTCGAGCCGTTCGACTACCTCGGCTGGGTGCGGACGTGGTGGCGCCGCGTCCGCGGCGTCCCCCTCGGCACCGACTGACCGCGCCCCGCGCCCCGCGCCGGCGAGCGACCGTGAGGGAGCACCGTGAGCACCGCGAGCACCGTGAGCACCGCACCGACCGTGAGCACCGTGAGCACCGTGAGCACCGTGAGCACCGCACCGACCGTGAGCAGCTCCTCCCGGGGTTCCGGCCGCAACTGCTCACGGTGGGGTGTTAGCCCACGGTCACCGGCGTCGTCCACAGGCTGCGGGTGACCGTTCCGGCGCGGGAGTCAGGCCGCGGGCAGGCTCCGCGGCATGAGACCTCACGACCGACTCCACCTGACCGGCCAGGCCCAGCACGGGGCCTGGACCCGCGAGCAGGCTCGCGCCTGCGGCTTCGCGGACTCGACGATCGACGACCTCGCGGCGCGAGGCGAGTGGCGGCGGTGGTTCGACGGGCCCGTCTTCACGGCGGCCGGAACGCCGGCGACCCACCTCACGCGGGTGTCGGCGGCGCGCCTCCGGGTGGGCATCGACGCGGTCGTCGCTCGACGGACCGCGGCCTGGCTGTGGGGTCTGCCCGGGTTCGAGCGGTCGGCAGCGCTGGAGTTCGCGGTCCCCCGCGGTCACACGCCGACCTGCCCGGGGATCATCGTGGTGCGCACGACCTACCTCCCGGAGGCCGCCGTGCTCGTGCACAGCGGGATGCCCACGACCTCGATGACACGGACCCTGCACGACGTGGCGCGGCTGGTCAGCGACGAGACGCTGCTCGTGGCGGCGGCCGAGGCGTACCGGCTCGGTCGCACCGACCCGCTGCGGCTGCTCGCCGAGGCGCACGCACGGCCGCGCTTCCCCGGCAACGCGCGGCTGCGCCGGATCATCGAGCGGCTGGATCCCCGCATGGCGCGGAGCCGGTCGGTCGGCGAGATCGTGGGTCAGGTCCGGTTCACCCCGCTCGGCTACACCGACTACGAGGTCAACGTCCCGATCCACCTCAGCACCGGGAGCGATGTCGAGGTCGACTTCCTGTTCGGGGAGTGGCACGTGCTCGAGCTCATGAGCGACCGGTGGCACGGCTCGGTCCTGCGACGACGGGCGGACGCGCAGCGTCGGGCGGCGCTGGAGGCCGACGGCTACGTGGTCGCCGAGCTCTGGGCGCGGGAGCTCGCGTCGGTCGACCGCGTCCGGGAGGTGGTGGCGGAGCTGCTGGCCACCACCCCTCCACGCCTCGCCACCCCGCGACCGTGAGCACCCACCCCACCGTGAGCACCTCGTCCCGGGTCACCGGGAGGACGTGCTCACGGTCGGGGTCGTGCTCACGGTGCTCACGGTGCTCACGGTGCTCACGGTGCCCACGGTGCTCGCGGTGCCCACGGTGCTCACGCTCGCCGGCGCCGGCTCGCCCGCGCTAGCTGGACGGAGACGGTTCCGGGGTCGCGTCCTCGCTGGGGGTCTCGGAGCTCGCCGGCGTCTCCGAGCTCGCCGGCGGCTCGGCCGGGGTCATGGTCTCGGTGCTCGTGTCGCCGATCGGCGCGTCCTCGGTGGAGGTGTCGTCGACCTCGCGGTCCTCGTAGCGCATGAGCTCGTTGGGGAACGGCGCGAAGTTGCGCTCCGGGGCGATGCCGTGGGTGCCGTAGCGCTCGAGGACCACGCTGTTGGCGACGTCCTCGTCGAAGGTGTCGCAGTCGAGCGAGTACCCCCACGCCCGGAGGGCGATCGCCTTGCCGGACGAGATCCCCGGCTCGGTGTAGGGGCTGACGAAGATGCCGGTGCCGGTACGGGGCTCGACGAACCCGGACTCGATGAGCTTCTCCGACCAGTCCTCCATCGCGTTGACCTCGCCACCGTCGACCTGCTCGGGGTCGTACCAGGCGATGATCGAGCCGTGCTCGAGGTTGTGGGTGGTGGCCCGCTCGTCGATCTGGGTGTCGGAGCCGTGCCGCACGATCGGGTGCTGCTGGCTGTAGTGCGGACCCGAGTTCGTCGGGCGGGGTCCGGTGTAGAGCTGATCCGCCGGCGGGGCGGACGCGGCCTCGAAGTGGGTGTACGGCGGGTCGAGCGGCTGCTCGGCGACGACCTCGCAGCCGGCCGCCTCGCGGGCGGTCTCGACGGCGGAGGCGTTCAGCACGATGGCGTCGTCGATCGTGCCGCTGCCGCCGGTGATGGCCGTCACGACGACCGCGGCGATGACGGCGACCACGAGCACGGTCGACAGGGTCGTGATCAGCCGGCGGCGCTTGGCCTCGCGCGCGGCCTCCTCGGCCTTGCGCTTGCGCTCCTCGCGGGCCAGCGCCCGTCGCTCGCTGTTCGTCAGCCGTTCCTTCTCGGCCACGATCGGACACCTCTCGTCGGTCGGGGTTCCCCACGGCGTACGGCAGGTACGCGGGGGAGGGAGTCGTCGCGGACGTGCCGCTCCGGCGCGGCATCGTAGCCGAGCCCCCGCGGAGCCCCACCGCCTGGCCGATCGATGGCGGCGTCGCCCGCCGGCGGCGCCGGCGGAGGCGTGGCGGTTCCGCTTCGGCGGCGGTCGGCCTGTGGTAGACACCGCCCCCGTCCGCCCCGCCCCCGATCCTCGGAGGTCCCCGTGTCCGCGCTGGTCAGCCACTTCCGGGTCACCGAGTCCGGTTCGACCGTGCGCGCCGAGGTCATCGGCGGCGTCACGACGTTCATGACGATGGCCTACATCCTGTTCGTCAACCCGTCGATCCTGGGCCTCCCCGACGGGACCGGGCTCCCGTTCGCGCAGGTCCTGACGGTCACGGCGCTCGTCGCCGGCGTGATGACGGTGGCGATGGGGCTCGCGGCGAACTACCCGTTCGCGATCGCACCGGGCCTCGGCCTCAACGCCTTCGTGGCCTTCAGCCTCGTGCTGGGCGAGGGACTGAGCTTCCCCGAGGCGATGGGGGTGATCGTCGCCGAGGGCCTGATCATCACCCTGCTGGTCGTCACCGGGTTCCGTGAGGCGGTGCTGAACGCCATCCCGCTGGTGCTGAAGAAGGCGATCGGCGTCGGCATCGGGCTCTTCATCGCCATCATCGGCTTCGCCAACGCCGGCTTCACGATCCAGGGCCAGGGGCCGCTCCTGGACCTCGGCCAGATCGGCAGCACCCGGCTGATGATCTTCGTCGGCGGGACCATCCTCGCGTTCGTGCTGCTGGCGCGGAAGGTGAAGGGCGCGCTCCTGTACGCGATCGTCGTCACCACCGTGGCCGCCATCGCGATCAACGAGCTCGGCTACGCCGGCGAGCTGTGGGCCGACACCCCCGGGGTCGGGCAGCTGCCGACCGACCTCGTCGCCACCCCCGACTTCTCGCTGGTGGGCGCGTTCTCGTTCGGCTTCGTGTCCAAGCTCGGGATCATCGCCGCCGGCATCGCCGTGTTCAGCGTGATGCTGTCGGACTTCTTCGACACCGTGGGCACCGCGGTCGGCCTCGGTGACGAGGCCGGCTTCCTGCGTCCCGACGGGACCCTGCCCCGGATGAACCGGGTCCTGATGGTCGACTCGCTCGCTGCCGCCGCGGGTGGCGCGGTCTCGTCGTCGTCGGCCACGACCTTCATCGAGTCCGCGTCCGGCATCGCCGAGGGGGCCCGCACCGGCCTCGCCTCCGTCGTCACCGGTGCGCTGTTCCTCGCCGCGATGTTCCTGTCGCCGCTCGCCGGCGTCATCCCCGCCGAGGCCACGGCGGCGGCCCTCGTGGTGGTCGGGTTCCTCATGATCGCCGGCGTCCGCGAGATCGCCTGGGGCGACGTCACCGACGCGGCGCCGGCGTTCCTCATCATGGTCGGGATGCCGTTCACCTACTCCATCGCCGACGGCATCGGGATGGGGTTCATCGCCTACGTGCTGCTGAAGTCGCTGACGGGGCGGGTCCGCGAGGTGCACCCCATGATGTGGATCTCGGCCGCCGCGTTCGTCGTGCACTTCGGCATCGAGCCGATCAAGGGCCTCCTCGGCGTCTGACCCCGGGGCAGAGGTGCGGACCAGACATCAGTCGCCGATCTCGACCGCCACGAACGTCCCGTCGAACTCGGCGGTGACCTCGCCGTCGACCTCGGCGGTCGTGTGGACCTTGGCGTGGCGGCCCTCGACGCTCGTGACGCGGGCGCGGAAGGTGATGGGACGGCCGGTCGGGGTCGGACGTCGAAGCGTCACCGAGTAGCCGGCGGTGACCGCCCCGACGGGGTCGCCGCCGCGGGCCTCCGACAGCGCGTGCATCGCCGCCCAGGTCGAGTGGCAGTCCATCGGCACCGCGAGGAAGCCGCCGTTCACGACCTCCGGCGGACCCTGGAAGCGCGCGTCCGCGGTCCACTCGGCGACGTAGGCGTCGCCGTCCTCGTAGCTCTTGAGCTGCAAGCCCTCGGGGTTCGCGGGTCCGCAGCCGAAGCAGGCGTTGTCGGGCAGGAACGCGTCCTGGAGCGCGTGGGTGGTCACGTCGTCCTCCTGGTGGGTGCGGGGGTGGGAGGTGGGCCCTCCAACGGGTCGGGGTGGGGCGGCTCAGCCGTCCGGACGGAACCGGCGCCGGCGACCGCCGACGGTCGACAGCGGGCTGGCCGCCGGCGTCGCCACGGGTGCGGGGGGCGAGCGTGGGGTGGCCGACGACGAGCGCGCCCCAGACGGTGGTGACGTCGTCGGGCAGCTCGCCGCGGGCGGCGTCGGGGTCGAGCTCGATCCAGCCGGACGCCAGCCCGTGGGCGCCGAGCGCGACCTGGAAGGTCTGCACCGCGGCGCCGACGGCGACCGCGTCGCCGTCGACCACGACGAGGACCTCGGGGGCGTCCGCGAGCGCCGCCGCCCCCTCGAGGGTCCGGGCCACCGCGCGGAAGCGCCGGCGACGGTCCGCGGCGACACGGAGCAGGCGCCACCGGGGGTGGCCGTCGCTCCCGAAGCTGGTCGCGGCGAGCCGCGCCGCCTGGTCGAGGAGGTCGCCGTCGACGGGCCGGTCCGTGAACGCCTGGAGCGGGGCGCGGGCCTCGAGCGCCCGGGCGACCGCCGTGGGACCCCCGTAGCGGAACACGTCGTCGGTCGGGTCGCGGACGAGGTCGTGGGCGGACCCGTCGCCGGCGACGTCGGCGCCGCGCACCAGCACGAACGGCGTGCCGTCGGCCTTCCGGCGGGCGAGGTCGGCCGCGCCGGCGAGCTCGTCGGCGATCGCGACCAGCGTGACCTCGAGCGTGCGGCCCTCGAGGTCACGGGTCCCGCGCTCGTCGCGGAGCGCCCCGATGCCGGCGGCGCCGAGCGCCACGTCGGTCTGGCCCATCCGCCAGGGACGGCCGAACGTGTCGGTGACGACCACCCCGACGGGGCCGCCGGCCGCGGCCGACAGCCGGGCGGCGAGGTCGGCGGCGGCCGCGTCCGGGTCGGCGGGCAGCAGGAGCGCGCGACCGCCGGCGACGTTGGAGGTGTCGATGCCGGCGTTGGCGCACACGAAGCCGTGCCGGGTCTCGACGACCAGCACCCACGGGGTGTCGGCCACGACGCGGACGGCCTGCTCCTCCGCGAGCTGGCGGCGGGCGGCGTGGACGTCGGCGGCCGGCGGCAGGTCGACGAACGCGCCCTCGGCCTTGCTCACGACCTTCGACGCGACGCAGACGACGTCGCCGGCGACGAGCTCGACGCCGGCGTCGGCCGCTGCGGCGAGCACCAGGTCGGCGAGGTCGTCGCCGGGGCCGACGCGGCGGTCGGTGGGCAGCGGGATCAGCTCGACGCGCGGCATCAGGTGCGCCGGTCGAGGCGGGCGGCGAGCTCGAGGGTGGTGCGGGCGAGCGCGGTCGCGACGTCGAGGTCGTCCATCATCGTGTCGGTGACCGCGACCGCGACGCCGAGCTCCTCCTCGATCCGGCTGGCGAGGTCGGCGTCGCGTTCGTCGATGACCCAGCCGTCGAGGAGGTCGCGGTAGAGCCGGGCGACGCCCAGGGCGCTGACCTCGGCCCCCACCGATGGCAGGAGCTTGTCGGCCATCCCGCGCACGACGCGACCGCCGACGATCGGCGAGACCCCCACCACGGGCGCGGGTGTGCCGGCGACCGCGTCCTCGACGCCCGGGACGGCCAGGACCGTCCCGATCGAGACGACGGGGTTCGACGGGCACAGCAGGACGCTGTCGGCGCTCGGCCAGCGCCTCCAGCACGCCGGGCGCGGGACGTGCCTCCGCCGACCCGTCGAGCCGGACCGCGGCGACCTCGGGTGCCGCGTGCTCGCCGACCCAGTACTCCTGGAAGTGGAGGTCGCGGTCGTCGACGGTCCGCACCCGCGTCTCCACCGGCTGGTCGGTGACCGGGAGGAGCCGCACGTCGAGGTCGAAGGCGCGCGTGATCTCGGCCGTCGCCTGGGACAGCGGCGCCCCCTCGTGGAGCCGCATGGTGCGGTAGACGTGGGTGGCGAGGTCGCGGTCGCCGAGCGAGAACCACCGACCCTCGCCGAACCGCTCCAGCTCCGCCGCGACGGTGAAGGTCTCGTCGGCGCGTCCCCACTGCTGCGTGGGGTGGATGACGCCGGCGAGCCAGTACGTGATCGAGTCGAGGTCGGGCGAGACGTGGAGGCCGTGACGCACGATGTCGTCGCCGACGTTGACGACCGCGGTGACCTCGGCCGGCGGCACGGCGCGGACGAGACCGCGGAGGAACCGGGCGGCACCGATGCCGCCGGCGAGCGCGACGTGCACCCGTGCTCCTCGGTCGTGATCGGTCGTGGGTCGGTCGGACCGCGAGCGTAGACGGCCCCGCGCCGGCGTCCGTCGTCGCTCCGGCGACCTCGTAGGATGGGCGCCCACGTCGAGAGAAGGTCACGCGTGAGCGCAGCGGCGGACGCGCCGGCGGAGCCGACGGCGGAGGTGCTCGACCGCCTCCGGCCGCGGGCGCTGAAGCGCGCCGAGGACGGTCGGACGCTGAAGCGCGACGAGGCCGCGGCGCTCCTCACGTCGCGGGGTGCCGACCTCGACCGGCTGCTCGCGGTGGCGGGCCGGGTGCGCGACGCCGCCCCGTGGTACGCGGACGGGGCGCCCCGTCGCGTGACCTACTCGCGCAAGGTCTTCATCCCGCTGACGCACCTGTGCCGCGACACCTGCGGGTACTGCACGTTCGCGTGGCCGCCGAAGGGCGACCTGCCGGCGTTCCTGTCCCCGGAGCAGGTGCTCGACATCGCCCGTCAGGGCCGCGAGGCGGGCTGCAAGGAGGCGCTGTTCACCCTCGGGGACAAGCCCGAGCTGCGCTACCCGGCGGCGCGCGAGTGGCTCGAGGCCCGCGGCTTCGACACGACGCTCGAGTACCTGCGGGCGGTCGCGATCCAGGTGATCGAGGAGACCGGGCTCCTGCCCCACCTGAACCCCGGGGTCATGAGCTGGACCGAGCTCGCGACCCTCAAGCCCGTTGCCCCGTCGATGGGGATGATGCTCGAGTCGACCTCGCGGCGGCTCCTCGCCAAGGGCGAGGCGCACTGGAACTCGCCGGACAAGGATCCCGAGGCGCGGCTGCGCACGCTCGAGGATGCAGGGAAGCTGTCGATCCCGTTCACGTCGGGGCTCCTCATCGGGATCGGCGAGACGCCGGGGGAGCGGGTCGACACGGTCCTCGCCCTGCGCGACACCCACCGCCGCTACGGCCACCTCCAGGAGGTGATCGTCCAGAACTTCCGGGCCAAGCCCGACACGGCCATGAAGCACCACCCCGAGCCGACCTTCGACGACCTCCTGGCGACCGTGGCGGTGACCCGCGTCCTCATGGGCCCGACGGTCCACGTGCAGGCACCGCCGAACCTGAGCCCGGACCAGTACGAGGTCATCCTGCGGGCGGGCATCGACGACTGGGGCGGGGTCTCGCCGGTCACCCCCGACCACGTCAACCCCGAGGCGCCCTGGCCGCAGCTCGACGAGCTCGCGGCCCGGTCCGCGAGCGAGGGCTTCGCGCTCACGGAGCGGCTGACCGTCTACCCCGAGTACGTCCGCCGCCCCGACCCGTGGCTGGCGGGGCGGATGCGCGGGCCGGTCGGCGCGCTCGCGACCCCCGAGGGGTTCGCCCGCCCCGAGACCACACCCGAGCCGCAGGCCTGGCAGGACCCCGAGCGCCAGCACCGCTCGACGACCGACGCGATGGAGGCGGTCATCAGCGGCGACGAGGCCGGCGGCTCGGCGGCCGACGGCCGCAACGCCCGCAGCGCCGAGGCCGAGGACGAGCTGCACCGGGCGGTGTACGGGGACCTGCACGTGATCGCCGACGGGGTCCTCGCGAGGAACGCCCCGCGCGCCGAGGGCGTGGCCCGGTCGCGGATCCGTCCCGAGGTCTCGGCCGCCCTGGCCCGGGCACAGCGGGGCGTGGTGCTCGACGACGACGAGGCCCTGCTGTTGTTCGACACGACCGGGGTGGAGCTCGACGCGCTCGCCCGGGTCGCCGACGAGGTCCGCGCCGAGCAGGTGGGGGACACGGTCACCTACGTCGTGAACCGCAACCTCAACTTCACCAACATCTGCTACACGGGCTGCCGCTTCTGCGCCTTCGCGCAGCGGCGTGACGACCCCGACGCCTACGACCTGTCGCTGGACCAGATCGCCGACCGCGTGCAGGAGGCGTGGGACGACGGGGCCACCGAGGTCTGCATGCAGGGCGGCATCCACCCCGACCTGCCCGGTGACTACTACTTCGCGATCCTCGACGCGGTGAAGGCCCGGGTGCCGGACATCCACGTCCACGCCTTCAGCCCGATGGAGGTCGTGAACGGCGCCACCCGGCTCGGCATCTCGCTCCGGGAGTGGCTCGAGGAGGCCAGGCGGCACGGGCTCGGCTCGATCCCCGGCACCGCCGCCGAGATCCTCGACGACGAGATCCGCTGGGTGCTGACCAAGGGCAAGTTGCCCGCCGCGGCGTGGATCGACGTGATCTCGACCGCGCACCGGGTCGGCATCCCGACGACCTCGACGATGATGTACGGACACGTCGACGAGCCGCGCCACTGGGTGGCGCACCTGAAGCTCCTGCGGTCGATGCAGGAGGACACCGGCGGGTTCACCGAGTTCGTGCCGCTGCCCTTCGTCCACCAGCTCGCCCCGATCTACCTCGCCGGCGTGGCCCGTCCCGGCCCCAGCTGGGAGGACAACCGCCGGGTCCACGCGGTCGCGCGGCTGCTGCTCCAGGGCGCGATCGACAACATCCAGATGAGCTGGGTCAAGATGGGGCTGGAACGCGCGGTGGCGCTCCTGCAGGGCGGGGTCAACGACCTCGGGGGGACGCTCATGGAGGAGACCATCTCGCGGATGGCCGGCTCCGACCACGGCATCCGGCAGTCCCCTGAGGCGCTGCGTGAGGTCGCGCTGGCCGCCGGCCGTGTGCCGGCCGAGCGCACGACCACCTACGGCCGCCCGGTCCACACCGCCGGCACCTGAGCGCCGCGCGGACCGCCCGGCGCGACCCGTCCCGGGACCACGAGGGCCCCTTCGGACCCTGTCCTGTCCGAGATGTCGGTATGAACCTGTGCAGATACGGTGCGAAACCTAGACAAGAGCTATACAAACGGGGTACGGTCCTGCTCCACCGACCGGAGCCAGCGCCGTGCCCGTCACCTCCACCCTCCGCCCGACCGCGACGACCGCGACGACCGCGACGACCGCGATGACCGCGACCCGCTCCCACGAGCGCTCGCGGGTGGTCCGGTCCGCCGAGGCGGCCGCCGCCACCGACGACGAGCTCCTCGTCGCGAGCGCGACGGGCGACCAGACCGCGTTCTCCGAGCTCTACGACCGCATCATCCCGGCGGTCCGGGGGGTCGCCCGTCGGGTGCTCCGCGACCCGTCGCTCGCCGACGAGGTGGCGCAGGAGGTGATGGTCGAGGTGTGGCGCAAGGCCGCGCGCTTCGACCCCGAGCGGGGGAGCGCCCCGGGCTGGATCACCACGCTCGCCCACCGTCGCGCGGTCGACCGCGTCCGCAGCGAGCAGGCCTCCCGCAACCGCGACGAGCGCGCCGGCCGGCGCGACACGAGCCGCGCGTTCGACGAGGTCGCCGACGCGGTCGAGGTCCGTCTCGACCACTGGCAGGTCCGTCAGGCGCTGGCCACGCTCACCGAACGGCAGCGCGAAGCGGTCGAGCTGGCCTACTTCGGCGGCCACACCTACCGCGACGTCGCCGAGGTCCTCGGGATCCCGGAGGGCACGGCGAAGTCGCGACTCCGCGACGGGCTCGCGCGCCTCCGCGAGACCCTCGAGGGTCTGGTCTGACGACCCGGCCGGTCGCCGGCGCACGGACTCCGGCGGCGCGGGGCCCGGGGCCGTCGCGCGGCGTGGAAGCTCGCCGTCCCGCGGTGCCCGAGCGGTAAGGTTCGCCTCCGAGGAGCGAGCGGGAGCCGCCGGAGCGGGACGCGCCGCCGCGCCCTCGCGGGGAGGCAGCGGTGTCGGACCAGTTCTGGGGACCGGGCGGGGAGCCCCCGCGTGACGACACGCGGGGCAGCGAGGACGACCTCGGCTCCCGGGTCGACGAGCTGTTCACCTCGGCGGTCGAGCGACAGGTCGCCGAGCAGCGCAACCTGAACCGGCTGCTCGGCGAGGTCGAGCAGTCGATGTCGGGCCTCCGTGGGCGCCTCGACGAGCTCGCCAAGCAGGTAGCCCGTGACGTGGCACCGACCGCGGACCGGCTCGGCGCGCTCGACGCGACCGTCCGGGCGCTCCGCGAGACCGCCGCCCAGCAGAACGTGACGCTGCGGGCCGAGCTGCAGGAGGCCGTCGGCGCGTTCCGCGAGGACGCGCTCGCCCGGTCCCAGCAGCTCACCGACGAGATGACCGACCTCCGCCAGGCGGACGCCCACGTGGCCGAGCGGATCGTCGACGTGACCCGCGCCGTCGAGACCTCGCTCGAGCGCCTCGACGCCCGCCAGGAGAACTTCTCCGCCGAGCTGGCCCGGATCGCGGCCCGGCTGACCGACGCGGCCGAGGCGGCCGAGTCCGCCCGCGACGCCATCAACCCGGTGACCACCCGCATCGAGGCGGTCGTCGACGGGCTCGAGGGGACCCTCGAGCGCTCGCTCGTCGAGCAGTCCGGCCGCGTCGACCAGCAGCTCGAGGAGGTCAGTCGCCGCATCGAGGAGCGCTTCGACGGGCTCGCCCAGCGCCTCGACGAGCAGTCGGCGGCGCGACTCGCCGACCACCTCGGGTCGGTCGAGGACCGGGTCGCGGGGCTCGGCGACCGGCTCGACCAGCAGCAGCGGGCGCTGGGGGAGGTCGACGACCTCGTGGCCGAGGGCGTCCGGCGCGGGCTCACCGAGGTCCGGGCCCGGCTGGCGGAGGAGCGCGAGGAGCAGGTCGTGCAGACCGGGCGGCTCCGCGACGAGCTCCTCACCGCGGTGCAGGAGGCCCTCGCCGGCGGGACCGAGACGACCCGCGCCACCGTCGATGAGCAGATGACGCGCCACGGCGAGACGGTCACGGAGCGGACGGCGGTGACGCTGCGTGCCCTCGAGGAGCGCGTCGCGGGGCTCACGGCCGAGCTCTCCGCCCGGCTCGACGAGCGCCTGCTCGCCAGCGACGAGCGGGTCCAGGCCCAGGGACGACAGGTCACGACCGAGCTGCAGGCCGTCGCGGACGACGTCGGCGCCCGACTCGGCCAGCTGCGCGCGAGCGTGGACGAACGACTCGCCGCGCTCACCGGCGAGCAGACCGAGCGGGGCGACGCGCTGGCGGAGCGGCTCACGGCCACCCTCGCGGAGCTGCAGCGGACCACCGGTACGAGCCTCGAGGAGCTCCGGTCGACCACGGCCGGCCAGCGTGCGGACCTCGACGACCGCACCGCCCAGCTCCGCACCGACCTCACGGCCGCGCTCGGATCGCTCCAGGAGGCCACCGAGACCCAGCGGGCCCGGCTCGAGGAGCGCTTCGCCGCCCTCGACGGGGTGCACCGCGACAGCGTCGCCGCGATCGCCGGCGAGGTCACCGCGCAGCTCGACGCGGTCCGCGACGGACTCGAGCGCCGCGTCGCCGGACTGTCCGACCAGCTCACCGACCAGGGCCGTGAGGTCTCCGACGTCGTCGCCGCCAGGGTCGCAGAGCTCGGTGTCGGGCTCGACGAGCGGGTCGGCGCGGTCGCCGACCTCGTCGCCGCCATCCAGGCCGAGGTCGGGGCGCACCGGGCGGCTCTGACCGACCAGGCGGAGGTGCTCGAGAGCGGCCTCGCCGGCGCCCGGTCGCTGCTGCGGACCGAGGTCGCCGGCGTCCGAGACGCGCTCGACGGCGCCCAGGAGGTCCGGACGCAACGGCTGACGGAGGTGCTCGAGGCGTGGCGGTCCGGCGTGGAGGAGCGCCTCGCCCAGCGCGCCTCGCAGGAGACCGAGCACCAGGAGAGCGCGCTCGCGCTGCTCCGCTCCGAGTTCGCCGCGATGCGCGAGGAGTCCCGGACCGCGTCGGGTGACCGCGACGAGCGGGTCGACCGGGCGCTCGCCGGCCACGAGGCCCAGCTGCGCGAGCTCGAGGGGCTCCTCTCCGGCGCGCTCGGTGGCCAGCGGGACGCACTCGAGTCCACCCTCGCCGACGCGCGCCGCCTCGTCGACGAACAGGTCGAGCGGATGTCGGCCTCCCTCGACGAGCAGCAGCGCGCCGGCGAGGCCCAGACGGGCGACGTCCGCCGCATCGCCGAGGAGCTGCAGGGTGAGCTCCGGGCCCGCCTCGACCGCTTCGACGAGCAGCTCGCTGGCCAGCTCGAGGCCCAGCGGGCCGAGGTCCTCCAGCTGCAGATGGACCAGCGGGCGGGACTCCGCGAGCAGCTGGGGGAGCAGCGCGGGAGCGTCCACGCCGCCCTCGACGAGCACCGCGGGATCGTGAGCCAGCGACTCGACGAGCAGCGCGACGAGCTCGCCGCCGAGCTCGCACGCCAGCAGGACGTCGTCGGCGCGGCCGGCGAGAACCTCAAGGCGCTGGCCAGCTCGCTGGCCGACGACCTCTCGCAGCTCGGCCAACTCGGCACGACGCTGGCGCACGACCGGGAGCTCGAGGAGGAAGCCCGGCAGGTCTTCTACGCCACCCTGTTGACCGAGATCGCCGGCCGGTTCGACGAGGGGCTGGCCCGCCTCCGGGACCGGGTCGAGGACGGGCTCGCGGCCCTGCGGTCGCGGGTGGACGAGCGGCTCGCCGGCGCCCACGACGCGATCGAGGCCTCGCTGTCCGGTCAGAGCACGACCGTCGAGTCGACCGTCGCGGGCCTCCGGAGCGAGGTCGCTGAGCGGGTCGAGGCCCTCCGCGCCCTGGTCGAGACCACCGCCACGGACCAGTCGGGGCTCGGGGACCGGCTCGCGACCGAGGTCGCCGCGGTGCAGACGGAGCTCGCCCGTCAGCAGACCGCGCACCTCGAGCAGCTCCGCGAGGACCTCGTGGCGCTGCGCTCCGGTCTCGTGGAGGACCAGCGCACGACGCTCGACGAGGTCCGGGTCACGGTCGAGGCTGCCGACGCGCGGTTCACCACGACCCGGGCGGAGCTCGACCGCGCCGTGGCCGCGATCGGGGGCAAGGGCGAGGACCTCGAGAGCCGGCTCGCCGAGGCCCTCGACGAGGTCTCGACCCGGGCCCGCGACGAGGCCGTCGCCGCCAACGCCGAGCTCCGTGCCGCGTCGGAGCGGGTCGCCGAGGTCTCCGCGCACCTCGACCGGATGGAGCGCTCGCTCGTCAGCTACCTCGAGGCGCGCGACGAGCGGCTCGGCCACGAGCGCACCGAGCTCCTGCGCGACCTCGTCGACCAGCTGGCCGAGGGGCTGACCCGCCGCGAGCGCCGGCGCCTCGCCGCGAAGCTCGAGGTCCCCGCTCCGGCGCCGACCGCCACGTCGACGCGACCGGTCGAGGGGGCGCCGACGCCGCTGTCGCGCCTGCTCGGCGATGACGCCGACGACGGGGAGGGCGCCGACGGCGACGGCTCCGATGACGACTTCCTGTCGCGACTCGGGGACGAGCCGGTGCTGTGGCGCCCCGCGGGAGCCGGCGACGACGCCGAGCCGGCCCCGGACGGGGAGGTGGAGGCCGCACCGGACGCACCGGCCACCGACGAGGACTCCCGCCGACGCGCCCCCACCGTCGCCCTCGCGGGCGCCGGCGAAGCCGGCGACGCGGAAGAAGCCCCGCAAGGTCGCGGTCTCGAGCCCGCCCTCGCGGCGCCGTGCGGCGGCACCCGAGCCGGCCCCGGCGGCCGACCTCTCGCCGCGTGACGTGCTCGCCGGCGTGCGCGGCCTGGGGCCGGCGAAGCAGTCGGCGCTGCTCGACACCTTCGGCAGCCTCGAGGCCATCCGGGGCGCCTCGGTCGAGGAGCTCGCCGCGGTGAAGGGCGTCGGCCCGGCGCTCGCGACGGCGATCCGCGAGCACCTGGGGTAGCCGCCGCCTGACGCCTCGTCGGGCGGGCGCGCACCCCCATCGGTGGTGGTTGACGCCGACCGTTCAACCACAACCGCTTGTGTTCGCGCTTGACGGAACGCCCGTCGACCCCCAGAATGACCCCGTTGTAGTTCCAGGGCTGTCCGGCGGGGGCGGTGGGGAGCCACAGCGGCAGGGTCACCAGCAGGACCAGGGTGCAGCACCGGGCTATCTCAACGGCCGGACCGGGCGAGGAGCGGGATGTGGGAGCGATCGCCGAACTGAGCACGACGCTCGACGCGGACGAGCAGGAGTGGATGCTCGAGGCCAAGTGCCTCGATGCCGATCCGGAGGCCTTCTTCCCCGAGAAGGGGGGCTCCACGCGCGAGGCGAAGCGGATCTGCACGGCCTGTCCGGTCCGCAACGAGTGCCTCGAGTACGCGCTCGACAACGACGAGCGGTTCGGGATCTGGGGCGGGCTCTCCGAGCGGGAGCGGCGACGGGCGAAGCGCTACGCCAGCTGATCCCCACCGACACCCCGGCCACCGCGCCGGGGCGTCGTCGTCTCGGGCGTCGGACGGGCGCATCCGGGCCGAGGGTGGCGTCGGCCGGGCGAGCCGGCGGGCGTCGTCGCCGAACGGGCCGGTACGGGCGCTGTGCTACCGTCCCCGCGCGCTCCGGCCGACGTACGGAGCGCTTCTCGAAGGCCCGGTTCCGGAGCCCGCACGCCCGTGTGACGCCCCGTACCGAGCGTTCCCGACCCCGCGCGCACCGCGCTGACCCACCGGGGCGGCGTTGTGCGAGGCGTGTCCGAGGAGGTGCGACGAGGTGGAGGAAGCCCCCCGCGTCCTCGCCATCCTCGTCGCCCAGGACGGCGAGGCCTGGCTCCCGGAGACGCTCGCCGCCCTCGCCGCGCAGGACCACCAGCCGCTCGACGTCCTCGCGGTCGACAACGGGTCGCGCGACGGGTCGCGCCGGCTCCTCATCGACGCCCTCGGCGAGGACCGCGTGCTGGTCGCCGAGCGCGACCTCGGCTTCGGCGCGGCCGTCTCGATGGCGCTCGACGCGGCGCGGACCACCGACCCCGACCTCCTGCTGTTCCTCCACGACGACTGCGCGCTCGAGCCCGACGCGGTGGCCACCCTCGCCACCCACCTCGTCGCCGACGACCAGCTCGCGGTCGTGGGCACCAAGCTCGTCGACTGGGACGAGCCGCGGCGGCTCCAGCACGTCGGCCGCTCGGTCGACCTGACCGGCCGCGCCGACAGCGGCCTCGAGCCCGACGAGCTCGACCAGGGCCAGCGCGACCACGTCCAGCGGATGCTCTACGTCACCAGCTGCGGGATGATGATCCGCCGCTCGGTGTTCGAGGAGCTGGCGCGCTTCGACCGGCGCTACCACCTGTTCCGCGACGACCTCGACCTGTGCTGGCGCGTCTGGCTCGCCGGGCTGGACCGTCGAGGTCGTCCCCGACGCCGTGGGCCGCCACGCGGCCGCCGCGACCAACTACCGCCGGCTGGGCCAGACCGCCTTCCTCGGGCCGCGCTACTTCGCCGAGCGCAACACGCTCGCGACGCTGCTCAAGAACTACGGGCCGGCGCGGCTCGCGCTCGTGGTCCCGCTCTTCCTCATCGTGGGCGTGGCCAAGGTGCTCGGCTTCCTCGCGACCCGCCGCTTCTCCGACGCCTGGCAGACCGTCCGCGCCTGGGCCTGGAACGTCGTGCACCTGCGCGCAGACCCGCCGGCTGCGGCGCGTGGTGCAGGCCTCCCGCCAACGCAGCGACGCAGAGCTGCGTCCGCTGTTCGCCAAGGTCGCGCCCCGGTTGCGGGCCTACGTCGAGGCGGTCGGCGAGTGGCTCGCCGGCTCCGAGCTGGAGCAGGAGCCGGTCGCGCCGACCGAGGGCGGCGAGCCACGGACCGCGACCGCCCGCGTGACCGCCTACGTGCGGACCCACCCGGTCTCGATGGCGGCGCTCACCCTCGGTGTCCTGGGTCTCGCGATCGCGCTCCCGCTGCTCGGCACCGGCCAGCTCCGCGGCGGCGAGCTCGCACCGTGGCCCGCATCACCGACCGCGTTCCTGCGTGACTACGTCGCGAGCTGGCACGACGTGGGAGGCGTCGGGACCAGCCGCTCCCCGTCGCCGGCGCAGGCGATCCTCGGGCTGGTGCACGTCGTCTCGTTCGGCAGCGCGTGGGTCGCCTCGCGGCTGGTCGTGCTCGGGGCGTTGCCGCTGGCCTGGCTGGCGGCGCTCCGGGCGGGTTCGTTCGTGACGTCCAAGCGCGTCCCGCGCGTCGCCGCCGCGACCGCCTACGTGCTGTCCCCGCCGGCGCTCACCGCGCTCATCTCGGCCCGGATCGGGACGCTGGTGGTCATCGTGGCGCTGCCCGCGCTGGTGGCGGCCTACGCCACGGTCACACGGGCCGACGCGGAGGTCGACGCCGCCTGGCGGGCGACCGCGGCCGCGGCCATCGTCGGCGCGGTCGCGGTGGCGTTCGAGCCGGGGATGGTGCTGCTCCTCGGGGCCTGGATCCTCGCGGCGCTCGTCGCCGTGGTCCTCGTGGACACGACCCGCACGGCCAAGCGACGCGTGGTGATCCGCCTGCTGGCCACGGCGCTCGGGGTCTTCCTCCTGCTGTTCCCGTGGTCGCTCACGCTGGTCGGGCCGGACAGCCCCGTCCTCGGCGGCATCACGCCGGTGGGCGCCGATGCCCAGCCGTTCCTGCAGTGGTTGCTGATGGCCCCCGAGCTGCTCGGCGTCCCGGGCACCATCGCCGGCGTGGGCTTCCTCCTCGCCGGCGGCCTCGGCATCGTGTTCGGCTTCGCGCGGCGACCCGTGGCCGTCACGAGCCTGTGGGCGCTGGCGCTCCTCGGCGTGTTCGCGGCGTGGGGGCTGGGTCGCGCCGGCGAGAACGCCTGGGCGTGGCCGGGCCTGCCGCTGGTCGTCGTCGCCGGCGCGTTCGCGGGGCTCCTCGCGATCGCGATGGCGACCGCGGGCGACCAGCTCGGCGAGCACGCCTTCGGGTGGCGCCAACTGGCCGCCGGCGTCACGACCTTCGCGGTCATCATCGGGCTGGGCGCCTCCGCCACGGTGCTGCTCCGCGACCCGTGGGGTGCCTACGCCCTGGGCGACCCGGCCCTGCCCGAGTTCATCGCGGTGGAGCAGCCGGTCGTCGGCGACTTCCGGGTGCTGGTCCTGGCCGACCAGGACGGCGTCATCGAGTGGGACGTCACCCCCCCGTCGGGCGCCACGATGGCGGCCTACGGCGTGCAGGTCCCGCGCGACTTCGCGGCCGCGGTGAGCGCCGACATCAGCGACGTCGTCGGCGGCGCCGACCCCGGCGCCGCGGGTCGCCTCGGGCTCTTCAACATCCGCTACGTCGTGGTCCCCGAGGCCGGCCGGAGCCCCGAGCTCGACCGGGTGCTGGCCGACCAGCTCGACCTCGAGCCGCTCCCCGTCGCCGAGGGTGAGGTCTTCGGCGTCTCCGGCTGGCTCCCGCGCGCGACCTTCCTCCCCGCCGGCGCCGTCGCGACGATCGTCCGGCGTGGCGAGGTCTCGCGTGGCTCGCAGGAGGTCGCCTTCGAACGGGCCGGCGAGGCGGCCCGCTTCACCGGCCCGGCCCCGCAGGCCGGCACCGTCCTCGTCTCCGAGATCGCGACGACCGGCTGGCGTGCGAGCGCCGACGGCCGCCAGCTCGAGCTCGTCACCCAGGACGGCCTGGTCCGCTTCGACCTCGCCGAGCCCGCCGAACGCGTCGTCGTGGAGCACGCCCACCAGGGGCGCCGGACGGTGCTCGTCCTGATCGAGCTGTTCGTCCTGCTGGTGGCCCTGTCGCTCATGCTGCGGCCCCCGCGGTTCGCCCGGGAGGACCTGCGGTGAGGCCGGTCTCCGCGTGGATCCCGACGCTCGCCATCGTGGCGGTGGCCGCCGCCGGCGTGGCCATCGACCGCGCCGACCCGTCGGTGGCGACCGCCCGCCCCGAGCCCGTGCGGGCGGGGGCGGCGGTCAGCGGCGCGTGGTACTGCGCGATCGCCGACGCGGACGAGGGAGCCGTGACGCGGGTGGTCGCCGCGACCCCGCCCGGCGACACGGCGACCGCCGCCGAGGTGGTCATCGACAGCTTCGCCGGCGGCGTCACCGCCCGCGGCGACGAGATCACGGTCAACCCGGGGAGCAGCGCCCGCCGCGACTTCGGCACCGAACGCGCCGAGTTCGGGGTGGCCGCGCGCTGGTGGGAGGCGCCGGCGGCGGTCAGCCGCAGCGTCTTCGTCCAGCCGACCGGCGGCCCCGAGGGCTACCTCGAGGGCCCGTGCGAGTCGCAACCGAGCCCGCAGTGGGTGATCCCCGGGCTCGCGACCGCCGGCGGTGCCCAGGCCCAGCTCGTCCTCGCGAACCCGTTCGACACCGACGCCTCCGTGACGGTGACGTTCACCACCCCCGACGGTCTGATCGAGCCCAAGCTGCTCGAGAACGTCGTCGTCGAGAAGCGCTCGACCCGCATGGTCCTGTTGAACGAGCACGCCCCGGAGCGCAGCGACCTCGGCGTGGTGGTCCGCACCCGTTCGGGGCGCGTGATCGCCGAGGCCACCCAGACGCTCAGCGCCGCGATCGGCGGCGTCGACGGGGTCTCGTTGGCGAAGGCCGCCGCGGAGCCGGCCGAGACCTGGACCATCCCGTGGTTCGAGGTCGGGCCCGACGGCGACACGCAGAGCTGGCTCTGGGTCAGCAACCTCGAGGATCGCCCCGCAGCCCTGGCACTCACGTTCCACACCGCTGACGGCGGGGTCGTCCCCGAGACCTTCGACGAGCTCGCGGTCGCGCCCGGCGAGACGCGCCGGGTCGACCTCGGCGAGCTCCTGCCGGCGGGGGTCACCGAGGCCGGCGTGACGATCCGCTCCGAGAACTCCGTGCCGATCACGGCCTCGGTCGCCACCGAGCACCTCGGCGACGACGCCGCACGGACCGGGTTCGCCGTCCAGCTCGGCGCGCCGGAACCCGACGCGACCTGGGTCCTGACCGGGGGGCCCACCGCGGGGCGCGGGTCGCGCCTCCACCTCGCGAACCCGGGGTCGGCACCGGCGCTCGTCGACGTCGTGCTGTGGTCCGCGACCGGCGCGGTCCGCCCGCCGGGGCTGCAGGGGCTGCAGGTGCCGGCCGGGGCGCTCACCTCGAGCGACCTCACGGCGTTCCTGCCGCCGGAGGCCGACGACCACACGATCTTCGTGGTGGCCCGCGAAGGCACCGTCGTCGCCGGCCGGGAGGCGTCGGACACGACCGGGACCCGTCGGTTCGTGGCGGCGGTCGGCGTGCCAGGCGGCACCTGGTCGGGGGGCGAGGTCGTCCCGCCGGTCACCTACGCGCCGTCGCTGACCCAGCGGCTCGGGACCGACCTCGGACCTCGGGAGCCCGATCCACTGGTCGACGAGCCGGGGGACGAGCCGACCGAGCCCGCCGCCACCGAGCCGCCCCCGTCCACCGAGCCGACCCCCGGCCCGTGACGCCGGGTGGGCAGACGCCGCGTGGAGGTCACCCCCAGCCGAGGTCGTCGAGGCGGTCGTCGTCGATGCCGAAGTGGTGCGCGATCTCGTGCACGACGGTGTCCTGCACGATCATCTCGAGCTCGGCCCGGTTGCGGGCGCGCGCCTCGATGGGCTTGCGGAACAGGGTGATGCGGTCGGGCAGCAGCGGAGCGTCCCACCCGCGCTCGGTCCGCGGCACGCCCTCGTAGAGCCCGAGCAGGATGGCGTCCTCGCCCTCACCGTCGAGGTCGGGGGGAGGTACGTCCTCGACGATGATCTGCACGTTGTCGACGTACGCCAGCAGCTCCGCCGGCAACGAGGCGACCGCCTCGGCGACCATCCGGTCGAACGCCCCGGGGCGCAGCGGTCGGTAGCCGTCGACCGGGCGGCGGCGGGGGTCGATGGGGGAGCGGCGGTGGCGGCCGTGGCGGTCGGGTCTCATCGTCCGGGAGCCTACTCCCGGCCCGGGCCGGGTCGCCGCGGCGTGGCCGGGGTGGAGACGGCGTTCCGCTTGACGGGTGCACGAGCACCGTGGTACCGTGGTCTACGTCGCTCCAAGAGGTAGCCGGTGAGAACCGGCATCACTTGGAGCGACACTCGTATGTCCACCTCGTGTGTCCACCTCGTGCCGGCCTGGGCGGATCGTGCGCCGCGGGCGGGGGATCCGTCGACGTCGCGGGTGCTTGCCGAACCACACGGTTGTCGTTTACCGTCCTGCCCGTGGCAGACACCGGCGAGGCGCGGCTCACGGCGCGAGATGCGGTCGTCCGACCCCTGTCGAGGGCGGCGGGCCGGCCCTGCGCGCGGCCCGGGTGTCCCTCGCCCGCGCGCGCGACCCTGAGCTTCCGCTACGCCACCCGCGAGGCGTGGCTCGAGGCGCTCGGCGAGGCACCGTCGCTCGCCACCTACGACCTCTGCGCGCAGCACGCCGACAAGACCCGCCCGCCGAGCGGGTGGGCCCTCGTCGACCAACGCCCGGTCGAGGACGAGGCGGCCCCCGTCGTCGTGCCCGACGAGATCGGCGGCGAGCGCACGATCGCGGTGCTCGCTGCCGCCCTGCGGGCCGTCCCCGACGCTCCCGCCGCGGTCGTACCGGCGCCAGAGGCCACCCAGGCCACCTCAGAGGCCGCTGCCGAGATCGCTAGCGAGACCCCACACGCGGTGGTCGCCGAGGCCGAGGCGCCGACGCTCGACCTCGGGCTCGGCGCCCGCCGAGGCCCGTCGCCGCCGACGCCCCTCCCGCCGAGTTCCGTCCCACGGATGAGGACGGCGAGGACGACGACGTCACCGCGCGCCGGCGACCCCAGCCGGTGCCCGCGGCGGCCGACACCGACATCCTGACGGCGCTCGCCGAGCTCGAGGCGGTCGCCCGTCGACCCGTGCCGCGGCCGGTGCCGGCGGCCCGTGAGCGCCTCCGCGACGAGCCCGACGGGGGCGTCGCCCGCTCCTGGTGACCGCCGCGGGGGCGTGAGGTCGAGGCGCGCCGTCCGGGTCGCTGGTGCTCGCCGCGACCCGGTGGGCGGACCTCGGCGGTGTGCCGTCGTAGCCCGCCACCTGGCAACCTCTTCCAACCCGTCCGGCCGTCCTCCACCCTGGACGGTGGCTCGTGTTGTTTCTTAGGTGCGGTTCGCTACCTAAGATGACGTCCGCCCGGGTACGGGCATCGTCGTCGGAGAGGTGTTGCTGTGGCGCTCCCGCGGGACCTCGTCGCGCAGGTCCGCAAGCTCGACCAGTACGACCTGCGCCGGCTGATGATCCTGACGCGCGGTCTGCTGCTGCACACCGACGGTCCGCCCGACGGGGTGGTCGACGAGGCCGTGCCGACGAACGTGACCTACCGGCAGGAGCAGGTCCGCTGTGGCAAGCCGACCTGCACGAGCTGTCCCCACGGCCCCTACTGGTACGCCTACTGGAAGGAGGACGGCCGGTCGCGCTCGCGCTACATCGGCCGGCACCTCCCCGGCGAGCCGGTCGAGGACGTGGTGCCCGACCGCGAACGCTGAGGCCGCCCCGGAGGGGCACCACTAGCATCGCGGCACCACCGTCCTCCGGAGCAGACGTGACCCGCGCCGACACGCTCGATGCGATCTTCAAGGCCTACGACGTCCGCGGGCTGGTCGACAGCCAGCTCGACGCGGACACCGTGCGCGCCATCGGCGCCGCGGCGGCGGCCGTGCTCGGCGACGAGGGCGGGACGCTCGTGGTCGGCCACGACATGCGGCCGTCGTCGCGACCGCTGGTCGAGGCGTTCACCGAGGGCGTCACCTCGCAGGGCATCGACGTCGTCGACATCGGGCTCGCCTCGACCGACATGCTGTACTACGCCTCGGGGATCCTCGAGGCTCCCGGCGCGATGTTCACGGCGAGCCACAACCCGTCGACCTACAACGGCATCAAGCTCTGCCGCGCCGGGGCCATGCCGGTGTCGACGGACACGGGCCTGTCCGAGATCCGCGACCGCGCCAAGGAGGGGACGCCGGCGCCCGTTGCCACACCCGGCAGCGTCCGCCAGGAGGACGTGCTCGGCCGCTTCGGGGCCCACGTGCGCTCGTTCGTCGACACCTCGGTGCTGCGGCCGCTCCGGATCGCCATCGACGCCGGCAACGGCATGGCGGGCCACGTCGTCCCGGCCGTGTTCGAGGGGCTGCCGTTCGACATCGAGCCGCTGTTCTTCGAGCTCGACGGCAGCTTCCCCAACCACCCCGCCAACCCGATCGAGCCCGAGAACCTCCGCGACCTGCAGCGGGTCGTGCGCGAGCAGGGGCTGCCGCTCGGGCTCGCCTTCGACGGCGACGCCGACCGCATGTTCGCGGTCGACGAGCGGGGCGAGCCCGTGCCCAGCTCGCTCATCGGCGCGGTCGTCGCCGACCGGCTCCTCGCCGCGCACCCCGGCGAGACCATCCTCTACAACCTCATCTGCAGCCACACCGTGCCCGAGACGGTCGAGGCCGCCGGGGGCACCGCCATCCGCACCCGCGTTGGGCACTCCTACATCAAGGCCACGATGGCCGAGACCGGCGCGATCTTCGGCGCCGAGCACTCGGGCCACTACTACTTCCGCGACAACTTCCGCGCCGACTCCGGGCTCATCGCCGCGCTCGTGCTGCTCGAGGCCGTGGCCGCCGCCGACGCGCCCCTGTCCGAGGTCGTGGCGCCCTACGACCGCTACGCCCAGTCGGGCGAGATCAACTTCGAGGTGGGCGACGCGCAGGCGGTGATGGACGCGGTCGCCGACGCGTTCGCCGATCGCGGGACGAGCGACCTCGAGGACGGGCTCACCGTCCAGACCGACGCCGGCTGGTTCAACCTGCGCCCGTCGAACACCGAGCCGCTGCTGCGCCTCAACGTCGAGGCGGCCGACCAGGCGGCCATGGACACGCCTCCTCGACGAGGTGGCCGCTACCGTGCGCGCCAACGCCTGAGCACGCGCCGGCCCGCCGTCAGCGAGGAGACCCCCGTGGCCCTGGACGAGCAGCTCCTCGAGATCCTCATCTGCACCGACTGCCACGGCGACGGTCGAGTACAAGGACCGCCGTCACGTCGTCATCTGCACCCAGTGCGGGTTGCAGTACCCGGTCCAGGACGGCATCCCGATCATGCTGGTCGACGAGGCCAAGAAGCCCGCGAAGCGCCGCAGCTGACCGCGGCGCCCGGCGCGTCAGGCCCGGCCGTAGGCGTCGTCGAGCCGCTCGATGTCGTCCTCGTCGAAGGTCCCGAACGCGACCTCGAGGAAGCGGCCGCCGCGGTCGTCGGCGCGCACGCGGTGGACCGTGCCGCGGGGGACGAGGTGCGGCGTCGCGACCTCCGCCTCGAGGATGTGGTCGCCGATCTCGAAGGTGAGGCCGGGGTCGAGCGCCACCCAGAGCTCGTCGCGCTGCTGGTGCCGCTGCAGCGACAGCACCCCGTCCGGCGCGACCTCGATGACCTTGACCGTCGACGGCTCGTTGTGCGTGTAGCGGGTGAACCGACCCCACGGACGCTCGTCCGTCTGGATGTCGTCGCGCGGGTCTCGCACTGCCGGTCCGTCCTGTGTGCTGCCGGGGTTGCTGGACCGGAGATGGTAGGCGCTGCGGCCGGTCACACCGCGCCGGCGTGACGAGCGTGGGCACCCGCGACCCTCTAGGGTCACCGGGCGCGACCGAGCGGGAGCGCGCCCGATCCGGAGGTCCCCGTGCGACAGCAGGATGAGCTCGCCGGCCGCGCCGCGCTGGCGCTGGCATCGCGGCTCCCCGACGGCGAGGTCGACGTGTTCGTCACGCTCGGCTCGGGGCTGTCGTCGGTGGCCGACGGGATGGAGGATCCGGTCGACATCCCGATCGCGGCCATCCCCGGCCTCGTCGCCTCGACCGTGCCCGGCCACACCGCGCAGCTCCGCGTCGGCACCATCGGTGGCAAGCGTGTGCTCGCGCAGCTCGGACGCATCCACCTCTACGAGGGTCACGAGCCGGCCGACGTGACCCGGCTGGTCGAGGTCGCCGCGCTCGTCGGCGCGTCGACGTTCGTGGTCACCAACGCCGCCGGCGGCCTCGAGCCGTCGTGGACGCCCGGCGACCTCATGATCATCACCGACCACCTGAACCTCACCGGCACGTCGCCGCTGATCGGCCTGATCCGCGACGACGCACCGGTGTTCCTCGACATGGGCGCGGCCTACGACCCGGAGCTCCGGTCGCTCGCGGTCGAGGTCGCCGGCGAGCAGGACGTCGAGCTCCGCGAGGGCGTCTACGCGGGGCTGCGTGGTCCCGCCTACGAGACGCCGGCGGAGGTCGCGATGCTGCGGACCCTCGGGGCGCAGGCCGTCGGGATGTCCACCGTCCTCGAGGTCATCGCGGCCCGCGCGCGGGAGCTGCGGGTGCTCGGCATCTCCTCGATCACCAACGTCCACGGCGAGGGCGTCGCGACCTCCCACGAGGAGGTGCTCGACGTCGGCGCCGGCGCGGCCGCACGGCTGGCCGGCGTGCTGCTGGGCGTCCTGGCGCGTCTGCCGTAGGCCGCGCCCGACCGGGTCGTCCCCAGCCAGCGCGGATCCCGACCGGCAGGGGTGGCCGTCGCGTGGTCGGCTGGAGCGCGTGCACCTCCTCGCCGCCGTCGCCGACCTGCTCGCCCCGCCCCGCTGCGCGAGCTGCGCGGCCCGCAGCGCCCCACCGTGGTGCCGGGCCTGCGACGGCGAGGTCGCACGGGTCCTCCCGGGCGCGGCGTGCCCGCGCTGCGGGCTCCCGGGCGGCGACGCCGACGACGGCCACGCGTGCTGGTCGGCCGCCGCCGCGGTGGACCGGTCGGTCGTCGCCTACGACTACGGCGGTCCCGTCGCCGACGCCATCGTCGCCGGCAAGGCCCGCGGCCTGAGCGGCGTCTGGCCGGCGCTCGGGGCGCGGCTCGGCGACCACCTCGCCACGGTGGGTGTGAGCGCGACGGTCGTGGTGCCGGTCCCGACCGACCCGCGCCGGCGCCGGCGCCGTGGGGTCGACCACACCGGGCTCCTCGCCGGCGCCTGCGGCGAGCGTCTCGGCCTGCCGGTCGCGGCGCTCCTCGCGACGACGCGTCCGTTGCCGGACCGCGGCCTGCACCCGACGGCCCACCGCACGGCGCTCCCCGCCGACGCCTTCCGGGCGACCCACCGGCTCGCCGGCGTGGCGGTGCTCCTGGTCGACGATGTCGTCACCACGGGCGCCACCGCGGACGCGGCCGCCCGTGCCCTCCGGGCCGCGGGCGCGGGGCGGGTCGTGCTGGCCGCGGTCGCCCGCGCGGGCCGCCACCGCCTGGCCGAGCCGGCGGGCCGCGGGCGCCGCCCGATGACCCCCGCAGCCGGTCGCCGCGACCGGCCTTGACCGGAGGGGCCGACCGGCCCGCGGTTCGCGGTGCCGGCCGCCGGCCGGGTTGCTACGGTCGCCGTGGGCGGTCGGGAACCCGTTGTCCCGGCCCGGTTGGCGCCTCGTCGGCGCCCCGTGAACGCCGCGGGTCGCGTGCGACGGCTCCCACCCGGCTGGCCTGCACGGTCCTCCCGATCGTCGTCGGAACGACGAGGAGGTCCCATGCAAGTCACCGTCAAGGGCAAGAACCTCGATGTCCCGTCCCACATCCGGGACGAGGCCGTCGCCAAGCTGTCGAAGGTCCGGAAGCTGTTCGACCGGTTCATCGACATGGAGATCGTCTTCTCCGAGGACAAGAACCCTCGGATCGAGGACAAGATCCACTGCGAGGTCATCCTCCACGCCAAGGGGAAGTACCTCCGGGCCACGGCGGCAGCGCCGGATCCGATCAGCGCGATCGACCGTGTCGAGGCGAAGCTCGCTCGCCAGGTGCGCAAGTACAAGACCAAGGTCGTGGACAAGCAGCGACAGCTCAGCGCGAGCGCGGTGAACGGCAACGGACACGGAACCCTGGCGGTGGCGGTGGACGAGGAGGAGTGACCCCCGCCCGGTGAACGAACCCCGCGGGAGGGGTCCGCGGCGGCCGGCCGAGACGACGCCGGTCCCCGGGGCCCCTCCCGCGCCGTCGCTCCCCGATCCCCGCCCGGAGCGCCCCGACACGGGGCGCGACCACCGGCGACCCGGCGCTGGCGGCCGTGACGGGGGGTCGTGACGGGCCGGTTGTGGTCGCCGGTGACGTGGTCACTTCTCGCGGGAACGGGGTCTCGATGGGCTAGACTCCCAACGCCGGATGTGCGCCCCGCGGGCTAGTCGCGGCGCGGGGGCCGGGGTACGCCGGGACCGGCGACATGCCTGACGAGCTGGAGGCAGCCACGTGGCTGACGAGCGGATCCGCCTTCTCATCGCCGATGACCACGAGCTGTTCCGACGTGGTCTGCGGATGGTCCTCGAGGACGAGGAGGACATCGAGGTCCTCGGCGAGGCCGGCGATGGCGCCACCGCCGTCCAGTTCGCCCGGGACGAGGTGCCCGACTGCGTCGTGATGGACGTCCGGATGCCCGTCCTGTCCGGCATCGAGGCGACCCGGAAGATCAAGGAGGATCTGCCGCACTGCAAGATCCTCATGTTGACGATCTCCGACGAGGAGGACGACCTCTACCAGGCCATCAAGGCCGGGGCCAACGGCTACCTGCTGAAGGAGATCTCGATCGACGAGATCGGCAACGCCGTGCGCTCGGTCGTCGGCGGCCAGTCGCTCATCTCGCCGTCGATGGCCTCGAAGCTCCTGAACGAGTTCGCCTCCATGATCAAGAAGGAGGAGGAGAAGGAGCAGGTCCCCGCCCCGCGGCTCACCCCGCGCGAGATGGAGGTCCTCCAGCACGTCGCGCAGGGGATGAACAACCGCGAGATCGCCAAGTCGCTGTTCATCTCCGAGAACACGGTCAAGAACCACGTCCGCAACATCCTCGAGAAGCTGCACCTGCACTCGCGGATGGAGGCGGTCGTCTACGCCGTCCGCGAGAAGCTGCTCGAGATCAAGTAGTCCCGCCGGCGGCGGGCGCTGCCGGCAGCCTCGGGCCACGGCTGGCCACCACGGCTGGCCACCACGGTGGACAGCGGGCGCGCGCGGGGGGATGCGCTGGCGGACGCCTCGCGTACCATCGGGAACCGGCGAGGGGCACCGGCGTTGGTCACGAGTCTGACCGCGCCACCGGTGCCCTGCTCTCGTGCGTGACCCGGCCGACGGCCCCGTCCCGCCACTCGCGACCCACGTAGACGAAGGCAGACCTCCATGGTTCTCGACAAGCTCCTGCGCCTCGGTGAGGGCCGCAGGGCCAAGAAGCTGCAGAAGATCGTCGACGCCGTGCTCGACCTCGAGGACGAGGTCGGCGCGCTCAGCGACGCCGAGCTGCAGGCCAAGACGGCGGAGTTCCGCGAGCGTCTCGCCGACGGCGAGACGCTCGACGACCTCCAGGTCGAGGCGTTCGCGGTCGTGCGCGAGGCCGCCTGGCGCGTGCTGCACCAGCGGCCCTACCCGGTCCAGGTCTTCGGCGGTTGTGCCCTGCACGCCGGGATGATCGCCGAGATGAAGACCGGTGAGGGCAAGACGCTGACCTCGACCATGCCGGTCTACCTGAACGCCCTCGCCGGCGACGGCGTCCACCTCGTCACCGTCAACGAGTACCTCGCCAAGCGTGACGCCGAGTGGATGGGCCGGGTGCACACCTTCCTCGGCCTCACGGTCGGCTCGATCTTCTCCCAGCAGCCGCGCGAGTCGAAGAAGGTCGCCTACGACGCCGACATCACCTACGGCACGACCAACGAGTTCGGCTTCGACTACCTGCGCGACAACATGGCGTGGGAACAGCGGATGCAGGTCCAGCGCGGCCACCACTTCGCGCTGATCGACGAGGTCGACTCGATCCTCGTCGACGAGGCCCGGACCCCGCTCATCATCTCCGGCCCGGCCGAGCAGAGCGCGCAGTGGTACCAGATCTTCGCCCGCCGGGTCGCTCCCAACCTCAAGAAGGGCGAGGACCTCGGCAACGGCGAGACCACCGGTGACTACGTCGCCGACGAGGCCAAGCGCACGGTCGCCATCACCGAGGAGGGGGTCAAGAAGGTCGAGCAGCTGCTCGGCATGGACAACCTCTACGAGTCGGTGAACACCCCGCTCATCCAGCACCTGAACAACTCGCTCAAGGCCAAGGAGCTGTTCAAGCGCGACCGCGAGTACATCGTCGCCGACGGCGAGGTCAAGATCGTCGACGAGCACACCGGACGCGTGCTCGAGGGCCGGCGCTACTCCGAGGGGCTGCACCAGGCGATCGAGGCCAAGGAGGGGGTGGCGGTCAAGGACGAGAACCAGACGCTCGCGACCGTGACCCTGCAGAACTACTACCGCACCTACGACAAGCTCGCCGGCATGACCGGTACGGCCAAGAGCGAGGAGGTCGAGTTCAAGGAGATCTACGAGCTCGACGTCGTCCAGGTGCCGACCAACATGCCGCTGATCCGCGACGACCGGTCCGACCTCATCTACAAGACCGAGCTCGCGAAGTTCCAGGCCGTCGTCGACGACATCGCCGAGCGGCACCAGAAGGGCCAGCCGGTCCTCGTCGGTACCACCTCGGTCGAGAAGTCCGAGATCGTGTCGAACATGCTGAAGAAGCTCGGCGTGCCGCACAACGTCTTGAACGCCAAGAACCACGCGCGTGAGGCCCACGTGGTCGCCCAGGCCGGCCGCATCGGCGCGGTCACGGTCGCGACCAACATGGCCGGTCGTGGTACCGACATCATCCTCGGCGGTAACCACGAGGAGATGGCCAAGGACGAGGTCAACAAGCTCGCCGAGGACGCCACCGACGAGGAGAAGCAGACGGTCTACCTCGAGGCGCTGGACCGCTTCGAGGAGCAGACCCGCGAGGACCGCGAGACGGTGCGCCAGCTCGGCGGGCTCCTCGTCATCGGGACCGAACGCCACGAGTCGCGCCGCATCGACGACCAGCTGCGCGGCCGGTCCGGCCGTCAGGGCGACCCGGGCGAGTCACGCTTCTTCCTCTCGCTCGAGGACGACCTGATGCGGCTGTTCAACGCCTCGGCGGTCGAGCGGATCATGACCCGGCTGAACATCCCCGAGGACGTGCCCATCGAGCACAAGTGGGTGACCCGGGCCGTCGCCAACGCCCAGCGCCAGGTCGAGTCCCGCAACTTCGACATCCGCAAGAACGTCCTCAAGTACGACGACGTCCTGAACGAGCAGCGCAAGGTCGTCTACGGCCAGCGGCAGCGCCTGATCGAGAACGAGCACGAGCAGGTCGACGAGCTGGCCCAGAAGTACCTCGACGACGTCATCTCGGGTGCGGTGAACGCGTTCTGCCCCGAAGGGGTCTTCCCCGAGGAGTGGGACCTCGACAGCCTGCGGCTCCACCTCGAGCAGGTCTACGACTGCGGGTTCGACTTCAGCAGCGTCGACCTCGAGACCGTCGACCGCGAGGGGCTCGTCGACGCCCTGATCGAGGACGCCGGCGCGGCCTACGACCGTCGCGAGGCCGAGGTCGGTGGGCACGAGGTCATGCGCGAGGTCGAGCGGCGGGTCATCCTGTCGGTCGTCGACCGCAAGTGGCGCGAGCACCTCTACGAGATGGACGCGCTCCGCGACGGCATCGGGCTGCGGGCGGTCGGTCAGCGCGACCCGCTGGTCGAGTACCAGCGCGAGGCCTACGACTCGTTCGTCGGGATGATGGAGTCGGTCAAGGACGAGTCGGTCACCTACTTCTTCCGCCTGCCGGTCCGGCAGGAGGGCGAGGGCGGCGACGGGCCGGGTGGCCAGCCCGCCCAGCCGCAGGCGCCCGGCGGCCAGGGCGGTGGTGGCGGCATCCAGGTGGACGCCGGCTCGGCCGCGCAGACGGCGACCGGCGCCCAGGGCCAGGCCGCGCAGCGTCGCAGCGAGACGCCGGCCGAGGCCCCGTCGCCCCAGGCGCCTGCCGCTGCCGCGGCAGCACCTGCGCCGGCGACCGAGGCGCCGTCCGGGAACGGCTCGTCCGGCCAGGACGCGGAGGCACCGGACGCCGCCGACGGCGACGCTGCTGCCGGCGACACCGGCGGCGAGCCGGCGATCCGCTGGGAGCAGCCGAAGCAGGCGCAGAACCTCAAGTACAGCTCGGCGGAGAACACCAAGTCCGCGAGCTACAGCGTCTCCGCCGGCGGCAGCGCCGACGTCGAGCACCGCGACGACGGCACCACCGTCCGGCAGGTGAGCGGCGGCGGCACCTACAAGAAGGACGCCACCGACGAGTACGCCAACGTCGGCCGCAACGACCCGTGCCCCTGCGGGAGCGAGCTGAAGTTCAAGCGCTGCCACGGCGCCTGATCGCGCACGTACAACGACGAGGCCCCGGCGATCCGCCGGGGCCTCGTCGTGTCCGGGTCGGGTCCTAGTAGTCGGCCACCCGGTCCTGCAGCTGCGCGCGGTGGCCGTCGAGCGACCGTTCGGAGACCCAGATCGCCATCCCACCGTGGTTCTCGCAGTAGGCTGCTGCCGGCAACGCAGCGTCGATGCACGTAGTCGCCGTCGAGGCCATCCAGCGTTGGCCTGCCACGGCACCTCGGCTTCGTGGCCGGCGAAGTGGCACAGCTGCACCTTCTTCGGCGGTTCGGGCTTGGCCGCGCTGGCCGGCAGGGCCACGAGGCCCACGAGGCCGGTGGCGAGGGCCAGTGTCGCAAGTCGCTTCATGTGCTTGTCTCCCCTTGGTGTTCCGGGTTCCCCCACCGGGTCGGCCCCGGCACCAGTCGGTGATACTCCTGCGATGGGTGAGCGGTCCACCTCTCACGGTGACGAACTCGCCGTTCAACCGGAAAGGGTCACGACGGGCTAGCGCGTTCTGGAACGCTGCGTCAGCGCCGCTGACACAGCGGTGCAGACCGGGTTCGCCGTCGCCGACTCGGCCTCTCGCCGGCGGTCCGCCCTCCTGGCCGTCCGACGAACACGGTGTGCGCTCGCGCAACCGTGAGACGGAACGGGCATCGGGGTCACAAGGGGCGAGTACCGTCGGAGTTCGTCGGCTCGGTCGGGGGACTGCCGCGTGGTCGTAGACAGCACGTACCGGGGGCACGATCGCCGCTCGGGGGCCGAGGACTCGGTCCCGAGTCCAGCGTGGCGTTTCGCCATCGCCGGCGTCGTCGTCGTCGCCCTCATCGCGGCCTGGTTGGCGCCAGCACACGCGCTGGTGGGGAACCCGGGCGTCGCGACCGCCAGTCTCCGGGCCGTCGCCATCGTGATGACCGGGGTCGTCGCGGCCTCCGCGCTGCTGTACGGCGACATGTCCGGTGATGCGCGTGCGCTCCGGGTCGGGGCGGCGGTGGTGCTGCGGGCGCTGGGCCTGCTGCTCGTCGCCGCGTCGTTCCCGGTCGCCGGGGGGCGCGGCCTCAGCCTCGCGGCGGCGCTGTGGGCGTTCGCCGGGGTGCTCGGCCCGCCGGTCGACGTGAGGAGGACCGTCAGCGGTGAGCTCGCGCGGGCGTGCGCCCTCGGGCTCCCCGCCCTCGTCCTCGGGACCGCCATCGGGGCGGCCGGAGGCCCGTGGGCGGTCCTGCTGGACCTGACGACCGGACTCGCGTGGCTGGCGGTCGTCGCCGCTGTGCTGGCCCGGCCCCGGACCTCGCCGATCGCGACCTGGGTGGCCGTGCCGGCGGCGGGGTTCGCCTACGCGTCGCTGGTCTCACCTCTGGCGGCCGACGTGGTGGCGTGGTCGTTCGGCCGCGAACTGGTCCGCGCGTCAGCGCTGTCGTTGACCGCTCTCGGGTGTGCCCTCGAGTTCGCACGCGCCGCGACCCACCGCCGTCGCCAGCTCCACGACGTCGAGCTGCGCCGACGTGACGAGCAGGGACGCCTCCTCGACCACGAGCGCGACCACCGCCACGAGCTCCGCAACGCCGTCCTCGCGGTGGAGGGGGCAGGGCTGACCCTCGCCCGCTACCACGAGCAGCTCGACCCCGAGGTGCGGGCCGAGCTGAGCGGGGCGGTGGAGCACGGCTTCGCCCGGCTGCGACGGCTCCTCGCGATGGGCGAGACCGACGGCGACCGCCACCGCCCGGGTGATCTGGTCGAGGTGCTGCGGTGGACGCGCACCCTGGCCCTGGAGGTGGGGGTCCGGGTCGTCCTGTCGACCCCGGACGACGAGCCCTGCTGGGTGGCGGCGGACGAGCAGACCATCGGGCAGATGCTGGACAACCTCGTGCGCAACGCCCACGTGCACGGCGGGGCCGACCTACGCACGCCGATCCGCGTCGAGGTCACACACGAGGATGGCCGCGCGCTGGTCCGTGTCTCCGACGCCGGGCCAGGCATCCCCGAAGGCTGCGACGAGCGGGTCTTCGAGCGGGGTTGGACGTGGGCTGGAGGCGGCGAGGACCACGGGCTCGGCCTCTACCTGGCCCGTGACCTCGCCCGCAAGCGGGGCGGTGAGCTCACGGTCGAGCCGTCACCCGTCGGCGCGTGCTTCCGGCTCGAGTTGCCGCTGGCTCGGGCGCTGCGGGTGGCGGGGACGGTCGTGTTCACGAACCGGAGCAGGTCTCCGACGTCTCCTAGGACCACGAGCGCGTTGCCGGCCCCGTCGAGGACCACCCCACCGCCGCGGGAGGAGGGGTCGGTGTCGAGGACGACGACGCAGCCGGCCTGGGGGCGCTCGAGCGGAGGCGTGACGACCGCGAGGTCGAAGATGTCGGTCGAGGCGTCTAGTGTCACCGTCACGTCGATGTCGGGCGAGGTCAGGAGCGCTCGCAGGCTGTCGCAGAGCAGCGGCGGACTCGCGGCCAGGGCGAGTCGGAGCGGACGGGGGTCGGCGGTGGTCACGGTGTCCAGCATCCGCGCTGAGGCCGTGCCGTCATCATCATCTTGGGGGAGGTGGACAGCGTGGCGCACCTGGTGATCGTGGAGGACCACGGTCTCATCGCCCACACCCTGGCGGCGGCGCTCGGCCGCGACGGCTCGCGGATCTCGGTGGTGGACCCGGCCGGCCGGACGCTCCCCGACACCGTCGCCGACGTGCTCGCCCTGCACCCGGACCTGGTGCTCCTCGACCTCGACCTCGGCGCCGCCGGCGACGGCGTGGCCGCGATCCCGAGCTCGCCGAGGAGGCGCCGGTCGTCGTCGTCACGGGTGTCGAGGACCCGGTCCGGCTGGCCCGCTGTGTGGAGGCCGGAGCGTCCGGGGTGCTGTCCAAGTCCGCCTCCTTCGATGCCATGGCCTCGGCGGTCGCCCGGGCACTCGCCGGGGAGACGCTACTGACCAAGCACCAGCGGGACGAGCACCTCGCGCTCCTGCGGAAGCACGCCGCCGACCAACGGGAGAGGCTCGCCGCCTTCGAGCGGCTCACCCCACGTGAGGCCGAGGTCCTCGGCGCCCTCGTGCGTGGGCGCTCCGTGGATGACATCGCCCGCTCCTCGGTCGTCTCGGTGGCCACGGTCCGGACCCAGGTCCGGGCCATCCTCCGAAAGCTCGACGTCGGCTCACAGCTCGCCGCCATCGCTGCGGTCCGCGAGGCCGGTTGGATCCCCCCGCAGGAGCGGTAGGCCACCTGGACGCCTTGCATCACTGCGTGGTGCAACAGCCACGGATACGCAATCTTGACGATGCCGGCTCTGCTGGCGGGCCGGACACTTCCGACAGTGGCTGCCACTCCCGGGGGGACCGGGACAGCCCGTGGGGAGCGAGCAGAGATCCGTCTGGCTTAGCGGTCGCCTAGTGGCCGGACGGGGAGCGAGGGCGAGACCGGCGCTTCCTGGCAGATGACCCATCTGACAGGAGCAAGAAGACATGAAGAAGACACTCACGATGAGCCTCGCGGCTCTCGGCATCGCCGGCATGGTCGGCGGCGGCACCTTCGCCGAGTGGAGCGACTTCACATCCGTCGGCGGGCAACGACGCCGGAGCCGGCGCCTCGTCCTGACGCCGTCAGCGGAGCGGCGGACCAACGGCTGGTCCGGTTCGCCCGATCGCCCCGGGCGAGAGACAAGTCCGTGGACGTACTGCTCGCCGAGCTGCGGACCGGTCGGAGGTCCGTACGCCTCCAGCGTGACTTCACGCTCAACGATCGTCGTGGACGTCGAGAACGGATGCGACGAGCAACTGAAGCCATGGACGGAGACCGATGGCGCGACGACGTCCGGACCGACTGCGAGCCCACTGGACGAGCGGCAGCGACGAGGCCGTCGAGTTCAAGGCCGACTAGCGTCCAGTCCCGGGTGCTACTCCGGCGCCTGCTGGACGACCGACTCGCTGCCCGCACTACCGGGGCCAACAACTCCGCATCCGGTGGCAAGTCCCTGGTCGCATACAGCGCATCGACAACGGCTCGACCGTGCACGGGACGGAACGCGGCATCTCCGGCGCATCGGCCTGCGTGCGCTGAGCCTCGCTGCCGCCGGGGTGACTTCGAACAGCGCTCAGGGTGACTACGCGGCCTTCGACCTCCGGTTCGATCTCGACCAGATTCGTCGAGCCCTGATCGGCCCGGGTCGGACCGGGGTGGGCGAACCGACCGTCCGCCAGGACGTCTCCGCATCGCTTGACGACCATCGATGACCGGAGGGGACCCATGAGATGACAGATCACGACGCTTGCGCCCGCGCTCGGCTGGAGGGCTGCCGTGGCCTGCTGTCGTCGGCGCTCATGCCGTTGTCGTGGTCATCCCTCGGCTCACCGGCGGAGCGGCCACTCACCGTCCTGAGCGGCAGCATGACGCCGACGTATCCCGGTCGGCTCCATCGTCGTCGTGCGGCCCGTATCGATCCACAGGAAGTCGGCGGTTGGCGACGTCGATCACGTTCGCACGGGCCCGGGGGCCCGCTTCACCACGCACCGGGTGGTTGATCCGCAGGCAGCGAGAGGGACACCCTCGTTCACCACGAAGGGTGATGCGAACGAGGCGAAGGACCTCGATCCGGTCCCGGCGGACGCCGTCCGTGGCACGCGTCGTGGTTCCACGTCCCGCTCCTCGGGCACCTGCGTGATCCGTCTCGTCGGCCTCGGCGGGCTCGGCCATCGCTGGCGCTGGGTGCTCGCGCTGTCGTCGGCTGTCCGATCGGTCGAAGGCGCGCTTCTCCGGTCCGCGGAGCCACGTCCCGTGGAGGCCGACGAGGATGCACGGCGCGAACGGTCCGCCAGCCGGCGCCTCGACGACCGCCGTCCGAGCGGGCGCCGGGAGCACCAGGTGCCGGTGTCGCGCACCCGATGCTCGCTCAGAGCCGGGCGGACGCGTCGAGCAGCAGGTGCTGCTCGTTCGGCTCGCGGCGGGGGCGCTGGAGCGGGGGCAGGTGCTGGAGCTCGTGGGGTTGCTCCGGGCGCACGTCGTCGCGGTCAGCTCCTTCGAGATGGTCCTCACCGTCGTCGGGACCTCCGACGAGCTCGACGGGGCGGAGCGCCTGCTCCGGCCCTACGGCATCGTCGAGTCGGCGCGCTCCGAGGTCGTCTCGATCGGCGGCGAACCCGACATTGCGTCTCCCCAGGAGCCGGCGCTCCTGCTGCCGTTCGCGCCTGCGCCCCGTGCCACGACGGACCTCGAGCTGCTCGTGCGGCCGTTGAGCCGGAACGGACCTCACGGTGACGATGTCCTCGCGGCGACTGCTGGTGGCGTTGGCGGCTGTGGCCGTCGCGATCGCCGGCTTCGCCACGGGCGGTACCACCTACGCCGCCTGGTCCGACTTCGTGGTGATCGAGGGGAACCAGGTCGGCGCGGGGGTGTGGGAGACGCCGTTCGCGGCGTACCTCCCCTCCGAGTGCCCGGGCAGCATCGACGACTACCACCTCATCGTCGGAACCGAGGGCGACGACGCCCTGACCGGCACGAACGGTGCCGACCTGATCTTCGGGCTCGGCGGCAACGACACCATCGACGGCGGGAACGGCAAGGACTGTCTCGTCGGTGGCGACGGAGACGACAGCATCCGTGGTGGCAACGGCAAGGACGTCCTGATCGGCGGTGACCGGGGGTCGACTCCCTCGGGGCGGGCGAGGCGCCGGACAGCATGGGGAAGTCCAAGGAGAACGGCAAGGACGCGCTGTACGGGGACGAGGACGACGACCTCCTCAAGGGCGGCAACGGTCCCGATCTCCTCGATGGGGGCGACGGCGACGACGTCTGCGACGGAGGACACGCCCCGGAAGATGCCGCCGAGCTGCGAGGCAGGCTCCGCGGCCGGGACCACGTCAGCGCACCACCGGCGACCTCGGCGTCGAGGAGACGGCGACCGAGGCGAGGACCAGTGACCCCTCGCCGACGCCCGAGAGGGCGGCGACCTGGGCGAGGGCGGGACGGAGCCTCACCGGCTCGGGTGAGGCCGGCGACGGCGGAGACGGCGGAGAAGCCGACGCTGCGGGTACGACGCTGGTGGGCGAGGAACCGGTCCGCCGACCGGCGGGACGAGGACTGCGCGTACACCGAGACCTGTGAGGACGAGGCGTGAACGGGACCGCTGCGCCGGTCGATGCCCCGCGTGATCGCGGTGGGCGGCTCGCTCGTGCTGCTCCTCGCGCTCGGGGTCGGCGCCGCCCGGGCCTACCTCACGACCCCCCCACTGACGATGCCACTCAGCATCACGATCGAGGCCGGTGACGGCGGTGTCGCCGTGCCGATCGACATCGACGGGCTCTACCCCGGGGCGTCGGACGAGCACGTGTTCCGTGTCTCCACCGGCTCGACCAGCATCAGCGCTGACCCGACGGTCCTGATCGACAACCTCATCGACTGGGAGGATGGCTGTGTCCATCCCGAGGTCGCCGAGGGCGACGACTGCGGCGAGCGCGAGGGCGAGCTCTCGCAGGACCTCCTCGTCACCGTGTCCACCGTCGCCGTGCCGCTCGTCGCGGACTGCGCCGTCGCGACCTACACCGAGGTGCAGCCGGCGACCACGTTGGCCGAGCTCGCAGACGGGACCGACGACCTCATCGCGCTCCTCGACCGCGCGCTCACCCGCACCGAGGCGCTGTGCGTCCGGTTCGGCTTCGAGCTGCCGTGGGAGTCCGGCAACGAGACCCAGAGCGACCGCTCGACCTTCGACCTCACCTTCACCGTCGAGCAGGACACCACGCCGTCGCGTGAGGTCAAGGACATCGCCATCGAGCAGCTGCTGCTCTTCGCGGATGCTCCGGCGAACGCCAAGGAACGCAACCAGATCCTGAAGGCGGTCGAGCACATCGAGAAGAGCCTGCTCCCCGAGTACTGGATCGACGACGACCGGCTCAGCGAGAAGGGCAAGAAGGTCTTCTACGAGGAGCGCAAGGCCGCCTACGACCTGCTGAAGAAGTACGTCGTCACCCAGCAGGTCCGGGACGTCTCGCTGTGGCTCGCCGCTGTGGACGAGCACCTCGCCCTCGCGGCACAGGAGACCGCGCACGACTACCGCGAGGACGCGCTGACGCTCATCACGGCCCTCGCCCGCCTCGGGCGACCGCAACGACGCGCTGAAGAAGCTCGCCGACGCCGCCGACAAGCTGGCGAAGGGGCAGGAGAAGCTCGACGAGGCGGCGGCCGAGCTCGCCGACGGTGACATCGTCGACGCGATCGACCGCCACAAGAAGGCGTGGGAGGAGTTCCAGGAGGCCGAGAAGAAGGTCGACGAGGCCCTCTCCAAGGCCAAGCTCCACCGCTACCTCGCCGACCTCCGGATCACCGATGCGACCGCGCGCCTCGCGGATGCGCGGGCTCTCGCCGCCGGGTGGACCGGCGACGCCGGCCACCTCGCCAAGGCCGGGCACCAGCTCGACGAGGCAGCGACCAAGCTCGCGGAGGCCCAGGCGCGGTTCGACAGCGCCGCGACGGCACCGACGACGACTACAAGCACGCCCGGAAGGCCGCGGAGGATGCGATCAAGAAGATCCTCAAGGGGCTGAAGGAGCTCGGCAAGGCGTGACGGCCGGCGACGCCGCCGGCCCCCGGTGGTTCACGATGGGTGCGGGAAGACGGCCTCGACGCGTGGTCCGCCAGGCGTCCAGAACACCTTCAACGGGGCGTGGCCCGGGACGGGCAGTCGGAACACGATGCCGTCGCGGGTCTGGACGGCCGTTGACAGCGACTGCGCTCTGGCTGGGTTGTCGAAGATCAGCTCGCACACGGTGAGGACGTCGTTGTAGGTGTCCGGGTCCATCACCTCCAGCGTGTCCAGCTGCTCCTCCGCGACGGCGGAGTAGTCGTCGAGCTCGTCGCTCATCAGGCGCGGCTACGGCGGCGCTTCGTCGTGGGCGACGCCATCGCGCGGCTCAGGAGCTCCTGCAGCTCCGGGGTCTCGTCGTACTCCGCCTGGGCTTCCGTGACCACCCGTGCCGGTTGGAGCAGGATGCTGCCGTCCGCGTTCTCCTGCACGACGAACATCTGGTCGGGATGCCCAGGCAGGACGACGCGGCTGCGCGAGTCGGTCTGTACGAGTGCGGTCATCTGAACCTCGTCGTGCGGGTGCGGTCGTCGCCACTGTACGGGAACATCCCACAGTGGGAAAGTGGGTCAAGGGCTACGTTCGTGACCTCGTGGGGGCGGTCGAGGGCGACGATGCGCCAGCGACCCCGGTAGCGCTCCGCGCGGATGGCGAGGGGCAGCACCCGGCGGGCCGCTGTCGAGGATGACGCTCCCCTCGCAGACGTCGTCGGAGATCCGTTGGGCGACCACGGTCCGGACGACCGACGGCCCCGGACCGACGATGGGCCGGCCACGCCGGCGGGACTCGCGGCGGGCGTGGTCGTCGCGGATGGCGAGGCGGCCGAGCACCGCCGGGCTCACGATCCCCTCGAGCTGCCACAGCGGCCGCCGTCCCACCTCCACCTCGAGCACCGCACGGGCCACCGCGCCGAGGAGGCGGGTCAGGTCCGGGTCGGCGTCGTCGGCACGGGCGACGCGGGACCGTGGTCGGTCGGGGGAGAGCCTGCCGGTGGCGGTCACGGCGTCTCCTCCCCGTCCGACGCCGGCTCCGAGGTGGGTGCCGGAGCCGGGGGCGGGGCGCCGGCCGCCTCGGGCCCGGGCCGGGTGCCGGCCACGACCAGCCGGCCGAGGTGGTCGCGCAGCCACACGACGTGTTGCGCGCTGACGTCCGCGCCCGGGGCGCGGCCGACGACCGTGACGACCAGCGGCCACCCCTCGGTCCGCGCCAGCGAGACCACCTCGTCGACCGCGTACCCGGCGGCGACGAGCGCCTCGCCGGCGGCGGCGAGCTGGTCGGGGTCGGTGATGGCCTCGCTCACCTGCAGCGGATGCGACCTCGAGTCGCGGGGCCGGGAGCTCCCACGGCGCACCGGCGGGGCGCGCGCCGGACGCGTCGAAGCGCAGCGGCACGGCGAGCCGGCGGAGCTCCGCGCCGGCGTAGGCGTCCCCCTCGGTCCGGAGCACCACGGCGACGACGGTCACGACCGCGGCCCCCGGCGCGGGGTGGTCGATCGCCTCGACCGCGAGGTGCTCGGCGTAGGCGGTCGGTGCGGGGGAGGCGCCGGCGAGGTCGAGCCGCGGGCCGACGCCGGTGAGCCACGCCCGGGCGACGAGGACGGCGAGCGCCCCGGCCTCGGTCTCGTCGGGGGCGACGAGCGCCCCGGACGACACGACCACGCCGGCAGGGCCGGGCGCGACCGGCGCGGTCGCGTCGGCGCCGGCGCGGCCCCTGGCACCGTGCTCGCTGCTCGCGGCCGCGGTCGTCGGTGCGGCCAGCGGCTCGGCCGCCGCGGTCCCGCCGCCGGCGGCGGTCGCGGTGGCACGGCCCCAGAGGACGACCCCGAGGACCAGCCACGGCACCACGCCGGCGACGAGCAGCCACGGGACGCGCCGCCCCGGCGGCGCCGGCTCCGGATGCGGATCCTCCCAGGTCACCCACGGCGGTGCGTCCGCAGCGGTGCCGGCTCGGCCGATGTCCACCGTGGTCATCTCGACGGGTTCCACCTCGGCTCCTCTCGTCGGGTGAGGCCCCGCCCGGGGTGGCGTCCGGGCGGGGCCGCCGGCGACGGGGACGGGGGATGGGGGCGTCCACGCGCCGGGTCCTGCCATCTCACACTCCCTTGACACTGGTCAGACACGTGTTAGAGCGTGTTGTGCAGTCCTACCCGACGCGCGTGGGGCTGTCCAGCCGACGGCAGGGCACGGCTGGGGACAGTCGGGCCGGAGGGCTAGGCTCAGCGGTCCGGGCACCTCGACGAGCGGAGGCTGGCGTGTCGGACACCGCGAACGCCCCGACGACGTCGTCGGGGGACGCTGGGGACGCGGCCGAGGCGTACCCCGAGGTCAGGAGCGGCGAGCAGGCGGACGGCTCGATCGTCCGCGAGGAGCTGACCGAGGCGCAGCGCCGGGCCCTGTTCGAGGAGCAGGTGCTGCCCTACCTCGACCGGCTCTACGGCGCCGCGCTGCGCTACACGCGCAACGCCTCCGACGCCGAGGACCTCGTGCAGGAGGCGGTGGCCAAGGCCTACAGCGCCTTCCACCAGTTCCAGCAGGGGACCAACCTGCGGGCGTGGCTCTACCGCATCCTCCACAACACCTACATCAACATGTACCGCAAGAAGCAGCGCCGGCCGCAGGAGTCGCTGCAAGGAGGAGATCGACGACTTCTCCTTCTACGACACGGTCGCAACCGCCGGCGCATCGGCGGAACGCGAGGTGCTCGAGGGCATCACCGACGACGTCGTCAAGGAGGCGCTCGCCGACCTCCCCGACACCTTCCGCATGGCGGTCTACCTCGCCGACGTCGAGGGCTTCGCCTACAAGGAGATCGCCGAGATCATGGAGACGCCGATCGGCACCGTGATGTCGCGGCTGCACCGGGGAAGGAAAGCGCTCCAGAAGACGTTGGCGGCCTATGCAGAGGAACGCGGGTTGATCGGCAGCGCGGAGCGTGCTGCCCTGAGCGGGGCGGAGGAGGACCGATGAGCAGCGGCTGTGGCGACGACTGCCAGGACGCGCTCGACAAGCTCGAGGCCTTCCTCGACGGCGAGCTCACCGACCACTCGATCGGCGACATCTCCCAGCACCTCGCCGCGTGCTACCCGTGCGCGGACCGGGCCGACTTCGAGTCGCAGCTGCGCGCCATCGTCAAGCGTGGCTGCGCCGAGCAGGCGCCCGGCGTCGCTCGTGGACCGCATCCGGCTCCACCTCGACGGGGTGAGCACCGACGGCGGTCGCTGACGGCCGCTCCCGAGGTCGTCCGCCGAGGACGGCGTTGGTGAGCTCGCGGTGTCGAGGACCCGAGGTCGGCGCCGGCCCCGCCGGTAGCATCCCGCGGACCGTCACCGCCATCCGGGAGCTCGCGTAGGTGCCCACGACCGACACCGTCCTCGTCACCGGAGGGGCGGGCTTCATCGGCTCGAACCTCGTCGACCGGCTGCTCGCCGACGGTCGCCGCGTGATCGTGGTCGACGACCTGTCGACCGGCAAGCTCACGAACCTGAAGGAGGCCCGCGAGGCCTCCCCGGGCAACTTCGAGTTCCAACGGCTCGACCTCACCAGTGGGGCCCTCGACACCGTCGTCGATCGCCACCGGCCCGACGCGATCGTCCACCTCGCGGCCCAGATGAACGTCCGGGTCAGCGTCGAGGACCCCATCCACGACGCGATGGTCAACGTCATCGGCACCGTGAAGGTCCTCGAGGCGGCCCGGCGACACGACGTGGGCAAGGTCGTGTTCGCGACCTCGGGGGGCTGCATCTACGGCGAGCCGGCGCTCGAGGACCTGCCCGTCCCCGAGACCGCGCCGGGGATGGCGCACTCGCCGTACGGGGCCTCCAAGCGCAGCGCCGAGGAGTACCTGCGGACCTACGAGGCGCTCTACGGCCTCGACTGGACCGCGCTCGCGCTGTCCAACGTCTACGGCCCGCGCCAGGACCCCGCCGGCGAGGCCGGGGTCGTGGCCATCTTCACCGAGCGCATGCTCGCCGGGCTGCCGTGCACGATCTACGGCGACGGCGAGCAGAGCCGCGACTTCGTGTTCGTCGACGACGTCGTCCACGCGTTCGTGCTGGCGCTCGACCGCGGCGCCGGCGAGCGGTTCAACATCGGCACCTCCGAGCGCACCACCGTGAACCAGCTCTTCCGCGGGCTCGCCGCCGCCACCGGCTACGACCGCGAGCCGGTCTACGCGCCGGAGCGGCCGGGTGAGCTCCGCCACAACGCCGTCGACGCCCGCAAGGCCGCCCAGGGGCTCGACTGGAAGCCGTGGACCACGCTCGAGGAGGGGCTCGCCGGCACCTTGCGGTGGGCGGTGGCGGCCCGCAACGCCGGCTGAGGAGCTCGCACGGTCCCGCGACGCGTTCCGGCCCCTCACGCTGCGTGACGGGGTACGGTTCGGGGGGAACGTCGGCAGGGGAGGCAGGGGGAGTGTCCTACGCGGAGGAGGTCGGCAACCGGCTGCGTCGCATCCGGATGCAGCAGGGCATGTCGCTCCAGGACGTGGAACGGCGCAGCCAGGGTGCCTGGAAGGCTGCCGTGGTCGGCTCCTACGAGCGCGGCGACCGCAACATCAGCGCGTCCCGTCTGTGCGAGCTCGCCGAGTTCTACGGCGTCTCGCCCGCCGACGTCCTCCCGCAGGACGACGCGCCGCGGCCGGCCGAGCGCGGGGCGTCGATCGTCATCGACCTCACCCGCATCGACGGGGGCGCGGAGCGGTGGCGGGGGCTGCGCCGGTTCTGCGAGTCCATCCAGGTCCAGCGCGGCGACTACAACCGCCAGCTCCTGTCCATGCGCGGCGACGACCTGCGGGCGCTCGCGGTGATCATGGACACCACCCCGGACTCGTTGGTCGAGGAGCTGCGCACCGCCGGCGTCCTCGCCGAGTAGCCCTCACCAGGATGTGTCGGGGTTCTGTCGCACCCTCGGACCCATAACCCCGACAGATCCCGGGGTGCGGGGCTAGGTGGCGGACTCGATCGCGCGGTTGACGGCGTCGAGCACCGACCGGGCGATGGACTCGGCCTCGTCGCCGCGGATCATCGCCGAGCCGCAGACCGTCGACTCGCCGGTCACCGCGTGGAAGTGCACCAGCGAGATCGCGACGCGGTGGCCCATGACGTCGGCGATCTCGACGCCTTCGAGCTCGACCATCCGGCTCGAGCCCAGCAGCGGCGCGATCGCCTCGAGGGTCGCGCGGCCGGTCGCGCGCCGGCGACCCGCGGACGACGACGGCCCGGACGCGTGACCGACGAGCTCGTCGTCGCCGTCCTGGACCACCACCTCGACGGCGCTCGTGAGTCCCTGCTGGGTCACCGTCACCGAGGTGATGAGCACCCGGCGCGGAGCGGCGGCGTCGTGCTCGTCCTCGTCGAGCTGCACGACGCTGATCACGCGGTGGTCGGTGGTGACGCCGAACCGTGCCATCAGCATCGACTGCACGTCCCGGACGGTCTGCTTCGGGCCCTTGTCCAGGGTGGTGAGCACGTGCAGCTCGTCGATCTCGCGTTCGAAGCCGGGCACGAGCCGCGCGGCGAGCACGCCGGGGACCGAGGCGATCGCGGCCTCGACCTCGGCGCGGACCGCGGGGTCGTGGAGGTCGACGTCGCGGAGCGTGCGTGTGAGGTCGAGGTCGACCTCCGCCGTCATGTCCCTGCCCTGCTCCACGCTTCGACCCTCCGCGCGCCACCCGGTCGGGCGATCGTAACCGGCCCCCCCGTCGAGACCGCCGAGGCCACCCCGGTCGGGCTCCCGTCAGGGGTGGTGATACCTCACCGTAGTTGCCTATGTACGGTCCGTTCTGAGGTTGGGCTCGACGCGGCGAAGCTGTCTCGCTCACCGCACACATCGGACGAACCACTGTCCGATCTGACCGGACACCCTTCGGCTGGACAGGGTTGCTGCCGACACCTAGGGATACCGGCCTCTAGCCAGTGAGCCTTCGGTTGCGTAGAGTGGGCCGGTGTGAACGTTGAGCAACACCGTGGCGAGTGAGCGTGGTGTGGCGGAACCGACTCGGGGGCCGGGGAGACGTTCCTGACAACTCCAGAGCGAACGGTGCGCGGGTGCGGCCAGCCCTTGCGTGATCCCGTCCTCGGACGGGACGACGCAGCGGTGTGACCAGGCGGGTCCTCGGATCCGCCAGCAGGACGCAACAGACTGACATCGAGCGGAGCGGAAGAGCCTGACCGTCGACAAGCGGCGATGGACGGGATCGATCCAACACTCGATGGAGGTGCGCCATGAAGAAGATCTTCGGCGCGATCGCCGGTCTCGCAGCCCTCGTGCTGTCGGCCGGTGCCGGCACCAGCTGGCTCTGAGCCGGCGCTAGTGCTCTCCGCAAGGAGACACTCGGCTGACCGCCCCCGCGGACCGTTCGCACCTGGAGGACCAGGAGGGAAGTGTGACGACCGACCGGTACCCACGCAGCTTCCGTCTCGCGTTGGTCGTGGTCGGCCTCGCGGGTGCGGTGGTGACCGCGTGGGCCTTCGGGCGTGTCCACGACCCCGTGGTGGTCGTCTCGTTCATGCTCGCCACAGCCGCGTTGCAGACCTCGCCGGCACGACTCCGCGACGACGTGCGGTCAGGCCTCAGCATGGTCGGGGTGTTCACCGCCATGATCGTCGGCGGGGCCCCGCTCGCCATCGTCGCCGCTTCCGGGTTCTCGCTGGTCCTGGGGCTCCAGGCCGTCGACCGACGGGTCGCGCGCACCGTCTTCAACTTCGGTCAGTTCGCGCTCGCTGCGGGGGCGGGTGGGGTCGTCTTCGACGCGCTCGTCCCGGCGGGGAGCTCGATCGGCTCCCTCATGTCGCTGCAGGGGTTCCTGGCGCTGGCGCTGGCAGGTCTGTCGGCAACCGCCACGAACCACCTCCTGATCGCCTTGGTGGTGTGGCTCACTTCGGGGGATCCGATCGGGGCGAGCCTGCACGGGGTCCTCGGGACCGCGCTCCTGCTGCAGACCTTCTACCTCGGCTTCGCGGTGGTCGCCGCGGCGCTGATCGTCGAGGTGAACCCGTTCACGCTGGTGCTGCTCGTGGTGCCGGCGCTCGTGGCACGTCGGGGCCTGCTCGGCTTCCAGGCGCAGGCCGAGGCCTACGACCACCTCGTCAACGCCTTCGTGAAGGTGATCGAGGTCAAGGACCCCTACACCCGCGGCCACGCGGACCGCGTCGGCGACGCTGTCCGAGGCGGTCGCCGGCGAGATGGGCCACGACTACGAGTCGCGTCGGCTGACCCGCTACGCCGCGATCCTGCACGACGTCGGCAAGGTCGGCGTGCCGGTGGACGTCATCAACAAGCCCGGTGCGCTCGACGACCACGAGCGCGAGCTCATCGGCCGCCACCCGCTGGTCGGCGCCGAGATGCTGCGCGACATCACCTTCCTGCAGCCGGTGCTCGACATCGTCCGCTTCCACCACGAGCGCATCGACGGGCGCGGGTACCCGTACGGGATCCCCGGCGACGGCCTGTCCCCGCTCGTGCGCATCGTGACCGCGGTCGACGCGTTCGACGCCATGACCTCGACCCGCTCCTACCGACGGGCGCTCGACGTCGACGAGGCGGTCCGGGAGCTGCGCCGGCACACCGGCACGCAGTTCGACCCCGACGTGGTCGAGGCGCTCGCCCGCACCGTCGCGCGGCTCGGCTGGGAGCCCACCCTCACCTTCGCCTCCGAGCGTGAGCTCGCCGAGCGGGACGCCCGCCAACGCGGCAACGCCGGCCTCCGCGACGCCGAGCTCGCCGCAGGAGCCAGCGCGTGACCGCCGAGCAGGTCCACCACCGTCGCGTCGCGCTCGTCCTCATGACCCTCACGGTCGCGAGCGTCGGGGCGTTGTGGTGGGTCGTCGCCCCGTGGGACCGCGACAGCGGTGGCAGCCTCGTCCTCTTCGCGTTCGCGGCCGCCATCGCCGAGCTGCTGCCGTTCGAGAAGGCACGCGGCCGGGCGGTCCCGATGTCCATCGCGGTCATCGGCGCGTTCGTGCTCCTGCGCCACTCGCCGGCGGAGCTCGCGCTCATCGCCGCCGTCGGCTGGTGCTTCGTCGCCACCCTCCACTGGGTCACGGGCAAGCAGATCCGCTGGGCCGAGGGCGTCGGACGCGTCGCCGGCGCGTGGGCGCTGGGCGGCGTCGCCGCGCTCGGGCACGCGATCAGCGACGTCCCGGTCCCGAGCCTCGACCTCGAGCTCGTCCCGACCCTGGCGGTCGTCGCCACCATCATCCTCGGGCTGCCGCTGTGGGAGGCGGTCGAGTCGACCGCCAAGGCCGGCGTGCCGGTACGCCCCGTCTTCCTCGGACTCCTCGAGTCGGGGTGGGGCGGGACCGTCGCACTGTCGGCCTCGGCCATCCTGGGCGCGCTCGTCCACCCCTACCTCGGCGCCGCCACGGTCCCGATGATCGTCCTGCCGCTGCTCGCCGCGCGGGTCGGGCTGTCCAAGAACGCCGTGGTGCGGCGTAGCTACGACGAGACGGTGCGGGCGATGTCCCGGCTGCCGGAGGAGCTCGGCGCGGTCCCGCGTGGCCACGGCGTCCGGGTCGGCGTGCTCGCCACCCAGGTGGCGCGCGAGTTCGGTCTGCCCCAGGGCGAGGTCGAGTCCATCGAGCGGGCGGCCCACCTGCACGAGGTCGGCCGCGTCCGCATCGAGGAGCGTGACCCGTCGGGCCGCGAGCTCGCGCTCGCCGGCGCCAGCGTGGTCCGCGAAGCCGGCTCGCTCGACGACGTGGCCGACCTGATCGCCCACCACCGCGACCCCTACCGCCGCCCCCAGCACGGCGACGACCCCGCCGTCGCGACCGGCGCCAGGATCGTGCGGACCGTGTGCGACTACGACCTCGTCGTCTCCTCGGGTGCGAGCCCGTGGGATGCGATCGAGTCCGTGAACGCACGGATGGCCTACGACCACGACCCCGAGGTCATCCAGGCCCTGACCCGGGTGCTGACCCGCCGCGGGCTGCTCTGACCGACCGCGGCCCTCCGCGGCGTTCGATCGGCGTGCGGTAGGTCATGAGGTGGTGCACGAGCGGCAGCAGGCCAGCGGCGAGGACGATGTCGCCGGCGGAGATGATCGTGCGCATCGGCGGCAGGGGGAACACGTCGGCGAGGAACGGCAGCCGGGTCGCCTCGGTGAGGAGCACGTGCTTGCCGGGTGGGACCTGCGCACCCGGGAGCCCGATGGCGGCGATCGCGTCGGCCGAGACCGGCATCGCCCCGTTCGCGCCGATGACGAGGGCGTTCATGAGGAGGCCGAGGAGCACGAGCAGCATCCCGGGTCGCCACCAGTTGACCGCCACCCACACCAGCACGAGCACCTGGCTCACGAGCAGCGCGACGTAGCCCTCGCCGTCGCCGAGCCAGCCCGACCCGGCGGCGCGGTCCACCCCGAGCTGGAGGAACAGGCCCACGAAGAGCAGGCTCGACCAGCGCAGGTCCGCTTCGGCGATGCGCCCGAGACGGCCGCCGCGCAGGTAGCTCACGAGGATCCCGGCGCCGACGACGAGGAGGGTCAGCGGCAACGCTCGCCCTCCCTGTCGTCCGGCGCGTCCACGGCCCGGCCCACCTCGGGGGCCGGATGACGAGAGCCTATGCTCGCCGCCCCCGACGGTCGTCGGCGGGGGACGGCAAGGAGACCGGTCGTGTCGATCCGCACCGAGCAGGATGGTCCCGTCCGGACCCTCGTCATCGACCGCGAGGAAGCGCGCAACGCGTTGAACGCGGAGGTGCTCGAGGGACTCGTCGAGGGACTCGCCGGCGCCCGCGCCGACGACGACGTGCGCGTGGTCGTGCTCACCGGCGCCGGCGACCGGGCCTTCTGCGCCGGCGCCGACCTCGCCGGCGGGCTCCAGGGCGGCGACGGCGGGGCGGTCGCCGAGCACGACGCCCGCGGGATGCTCCGCCGGCTGTTCGCCGCGGTCGAGGAGCTCGACAAGCCGCTGGTGGGACGCGTCAACGGGCACGCGCTCGCCGGCGGGATGGGCGTGGCGCTCGCCTGCGATCTGCTGGTGGCGGCCGACGACGCGCAGTTCGGCACCCCCGAGGTGAAGGTCGGGCTGTGGCCGTTCGTGATCTCGGCGCTCATCGCGGAGCACGTCGGGCCCAAACGGGCGCTGGACCTCATGATGACCGGCCGCCGGCTCGGCGCCGAGGAGGCGCGCGAGTGGGGCCTCGTGAACCGCGTGGTCCCGCGCGACGAGCTCGACGCCGCCGTCGCCGAGCTCGCCGGGACGCTCGTGGCCGGTTCCCCGGTGGCGATGAAGCTGGGCCGGCGGAGCTTCCACGAGGCCCGCGACATGGGGCCGCACGCGGCGATGGCGTACCTCCACGGGATGCTCGACCTCGCGACCCGGACCGAGGACGTGGTCGAGGGTGTCAGCGCGTTCTTCCAGAAGCGCGAGCCCGAGTGGCGCGGCCGCTGACCGACCGCGCGGCGCGGCCGGCCGCCGGTCCCCACCGGTAGGCTCCCCGCCATGACCGACTCGACGAAGGATCCTCGTTCCGGCCGCGGTGGCGGCGGTGACGGCCGTGGGCGTGGCCCCGCCGGCGGCGGCAAGTCCGGCGGCGCCAAGGGCAAGGCCGGCGGCAAGGGCAACGCCAAGGGTGGCGGCCGGCCGCGTGCTGCCCGCGACGCCGACGACACCGTCGCCCAGCTCGCCGGCCCCCTGCAGAGCGTGCTGAAGCGCCTGCCCGCCACCCAGCGCGAGGTGCTCGAGTGGCGGATGGGGCTGAAGGACGGCCACCCGACGCCGATCGGCGAGACCGCCAAGCACCTCGGCCTGACGCTCCACGAGGCCAAGGAGATCGAGCAGCGTGCCTTCGAGCACATCCGCGAGGCGATCCCGCTGGACCGTCTCCAGAAGCTGCTGAAGGGCTGAGCCGGTGTCGTCCCTGCAGGACCTCGTGGAGGAGCACGCGGCGCTGTCCGACGCTGCCGTGGACCAGCTCCAGGCGATCGTGTCGGACTGGCAGATCCTCGCGGACCTGTCGTTCGCGGACCTGCTGTTGTTCTGCCGCGACGTCGAGACCGACGAGCTCATCGTGGTGGCGCAGATGCGTCCGTACACGGCCCAGACGATCTACTACGAGGACCTCGTCGGCCAGCGCTACCAGCCCGAGGAGCGGCCCGCGGTCGTGCGCGCCTACCGCGACCAGCAGATCGTCCGCGACGGCGACCCCGACTGGTCGACCGGCGTCCCGGTGCGGGAGGAGGCGATCCCGGTCCTGTTCGACGGTGAGGTCATCGCGGTCGTCACGCGCGAGGCGAACCTGTCGATGGTCCGTGCCCCGTCGCAGCTGGAGCTGACCTACCTCCAGACCGCCAACGAGCTGTCCGCGATGCTGGCCGCCGGCACCTTCCCCTACCCGGGCGAGGACCCCGAACGCGAGCTCGCCCCGCGGGTGGGCGACGGGCTCATGCGGATCGACCCGCAGGGCGTGGTCCAGTACGCCTCGCCGAACGCCATCTCGGCCTACCGCCGGCTCGGCGTGGTCGACAACATCGTCGGGCACAACCTCGGCGACTTCGACCTCGACGACGTGGCGGTGCTCGAGGCGCTGGGCGACGGCGAGCCGCTCGAGTCCGAGGTCGAGGCCCGCGGCGCGGTGGTGCTGCGCCGGCTCCTGCCGCTGACGCGCAACCACGATGTCCTGGGCGCGCTGATGCTGATCCGCGAGGTCACCGAGCTGCGCCGCCACGAGCGGCTGCTGCTCTACAAGGACGCCACCATCCGCGAGATCCACCACCGGGTGAAGAACAACCTCCAGACGGTCGCCTCGCTCCTGCGGCTGCAGTCGCGCCGGCTCCACTCCGACGAGGCACGACAGGCCCTCGGTGAGTCGGTCCGACGCATCTCGTCGATCGCGCTGGTCCACGAGACGCTCAGCCAGGACTCCCGGCAGCGGGTGAGCTTCGACAAGGTCGCCCAGCGGCTGGTCGACATGCTCGGCACCGGCCTCACCGACCCGGAGCGCCCGGTCAACATGGTGCTCGAGGGCGCCGCCGGCGAGCTCCCGGCCGAGGTCGCGACCCCGCTGGCCCTGGTCCTGTCCGAGCTGGTGCAGAACTCGGTCGAGCACGCCTTCCCGGGGCGCGGTGGTCGGATCACCATCACCCTCGAACGGCGCACCGCCAGCCTGCACCTGCAGGTGCTCGACGACGGGGTCGGCGTCCCGGAGGGCTGGTCGCTGGAGGGCGACGCCAACCTCGGCCTGCGGATCGCCTCGACGCTCGTCGAGTCCGAGCTCGGCGGCTCGCTCGAGGTCCGTCGGGTGCCCGAGGGCGAGGGCACCGTGTGTGAGGCGCTCCTGCCGCTGCCGCGCTGACGGACCGGGTGCGGCGCCCGGTCAGCCGCCGGTGGCGTCCTCGCTGGGGACCTGCAGCGTCGGGTCCTCGACCTCCTCGACGGTCCCGGACGAGTCGTCGGTGAGCGCCGGGTCCTGGAACTGGCCGGAGGTGAGGATCCGCAGCGTCACGTACCCGGCGAGCACGAGGACCGCCAGGGTCACGAGGGTGACCACCTTCCGGCGGTGCCGCCCCGGCACCACGGGCTCGGTCGGTAGGCCGAGGCCGGGCGTGTAGCGCTCCGGCGCCTCGCGGGGGGAGGCGTCGGTGGGCGCCGGCTCCTGACCGGGAGGGGTGGTGAGGCGGGTACGTGTCTGCATGCCGGCGAGACTAGCCCGCACACGGCGACGGCCCACCCGGTGGGTGGGCCGTCGCGACGGGTGGTGCGGCTGGTCGTCAGCTGGCGATGCGACGCCGACGCTGACGGGCACGCTTCAGGGTGCGGCGCTCGTCCTCGGTGAGGCCGCCCCAGACGCCGGCGTCCTGGTTGGACGAGATGGCGTACTCGAGGCACTCCTCGCGGACGTCGCAGCGCGCGCAGACGCGCTTGGCGGCGTCGGCCTGCTCGACCGCCGGGCCGGTCGTCCCGATGGGGAAGAAGAGCTCAGGATCCTCGTCGATGCACGCGGAGCGGCTGCGCCAGTCCATGGTTGCCTCCGTGGGGGGTGGTCGCGGCGGGACGCCCGGGGGGGGTGGCGTCGGGCCGTGCGGGAGCGGGGTGGGGGACACGTGTGGGGTGGTCCGAGGGGGCCCGGAAGGGCTTGTGAACGTTTTCTCGAACGGACTGCAGGGGACTGTAACGCGACCCCCCGCCCCGCACAAGGGTTCGCTTGCGATCTCTCGCACCAACGCGTGATCGACCCGCGCAGTGAGCGCGCGGCGAACACGTCCACACGGCCGATGGCCGTTCCCGGGGAACGGCCGGATCGCCGTCCTGCGGGGTGCTAGGCGGTGCTAGCGGGTGACCGAGGGCGTTCCGGCGAGCACGGTCAGTGCGCCGGGAACGCTCCGGAAGGTGACCGCGGAGTGCTCGCCGGCGTAGTCCCCGTCGACCATGAGCGGCTGGGGACGGGTGGCGCGCAAGGTGAACGAGGCGAGGTCCTGGCGGTACTCGATGCCGCGCTGGCGCACGTGGCGTCCGTCGGAGAACGCCCCCGCGACGATCCGTAGCATCGCGGGGGTCCCGACCGCCCGCACCGCGAGCAGGTCGAGGCCGTGGTCGAACGAGGCGTCCGGGGTGACCCGCAGCGGCCGGTCGCCGAGGTAGGTGTAGGGGTCGGCGTTGCCGATGAGCGTCAGCCCGTACGGTCCGAGGGGCTCACCCCCCGGGAGCTCGATGGAGACGGCCGGGTCGCGGCGGTCGACCCCGAGGAACCACTCCCGGAGCGCGAGGTAGACGAACGCGCCCTGCCGCAGCGCCCGCTTCATCCGGATGTTCTGCTCCACCGCGCGGACCACCGCCGCGTCGAAGCCGAAGCCGGCGTTGAAGGCGAAGTACCGCCCGGACGCCTCGCCGAGGTTGATGCGCCGGGTCCGGGCGTGCCGCAGGTGGTCGAGCAGCATCGCGGTCGCCGCCACCGAGTCGTTGGGGATCCCCAGGGCCCGGGCGAGCACGTTGGCCCCGCCGCCGGGGATGACCCCGAGGATGACGTCGGTCCCGGCGAGCGCCTGGATGACCTCGTTGGCGGTCCCGTCGCCGCCGAGCGCGAACACGACGTCGACGCCCTCGTGGACCGCGCCGGCGACGATGTGGGTCGCGTGGCCCCGCTGCTTGGTGGCGTGGACCTCGAGCTCGATCTCGCTCGACAGCGCCGACGAGATCACGTCACGGACGCGGTCGTCGGTCGTGGTCGCGTTGGGGTTGAACAGCAGCAGGGCGCGCACGCGGGCTCCGGCGGGTGGTCGGGCGACGGGGAGGCTAACCGGGGGCCGCGGTCCGGCCGCACCGGGACGCCGGCGAGCGCGCCTGGCGGGTCAGCCCGGTGGCGCCTCCGCCGCCGGGTCGTCGCCCGTCCCGTCACCCGGCGGGGGAGCGGGGTCGGCGGTGCTGCCGGGGTCGGGGCCGCCCCCCGGGCCGGGCGCCGGCTCGGGTCGGGGCTCCACGCAGCGCTCGGGTCGCTCGGTCGGCGCCGGCGCCGGCGTCTGGCTCGGCTCGGCGGTCGGACACACCGGGGCCGGCTCGACCGTGATGGCCGGCCGGGGTGGCCGCGGCGCCGGCGACGGGCAGACGTCGCGGGGCGCGATCGCGCGCGGGATGGGGGTCGGCTCGCCGGCGCACCACGGGGCCGAGCGCAGGCCCGTGACGCGGGTCGAGCTCGACCACCTCGTAGTACTCCGACGGCAGGTGGAACGGCACCGGGTCCACGCCGGCGAGCGCGGCCCGGACGTAGGCGCGCCAGATCCAGGCGGGGATGGAGCCGCCGGTGACGGCCCGGACGCCACGCACGTTGCGCAGCGGCACCCGACCTTCGGGGTGCCCGATCCAGACCGCCGTCGCCAGCGTCGGCGTGTAGCCCACGAACCAGGCGTCGGTGTAGTCGGTCGTGGTCCCGGTCTTGCCGGCCACCTCCCACCCGGGGATCTGCGCGGCGGTGCCGGTCCCGGAGTCGACCGCGGCCTGGAGCATCTTCGTGGTGACGTAGGCGACGGACGGGTCGAGGACCCGCCTGGCGCGGTCGTCGGGCCGGTAGACGATCTCGCCCTGGGCGTCCTCGATGTGGTCGATGGGGGTGGCCGGGACACGCTCGCCGAGGTTGGCCAGCGTCGCGTACGCGGCCGCCATGTCGAGCGGGCTGACGCCGGGGTCGACCCCGCCCAGCGCGATCGGGGCGTCCTCGTTGATGTGCGACTCGACCCCCATGGCGCGCGCGAGCGCCGCCACCCGACCGGTGCCGAGCTCGAGGATCAGACGGGCGAACGCCCCGTTGACCGAGGCGCGGGTCGCGTCCTCGAGCCGGATGAGCCCGGGGTTGGCGCCGCCGTAGTTGCGCACGCGCCACGGGCCGTTGGGGGTCTCGAGCGTGCCGGGCCTGCCGTCGACGACGTGGTCGGGCCCGTACCCGGAGGTGACGGCAGCCGCCAGCACGAAGGTCTTGAACGTCGATCCGGGCTGCCGGCGCGACTGGGTCGCGAGGTCGAACTCGCTCACGTCGTGGTCCCGTCCGGCGATCGCCGCCACGATGTGGCCGGTGGCGGGGTCGACGTGGACCAGCGCGGCCTCCGGGTCCGACGGGTCCGGGAGGTAGCGGTCGATGGCGGCGCGGGCCTCGGCCTGGCGCTCGGGGTCGAGCGTGGTGTGGATGCGCAGCCCGCCGCCGAACAGCCGCTGGGCGCGTTCGGCCTCGTCGCCGCCGAAGCGCGGGTCGGCGAGGAGGGTCCGCACGACGAAGTCGACCCAGTACGGCTCCACGGTCTCGGGGGTCGGCGGTCGCGCCATCACGTCGATCTCGTGCGCCTCGGCGCGCGCGGCCTCCTCGGCGGTCGCCGTGCCGAGCTCGACCATCGCTGCGAGGACGAGGTCACGGCGCGACCGCGCGGCGTCGGGCGTGGCCGCGGGGTCGAGCGACTCGGGCGCGCGGATGATCGCCGCCAGCAGCGCCGACTGGGCCAGCGTCAGGTCGCGCACGTCCTGGCGCCAGTAGGTCTCGGCCGCTGCCTGCACGCCGTAGGCGCCGTTGCCGAAGTAGACCGTGTTGAGGTACTCCTCGAGGATGTCGGCCTTGGACCGCTCCGCCTCGACCTGCCGCGCGAGCAGCGCCTCGCGCACCTTCGTCGCCGGCGTGCGGGCCGCGTCGGGCATGTAGAGCAGCTTCACGAGCTGCTGGGTGATGGTCGACCCGCCCTGCTCGACCTCGCCGGCGGCGAGGTTGGACGCGGCGGCGCGGGCGAGCGCGCGGGCGTCGATCCCGCCGTGGATCCAGAAGCGCTGGTCCTCGGCCGCGACGACCGCGTCGACGAGGTGGCGGGGAGCTCGTCCAGCGCGATGCGCTCGCGGAACTCGCGGCGCAGGACCGCGAGCTGGTTGCCGTCGGCGTCGTACACGATCGACTGCGCCGGCGGGACGATCGGCACCGCGTCGAGCTCGGGGAGCTCGAGCTCGACGACGTCGCCGCAGGCGCCGGCCAGGAGCGCGAGGAGGAGCACCAGCGCCGGCCCGCGCAGCCGTCGGTCGCGGCGGGCGGTCGCGCCCGTCGCGCCGGCGCCCTCGCGACCCTCGCTCACGTCACGACGCTACCGGCTCACCCCCCGCGACCGACGCTGCCCGCCCGGCCACCCACCCTGGTTGCGTTGACGGTTCAGCCCGGGATACCGGGCCAGACCGTCAACGCAACGGCGAGGTCGGGGGCCATGGCCTGGTCGAGGTCGGCGATGAGGTCGTCGACGCCCTCGATGCCCACCGACAGGCGCAGCAGGTCGCCGGGGACCTCGAGGTCGGTGCCGGCGACCGACGCGTGGGTCATGACGCCGGGGTGCTCGATGAGGCTCTCGACCCCGCCGAGCGACTCGGCGAGGAAGAACAGCTCGGTCCGCTCGGCGATCCGGAGCGCGGCCTGCTCGCCGCCGGCGACGCGGAAGCTGATCATCCCGCCGAACCCGCTCATCTGGCGCGACGCGAGCTCGTGGCCCGGGTGGTCGGGGAGGCCGGGGTAGAGGACCTGCGAGACGGCCGGGTGCTCGGCCAGGAACTCGGCCACCGCCTGGGCGTTCTGGCAGTGGCGGTCCATCCGCACGCCGAGCGTCTTCGCGCCCCGCAGCGTCAGCCACGCGTCCCACGGCCCGGGGACGGCGCCGACCGCGTTCTGCAGGTAGGCGAGGTCCTCGGCGTTGTGGGCGTCGGTGCAGACGGCCCCGCCCACCACGTCGCTGTGGCCGCCGATGTACTTCGTGGTCGAGTGCACGACGATGTCGGCGCCGAGCGCGAGCGGCTGCTGGAGGTAGGGCGTCGCGAAGGTGTTGTCGACGACGAGCTCGGCGTGGTGCTCGTGGGCGAGCTCGGCCAGCGCGGCGATGTCGAGGATCTTGAGCAGCGGGTTCGACGGGGTCTCGGCCCAGACGTAGCGCGTGGTCTCGCGCACCGCGGCCCGGGTCGCGTCGAGGTCGGCGAGGTCGACCGCGGTCGACCTCGATGCCCCAGCGGCTGTGGACCTTGCTGATCTGGCGCCAGGTCCCGCCGTAGACGTCGTCGGCCATGAGCACGTGGTCGCCGGGGGACAGCGTCCGGAACACGGCGTCCTCGGCGGCGAGGCCGGACGCGAACGCGACGCAGGCGTCGGCGCCCTCGAGCGCGGCGAGGCAGTCCTGCAGCGCCGTGCGGGTCGGGTTGCCGGTGCGGGAGTACTCGTAGCCGAGGTGCTCGCCGACGGCCGGCTGGGCGTAGGTCGAGGTCTGGAACACCGGCACCGTCACCGCCCCCGTCGTGGGGTCGGGGTCCTGGCCGACGTGGATGGCGCGGGTGTTGAAGTGCATCGGGCGGCCTGTCGTTGTCGCGGCCACGCGGGCGGCCGGTGGGGGCTACTGCCGGGCGAGGAAGCTCAGGAGGTCGGCGCGGGTCACGACCCCGACCGGCTTCTCCCCGTCGACGATGACGACGGCGGGCGAGCCCGCGGCGAGGCTCGCGAACACGTCGTCGAGCGGCTCGTGGGTCCCGGCCACCGGCAGGGGCGGCTGCATCACCTCGCCGATCGGTCGCTGCATGACGCTCGCGTCCTTCAGCGCCGCGTCGAGCAGCGCGTTCTCGCGGATCGAGCCCAGCACGTCGCCGATCATCGCGTCGTCGTGGACCCCGTCGCGGAACACCGGCATCTGCGAGACGCCGTACTCCTGGAGGATGGCGATGGCCTGCGAGACGGTCTCGTTGGGGTGGACGTGGACGAGCGCCGGCAGCTCCTCCGGCTTGGAGCCCAGCACGTCGGTGACGAGACGCTTGCCCTCGGTCCGGTCGAGCATGCCGTGCTCGGCGAGCCACTTGTCGTCGAGGAACTTCGACAGGTAGCCGCGGCCCGAGTCGGGGAGCAGCACCACGATGGTGGCGTCCTCGGGCTGGGTCTTCGCGTACTCGAGCGCGGCCCAGACCGCGGTCCCGCCGGACCCGCCGACGAGGATCCCCTCCTCGCGCGCCATGCGCCGCGCGACCGTGAACGAGTCGCGGTCGGTCACCCGGTACCAGTGGTCGACGATCCCGGGCTCGAAGGTCTCGGGCCAGAAGTCCTCGCCGATCCCCTCGACGAGGTACGGGTGGATCTCGTCGCCGCTGTAGAGCGAGCCCTCGGGGTCGGCGCCCACGATCTGGACGTCGGGGTTCTTGGACTTGAGGTAGCGCCCGATGCCGGTCGCGGTCCCGCCGGTGCCCACGCCGCAGACGAACGCGTCGATGAGCCCGTTGGTCTGGCGCCAGATCTCCGGCCCGGTCGAGAACACGTGGGTCTGCGGGTTCGCCTGGTTGAAGTACTGGTTGGGCTTGAACGCGTTGGGCTCGGCGGCGAGCCGGTCGGACACGGAGTAGTAGGAGCGCGGGTCCTCGGGCTCCACGGCGGTGGGGCACACGACGACCTCGGCCCCGTAGGCGCGCATCAGCGAGATCTTGTCCTGGCTCACCTTGTCCGGGACCACGAACTGGCAGCGGTAGCCCTTGCGGGCCGCGGCGATGGCGAGCCCGACGCCGGTGTTGCCCGAGGTCGGCTCGACGATGGTCCCGCCGGGCTTCAGCACGCCGGCCGCCTCGGCCGCCTCGATCATCGCGATGCCGATGCGGTCCTTGACCGACCCGCCGGGGTTCAGGAACTCGAGCTTGGCGATGAGGGTCGGCGGGACGTCCCTCGAGATGCGGTCGAGCGCGACCATCGGGGTGTCGCCCATGAGCGCGAGGAGGTCGGGGGCGACCTCGCGGCCGCGATCGTCGAGCGACCCGTCGCGGGCCCGCCTCGGGGTCGTGCTCGATCCCGAGCGTCCGGGTGTAGATCGACCGGTCCGTCACGTCGATCGGCTGCGTCATCGGAGCGGGCCTCGCTGGGTCGTCGCCGCCGGCGCCGGCGTGTCCCGGGCACGGGTGGGCGAGCCTACTGCCGGCTCCCGCCGCCCGGCCCGCACCGCCCGGCGGCCGCGCGAGGGGCGGGCCGGCGGCGGCTCGCGACACCCACCGTGACGGGCCGGGTGGTTGACGGGTCATCGTCACGAGAGCGGCCGACCCTGTCCGTTAGGACACCGTACGAGGGCGTTCTGGGGCCGTTCTGTAGGGCGGGACTAGTCACGATCCCGCCTTGGGTTGGGACACGTGCCCCATACAGACATCACGCTGCGTAGGCGATGCATTACCACGTGAGGCGGCCCGGACGCCGCCGGACCACCCCACAGGAACCGCCCTCCACGAGAAGGATCCCCAGATGCGTCGCACCCCCCGGACCCTCGCCACCGGCCTCGTCGCCGCCAGCATCGCCACGCTCGTCGCGCTCCCCGCCGCTGCCGCGGACACCGTCGCGACCTTCGAGGTGGTCGCCGCCGGCGGCATCAACGTCGACGTCCCCGTCGGCGACTCGATCACCCCCGTCGACCTCGGCCAGGTCACCTCGGGGACGGTGAGCTTCGCCCCGCAGCTCGGGACCGTGACCGTGACTGATGAGCGCGCCGCGCTGGTCGCCAACTGGACCGCGACCGCGACCGGCACCGACTTCGACCTCACCACCACGGGCGCCGACCCCGCCGGCGACCCGAACCAGCGTGTCGCCGCCACGGCCATCAGCTACAGCGCGCTCCCGACGGTCGACCTCGGCACCGGCATCGCCACGCCCTCGGTCGGAACGCTCGGTGTGGGCGGGCTCGTCGCCTACGTTGGCAGCGGCAGCAACACCGTGAGCTGGAACCCGACCCTCACGATGACGCTGCTCCCGACCCAGGTCGCCGGCGTCTACGAGGGCACGGTGACCCACAGCATCTCGTAGGTGACCCGTGCCACACGCCTCCTCCTCCGCCGCCGCCCGGGCCCTCGCCCGGGCGGCGGTGTCGTTACTCGTCGTGGTCGCGCTCGGGGTGCCGGCGCTCGCGCAGTCGGCCGGGCAGTTCGGCATCCAGCTGCTGGACGCGCCGGTCGAGCGTCGTGACGACCCGCGTGCGCAGGTCTACATCATCGACCACCTGGGGCCGGGCTCGACGATCGAGCGCCGGGTCCGGGTGAGCAACCGCAGCACCGAGGACCTCCCCCTCGAGCTGTACCCGGCTGCGGCCGAGATCAGCGACGGCAGCTGGACCCCGCTCCCCGAGCGAGCCCCGAACGCCATCACCGACTGGATCACCATCGAGCCGGCCGAGGTCGTCCTCGCCCCCGGCGAGCAGGCCGACGCGACCGTGACGATCCGGGTGCCGGGCACGCCGCCCGAGGGCGAGTTCTACGCCGTCATCTGGGCCGAGCCTCCGCCGGGTACCTCCGGCGGCCTGTCGGTCGTCAACCGCGTCGGCGTCCGGGTCTACCTGTCGGTGGGGGAGGGCCAGGAGCCCGTCTCCGACTTCGAGATCCACTCGCTGACGGCGAGCCGGGACGAGTCCGGGACGCCGGTGGTCGCCGCCACGGTCGAGAACACCGGGCAGCGGGCGCTCGACCTCGCCGGCGAGCTGACCCTGAGCGACGGGCCCGCCGGCCTCTCCGCCGGCCCGTTCGTGGCCGAGGGCGGCACGACGCTCGGTGTCGGCGGCTCGGCACCGCTGTTGGTCCACCTCGACGACGGGCTGCCGGAGGGGCCGTGGCTGGCGCGGATGGTCGCCCGCTCCGGGACGCTCGAGAAGGCCGCCGAGGCCCCGATCACCTTCCCGGCGGCTGCCGGCGAGACCGCCGAGCCCAGCTCGGCCGTGCAGGTGCCGCTCTACCAGGACCGCGGGGTGCTGCTCCCGGTCGCGATCGCGCTCCTGGTCCTGGCGCTGCTGCTCGTGATCCTGGTCTGGTGGGCCGCCCGCCGCCGGCGACGCGATGACGAGACGGCCCCCGCGACGTGACGCACGACGGCCCCGCGGTGGCGGGGCCGTCGGTGTCGTGCTGGTACCCCCGGTAGGAATCGAACCTACGCTTCCGGCTCCGGAGGCCGGTGCTCTATCCACTGAGCTACGGGGGCGTGCGGGGCGCAGACGGTACCACGGGGCCTGCGGGGCCCGAACCGCGTCGCACCTTCCGCGCGCGCGACGGGCTACCGTGCGGCGACCCATCCGGGACGAGGGAGGCAGGCACGTGGCAGCCAAGGTGCTGGCGGTCGACGACGACCCCGTCATCCAGCGTCTGCTCCAGGTCAACCTCGAGATGGAGGGCTACGAGGTCGAGCTCGCCGGCGACGGCGAGGAGGCCCTCGAGCGCGTCCGCTCCTTCCGGCCCGACATCGTGCTGCTCGACATCATGATGCCGAAGAAGGACGGCTGGGAGGTGTGCGCCGCCATCAAGTCCGACCCCGAGCTGGGGCGCACCCCGGTGGTGTTCCTGTCGGCCCGCGCCCAGGACTCCGACCTCGAGCGTGGCACCGGGTTGGGCGCGGACGCCTACATCACCAAGCCGTTCGATCCGATCGACCTCCTCGACCTCGTCGCCGAGCTCACCAAGGGCTAGGAGTGCGCTGAACAACCCGCTGCACCGCCTGACCACCCGATGCCGCCGCTGGCCGCGTTGCGCTCGTCGCCGATACGACCCCGGTATCGGCTCCTCACGCGCCTCGCCACCGACGACCTCGGCTCGCCCAGGTCGGCACCACAGTTGCTCAGCACACTCCTAGGCCACGTCCGCGCCCCGGTCGCGGGTTCGGGCTGCCGCCCGCGTCGCCGTACCCTCGTCGCGACCCGGCGCGTCGCGACCGCGCGCCGCCCTCCCACCCGACCTGCGGGGTACCCCGGATGGCTCGTCCCGAAGACCTCGACCCGGTCCTGGCCGACCTGGCCAGCCGCGTGCACGGCGGCGCTCGAGGCCGCCGGCCTCCCCGCCGCCGAGCCGGAGTTCGAGCGGCCCCGCCAGGCCGAGCACGGCGACTGGGCCACGAGCGTGGCGCTGCGGCTCGCCAAGCCGGCGAAGCAGCCACCCCGCGCCATCGCCGAGGCCCTGGTCGCCAACCTCGAGCTGCCGGACGGGGTCGAGGCGGTCGACATCGCCGGCCCGGGGTTCGTGAACTTCCGGTTCTCGCACGCCTACCTCGAGGACCTGGTCCGCACGGTCGTCGCCCGTGGCGACGCGTACGGCCGGCGCGAACGGGCCGACGGCGAGCGCGAGCGCATCAACGTCGAGTTCGTCTCCGCCAACCCGACCGGTCCGCTCCACGTCGGCTCGGGTCGCTGGGCGGCGACCGGCGACGCGCTCGCCGAGCTGCTCGAGGCCGACGGCAACGAGGTCTCGCGCGAGTACTACGTCAACGACGCCGGCGAGCAGGTGCGGCGCTTCGGCGAGTCCATCGTCCTGGTCGCCCGCGGGGAGCCGCTGGGCGAGGACCACTACCGCGGCGCTACGTCCACGAGCTCGCGACCGAGATCCGCTCCGAGTTCGGCGAGGAGTTCCTCCGCTCGGGCGACGGCATCGGACCGGTCGAGGACGACAGCATCAGCGGGGCGATGTCGGCGGCCGAGGCGCGGCACCGCTCGGACGAGACGCCCGCCGAGGACCGCTTCGAGGCCAGCATCCCCCCCGACCTCGCCGCCAAGGTCGGCGAGGCGGGCGTGCGCAAGATGCGGGACCGGATCGCCGACGCGCTGCGGTCGATGGGCGTCGAGTACGACGTCTGGTTCAGCGAGCGGGTCCTGCACGAGAGCGGCTCGGTCGAGCAGACCGTCGCGGAGCTCCTCGACCGGGGCGAGGCCTACGAGCAGGACGGCGCGATCTTCCTGCGCACCACCGACCACGGCGACGACAAGGACCGGGTGCTGGTGCGCTCCGACGGGCGCCCGACCTACTTCGCCGCCGACTGCGCCTACATGCGCGACAAGTGGAGCCGCGGCAACTCGCGGCTCATCTACCTGCTCGGCGCCGACCACCACGGCTACGTCGGCCGGCTGAAGGCCGCGGCCGCGTGCCTCGGCATCCCGACCGGAGCGGCTCGAGATCCGCATCGGCCAGATGGTCAACCTGCTCCGCGACGGCGAGCCGGTGAAGATGTCCAAGCGCGCCGGCGAGCTCGTCACCCTCGACGAGGTCCTCGAGGAGGTCGGCCCCGACGTCACCCGCTACCACTTCCTGCGGACCAGTCCTCGACACCACCGTCGACTTCGACCTCGGCGAGGTCGTGGCCCAGTCGATGGAGAACCCGGTCTACTACGTCCAGTACGCCCACGCCCGGATCAACTCGCTGATCCGGACCGCCGACGAGCGCGACTTCGCCCACGGCGAGCTCGCCGACGCCGACCTCGACCCGGCTCACCGAGCCGCGCCGAGGTCGAGCTCATGAAGAAGATGGCCGAGCTGCCCGAGGTCGTGTCGCGAAGCGGCCGAGCTGCGGGCCACCCAGCGTCTGACGCGCTACGCCGAGGAGCTCGCCTCCGCGCTTCCACCGCTCCTATCCTGCCGACTGCCGCGTCGCTGGTCGAGGACGACGCGGCTCGGCCGGGCGCCGCTACTGGCTGGCGGTCGCCGCCAAGCAGGTCCTCGGCAACGCCCTCGCGCTGCTGCGCGTCGAGCGCCCCGGAGCGGATGTGACCGCCTCCCCCTGGCCGGCCACGGCGACCCGCGACGCCGACGGCGCGCTCGTCATCGGCGGCGTGCCCGTCACCGAGCTCGCGCGCCACCTACGGCACGCCGCTGTGGGTCGTCGACGAGGCCGACCTGCGCGACCGGTGCCGCGCCTACCGCGAGCGCGTTCCCCGACGTCTGGGTCGCCTACGCCTCCAAGGCGTGGTGCACCATCGGGCTCCTGCAGCTCGTGGCCGACGAGGGCCTGTGGGTCGACGTCGCCTCCGGCGGTGAGCTGCACACCGCCCACCTCGCCGGCGTGCCGATGGCCCAGGTCGTCTTCCACGGCAACAACAAGTCCGAGGCGGAGCTGCGCTACGCCGCCGAGCTCGGCGTGGGTCGGATCGTGGTCGACAGCCACGACGAGCTCGACCGGCTCGAGCGGGTCGGCGCCGACAGCCGGCCACCGGTTCCGGGTGTGGCTGCGGATCACGCCGGGGATCGACGCCCACACCCACGAGTACGTCCGCACCGGCCACGACGACTCGAAGTTCGGGTTCACCCTGTCGCTCGGCCTCGCCGACGAGGCGGTGCGCCGCTGCGGCGAGCTCGCCCACGTCGAGGTCGTCGGCGCCCACGCGCACATCGGGTCGCAGATCTTCGGCACCGACCCGTTCATCGCCAACGCCGAGGTGATGGTCGAGCTCCTCGCCCACTGGCGCGACGAGCTCGGGGTGGAGCTGTCCGAGCTGAACCTCGGCGGCGGCATGGGCATCCGCTACACCCACGAGGACCACCCGGTCGAGGTCGCGCGCTACGGCGAGGCCGTGCTCGACGCGGTCGACCGGGCCTGCGCCCGGCACGGCTACCCGCGCCCGCAGCTCGCGGTGGAGCCGGGCCGCGCCATCTCGGCGCCGTCGACCGTCACCCTCTACGAGGTCGGCACCGTGAAGGAGCTGCCGGGGCTGCGGACCTACGTGAGCGTCGACGGCGGGATGAGCGACAACATCCGGCCGGCGCTCTACCAGGCCGAGCACGAGGTCACGATCGCGAACCGCGCCGACACGACCGACCACCGGGCGTACACGCGTGGTCGGCAAGCACTGCGAGTCCGGCGACCTCGTGCGCGAGCGCGCCCCGCTGCCGGCCGATCTCGCCGTCGGCGACCTCGTGGCGGTCGCGGCCACCGGCGCCTACACCGAGTCGATGGCGTCGAACTACAACCGGCTGCCGCGCCCCGGTGCGGTGCTCGTCGCCGACGGCGAGGTCCGCGAGCTCATCCGGCGCGAGACCTACGACGACCTCGTGCGTCGCGACGTCCCGCTCCGCTGACCGCGGGTCCTCCGATGGCCACGCCACCCGTCCCCGACACGCCCGGCCTCCGGTCGGTGCGCGCGAGCCTGTCGCCGGCGACCGAGCTCCTCCGCGGGCCCGGGCACGTCGCGCTCGTCACCCCGTCGCGCCGGGACTTCCACGAGGGCAACGCCCTCCACGTGGAGGAACCCGTCGACGCCGGCGACCTCGACCGCTGGCTGGCCGCGTTCGAGGAGCGGTTCGGCCACCTCGCCGGCGTCGACCACCGCCGCGTGCTGTGGGAGACGGGACCGGGGCTCACCGACGCCGGCGCGTACGCCGAGCGGCTCCGCGCCGCCGCGGAGGCACGCGGGCTCGACCTCGACCGGATGACCCTGATGGCCCTCGGCGAGGAGCTCCGGCCGATGGCACCGTTCACCGACGGGGTCGAGGCCGTGCGCGCGGTCCGTGACGTGCACTGGGCCGGCGTCCGGGCGCTCCACGCGTCCAGCACGCCGACCCCGGCCACGCAGCTGCGGGCGTGGCGGACCGCCGAGCTCGCCGCGCTCGCCGACGCCGGACGGGGCGGCGTCTGGCTCGCCTTCCGCTTCGGGGTCCCGGTCGCCACCTGTGCGCTGTTCCGCGACGGCGCCGGCATCGCCAGCCTCGACGACGTCATCACCCACGCGGTCCACCGCCAGCTCGGGATCGCGAGCCACCTGGCCGCGGTCGCGTGCGGCGCCCACCGCGCGGCGTTCCCCGACGATCGCATCCTGCTCCTCGCCGACCACGGCTCGGCCGCCGAACGGCTCTACGCGCGCCTCGGGTTCGCCCCCATCGGGACCGTCTGGGCGCTGTCGGGGGAGGCCCAGGAGACCCGCTAGTTCCGGGCCGTTGTGCTCCGCGAACTCGGCCCCGCCGGCGCGGGGCCTCGGTTACGGTGGGCGGACGGCTCGGACCACCGGGGTCGCGGGCCGGGGCTTCGAGGAGGTCGTCGTGGGCGACGCTGTCGATCGCACCGACCGGATCCGCAACGTCATCCTCCTGGGCCACACCGGGACGGGGAAGTCGACCCTGGTGGAGGCGATGCTGCGCGCCGCCGGGCGCGGCGGATCGCGCCCGCCGGGAGCCACCGGCTGCCCCACGGTCGACACCGACCCGGAGGAGCAGGAGCGGGGCCACTCGCTCGGTCTGGCGGCCGTGTCGTTCACCTTCGACGGCCACCGGCTGAACATCCTCGACGCGCCGGGCGGAGCCGAGGCCGTGGGGGATGCCTACCCGGCGCTCGCGGGCGCGGACGCGGCGGTGTTCGTCGTCGACGCGGCGGTCGGTGTCCAGCCGCAGCACGTGGAGCTGTGGCGGGAGTGCGAGGCGCGGGAGATCCCGCGCCTCGTCTTCTTGAACAAGCTCGACCTCGAACGGGCCGAGTACCAGAAGAACATCGACGGGCTGCGGGAGCTCTACGGCAAGCCGCTCGCCCCGGTCCACATGCCGCTCGGCATCCACGACGAGTTCGACGGCGTCATCGACCTGCTGCACTTCAACGCGGTCGAGTTCCACGACGGCGAGCGGGTCGAGGAGCCGGTGCCCGACGAGCGCGCCGAGCAGGCACGGGACAACCGCGAGCACCTCGTCGAAGCGGTGGTCGAGCACGACGACGAGCTGCTCGAGCGCTACTTCGACGGCGTGGTCCCCGAGACCCACGAGCTCGCGGAGCTCTTCGGGCACGGGGTCGCCGAGTGCGGGTTCTTCCCGGTGCTGTGCGGCTCGGCCGACCGGGGCATCGGGGTCGAGCTGCTGCTGCACTTCATCGTCGAGGAGTGCCCCTCGCCGGCCGACAACCCGCACGTCCCGGCGACCGAGGGGCCCGCGGCGGTCCAGGTCATCAAGACCCTCTCCGACCAGTACGTCGGTCGCATCAACCTGCTCCGGGTGCTGCGCGGGCCGCTCAGGGCCGACGACGTCCTGACGGTGCAGCGCACCGGCGCGAGCCAGCGGCTGCACCAGCTGTTCCGGCTGTGTGGGACCGAGCAGACCGCGGTGACCGAGGTCGCCGCCGGCGACCTCGTCGCGGTAGCCAAGCTCGATGACGTGGTCACCGGGGACCAGCTCACCGGTGACGGCCCCATCGAGCTCGAGGTCCCGGAGGCGCCCGAGGGCTACCACCGGGTCGTGCTCGAGCCGGTGTCGGCCAGCGACGACGACAAGCTGTCCACGGCCGTCCAGCGGATGATGGAGGAGGACCCGTCGATCCGGGTGTCGCGACACCCCGACACCGGCGACCAGGTCGTGAGCTTCCTCGGACCGATCCACACCGAGGTCACGATCCGGCGGCTCGAGCGCAAGTTCGGGGTGCACGTCGAGGCGCGGCCGGCCCCGATCGCGTTCCGCGAGACCATCCGCGGCAAGGCGAGCGGCATCGGCAAGCACGTCAAGCAGTCCGGCGGGCACGGCCAGTTCGGGGTCGCGCACATCGAGGTGGCGCCGCTCGGTCGTGGCGACGGGTTCCACTTCGTCGACCAGATCGTCGGCGGTGCCATCCCCAACAACTTCATCCCGAGCGTCGAGAAGGGCGTCCGGGAGGCGATGCGCAAGGGGCCACTGGGCGGCTTCCCGGTGGTCGACGTCGAGGTCCGCCTCACCGACGGCAAGTACCACAGCGTCGACTCCTCCGACGCCGCCTTCCAGATGGCCGGCATCCTCGCCTTCCGCGAGGCGGTCCAGGACACCCAGCCGGTGCTGCTCGAGCCGGTGCTCGAGGTCGACATCGCGGTGCCCGACGACCTCACCGGCGCGGTCATGAGCGACCTGTCGAGCCGCCGCGGCCGGATCATGGGGACCGACTCCGCCGGCGCCGGGCTGTCGATGGTCCACGCGCACGTGCCGGAGGCCGAGCTCGAGACGTTCATCCCCGAGTTCCGGGCGCTGACCTCCGGCCGGGGCCAGGTCGCGATGACCTACAGTCACCACGAGGAGGTCCCGGACCAGATCGCCAAGCGCCTCCTCGACAAGCGCGGTGTCGAGACGGGGTAGCGTCCCCGTCACCGGCGAGGGGGACGTCCAGCGTGGAGGGGTCGACGGTCACGTTGCGGCTCCCACGTCGCTCCGACCGGGGGGTGTACCGCGCGCTCGATGACGAGCCGCGCCCCACCTCCTGGCGTGCGGGTGACGGCGACGACCCGTGGGTCGGGATCGACGTCGAGGTCGAGGACCACCACGGCTTCGCCGGTCCCGAGCGCTACCTGTACACGATCGACAACCGCGACTCGACGGTCGTGGGTCGGGTGCAGCTCGACCGCATCGTGACGCAGCACCGGCGCGCGCGGGTCTCGGTGGAGGTCGTCGCCGACGCCCGCGGTCACGGTGTCGGCTCCGACGCCCTCCGACGGCTGAGCGACGTCGGCTTCGACCGGCTCGGGCTCCACAAGCTGTGGGGTGAGGTCCGGGCCGACGACGAGGCGGCGTTGCGGATGGCGGACCGCTGCGGGTTCCGCATCGACAGCCGGCGTCTCGCCGAGCGGTTCGACCACGGCCGGCGTCACGACGTCGTCGTCGTGAGCCTGCTCGCCACCGATCGCCAGCAGGTCACGTCGTGATGTACTCGGGGGAGGTCGCCCGGCTGCGCGCCGTCCGGCAGCTCGACCTGCCCGCGATCCTCGAGATGCGCAACGACGCCGACACGATCCGGGCGACGTCGTTCGGGGTGCCGCTCCCGGTGGACGAGGGGTGGGTGGACCGGCTCTACGCCCGCGCGATGGACCCGCGCGAGCCGCGCCGGACCTTCGCCGTCGCCGACCGGGAGACCCGCCGGTTCGTGGGGATCTGCGGCTACGAGTGGTCGTCGCCGATCGACCGGGTCGCGCTCGTCTCGATCAGCCTGATGCCGACCGCCGTGCGGCTCGGCTACGGGACCGACGCGCTGCGCATCATCGCCCGGTTCCTCCACGAGCAGGCCAACGCCGCGGTGATCCGCGGCACCTACATCGACCCGAACCCGGGGGCGCGCCGCGTGGCCGAGAAGGTCGGCTTCATCGAGGTCGGACGGCTCCGGGACCACGTGTGGCGCGACGGGGCCTGGCACGACGCCGTCGAGCTCGAGGTCCTCCACGTGTGACCGGCGCCGGCCGTGGCGCTCGACCGCAGGCGCGGTAGCGTCCCTCCCGCACCGGAACGGGAGAGGGCGGATGTACGTCGGCGAGCTCGTCCGGCTGCGCGAGTACCGCGAGTCGGACCGCGATGCGTACCGCGCCATCGAGACCGACACCGCGTCCGGACTCCGTCACCGTGCCGGGACCCGGCACGGCTGGGACGAGCACGAGCTCGACGCCTACCTCCAGCGCAGCCGGACCGTCGAGGGCCAGCGCTACCTGTTCACGGTCGCGACCGCCGGCGGGGACGTCCCCGTCGGTCGGCTCGTCATCAAGGGTGTGGACCCCGTCCACCGCCACGCGAGCCTCGGTGTCGTGCTCGCCGTGGCCGCGCGGGGGCAGGGGCTCGGGAGCGAGGCCGTCGGTCTGGGGTGTCGGTTCGCGTTCGAGTCGCTGAACCTCCACCGGCTCTGGCTCGACGTCCAGGCCGACAACGAGCGTGCCGTCGCCGTCTACGAGCGCTGCGGCTTCGTGGTCGAGTCCCGCCGGCCGTTCGAGCGCTTCCACGCCGGCCAGCACCGCGACGTGCTCGTGATGGCCATGCTCGAGCAGGAGTGGCGCGAGCGGCAGCCGACCGGGGAGGTGCCGGCGTGAGCATCGACCTGACCGGGGAGCTCGTGCGGCTGCGCCGCCCCGAGCCGGACGACGTCGACGACATCCTGGCGATGCGGGCCGACCCCGACCACCTCCGCACCGGCACGCTGTCGCTCCCCCTGGCACCCGGCCCGGCGTGGGTCGAGGGCCCCTGGATGGAGCGCTCGCAGCGCCCCGACGACCCCGGCCTGAACGGCTTCGTGGTCACCGCCCGCGACGACGGACGGTTCCTCGGGACCTGCGGCTACAGCGTGGACTCGCCGGTGCACCGGGTGGCCGTCCTGGGCATCGGTCTGCGGACCGACGAGCAGGGCAAGGGCTACGGCACCGACGCGGTCGCGGTCCTCACCCGGTTCGCGTTCGAGCAGCACGGCGTCGCCGTGGTCCGGCTGACCGCCCGTGCCGAGAACGCGGGCGGCATCCGCGCCTACGAGAAGGCCGGGTTCGTCACGGTCGGGCGTCTGCGCGAGGAGGTCTGGCGCGACGGCGCGTGGCACGACGCCGTCGAGATGGCGGTGGTCCGCCCCGACCTCGGGGCCGGACGCGCCCACGGGTAGGCTCTCGCCCGGCCGGTGAACCCCTCGACGAAAGCAGCGGCAGCGATGGACGACCAGGTGCTCCGCGTCGGCCTGCTCGGCTGTGGGACCGTCGGCGGCGGCGTGATCCGCATCCTCGACCGTGAGGCCCGGGACATCCGTGTCCGCACCGGAGCCCAGCTCGTCGTCACCCGCGTCGCGGTCCGTGACCTCACGAAGGACCGCGACCTGCCCCTGCCCGACGACGTGTTCACGACCGACCCGTCCGAGGTGGTCGAGGCCGACGACGTCGACATCGTCATCGAGGTGATGGGCGGCCGCGACCCCGCCGGCAAGCTGATCCGCCGTGCGCTCGAGCTCGGCAAGCCGGTGGTCACCGCCAACAAGGAGCTCGTCGCCCACGAGGGCCCCGAGCTCTACGACCTCGCCGAGCAGGCCGGGGTGGACTTCATGTACGAGGCGGCGGTCGCCGGCGCGATCCCCATCATCAAGCCACTGAAGGAGTCGCTCGCCGGCGACCGCGTGCGCCGCGTCGTGGGGATCCTGAACGGCACCACCAACTACATCCTCACCAAGATGACCGAGGAGGGCGCCTCCTACGACGACGTCCTCGCCGACGCCCAGCGGCTCGGCTACGCCGAGGCCGACCCGACCGCCGACGTCGGAGGCCACGACGCCGCCGCCAAGACCGCCATCCTCGCGAGCCTCGCCTTCGACACCAAGGTCCACGGCGAGGACGTCTACCGCGAGGGCATCGACCACGTCAGCGCCACCGACATCTCCGTCGCCGACCGGCTCGGCTACGTCATCAAGCTGCTCGGCATCGCCAGCGAGGTCGAGGACCAGGTCGCCGTCCGGGTCCACCCGACGTTCCTGCCCAAGACGCACCCGCTGGCGTCGGTCCGCGACTCCTTCAACGCCATCTACGTCGAGGCCGACGCCGCCGGCGAGCTGATGTTCTACGGCCGCGGCGCCGGCGCCATGCCGACCGGGTCGGCCGTCGTCGGCGACCTCATCGACGTCGCCCGCAACCTCCTCCAGACCGTCCGCGGACCGGTCGAGTCCGGGCACCGAGCCAAGCCGATCCGGCCGATGGAGGAGCTCACCACCCAGTACTACGTCCTGCTCGACGTCGACGACACCGCCGGCGTCCTCGCCGCCGTGGCGACCACGTTCGGACGCAACGACGTCTCGATCGCCCAGGTGTGGCAGGAGGGCGCCGGCGACCACGCCCAGCTCGTCCTCATCACGCACCGGGCCGCCGAGCGGGCGCTGCGGTCGTGCGTCACCGACCTCGAGAGCACCGAGGGGGTCCGGCACGTCGCGAGCGTGCTCCGCGTCGAGTCGGAGGTCTTCTCCTGATGCCGCACGTCTGGCGAGGGGTCATCGAGGAGTACCGCGACCGGATGCCGGTCACCGACACGACCCCCATCGTGACGCTGCGGGAGGGCGGCACGCCGCTGATCGCGAGCGAGGACCTGAGCGAGCTCACCGGCTGCGAGGTCCACCTGAAGTTCGACGGCGCCAACCCCACCGGGTCGTTCAAGGACCGGGGCATGACGATGGCGATCACCAAGGCGGTCGAGAAGGGCGCCAAGGCGGTCATCTGCGCCTCCACCGGCAACACCTCCGCCTCCGCCGCCGCCTACGCCGGCAAGGCCGGGCTCACCTGCGGCGTGATCGTCCCCGCCGGCAAGATCGCCCTCGGCAAGCTCGCGCAGGCGCTCGTCCACGGCGCGACCGTCATCCAGATCGACGGCAACTTCGACCAGGCGCTCGACATCTGCCGCACGCTCGACGAGAAGTACGAGGTCGAGCTCGTCAACTCCACCAACCCGTACCGCATCGACGGCCAGCGCTCCGGCGCGTGGGAGATCTGCGACCAGCTCGGACGGGTGCCCGACGTCCACTCGATGCCGGTCGGCAACGCCGGCAACATCACCGCCTACTGGCGCGGCTACCGCGAGTACCACGAGGACGGCGTCACCGACCGGCTCCCCGTGATGCGCGGCTGGCAGGCCGCCGGCGCGGCACCGATCGTGCTGGGCCACCCGGTCGAGAAGCCCGAGACGATCGCGACCGCGATCCGCATCGGCAACCCGGTGTCGTGGAAGACCGCCGAGGCGGCCCGTGACGAGTCCGGCGGGTCGATCCGGGCGGTGACCGACCGCGAGATCCTCAACGCCTACCGCCGGCTCGCGCGCCACGGCGTCTTCTGCGAGATGGCCTCGGCGTCGTCGGTCGCGGGGCTGCTGAAGCTCCACGAGGCCGGCGAGCTGACGGCCGGTCAGACCGTGGTGTGCGTGCTCACCGGTCACGGCCTGAAGGACCCCGACTGGGCCATCGCCGGCGCCGCCCAGCCGCCGACGATCCCGGTCGACGTGGACGCCGCGGCGGAGATCCTCGGGCTGCGCTGAGCGCCGGCGCCGGGCGTGAGGGAGGTCGAGGGTGGCCGAGTCGCGGGGGCAGGTGCGCGAGCTCGTCGACCTGATGCGCCGCAACGCCGACTTCCGGCGGCTGTTCCTCGGGTCGGTGGTGTCCTTCCTCGGCGACTGGTTCGCGCTCGTCGCCGTCGCCGGGCTCGTGAAGGAGCTGACCGGTCGTGAGGGTGCGACGGCCTGGGTGTTCGCCGCCGAGGTGCTGCCGATCTTCCTCATGTCCCCGGTGGCCGGGATCCTCGCCGACCGGATGGACCGCAAGCGGCTGATGATCGCCTCGGCACTGCTCCGCATCGTCCCGGCGCTGGGGCTCGTGGCCGCATCGCAGCTGGGGGAGGCGTGGCTCGCCTACCTCTGCGTCGCGTCCATCTCGGCGCTCGCCGCGTTCTACGAGCCGGTCGCCTCGGCGGTGCTCCCGAACGTCGTCGACGAGGAGGATCTGTCGCTCGCGATGACCGTGTGGGGCTCGGTGTGGGGCTCCATGCTGTTCGTGGGCGCCGCTCTCGGGGGTCTCGCGACGGCCGCGTTCGGCCGGGACGTGAGCTTCCTCCTGAACGCTGCCACCTTCGTCGTGACGGCCTCGCTCCTCGTGCGGGTGCGACGCCCCTTCAGCGCCGGCGCGGTCGCGGCGCCGGCGAGCGTCCTCGCCCACCTCACCGAGGTGTGGCGGTTCGTGCGGCCCCGCAAGGTCACGCGGGCGTTCCTCGTCACCAAGGCCGGGGTCGGGGTCGGTAACGGCATCGTGGGGCTCCTGCCGGTGTTCGCGCTCGACCGCTTCGGCGCCGGCGACGCGGGCATCGGCATCCTCCTCGCCGCCCGCGGGTTCGGGGCGCTGGTCGGCCCGTACGTCGGCAGGTCGCTCGCCAGGGGGGACGGCCGGCGGCTCGTCTTCTGGTGCGGCACGTCCATCGTGGCGTTCGCGATCGCGTACCTGTTCCTCCCGCTCGTCACCTCGCTGTGGGTGGCGGTGGGCCTGATCGCGTTCGCGCACGCCGGCGGCGGCAACCAGTGGATCATGTCGACCTACGCGCTCCAGGTCACGACGCCCGACGCCATCCGCGGGCGCGTGATGAGCCTCGACTTCGGGCTCGCGACGCTGTCGATGGGCACGAGCGCGATCCTCGCCGGCGCGCTCGCCGAGGCGGCCGGCATCGACGCGACGACCTGGACGCTGGCGGCGTTCGCCCTGGTCTACGGCGCCGGCTGGCTCCTCTGGACGCGAGACCTGTGGCGCGGGCCGGCGGACCCCATCGTCCCGCCGTCCCGGGCCGCCGAGGCCGAGGCACGCGAGGTCGTGTCGTAACGTCTCTGCACCGCTGCCCCGCCCGCGCCCACCCGAGGACCGTCGTGACCATCCGCCACCACGCGCTGCACGTGCCGGCCACGACCGCCAACCTCGGGCCGGGCTTCGACGCGTTCGGGGCGGCGGTGTCGCGCTACCTCTACGCGCGCAGCCTCCCGCGGGGCGAGCAGACCGAGCGGGTCGTGACCACCGGCGAGGGCGCCGGCGAGGTGGTGACCGGCGACGACAACCTCGTGTGGCGCTGCGTCGTGCGGTTCTGCGAGGAGCACGACCTGGCCGTCCCGGACGTGGCGCTGCGGGTCGAGAACCGGGTCCCGCTGGAACGCGGGCTCGGGTCGTCCTCGGCCGCGATCGTGGCCGGGCTCGCGATGGCACGCGCGGTCACGGGTGCGGCCGTCGGCGACCTCGACCTCGTGGTGCTCGCGACCGACATCGAGGGCCACCCCGACAACGTCGCGCCGGCGATCCTCGGCGGGTTCGTCGCGTGCGTCACCGACGCGGCCGGCGCGCTCGTGACCCGTCGGGCGCAGCCGGCACCGCGTCTGCGGCCGGTGGCGCTCGTGCCGGAGACCCGACAGCTGACGACCGCCGCGCGGGGCGTGCTCCCCGACGCCCTGTCGCGGGCGGACGTGGCGACCCAGACCGCGCGGGGCGGCCACGTCGTCGGCGCGATCCTGGGTGCCTGGCCGGTCGCACCCGCCGCCGCCGGCGACCTCCTCCACGAGCCACCCCGCCTGGCCGTGATGGCGGCCACCGGCGCGGTCGTCGGCGAGCTCCGCGATGCGGGTCTCCACGCCTGGCTGTCCGGCGCCGGACCGACCGCGATGGCCGCCGTCGGTGCCCGCGACGACGACGCGCTGGCGGTGTGCCGGAGCGTCGCGGAACGGCACGGGTTCGTCGCCCACGCGCTCGACTGGGACCTGGGTGGGGTGGTCGCCTGCCCGGAGGACGGTTGCGCGCTGTCAGGGCGTCCTGGCTGTGCGCAGTGCCCTCGCGAACGAGTATGATGCGTCCCGTCCACACCGCGTCGTAGGTCGCGGGCAGGTCCTCTGGTGACCCCGCCCTCGCCGTACGGACGTCGGGTTCTCGTCGGTCCTCGTGTCCAACCGGATCGCAGGGTCCACACGCAGATCGCCGGTTCCCGTGGGCGTTCCACGTCGACCTCCCGCCACACCCGTACCCGCACACCCGAACCGGACACACTCGGTGAGGCCGCGGTCGCGGAGCGGGTCGTCGACAGCCGGTGGTGACCGGTCCGGGAGACACCGGTCACCGACGAGACCGGCGGGCGCGGGGGGATGCAGGGACGGGAGCCGAACGGCCGTCGCTGCGCACACCGCGGGGTCGCGTCGCGACCGTCGTCGCACCCCATCCGGACCGCCTGTGGCGGCCAGCCCACCCTCGCGCGAGACCCAGGAGCACACCGTGAAGCTCTTCCTCGACACCGCCAACATCGCCGAGATCGCCGAGATCAACCAGTGGGGCGTCCTCGACGGCGTCACCACCAACCCGTCGCTCGCGGCCCGTGAGGGCAAGGAGTTCGCGACGATGATCGAGGAGATCTGCGCCGAGGTCGACGGCGACGTCTCCGCCGAGGTCGTCTCGACCGAGACCGACGCGATGGTCGAGGAGGGCCGCAAGCTCGCCGCCATCGCCGACAACGTGGTCGTCAAGCTCCCGCTCATCCCGGCCGGGCTCGGCGCCTGCTCGCAGCTGTCCCGCGAGGGGATCCGGACCAACGTGACCCTGTGCTTCTCGTCGACCCAGGCGATCCTCGCCGCCCGCGCCGGCGCGACCTACGTCTCGCCGTTCCTCGGCCGGCTCGACGACATCGCCTCGGGTGGCATCGCGCTCCTGAACGAGATCACCGACATCTTCCACGTCCAGGGCTACGAGACCGAGGTCCTCGCGGCGTCGCTGCGTCACCCGCAGCACGTCGTCGACGCCGCCCTCGCGGGCGCGGACATCGCGACCATGCCGGCCAAGGTCTTCCGCCAGATGGTCAAGCACCCGCTCACCGACGCCGGTCTCGAGGCCTTCCTCGCCGACTGGGACCGCTACCTGGAGGCCGTGGAGAAGTAGCGCCGGCAGCAGCGACGACCGCCGTAGCGACGAGCGTCCGGCTGCACCACGACCGGCGCGCAGTTGGAGAGACAGCACCCGATGGACCGCAACCTCCTCGAGCAGAAGGCCCTCGCCGAGCTCCGTGCGATCGCCTCGACCCTCCAGCTCCGGGGCTACCAACGGCTGAAGAAGACCGAGCTGGTGGACCTCATCGTCGGCGCCGGCGGAGGTGGCGGCAACGGCAACGGCACCGCCGGCGGGGCCGCGAACGGCACCGCGCCGGGCTCGACGGGGAGCGCCGGCGCCGCGCCGGCGGATCGCAACGGCACCAACGGGGACGCCCCGCACGCACCGGAGCCCACCGGGTCGGAGCGGACCGGCGACGAGGAGCGTCCCGTCCGGACTGACGACCGGACCGACGAGCGGACCGACGCCCGTCAGGGCGGTGACGGCGACGACCGCCAGCGTGGTGACCGGGGCGCGGACGACCGGGGCGAGTCGGGCCGGCCGCGCGAACAAGCCGCGACGGCGCAAGAACAAGCCGGGCGGGGACGGCCAGCACCAGCAGCAGGCCGAGGACCTCGACGACGCCGAGGTCCGTGAGGGCGTCCTCGACCTCCTGCCCGAGGGGTACGGGTTCCTGCGGACCACCGGCTACCTCGCCGGCGAGCTCGACGTGTACGTGAGCCAGAGCTTCGTCCGCCGCTTCAACCTGCGACGTGGCGACCTCGTCGCCGGGCCGGTGCGGCGCAGCAAGAACAACGACAAGTTCCCCGCGCTCGCGCGCATCGACACCATCGAGGGCGCCCCGCCGGACGAGCACGCCAAGCGGGTCGACTTCAACAAGCTCACCCCGCTGTTCCCCAAGGAACGTCTGCGCCTCGAGACCGAGGAGCGCTCGCCCATCTCGATGCGCATCGTCGACATGATGTCGCCGGTCGGCAAGGGCCAGCGTGGGCTCATCGTCTCGCCGCCCAAGGCCGGCAAGACCACCATCCTCAAGCAGCTCGCGCACGCCATCGAGACCAACAACCCCGAGGTCCACCTGATGGTGGTACTGGTCGACGAGCGGCCCGAGGAGGTCACCGACTTCCAGCGCTCCACCGCCGGCGAGGTGGTCTCGTCGACCTTCGACCGTCCCGCCGACGACCACACCCAGGTCGCCGAGCTGACCATCGAGCGCGCCAAGCGGCTCGTCGAACGCGGCCGTGACGTCGTCATCCTGCTCGACTCGATCACCCGGCTCGGGCGCGCCTACAACCTCGCCGCGCCGGCGTCGGGTCGCATCCTGTCCGGCGGCATCGACTCCGCCGCGCTCTACCCGCCGAAGCGCTTCTTCGGCGCGGCCCGCAACATCGAGGAGGGCGGCTCGCTCACGATCATCGCGACGGCGCTGATCGAGACCGGATCGAAGATGGACGAGGTGATCTTCGAGGAGTTCAAGGGCACGGGGAACATGGAGCTCCGGCTCGACCGCAAGATGGAGCAGAAGCGCATCTTCCCGGCCGTCGACATCCAGGCCTCGGGCACCCGCCGCGAGGAGCTGCTGCTCGACGCCGGCGAGCTCGAGACCGTCTGGAAGCTGCGCCGTCTGCTGTCCTCGATGGACTCGGGCGCGTCGCTCGAGCTCCTCATCGACAAGCTCAAGGCGACCAAGTCCAACACCCAGTTCCTCCAGATGATCGCCAAGTCCAACCTCGGCTGACCGCCCCCGGCCGCGCGTCTCGCTGCCTGACGGAAACCTTCGGATACGACGGATGTCGTCACGCGCCTCGCCGGCGCGCGCGCCCGCGCGGCACGTGGGTGACGGAACCCGTCGGATGCGACAGCTTCTGTCAGAGCCGCGCCGGTCGTCACGTCCGGGTCGCGGTGACGCGGCCGGCGGTGGCGTCGGCGAGCGCGGCCGGGAACGTCGCCGCGAGCTCGCTGGGGACCCGGACGCGGAGGGTCACCCGCTCGCCGTAGTCGGCGTCGACCACGACCGCGTGGTGCGAGGCGAGCACGCCCTCGACGGGACCGGACAGGTCGTAGGGGTGGCTCAGCCGGAAGGTCACCAGCACCGGCCGGCGCTCGATGTCCGCCTCGCCGAGCACCGCTGCCGCGGCAGCGCCGTAGGCGCGGACGAGCCCGCCGGTCCCGAGCTTGGTGCCGCCGTAGTACCGGGTGACGACGACCACGACGTCGTGCGAGCGCGGCGCCCTCGATGCGCCGCAGGATCGGGGCGCCGGCGGTGCCGCCCGGCTCGCCGTCGTCGGAGGACCGTTCACGGCCGTCGCCGAGCCGGAAGGCCCAGCAGTGGTGGGTGGCGTCGGGCTCGCGCCGCCGGACCTGCTCGACGAAGGCGAGCGCGGCGTCGTCGTCCTCGGCGTGGGCCACGTCGGCGAGGAACCGCGACCCCCGGATGCGGTCGAGCTCGCAGGTGTGGGGTCGGGCCACGGTCGAGCGCTCGGACACCGCTCCTCGCCGCCTCTCCGTGCCGGGGTCGGGCTGGCAGGGTAGGCCGGCACCGCCCGACCCGGTCCGCCACGTGGGACCGCCGGACCAGTGGCGACCGCTAGGTTCCGATGCCGACCGACCCCAGGAGGCTGACGGTGCCCGACCTCGCGGTGCTGGTGCAGGCGCACGAGGACCTCTACGACGCGTTCACGGTGCTCGCCGGCGAGCTGGACGACGCCGATTGGGAGCGACCGACCGGGTGCCCCGGCTGGTCCGTGCGCGACGTCGTCGCCCACGTCGTGGGGCTCGAGGCCGTGCACGCCGGCGACCCGCAGCCCGACGTCGACCTCCCCGACGGCCTCGACCACGTCACGAACGACGTCGGCCGGGTGATGGAGGTCCACGTCGAGGCGCGACGCCACGTGACGGTGGCGGAGCTCCGCCGGGAGATGGCCGAGGTGTTCGCGCGCCGGCGGGACTGGCTCGCCGGCCTCACGGACCTCGGTGCCGAGGTGCCGTCGATCGTGGGTGGCACGGTGCCGCTCTACCGGTTCCTCCCCATCCGCGTGTTCGACCTCTACGCCCACGACCAGGACGTCCGCCGCGCCGTCGGCCGGCCCGGCGACGAGGCCGGTCCGGCGGCGGCGACCAGCGCCGACCGGATCGCCAAGGCGTACGCGGCTCTGCTGCCGACACGGGTGACCGGGCAGGGGAGCGTGGTCTTCGACGTCAGCGGTCCTGAGGGCGGCACCCTCGCCATCGACCTCGACGGCGGACGGCTCGAGGACGCGCCGGCGTCGCCGGACGTCCGCATCGGTCTGTCGTTCCCGGAGCACGTGGCCATCGCGTGCGGACGCTCCGACGCCCCGACCCTCGACGACCTGGAGGTCGAGGGCGACCGCGACCTCGCCGCCGAGGTGCTCGCGGCCTGCGCCATCACGCCCTGACCGTCGTCGCCGGCGGAGGTCGGGCGGGCGGCGCGCGGGGCGGGCCGGCGGGAAGCCGCCGCCGTCGCCCGCGTTGGGCCCGTCCGGTACGCTCTCACGCGCCGTCGGAGCTCTCGACGGCGCTCTCCGTGGGCCGGCGACACCCTCGAGCTCGACTCTCGAGGTCGTACCGACCGAGGTCGTCCGTCACCTGACCGACCGCCGCCCACACCACCACGAGCGCTCGCCCTCCGGGCAGGCGCGCCTCAGACCCGCGGTCCGGCCGGAAATCGGATCGCCCAGGGAGGTTCACACATGAAGCAGGGCATCCACCCCGAGTACACGCGCACCCAGGTCACCTGTTCCTGCGGGAACACCTTCGAGACCGGCGGCACGGCGGAGAAGATCTCCGTCGAGCTGTGCTCGGAGTGCCACCCGTTCTACACGGGCAAGCAGAAGCTGGTCGACACCGGTGGCCGCGTGGACCGCTTCAAGCGTCGCCTCGAGAAGAAGGGCTGACCGGCCCGCACGACCGCCCGACGCCGCCGACCCGCTCGGCGGCGTCGTCGTGTCGGGAGCTCCGGACGGCCGCGGGCGGTGCCGAGGCGACCAGCTCAGGTTCGGACCCGGACCTGCCGACCACCTCGACGTCGAGGACGGGGAGGATCGCGTGACGAGGGGCTCGGGGACGCTGTCCCCGCGGTGGCTGGCGGCCGGTGGGACGGTCCTGGGTCTGGCGGTGCTGGTCTACGACGTCATCGCCGGCGGCGGCGACCCGTTCGACGAGGGGATCCCCGCCTTCGACCTCGTCGGGGTCGTCCGCTCGGTGTCGCTGATCGGCTGCGCGGTGCTGCTCGTGCTGGCCGTCGAGCGGGCGGCCCGACCCGGAGCCGTCACGAGCGTCGAACGACACGCCCCGGGATGGTCGCCGATCGTCGTCGCGAGCCTGGTGTTCAGCGCCGGGACGGCGCTGCTGTTCGCCGTGAGCGCCCGGCGGTACCACACCCTCTCGCTCGAGGACGGCCCGGCGGAGTGGCTGACCGCCATCGGGTTCTTCGCCGCGGCGGCCGCCGCTGTGGCCTACGCGCTGCGGCAGCGCGCGTGGCGGTCGTGGCGGCGCCTGCTCGTCGCGGCCGGGGGGATCCTGCTGTTCGCGATGGGCGGGGAGGAGATCTCGTGGGGCCAGCGCGTCCTCGGCTTCTCCACCCCCGCGAGGCTCACGCTGGTCAACCAGCAGGGCGAGGCCAACCTGCACAACCTCGCGACCAACCAGCTCGAGGCGATCTTCTACGTCGGAGCCGTCGTGCTGTTCGTGGTCGTCCCGTACGCCGACCACCGGATGCGCTGGTCGCAGCGGTGGCCGGCGGTGGCGGTGCTCGTGCCCCCGCTGGAGCTCGCCCTCGTGGCCGCACCGATGGCGGCGATGACCTACGACCAGTGGAACGTGATGCCGGCGCAGCTGGCGGTGATGGCGACCCTCGCCGTCCTCGCCGCGATGGTGGTGAGCGGTCCGGTCCGGCTCCGGGCCCTCGCGGCCGCCGCGTTCCTCGTGACCGCCGCGAGCCAGGCACTGTTCCTGTGGCACGGGCACGCCTTCCTCCGCGAGTGGGACGTGACCGAGTACCGCGAGACCGTCATCGCGGGGAGCTGCCTCGTCTACGTCTGGTGGACGAGCCGGTCACGCCTCCCCGCCCCGCGGCCGCCCGGGGCGTGACCGCGCTCGCTCGCCCCGTGTGACGGAGGTCGAGGACCGGCTCCGCGCCGGTTACCCTCGGCACACCGCCGGCCGTGACCCCACGACGCCAGCGGGCTCGCGCCGCCCGACGCGCGCGGCCCCGACGGTGCGGCCACGAGAACGACGAACGGCAGGACCTTGGCAGCGACTCCCCGCCGGCAGGCCGACGACCGCGTCCAGCCGCTCGAGATGGCCCCGCACTACTACGGCGGGCAGGCCGTCGTCGAGGGCGTGATGATGCGCGGCGCCGACATCTGGGCGGTGGCGGTGCGCAAGCCCTCCGACGACATCCACGTCGAACGCCACCCCGTCTCCGACTTCCCCGACCGGCACCCCATCTTCAAGAAGCCGATGTTCCGGGGCGTCTACGCCCTCGGCGACGCGCTGTCGATCGGGATGAAGGCGCTCGGGATCTCCGCCGAGCAGTCGCTCGCCGACGACGAGCAGGAGGAGCCGCTGCCGACCGCCGCGATGGGCGCCTCGATGGTGGTCGCCGCGCTGGTGTTCGTGGGGGTCTTCATCCTCCTGCCGTCGGCGGCGGTCAAGGGCCTCGACGCGCTCATCCCCGGCTCGCTCGGCGACGCGGCGCTGTTCCACTTCGTCGAGAGCCTGGTGCGGATCGTCGTCTTCCTGACCTACCTGTCCGCGATCGCCCTCATCGCCGACATCCGGCGCGTGTTCCAGTACCACGGCGCCGAGCACAAGACCATCGCGGCGTGGGAGCACGGCGAGAGCCTCGACCCCGAGACCGTCGACCGGTACTCGACCCTGCACGTCCGGTGCGGCACCAACTTCCTCATCATGGTGATGCTGCTCGCGCTCATCGTCTACACGCTCGCCGGCTACATCGTGCCCGCCCCCGACGGCGGCATCCTGCTCGCGATCGGCTACCACGTCCTGCTCCGCGTCGTGCTCCTGCCGGTGGTCGCCGGCCTCGCCTACGAGGGGCTCCGGCTCGGAGCCTCGCGCGAGGACAACGTGATCGTCCGCGGGCTCATGAAGCCGGGGTTGTGGCTGCAGAAGATCACCACCAAGCCCCCCACCCGCGACCAGATCGAGGTCGCCATCCGGGCGTTCGAGGCGGTCGTCCCCGAGCCGCACCGCCGGGGACGGATCCCCGCCCACCTGCCGAGTCGTGTCGTCGGCCCCGACGCCGACCAGGCGCTCGTGGACGAGCCGGCCGTCGACAGCCTCGAGCCGACCGAGGGCGCGTAGCGGTCGGGGCACACCGTCACGACCGTGTGCCCCGTCGCCCCGAGCACCCCGCACGTCGTCACGCCGAGGACACCGATGTACGACCGACTCCAGCAACTCGAGGACCGCTACGCCGAGCTCGAGCAGCAGCTCGGTGACCCCGAGGTGGTCAACGACGGTGCCCGCTACACCGCCGTGGCCAAGGAGCACGCGAGCCTGGCCGAGGTCGTGGCCGCGTACCGCGAGCACGTCCAGGTCTCGCAGGACCTCGCGGCCGCCCGCGAGATGGCTGCCGAGGGCAGCGGGGACGACGCGGCGATGATGACCGCCGAGGCCGAGTCGCTCGAGGGCCGGCTGGCCGAGCTCGACGAGCACCTCAAGTACCTGATCCTCCCCAAGGACCCGAACGACGACAAGGACGTCATCGTCGAGATCCGGGCGGCGGCCGGCGGTGACGAGGCGGGCCTGTTCGCCGGCGAGCTGCGCGACATGTACGTGAGCTTCGCGCGACGCCAGGGCTGGCGGACCGAGACCATCTCGCAGTCGGCCCAGGGCATCGGCGGCGTGAAGGAGTCGATCTTCGAGGTCAAGGGGGACGGCGCGTACCGGACGCTGAAGCACGAGTCGGGGGTCCACCGCGTCCAGCGCGTGCCCGCCACCGAGTCCCAGGGGCGCATCCACACCTCCACGGCCTCGGTCGCGGTGCTGCCGACCGCCGAGGAGGTCGACGTCGACGTCGACCCGAACGACCTCCGCATCGACGTCTTCCGCTCGTCCGGCCCCGGCGGCCAGAGCGTCAACACGACCGACTCGGCCGTGCGCATCACCCACCTGCCGACCGGGCTGGTCGTGTCGTGCCAGGACGAGAAGTCGCAGCACCAGAACCGCGACAAGGCGATGCGGATCCTGCGTGCCCGCCTGCTCCAGGCCGAGCAGGACCGGGTCGCCCAGGAGCGGGCGGACGCCCGGTCGGGACAGATCGGCTCCGGGGACCGGTCGGAGAAGATCCGCACCTACAACTTCCCGCAGACCCGGGTCACCGACCACCGCATCGGGCTGACGGTCCACAACCTGGCGGCCGTGCTCGGCGGCGAGCTCGACGAGATCGTCGAGGCGCTCGTCCAGGCCGAGCGCGAGGCGAAGCTCGCTGCCGAGGCGGAGGGACGCTCGTGACGGCCACCGGATCCGGCCCCGCGCCGGGCACGCCAGCCGTGCGCTCGGTCGCCGACCTCGTGGCCGAGCACGCCCGGACCCTCCGGGCGGCGGGCATCCCCAGCACCCGAGGTCGACGCGCGGCTGTTGACCCGCCACGTGCTGGGGCTCGACGCCGCCGGCATCCGCACCGCGGCGCTGCCGCCGACCGACGTCCGCGACCAGCTCGCCGCGCTCGTCGCGCGCCGCGCCGAGCGGGTCCCGCTGCAGCTCCTGACCGGCGCCACCTGGTTCCGGTTCCTCCGCCTCGAGTGCCGGCCCGGGGTGTTCATCCCGCGCCCCGAGACCGAGGTCGTCGCCGGCCTCGCGATCGGGTTCGCCCGGGCGACCCACGACCGTCCCGTGGTCGTCGAGCCGTGCACCGGCACCGGGGCCATCGCGCTGGCGGTCGCCACCGAGGTCGCCCGGTGCCCAGGTGGTCGCCAGCGACCGGTCGACCGACGCGGTGGCGCTGGCACGTACCAACCTCGACCACGTCCGGGCGGGTCGTGCCGACGTCGACGGACTCGCCGACGGGGCGACCTGCGAGTTCCTCCTCGGCGACCTCCTCGAGCCGCTGCCGTCCCGGCTGCAGGGCCACGTCGACGTCCTCGTCGCCAACCCGCCCTACCTGCCGGCGCGCGATCGGCACGGCTGGGAGCCGGAGGTCGCCGACCACGACCCCGACGCCGCCCTGGTCGGCGGTGACGACGGCCACGAGGTCGTCGACGCCCTCCTCGCCGCCGCGACCACCTGGCTGGCGCCGGGCGGGGTCGTGGTGCTCGAGATCGACGAGCGTCGCGGTGCGGACGCCGAGCGGACCGCCCGACGGCTCGGCCTCACCGACGTGGCGGTCGAGAAGGACCTCACCGGTGCCGATCGCGCGATCGTCGGTCGGCGCCCGCACCTCCCCGGAGGCGAGCGATGAGCCGGATCCTGGACGCCAGCGGCGACGACCGCGCCGACGCCGTCACCGCGGCCGCCGACGCGCTCCGCCGCGGCGAGCTCGTGGTGGTCCCCACCGACACCCTCTACGGGGTGGCGGCCGACGCGTTCTCCAAGACCGGGACCCGCCGGGTGTTCGAGGCGAAACGACGGTCGCGCCGGTTCCCGCTCCCGGTCCTCGTGCGCTCGCCGAAGCAGCTCGCAGGGCTCGTGACCACGGTCCCCGAGGCCGCCGAGCGCCTGATGGCCGCGTACTGGCCGGGGGCGCTCACGATCGTGGTGCGCGCCGACCCCAACCTCATGTGGGACCTCGGCGATGCCGACGGCACCGTCTCGGTCCGGATGCCGATGGACGAGGTGGCGCTCGACCTCGTGCGGGCGGTCGGTCCCCTGGCGGTCACCTCCGCCAACCTGTCGGGCCAGACCCCCGCCGGCGACGCCCACACGGCGCAGATGCAGCTCGGTGAGGCCGTCGCGGTCTACCTCGACGACGGCCCCCGCCGCGCCAACCAGCCGTCGACCATCATCGACGTCACCCGGTCGGAGCCGCACATCCTGCGCGAGGGCGCGATCGCCGGCGAGCAGGCGCTCGCCGTCGCCCGCGGCGAGCTCGACCCCGTCGAGGTCGACCTCGACGAGCCGACCACGGACGACGCGTGATCTGGGACGACGCGACCGAGGCACCCGACCCCCGGCCGGGCGATCCCACGGCGGAGGTGATGGTCGTCTGCACCGCCAACATCTGCCGCTCGCCCCTGGCGATGGTGATGCTCGAGCGCGAGGCGCGCCGCCGCGTCGGGTCGGACGCCCCGGTGCGGGTGGGGAGCAGCGGCGTCCACGGGCTCGAGGGCGAGCCCGCCGCGCCCTTCTCGGTGGCCGAGGCGAGCGAGCGTGGCCTCGACCTGTCCACACACGCGGCGACGGTCACCGACGAGGCGCGGATCTGGCGCAGTGACCTCGTCATCACCATGTCGGAGAGCCACCGCGCGAAGATCGGCCGGTTGGTCCCGGGCGCGGCGCGGATGACGTTCACGATCCGCGAGCTGGCCCGTCTGCTCGCGGCCATCAAGCCGGTCGAGGACGACCTCCCGGTGCGCGAGCGGGTCCGGTTCGTCACCCGGCTCGCGCACGGCTCGCGGGCCTACGTGGCGCGACCCGCTGGCCGCGAGGACGTCCGCGACCCCTACGGGGGCCCCCGGGAGGGCTACCAGCGCACCGGTCGGCAGCTCGACGACCTGGTCGCCGGCATCGCCCCACAGCTCTTCGGGTGGCTCTCCGACGACCCGCGCTGACCTGCCGTTCGTCCGTACCCACGGCAGGCTGACGGGGCCCCGGCCGGCCACCCTCGACGCCCCCGGACCGTGGAGCGGCGCAGGTGACGACCATCGAGCACGTCGAGCGTCGCCTGCGTGACCGCGGCGGGCGTCTCGGACGTGCAGCCGAGGTGGCCAGCTCGGTCCGGCGACGGGCGCAGGCCGACCGGGTGACCATCGTGGCGGCGGGGCTCGCCTTCTACACGCTGCTGTCCCTCATCCCGGGGCTCGTCGCCTCGGCGGCGCTCTACACCTGGGTCCGAGACCTCGCGAGCCTCGCCCGGCGCATCGATTCGTGGACGACCGCGTTCCCCGACGAGGTCCAGCGTCTCCTGGTGGGGCAGCTCCTCGAGGTCGCGGGCATGACCGGTACCGGCGCGCAGCTCACCTTCATCGTGTCGGTGCTGGGCACCTTCTGGGCGGCGTCGAAGGCCGCGCGGGCGCTCATGCAGTCGCTCAACATCGTGCACGACGTCGAGGAGGACCGGCGGGCCGCCGCCCGGCGCGGCATCGCGGTCGCGGTCACGATCACCCTCGTCATCCTGGCCGTGCTGTCGCTCAGCCTGTTCGAGTTCACCTCCAAGGCCGCCGCCTCGACCTGGGTCGGCACCGCGCTCGACGTCGTGTTCTGGGTGTGCGTCCCGATCGCGGTGGCCGTGGCGGCCGCCATCGCCTACCGCTACGGCCCCAACCGCCCCGACGCGAGCCTCCAGCTCGTCTCGCCCGGGGTCGTGGTCACCACGGTCGTGTTCGTCCTGGCGACCGCCGCCCTCGGTCTCTACGTGGGGGTCATCGGCGTCGGCCGCGCGTACGGCGCGCTCGGCGCCTTCGTCGGCGGGGGGCTGTGGCTCCTCGCGGTCAGCTGGGGGCTCCTCATCGGTGCCTACGTCAACACCGAGCTGGGCGACGACGAGCGCTGACCCGCACGGCGCCAGCCCGGTGGTCGGCGCCTGCGGAGGGGTAGGCTCGACGGCACGTCCGTCCACCCGCCGCCGCACCCGCTGCAGGAGACCCTCGATGAGCACGTTCTGGGGCCCCGACTTCGACGAGCTCCGCGCCACCGACCCCGAGGTCGCCGAGGGGCTGTTGACCGAGCTGGAGCGACAGAAGAGCAAGCTCCAGCTCATCGCCAGCGAGAACTTCGCCTCGCCGGCCGTGATGGCCGCCCAGGGGTCGGTGCTCACGAACAAGTACGCCGAGGGCTACCCCGGCAAGCGCTACTACGGCGGCTGCGAGGAGGCCATCGACCCGCTCGAGCAGCTCGCCATCGACCGTGCGAAGCAGCTGTTCGGCGCCGACCACGCCAACGTCCAGCCCCACTCGGGCGCCTCCGCCAACTTCGCCGCGTACTTCGCCTCGGTGATGCCGGGGGACAAGGTGTTGGCGATGTCGCTGCCCCACGGCGGCCACCTCACGCACGGTATGAAGATCAACTTCTCGGGCAAGTGGTTCGACATCGCCTCCTACGGCGTCCGCGAGGACACCGAGACCATCGACATGGACCAGGTCCGCGAGGCGGCGCTCGAGCACCGGCCCAAGCTGATCATCGCCGGCTGGTCGGCGTACCCGCGCCAGCTCGACTTCGAGGCGTTCCGGTCGATCGCCGACGAGGTCGGCGCGACGCTCATGTGCGACGCCGCGCACTTCATCGGGCTCGTCGCCGGCGGCGTGCACCCGAGCCCCGTGCCGTACTGCGACATCGTCACCTTCACCACCCACAAGACGCTGCGGGGCCCGCGGGGCGCGATCATCCTCTGCACCGAGGAGTGGGCCCAGAAGATCGACAAGGCCGTGTTCCCCGGCACCCAGGGCGGCCCGCTCGAGCACGTCGTCGCGGCCAAGGCCGTCGCCCTCAAGGAGGCGATGGCGCCTGAGTTCAGCGAGTACGCCCAGCGCATCCTCGACGACGCGCGTGCGCTCGCCGACGGGCTCATCGACGAGGGCTACCGCGTCACCTCCGGCGGCACCGACACCCACCTCTTCCTCGCCGACGTGACCGGCAAGGGCCTGACCGGCGCCGAGGCCGAGTCCCGCGCCGACGCCGCCGGGATCGTGCTCAACAAGAACGCCGATCCCGTTCGACAAGAACCCGCCGGCGGTCGCCTCCGGGATCCGCGCCGGCACCGCCACGGTCGCGACCCAGGGCATGGGCCCCGACGAGATGCGCCACGTCGCCGCGCTCATCGCCCGGGCCCTCGAGGGCGACGACGACGACCGCGTCGACGTCCGCCACGAGATCGACACCCTCGTCGCGAAGTTCCCGGCCTACCGGTGATCGGGTTCCTGGCGGTCTTCGCGGCGGCGGCGGTCACCACCGCCGCCACCACGCCGCTGGTGATCCGCATCGCCCACCGGCTGGGCGCCGTCGACCGACCCACCGACCCGCGCAAGGTCCACCGCGAGCCCGTCCCCACGCTGGGCGGGCTCGCGATGCTGTTCGGCTTCCTCGCCGCGCTCGGCGTCGCCGCCGCCATCCCGCAGTTCCGGGACGTGTTCGACTCGACCTCGGAGCCGATCGGCCTGCTGCTCGGGGTCCTGATCATCGCCCTGGTCGGCGTGGTCGACGACCTCCGGGGGCTGCCCCCCACGGTCAAGCTCGCGGGCCAGATCGTCGGCGCGCTGGCCCCGGTGCTGTTCGGCATCCAGATCGTCTACGCCTGGGTCCCCGGGCTCGATGTGATCGCACTCGCGCCCGACCTCGGCATGCCGCTCACGATCCTGGCGATGCTCGCGATGATCAACGCGGTGAACCTCATCGACGGGCTCGACGGGCTCGCGGCCGGGGTCTCGGGCATCGCGGCCGTCGCCTTCTTCGCGTTCTCGGTGACCTCCGAGGCCCGCGGCATCGCCGAGGCCGTCCCCACCGCCGCCCCCATCGCCGCCGCGGCGGTCGCCGGCATGTGCGCCGGCTTCCTGGTCCACAACTGGCACCCCGCCCGGATCTTCATGGGCGACACCGGCTCGATGATGCTGGGCCTGCTGCTCGCCTCTGCCGGCGTCGCCTACGTCGGCCGCTCGACCGCCCCGAGCTACGCCGACTTCGCCGGGTCCATCCCGCTGCTGGTGCCGGCCCTCGTCCTCGCGATCCCGTTCGTGGACACGGCCTTCGCGGTCGCGCGTCGGGCCTACCGACGACAGCCCATCACGGTGGCCGACATGGGCCACCTCCACCACCTGCTGATCGCGTTCGGGCACAGCCACCGTCGCGCCGTGCTCACGATGTACTACTGGTCGGCGCTGCTCGCCGCCGGCGCCATCGCGGTGTCGGTCGTCGAGATCGAGACCGTCATGGTGTGGGGGAGCGTGGCCGTGCTCGTCGGGGTGGCGCTCACCATCGTCGGGATGCGCCGGGCCCGGAGCGTCGACGAGGAGACGACCGCCACCGAGGGTCGACGGACGGGCTGAACCGCTGCAGGGAACCGTTACCGAGCTGTGACGGCCGGTCGCGTCCCCGGCCGTCGGTCGCCGGCCGCTCGGAGGTCGCGCGCGGCCTCCGGCGCCTTTGGCGCCCACCGACCCCGCTTGCTAGCGTTCCGGACCCATGGCCAACCACCCACCGAACTTCCGTCGCGACCTGTGGCGGGATGCGGACTCCGGGTGGGCCATGACGGTCGAGCTCATCACCGCGACGTTCGTGTGGGGTGGGATCGGCTGGCTGTTGGATCGTTGGCTCGAGACCGCTCCCTGGTTCCTGGTCGCCGGGTTCACCCTCGGCTTCGGACTCGGGATGTACCTGGTCTTCCTGCGAGCGAACGAACAGGGCAAGGCTGAGGAAGCCAGGCGCCCACGCCTCTAGGCGTCGGGTGGTGGTACGTGCCCCACGACCACGGGGCGATCCGAGGTGACACGCACGCGCGGCCGACGACGTTCGCGCGCGACGAGGACGAGGACCGAAGTGGCCGTCTCGACTGCCGCCCTCCCGGGTGACAACGAGCTGACGATGGCACGCGCCGCCCTGCGCGTCGGCGTCATCGTGGCCGTGCCCGTGGTCCTCGCCGCCGCTGCCCTACGGGGCACGGCCGCCGGCGTCACCGCCCTCGCCGCCGTGGCCGTCGTGGTCGCCAACTTCTACGTCACCGGCCGCTCGCTGTCCTGGGCCGCCAAGATCGGGCCCGCCGCCCTCCAGGCGACCGCGCTGGGAGGCTTCCTGGTGCGGCTCGTCATCTACGCGGGCGCCATCGTCCTCCTCCGTCCCGTCGAGGCCATCGACGGACCCGTCCTGGCCATCAGCGCTGCTGTCGCGATGGTCGTCGTCCTGGCCTACGAGGTCCGCCTCGTGACGTCGCACCGCGAGCTGTGGTTCGTCGACACGTCGGTGCGACCGGTCGCTGGAAAGGAACGTGCGTGAACCTCCTCCTCGCCTCGGAGGCCTGCCCACCGGACAACCCGGGGTGCTTCCACGTCCCGCCGCTGGAAGAGCTGTTCGTCTTCAAGCCGTTCTTCGGCGACGGCGTGTTCGCCTTCAACCGGGTCGGACTGCTCTACGTCCTCGCGGCGGTCATCGTGATCGCGATCTTCTTCTTCGCGCTGAAGTCGCCCAAGATCGTGCCGGGCAAGCTCCAGTCGATCGTGGAGTCGATCGTCGAGTTCGTCCGCGATCAGATCGTGATCGAGGTCATCGGACCGGACGGGCTGAAGTTCGTGCCGTTCCTGACGGCCCTGTTCATGTTCATCTTCATCAACAACTTCTACGAGATCACCCCGCTGGTGCAGTTCCCGGCCACGAGCCGCATGGCCGTTCCGGCCTTCCTCGCGCTCACGGTCTGGACCCTGTTCGTCGTCGTCGGCATCAAGTCCCAGGGGCTCGCCTACTTCAAGAACGTGGCCATCCCCGGCGGCGTCCCGGCGTTCGTGCTGCCGCTGGTGATCCCGATCGAGATCGTGTCGACCTTCATCGTCCGGCCGCTCACGCTGGCGGTCCGGCTCTTCGCCAACATGATGGCCGGCCACATCCTGCTCGCGATCATCTTCATCGCCGCCAACGCGTTCCTCTTGAACGTGCACGGCGGGGTCAGCTTCAACCTCAAGGGCTCGCCCATCGGGATCGTGGCCTTCGCCTTCGGGCCCGCCATGGTCGCCTTCGAGCTGATGGTCGGCGCCCTGCAGGCCTACATCTTCACCATCCTGGCTGCCGTCTACATCGGCAGCTCGCTGCACCCGGAGCACTGAGCCGCTCGGGCTCACCGACTTCCGCCGGGCTCGCCGGCGGGGACAGACCACCGCACACCCCGCGTCCACCGGACGGTCATACAAGGAGAACACCACAATGGAGCATGTGCTCATCCTCGCCCAGGAATCCGGCGGGGGCATCAGCGGGAACATCGGCGCGATCGGCCAGGGTCTGGTCTACGGTCTCGGCGCCATCGGCCCCGGCATCGGTATCGGTTTCCTGGTCGGCAAGGCGATCGAGTCGATGGCTCGTCAGCCCGAAGCCGCCGGCATGGTCCGTACGACCATGTTCCTCGGTATCGCCTTCGTCGAGGCGCTCGCGCTGTTCGGGTTCGTCCTCGCCTTCATCGTCGGCGGCTGACCTCGCCTGCTCACCTCCGGCGTCCGCGCCGGACGTGATCGAGCGGGTGCAGTCCGACCCGACGTCGTGACCAGAAGGGACCGAAGATGCACGCGTTGCTGTTGGCAACCGAGGCCGGCGCGGAGAGCGGCGGAGGACTGAGCATCATCCTCCCCGCGGCCGCCGAGCTGTTCTACGGCTTCATCTCGTTCGTGATCGTGTACTTCGTGCTCGCGAAGTTCGCGTTCCCGAAGCTGAACCAGGTCCTCGAGGACCGGTCGGCGGCGATCCAGGGCAAGATGGAGGAGGCCGAGCGCGTCCGCGCCGAGGCCGACGCCGTCAAGGGCCAGTACCAGGACCAGCTCCAGGACGCCAAGGGCGAGGCCAACCGGATCATCGAGGAGGCCAAGTCCACGGCCGAGTCGCTGCGCCGGGACATCGTCGCCAAGGCCGAGGCCGAGGCCCAGGCCATCGTCTCGCGAGCCCAGAGCGAGGTCGCCAACGAGCGCGACCGTGTGCTCCAGGAGCTGCGCAGCGAGGTCGGGACCCTGTCGGTGCAGCTCGCCTCCAAGATCGTGGAGAAGGAGCTCGACCCGGCCGCCCACCAGCACCTGGTGGACGAGTACATCCAGAACCTCTCGCGCACGAACTGAGCCCGCGTCCCCGACGCCGGCGGGCCGACCGCCGGCGGAGTGGACCGAGCAGGTTCACATCGAACCTCGAGCGAGGCAGAACAGATGAGCGAACGGACCCAGGCCTACGCGCAGGCCATCGTCGCGCTGGCGACCGGTGAGGGCGCCCTCGACCGCGTCGAGGACGAGCTCCTCCAGGTCGCCAAGGCGGTCGACGCCAACAACGCGCTGCGCGAGAAGCTCGTCGACATCAACCTGCCGGTGGGCAACCGGCTCGTGTTCGTCGAGAGCGACGTCCTGAAGGCCGCGCACCCGGCGACCCGGGCGGCGCTCGCGATGATCATCGCGGCCAACCGCGCCGGCGACATCGACGCGATCGCCACCGACGTGGCCCGCCACGCGGCCGAGGCGCGCGAGCAGGAGCTCGCCGAGGTCTTCGTCGCCGCGCCGATCGACGACGCCCAGCGCGACCAGCTCCGTGAGGCGCTCGAGCGCGCGACCGGCAAGAAGCTCGACCTCAAGGTGTTCGTCGACCGCGACGTCGTCGGCGGCGTCCGCGCCAAGATCGGCGACACCGTCATCGACGGCTCGCTCGCACGTCGCCTCAGCGAGGTCCGTACCCGGCTCGGCAGCTAGCCCGCACCCGCGCCGTCGCAGCGGCACCGCTTGACCCAGAAGGACGACTTGAGATGGCTGACCTGACGCTCCGCTCGGAGGATGTCTCCTCCGCCCTCCACGCCATGCTGGACGGCTACTCGCCCGACCTCGCCAAGGAGCAGGTCGGACGGGTCATCGAGACCGGCGACGGCATCGCCAACGTCTCGGGCCTGCCGGGCACCCTCGCCAACGAGCTGCTCGACTTCGGCAACGGCGTCTTCGGCATCGCCATGAACCTCGACGAGGACAAGATCGGTGTCGTGATCATGGCCGACGCGGCCACGGTCGAGGAGGGCCAGACCGTCAAGCGCACCGAGCGGGTGCTGTCGATCCCGGTCGGCGACGCGATGCTCGGCCGTGTGGTCGACCCGCTCGGCCGTCCGATCGACGGCAAGGGCGCGCTCGACGACGCCAAGATCGACGGCCAGCGGCCGCTCGAGGTCCAGGCCCCCTCGGTGGTCGAGCGCCAGCCGGTGTCCGAGCCGCTCCAGACCGGCATCAAGGTCATCGACGTGATGACCCCGATCGGTCGTGGCCAGCGCGAGCTCATCATCGGCGACCGCCAGACCGGCAAGACCGCGATCGCCATCGACACGATCATCAACCAGAAGCAGCTGTGGGGCACCGACGAGGCCGTCAAGTGCATCTACGTCGCCATCGGCCAGAAGGGCTCCACGGTCGCCTCGGTCGTCGAGACCCTGCGTGACGCCGGCGCGATGGAGTACACCACCGTCGTCTCCGCCCCGGCCTCGAGCCCGGCCGGCTTCCAGTTCGCCGCCCCCTACGCCGGCGCGGCCATCGGCGCCAACTGGATGGAGAAGGGCGAGCACGCCCTCATCATCTACGACGACCTCACCAAGCAGGCCGACGCCTACCGCCAGCTGTCGCTGCTCCTGCGCCGGCCGCCGGGCCGTGAGGCGTACCCGGGTGACGTCTTCTACCTCCACAGCCGTCTGCTCGAGCGTGCGGCCAAGCTCTCCGACGAGCTCGGTGGCGGGTCGATGACCGCGCTCCCGATCGTCGAGACCAAGGCGAACGACGTCTCGGCGTTCATCCCGACCAACGTCATCTCCATCACCGACGGGCAGATCTTCCTCGAGACCGACCTCTTCTTCCAGGGTGTGCGCCCGGCCATGAACGCCGGCATCTCGGTCTCCCGTGTCGGTGGTTCGGCCCAGCGGCCCGCCATGAAGAAGGTCTCCGGAACGGTGCGGCTCGAGCTCGCCCAGTACCGCGAGCTCGAGTCCTTCGCCCAGTTCGGCTCCGACCTCGACAAGGCCTCGCAGCAGCAGATCGCCCGCGGTCAGCGCGTGGTCGAGGTGCTGAAGCAGCCGCAGTACCGGCCGCTGCCGGTCGAGGAGCAGGTCGTCTCCATCTGGTCGGTGACCAACGCCAAGATGGACGACATCCCCGTCGGCGACATCCGCCGCTTCGAGTCCGAGCTCCTCGAGTACATGCGCTCGCGGCACCAGGACCTGCTGTCGACGCTGCGGACGGAGAAGCTCTCCGACGACCTCGCGGGCCAGCTCGACGAGGCGGTCGACGCGTTCCGCGAGACCTTCGAGCCGAGCGAGACCGTCGAGACCGACGAGGACGAGCGCAACGAGGGCTGGGACGTGATGGCGGCCGAGGACACCGAGGCCGACGAGACCCCGACCGGCGGCCCGGTCAGCGACACCGCCGCCCCGCCGGCCCCGTGAGCGACACCGGTCCGGGAGCGTCGATCGCTCCCACCGAGTCGGAGACCCCCGAAGACGTGAGGCGAGCAGGTGGCAGGTAGCGGACAGATCCGGCAGCTGCGCCGGCGCATCAAGTCCGTCAAGAGCACGCAGAAGATCACGCGTGCGATGGAGATGATCGCCGCATCGCGCATCATGAAGGCCCAGCGGCGCGTGAACGAGGCGCGTCCGTACGCCGAGCAGATCCACGAGGTCATCCGGGGCCTCGCGGCCTCCAACGAGGTCGCCGGGCACCCGTTGCTCTCGTCGCACGAGTCCATCGACCGTGTCGGCATCGTCGTGGCCACCTCCGACCGGGGGCTCGCCGGCGCCTACAACGCCAACGTCCTCAAGCTCTCCGAACGCCTCATCCGTGAGGAGGAGGGCGAGGGCAGGGAGGTCGAGCTCTACCTCGTCGGGCGCAAGGCCGAGGGCTACTTCAAGTACCGCGGACGCACCCCCGAACGGCTGTGGACGGGCCTGTCCGACCAGCCCGCCTACGAGGACGCGCAGACCATCGCCGATGCCGTGATGGACGGGTACGCCAACGGCCGACTCGACCGGGTGTGGATCGTCTACACCGACTTCAAGTCGAGCCTCACGCAGGTCCCCACCCGGATGCAGCTGCTCCCGGTCAAGGCCAACGAGTTCGATGGCGGCTCGGAGATCCCCCCGGAGTTCATGTTCGAGCCGGCCCCCGAGGAGATCCTCGAGTTGCTGATCCCGCGCTACGTCGAGGCCAAGGTCTTCGCGGGCCTCCTCGAGTCGGCAGCCTCCGAGCACGCGTCCCGGCAGCGGGCCATGAAGTCGGCCACCGACAACGCGTCGGAGGTCATCAACAAGCTCAGCCGGGTCATGAACCAGGCCCGTCAGGACCAGATCACCACCGAGATCTCCGAGATCGTCGGCGGCGCCGAGGCTCTGAGCAGCGGCGGCTAGACCACCCCAAGACGTGCCGGCGGGGGACGCCCCCCGCCGCGAGATGCAAGCTGTGAGGCGCCCACCGAGGCGCACGCACACCGAGGAGCGAGCAATGGCGAGCGACACGACCCACGCCTCCGTCGGCGACACCGGACGCATCGTCCGGGTCATCGGCCCGGTGGTGGACGTCGAGTTCCCCCCCGGGAACCTGCCCGGCATCAACAACGCGCTGACGTTCACCCGCGAGTACCAGGGTGAGAAGCGCACGCTGACCGCCGAGGTCGCCCAGCACATCGGCGACCGCCGCGTCCGCGCCATCGTCATGGCGCCGACCGACGGTGTCGTGCGTGGTGCCGAGGTGACCGACACCGGCGCGCCGATCTCGGTGCCGGTCGGCCCGTCGACCCTCGGCCACATCTACAACGTGCTCGGTGAGCCGCTCGACCTCCCGCCGGAGGAGCGCGCGGCGTTCCAGGCCGAGGACCGTTGGCCGATCCACCGTCCGGCCCCGCCGTTCGACGAGCTCGAGCCGCAGTCGGAGATGTTCGAGACCGGCATCAAGGTCATCGACCTCGTCGAGCCGTACGTGAAGGGCGGCAAGGTCGGCATGTTCGGCGGCGCCGGCGTCGGCAAGACCGTCGTCATCCAGGAGATGATCTCCCGGGTCGCCGAGAACCACGGTGGTGTGTCGGTGTTCGCCGGCGTCGGTGAGCGCACCCGTGAAGGCAACGACCTCTTCGGCGAGATGACCGAGTCCGGCGTCATCGACAAGACCGCGCTCGTGTTCGGCCAGATGGACGAGCCGCCGGGCGTGCGTCTGCGGGTGGCGCTGTCGGCGCTGACGATGGCCGAGTACTTCCGTGACGAGCTGCGCCAGGACGTGCTGCTGTTCGTCGACAACGTGTTCCGGTTCGTCCAGGCCGGCTCCGAGGTCTCGACGCTGCTCGGTCGTATGCCGTCGGCCGTCGGCTACCAGCCGACCCTGTCCAACGAGATGGGTCAGCTGCAGGAGCGGATCACCTCCACCAAGGGCCGTTCCATCACCTCGCTGCAGGCCGTGTACGTCCCCGCTGACGACATCACGGACCCGGCGCCGCACACGACCTTCGCCCACCTCGACGCCCAGACCGTGCTGTCGCGTGAGATCGCGGCCCTGGGTCTCTACCCGGCCGTCGACCCGCTCGACTCCACCTCGCGCATCCTCGACCCGACCGTGGTCGGGCAGGAGCACTACGACGTGGCGACCGGGGTCCAGGAGATCCTGCAGCGCTACAAGGACCTCCAGGACATCATCGCCATCCTGGGTATCGACGAGCTCTCCGAGGAGGACAAGGTCGTCGTTGCCCGCGCCCGCAAGGCCCGCAACTTCTTCTCCCAGAACTTCAACGTGGCGGAGCAGTTCACGGGCCAGAAGGGCGTGTACGTCCCGGTCAAGGACACCATCGAGAGCTTCAAGCAGCTCATCGAGGGCGAGATGGACGACCTCCCCGAGCAGGCGTTCACCTACGCGGCCGACGCCGACGACGTGCGTCGCCGCGCCAGCGAGATGCAGAGCTGACAGCCGGCCCCGCCGGTGGCGCCCCGACGGGCGCCACCGGGTGGTCGTAGAGCGAGGAGCACAGCATGGCGACGATGCAGGTCGAGGTCGTCTCCGCCGAGAAGAGCCTCTTCTCCGGCGAGGCCACCGAGGTCTTCGCGCGCTCGCTCGAGGGCGAGATCGGCATCCTGCCGGGTCACCAGCCGGCCCTGCTGGCGCTCGACATCGCCCCGGTGAAGATCAAGCTCGCGGACGGCGGCGTCGAGCGTGTGGCGGTCCACAACGGCTTCCTCTACTTCCGGGACAACCGTCTCGTGATCCTGGCCGACATCGCCGAGCTCTCCAGCCAGATCGACCCGCGTCGGGCCGAGAGCCGCATGCGCGAGCTCGAGGGTCAGCAGGCCGACCAGGAGAACGCGGCCGTGCGCGCCTCGGTCCGCAAGCAGGCGCTCCGCATCGACGTCGCCGGCTGAGGTTGCGTTGACGGTCCGGCCCGGCATGCCGGGCCGGAGCGTCAACGCAACGGGTGGGTAGTCTCGCGGCGATGGGACTCTCTCCGACGCACTCCACCGACGTCTTCGTCGTCCGCCGCAGCGATCCGCTGAGCGGCGTCATCCGCGTCCCCGGGGCCAAGAACTCCGTCCTCAAGCTGATGGCGGCGAGCATCCTCGCCCACGGCGAGACGGTGATCTCCAACGTCCCCGCCATCGCCGACGTGCCGGTCATGGCCGACATCCTGCGCGGGCTCGGCGCCGCCGTCGACCTCGACGGCGAGACCTGCACCATCCGCTTCGACGACGACCCCGACTGGCACGCGCCGGAGGACGCCGTCACCCGCATCCGCGCCTCGATCAGCTGTCTCGGTCCGATGGTGGGCCGCCTGCGGCGCTGCCGCATCGCGCTCCCGGGCGGGGACAAGATCGGCAAGCGCGGCATCGAGATGCACCTGCAGGGCCTCGAGGCGATGGGAGCGTCGGTCACCTCGCTCGACAACGGCGTCGAGGTCGTCGCGCCCGACCTCCACGGGGCGCAGATCACGCTCGACTTCCCCTCGGTCGGCGCGACCGAGAACCTCGTGATGGCGGCGGTCGTGGCCGACGGTCCGACCATCATCGACAACGCCGCCCGCGAGCCCGAGATCCAGGACCTCTGCGACATGCTCGTGGAGATGGGTGCCCGGATCGAGGGGATCGGCGACCCCCGCATCGAGATCGAGGGGGTGGCCGAGCTCCGTGCGGTGTCGTGGCGCACCTGCCCGGACCGCATCGAGACCGGCACCTGGGCGGCCGCGGCGGCGCTGACCCGCGGCGACGTGCTGATCGAGAACGTCCGGCCCGCCGACCTGTCCCTGCCGCTCATCAAGCTCCGTGCCGCGGGCGCCGTCGTCGAGGAGGGGGGCGACACCCTGCGGGTCAAGGCCGACGACCTCGAGCCGGTGAACTTCGTGACGCTGCCGTACCCCGGCTTCCCGACCGACCTGCAGCCGCAGATGATGGTGCTCCTGAGCCAGGCCACCGGCACGTCGATGTGCACCGAGAACGTGTTCGAGTCGCGCTTCAGCTTCGTGGAGCAGTTCCGCAAGATGGGTGCGGACATCGAGATCGACGGCCACCACGCCTTGATCCGCGGGGTCGCGCCGCTCCACGGGGCGGTGCTCGACGGCCTCGACGTGCGCGCCGGCGCTGCCGGCGCGCTCGCCGGCCTGGTCGCCTCGGGCGAGACCATCGTGCGCGACGTCCACCACATCGACCGCGGCTACGCCGACTTCGTCGGGCGGCTGCGGTCGCTCGGGGCGCGGATCGACCGCGTCGCCGAGGACGAGGTCGAGCTCCCTCCCAGCGATGGCTGACCGGCTCCGCCTGCTGCTGGCGAGCGTCCTGGTGCTGCTGGTGACCACCGGTGTACCGGCGCGCGCGCAGGACGCCGGCGACCGCGTCGACCTCGGCGCGTACGGCGGCGCGATCCGCCTGGAGGCCGGCGAGGGAGGCGTGCTCGAGGTCGTCGGCCAGCGCCGCTACGCGGACACGCTGGAGCTGCGGACGCGAGGGAGTGCGTCCCCGACGCTCGTGAACGAGCTGTCGATGCAGGCCTACGTGGAGGGCCTGGCGGAGGTTCCCGCGCGGTGGCCGGAGGAGGCGCTCAAGGCCCAGGCCGTCGCCGCCCGGACCTACGCCTGGTACCAGCTGATGCTCGGGACCTTCGAGCGACGTGGCCTCGGCTACGACATCTGCGCCACGACCGCCTGTCAGGTCTTCCGCGGCCGCGACGTGGTCGAGACGCCGGTGGTCGGCCAGCGCTGGGCCGACGCGGTGGCGTCGACGGAGGGCGAGGTCCTCACCTACGAGAGCCGGCCCATCCTCGCGCGGTTCTTCTCCACCTCCGGGGGCCGGACCCAGGACAACGAGGAGGTGTTCACCTCGGAGGGGCCGCGCCCCTACCTGAAGGGCGTGGACGACCCCTACGACGAGGTGTCGCCGTTCCACCGCTGGCAGGTCCGCTTCGGACGCGACCAGCTCGACGCGATCCTGTCCCGTGGCGAGACGCTCGCCCGCGCGACGCCGCTGGCGGACCTGCGGGTCCGCACGGTCGAGGACGCCGAGGACCGTCTCGTCGTGGTGGGCCGCGACGGGACCGAGGCCGAGGTGGGGGTGAGCGACTTCCGTTTCTTCGTCTCCGCGGTCGCGCCCGACCTCTACCCGGACGAGTTCCCGGGGGCGCGGGAGGACGGCGGCCGACTCCCCGCCACGGTCCCTTCGTCGCGCTTCGACGTGACCGTGACCGACGACGAGGTGGTCCTCGACGGTCGCGGCTGGGGCCACGGCGTGGGGATGAGCCAGTACGGGGCGCTGGGCCAGGCCGAGGCCGGCATCGCCTACGCGGACATCCTCGCGAGCTACTACCAGGGGCTGCGGCCGACCCGCCCCGCCGACCTGCCCGCGCGGGTCCGTGTGGGGCTCGCGGACGCGCTCGAGGAGCGGCTGGTGGTGCGCTCCGAGCGCCCCTTCCGGGTCGTCGCCAGCGGGCAGGTCGTCACCGACCGGGCGCTCGGGACGTGGGAGCTCGTCCCGCGGGCCGACGGCTCGGTCGGGCTCCTCGCGCCGCCGGGCTACGGTGCGCCGCTCATCGTGTCGCCGACCGAGACCAGCCGGGTCCGCCCGCTGACCGTCGAGGTCCTGACCCTCGAGACGATCGTGAACAAGCCGAGCGAGCTGGTGCTCGAGGTGACGAGCGTCGCCGGCGATGACGTGCTGCGCCGCCCGCTCGGCATCGTCGAGTCGGGCCGCCACACGACCACCTGGGCTCTCGACGACGCGGACGGGCGATCCGTCCCACCGGGGGAGTACCGCGTCCGGCTCGTGGCGACCGACGAGGACGCGGTGTCGGCCGGCGAGCCCGCGGCGGTGACCGTCGTCGCGCCGACCCTCCCCGCCACCGGTCCGCCCCCGTCGCTGCTCGCGCCGCGCCCCGCCCCGGGACGCACGCCGGCGACCGCGTTCGCGCTCGCGGCCCTGGTGGGGCTCGTCGCGGGCGCTGGAGCCGCCGCCGTCGTCCGGGTGCCGCGGTGAGCGACCTCCCGCCCCCGTCCGGGCCACCGGCCCCGTCCGGCCCGCCGCCACCACCCTCCCCGGGGGGAGCGGCCGATCCCCCCTGGCCACCGCGCGAGCCAGGCTGGCGGCACGACTTCCCCGACCCGCCGCAGGCGTTCGCGGTCAGCTGGACCGTGTTCGACGCGGTGGGGCTGGTGCTGTGGACGATCGTGGCCCAGGTCCTGGTCTCGCTCGTGCTCACGCCCTTCCACGACGGCGCGGGCACCGGCAGCGTCGCGTTCAACGCCGTCGGGCTCACCCTGGTCGAGGTCGTCACCCTCGCCGGCGCGTACGGGTGGTTGCGCGGTCGGCACGTCTGGTCGTGGCGGGTGTGGGGGCCGGTGCGACCGGCGTGGCGCCACGCCGCGATCGGCGTCGGCATCGGCCTGTCGGGGTTCGTGCTCGCGGTCATCCTGCCGGAGCTGCTGCGCCAGGCGTTCGACATCCCCGCACCGACCGACCGGCAGGTCGCGCTCGACCTCGTCACCGAGGGGCAGGGTGTCGCCCTGGCCGCCCTCGTGGTCGTGCTCGTCGTCCTCGCGCCCATCATCGAGGAGCTCATCTTCCGGGGACTGTTGTTCCAGTCCATCCGGGCCAAGCTGGGGCTCTGGCCCGGCCTGGGGCTGTCGTCGCTGACGTTCGCGTTCCTGCACCTCGAGCTGTTCGACCAGCCGATCGCGCTCGCGGCCCTGCTGGTGCTGGCGGTGTGGCTCGCGGCCGCGTTCCACAAGACCGGCAGCCTGGTCGTCCCGATCGTGGCCCACGCGACCTTCAACGCCATCAACGTCGCCGCCCTCCTGATCGTCGTCACGCGTTGAGCCCCGGGGACGGGGGGCCGGGGGACGGTTCGCCCCGCACGCGCCCGACGCCGTAGCCTCACGTCCACAGACGCCGCGACCCCCGACCGCGGCGCGTCCCGTCCTCGTCCTCTCGGAGGCTCCGCGCGTGGCACAGAACATCGAGAAGGTCGGCATCGTCGGCTGCGGCACCATGGGGTCCGGCATCGCCGAGATCGTGGCCCGCAACGGCCACGAGGTCCACTTCGTCGAGGTCGACGGCGAGGCCGTCGAGGCCGGCTTCGAGCGCATCCACGGCTCGCTCGACCGGCAGGTGGCGCGCGAGCGGCTGACCCAGGAGGAGCGCGACGAGATCGCCGGCCGCATCACCGGCTCCGCCGACTGGACCACCCTCGGCGACTGCGACCTCATCGTGGAGGCGGTCCCCGAGATCCTCCCGCTCAAGCAGGCGGCCTTCAAGCGCATCGACGAGGTCGCCCGCGAGGACGCCATCGTCGCGACCAACACCTCGTCGCTGCCGGTGATGGACATCGCGGTCCACACCCGCCGGCCCAACCGGGTGCTCGGGTTCCACTTCTTCAACCCCGCCCCCGTGATGAAGCTGATCGAGCTCGTCCGGACCGTCGTCACCGACGAGAGCGTCGTCACCACCGCGCGCGAGTTCGCCGAGTCGATCGGCAAGTCCCCGGTCGTGGTCGGCGACCGCCGCGGGTTCATCGCCAACCAGCTGCTGTTCCCGTACCTGAACCAGGCCGTCGGGATGGTCGAGACCGGCTACGCCACCAAGGAGGACATCGACAACGCCATGCGCTTCGGCGCTGGCCTGCCGATGGGCCCCATCGCCCTCGTCGACCTCGTCGGTCTCGACACGATGGTCGGGATCATGAACGCGATCCACTCGCAGTTCGACGAGACCCGGTTCGCGCCGCAGCCGATCCTCAAGCAGCTGTCGTCCGCCGAGTTCCGGGGACGCAAGAGCGGCCGCGGCTTCTACACCTACGACGAGCCGGGCTCGTCCCGGGTCGTCGCCGACGACAGCGCCCGCGCCGAGGCTTCCGAGGGCCTCGTCGCCGGCTGGCACACCGTGGGCGTGCTCGGGACCGGCACGATGGCGACCGGCATCACCGAGGTCTGCGCCAAGGCTGGCTTCGACGTCGTCGTCCGTGGCCGCTCCAAGGAGAAGGCCGAGAAGGTCGCGGCGAGCGTCAGCCGGTCGATGCAGCGCATGGTCGACAAGGGCCGGATGTCCGAGGAGGACATGGTCGCGGCGCTCGCGCGCATCAAGCCGACCCACGACCTGCAGGACTTCGCCGACTGCGACGTCGTCATCGAGGCGGTCGCCGAGGACCTCGCCATCAAGAAGGCGCTGTTCGAGGAGCTCACCCCGATCCTGAAGCCGGAAGCCGTGCTGTCGACGACGACCTCGTCGTTGCCGATCATCGACTGCGCGATGGTCACCGACCGCCCCGACCGGGTCATCGGGCTGCACTTCTTCAACCCCGCGGCGATCATGAAGCTGGTCGAGATCGTCCCGACCGTCCGCACCGACGACGCGGTGCTCGAGCAGTCCCGCGCGTTCGTCGCCAAGGTCGCCAAGGTCGGGGTGCTCTGCCCCGACCGGGCGGGCTTCATCGTCAACGCCCTGCTGTTCCCGTACCTGAACGACGCGGTCAAGATGCTCCAGTCGCACTACGCGACCTCGGAGGAGATCGACACGGCCATGAAGCTCGGCTGCGGCTACCCGATGGGGCCGTTCGAGCTGATGGACATCGTCGGGCTGGACGTCACGCTCGCCATCATCGAGACGCTCCACAGCGAGTTCCGCGAGCCCTCCTACGAGCCGGCGCCGCTGCTGCGCCACATGGTGGAGGCCGGGTTCCTCGGCAAGAAGGCCGGCCGCGGCTTCTACGTCTACGCGTGACCGCCGAGCGACCCACCGACGACGTCCCCACCGGGGACGCCGTCGTGCCTGCCTCCGACCCGCACGCCGACGAGCCCGTCGCCCCGGACGAGATCCTGTCCGCCGACGAGGTCGCGGCGCGGGGCGGCGAGCAGCCCATCCGCGGCGCCCGGCCGGCCGCGTGGCGCGAGCTCCTGGCGTTCCTCCCCGACGTGGCCCGGCTCCTGGGCCGGATCGCCAAGGAGCCGCGCGTGCCGTGGCACGCCAAAGCGGTCGCGGCCGGTGCCGTCGCCTACGTGCTGAGCCCGATCGACCTCATCCCCGACTTCCTCGGCCCGGTGGGCCAGATGGACGACATGTACATCGTCACGAAGGCGCTCCGGTACCTGTTCAACACCGCCGGCTACGACGTCGTCCGCGAGCTCTGGTCCGGTAGCGACGACGGGTTCGCGCTGCTGCTCGTCGTCGCGGGCATCGACCGATGAGCTCGCTCCCGGTGCCGCAGCTCGACGGCTACCTGGCACGCGACGTGCAGCCCGTCAACGCCAGCAAGGACTACGTCTGTCCCGAGTGCGGCAACCCGATCCCGAAGGGTGAGGGACACGTGGTCGTGTGGCCGCTGGAGGCCTCCGAGGAGCGACGCCACTGGCACCGGCACTGCTGGCGACTCGCCGCCGGGCGGGGCCGGATAGCCTGACCCGCCACATCCCGTCCGACCCGTTCCATCGGTGGTCCCCGTGAGCCAGAAGCAGCACAAGAAGCAGATCGAGCGCGCGCGCGAGAAGCGGCAGGCCAGCGCCGTCGTCGCCAAGCAGCGCCGGATCCGTGTCGTCGCCATCGTCGTCATCGTGGCGGTCGCCCTGTCGCTGTTCGCCGGGGCGCTCCTCGCCGGACGCGACGACACCGGGACGCCGGAGGTCGCCGGCGACGTCGGCGGCGAGGGCTACGCGAGCGAGGACGCCACCTCCAGCGACGCCTCCGAGGACCCGGCGGCGGGAGCAGGGTCCTACGACTCGCCGCAGGGCGCGGTCGCCGAGCCGTGCCCGACCGACGTCGAGGCGCCCGAGGTGACGGCCACGCCCCGCGACGCCGCACCCGAGATGACGATCGACCCGGCGGCCACCTACACCGCCACGATCGAGACCACCTGCGGGACCGTCGTGGTCGAGCTGGCCGCGGCCGACGCCCCCACGACCGTCAACAACTTCGTGACGCTCGCGCGCGAGGACTACTACGTCGGCGTCCCGTTCCACCGGGTGATCAACGGCTTCATGGTCCAGGGCGGCGACCCGACCGGCACCGGCCACGGCGACCAGGGCACCTACCCGGGCTACACCTTCGAGGACGAGCTCGCCCTCGCCGAACAGCTCTACGCCGCCAACGGCGGCTACCCGCGGGGCACGCTCGCGATGGCCAACTCCGGGCCCGACACCAACGGCTCGCAGTTCTTCATCGTCCAGGCCGAGCCCGGCTACGCACTGCCTCCCCAGTACGCGGTCTTCGGCCACGTGACCGAGGGGATGGACATCGTGGACCGCATCGCGCAGGGGCCCGTCGACGGCCAACTCGCGGTCGACCCGGTCCGCATCATCGACATCACCATCGAGGAGTCGGCGGCCTGACGGTCCCGCTGCTCGCACACCCCCAGCACCGACCCACGAAGGGAACCCCGTGGCGCAGCAGTACCCCGCCCCGCCCGAGATGCAGATCGACCCGGCCAAGGACTACCGGGCGACGATCAAGACCAACAAGGGCGACATCACCGTCACCCTCTTCGCCGGCGAGAGCCCGAAGACGGTCAACAACTTCGTCTTCCTCGCCAACGAGGGCTTCTACGACGGCGTGATCTTCCACCGGGTCATCAACGGGTTCATGATCCAGGGTGGTGACCCGACCGGCACCGGGACCGGCGGTCCCGGCTACCGCTTCGACGACGAGCTCGAGAAGGCGCGGTCGCACCGCTACTCGCGCGGCACCCTCGCGATGGCGAACGCCGGCCCCAACACCAACGGCTCGCAGTTCTTCATCATGCACGCCGACTACGGACTCCCGCCGCAGTACAGCGTCTTCGGCAAGGCCGTCGACGGCCTCGACGTGGTCGACGAGATCGCGACCACGCCCGACCGCCCGCGGTGACCGTCCGGTCGAGGACGTCGTCATCTCCACCGTCGAGGTCACCGAGGCCTGACGTCCCCGCCTCGCGGCCGTGCCACTGCCCCCGCCCCGTCGGCGGTCCCGTTCGCTGGTGACCGTCGCGACGGTCGCGGGGGTGGTGTCGTTGGTGGCGCTGACGGTCGTGGTGCTCGTCACGCTGACCGGCGCGGACCGTCCCGAGGAGCCGGTCGCCGAGCGGTTCGTCGCGGACCTGTTCGCCGGCGACGCCGAGGCCGCGTACGCGGTCACCGCCCCTGACTACCGGGCGCTGGTCCACCCCGGCGACCTCGCCGCCCTCGCGGGGGTGCTCCGCGACCTCGTGGGGGAGGGGGCGAGCGTCGAGGTGCTCGGCTCGGAGCGGTCGGGCGGGGCCCCGCCGTTGTCGTCGCTCGTGGGCTACCGCGGGTCGACCGCGGTCGGCCGCGTCGAGGGCGTCGTGAGCGTGGTGCAGCTCCGCCCGGACGGTCCGTTCCTCGTCCGCGACGTCTCCTACCGCTTCCCGGAGGCCACCGACGCCCAGCTCGCCGAGCTGAGTGAGCTGACGCGCCGCCTGAACGAGGCGGTCGCCGACCGCGCCGGCGCGGCTGTCGGCGGTCGCGGTGACGGTGACGGCTGAGGTTGCACGCGCCGGCGAGGTGGGCGGGTGCTGCACGCCGGTATCCCCGGCGCCAACCCGCGGGCGTCGGTGTGCGTCTCGAGGGGTGAAGGGGCGCGACGTGCGCTCCCCACCACGAGGAACCGATCCATGAACCGCCGCCGCCTCACCCTCCTGTCGCTCGTCGCCGGCGCGACCCTCACGCTCACCGCGTGCGGGGGCGCTGCGACCGACCCCGCAGCGTCGCCCGGCACCTCCGAGCCCGCGGCGCCGGCCACCCCGACCGAGGACGCCGGAGCCCCGGCCACGCCCGACACCCAGCCCGCTCCCGGCGCCGAGGACACCGCGATCGACGTCCGGCCCGAGGGCCAGGAGCTGGTCCTCACCGCGGGGTCGTCCACGACCATCCTGTGGACGCTCCCGGACGAGGGCGAGTCGGTCTTCCGCAGCGCCGCCGTCCGGCCCGGCTCGACCGCCGACGACCTCACGGTCGTGGTCGTGACCAGCGCGGAGGGGACCTACGACCTCCGCTGGCTCGCGGTCGTGGACGGCCAGCCGGGCGAGCTGACGCTGTTCCCCGAGGCCTACCGGATCGCCGCGGACGCCGGCACGATGGCCGACGCCCCGACCCTGGTCTGGTCCCCCGACGGCCGCAGCATCGCCTGGCTGGAGCCCGGTGAGGGCGGCCCGACCCTGCGCACCGTCGGCTGGGCGGACGGCCCCGGCACGGGCGACACCGCCGACGACAACGCCTCGTTCGTGCTCGACGGCGTGCCCGCCGACGCGCACGCCGTCGCCTGGACCGACGAGGGCGACACGATCGACCTCCGGGTCGAGACCGCCGACGGCATGGCCTACACGGCCGTGATGGAGCGGCAGGCCGACGGCGCGCTGGCGCTGCTGCGGGTCGACACCGCGACGCGCTGACGGCGCTGGCACCACACCGATGGGGACCGGGCGACACGCCCGGTCCCCACGGGGCGTTCAGTCGCCGTAGGTCACGACCATCCGGATCGGGTGGTCCTCGCGGGTCTCGAGCCGGCGCAGCGCGTCGGTGAACCCGTCGATGGTGGTGCGGTGCGTGATCGACCGGGTGAGGTCGAGGCGACCGGCGTCGACGAGGTCGATGAGCTCGTTCAGGTCCGAGGCCGTGGAGCCGAACGAGCCCGCGAGCTCGAGCTCCTGCGATACGAACAGCGCGCCGGGCATGAGCTGGAGCGGCTGGGGTGTGAGGCCTACCACGGTCGCGCGTCCGCCCGGCTTGAGGCACTTGAGCGCCTGGTCGACGGTCGCGTTGGCGCCGACGAACTCGAAGGACTTGTCCACGCCCCCGCCGGTGAGCTCCTTCACCCGCCGGGCCGGCTTGCCGTCGGAGGCGTCCACGACCTCGTCGGCGCCCCACTCGAGCGCGCGCTCGAGGTTCACCGGGTCGAGGTCGACGCCGATCACGGAGGCGCCGGCGAGCTTGGCGAGCTGGACGGCGTGCATGCCGAGGCCGCCGAGGCCGAAGACGCGCGACCAGCACGCCCTCGCCGACCCCGCCGCGCTTGAGCGCGTGGTAGGGCGTGGCGACCGCGTCCGAGAGGATCGCCGCCTGGTCGAACGGGATCGTCGACGGCAGCGGGGTGAGGAAGCGCTGGTCGACCAGGGCGTACTCGGCCTGGGCGCCGTCGCCGTCGACCCCGGGCACGACGAGCTCACGGCAGATCGCCTCGCGCCCGACCGGCAGTACTCGCAGTGCCCGCACGGGCGGGCCATCTGGAACGCCACCCGGTCGCCGGCCATCCAGCCCTCGACCGCCGACCCCACGGCGGCGACCACCCCCGCCGGCTCGTGCCCGAGCGTCTGGGGGAGCGAGGGTCCGTGCGGCGTGACCCCCTGCACGACGTGGAGGTCGGAGGCACACACACCGCAGGCCTTCACCTCGACGAGGACGTCGGTCGGGCCCGGCTCGGGGACCGGGACCTCGTCGATCGAGACGACCTCGGGAGCGTCGGCGGTGCGGACGCGGTGGAGGCGTGCGGCGCGCATGGTGGTCGGCAGGCTCACGGTGGACTCCGCGGGACGACGGCGGGGGCTCGGTCGCCGACGCTAGCCGGCGCCGGTCAGGCGCTCGCGTCGTCGCCCTCGCCGGCGGTGCCGTCGGGGCCGGGCCACGGCGGCAGCTGGTCCAGCGACACGGTGTCGCGCTTCACCCCGCGGTCGTAGTCCCGCATCCGTCGCGGGTAGCCGACCCGGGCCGCGTCGTAGAGCGGGATGTCGGCCTCGTCGCACACCGACTCGGCCTGCTTGCGGTCGCGCACCGGTCGGCGGAGGTACTCGCCGTCGGCGGCCACGACCAGCAGGGTGGTCGAGTAGATGGCCGTCTTGGGCTCGAGGTAGCCCTCGACGCCGACACGCGTGCGGATGAACTCCTCGAGCTCCTTGGTGGACAGCTTCGAGCTCTTGGCCGTCGAGGGACCGGGGGCGCTGCGCTTGGACTCCCCCCGGAGCCAGGCACGGATCCGGTCGCCGAAGCTCATCGCTGCACCTGGCGGTAGACGCGGTAGTCGATCACGGTCCGGAAGCCGAGGCGGGCGAGGGTGTGCTCGCTGTCGGGCGTGGCGATGGAGGTCGCCAGCGACGCGCCGAGGGCGCGGGCGTCGGTCATCGCGCGCGACACGATCGCGGTCGCGGCGTGGTGGTGTCGCCACGAGGGGCGGGTCGCGAGGCCGCTGATGCCGGCGACCTCCTTGGTGCACAGGAGCGACCCGGTGGAGGCGATGACCCGGTCGGCGTCCCGCACCACGTAGACCGCACCGTGGTCCCACGGGCGCGCGTGGCGCAGGACCGCGCGGGCGAGGTCCTCGAGGATGAGGCGGTCATCGACGCCGAGCCCGAAGCCCGAGACCGACACGGCCGCGATGTCGCTCGCGCTCGCCGGCGTGGTCACGAGCTCGGCGTGGACCTCCGGGTCGACGGCGGCGTCGGCCGCGGTGAGGTCCTCGCACACCATCCCGTGTTGCGGCGGCAGCGGCACGTAGCCACGCCCACGGAGGAGCTCGTCCACGTCGCCGCCGACCGCGTCCGCGTCGAGCCACAGCGAGTGCGGCAGGCCAGCGAAGAAGGTCTCGACCTCCGACAGGGCGACGTCGGGCTGGTCGACCGACAGCGCCGTGGCCCGGTTGAAGATCGATGGGTGGCCGACGTGCCCCATGACGGCGTGGTCGGTGACGTGCACGGCGCCGCGCGGGACGACGTGGCCGACGGCGATGACCCCCAGACGGAAGTGGTCGCGGACCGCCTCGGCCAGCTCGTCCTCGCTCCAGGTGCGCTGGATGCTCTCGACGCTCAACGACGGCTCCCGGGACGGTGCGGTCACGAGGCTACAGCGGTCACGTCCGCGCGGGGTTCGGTTCCGGGGGGCTGCTGGCTCAGTGTCCGTCCTCGACGAGCTCCACCAGCACCCCGTTGGTCCCCTTGGGGTGGACGAAGGCGACCGTGTGGCCGCCACCGCCGGGGCGCGGCTCCTCGTCGATCAACCGGACGCCCTCGTCGCGGAGGTGGTCGAGGGTGTCGGCGACCGACTCGACGCCGAACCCGAGGTGGTGCAGCCCAGGTCCGTTCTTGGCGAGGTACTTCGCGATCGGCGAGTCGTCGCGTGTCGCCTGCAGCAGCTGGATGTAGACACCGCCGACGTTCAGCATGGCCTCCTCGACGCCGTCGGAGTCGACGACCTCGCGGTACTCCGGGGTGAGGCCGAAGGCCCGCTCGTAGAGCTCGAGCGTCGCGTCGAGGTCGTCGACGGCGATGGCGATCTGGTCGATGCGGGTGACCGGCACGGGCGCCTCCTGGGACGGGGGCGACATCCTGCCGTGCCCGTGGTGCGAGCGCCAACCGCCGTCGGGCCGGGTGACATCGCCGGCGATCCGGGCCCGACGTTCGCACGGTTCGCACCGCGGGGACGGGCGTCCGGGCGCGTCCTCCCGCACCATCTGGTCACCGCGCGAGGACGCGGCAACCGGAGGGTCGACGATGGCGGACACGCGGATGGGAGCCGACACCACCCCAGCGGTGGCCGGCTCGCCGTGTCCGGTCGCCGAGACCATGCGGCGCGTCCACGACCAGCTGCGCCGGGGCACGGCCCCCTCCTTCGAGGCGCTGCTCGCCTACGGCGTCCCGGATCCGACGGCGGGACGCTGACGGGAGCCGGTCACCGGACGCGCGACCGGCGGCGGGTGAGCAGTGCCGCCCCGCCGAGCGCCAGCAGCGCCGCCGGGACCGCCCCGGCGCCGGTCGTGGGGAGCGGCGTCGCCCGGACGCCAGGGCCGGCGACGGCTCCTGGGGCGGGAAGGGCGCAGTCGGAGGCCGCGTCCGCCGCCGCGTCCGCGGGGACGATCGTGACCTCGCTCGCGCCGGCCGGGAGGTCGACGGCGGCACCCGACCCGGTGGTCTCGCCCGGCGCGCCACGCACCTTCGCCCCCGCCCAGTCGACGCCGGTGAGCGTGAGCGTCGTCGCGCCGTCGCTCGTCGCGTGGATGCAGTACGGCCGGGACGGGTCGACCTGCAGGCGGCCCAGGTCGGCGGTGACCTCGGCGAGGTTGGTGGCGGTGAGGTCGAGCCCGTGCTCCTGTGCCCGTTCCCCCGTGGGCACGGCGACCGCCCGCTCGAGCGTGAAGGAGCTGCGGTCGGCGGCGTCCCCGCCGGTCTCGCTGGAGAACTCGAGCTCGGTCGTGGCGAGCGGGATGGTCAGCGCGTCGGCGTCGACGCGGGCGCGTGCGCCGTCGCGCGAGACGAGCCCGTCGATCCAGTAGGCGCCGTCGTCCACGAGCCCGAGGTCGGGGGCGGACCAGGACGGCTCGAAGTCGTAGGTCACCCGGGCGGGTGCCGTCGGCACCCGGTGGGCGTCCCAGAACGCGAACAGGTCGTCGTAGGCGAAGACGAGCGCCTGCCACTCGTGTGACCGGAGGTCGTAGTGCTTGAGCTGGGTCGGGAAGCCCCGCTCGACCAGCGCGTCGTGGTACATCCGACCCTGGACGCCGCCCGGGTCGAGGTCCGCGTTCGCGGTGACGACGAACGAGGGGGTGTTGACGGTGTTGGCGAGGTAGTCCTGGTCGGCGACGCCGAGGAACGGCGTGGCGGTGGCGAACAGATCGGGGTGACGGATGCTCATCTTCGAGGTCCCGTAGCCGCCCATCGAGAGCCCGATCACGTGACGGCGCGCGGGGTCGATCGAGTAGGTGTCCTCGACGTCGCGGAGCACCTCGAGGACGTCGAGCTCGGACATGCCCTCGTACTGGATGTCCCCCCGACCGAGCGGGTACACGAGGACGTACCCGTGCTCGTCGGCCTGGTCGGCGAGGCCGGAGGCGAGGAAGTGGATCTCGTCGTAGGAGCCCGTGTACCCGTGGAGCGCCACCACGACCGGCCACCGCCGGCCGGGGTCGTACCCCGCCGGGAGGTGGACGAGGTAGGGCTGGAGCCGACCCAGGTAGCGGTAGACCGAGACGGGTTCGGGGAACTGGTACGAGGCGGCGGTCTGCCCGTTGTCGATGCCGTCGCCCGGCGCGATCGACGACACGAGCACACGCTCGACGGGGCCGCTGGTGGGCTCGCCCTCGGTCCGGGTCACGCCGGCACGGAGCGCGGCGAGGTCCACGTCGACGGACGCCGGCGCGATGTCCCCGTCCACCAGCAGATCGGCCTGGACGAGGTCGTCGACCCGCGCGCGATCCTCGGTGTCGAAGAGGAGGTCGAAGACGTTGGCGCCCGTGCCCGTCCCGCCGCCCGGGTCGGTGACGGTCTGGACCGGGAGCACGGTCGTGTAGCCGCCGCTGCCGTCGTGCACCCCCGCGACACCCCACAGGCGCCAGGTACCCCCCTCATCGACCGCTCCGAGCAGCCCGTCGGGGATGTGGGCGGTGATCGTGTCCCCGTCCGTGTCGGCGCGGACCGTCGGCTCGCCGAGGCTGGTCCCGTCGGCGTCGGTCACGTCCCCGCCGGCGCCCCACAGGGTCACGAACCGGTCGATGCCGCAGCTGCCGCACGTCACGCCGGCGTTGGCCGGGAAGGTGTCGTCGCTCTCGCGCGCGCCGTCGACGTCGATGCCGAGGGTCACCACGGTGGCGTCGGGGGCGCCCATCGCCGCGAACGCGATGCGGAGGTCGGTTCCCCCGTCGACGCGGCGGAGCTGGACGAAGACGGCGTCGGCCGACAGCTCGGGCCAGCGCGCGTCGTCCCAGGGGAGCAGGTAGTCGCCGTTGTGGGCCGTCCGGTGCGCCCCGAAGAGGTCGTAGGTGAGGTCGTCGGAGAACTCGGGGACCTCGGCGTAGTAGTCCTCGCGGTGGAGGCCGTCGGCGTTGGCGCCCTGCCCGTCGCCCCACCGGTCGGTGTAGGACCAGGTGCCGTCGGCGTACGCGCTCGTCATCACGACCCGGTTGGTCGGGAAGGTCGCCGGCCCGCCCCACGGGTCGGTGGCCGCCGCGAGCGAGGCCGATGGCACGGCGACGCCGAGGGTGCTCACGAGCGCGGACGCGGTCAGCGCGCCGAGGAACCGGTTCACCTGTCACCTCCGTGGGGGTCACGGAGGTGTTCGACCTCGCCGCGTGCCGGACCTCCGTCCGCGAGGCCGGCCCGGCGCGCCTCGTGCGGCTCGGGGTCAGCCGATGGGCTGCTCCTGCGGAAGCGCCGGCGGTGCGACGAGCGTCCCCAAGGCGAGGCCCAGCGCGGCCGCCCACACGACCACCCCGAAGGTGAACTCCGGCGCCCAGCCGACCCCGCGCGTCAGCGCCACCGCGACGAGGTAGGTGCCGGTCAGGGCCGCGCCCGCGAACGCCGTCACCGCCCGCAGCCGCCACGGGGACCCGGCGGTCGGCCGGACCCGCGCGATCACCACGTCGGTCGCCACGCCGGCGACCACCGCCGAGACGACGAGGTCGAGGAAGGCGAACTCGCCGAGGGCGCTCGCGAGCAGGGTCGGGACCGTGAACAGGACGGTCGCGGTCCCCGCCGGCGGCGTCCACCGCCGCAGCAGCAGCGCGAGCATCCCGACCAGCAGCAGGACCGGCACGAACAGCGAGGCCATGCCGGCGAGGGTCGCCAGGTTCACGATGTCGTCGCGCTGGGCCCACTCGACGTAGGGGGTCGCCGGCCACGCGTCGAGGACCGGCGACCAGTACATGAACGCGAACGTCAGCATCGACGCGGTCAGCGTCGCCCCGCCGAGCGCGGGGAGGAACTCGCGCCAGCTCGGTCGCGAACCACCCGGCCGGCGCCACGCGGCCCGGACGGGGCTCGTCAGGACGAGCGCCATCCCGGTGAACAGGAGCACGTGGGTCGGGCTGTAGAGGGCGTCGAGGTCGGTCTCGATGCCGTAGATGGTGTGCCAGACCATGTCGCCGACGCCGCCCACGGCGAAGACCGCCAGCCCGACGAGGCCGAGGGCGTAGCCGTCGGGGATCGCCGCCCGGATGGACGTGCCGGGCTCGCGGCGGCGGTGGACCAGCCACAGCATCCACAGCCCGGTGGCGGTGAAGCCGCTGTAGAACACCCCGTGCCAGGGCGTGAAGAACGTCTCGAGCTCGGCGAGGTTGTTGTGCGCCCAGCCGTCGACGAACAGCCCGATCATCAGCCACAGGCTCGCGACGACCGTGACGACGTCGTCGCGCCGACGGGTCGCGGCGGGGGCGAGCGCGGCTCGCGGGGCGGTGAGCGTGGACACGGCGTTCCTCTGCGTCAGGTGGTGCGACGACCCTCCCCCGACAGGGCGATGCCGTCCATCGGGGAGCTCCCCCCTGCGCACCCTGACGCCTCGATGACGCTCGGGGTTGGTGGTCTGCGCTCCGTGGGCGACGTGCGCACGGGGGACGGTGACAGCCTCGCGGGGGGAGCGCTCGCCGCGCCCCCTCGACGGGGAGGACGCCGAGGGCCATAGTCCCGGCGGGGGTCCGTCGACGGAGGAGACCGATCGTGGAACGTGGTGACTGGAAGCGACCCCTGGATCGTGCCGCGCACGAGGCGCTGTCGTTCCTCGAGCAGTTGCCCGAGCGGCACGTCGGGCCGACGGTGGGGTTCGAGGAGACGCTGGCGCGTATCGACCGGCCACTTCCGACGGTCGGCCTCGAGCCGTCCGCGGTGGTGGGGGAGCTCGTCGAGGCGACCCGCGACGCGCTCATGGCGTCGGTCAGCGGTGGGTTCTACGGGTTCGTGATGGGCGGGACGCTGCCGGCCGCGCTGGCGGCGGACTGGCTCACGAGCACCTGGGACCAGAACACCGCGCTCGGTGCCGTGACCCCCGGCACCGCCGCGGTCGAGAGGGTCGCCGGCCGGTGGCTCCTCGAGGCGCTGCGACTGCCCGAGCAGGCCACCGTCGGGTTCACCACGGGCTGCCAGGTAGCGCACCTCACCTGCCTCGCCGTCGCCCGGGGCGCCGTCCTCAGGCAGGTCGGCTGGGACGTCGAGTCCGACGGGCTGCAGGGTGCGCCCGCCGTCACCGTCCTCATCGGCGACGAGGCCCACGACACCGTCCCGCGGGCCCTGCGGTTCCTCGGATTGGGAGCCGAGGCGGCGAGCCGCATCCCGACCGATGCCGAGGGCCGGATGGACGTCGCGGCCCTGCGAGCCGCGCTCGCCGGGGTCGATGGGCCCACGATCGTCATCGCGCAGGTCGGCAACGTCCACTCGGGGGCCATCGACCCGATGGAGGCGGTCGCCGACGCCGTGGACGAACACCGGCGGCGTGTGCCCGCCACCTGGCTGCACGTCGACGGCGCGTTCGGGTTGTGGCTCCGCGCCAGCGACCGCCGGCGCGAGCTGACCTCCGGCGTGGAGCGCGCGGACTCGTGGGCCACCGACGCGCACAAGTGGCTCAACGTCCCCTACGACTGCGGGGCGGCGATCGTCGCCCACCCCGCCGCGCACAGCCAGGCGATGGACATCCACGGGGCGTACCTGCCGGAGTCCCAGCGTCTCGGGTCCCGGGACCCGATGGACCTGGTCCCGGAGATGTCCCGGCGTGGCCGCGCCACGCCGGTCTACGCGGCGCTGCGGCAGCTGGGCGGCGACGGCCTGGAGGCGATGACGGACCGGCTCTGCGACCTCGCCGGGCACCTCGCCGACCGGATGCGGGATGAGCCGGGTGTCGAGGTCATGAACGAGGTCGTGCTGAACCAGGTCGTGCTCGCGTTCGGTGACGCTCGGCACACGGAGGCGGTGGCCGTAGCCGTCCAGCGCGAGGGCGGCTCGTGGGTCGGGCCGTCGACGTGGCGTGGCCGCCCGGTGATCCGCGTCTCGATCCAGAACTGGTCCACCACCGTGGAGGACATCGACCGGCTGATCGTGACGATGCTCGGCGCCCACGCCGCTTGAACGCCGGCCGGTCGGACCGTGCGCGGTTCGCCCGCGGGTCGTAGGGGGTCCTACGATGGGTCCCGACCCATCCCCGCAGGCCGTTCGCAGGAGGACCACCGTGAAGGAAGCCGTCGTCGTCGGGTACGCCCGCACCCCCGTGGGGAAGTTCGGCGGGGGCCTCGCGTCCCTCACCGCCATGGACCTCGGCGGGCACGCCATCAAGGCGGCCATCGAGCGCGCCGGCATCGAGCCGAACCAGGTCGGCTACACGGTGATGGGCCACGTGCTCCAGGCCGGTCAGGGCCAGATCACCGCCCGCCAGGCGGCCGTCAAGGGCGGCATCTCGATGGACGTGGCCGCCGAGACCATCAACAAGGTGTGCCTGTCGGGCATGACCGCCGTCTCCCGCGCCCGCGACCTCGTCCGGCTCGGTGAGTTCGACATCGTCGTCGCCGGCGGCATGGAGTCGATGTCCAACGCTCCGTACGTGCTCGACAAGGCCCGCTTCGGGTACCGCATGGGCAACGGCGAGATCATCGACGTGATGATGCACGACGGCCTCACCTGCGCCTTCGACGGCTGCGCGATGGGTCTCGCGACGGACAACTACCAGGAGGACAAGGGCCTCCAGATCACGCGCGCGCAGCAGGACGAGTGGTCCGCCCGCTCGCACGAGCGTGCCGCCGCTGCCTGGAAGGACGGCGCGTTCGACGACGAGGTCGTCCCGGTCGAGGTCCCGCAGCGCAAGGGCGACCCGGTCCTCGTCGAGGAGGACGAGGGCATCCGGCCGGGCACGACGGCCGAGTCGCTGGGCACCCTGCGTCCCGCCTTCACCAAGGAGGGCACGATCACAGCCGGGAACGCCTCGCAGATCTCCGACGGCGGCGCCGCGCTGATCATCACCTCCGAGGAGAAGGCCGGGGAGCTGGGCCTGCCGGTCCTCGCCACCATCAAGAGCTGGGGCACGGTCGCGGGCCCGGACGCGTCGCTGCACCTCCAGCCCGCCGAGGCGATCCGCAACGCCGCCGCGAAGATCGACGCCGACCCGTCCGGCTTCGACCTCTACGAGATCAACGAGGCCTTCGCGTCGGTCGCCATCGCGTCGGCCCGGGACCTCGGCATCGACGAGGACCGGATCAACGTCAACGGTGGCGGGGTCGCGCTGGGGCACCCCATCGGCTGCACCGGCGCCCGCATCGTCGTCTCGCTCATCAACCAGCTCACCCGCCAGGGTGGCGGCACCGGCGCTGCGGCCCTGTGCGGCGGTGGCGGCCAGGGCGACGCGGTCATCATCGAGGTCGCCGGCTGAGGCACGCCGTCCCGTCCGACCCCGCCGCGGTGACCGGCGGGGCCCGCCCCACGAGGAGCTGACGGTGCGCCAGGACGTGGCTGCCCTCATCGAGGAGCTCGACGGCGCCGGTCGGCGCCGGGCCGTCGCACGGCTCCTCACGCTGGTCGAGGACGGCTCGCCGGAGCGTCTACGTGACGTCATCCGCGAGCTCTACCCCCGCACCGGGCGGGCGCGCATCATCGGCATGACCGGCTCTCCGGGCGTGGGGAAGTCGACCCTCACCAACGCCATCGCCGCCGAGCTGCGCTCGCGTGACCGGACCGTCGCGGTCCTCGCCGTCGACCCGTCGTCACCGTTCAGCGGCGGGGCGCTCCTCGGGGACCGGGTACGGATGCAGGGCCACCACGCCGATGAGGGCGTCTTCATCCGCTCGATGGCGTCGCGTGGTCACCTCGGCGGGCTGTCCTTCGCGACCCCACAGGCCGCGCTCGTCCTCGACGCCGCCGGCTTCGACGACGTGATCATCGAGACCGTCGGGGTCGGCCAGTCCGAGGTCGAGGTCGCCGCCACCGCCGACACCACGATCGTGGCGCTCGCGCCCGGCATGGGGGACGGCATCCAGGCGGCGAAGGCCGGCATCCTCGAGGTCGCCGACCTCTTCGTCATCAACAAGGCCGACCAGAGCGGCGCCGGCAAGCTCGCCTCCGAGATCCGCGGCATGCTCGAGATGGGACACGCGGTCGAGACCGACGAGTCCGGCGAGGTCTCCTGGTGGCCGCCGATCCTGCGGACGGTGGCGGTCCGGCCCGAGGGGATCGTCGAGGTCGTCGACGCGCTGGACCAGCACGGCGAGCACCTCGCGACGACCGGCCAGCGTGACCGTCGCCGGCGACTGCGGGCGCTGCAGGCCATCCGCGAGATCGCCCTGGAGCAGATCCGCACCCGGTTCTCGCGCATCGAGGGGGAGGGCGACCCGCTGCTCGAGTCGCTGTCCGAGAAGGTCGCCGCGCGCGACCTCGACCCCTACACCGCGGCCGACCAGCTCCTCGAGGCCATGGAGGGCGACGACGGCTGACGTCGCCGATAGCAGGCCGGCCGGACCGGGTCGAGGGTGGGGTCGCTTCCCGCACACGCTGGGCCGGGACTAGGAACTTCGGACCATCCTGTCACCACCCACGGCGGAGCTCCGGGGGACCGACGGGTGGGCCGTGCCCGCACGCGTCGGGTCACGACGAGGCGGGCACGGGGAGGAGACGTCATGAAGAGGGTCACGAGCCTCACGGTGGCGACGCTGGTCGCGTCGTCCATCGGGATCTCGACCGGGGCATCCGCAGCGGTCGGGACGGACACGCAGGCCTACCGCGACGCGGTGTCGACCGACGCCATCGTGGAGCACCTCGAGGCGTTGCAGGACATCGCGGACGCCAACGACGGCACACGCGCCGCATCGACCTCCGGCTACGCCGCGTCGGTCGCCTACGTCGTCGAGCAGCTCGAGGCCGCGGGCTACGCCCCGACCGTCCAGGAGTTCGACTTCGACTACTTCGCCGAGACCGCCCCGGCCGAGCTCGTCGCCGACGGCACCGCGTTCGTCGACGGCGAGGACTTCGCGACGATGTCCTACTCCGGGTCGGGGGACGTCACCGGCACCACGGAGGGTGTCGACCTGGCACTGGCCGACCCGTCGTCGTCGACCAGCGGGTGCGAGGCGGCCGACTTCGGCGGCTTCACCGCGGGGAACATCGCCGTGATGCAGCGGGGGGCCTGCTCCTTCGCCCAGAAGGCCGCCAACGCCGAGGCCGCCGGTGCGGCTGCAGCGATCGTGTTCAACCAGGGCGACACCGAGGAGCGCAAGGAGCTCTTCTTCGGCACGCTCGGGGACTTCCGGGCGTCGATCCCCGTGCTGAGCGCATCGTGGGACACCGGCGCGGCGCTCCTCGACGCCGAGACGGTCGACGTCTTCACCGAGACCGTCGCTGAGGTCCGTCAGGGCCAGAACGTGATCGCCGACACCCCGACCGGTCGGGACGACCGCGTCGTCGTGGTCGGAGCGCACCTCGACTCGGTCCCCGAGGGGCCGGGCATCAACGACAACGGCAGCGGCTCGGCCACCGTGCTGGCGCTCGCCGAGGCGATGGCCGCCGAGGACATCGAGCCGACCAACACGGTCCGGTTCGCCTTCTGGGGCGCCGAGGAGTTCGGGCTGCTGGGCTCGGAGCACTACGTCGCGAGCCTCACCAAGACCGAGCGCAAGGACATCATGCTGAACCTCAACTTCGACATGGTGGGCTCGCCCAACCCGGTGCGGTTCGTCTACGACGGCGACGGCTCCGCGACCGGGGTGTCGGGGCCGAACGGCTCCGGGCACATCGAGTCGGTGTTCACCGACTACTTCGCGTCCCGGGACCTGGCGTCGGAGCCGACCGAGTTCAGCGGCCGGTCCGACTACGGGCCGTTCATCGAGGTGGGCATCCCTGCGGGTGGGCTGTTCACGGGCGCCGAAGGCATCAAGACCGACGACGAGGCCGCGACCTACGGCGGCACCGCCGGGGACGCCTACGACCCGTGCTACCACCAGGCGTGCGACACGATCGACAACGTCGACGTCACCGTGCTCGACGAGATGTCGGACGCGGCGGCGCACGCCACCCTGCTCTACGCGATGACGACCTCGTCGGTGAACGGCACCGACCGCGCGTCGTCCAAGGCGGACAAGGGCGGGCTGGAGCACGCCGGCTCCCACGCCCGGCGCTGAACTCACCCCTCACGACTGCCCCGGTCCAGGACCGGGGCAGTCGCGCGTCAGGGTGGGTCGCCGGGGGGTGTGGGGGCGAGCGGGGTGGTCTGGGGGATCGACCGCCAGCTGACGCCGTGTCGGCGGATGGTGAGCACGCCCGTGTCGGGGTCGTGGCGGCAGACCCAGCCGTGGTCGTGGACGATCCCGTGGGACCGGTCCGACAGCCCGACCAGACCGTCGACGTGGTGGTCGCCACCGTCGCCGCGTGGTCGGGTGTGGTGGACGTGCTGGATCGGCCGGTCCGAGCCCGGGAACCGGTCCACCACGTCGCGGGCGAGCACGGCGGCGCGGACGTCAGCCGGCATGTCCGCGGCGGTGCGCTTCGCGGTGACGGTCAACGGCCGGTGCCCGTCGCAGACGACCGCACGCACGTCGGCGTCGGCCGCGAGCGCGTCCAGGGTGCGGGCGGTCAGCATCGGCGCCACTCCGCCGGGCACCTGGAGGTCCAGCACGCCCGCTGCGGTGGCGGTGATCGAGGCGAGGTCGACGGTGACCAGCACCGTCGGCTTCGCCCCGCCGGGACGGCTGCCGGCGAGGAACGTCTCCGCCAGGGTGACGAGCCCGCGGCACGGCGTTGGGTCGGGTCTTGACCGGGCCGTCCTCGGTGGCGGCGTCGAGGCCGTTGAGGAGGGTGGCCCCGGCGACCGGGTCGAGGTCGAACCCACCCCGGACCCGGCCGTCGAAGGCGGGCTGCACGGCGAGGTAGGAGGCCTGCTCGCCCTGCTCCTCCTCGCGTTCGCGGTCCTCGACCGGGTCCAGTTCCCAGACGGCCCGTTCGATCACCGCGAGCAGCCGGTCCGGGGCGTAGACGTCCAGCCCGTCCCACTCCGACGCGGTCGCCCCGATGCGGCCGTCGATGGCGTGCCGCTCGGCCCGGGACCGGCGGCCGAGCAGCTTCGCGACGTTGCGGACGATCCCCCAGGACAGCTGCCCGTCGACGAACGCGGACCAGCAGATCGGCATGTGCCGCAACACGTCGGCGGTCGTCAGCAGCGTGGACCGGTCGCAGCCGATCATCCGTGCCCGCAACGCCAACCAGCTGTCGATCGGCAGGCCTTCGACCTGCTCGACGATGCCGCTGGTCATGACCTCACCGAGGAGACCCACCACGGCAACCGTGGCGTCGTGCATCGCGGCGAGCTGCCCGTCGAGCGCGGCCAACGACTCCGCCAGCTCGGCCGACGACGGGGACGTCGGGGCCGGACGGGGTGCGGTCGGGGCGGGGTGTCGAGGTCATGGGTCGAACACTAGTTCGGGGGTGTGACACGACCGCCCGACCGGCCTCTCGCCCGGCGGTCGACCGGGGCGCTCGGCCGTGGGAGGATGGTGGTCCGCCGGCCGCGGCGGGGACGGCGGGGTGCGATCGGCTCTGCCGTACCGTCCCGGCTCCTGCGAACCGGAGCGTGACGTGGACACCCTCATCTGCCTGGTGTGTGGCGAGGAGAACGACGCCGATCGGCACTTCTGCCGCGAGTGCAAGGCCGAGCTCGGCACCACCCACACGGTGCCCGCGAGCACGGTCGCGATGGAGCCCGACGAGGAGCACGACCGCCCCGAGGAGGAGCGGCCCGTCGCTCCGGCCTGAGCCCCACGCGTCGGGCCGTCAGGCCCGGGCGGTGACCTCGCGCTCGATGACCGCCAACGTCCGCTCGAGCCGCTCCTCGGTCGTGCGGAGGTTGCCGATGGCGAGCCGCAGCGCGAAGCGGTCCTCGAGCACGGTGTGGGACAGGTACGCCTCGCCGGAGCGGTTCACGGCGTCCATCACGGCCGTGTTGAGCCGGGTGAGCTCGTCCTCGTCGTCCAGGCCGTCTGGGTGCGCCCGGAAGCAGACCGTGCTCATCGGTGCCGGTGCGAGCCGCTCGAGCTGCGGGTGCTCGTCGGTCCACCGCACGACGCGCTGGGCGAGGTCGAGGTGGAACCGGATCCGCGCCGCGAGCCCCTCGCGTCCGAAGTAGCGCAGGACCATCCAGAGCTTGAGCGCCCGGAAGCGACGGCCGAGCTGGACCCCCCAGTCCATGTAGTTGGTGATGTCGTCGGCATCGTCGGTCATGAGGTACTCGGGCACGAGTGAGAAGGCGCGCTTCAGGATCGCGGGGTCGCGCACGTAGAAGGCGGTGCAGTCGATCGGGGTGAACAACCACTTGTGGGGGTTCACGAGGAAGGAGTCGGCACGGTCGACCCCGTCGAGGACCCAGCGCATCTCGTCGAGGATCGCGGTCGAGCCGCCGTAGGCGCCGTCGACGTGGAGCCAGATGCCGCCCCCTCCCACGATGTCGGTGAACTCGTCGCGGACGTCGGCGATCGCCCCGACCGGGTCCACGCTGGTGGTCGAGGTCGTGCCGGTCGTGGCGACGATGGCGAGCGGGCGGTGACCGAGTCGGAGGTCCTCGACGATGGCGTCGCGGAGCGCGCTCGGGTCCATCCGGTACCGGTCGTCGACCGGGATGTGCGCGACGCCGTCGCGGCCGAGGCCGATCGTGATCGCGCCCTTCTCCACCGACGAGTGCGCGTGCGTGGAGGTGTAGACGCGCAGGAGCGGGAGGTCGGTCCGCCCCGACATGCCCCGCTGGCGGACGTCGAGGTCGGCGCGCTCGCGGGCGGCGACGAGCGCGTTCATCGTCGCGATCGACGCGGTGTCGACGATGATGCCGTGCAGCCCGTCGTCGAGCCCCAGGAGCTGACGGAGCCAGTCGAGCGCGACCTGCTCGACCTCGGTCGCCGACGGTGCGGTCCGCCACAGCATCCCGTTGACGTTCAGCGCCGCGGCGAGGCCTCGCCGAGGATCCCGGGCCCCGACCCGGTGATCGAGAAGTAGGCGTGGAAGGCCGGGTGGTTCCAGTGCGTGATGCCGGGCAGCACGACCCGGTCGAGGTCGTCGAGGATGTCGTCCATCGGCTCGGGCGCCTCGGGGGCCGACATCGGCAGCTGGGCCGCGATGTCGCCGGGTGGCACCTGCGACAGCACCGGCCGCTCGCCGACCGTGTCGAGGTAGTCGGCGATCCAGTCGATGACGCGGTGGCCGTGCGTGCGGAACGCGGCGGCGTCCATGTCGCCGACGCCGAGCTGTCCCGGCGTCGAGCGGGTGCGCGGGGACCGGCGCGGCCGCGGCCGGGTCGTGGGGGGTATCGCTCACGGGCGTCTCCTGTCGGGAGGCGACCCTACAGACGGGCCCTGGCGGGGCCGTACTCGGTGCCCCCGCTCAGACCCGGGTGACGATGACGGTCACGGTGGCCGTGCCGACGTTGCCGGCGCTGTCGGTGACCGTAGCTGGACCTGGTGCTGCGCGGTGAGGGCGCCCTCCGGGACGTGCAGCCGGACCGACCCGCTCGGGCCATCGAGGAGCGCCCCGTCGATGCTGCTGGTCCACGAGTACCCGAGCGCCTCGGGCGGGTCGCGGTCGTCGGTGGCCGCGCCGTCGAGCGTGAACGTGGCGTAGGCGCCCTGCTCGTCGGTGCCCTCGGACCCGCGGGTCTCGCCGTCGTTCGGTGAGCTGATGGTCACCTCCGGTGCCGCGTCGGGCTCCTCGGTCGCCGTGGGCGCCGGTGTCGGCTCGGTGGCCGTGGGCTCGGGCGTCGGCTCGGTCGCCGTTGGCGTAGCGGTGGGCTCGGCCGTGGCCTCGGTGGCGTCGGGGCTGGGTCCGGCCTCGGCATCGGTCTCGCGCGGACGCGGCAGACCCACGACGAGGCCGTCGGTCGGCTCGGTCGGCTCGGGGTCGAGCGAGGCCGCCTCGAACGTGCGCCCCGGGTCCGGGGTGCCGCTGCGTGGGCTCGACGCCGCCATCGCCCCGAGGATCAGCACCGCCACCAGCGCGCCGATCGTGACGGCGGCGGTGAGGCCTGGCTCACGACGTGGTGGCTCCCCGGTGGGCCACCGGGCGTCGAGCTCGCGCCAGATCGCGTCGACAGCGCCCACCGTGAGCGCCGGCACCCCCGCGCCGGGCGTGTGGCCGGCGGCGCGCCGCCGCCCGAGCTCGATCAGGGCGTCGCGCACCTGCTCGGGGTCGAGCCGGTCGAGGTGCCGGAGCGCGTCGCTGAAGGCGGCGACCGTGAGGCGGCGGGCCACGGTGCCATCGGGGGCCGAGGTGCGGATGGTGTCGTAGACCGCGCCGACGTGCCGGTGGAAGAGCACGGCGAACGCCGGTCGCTCGCCGGCGCGCGCGAGCGGGACCAGCTCGGCGTCGGGGAGGGAGGCGTACGGGGTCACGGCGGGGGGTCCTCGTGTCCAGGCGGGGCGAACCCTACCGAGCGTGCGGCCCCAGGTTCGGTGCGGGCTCGGGTCGCTGTCGGCTGCCGCGCAGGCAGGTCGGCCTAGGCTCGGTGCCCGACGAGGAGCGCCGCCCTGACCGAGCTGCCGTTCGACCCCATCGCGGAGGCCACGCGCAACTGGCGCGAGCGTGGCTGGGCCGCCGCCGACACGATGTCGGCGGTCACCTCGGTGATGCGCGCCCAGCAGATCCTGATCGGGCGGATCAACGCGCTGCTACGCCCGTTCGAGCTCACCTTCGCCCGCTACGAGGCGCTGGTCCTGCTCACGTTCTCGCGCGCCGGCGAGCTCCCGCTCGGCAAGATGGGCGAGCGTCTCCAGGTCCACCCGGCATCGGTCACGAACGCCGTCGACCGGCTCGAGGCCCAGGGCTACGTCGAACGCGTGCCGCACCCGAGCGACGGCCGGACCACGCTCGCCCGCATCACCCCGGCAGGTCGTGAGGTCGTCGCTGCGGCGACGACGGTCCTCACCGACGCCCGCTTCGGGGCCGACGGGCTCGACGACGACGCGGCCCGGTCGTTGACCCGGACGCTCGGGGCGCTGCGGGCCGACGCCGGCGACTTCTGACGACGACGTCGGATCTTTCCTTGGACGTCCAAGTAAACCGCCCGTATGCTGGTGGCGGGCGGACCCGCCCCGTGGTTGCGTGCGCTCGCCGGCGTCCGCCGCCCCGCGCCCTCCGGAGGAGCCCTCGATGACCGCAGACTGGGAGCAGCAGTACGCCGCGTGGCGCGAGCGCTACGACCAGGCGCCCGAGCGCGACGCCGACTTCACGACCCTGTCGGGGATCCCGCTGGAGCCGCTGTACGGCCCCCACAACGTCTCGGTCGACCCCGAGCGCATCGGGGCCCCGGGGATGTACCCGTACACCCGCGGCGTCTACGCCTCGATGTACCGCACCCGGCCCTGGACCATCCGGCAGTTCGCCGGCTTCGCCGACCCGGGCGAGACCAACAAGCGCTTCCACGACCTCGTCAACGCCGGCCAGCACGGTCTGTCGGTCGCCTTCGACATGCCGACGCTCATGGGCCTCGACTCCGACGACCCGCGCTCGGAGGGCGAGGTCGGCCACTGCGGCGTCGCCATCGACACCTTCCACGACATGGACCGGCTGTTCGAGGGTCTCCCGCTCGGCGAGATCACGACGTCGATGACCATCAACGCCCCGGCCGTCACGCTGTTCTGCATGTACGCGGTCGCCGCCGAGAAGCAGGGCTGGCAGCTCGCCGACCTCGGCGGGACGCTCCAGACCGACATGTTCAAGGAGTACATCGCGCAGAAGGAGTGGCTGTTCCCGCCCGAGCCGCACCTGCGCCTCATCGGCGACCTGATCGAGTTCTGCACCGAGAACGTGCCGCGCTACCACCCGGTGTCGATCAGCGGCTACCACATCCGCGAGGCCGGCTCGACCGCCGTGCAGGAGCTCGCCTTCACCCTCGCTGACGGGTTCGGCTACGTCGAGCTCGGGATGGACCGCGGGCTGCACCCCGACCAGTTCGTGCCGCGCTTCAGCTTCTTCTTCGACGCCCACATCGACTTCTTCGAGGAGATCGCCAAGTTCCGCGCCGGCCGCCGCATCTGGGCCCGGTGGATGAAGGAGCGCTACGGGGCGACCAACGAGAAGGCGATGCTCATGCGGTTCCACACCCAGACCGCCGGCGTCAGCCTCACCGCCCCCCAGCCGGACAACAACATCGTCCGCACCGCGATCGAGGCGCTCGCGGGCGTCCTCGGCGGCACCCAGTCGCTGCACACCAACGCGCTCGACGAGGTGCTCGCGCTGCCCTCCGACCACGCCGCACTCGTGGCGCTGCGGACCCAGCAGGTCATCGCCGAGGAGACCGGGGTCACCAACGTGATCGATCCGCTCGGTGGGTCGTGGTACGTCGAGTGGCTGACCGACGAGATCGAGCGCCAGGCCGAGGAGTACTTCGCCCAGATCGAGGAGATGGGCGAGGACGGGACCATCACGTCCGGGATCCTGAAGGGCATCGAGACCGGCTGGTTCAGCTCCGAGATCGCCGATGCCGCGTTCGACTTCCAGAACCGGATGGACAAGGGCCGCTTCCGCATGGTCGGCGTCAACGCCCACACCGAGGCCGACGACGACCCGCTCGAGATCCTGCGGATCTCCAACGAGGTCGGGGTCAAGCAGGCCGCCTCGGTGGCCGCGGTCCGCGCCAACCGTGACGGCGCCGCCGTGGACGCCGCGCTGTCCGCGCTCCGTGCGGCCGCGGACACCGACGACAACCTCGTCCCGCTCATCATGGACGCGTGCCGGGCCGAGGCCACCGTGGGCGAGATCTCCCGGATCCTCCAGGAGGTCTGGGGCACCTACACCGAGACGTCGGTCATCTGATCCGCCGGCGCTGACCGGACTCCTCGTCGTCCCACCCGCGTGACGTCACCCCCGTGCGCGATACTGCTCCCTGCGTCGATGTCCGCGTGGGGGAGCAGGTGGCGGCAGGTCCGACCTCCAACCGAACGCTGCGCGCCGACCTGGCGCGGGCTCGCGCCGCCGTGGTCACGCAGGCGAACGCCCGGATGCGCCGCAGCACCACCGGGCGGCGCATGCTCCTCATCGGGGTCGCCTCGTTCGTCCCGGTGGTCGTGGTCTCCTTCGTGCTGGGCGCGGCGCTCACCCGGACGGCGGCGCTGACCGCGGACGTCTCCACCGAGGTCGAGACCCTGGTGACCCCGGTCATCAGCCTGTCCGACGACCTCGGCGGTGCGCAGATCCTGCTCGACCGGTACTTCGCCTCCGGCGAGGAGGTCGACCGCCAGGCGTTCCTGTCCCGCGCGCGTCGCATCGACACCGCCTTCGCCATGCTCGCGAGCGTGGAGGCCGCACCTGAGGGCTCCGCTGCGCCGGCGGCCCCGTCGGGCCCCGTCACCAGCGCGGACCGCGACGCCGTCCTCATCCTCGGTCGGGTGGCCGCCGCCGAGGCGAGCTGGGCGTTCGTCCGCGACACCGTCGCCGCCGACGGGTTCACGCTCCCGGCCGACCCCGAGGAGCGCGCGGGCCTGCTGTCCACGCTCGGGTCCGAGACGGCATCGGTGCGCGGCGACCTCGCCGAGGTCGCCGACGACGCCACCCGGCGCATCGCCCAGCTCGCCTCGGACGCCGAACGGTCCTCGCGGGGGCTCCGGCTCCTGCTCCTGACGGCGGTGCCGCTGGCGGCGATCCTCGGGATCCTGCTCGTGAGCTGGCTCATCCGGGACCTCCGCCGGGGGACCCGGGCGCTGCGCGAGGCGGCCGAGAAGATCGAGAACGGCCGGCACGGCGTGCGGATCCCCGGCCTCGACCACGGCGACCTGGCCCCCGTCGCCCGCGCCTTCAACGCCATGGCCGAGAAGATGGAGGCGCAGTCACGCGAGCTCCACGAGGTCGCCAACCGCGACGAGCTGACCGGTGTGATGAACCGGAGGGGCTTCCAGACCGAGCTCGACGCCGAGCTCGAGCGGGCGGTCCGCTACGAGCGGCCGATGGCGTTCCTGCTGCTCGACGTCGACCACTTCAAGTCGGTGAACGACACGTTCGGACACCGCGCCGGTGACGTCGTCCTCCGGGCGGTGGCCGACGAGATCCGCGACGCCGTCCGGGGGGTCGACCTCGTCGGCCGGTGGGGCGGCGAGGAGTTCGCGGTCATCCTCCCCGAGACGCCGCGCGCCGACGTCGCGCACGTCGCCGAACGGATCGCCCGGGCCATCCGCAGGCGGGTGGTGATCGTCGAGGGCGACGCGATCCGGGTGACCGCGAGCATCGGCGTCGCCGTCCACGACCTGGGGGTCGCGCACCCGGAGCCGGGCCACCTCGTCGACGCCGCCGACGCGGCGTTGTACCGCGCCAAGGAGACCGGCCGCGACCGGGTGGTCTTCGCGACCGGCTGACGCCCGGCCGAGCCGCCAGCGCGCGGGTCCTATGCTCCCGGCGATGCCCGTGCTCGTGACCGCTGCCGACACGCCCCTCGGGGGGCTCCTCGTGGCGCGCCTGCTCCGCGAGGGTGGTGAGGTGCGGGCCTACTGCAGCGGGTCCGGCTCCACGGCCGCGCTCCGCGCCGCCGGCGCCATCGTCGCCACCGGCGACCTCGACGACGAGGGCCGGCTCGAGGCGGCGATGGAGCAGGTGCACACCGTCATCCACGTCGCCGGCGGGCTCCTCAGCCGCGACGCCGAGACCGTCAGCTTCACCGCGGACGTGGTCGCGACCGCCGCCGCCCAGGCCGGGGTCCGCCGGCTCGTCGGCCTGTCGCTGCCGGGGGCCGACCCGGGCGCCGACGAGCCGCTGCGCCGGGCCAAGGGCATGGGCGAGGCCGCGTTCCGCAGCGCGGCCGTCCCGAGCGTCGTGATCCGCACGTCCCTCGTCGACACGCCCGGACTGCGTGCGGCGCTCGCCGGCGTGGCGCTCCCCCCGGACGTGGCGGGCCGGACGGTGGCGCCGCTGCGTGCGGCCGACCTCGTGGAGGTGCTCGCCGCCATCGACGCCGTCCGCTCCGAGGCGCACGAGGGCCACGTCGTCTTCCACGCCGACGGTCCGACCCGGATGTCGCTCGACGCGTACCGCGAGCGGGTCGGGCTGACGGGTCCGGGCGCGCGCGTCGGTCGCCGCTACCGGGCACCCGGCGCCGACCCGCTGCTCCTCGGGGCGCTCGACGGGCCGTGGACCACCGACGGGGGTGTGGCCGTCGATGCCTGGGCGTTCACCGAGGTCCACCCGGGTCCCGTCGCGGCCTGATCGGCTCAGGCCAGCGCGGCACGCTCGACGATGCCGTCGAGCCCGGGTGCGAGGTTCCCCTCGGGGGCCTGGCCGAGGTGGTCGAGGAGGAACCCGTCGGCCACCACCTCGTCGAAGGTCTCGCAGTCGAGGCCGCCGCTCCACGACCGGAAGCTGACCGCGGCCGGGGCGTCGAGCGCCTCCGGGTACGGGGAGACGATCACCCCGGCGCCGGCGTCGTTGGCGAGCCCGGCCTCGTTGCGGCGGGCTGCCCACCCGGTGAGCGCGGCGAGCTCGTCGCCGGCGACCGCGTCCGGGTCGTACCAGGCCGACACGGCGCCGTGCTCGTGGTTGTGCACGACGCGGCGCTCGTCGACCGGCTCGTCGTAGACGTCGGTGGTGAGCCACTCGCCGAAGTGGTCGCCGGCCATCCCGGGACGGACGTCGTAGAGCTCGTCCGCCGGCGGGGCGGCGTCGGGGTCGAGGTGCGAGGCGGTGAGGCTGCCGGTCTGCGAGGCGATCGGGTCGCATCCCGGCGCCGGCGGCGGCCTCCTCGACCGCCTCGACCGTGAGCCGCACGGGACGGTCGCTCGGCGCCGCCGACGGTGCAGCCGCGTCCGGGCTCGGCGCGGGCGTGCCGGTGCAGCCGCCGGCGAGGACCGCCAGCAGGCTCACCCAGACCACCCGGCGCACCCGGCCTGCCTCCGTCGCGTCGGCCGCGTTCAGTCCAGCTCGGCCGAGTTGTCCTCGATCCAGGGCATCATCGCGCGGAGCTCGCGGCCGGTGCGCTCGATCAGCGAGTCGCGCCCCTCGCGCTTGAACCGCTCGTAGTTGTCCGCCCCGGACTCCCACTCGTCGATGAAGCCCTTGGCGAAGCTGCCGTCCTGGATCTCGGCGAGGATCTCCTGCATCGCCTGCTTGGACGCGTCGCCGATGACCCGCGGGCCCGAGACGTAGTCGCCCCACTCGGCGGTCGTCGAGATGGAGTGGCGCATCCAGGACAGCCCGCCCTCGTACATCATGTCGACGATGAGCTTGAGCTCGTGGAGGCACTCGAAGTAGGCGACCTCCGGCTGGTAGCCGGCGTCGGTGAGGGTCTTGAACCCGGCGAGGACGAGGTGCGAGGTGCCGCCGCACAGCACGGCCTGCTCGCCGAACAGGTCGGTCTCGGTCTCCTCCTGGAACGTCGTCTGGATGAGGCCGGCGCCGGTCAGCGCCGATGGCCCAGGCGTAGGACTTGGCGAGCTCGAGCGCGTCGCCGGTGGCGTCCTGGTGGATCGCCACGAGGCCTGGCGTCGACTGCCCCTGCTCGTAGTTCCGGCGCACCATGTGGCCGGGAGACTTCGGGGCGACCAGGAACACGTCGATGTCGTCGGCCGGGTCGACCAGGCCGTAGTGGATGTTGAAGCCGTGGCCGAAGACGAGCGCGTTGCCCGCCGTCACCGCCTCGGACAGACCGTTCTCCCACATCCGCTTCTGGGCCGTGTCGGGGGCGAGGATGACGATCACGTCGGCCTCGGCGGCGGCGGCGTTGGTCTCGAGGACGGCGAGGCCCGCCTCCTCGGCCTTGGCCCACGACGGCGATCCCTCACGGAGCCCGATGCGGACGTCGACACCGGAGTCGGCCATGTTGAGCGCGTGCGCGTGGCCCTGGCTGCCGTAGCCGAGGACCGCGACCTTGCGGCCCTTGATGATCGACGGGTCGGTGTCGGCGTCGTAGAAGATGGTCGCCATCTGGTGCTCCTTGGGCCGCGGGTCTGCGGGGTGTCCCCGCCGGATGTTCGGGAGGGTCGGGGGACGCTCGCGGCCGCGCCCCTCGTGGCCCGAGAGCCTACGGTCGACGTCCGCGTCGCGCCCAACCGGGCCGGGGCCGGGGTGCGGCCTGACCACGCCGGCGCCGGTGGGCGCACGGGCGGGCGTCCGCGGTCGGCTACCGGGGCCGGGTGGCGGGTGCGCGGGCCGGACGGACCTCGTCGCGGGGACCACCGGCCCTTCCGTCGCCGGGCCGTGGGGGGCATGGTGGCGTCACCCCCCGACCCTGTCGGTACGGACGTCGGCAGACGTCGAGAGTCGAGGTCGAGATGCGATTGCGTTACGAACGGGACGCCGCCGGGAAGCTCCGGGAGCGCTTCGGACACGACGACCTCCCCGACCACGTGCTCGAGGAGCTCCCCGAGGAGATCGTCCCGGAGCTCCTCGCCACCCAGGCGGTGGCGCGGGTCGCGGTCCGGATCGGGACCGGCGTCCACATCGTCCCGGTCAACCACCACGTCGACACCGACGGGTCGGTCGTCTTCCGCACCGCGCCCGGCCGCAAGCTCGACATCGCCCAGCGGGGCGCACCGATGGCGATGCTCGAGACCGACCACGCGCTCGATCGTCTGCCCGGCTGGTTCGTGACCGTGCTGGGGCAGCTCACCCCGGTGCTCGACCTGACCGAGGTGGCGCGGCTCGAGCGGACCGGGCTGCGGACCTTCGCCGACGCCGACGCGGCCCGGCGCGGGTCCTGGCTGCGGCTGCGACCGACGGTCGGCCGGGCGTTCCGGGTGACCGACGCGGCGACCGCCTCACCGATGCGGCCGGGACCGATCCGGACGCCGGCCGAGCCACCGAAGCCGGGCCGTGGGCGCCTCGAGGAGCTGACCGAGGCCGAGTGCCACGCGGTGCTCGCCGAGGGGCACATCGGTCGGCTGGCCCGCCTCGCCGGCACCGAGCCGCGCCTCGCGCCGGTCGTCTACGACGCCACCGACGGCGTGCTCGTGATCCGGAGCGTGCTGGCGAACGACGGGGGCGAGATCGACCCCCGCGAGGTGGTCGTCTTCGAGGCCGACATCGTCGACGAGGACGGCTGGTCGGGCCGGAGCGTGGTCGCCGAGGGCACCCTCGATCGGCTCGCGCTGCGCACGGGCGCGTCGCCCGCAGCCGAGGCCGGGGACCGCTCGTTCCCGATCCCCGAGCACGAGCTGCTGCGGCTCACGATCCGGTCGATGACCGGTCGGCGCATCGTCCGCGACGACTGACCCCGGCGCGTCTACGGTCGGCCCTCCCGCACCCACCAGGAGCCGACCCCGGTGCCCGAACGTGGCCGCGTCCTCGTCGCCCTCGGCGGCAACGCCATCAGCCCCCACGGGGGGGCCGGCACCGCCGACGAGCAGGTGGCCAACGTGGGCCGGTCGATGCGGCGCGTCGCCGAGCTCGTGACCGACGGCTGGCAGGTCGTGCTCACCCACGGGAACGGACCCCAGGTCGGTGACCTCGTGGCGCGGGACGAGCTGAACGCCTCCTTCGCACCGCCCTACCCGCTCGACTGGGCCGTCGCCGAGACCCAGGCGACCATCGGCCACGTCATCGCCAACGTCCTCGGCGTCGAGCTCGAACGCCGCGGGATCGACGCCGCGGTCGTCCCGGTCGTGAGCCGCGTGCTCGTCGCCGGCGACGACCCCGCCTTCACCACCCCCACCAAGCCGATCGGCCCCTACCTCAGCGACGACACCGAGGCGCGTCGCCGCATCGACGAGCTCGGGCCAGCACTGGACCCAGGTCCGCGGGAAGGGCTGGCGGCGGCTGGTCGCCTCGCCGGAGCCGGTCGAGAGCCTCGACCTCGCCGCCATCCGCGCTGCTCGTCGACGCCGGCTACGTCGTCGTGGCCAACGGCGGGGGCGGGATCCCGACGGTCCGGGACGACGACGGGAGGCTCGCCGGCGTCGCGGCCGTGATCGACAAGGACCTCGCCGGCGCGCTCCTCGCCCGTGAGCTCGGCGTCGACACCTACGTGGTGCTGACCGACGTCGCCGGCGTCGCCGTGGACCACGGCACGGAGGGCGAGCGCTGGCTCGACCGGGTGACCGTCGACGAGCTGCGCCGGCACCTCGCCGAGGGCCAGTTCCCCGCGGGCTCCATGGGACCCAAGGTCGAGGCGGTCTGCCGGTTCGTCGACGCCGGCGGGGAGCGCGCCGTCATCGGCGCCATCGACGACGCCGCCGACGCGGTCGCAGGTCGCGCCGGCACGCAGGTGGTGCGGGCCGGGAGCCAGGCGGTGGGGGCGTGACGCTGCGGCTGATCACCACCGGCGGGACCATCGCGAGCCGCGTCGACCCCGCCACGGGCGCGGCCGAGGCGGTCGACGGGCCCGACGAGCTCGTGGCCGCGGTGCCGGGGCTGGACGCGTTCGGGCCGGTCGAGGTCGACGAGGTCGCCCGCGTCAACAGCTGGAACCTCACCCCGGGCCAGATGGAGGAGGTGGCGCGGCGCGCGCGGGCCGCGATCCTCGAGGACGGCGTCGCCGGCGTGGTCGTGACCCACGGCACCGACACGGTCGAGGAGACCGCCTACCTGACCGACCTCCTCGCCGGCGCGGCGACCGAGCGGGCCGGGATCGCCTTCGCGTGCGCGATGCGCAGCGCCGACGAGCTCGGTGCCGACGGGCCCCGCAACCTCCTCGACGCCGCGCGGACCGCCACCCACCCGGACGCACGGGGCCGCGGTGCTCTGCTGGTCGTCAACGGCGAGGTCCACGCCGCCCGGTGGGTCACCAAGACCGCCACGACCTACCTGTCGACGTTCGCCTCGCCCGACCGGGGACCCGTCGGGCGCGTGGTCGGGGACGCGCCGGTGTTCGACCTGCTCGAGCCCGGCGCGCCCGCCGGTGCCGGCGCCGGCGGACCTCCGCATCGACCCACGCGTCGCGGTCGTGAGGGCGGTGACGGGGATGGACGACGCGGTGCTGCGCTGGTGGGTGGACGACCAGGCGGTGCACGGTCTGGTGGTCGAGGGGTCCGGCGCCGGCAACGTGCCGGGGCCGGCGGTGCCCGGGATCGTCCACGCGCTCGAGCGGGGGGTGCCGGTCGTGCTGACCTCGCGGGTGCTGCGGGGCGCGACCCGCGGGACCTACGGCGGCCCCGGCGGTGGCGCGACGCTCACCGACCTCGGCGTCGTCCACGCCGGCGGGCTCAACACCGCCAAGGCGCGCATCGCGCTCATGGTCGCGCTCGGCGTCGACCGTGACCCCGCCGCCGTCCGCACCTGGTTCGCCAGCCCCTGACCGGTTGCGTTGACGCTCCACCCCGGCATGCCGGGCCAGACCGTCAACGCAACGCTTCGCGGGTCGGCCGCGGCCGGGACGTCGGAGCGGATACCGTCGTGCGGGTGAGGGACCTGCCGGTGACGAGCGACCTCCGCGGCCGGGCGCTGCGGGACCTCCGCGTGTCCGTCACCGACCGCTGCAACTTCCGCTGCCGCTACTGCATGCCGCGGGAGGTGTTCGGGCCCGACTTCGCCTTCCTCGAGCGGACCGAGCTCCTGTCGTTCGAGGAGCTGACCCGGGTCGTGCGTGCGGCGGTCGGGCTCGGGGTCCGCAAGGTCCGGCTGACCGGCGGGGAGCCGCTCATGCGCCGCGACCTGCCGGACCTCGTGGCGATGCTCGCCGACATCGACGGGATCGACGACCTCGCGCTCACCACCAACGGCTCGCTCCTGCGCCGCGACGCCGGCGCGCTGCGCGACGCCGGCCTCGGCCGGGTGACGGTCAGCCTCGACAGCCTCGACGACGCGACCTTCCGGGCCGTGCAGCGACGTGACCCTGCCGCTCGCCCGCGTCCTCGACGGCATCGACGCCGCCGTCGAGGCGGGCTTCGGGCCGGTGAAGATCAACACGGTCGTCAAGCGCGGGGTCAACGACCACGAGGTGGTCGACCTGGCCGCCTGGGGCCGCGACAACGGCCACACGGTCCGCTTCATCGAGTACATGGACGTCGGCGCCACCAACGGCTGGCGGATGGACGAGGTCGTGCCGGCGGCCGAGATCGTCGCCGCCGTCGGCGACCGGTGGGACCTCGAGCCGGTCGCGCCCGAGGTCGCCGGCGAGGTCGCGACGCGGTGGCGCTACGCCGACGGCGCCGGCGAGATCGGCGTCATCGCGAGCGTCACGCAGCCGTTCTGCGGCGCCTGCACGCGGGCCCGGCTGTCCGCCGTCGGCGAGCTCTACACCTGCCTGTTCGCCACACGCGGCACCGACCTCCGGGCGCTCCTGCGATCGCGGGGCCGACGACGATGCGCTCGCCGGCGCGCTGGCGTCGGTCTGGGGCGCCCGCGACGACCGCTACTCCGAGCTCCGCGCCGGCGACACGCCGCCGCCCGAGGACCGCGTCGAGATGTCCTACATCGGCGGCTGACCGTCAGCCGTAGTGGCCGCCGGCGCGGCCGTTGCGGTCGGCCACCAGCCCGGCGAGCGTGGCCAGCGCGATCTCGGGTGGGGTGTGGGACCCGATGTCGAGCCCGATGGGCCGGCGGATGCGGGCCACCTCGGCGTCGTCGACCCCGCGCTCGCGCAACGGGACGACGTGCGGAGGCTCGTGGCGTGCGCTGCCCATCAGCCCGAGGTAGCGCGCCGGCGTGTCGAGCAGGTCCGCCAGCACGTCGACGAGGTCGTCGCGGTCGTGGTCGGTGACGACGGCGTCGCTGTCGTCGTCGAGGCCGGCGCCGGCGACGGTGGTCGTGACGAGGTCGGCGGCGGCACGGTGGGCGTCGGTGACGCGCGAGGGGTCGGGCTCGACCAGCACCGTCCGGAACCCGAGCTCGGCACCCCAGTGGAGGAGGTGCCGCGCGACCGGGGAGGCGTAGACGGCGACGAGCGTGGCGCCGGTCGCCGGCGCCGCATCCTCCCGGTGGGCGAGGGCGCAGGCCTCGTCGTGCGCGTGCCCGCCGTCCTCCGATCCGTGGTCGTGGCCGGCGTGGTCGTGGCCGGCGTGCTCTGGGTGGGTGTGCTCGTGGTGCTCGGTGGCGCGCATCGCGACGACGGGCCGCCCCTCCTCGCCGTGGCCGGCGGGGTGGCGCTGGGTGTCGCCGGCCGCGAGGTCGAGCGCATGGGGGAGGAGCGGCAGCACGGCCTCGAGCGACTCGGTCGCCCCGCGGGGGCTACCGGGGAGGTCGACGACGAGCGTCGCCCCGACGAGCCCGGCGATCCCGCGGGACAGGTCGGCCATCGGCGTGGAGCGCCGGCCGATGGCGCGCATCGCCTCGGCGATGCCGGGCGCCTCGCGGTCGATGACGTCGCGGGTCGCCTCGGGGGTGACGTCCCGCGGGCCGAACCCGGTGCCGCCGGTCACCGCGACGAGCCGCACCCCCTCGCCGGCGAGTCGGCGCAGCGTCCGTGCGATGGCGTCGCGCTCGTCGGGCACGACCTCGCGGAGCACCACCTCGAAGCCGTGGGCCGTCAGGAGCTCCGCGACGGCGTCGCCGGACTCGTCGGTCCGGGCGCCGTGGGCGACCCCGTCGGAGGCGGTCACGACGGCGGCGGTGCGGGCGGTCACGTCGGCTCCTCGGTCGGTGACGCCGCCGAGCCTACGACCGCGCCGCGACCGCGTCCCGCCGGCGCGTGCCGCGCAGCATCAACACGCCGATCACGAGCTGGAGCGCCCCGAACAGCCGGCCCAGCGTGCCCGGGTCGAGCGACAGCGCGACGGACGCCCCGGCGAGGCTGCCGAGGACGCTCGCGACGCCGATGCGCAGCCCCAGCGGCACGTCGGTGTAGCCGTTGCGGTGGTGGCTCCACGCGCCGGTGATCGCGGTGGGGACGATGACGGCGAGCGAGGTGCCCTCGGCGATGTGCTGGCCGTAGCCGAAGCCGAGCACCAGCAGCGGGACCATGATCACGCCGCCGCCGACGCCGAGGACCGACGACGTCACGCCGGCGGCGAGCCCGCCGACCAGGTGCAGCACGATGAGGCCCGCGGTGAGGTCGGGCACCACGTCGCCGGCGACGGCGGCGTCGCCGGACGCCCCGACGACGAGGAACCGGATCGCGAGGACGATGAGGACGCCGGCGAACAGGCGTCGCAGCCAGCCCTCGGAGATGCGGGGGAGGAACGCGGCGCCGAGCCGGGCTCCGGTGATCGCGCCGACGGCCAGGAGCAGCCCGCCCACGGGTGCGACCGCGCCGTCGACCGCGAACCGCGACACGCCGGCGGTGGCAGCGAGCGTCACCGCCACGAGCGAGGTGGCGTGGGCGACGTGCTGCGGCCGCTTGAGCACGAGGACGATGAGCGGGACGAGGAGCACCCCGCCACCGACGCCGAACATCCCGGCGACGAGCCCGGCGGCGACACCGCCGCCCACGGCCGCCCAACCGATCGGGACGGGTGGACCGGCCACGGGTTCGTCCACGCCGGGGGCTCCTCTAGACTCGTGCGACACGGACGTGCGCGGGTCCGCGGCTGCGGCTCGCGAGGCTACCGGCCGGTGGGACGCCCCGACCGGCCGCCCGCACGTCCACCGACACGCCCGGGCAACGGGCGGATCCCCGACGCCAGGAGTCAGCTGTGGGGGAGTTCGTCCGCCTCGAGGTCGACCGCGACAGCAAGGTCGGCACCATCCGCATCGAGCGGCCGCCGATGAACGCGCTGTCCCGGCAGGTCTGGCTCGAGATCGAGGAGTGCGCCCGCGAGGCGGCCGCCGACGAGGACGTGCGCGCCGTGGTCGTCTGGGGCGGGCCGAAGGTGTTCGCCGCCGGCGCGGACATCAAGGAGTTCCCGAACTGGGACTACCTCGAGGTGAAGAAGACCGGGACCGTCCTGCAGCGCGCGCTCGACACCCTCGCGCGGCTGCCGATGGTCGTGATCGCCGCCATCAACGGCTACGCCCTCGGTGGCGGCTGCGAGCTCGCCCTCGCCTGTGACTTCCGCTTCATCGCCGAGAACGCCAAGCTCGGCCAGCCCGAGATCCTCCTCGGCATCATCCCCGGCGCCGGCGGCACCCAGCGGCTCCCGCGCCTCGTCGGCCTGTCGAAGGCCAAGGAGCTGGTGTTCAGCGGCCGCATGGTCGACGCCACCGAGGCCCCGACGATCGGGCTCGCCGACGCGGTCTTCCCCGCCGACGACGTCTACGCCGAGGCCGTGAAGGCCGCCGCCGGCTACGCCGCCGGCCCGTACGCCATCGGGCTCGCCAAGCGCGCGATCGAGGACGGCACCGAGATGCCGCTCGACCAGGGGCTGCGCCTCGAGCGCGACCTGTTCGCCGAGTGCTTCGCCACCGAGGACGCCCGCATCGGCATCGCCAGCTTCATCGAGAACGGCCCCGGCAAGGCCGCGTTCACCGGCAAGTAGCCCGACCCGCAGCGCCAGGAGCACCCCGTGCCGACACCCGCCGAGACGCTCGCCGCCGAGCCCACACCGGTCGACCCGCAGCAGATGGACATCAAGGCCAAGCAGGCCGCCTACCACGACTGGGAGGCGCAGAACTACGAGGCCAAGTTCTCCATCAGCTACGACGAGCGCTGCATCGACTACGCCCGTGACCGCTTCCGAAAGGTGGTGCCCGAGGGCACCGAGTTCGCCTCGGTCCTCGAGATCGGGGCCGGCACCGGGTTCTTCGTCATCAACCTCGCGCTCGCCGGCGTGTTCGACGGCGCCGAGCTCCACGCCTCCGACATCTCCGAGGGGATGCTCGCCGTCTGCAAGCGCAACGGCAGCGAGCACGGCCTCGACATCGTCACCCAGCAGGGCGACGCCGAGGCGCTCCCGTACGACGACGACAGCTTCGACCTCGTCATCGGGCACGCGTTCATCCACCACCTGCCCGTGCCGGGCAAGGCGATCCAGGAGATGTTCCGGGTGCTCAAGCCCGGTGGCCGGCTCGTGATCGCCGGCGAGCCGACCGAGCTCGGCGACCGCATCAGCCGGGTCGTGAAGCGTTCGACCTACAAGGCGTTCCGCGCCGTCACCGCCCTGCCGCCGCTGCAGCGCTACCGCAAGGTCGACGCCCAGGGCTCGATGCCCGACGAGGAGGCCGCGCTCGCCGCGCTCGAGCACGAGGTCGACCTCCACACCTTCCGGCCACAGGACGTGGAGCACATGGCCGACATCGCCGGCTTCAGCGACGTGCGGGTCGTCACCGAGGAGCTCACCGCCAACTGGGCCGGGTGGGCCGCCCGCACCATCGAGGGCTCGGTGGCGCCAGGCACGCTCGGGATGCGCTGGGCGATGGGCGCCTTCCGCACCTACCTGGGCCTGACGCAGCTCGACGAGCGCGTCCTCAAGCACGTCGTGCCGCGTGGGCTGTTCTACAACCTCATCCTCACCGGCCGGAAGCCGGCCTGACCGGATGACGCCGCCCGCCGAGCCCGCGCGCGAGCGACGCTGACGCCGTCGTCGAGGCGGTGCGCCGACCGGAACGCGCCGACGTCACGCCGGCGGCCGCCGACGAGGTCATCGACGTCGAGGTCGATGACGCGGTGGTGCGTGAGCTCCACGCCGAGATGGTCGAGACGGCGGTCCGCACCGAGACCGCACGGGAGGCCCAGCGGCGCGTGTCGCGCATCGCGGATGACGCCGCGGCCGAGGCGGGTGTGGCCGCGGCCGAACGCCGGCCGCCCCTGCGCCTCGTCTACCCGCGCTTCGGCTGGCGCCGTGCCGTCCGGCACGCGGTCGAGCGCCGCATGGTGACCCCGCAGTACCTCCGGCTCTACGCGCCGCTACCTGCGCCACCGGGCGGCGATCGCCGTCTCCGGCCGCGACGTCGAGCTGCAGGGGATGGTGTTCACGGGCAAGCGGGTCGAGTTCCACGCCCGGCGCGACCACGGCCGCCTGCTCGTCGGGCCGTGGTGCTGGATCGGCAACGACAACAAGCTCCGCGCGCACGAGGGTCAGCTGACCCTCGGCGCGAAGGTGGTCATGGGCCGCGACAACGTCGTCAACACCTACCTCGACATCGAGGTGGGGGACGCCTCGATCCTGGCCGACTGGATCTACATCTGCGACTTCGACCACCGCTTCGACCGGCTCGACGTGCCGATCAAGGACCAGGGGATCGCGAAGTCCCCCGTCCGCATCGGGGCCGACGTCTGGATCGGCGAGAAGGCCACGGTGCTGCGCGGGGTCGACATCGGCCGCGGGTCGGTCATCGCCAGCCACTGTCTCGTCAACAGGGACATCCCGCCGTTCTCGATCGTCGTCGGCGTCCCGTCCCGGGTGGTGCGCTCGCGGCTGCCGAAGGGCGTCGACCCGGAGGAGGCGCTCGACCTCCTCCGTCGCGGCGAGCCCATCCCCGGCGACCCCCTCGAGGGCTGACCGACCTCCGGGCCCTCGGGTCAGGCGGCGACGAGCCGGCCGGCGCAGGCGGCGAGAGCCGGCGTCCGACGCGAGCACACGACGGCGGCCACGAACGCGACGCCCCCGAGCGCCCACGCCGTCGCGGCCGCCGGCGAGGTCGCCCAGGCGGTCCGGACCGCCCAGCCGGTGGGGGAGAGCGCGAACAGCCAGCCCACCGGCTCCGCGACGAGCCACCACGCGATCGGGAGGTAGAGCGGCAGGCCGACCGCCTTGGACACGGCCACGCCCTGGACCCGGTCGCGCGCGAGGCTGGGTAGGAGCACCGCCGGCAGGACTGCGACGGCGCCGGCGACGACCGCCGTGGCGAGGACACCGATGGCGCCGGCTCGGTGGTCGGCGCCGGCGAGGAGGAGGCCGCACCCGGCGGCGGCGGCCCCGCCGAGCGCCGTGGTCGCGAGCCGGTACCGGACGAGGGTCTCCAGGCCGGCGGGCGTGACCGCGATGCCCGGGAGCACGCCGGCGTCGCGGTCCTCGAGGAGCAGCAGCCCGCCGACCATCCCGAACGAGACCGGGACGTGCAGGACCAGCACGAACGCCCACGCGACCGGGAGCCACGGCCCGACCTCGACCCCGAACCGCTCGGCGATCCACGGGGTCCCCGGGCCGAGGAGCCACCGGAGCGCGCCGCCGAGGAGGGGGACGCTGGCCACCAGCAGGAGCAGCAGCGGGTCGTGGCGCAGGGCCCGGAGGTCCGCGCGGGCGAACGCCCGGATCGCCGCCCACCGGCCCGGTGCCGTGGTGGGCCACGCGCCGGCGCTCCCGGCGTGGTGCCGACGTGGCCCACCCGACGACGCGGTGGTGGGCTCGACGTCGAAGCCGATCCGCACCGCCGCCACCGCGAGCGCCACCGCGCACACGCACGCCCAGGCGACCGAGGCGAGGTCGGCCTCTCCCCGCAGGAGCTGCAGCGCGCCGGTCGCCGGCGACAGCGCCAGGGCCGGGTGGTCGGAGACGTCGAGCCCCCGCACCAGCGCGGGGACGAGCAGCGGGACGGCCACGGCCGGGACGCGGCTCAGGTAGCCGGTGAGGGTCTCGCCGCGGCCGACCATCACGACCGCGAGGAGCGACAGCAGGACGCTGGTCAGCGTCACGCCCGCCACGAGGTGGCGTGGCCACGCCGCCCCGCCGGCGACCACCACGACGCCCGCGGCGAGGATGGCCGTCGCCGCCAGCACCCCGACCCGGACCGCCAGCGCGGTCACGGGTCGGAGCCGCGTGAGCCGGTGCGCGGCGGTGACCCCGTTGCCCCGCTCCACCACGGTGAGGGCGGGCGCCACGAGGAACCCGAGCGTGGCGAGGTCGAGGAACAGCACCCACGGCACCAGCTCGCTCCGGGGCGCCGCCGGCACGGCCCGCAGCACCACCGCCCAGGTGACGGTCAGGGCGGCGAGCCCCGGGAGCACCGCGTGCCGGCGGTGCAGGCGGACCTCGTCGGCGACGAGCCCCACGACGGCGCTCACAGCGAGCGGCCGGTGACGGCCACGAACACGTCGGCGAGCGACGCCTCGGTCGTGTGGACCGTCTCGACGCCGGGGGAGGCGAGGAGGGCCGCCAGGTCGGCATCGTCGACGCCGAGTGGGAAGCTCCGCGTGGTCACCCGCCCGTCGTCGTCGCGGTGCTCGACGACCACGCGACGCTCGGCGACGGCCGCCAGCCGGAGGTCGCGGGGCGAGCCGCAGGCGGCGATGCGGCCGTCGACCACGAACGCCACGCGGTCGCAGACGACGTCGGCGGTGCCCATGTCGTGCGTGGTGAGGACGATGCTGCGGCCGCGGTCGCGCTCGCTCCGGATGATGCCGCGCACCGCTTCGACGTTGACGGGGTCGAGCCCGGACGTGGGCTCGTCGAGGAACAGCACGTCCGGGCGGTGCAGGAGCGCCCGCGCGAGGTTCAGCCGGATCCGCTGGCCCTTCGACAGCGACCCCACCAGGGCGTCGGCCTCGTCGTCGAGGCCGACCCGGGCCAGCACCGTGACCGGGTCCTCGGACGGCACGCGGTGCAGGCGGGCGAAGTGGGCGAGGTCCTCGCGCACGGTGAACCGCGGGTAGCCCACGGGGAGCTCGAACGCGACGCCGATGCGGTCGTGGAGCTCCGGGCCCCACTCGCGGCGGGGTCTCCCGAGGACGTCGATGCGTCCCTCCCAGCCGTCGAGGAGGCCGATGACGGCGCGCTGGAGGGTGGTCTTGCCGGCGCCGCTCGGTCCGAGGATCCCGAGCACCTCGCCGGGGGCGAGCGTGAAGGTCATCCCGTCGACCGCCGGCGTGGTGGCGCCGGCGTAGCGGTAGCGCAGGTCCTCGACGGCCAGCACCGGAGTGGTCACGACGTCACCTCGGCGAGCCGGTCGAAGCCCGCGCGGACGAGCGTCGCCAGCGGGGTCCGGCCGTCGTCGCGCTGCCACGCGTCCACGGCGGTCACGAGCACGGCCACCGCGACCGCGGCGAGCGTGTCCCGCTCGTGGTCGTCACGGCCGGTGCCAGCCGCGGCGAACGCGGCCGCGATGGCGGCGGTGAGCGTGCGGGCGCCGGCGGCGGTGGCGTCGAGCAGCGCCGGCTCGCGGTGGACGAGCTGGGTGCGGGCGAGGACGAGCTCCCGCTCGCGGTCGTAGAGGCCGTCGAGCTCGGAGACGACCGCGTCGCGGACCGCGACCAGCGGCGCCCGCGTGCCCAGCCGCTCCGCGATCGACCGGACGAGGGGCGGGTCGAAGTCGTCCCACAGGACGAGCCCCTCCTTGCTCCCGAACCAGCGGTAGACCGACACCGGGGCGACGTCGGCGGCGGCTGCCACCTCCTCGACGGTCACCGCGTCGAAGCCGCGTCGCCCGAACAGGTCGACGGCGACCCCCTGGACGCGCCGCATGGCGGCGTGACGCTTGCGCTGGTGCAGCGTCCCGCGGCGGGGAGGTGGGAAGGAGGTAGTCACACGCTTAAGATAGTGACTATCTCCTACCCGCGCAAGCGTGCGGGGAACCCGTCCGACGGTCCACCGCTGCCTCCCCGAGGTCGCGCGTACGTGCCTAGTGTCGTCGCTGACCCCGCCACGCCGCACCAGGGAGAGGCACCCGCGTGAGCTTCACGAACCGTCGCGTCCGCGTGCGTGCGGTGTCACCGGAGGTCGATGCGGGCCGCTTCCCGGCCAAGCGCGTCGCCGGCGAGAGCGTCGAGGTCACGGCGGACATCTTCGCCGACTCCCACGACGTGCTGGCGGCGAGCATCCGGTGGCGCCAGGTCGGGGGCGCGGCGCTGGAACGAAGCACCGATGACCCACGTCCTGAACGACCGCTGGACCGGGACCTTCCGCGTGGAGGAGGTCGGCCGCTACGAGTACACCGTCGTGGGCTGGATCGACCGCTACGGCACCTGGGTCCGCGACATCGCCAAGAAGGTCGAGGCCGACGTCGCCACCGAGGTCGACTTCGCCACCGGGGCGGCGCTCCTGTCCGAGCTCGCCGGCGAGGCGAGCGGCGACGACGCCGACGTGCTGCGCCGCGCCGCCGAGGAGCTCGACGACGCCGACCGCTTCCACGTCAGCCGTCGTGACCTCGCCCGGGCCGACGACCTGGTCGCGCTCGTCGGGCGGCGTCGACCCGCGACCCCACGCCACGACCTACGAGCGCACCCTCCAGCTGCGCGTCGACCGGCCCCGGGCGCGCTACTCGTCCTGGTACGAGCTCTTCCCCCGCTCGGCCTCGCCCGACCCGGATCGGCACGGGACCTTCGACGACGTCGTCGACCGGCTGCCGTACGTGGCGTCGATGGGCTTCGACGTGCTCTACCTCCCGCCGATCCACCCCATCGGGGTCGCCCACCGCAAGGGCCGCAACAACGCCACGGCCGCCGGCCCCGACGACGTCGGCTCCCCGTGGGCGATCGGGTCCGCCGAGGGCGGCCACAAGAGCATCCACCCGGAGCTCGGGACGATGGACGACTTCCGCCGGCTCGTCGCAGCCTGCGGCGACCACGGGCTCGAGCTCGCGCTCGACATCGCCTTCCAGTGCTCGCCCGACCACCCCTACGTGACCGAGCACCCCGAGTGGTTCCGGCACCGTCCCGACGGGACCATCCAGTACGCCGAGAACCCGCCCAAGAAGTACCAGGACATCTACCCGTTCGACTTCGAGACCTCCGACCCCGAGGGGTTGTGGACCGAGCTGCGGTCGGTGTTCGAGTTCTGGATCGACGAGGGCGTGCGGATCTTCCGCGTCGACAACCCGCACACGAAGAGCTTCCCGTTCTGGGAGTGGGTCATCGGCGAGCTCACCGCCGAGCACCCCGACCTCATCTTCCTGGCCGAGGCGTTCACCCGCCCCAAGGTGATGTACGAGCTCGCGAAGGTCGGCTTCACCCAGTCCTACACCTACTTCGCGTGGCGCCACCACAAGTGGGAGATCGAGCAGTACTACGACGAGCTGTTCACGACCGAGGTCGCCGACTTCTTCCGCTCCAACGCCTGGCCGAACACGCCGGACATCCTGACCGAGTACCTCCAGCACGGCGGGCGCAGCCGCTTCGCCCAGCGGCTCGTGCTGGCCGCGACCCTGTCGGCCAACTACGGCATCTACGGGCCGGCCTTCGAGCTGCAGGTGCACCAGCCGCGGCCGGGCGCCGAGGAGTACCTCGACAACGAGAAGTACGAGCGCCGGGTCTGGGACCTCGACGCCCCGCAGTCGCTGCGCTCGTTCATCGCGCGCGTCAACCGGATCCGCGCCGAGCACCCGGCGCTGCAGCAGGACCGCTCGTTCAGCTTCCACCACGTCGAGAACGACGCGCTCGTCGCCTACTCCAAGCGCGATCCCGACACCGGCGACGTGATCCTCGCCATCGTCAACCTCGACCCCGACCACGCCCAGTCCGGCTGGATGTGGCTCGACCTGGAGCGCTCGGGGTGCGGGGCGACGAGAGCTACACCGTCCACGACCTGCTCGCCGACGGGACCTACACCTGGCACGGACCGCGCAACTTCGTCCGGCTCGACCCGCACGTGACCCCCGCCCACGTCTTCGAGGTCCGGTCGCAGCGCCGCTGAGCGCCACTCGCCCAGCCCTCACCGCCCCCCACCCTTCGAGGAGACGCCGCAGATGACCGACCCGGCCGCCATCGCCGACGAGCCGCAGTGGTACCGCGACGCCGTCATCTACGAGCTGCACGTCCGGGCGTTCCGGGACGCCAACGGCGACGGCATCGGGGACTTCAAGGGGCTGACCGAGAAGCTCGACTACCTGCAGGACCTCGGCGTCACCGCCCTGTGGCTGCTGCCGTTCTACCCGTCGCCGCTGCGCGACGACGGCTACGACATCGCCGACTACGACGCCATCCACCCCGACTACGGGACGATGCGGCAGTTCAAGCGGTTCGTGCAGGAGGCCCACGACCGCGGGCTGAAGGTCATCACCGAGCTCGTCATCAACCACACCTCCGACCAGCACCCGTGGTTCCAGCGGGCCGTGAAGGCCGATCCGGGGAGCCGCTACCGCGACTGGTACGTGTGGAGCGACACGCCCGACCGCTGGGACGAGGTCCGGATCATCTTCCAGGACTTCGAGACCTCGAACTGGACGTGGCACGCCGAGGCCGGCCAGTACTACTGGCACCGCTTCTACAGCCACCAGCCCGACCTCAACTTCGACAACCCCGAGGTCCGCCAGGCGGTCAAGGACGCGCTCGACTTCTGGTGCGAGATCGGCGTCGACGGGATGCGCCTCGACGCCATCCCGTACCTGTACGAGCGCGACGGGACCAACGGCGAGAACCTGCCCGAGACCCACGAGTTCCTGAAGGAGCTGCGCTCCCACCTCGACGGCAAGTGGCCGGGACGGATGTTCCTCGCCGAGGCGAACCAGTGGCCCGAGGACGCCGCCGCCTACTTCGGCGACGGCGACGAGTGCCACATGAACTTCCACTTCCCGCTGATGCCGCGGCTGTTCATGGCGGTCAGCCAGGAGGACCGGTTCCCGATCATCGACATCCTCCAGCAGACGCCGGAGATGCCCGACCGCGCCCAGTGGGCCCTGTTCCTGCGCAACCACGACGAGCTCACCCTCGAGATGGTGACCGACGAGGAGCGGGACTTCATGTACCGCGCCTACGGCTACGACCCCCGCATGCGCATCAACCTCGGCATCCGGCGCCGCCTCGCCCCGCTGCTCGGCAACGACCGCCGGCTGATCGAGCTGCTGAACTCCCTGCTGTTCTCCATGCCCGGCACGCCGGTCCTCTACTACGGCGACGAGATCGGGATGGGCGACAACATCTACCTCGGTGACCGCAACGGGGTCCGCACCCCGATGCAGTGGTCCCCGGACCGCAACGCCGGGTTCAGCTCGACCAACCCGCAGAAGCTGTACCTGCCGGTCGTCATCGACCCCGAGTACCACTTCGAGACCGTCAACGTCGAGGCCCAGCAGAACAACCCGCGGTCGCTCCTGTGGTGGATGAAGCGGCTCATCGCGCTGCGCCGGCGTCACGCAGGTGTTCGGGCGCGGCGACATCGAGTTCCTGTACCCCGACAACTCCAAGGTGCTCGCGTTCGTACGGACCCACACGCCCGAGGGGGCCGACGAACCCGAGCGGATCCTCGTCGTCGCCAACCTGTCCCGCCACGCCCAGCCGTGCGAGCTCGACCTGTCCGGCATGGAGGGGCTGACGCCGCTGGAGATGTTCGGGCACACGTCGTTCCCGCGCATCACCGACCAGCCGTACACGCTGACCCTGGGGCCGTACCAGTTCTTCTGGTTCTCGCTCGAGCGCGCCCCCAGCCGGTTCGCCCTGTCGAAGATGCCGCAGTTCGCGCTCGAGTCGGGGCCGCTCGACGAACGCGACCTGCCGAGCGTCACCGTGTCCGGGGACTGGCGGGCCCTGTTGCGCGGGCGCGGACGGGAACGCCTCGAGGCGATCGTGCCGCAGATCCTCGAACGGCAGCGCTGGTTCGGTGGCAAGGCCCGACCGATCCGCACCGCCCGGATCGTGGACGCCGTGCCGCTCGGGCCCAAGGCCGACGCCGACGTGCACGTGCTCATCGTCCGCGTCGACTACGTCGAGGGCGAGTCCGAGGACTACGTCCTCCCGGTCGCGTTCGCCGAAGGTGAGGACGTCGGACGACTGGAGTCCGCGGCGGCCAACGCCGTCGCTGGCCGTCGTCCGGGGCCAGGGCCAGCGCGGGCGCTCCGGCGTGCTCTACGACGCCCTGAGCGACCCCGACGCCGGCGGGACGCTGCTCCGCGCCGTCGCGTCACAGACGACCTTCGACCAGGGGACGGGCGAGCTCACCGGCCGCCGCACCACCACCCTCGGGACCAAGAAGGAGCTCGCCGAGCTCACGGCCTCGCCGCTGCGGGCGGAGCAGTCCAACACCTCCATCGTCTACGGCGACCGGTACCTGATGAAGGTCCTCCGCAAGCTCGAACCCGACGTCAACCCCGACGTCGAGATCAGCGAGGCGCTGCGGGAGCGGTTCGAGCACAGCCCCGAGCTCGTCGGCACCCTCGACTACCGACCCGACGAGAACGGCACGGTCCGCACCCTCGCCATCCTCCAGCGTTACGTCCCGAACGAGGGCGACGCCTGGTCCTACACCCTCGACGAGCTGGGCCGCTTCTCCGAGCGCGTGCTCACCGAGCCCCCGGAGTCGGGCCGGGCGATACCGGCGGCGATGCCGGACGCGCTGACGCTCGCCGCCGACGAGATCCCCGAGCAGGTCTACGAGGTCGTCGGCCCCTACCTGGCCGTCGCGTCCCTGCTGGGACGCCGCACGGGCGAGCTCCACGCCGTCCTCGCCGGCGTCAGCGATCGCAAGGGTTTCGCCCCCGAGGAGTTCACGAGCCTCTACCAGCGCTCGCTCTACCAGTCGATGCGCAACACGCTGCGGCGCGGGCTGCAGGCCGCGCGCAAGGGCGCCAAGGCGGTCGACGACCTCGACACGCGTGAGGCGATCCTGACGCTCGCCGGCCGCGAGGACGAGATCCTGTCGCGTCTGAAGACGCTGTCCGAGACCCGCATCGAGGCGCTCCGGATCCGCACCCACGGCGACTACCACCTCGGCCAGGTGCTGTGGACCGGGCGGGACGTGGTCCTGATCGACTTCGAGGGCGAGCCGGCGCGGCCGATCGGCGAGCGCAAGCTCAAGCGCTCCCCGCTCCGTGACGTCGCCGGGATGCTGCGGTCGTTCCACTACGCCACCGAGTCGACCCTCGTCGACCAGATCCAACGCGGGGCCGTGACCGCCGGCAGCGACGCGCACACCGAGCTCGCGTCGTGGCTGCGCTACTGGAACCGCTGGGTGTCGGCAGCGTTCCTGCGGAGCTACCTCGAGGTCGCCCGCGAGGCGGAGGTGGTCCCCGCCGACGCGGAGCACACCGCCATCCTGCTGGACGCGTTCCTGCTCGAGAAGGCGCTCTACGAGCTCGGCTACGAGATGAACAACCGCCCCGAGTGGGTCGGCATCCCCCTGGCCGGCATCGCCGAGGTCCTCGGCGACCGCTGACCCACCGTCCCCACCGACCCGATCCCACCAGAGAGGTTCCCCGATGGCCGACCGAACGAACGGCACCGGCTCGACGCGGACCGCCCCCGAGAAGGCGCGTCCCTCCGACGTCGCCGAGGGCCCATCCCCGATCAGCGAGTTCGACATCTACCTCTTCAACGAGGGCAGCCACGTGCGGCTGTGGGAGAAGCTCGGGGCGCACCTCGTCGAGGTCGACGGGGTGACCGGCACGCACTTCGCGGTCTGGGCCCCCAACGCCGAGCGGGTCAGCGTCATCGGCGACTTCAACAGCTGGGACAAGACCACCCACCCGATGACCGCCCGCGGGTCGTCGGGCATCTGGGAGCTGTTCGTCCCCGAGGTCGGACACGCCGACACCTACAAGTTCCACATCCGCTCGCACCACCGCGGCTACACCGTCGACAAGGCCGACCCGTTCGCGGTCCACGCCGAGACCCCGCCGAAGACGGGCTCGAAGGTGTGGGACACGAGCTACGACTGGAGCGACGACGCCTGGATGGCCGCCCGTGCCTCCCGTCAGGGGATCGACCAGCCGATCTCGATCTACGAGCTGCACCTCGGGTCCTGGCGACGGATCGTCGGCGAGGGTGACGACGAGCACGGCCGACCCCTCAACTACCGCGAGCTCGCCGAGCCGCTCGCCGACCACGTCGACCGGATGGGCTTCACCCACGTCGAGTTCCTGCCCGTGATGGAGCACCCGTTCGGGGGGTCGTGGGGCTACCAGTCCACCGGCTACTTCGCGCCGACATCCCGGTTCGGGACGCCGCAGGACTTCAAGTACCTCGTCGACCACCTCCACCAGCGCGGCATCGGCGTCATCCTCGACTGGGTGCCGAGCCACTTCCCGTCCGACGAGCACGGGCTCGCGTACTTCGACGGGACCCACCTGTTCGAGCACGACGACCCGCGCAAGGGCTACCACCCCGACTGGAACAGCTACATCTTCAACTACGGCCGCCACGAGGTCGTGAGCTTCCTCCTGTCCTCGGCGCTCTACTGGCTCGAGGAGTTCCACATCGACGGCCTCCGCGTCGACGCGGTCGCCTCGATGCTCTACCTCGACTACTCGCGCAAGGCCGGCGAGTGGATCCCCAACGAGTGGGGCGGCAACGAGAACGTCGAGGCCATCAGCTTCCTCCGCCGCTTCAACGAGGAGATCTACAAGGCCTTCCCGGGCGTGCAGACCTTCGCCGAGGAGTCCACCGCCTGGCCGATGGTGTCGCGACCCACCTACGTCGGTGGGCTCGGGTTCGGGTTCAAGTGGGACATGGGCTGGATGCACGACACGCTGGCCTACTGGCAGCACGACCCCATCCACCGCAAGTTCCACCACAACGAGCTGACGTTCCGCGCCGTGTACGCCTTCAGCGAGAACTACACGCTGCCGCTGTCCCACGACGAGGTCGTGCACGGCAAGGGTTCGATGATCGGCAAGATGCCCGGCGACGACTGGAACAAGTTCGCCAACCTCCGGGCGCTCTACGGCTACATGTTCGCGACCCCCGGCAAGAAGCTCCTGTTCATGGGCGACGAGATCGCCCAGTGGCGCGAGTGGAACCACGAGCAGAGCCTCGACTGGCACCTCCTCGACGAGCCCGCCCACCGCGGGGTGCTCGACGCCCTCGGTGACGTCGCGCGGCTCTACCGCGACGAGCCGGCGCTCCACGCCGGCGACTGCGACCCGAACGGTTGGGAGTGGGTCGACGCCAGCGACTGGGAGCAGTCGGTCATCAGCTTCGTCCGACGCACCGAGGACGGCGGCCGGGTCGCCCTCGTGGTCTGCAACCTCACACCGGTCGTACGCGAGAACTACCGCATCGGCGTACCGGCCGGCGGCTCCTGGGAGCTCGCCTTCGACTCCGACGCCGCCCGCTACGGCGGGTCGGGGGTCGGCGGGGTCGCCGGCGTCGACGCCAGCCCGACACCGTTCCACGGCCGCGACCACTCGATCGTCCTGACGCTCCCGCCGATGTCCACCGTGGTGCTGCGCCCGTACGAGCAGCCCGGCGACGGCGTGAACGTCGCCGGCGTGGTGGAGGGTGAGGAGCTCGCCCCCGTGGCCGACGGCGACTACAGCGGCGACCTCGCCCACGAACCCGACGCCCTCGACGCCTGACCCCGCCCCCGGATCTGTCGGCGTTCCGTCGCAGGGGCCGCGACACTTCCCCGACACATCCCTGCCGGACAGCTCGCCGGGGATGCGGTCGGACCACCGACGCACCCAGCTCTGAGCGAGACCGCCGTGCGGCAGCCGGACACCTGCGGCTGACGGGGGCGGCCGGTCGGGCGGTCGTGTCACACCCCCGAACTAGTGTTCGACCCATGACCTCGACACCCTGCCCCGACCGCCGCCCGTCCGGCCCCGACGTGCCGTCGGTCGCCGAGCTCACGCAGGACCTCGCGGCGTTGGACGGCGAGCTGGACGCGATGCACCGCGCCACGGTGCGGGTGGTCGAGCTCCTCGGCCGTGTCCTCGGCTCTGGGATCGTGGAGCAGGTCGAGGGCCTGCCGGTCGACGCGTGGTTGGCGTTGCGGGCACGGATGATCGGCTGCGACCGGTCGACCCTGCTCACGACCGCGGACGTGTTGCGGCACATGCCGATCTGCTGGTCGGCGTTCGTCGACGGGCAGCTGTCGTGGGGGATCGTCCGCAACGTCGCGAAGCTGCTGGGCCGCCGGTCACGGGCCGAGCGGCACGCCATCGACGCCCGCATCGGGGCGACCGCGTCGGAGTGGGACGGGCTGGACGTCTACGCCCCCGACCGGCTGCTCGCCGTGATCGAACGCGCCGTCTGGGAACTCGACCCGGTCGAGGACCGCGAACGCGACGAAGACGCCGGCGAGCAGGCCTCCTACCTCGCCGTCCAGCCCGCCTTCGACGGACGGGTCCGGGGCGGGTTCGATCTCGACCCGGTCGCCGGCGCCACGCTCCTCAACGGCCTCGACGCCGCCACCGAGGACGGCCCCGTCAAGACCCGCCCGCAACGCCGCGCCGCGGGTCTCGTGACGTTGGCGGAGAGCTTCCTCGCCGGCGGCCGTCCCGGTGGTGCGAAGCCGTCGCTGCTGGTCACGGTCGACCTCGCCTCGATCACCGCCACGGCGGCGGGGGTGTTGGACCTGCAGGTCCCGGGCGGAGTGGCGCCGGTGCTCACGGCCCGCACCCTGGACGTGTTGGCCGCCGACGCCGACGTGCGGGCTGTGGTGTGCGACGGCCACCGGCCCCTGACGGTCACCGCCAAGCGCACCGCCGCCGACATGCCGGTTGACGTCCGCACGGCCGTCCTGGCCCGGGATGTGGTGGACCGGTTCCCGGGCTCTGACCGGCCGATCCAGCACGTCCACCACACCCGGCCACGGGCCGACGGTGGGGACCACCACGTCGACGGTCTGGTCGGGTTGTCGGACCGGTCCCACGGGATCGTCCACGACCACGGCTGGGTCTGCCGCCACGACCCCGACACCGGCGTGCTCACCATCACCCGGCACGGCGTCACCTGGCGGTCGATCCCCCAGACCACCCCGCTCGCCCCCGCACCACCCGGCGACCCACCCTGACCTCCACACCCCTGCACCACACGGCACGACGACACAGGGACACCCACGGCGACCGCCCCCACCAGGAGGGGGTCGGTCCGTCGTGGCTTCCTGCGTACGCTGCTGGCCGCCTCCTGGGACGAAGGACACGGTCGTGGCGGTGGACGACGCGGAGCCCGAGGGGGCAGACGACGAGACGATGGCGCGGCTGCGGGCGGCGACGGTGGGCGAGGTGGAGCGCCGGCCCGTCGTGATCGTCGAGCCGGACCGCACCTGGCCCGACCGCTACGAGCGCGAGGCGGGGGACATCCGCGCAGCGCTGGGCGAGCGGGTGCTCGAACTCCACCACGTCGGTTCGACGTCGGTGCCGGACCTCCCCGCGAAGCCGGTCATCGACATCGTCCTCGTCGTGTCCGACCCGGCCGACGAGGCGAGCTACGTGCCGGACCTCGACGCGATCGGCTACGAGCTGCGGATCCGCGAACCCGACTGGTACGAGCACCGGGTGCTGAAGCCCGCCAGCCGGGACGTGAACCTCCACGTCTTCGGCCCGGACTGCGAGGAGGTCGCCGCGATGCTGCGCTTCCGCGACCACCTCCGACGCGACGCGGACGACCGACGGCGCTACGCGGACACCAAGCGCGAGCTGGCGACGCACGACTGGCCGACCGTGCAGCACTACGCCGACGCGAAGACCACCGTCGTGCGCGACATCCTCGGCCGCGCCCCGTGACCCCCGCGCCCTGACGCGAGGTCCGTACCGGGAACATCTCCTCGAGGGGAACTTCTCGGTACGAACCTGGGGCGCGGGTCGCGGGTGGGAGGGCGTACCCTCACGGGTCCAGTCGTTCGCCGTCGGGAGCCCCGGTTGGACCGCTACATCTGCGTACACGGGCACTTCTACCAGCCGCCCCGGGAGAACCCCTGGCTCGAGAAGGTCGAACGCCAGGAGTCGGCCTGGCCGTACCACGACTGGAACGAGCGCATCACCGAGGAGTGCTACGCCCCGAACACCGCGGCGCGCATCCTCGACGAGCAGGGCCGGATCACACGGCTGCTCAACACCTACGCCTGGATGAGCTTCAACGTCGGGCCGACGCTGCTCGCCTGGATGCACACCGAGGCGCCGGAGACCTACGCGGCCATCCTCGACGCCGACCGCGAGAGCAGCGAACGCTTCGACGGGCACGGCTCCGCGCTCGCCCAGGTCTACAACCACGTCATCATGCCGCTCGCCAACGACCGCGACCGGCAGACCCAGGTCCTGTGGGGACTCGAGGACTTCCGCAGCCGCTACGGCCGCGAGCCCGAGGGGATGTGGCTCGCCGAGTGCGCCGCCGACGTCGACTCGCTGGAGGCGCTCGCGGCCGCAGGCGTGGCGTTCACGGTCCTGTCGCCGTTCCAGGCCGCCCGCACCCGACCCGCCGGCACGACCGAGTGGCGCGACGTCACCGGTGGCCAGGTCGACCCCACCCGTCCGTACCGCGTCGTGCTGCCGTCCGGTGCCGACATCGCCGTGTTCTTCTACGACGGGCCGATCTCCCAGGCGGTCGCCTTCGAGGGTCTGCTGGCCTCGGGCGAGACCTTCGCCGACCGGCTGCTCGGCGGGTTCCGGGACGGTGTCGAGGGCCCACAGCTGCTGAACATCGCCACCGACGGCGAGTCCTACGGGCACCACCACCGCTACGGCGAGATGGCGCTCGCCCACGCGCTCGAGCTCCTCGACGCCGACCCCGACGTCGTGCTCACGAACTACGCCGCCTACCTGGCCGGGCACCCGCCGACCGACGAGGTCGAGATCGTGGCGCCGTCCTCCTGGTCGTGCGCCCACGGCGTGGAGCGGTGGAGGTCCGACTGCGGGTGCAGCAACGGCGAGGTCCCCGACGCGAACCAGGCCTGGCGCGAGCCGCTGCGGGACACCCTCGACTGGCTCCGCGACGAGCTGGCGGTGCGCTTCGAGAAGGCGGCGGCCGAGCTGGTCGTCGACCCCTGGGCAGCCCGCGACGACTACATCCGCGTCGTCCTGGACCGCTCGCCGGCGTCGGTCGAGGCGTTCCTGGACCGGCACACGAGCCGGCCCCTCACCGACGACGAGGAGACCCGGGTCCTCGCCCTCCTCGAGATGCAGCGCCACACGCTCCTCATGTACACGAGCTGCGGCTGGTTCTTCGACGAGCTGTCGCGCATCGAGACGGTCCAGGTCCTCCACTACGCCGCGCGGGCGCTCCAGCTCGCCGGCGACCACCTCGGCGCGCGTGACCTGACCGGTCGGTTCCTGGAGCTCCTGGAGGATGCGCCGAGCAACGTCCCCGACCTCGCCGACGGCCGCACCATCTTCGAGCTCCTGGTGCAGCCGGAGGTCACCGATCTGGAGAAGGTCGCGGCCCACTTCGCCGTCGCCGGGCTGTTCGGGCGCTACCGGCAGGACGACGTCATGGGCGCCTACGACCTCCACCGCGAGGACGTCCACGTCGCCGAGGCTGGACGCGCCAAGCTCGGCCACGGCGTCGTCCGGGTGCGGTCGCGGACCACCTACGAGGCGCGCAGCTTCGAGTACGCCGTCGTCCACCTCGGCGACCACAACTTCGTGTGCGGGGCGCAGCCGACCGACGACCCGGACGCGTTCGCCGAGCTCACCGCCGAGCTCGAGGGAGCGTTCGCCAAGGCCGACTTCCCCGAGATGATCCGGGCGCTCGACGACCACTTCGGCGGGCACCTCTACTCGCTCCGGGACCTGTTCAAGGACGAGCAGGGCCGGATCCTGCGGACGGTGCTCGACTCGACGATGGGCGAGGTCGTCGCCGCGTACCGCAACATCTACCGCGGCCGCGCGCCGCTGATGCGGTTCCTGGCCGACCTCCGGACCTCCACCCCCGCCCCGCTCAAGAACGCGGCACAGGTGGTCGTCAACGCCGACCTCCGCGACGCGGTCGCCGACCGCATCGACACCGACCGGGTCCGCGGGCTGATCGCCGAGGCGAAGCTCCTCGGCCTCGAGCTCGACACCGACGACCTCGCCCACGCGATGGACGAGGCCATCCGTCGCATCGAGATGATGGTCACCCGCCAGCTCGAGACGCCCGAGCTCTTCGCCACCTTCGGGGAGGCCGAGCGGGGCTTCTTCCACCGGATCGAGGAGCTGGTGCGGGTGGCCGCCGAGCTGCCGTTCGACGTCGACCTCGGTCGGGCCCAGCACGTCTGCTACCGGGCCCTGCACGGTCACCGACGGGACCTGGTCGAGCGGGAGCTCGACGGCGACGAGATCGCGGCGCGGTGGCGGGTGCACCTCGACCGGCTCGCCGACGAGCTCCGGGTGGCGCTGCCGACCTGATGCGACCGGGTCCGAACGACGCGTTGTCGTCCCGGCGTGGCGGCGCGGGAGCGGGCACCCTCCGGGACGTCCGACCGACCTGTGGGGTGTCCGTGGACGTGCGACCGCTCGGCTCGACCTACCTGGGGGATGGCCAGACGGCCTTCCTCGTGTGGGCGCCGCTGGCGCGCGCGGTCGAGGTCGTCCGCGACGGGCACGCCCCGGTCGCCCTCGACGTCGACGAGGATGCCGGCTACCACGCCGGCGTCGTCGACGGCATCGGGCCGGGCGACACCTACCGGTACCGGCTGCACCGCGACGCCGGCGACCCGGTCGACCGCGCCGACCCCGCGTCCCGGCACCAGCCCGAGGGGCTCCACGGTCCGTCGGCGGTCGACGACCCGGGCGGCTTCGCGTGGCGCGACGACGGCTGGAGCCTCGGGCCGCTGCACGAGCAGGTGATCTACGAGCTGCACGTCGGCACGTTCACGCCCGCCGGCACCTTCGACGCGATCGTCGACCGGCTCGACGACCTCCGCGACCTCGGCGTCACCGCGCTCCAGCTGATGCCGGTGTGGCAGTTCCCCGGCGGGCGGAACTGGGGCTACGACGGGGTGCTGCCCTACGCGGTGCAGGACACCTACGGCGGGCCCGACGGGCTGCGCCGGCTCGTCGACGCCGCGCACGACCGTGGCCTCGGCGTGCTCCTCGACGTCGTCTACAACCACTACGGACCCGAGGGCAACCACCTCCGCGACTTCGGGCCCTACTTCACCGACGCCTACGACACGCCGTGGGGCGAGGCCGTGAACGTCGACGACGCCGGCAGCGACCCGGTCCGCCGCTTCATCGTCGACAACGCGACCCGCTGGATCACCGAGTTCCACCTCGACGGTCTGCGCCTCGACGCCGTCCACGCGGTCGTCGACCGGTCCGCGGTCCACTGGCTCGAGGAGCTCGCCGCGTCCGTCCACGGCGCCGGGCATCGGCCAGGGGCGGCGGGCGTTCGTCATCGCCGAGTCCGACCTGCAGGACCCGCGGCTCGTGCGACCCGTCGCCCACGGCGGCTACGGGCTCGACGCGCAGTGGCTCGACGACGTCCACCACGCGGTCCGGGTCGCGGTGACCGGCGAGCGCGACGGCTACTACGTCGACTACGCGGGGCTCCCCGACCTCGCCCGTGCCGCCCGTGACCGCTACGTGCTCGCCGACCGCTACTCGCGCTACCGGGGACACACCGTCGGACGGCCCGCCCCCGACGTCGACCACCACCGGTTCGTGGTGTGCACCCAGAACCACGACCAGGTCGGCAACCGGATGCTCGGCGAACGGCTCGACGCGCTCGTCGACCCGGCCCGGGCCCGCTTCGCGGCCGCGACGATCCTGCTGCTGCCGTTCACCCCGATGCTGTTCATGGGCGAGGAGCACGCCGAGCCGGCACCGTTCCGGTACTTCGTCTCCCACACCGAGCCGGACCTCGTCACGGCCGTCCGCGAGGGTCGCCGGCGCGAGTTCGCCGCGTTCGCGTGGCAGGGCGAGGCGCCCGACCCGCAGGCCGTGGAGACCTTCGAGGTCAGCCGCGTCGACTGGTCGCTGCGCGGCCAGGGCGAGCACGCGCGCCGGGTCGCCATGTACACCGAGCTGCTGCGGCTGCGGCGCGAGGTCGACGCCATCGCGGGGCCCGGCGCCGGCGAGCCCGAGGTCACCGTGGTCGACGACGAGCTGGTCTGGATGCGGCGCCGCGCGGCCGGCTCGGAGGCGGTGACCGTGCTCCACGCCGGCGACGGGACCCGCACCGTGCGTCTCCCGGTCGCGGGGCGGTGGCGGGTCGCCTTCGACAGCCGCGACCCGCGCTGGACCGGCGAGGACCACCCGCTCGGCGACCCGCCGGCCCCGCCCCGTCCCGACCCCGACGGCGGGACCACGATCGACCTCCCACCCTGGACCGCGACCCTCGTCGTCCCCCACCCCGAGGACCCCCGATGACCGTCGAGCTCTGGCCCGGCAGCCCCTACCCCCTCGGCGCGACCTACGACGGCTTCGGGACCAACTTCTCGCTGTTCTCCGAGGTCGCCGACCGGGTCGAGCTGTGCCTGTTCGACGACGACGGCCACGAGACGCGGGTCGCCGCTGCCCGAGGTCACCGGGTTCGTGTGCCACGGCTACGCCCCGGCGTCGGCCCCGGCCAGCGCTACGGCTTCCGCGTGCACGGGCCCGTGCGACCCCGACGCCGGGCCTGCGCTGCAACCCCGCCAAGCTGCTGCTCGACCCGTACGCCAAGGCGGTCGAGGGCGAGCTCGACTGGGACGAGGCGGTGTTCGGCTACCGCTTCGACGACCCCGACGGTCGAGCCGAACGAGCTCGACAGCGCCCCGTACGTGCCCCGGTCGGTGGTGACCACCCCTACTTCGACTGGGGCCGACGACCGCCACCCGCGCCGCGCCGTGGCACGAGACGGTCATCTACGAGACCCACGTCAAGGGCCTCACCGAGCTGCACCCCGACGTGCCCGAGCGGCTGCGCGGCACCTACGCCGGCCTCGCGCACCCGGCCGTCATCGACCACCTGACGGCGCTCGGCGTGACCGCCGTCGAGCTCCTGCCGGTGCACCAGTTCGTGCACGACCACGCGCCTCGTCGAGCGGGGGCTGCGCAACTACTGGGGCTACAACTCCATCGGCTTCCTCGCGCCGCACAACGACTACGCCGCCGGCGGGGCGCGGCCAGCAGGTGCAGGAGTTCAAGCAGATGGTCAAGACGCTCCACGCCGCGGGCATCGAGGTCATCCTCGACGTGGTCTACAACCACACCGCCGAGGGCAACCACCTCGGGCCGACGCTGTCGCTCAAGGGCATCGACAACGCCGCCTACTACCGGCTCGTCGCCGACGACCCGCGCCACTACATGGACTACACCGGCACCGGCAACAGCCTCAACATGCGCCACCCGCACGTGCTGCAGCTCATCATGGACTGCCTGCGCTACTGGGTCACCGAGATGCACGTCGACGGCTTCCGCTTCGACCTCGCCGCGACGCTGGCCCGCGAGCTGCACGACGTCGACCGGCTGTCGGCCTTCTTCGACCTCATCCAGCAGGACCCGGTCGATCAGCCAGGTCAAGCTGATCGCCGAGCCGTGGGACGTCGGCGAGGGCGGCTACCAGGTCGGCAACTTCCCGCCGCTGTGGTCGGAGTGGAACGGCAAGTACCGCGACACTGATCCGCGACTTCTGGCGCGGCGAGGCCGCCACGCTGGCCGAGTTCGGCTACCGCTTCACCGGCAGCTCCGACCTCTACGAGTCCGACACCCGGCGCCCGTACGCCAGCATCAACTTCGTCACCGCCCACGACGGCTTCACCCTGCGCGACCTGGTCTCCTACGACGACAAGCACAACGAGGCCAACGGCGAGGGCAACCGCGACGGCGACCGACGACAACCGCTCGTGGAACTGCGGCGTCGAGGGCGCCGACCGACGACGCGGAGATCCTCGCCTGCGGGCCCGCCAGCAGCGCAACCTCCTGGCCACGCTGCTGCTGTCCCAGGGCGTGCCGATGCTGCTCGCCGGCGACGAGCTCGGCCGCACCCAGGGCGGCAACAACAACGCCTACTGCCAGGACAACGAGCTGTCGTGGTTCGACTGGGAGGCCGCCGACGAGGACCTGCTGGAGTTCACCCGCGACCTGATGACCGCTGCGCCCGCCACCCGGTGTTCCGCCGCCGCCGCTGGTTCCAGGGCCGGCCGATCACCGGCGAGGACGTCGCCGACATCGCCTGGTTCACGCCGGAGGGCACCCGCATGTCGCGAGGAGACTGGGACGTGTCGTTCGCGAGGTCGCTGCAGGTGTTCCTCAACGGCGAGGGCATCGCCAGCCCCGACCCGCGCGGCCAGCCGGTCGTCGACGACACCTTCCTGCTGCTGTTCAACGCCTACGACGAGCGGCTCGCGTTCACCCTGCCGGGTGAGGACTGGGCCGCCGGGCTGGGAGGTCGTGCTCGACACGACCGAGCCGCGGCTGCGCGCCGCCGGCGAGGGCGGGACGCCTGGACGCGCCGGGAGCACCCGCACCCGTCGAGGGCCGCAGCGTCGTCGTGCTGAAGGAGGCGTCGTGACCACGCCGACGCGCCACCTACCGGCTGCAGCTCCACGCCGGCTTCACGTTCGACGACGCCGCCGGTCGCGCGGCTACCTCGCCGAGCTCGGCGTCAGCCACCTCTACCTGTCGCCGTCGCTCCAGGCCGCGCCGGGGAGCACCCACGGCTACGACGTCGTCGACCCGACCGCGTTGTCGGCCGAGCTCGGCGGCGACGCGGGCTTCGCCGAGCTGCGTGGCCGCGGCCCGGGCCGCGGGTCTCGGCCTGGTGCTCGACATCGTCCCGAACCACATCGGGCTCGTGAGCCCGGCCAACCCGTGGTGGTGGGACGTGCTGCGCCACGGCCCCGACAGCCGCTTCGCCGTCACCTCGACATCGACTGGGACCAGCGCAGGGATGGACTCGCCCACGTCGTGGTGCCGCACCTCGGTCGCCCGCTCGACGACGAGCTCGCCGACGGCGACGACCTCCGGGTCGCCCACGACCCCGCCTGGGGGAGCGGCGAGGATGCCTTCCGGCTCGTCTACCACGAGCACGCGTGGCCGCTCCGGCCCGGCTCGCTCGCCGAGGCTCGGGCTCGACGTCGGCGACCCGGCGTCGCTCCTCGCCACCCTGGCCGAGGACCGCGGACGCCTCTACGGGCTGCTGCTGCGTCAGCACTACCGGCTCGCCCACTGGCGCCGCGCCAACGATGACCTGAACTACCGGCGGTTCTTCGACATCACCACGCTCGGGGCGTTGCGGGTCGAGGACCAGCAGGTGTTCGAGGACAGCCACGACGCGTCCTCGACCTCGTCGCCGCTGGCGACGTCGACGGCCTCCGCCTCGACCACCCCGACGGCCTGCGCGACCCGGTCGGCTACTTCCAGCGGCTGCGCGAGGCCGCCCCCGACGGGCCTGGATCGTGGTCGAGAAGATCCTCGAGCCGGGCGAGCGCGCCGGCGTACCGAGTGGCCGGTCGACGGCACGGTCGGCTACGAGTTCGCCGACCTGGTGCTGCGACCTCTTCGTCGACGCCGACAGCGAGGGCGCGCTCACCGAGCTCTACGCACGCTTCCTCGACGGCGACCGGCCCGACTGGGACGCGCTCGTCGACGAGGCCAAGCGCGAGGTCCTCGCCGAGCTGTTCCCGGCCGAGCGCCGCCGGCTCCTCGGCCACCTCGTGGCGGCCGCGGACGACGTCGGCGCCGACCTCGACGAGGACGAGCTCGACCGTGCCCTCGGCCACGTGCTCGTCGACTTCCCGGTCTACCGCACCTACGTCCGCGCGGACGAGGGCGTGATCGACGACGAGGACCGGCACTACGTCGCCGAGGCGGTCGCGACCGTGCGGGCCCGTCACCCCGAGCTCTCCGACGCGCTCGACCTCATCCACGAGACCCTGACGCTGGCCGAACCGCGGCGACGCGGCGCACGCCTTCGTCATGCGCTTCCAGCAGCTCACCGGCCCGCTGATGGCCAAGGGCGTCGAGGACACGGCGCTCTACCGCTACCTCCGGCTCCCGGCGGCCAACGAGGTCGGCGGCGACCCCCAGCACCTCGGCGCGGACCTCGGACGCTTCCACCACGCCAACACGCTCCGCCAGCGCGACTGGCCGGCCACGATGCTCACCACCTCCACCCACGACACCAAGCGCAGCGAGGACGTCCGCGCCCGGCTCGCGGTGCTGTCGCAGATCCCGGACCGGTGGGTGCGCGCGGTCGACGACCTGCGCGACGGTCGCCGCCCGCCACCGCGGCGCCCGACGGCCCCAGCCGCAACACCGAGTACCTCGCCTACCACACGCTCGTCGGCGCCTGGCCGATCGACGCCGAACGCCTCACCGCCTACCTCACCAAGGCCGCGCGTGAGGAGAAGCGCGACACGAGCTGGCTCGACACCCGCACCGCCGTACGAGGACGACGTCGACGCGTTCGTCCGCGGCGTCCTCGCCGACGACGAGTTCCTCGCCACGCTGGAGGCGTTCCTCGACGAGGTCGTCGAGGCCGGGCGGCTCACCTCGCTGTCGCAGACCCTGCTGAAGCTCACCAGCCCCGGCATCCCCGACATCTACCAGGGCACCGAGCTCTGGGACCTGTCGCTGGTCGACCCCGACAACCGCCGCCCGGTCGACCTCGACCTGCGGCACCGGCTCCTCGCCGAGCTCGGCGACGACCCCCGGCCCGACGACCTCCTCGACCGTCTCGACGAGGGGCTGCCGAAGCTGTGGGTCACCCACCGGGCGCTGCAGGCGCGGCGCGACGAGCCCGCCGCGTTCGGCGCCGAGGCCGCCTACGAGGCGGTCCACGCCACCGGACCCCGCGAGGACCACGTCGTCGCCTTCCTCCGGGGCGGTCGCGTCCTGCCGATCGCGCCACGGCTCGTGGCGGCGCTCGGGACGGGCTTCGCCGACTGGGACTGGCAGCGCACCACCCTCGACGTCCCCGAGGGCCGCTGGGTGGACCGGTTGTCGGGCAGCCGCTGGACCGGCGGGACCCTGCCGCTCGCCGAGCTCCTCGCGACCTTCCCCTGCGCGCTCCTCGTCGCGGAGGACGACGCGTGACGGCCGCCGACGCGTGGGGCATCGTCGGCGCCTACGAGGACGCCTTCGGCACCTGGACCGAGGTGCCGGCGTCCACCCGCGCCGCGCTCGTCACCGCCATGGGGGGCGACCCGGACGCCGCCGACGCCGGCCCGCCCGACACCGACGCCGTGCTGGTGCTCCGGCAGGGACAGCCGTGGTGGGTCGACGGAGCGACCGAGGTCGTCTGCGAGGACGGCTCGCGCCGGACCGTGCACGTCGGCGACCTCCCGACCGACCTCCCCTGCGGCTACCACGACCTGCTCGTCCACGGCGAGGGCACGCCCCGCCGGCTGATCGTGAGCCCCGGCACCTGCCACCTCCCGGACGACCTCCGCACCTGGGGCTGGGCCACGCAGCTCTACGCGCTGCGGTCGCGGGACAGCTGGGGCATCGGCGACCTCGCCGACCTCCGTCGGCTCGCCCGCTGGTCCGCCGACCGCGGGGCGGGGACCGTCCTCGTGAACCCGCTGGCCGCGGTCGACCCGGTGACCCCACGCGAGACCTCGCCGTACTTCCCCACGAGCCGCCGCTTCCTCGACCCCGTCTACGCGCGCCCCGAGGAGGCCCCGGGCGCGGGCGCGGTCGACCTCAGCGACCTCGCCGCGCGAGGGCCGGGCGCTGCTCGACCGGCGCGAGATCGACCGCGACGAGGTCCACCGGCTCAAGCGCGCCGCGCTCCGGCGCGTCTACGACGCCACCGCCGGCGGCCTCGACGACGACGCCGGGTTCCGCCGCTTCGTCGCCGAACGGGGCACCGACCTCGACCGGTTCGCCACCCACCAGACGCTGGTCGAGCACCACGGGGACCGGTGGCGCGGCTGGCCCGACCCGCTCCGGGACCCGGGCTCGGACGCGGTCGCGCGCGTTCGCCGACGAGCACGCCGACGACGTGCGCTTCCACCGCTGGGTCCAGTGGGTGCTCGACGCACAGCTCGCCCGTGCCGGCGAGCCGCTCGCGCTGCTCGGCGACGTGCCGATCGGCTCCGATCCCGACGGCGCCGACGCGTGGATGTGGCAGGACGTGCTCGCGACCGGCGTGACGGTCGGCGCCCCGCCCGACCGGCTCGGGCCGGCGGGCCAGGACTGGACCCTGCCGGCGTTCGTGCCGTGGAAGCTCCGCGCGGCCGGCTACCAGCCGTTCATCGACACCCTCCGCGCGGCGTTCCGCCACGTCGGCGGGGTCCGCATCGACCACGTGCTCGGGCTGTTCCGGCTGTTCTGGATCCCCGAGGGCGGCACCCCCGCCGACGGCGCCTACGTGCGCATGCCGACGCGCGAGCTCCTCGACATCCTCGCGCTCGAGTCGCAGCGCGCCGGCGCGTTCGTCGTCGGCGAGGACCTCGGCACCGTCGAGGGTGGCGTCCGCGAGGAGCTCCTGGCACGCCGCATCCTGCGCTACCAGGTGTGGTGGTTCGAGGACGACCCGGTCGAGCGCTGGGCCACCGACGCGCTCGGGTCGGTGACCACGCACGACCTGCCGACCGTCGCCGGTGTGTGGACGGGCGCCGACCTGCGGATGCAGGAGGACGCCGGCCTCGACCCCGACACGGACTGGCTCGCCCGGCTCCACCGCGACCTCGAGGAGGCCACCGGCGTCGCGGCCGACGGGGACGCCCGCGACGTGAGCCTGGCGCTGCACCGGCGTCTCGCCGCCGGCCCGAGCCGGGTGGTCGTCGACCCAGCTCGAGGACGCGCTCGGTGTCGCCGACCGGCCCAACGTCCCCGGCACGACCCGGGACCAGCGCGCGAACTGGTCGCTCGCCCTCCCGGTCACGCTCGACGAGATCGAGGACGACCCGATGGTCCAGGCGACCGCAGAGGCCCTCCGCCGCACCCCGGCTCCAGGTTCGTAGGGGAACATCCCCACTGGGAGAACGTCTCGCTACGAACCTCGTGGGGGCGAGGGGGTCAGCTGGCGGCGGTGCCGAGCTCGAGGATCTCGGCCTCGTGCAGCAGGGCACGCAGCGGGCGGCGGTCCTCGCCGTCGCCGGCGCCGGCGAGCTCGGCCTCCTCGACGATCGCGCGGGCGTAGACGTCCACGGTCGAGGTGGCGACCGTGGACCAGTCGTAGCGGGTGGCGATCCGCTCGCGTCCCTTGGCCACGAGATCAGCCGCGAGCGCGTCGTCGGTCAGGACCTCGATCAGGACCTCGGCGAGGTGCTCGGGGTCCTGGGGGGTGAAGGTGAGCCCGTGGCCGTCGGAGACGATCTCGCGGAGCCCGCCGGTGTCCCCGACGACCACCGGGGTGCCACACGCCATCGCCTCCACCGCGACCAGGCCGAACGGCTCGTAGATCGACGGGGCGAGCGCGACGTCCGCGGCCGCGTACAGCAGCCGCAGCTCGTGGTCCTCGCGGAAGCCGGTGAACTTGACGTGGTTGCCGAGCCGCCGCTCGCGGACCTGACGGCGGAGCTCGTCGGAGTAGGTGCCGATGCCGGCGATGAAGAACTTGACCGGGCCGACCGCCGCACGGACCTCCTGCAGCGCGGCGATGACGGTCTGCACGCCCTTCTCGTACTCGAGTCGCCCGGCGAAGAGCACCATCTTGGTGCGCGGGCCCACGAGCGTGCGACGGAAGGCGGCCACCTCGTCGGCGGGCAGCGCGAAGTCGCGGGTCGCGACCGCGTTCGGCACGACGTCGACCCCCTCGCCCGGGAGCAGGAAGATGTCGCGGCACTGCTGGCGCATGTACTTCGAGCAGGTGATGACCCGCCGGGCCTCGTAGGTGAGCCACCACTCGATCTGGTGGATGAGCTTGTTCATCGGGCCCGGCAGGTAGCCCTGGTGCCGGCCGTACTCGGTCGCGTGGATGGTCGCCACCAGCGGGATCCCGAACGCGTCCTTGAGGCCCGCAGCCGCGTAGGCGACCAGCCAGTCGTGGGCGTGGATGACGTCGAACTCGCCGTCGAGCGCGAGCCGGGTGGCGGCGGCCTGGACCCGGTTGTTGAACGCCAGCACCCACGGGATCAGGTCGCTGAACGGGATGACCGGAGGCGCCTCGGACACCCGCACGACGTGCACGCCCTCGAGCCACTCGTCCTCGGGCGCGGGCCGGTCGGGGTGGTCGCGGGTGATCACGTGGACCTCGTGCCCCTGGGCCGCGAGCGTCCGCGACAGGGCCGCGACGTGGCGACCGAGCCCACCGACGACGCGGGGTGGGTACTCCCAGGACAGCATGAGGATGCGCACGAGTGCGGATGCTCGCAGGTCGCCGACCGCCGGCGCAAGGTGGCCGGCGGGCCGGTCGGTCAGTCCCGCGGGCGGGTGACCCTCGGCAGGTCGTGGGCGTCCCGTGCCGGCGCCGGCATCGCCGTCGGGAGGTCGGTCGACCGTGCGCCGGACCGGGCCGGGGGGCCGAGCGGGCCGTGCGGGAGCCACACGCAGAACCGCGCGCCGCCACCGGGACGGTCCTCCGCCCAGGCGCGTCCCCCGTGCAGGCCCGCGAAGCGGGCGACGAGCGACAGCCCCACCCCGGTGCCGGGCGACGGGTGGTCCGGGTCGGCGCGGGTGAACGCCTCGAAGATCTCGTCCTTCAGGTGGTCGGGCACCCCGTCGCCGGCGTCCTCGACGACCAGGGTGACGCCGTCCGGGTCGTGCGTCGCCCACACCCACACCGGCGTCTCCGGCGAGGTGTACTTGGCGGCGTTGACCAGCAGGTTCTCCACGATGCGTCGCGTGAGGGTCGGGTCGACCCGCGCGAGGACCGGTTCGGCGCTGGTGTGCAGGGGCCCGTGCAGCTCGACCGACCCGGCCACCTCGAGGACGAGCTGGCTGAGGTCGACCTCGGTCCGGTGGGCGGTCACCGAGCCGTGCGTCAGACGCTGGATGTCCATCACGTTCTCGACCAGCCGCTCGAGCCGGCGGGCGTGGCTCGTCAGCCGGGCGATGACGTCGCGGCGGTCGTCCTCCGGGATGCGTTCGCCGTGGTCGTGCAGGGTCGAGGTGAGCCCCACGATGACGGTCAGCGGCGTGCGGATCTCGTGCGAGATCGCGGTGATGAACGTGTCCTTCATCGCGTCGAGCTCGCGCAGCCGTTCCACGGTCGCCTGCTCGGCCGCCAGGAGCCCCCGCACCCGGTGCCCCAGCGACCCGATGACCGCGCCGACGGTGAGGGACGCCCCGACCGTCACCAGCCAGGTCGCGCTCGCCGCCGCCGGCGGGGCCTGGGCCAACGCGAGGGCGTAGGCACCGAGCGACCAGGACGTACCTCCCCGATCGCGACCCGGGTCGGGTAGTAGAAGAACGCGTAGGCCAGGGCGAGCACGTACAGCACGCCGTAGGCCGCGATCGTCGCGGGCCCGCCGGCGACGACCGCCACCGAGATGAGGACCGTCCCGAGGGCGGTCGCGGTGGCGTAGACCGGGAGGGGCAGGACCAGCCGCTCGGCGACCAGAGGAAGCGCGCCGCGACGACCGCGCGGTCAGCCGCGACGGTCGGCCAGGACCCCGGCGCCCGGCCGGCCCCGGCCGGGAACAGCAGCGTGCCGAGGACGAGGCACCCGCCGGCGCCGTACAGCAGCGCGGCCACCCGCGCCATCTCGCGGTGCAGGGCGCGCGGTCAGCCGGGCCGGGGACCGGCGGACCTCCGGCGTGGGCGTCGCCGGTGCAGCGGTGTCGGACATCGGGACTCGGCTCCCCTCACCGTCAGGCTCATCGGCAGCGCGATGCCGCCGAACTGTTGCACGCCGCGCGTCGCCGGCGTGAGGAGATCGCGCGTGCCGATGGTCGCGGTCAGGGCGGACGGGCCCTCGGGCCCCTATGCTCGCGGCCGACCCGGTTAGGCTCCGGCCGACGGCACGGTGGCCGAGCGCATGGCCTCTGAAGGAACGTCTGCTCGGCTCGCGCGACCGGCTCGGCTGGTGGACCCTGCCGGTCTTCGTCATGGTCGGGCTGGCAGGTGCGGTCATCGCCGGCGCGCTCGCGACCGTCGTACTACGGCCAGCAGGTCCATGCGCTCCAGCAGGAGACGGCCGACGGCCGGGCCGAGCTAAGAGCGCGGTCGAGGACGTCCAGGCCGCCGGCCAGGAGGCGCTCGACGCCATCGAGGGCAGGTCGACGCGGTCCGCGAGTCGTTGACGCGCGAGCTGCCGTTCGACGACGTGACGACCTCGGGCGTCGTCGCGCTCCGCGCGACGATCGGCGCCGCCCCGACCGCGCCGCCGGCGCAGGCCCCCGCCGGCGACGGCCAGCCGAACGGTGCGCTCGCCCAGGAGTCGTCCCCGAGCGAGACGCCAGCCGACCAGCAGCCGCCGCAGCAGCCCGCGCAGGAGCAGCCGGTCACCCCGACCCGCCCGACCGAGGAGCGCGTCGGCGTCGGGCTTCGCCGTGGCGACCGACGGCAGCCACGCTTCATCGTCACCACCTACGCCCTCATCCGGGACCCCGACGCGCCGGGCGGCGTGGTCGGCACCGTCGAGGTCGTCACCCCGTCCGGCAGCGTCACCGGGACCACGCACTCGTGGGACGCCGGTCGTGACCTCGCGCTCATCCGCGCCGACATCGGGGACCTCGAGCTGCTCGGGTGGCGTCCCTCCGACGAGCGCTCGTCCAGGGCGAGCGGGTCGTCGCCGCCGGCGTCACCCCGACGCTCGACACGGTGCAGCTCCCGGGCCAGGTCGCCTACGCGGACGTCACGGTGCTCGTCACCGACCTCCCCGGCATCGGCTTCCTCCGCGGCGGTCCGGTCGTGGACGCCGACGGGCTCGTGGTGGGGGTCGTCTCCACCAGCTACCGCCCGTTCGGGTCCGGGGCGGGGGAGGAGCAGTCGATGATCCCGGTCCAGCTCCTGTGCGAGCGGATGCTGCGCAACTGCGACGCGCTCGAGGCCACGCCCGACGACGGGTGAGGGTCAGCAGCCGCCGATCACGATGATGCAGCCGTCGTCGGACGGCGAGGGCGAGGGCTCCTCGGGGTCGCCGTCGCCCCCGGGACCCTCGGTGCCGTCCCCACTCGGCTCCGTCGTCGGTCCCGGTCGGGGTCGGGCTCGGTGCCACCGACGGCGTCGGGGACGGGATCGGACGCGCCGGCGCCGGCCGCCGTCCGCCGTCGCCGTCCTCGAGCTCGCCGGCCTCGAGGAAGTCGGACGGGGTGCACGTCGGCCAGGATGTCCTCGGCCGCGTCCTTCCAGATAAGCGCCGGGATGGTCCCGCCCTGGACGCTGGTCGAAGCCGGCGATGTCCCGCATCGGCGTGGGCTCGACCGGGTCGCCGACCCAGACCGCGAGCGACAGGTCGGGGGTGTAGCCGACGAACCAGGCGTCCCGCTCGTCGTTGGTGGTCCCGGTCTTGCCGGCCTGGGGTCGGTCGATCCGGGCCCGGCGGCCGGTGGTGCGCTCCACGACCTCCTCCAGCGCCTGGCTGTCGTCGTGCGGACCCGGTCGGCGTCGAGCGTGGCGGCGCACCGACCGTCGTCGCGGGCGGCGAGCTCCTCCGGCCGGTCCGCCAGCTCCGCGCTCGTGAGCGACCGCGGCCGCGGGTCCATCCCGGGGACCACGGTGACCTCGCGGGGCGTCGGAGGAGCGCCCCGTCGGGACCGCGGACCTCCAGGATCGAGCGCGCCGAGCAGTACAGGCCGTCGTTGGCGAGGGTCGCGAACGCCGACGCCATGTCGAGCACCGACCCGCCGTAGTCGGACCCGCCGAGGGCGACGGCGACCTCCGCGCCGATGCGGTTGCGCACACCCATCCGCAGGCCCACGTCGATGATCGCCTCGGGGCCGACGTCGCAGCCCACCTGGATGAACACGGTGTTGACCGAGTTGATGAGCCCCTCGCGCAGGCTCATCCGGCCGCCCGGTCCACCGGTGACGTCCTCGGGTGCGCCGTCGTACGGGGGGCAGTTGTCGGGCGTGATGACGATCTCGCCGGGGGAGCGGTAGCTCTCGCCCGGCTCGATGCCCTGCTCGAGCGCCGCCAGGAACGCGATCGGCTTGAACGTGGACCCGTTCTGGCGCCGCCCCTGCGTGGCGAGGTCGAACGGCTGCGCGCCGAAGTCCGGTCCGCCGTGGATCGCCAGGATGTCGCCGGTCCGTGGATCGATCGCGACCGCGCCGGCGCGCACCCGGCCCGGGTCCTGGCTCAGCAGCTGCGCCTCCACCGCCTGCGTCGACCTCGCGCTGAGCGGCGAGGTCGAGCGTGGTGCGGACCTCGAGCGCCCCGGTCAGGAGCGCCTGCTTGCCGTAGGTCGCCTCGAGCTGCTTGCGGACGTACTCGACGAAGTACGGCGCGACGGTCGCTCTCGGGCTGGCGGGGCAGCACCTCGACCCGCCCGGCGACTGGGCGGCGCCGAGCTCGGCCGCGTCGAGGTACGCCGAGCCGGACCATCTTGCGGAGCACGGCGTCGGCACGCTCGTCGGCGCCGGTCGGGTCGACCCGCGGGTTGCGGGCCGACGGCGCCGGCAGCAGCTGGGCGAGGGTCGCCCCCTGGGCCGCCGACAGCTCGGCCGCGTGGACCCCGAAGTAGGTGAGCGAGGCCGCCTCGACGCCGTAGGCGCCCTCGCCGAAGTAGACGGTGTTGAGGTAGCGCTCCAGGATCTCGCGCTTGGTCAGGTCGCGTTCGAGCTGGATCGAGATGACCGCCTCGCGGACCTTGCGGAGGAGGGTCCGCTCGGAGCCGACGAACGCGTTCTTCACGTACTGCTGCGTGAGCGTCGAGCCGCCCTGGGCGATCCCGCCGGTCCGGACGTTGGTCACGACCGCCCGGAGCAGCGACAGCGGGTCGACCCCGCCGTGCTCGTAGAAGCGCTCGTCCTCGTTGGCGACGACCGCGTCGACGACGTGGGGGCTCACCTCGTCCAGCGGCACGACCCGACGGTCGACCTCGGAGGTGAACCGGGCGAGCACGGTCCCGTCCCGCGCGAACACCTCGGTGGGGCCGGACAGCGCACCCGGGTCGGGCACGCGCCACTCGACCTGCAGCGCCAGCCACGCGAAGAACACGACGATGGCCGTGACCGCCACCAAGGAGGAGGTCCCGACCCACAGCACGCGCTTCAGCACCAGGGGGAGTCGCATCCCCGGGAGCCTACGACCTGCGGCCGGCCGACCGCCCCCGCCGTCCGCCCGGAGACCCCGTGCGCCTGGTGCGACACCACCGGTCCGTGTCGTTGACCCTCACGCCACGTGAGGCCGTAGCGTCGGTGACGAGACGCTGATGGAGGACGACGTGCGGACGGTGAAGGAGGTGGCGGCGCTGACCGGTGTGACGGTGCGGGCGCTCCACCACTACGACGAGATCGGGCTCCTGCGCCCGAGCGCACGGACCGACGCCGGCTACCGGCTCTACGACCGTGAGGACCTCGAACGGCTGCAGGAGATCCTGGTCCACCGCGCGCTCGGGATGAGCCTCGCCGACATCGAGCGGCTGCTCGACGACCCCGGCCACGACCGGGTCGGCGCGCTCCGGACGCAGCGGGCCGAGCTCGCGCGTCGCATCGGCGAGCTCCACACGATGGTCGCGGCGATCGACGCCGCGCTGACCGCACACGAGGAGGGGACGACCGTGACCGACGAGGACCTCTTCGACGGCTTCGACCCGTCGGAGTACGAGGACGAGGCGCGGGAGCGCTGGGGCGACACGGACGCGTACCGCCAGTCCCAGGAGCGCACCACGCGCTACGGGAAGGAGGACTGGAAGGCCATGAAGGTCGAGGCCGACGGCATCGTCGACCGTTTCATCGCCGTCAAGCGTGCCGGCGAGCCGGCCGACTCCGAGCCCGCGATGGGCACCGCGGAGGCCCACCGGCAGCACATCGCCCACTGGTTCTACGACTGCCCGCCCCAGATGCACGCCGGCCTCGGCGAGATGTACGTCCAGGACCCGCGCTTCACCGCGTACTGGGACGACCGCGAGCCGGGCCTGGCGAGCTACGTGCGCGACGCCTTCGTCGCCAACGCCGCGCGCGCGTCCTGACCCGCCAGCGCCGCGACGAAGGCCGACGGATCGGCCGGCGCGTCGTCGAGCGCCCGGGACGCCGCCACGAGGCCGGTCACGTCCGCGTGCCCGGCCTCGGCGGCGTCACACAGCACCCCGAGCTGGTCGAGGTGCCCACGGAAGCGCTCGAACGCGTACCCGGGCGCGTTGCCGCGCGTGACCATGAACGGCCAGTCGCTGGACGTGAGCAACGCCAGCTCCCGCGCGATCTGGTCCGCCAGGGCCGGGTCGGGCCCGCTGGTCGTGAGCGCGACCCGGGCGCGTCGCTCCGCCGCGCGGAGCCCCACCCACAGCTCGCGGGTCTCGGACGTCACCCAGGAGGCGTGGCCCTTGGCGTAGCCCCACGAGCACTCCGGCAGGTCCAGCCGCCGGGTCGGCGGTCGACGGGTACGCCGTGACGCGAGCGTCGTGGTGGTGAGGCCGGGGTCGTCGGCGATGGCGCGCACGAGCCCCTCGAGCCAGTCCACGCCCTCGAACCACCAGTGCCCGAACAGCTCGGTGTCGTAGGCCGCGACGACGAGGTCGCCGGGGCGCGGGTCGAGCACCTCGTGCAGCACGCCGTGGAGGTGGGCCACGTCGCGCCGGACGCTCGCCGCCGCACGGTCCGGCTCGTAGACGGCCTTCTCCATCGGCGACAGGGTCTTGTCGGTCACGCGCCACGACGGGTGCAGACCGAAGTCGCCCTTGGCGTGGTAGTCGCGGTACCAGACGTCCCCGGGGTACCCCGCCGTCGGTGACCACACGTGGTAGGCGACCGCGAGGTCGCGCGCGTAGGCGACCACGTCGGAGTCGCCGACCAGCACGCCGTCGTGGACGACCTCGTAGGGGTCGCCGGCGGCGGGGTCGGGGACGGCGGGGCGGGTCGTCCAGTCCCGTTCGGCGCCACCCGCGGCACGGACCAGCGTCGCGGCGTCGACGAGGAAGTGGCTCACGCCGGCGCGGGCGTAGTGCTCCTCGAGGCCGGGGAGCGCCGGACCCGTGCGCGGCAGGGTCGGGGTGCCGAGGGCGTCGACCGCCGTCGGTTCCGCGGTCGCGTCGGCGACCCGGCCGGCGGGCCGGTACCCGCACTCGGGCGCCCAGATGCCGGTCGGTCGTGTGCCGGCCCACCGCGCGTGGTGGTCGAGCCCGCAGGCCAGCTGGGCGTCGATGAGCGCCGGGTCGGTCTGCAGCGGCAGGTACGGGTGCGTCGCGGGGCCCCCCAGGAGCTCGATGACGCCCCGTCCCGCCAGGTCGGCCCACACGGCGAGGAGCCCGCCCCGCCGCTCGACCTCCTCGTGGAAGGCGAGCAGGCCGGCGTAGCGCCGCCAGTAGAACGAGCCGAGCTCGGGGATGCCGGCGCCGGCCCAGCCGTGGAGCGAGCGCTGCTCCTCGGCGCGCCACATCTGGCTGCCGATCCACGTGCCGACCTCGGCCCGCAGCCGGGGGTCGGCCACCTGGTGGGCCACCAGCGGGGTCACGCCGAGGGTCGAGCACGTCGTGGTGTCCCTCGTCGGCCAGCCGGAGCAGCATCCGCGTCACCGGCAGCCACGACTCGGCCCACGCCTGGAACAGCCACTCCTCGCCGACCGGCCAGACGCCGTGACCGCGGAGGTAGGGGAGGTGGGTGTGGAGGACGAGGGCGACCTCGCCCGGCGCGGGCGCCATCAGCGGTCCCCGACCCGGCACACCGCCACCAGGTCGAGCGAGGCGTCGAGGTCGTCGGCGCGGACCTCGAAGTCGTCGACCGTGACGCTCTCGACGAGCGCCCGCAGCCACGCCGGCCAGTCGGTCGGCGCGGAGGCGGTGAGGAGGTCGGTCAGCGGTCGTGCGTGTTGGGCCTCCACCGCGCGGAGGCGTTCGCCGTGGTGGACGCCCAGCACCTCGGTCACCGTGAGCCCTGCCGCGGTCAGCTCGTCGGCGAGCTCGCCGGCGGTGAACTCGCGGGTGTGGAACGGGTTGACCGGCACGTCGCTGCCGGGGGTGAAGGTGAGCCGGTTGGGGGTGGCGATCACGACCTCGCCGCCGGGACGCGTGACGCGCCGAAGGGACCGCAGGTAGCCCGGGATGTCGTGGAGGTGCTCGATGACCTGGAACGAGACCGCCAGGTCGACCTCGTCGTCCCCGAGCGGCAGCGTCATCAGCTCCGCGGCGTGGACCTCGATGGCCGGGTCCGCGTCGGCGTAGGTCGCGCGGACGTGGGCGACCACGGTCTCGTCGAGGTCGACACCGACGACCCGCTCGGCGCCGGCGTCGGCCAGCATCCGCAGTCCGTAGCCCTCGCCGCAGCCGGCGTCGAGGACGGTGCACCCGGGCGCCCGCGCGGCGACGAGGGCGTAGGCGACCACGTGGCGCTCGTACCAGTAGGTCTCCTCGGGGATGCCGGGCAGCGTCCGCTCGCCCGTCAGGACGAGGCCCGACGGGGCGTCGGGGGGGACGGTCGGCTCGGACACGGGCGCACTGTACGGGAGTCCGCAGGCGCGCCCGGACGCGACCCCCTAGCGTCGCCGGTACCCCCCGCGACCGGCCCCGTCGCGGCCTCCCCCCTGGCCGTCGACGGGTGCGCCGACGCGGTGGGGCACGGCCGAATGGGCACCCCGACGATTTGACTTGGAGCGCTTGCTACAGGTTGCATCGACTCCCGCACCACCCGGCCCCGCACACCCCCCGCCCAGCAGAGCCGACCCGCCCTCCACCCACGCTCGCGGTCGATGCCGCACACCCCCGACCCGCGGAGCCGTGGTCCCCAGACCAACGAGAAGGGAACCGATCCGATGAAGGTCATCGTCCCGGTCAAGCGCGTGCCCGACACGGCAGGCGAGAAGAAGATCGACCCGAACGACAAGACCGTCGACCGCGACTCCGTCGAGTCCGTCCTCTGCCCGGTCAACGAGTTCGCGATCGAGGAGGCCGTCCGCCTCAAGGAGAACGCGGACGCCGAGGTGAAGGTCCTGCTCGTCGGTCCCGACTCGGCCCAGTCGGTCGTCCGCAAGGCCCTGTCCTACGGGCTCGACGCCGGCCTGCAGATCACCGACGACGCCATCAGCGGCTCCGACGCGATCGGCACCGCCAAGGTCATCGCCAAGGCGCTCGAGGACGAGGGCTTCGACCTCGTCATCTTCGGGAACCAGTCCACCGACGCCCGCACGAGCCTCGTGCCGGCGGCCGTCGCGGAGATCCTCGGCGTGCCGTCGCTCACCTACGCCCGCCACCTCGAGGTCGACGGCGACAAGGTCGTCGTCCACCGCGAGCACGAGGAGGGCTGGGACGTCGTCGAGTCGTCGCTCCCCGCCATCGTCTCGGTCGTCGAGGCCATCAACGAGCCGCGCTACCCCTCGTTCAAGGGGATCATGGCCGCCAAGTCCAAGCCGCTGGACCAGAAGTCGCTCGGTGACATCGGCGGCGACGCCGGCGAGGTCGGTCGCGACTCCGCCAAGGCCGTGATGTTCGAGTTCTCGCCGCGTCCGCCGAAGGAGGCCGGGACCATCGTCGAGGACGACGGGTCCGGAGCCGCCGCCAGCCAGCTCGCGGACTGGCTCGAGGAGAAGAAGTTCATCTGACGGCCGCCGCCCCACCGGCACAGACGACGTGAAGGGTTACGAACGATGAGTGAGCTCCTGGTCCTGATCGACCACTCGCAGGGCAAGCCCCGCAAGGTCTCCCTGCAGATGCTGACCGCTGCGCGCAAGATCGCGGCCGACACCGGCGACACCATCTCCGCCGCGTGGTTCGGACCCGGCGCGGCCGAGCACGCCGACACGCTGGGCGCCTACGGCGCGCAGAAGCTCTACACCTGGGACAGCGAGGACGCGTACGGCTACGTCACGCTGCCGCAGGTCGAGGCGCTGCAGAAGATCATCGACGACAACGACGTGTCGTCGCTGTTCTTCGCCTCCAACAACCACACCAAGGACGTCGCCGCACGGCTCGCCATCCGCGTCGGCGCCGGCGTGGTGACCGACTGCACCGACCTCGAGGTCGAGGACGGCGCGGTCATCGGCGTCAAGGAGGTCTTCGGCGGTGACCTCATCACCAAGGCCCGCATCGCCGACGGGTCGTTCCCGATCTGGGGCATCTCGTCCAACGCCTTCGCCGCCGAGGAGGGCGACGGGGGCTCGCCCGAGACCGTGGCGCTGGACCTGTCGGTGTCCGAGGACGCGCAGCGCTCGAAGGTCACCTCGGTCGAGATCCAGTCCGGCGGTGACCGTCCCGACATCGGTGAGGCGGCGATCGTCGTCTCCGGTGGTCGTGGGCTCGGCGAGGAGGAGGGCTTCCGCCTCATGGAGGAGCTCGCCGACACGCTCGGCGCCGGTGTCGGTGCCTCGCGTGCCGCGACCGACGCGGGCTGGTACCCGCACCGCTACCAGATCGGCCAGACCGGCCGCACGGTGTCGCCGTCGCTCTACATCGCCAACGGCATCTCCGGGGCCATCCAGCACCGCGCCGGCATGCAGACCGCGCAGAACATCGTGACCGTCAACAAGGACCCCGAGGCGCCGATCTTCTCGATCACCGACTTCGGTGTCGTCGGCGACCTCTACAAGGTCGTCCCGAAGCTCATCGACGAGATCAAGGCCCGCAAGGGCTGACGCGCCCGCGTCCCACCCGGAGCCCCGGCCCCACGGCCGGGGCTCCGCACGTCCCCCGCGGCAACGGTGGTGGGAGGGGGCGTCGGTAGGCTGCGGCCCGACCTGACCGGGAGTGACGACCGTGACCGCACCGTGGGATCAGCGCAGCCCCGACGAGCAGACGCGCGTCCAGGGGCTCGTGCTCGACCAGTGGCTCCCGTCCGCCATCGCGTTCACGGCCACCTGGGCCGACCTCGCCCGCGACCGCGGGATCGGTCGTGGTGCCTCGCAGACCCGGCCCGAGCTCGCCGCGTTCCCGCCCGTCCGTGAGCTCGACCTGCTCCGGGCCAGCGGCACCGGCGCGCCGGGCCTGTTGATGCGTCCCACCGAGGATCAGGTCAAGGCGCACGCCGCCGGCGGGACCCTCCGCGCCATCGCACGGAGCATCCGCAGGAGCGGTCCCGACGGCAAGCGGCTCGCGCTCCTCACCGAGTACAAGCCGATCCACGTCCACCGGGGCGGCGTCGACGACGACCTCGCCATCGCCTACTCCCGCAGCGACCTCGACCGGCTGCACCGCGCCGGCGCCCGCGCGGCGGCCGTCCTCGGTCTCGACGACACCGACTACCTCGTCTCCGCGGTCCCCGCGGGGCCGACGCTCGCGTGGTGGGGCGTCTACCACCTCGCGCTCGGCGCCTCGATGCTCGCGCTGCACCCCCGTGGCGCGGGCGACGACCTCGAGCGCTGCCTCGCGAGCTTCGGGCTGCTCCCGGTCACCGCGGTCGCCGTCGCGACCGACGAGGCCGAGGCACTCGCCGGCGTGATCGCCGGCGCGGACGGGGTCGACGCCGTCCGCGTCGACACGGTGGTGCTGGTCGGCCCGCCCCCCAGCGACGAGGACCGCGGCCGCATCGCCGAGGCGTGGCAGGCCGCCGGCGCGAGCCGCGACCTCCGGGTGCGCGCGCTCTGGGCACCGTCCGAGGCTCGGGCGCTGTGGGCCGAGTGCGCCGAGGGGGGTGCCGGCCTGCACACCTACCCCGACATGGAGGTCGTCGAGGTCGTCGATCCCCTGACCGGCGCCCCGAGCGACGCCGACGGCGACCTGACCCTCACCTCCGCCGGGTGGCACGGCACCGCGCTCGTCCGCTACCAGACCGGCACCTACGTCGGCGGGGTGGACCGCGACGCCTGTGACGCCTGTGGCCGCAGCGTGCCGCGGATCACGGGCCCGTTCCTCCCGTCGGCCTGGCAGCCGCGGATGACCCGCTCGGGCGGGACCGAACGCGTCGACATGCGCGGCGTCGGGGCGGTCCTCGCCGACGAGCCGGCCGTGGGGGCCTGGCGCGTGGAGGTCGGGCCCGCGACGACGCGCAGCCGCACCCACCGCGTCCTCGTCGAGGTCGCCGGTCGGCTCGACGACGCGGCCACCGACGGGCTCGCGCGGCGGCTGGAGGCCGCCACCGGCGCCTCGGAGGTTGACCTGCGGGTCGTCGCCGACCCGGTCGTGGTCGAGCGACGGATCGAGGAGGACGGGTCCGCCTTCTCCGACCGCACCTGAACCTGTCCGGAGCTGGCGGGATCGGGACCGACGAGCCCGGGATCAGCGGACGGTCACGTCCTCCACGCGGGCGCCGGTCACCTCGAGGAGGCGCTCGGCGTCGATCGCGAACACGTCCGTCGGCGTGCCGGCCGCCGCCCACACGACGTCGAAGCGGAGCAGGTGCGGGTCGACGAGGGTGACGAGCATCCGATCGTGCCCCAGGGGTGGCGTCCCCCCGATGGCGTAGCCGGTCGCCTGCCGGGCCTCGTCGGCGTCGGCCTTGCGGACCTCGCCGGCGCCCAGCGCCGCGGCCAGACGTGTCGTGTCCACGCGGTTCGCCCCCGAGGTGAGCACCAGCACCGGCTCGCCGTCGGCCACGAACACGAGCGACTTCACGATCTGGTCGACGGCGCAGCCGACCGCTGCGGCCGCGTCCGCCGCCGTCCGGGTCCCGTCCGGGAACCGCCGCGGGTCGACGTCGAGGCCGGCGGCCGCCGCCCGGGCCAGGAACCGCTCGTCACCGCTCGCCACCACCCGCCTCCGGTCCGTCGTGTCGCGCCCCGTCCCGAGGCACGCCGCCCCGCCCGCCGCGTACCGTAGGAGAGACGGGCGCCGAGGGACGGTCCCCCGCCGCGGGAGGTGGAGAGGTGCCGCGCAGGATCGGCGTCGTCGTGGTCACCCACGAGTCCCAGGCGATGCTGCCGGGGCTGCTCGCCTCCCTCGCCACCCACGAGCCCGGCGTCCCCATCGTCGTGGTCGACGATGCGAGCCCGTCGGGTCCGCCCGAGGTGGGGCCCGCCACCCTCATCGCCCGCGAGGAGAACCGCGGCTACGCGGCCTCGTGCAACGAGGGCATCGAGGCCATCCGCCGGACCGGGGTCAGCCACGTCGCCCTCCTCAACCCCGACGTCCGGCTCCAGGGGCCGTCGCTGACCGAGCTCGCGACCCTCCTCGCGCGCCGGCCCAAGGTCGGCATCGCCACCGGTCCGCTCGAATCCGACAACGGCGAGCGCATCCCGAGCGCGTGGGGGCCCACGTCGGTGCGCCGGGCGATGACCTTCGCCGCCGGGTTCGAGCCGGTGCGGATGCGCTCGGCTGCCGGCGGCGCCCTGATCGGCTCCCGGGTGTCGACCTCCGACGCCTCGACCGTCATGGACGACATGCGCGTGGAGGGCCACGTCATCGGCGGGACGATGGTCGTCCGCCTCGCCTGCCTCGACGAGATCGGGCTGTTCGACGAGGAGTTCTTCCTCTACTGGGAGGACGCGGACCTCTGCCACCGGGCCCGCGACGCCGGGTGGGAGGTCCGCCTCCTGCCGTGCACGCCCGTTCATCCACCTCGAGGGGTCGCTGTCGAGCGCCGGCGTCCCCGACGAGTCCCGCTGGGAGTGGTTCGTGCGTGGGGCGACCCGCTACGGCGCCAAGCACCTCGTGCCCGGGCAGGCGCGGCAGCTCGAGGCGGCGCTGAGCCTCGGACGCCGGCTCCAGAAGCTCCGCCAACGGGGCTGACGCCGACCTATCGTCGCGTCCGACACGGGAGGTGACGGACGTGAGGTCGTGGCTGAGGGTCCTGGTCCTGGCGGTCGTCGGCGGGGTGCTGACGGCGCCCGTGCCCGTGGGTGCGGCGCCGATCCCCGAGGGTGGGCGGACGCGGCAGGCCACGACCGCGACCATCGAACGCGTCAGCGGGGCGGACCGGGTCGCGACCGCCATCGCGCTGTCCCAGCGGGCGTTCACCACGGCGGGCCGTGCGGTGGTCGCCGACGACGACACGTTCGCCGACGCGCTCGCCGCCGCCCCGCTCGCCGCGGCGATCTCGGGCCCGGTCCTGCTGAACCCGACGGGGCGGCTCGACGGACGCGTCGCCGCGGAGCTCGACCGGCTGGGGGTGGACGAGGTGCTCCTCCTCGGCGGCACCGCGGCCCAGTCGTCGGCTGTGGCGTCGAGCCTCGCGGCCCGGGGTCACGAGGTCCGACGCATCGCCGGCCCCGATCGCTTCGCCACCGCCGCCGCGGTCGCGCGGGCCGCCGCCGACGCCTGGCGTGCCGCCGGGTCCGCCAGCGGGGATCGCGTGCTCGTCGCCCTCGGCGAGCACCCCGACCCGGCCCGCGCGTGGCCCGACGCGCTCGCCGCCGGCGCGTTGGCGGGCCACGCCGGGCGACCCATCCTGCTGGTGCGTCCCGACGGCGTGCCCAGCGCCACCCGCGCCGCGATCCGCGACCTCGGTGCGCGGCGTGCCACCGTCGTGGGCGGGACCGCGGCCATCCCCGACGCGGTCGCGGACGACCTCGGTGTCCCGTTCGACCGCATCGGCGGAGCGGACCGCTTCGCGACCGCGGCACTCCTCGCCGACGCCACGGTGGCCGCCGGCGCCGATCCCGGCACGGTGGTGGCCGCCACGGGACGCGCCTTCGCGGACGCCCTCGGCGCCGGACCCGCCGCGGTCGCGCTCGGCGGGCTCGTCGTCCTGGTCGACGGTCGTGACCTCGACAGCTCCGCCGGCACACGTGACTGGCTGGTGGACCGGCGGGGGACCGTCGCCCGGGTGGTCGTCGCGGGCGGACCGGCCGCGGTGTCCGACCCCGTGCTGGGGCAGCTCGACTGGGCCACCGGGGGCTGGCGGGCGCCCCGCCTGCGCCTCGAGACCGTCGTGTCCGGGCTCGACACGCCCCTGGAGCTGACCGCCCCGCCGGGGGACGACCGCCTGTTCATCGCCGAGCGGTCCGGGACGCATCCGGGTGCTCGTCGACGGGCGGCTGGAGACCTACCTGGACATCAGCGACCGGGTGCGCGACGACGGCGAGCGAGGTCTCCTGGGGCTCGCGTTCCCGCCGGACCACGCGACGACCGGGCGGGTGTTCGTGCACTACAGCCGCGCCAGCGACGGTGCCACCGTCCTCGCCGAGTACCGGCGCTCGCCGAGCGACCCGGACCGGGCGGTGCGCTCGAGCGAGACCGTGCAGCTGCGGGTGCCGCAGCCGGCCGCCAACCACAACGGCGGCACGCTCGCGTTCGGGCCCGACGGGATGCTCCACCTGTTCCTGGGCGACGGCGGAGGCGGCGGCGACACCTACGGCAACGGCCAGGATCCCGAGACGCTCCTGGGTGCCGTCCTGCGGCTCGACGTGCGCCGCACCGGGACCTACCGCATCCCGCCGGACAACCCCTTCGCCGGCGGGCGCGGCGGGGCCCCGGAGGTCCTGCACTACGGGCTGCGCAACCCCTACCGGTCGTCCTTCGATGCCGTCACCGGCACGCTCTACATCGCCGACGTCGGCCAGTCGGACTGGGAGGAGGTCGACGCCGTCAGCGCGGCGGCGCGTGGTCTCAACTTCGGCTGGCCGATCACGGAGGGCGACCACTGCGTCGGGGCGGCGAGCTGCGACCGGTCCGGCCTCGTCGGCCCGGTCCTCGAGTACAGCCACGGTGACGGCTGCTCGATCACCGGTGGGCACGTGTACCGCGGCGCGATCGGGATGCTCCGGGGCCACTACCTCTACGGCGACTTCTGCACCGGCATCGTGCGCTCGTTCCGGCTCGTCGACGGTGAGGCCGTCGAGCGCACCGACTGGACCGCGTCGCTGGGCGGCGGCCAGCTCTACAGCTTCGGCCGCGACGCCGCCGGCGAGGTCTACCTCCTCACCGGCTCCGAGGTCCGCCGGATCGTGGCGGACTGACCGCCGGCGGTTGCGTTGACGGTCCGGCCCGGGATACCGGGGTGAACCGTCAACGCAACGGCGCAGGTCGTGCCGACCGGCCCAGCGGTCAGGCCGGGGGGATCGTGACCTCGGCGGTCAGCGGCGGCTCGCCCGCGAGGAGCTCGGCGGTGACCGTCCACGTCACGCCGGCGTCCGGGACGGCGCCGGCGAGCCGGACCTCGCCGTTGCTGAACCCGCGGTCGCCGCGTCCGACCGCGTCGAGCACGGCGACCGGTCCGCCGGGCCCGGTGACCTGCCACGCGGTCGCCGGCGGGACGCGCCGTGGCAGCGGCCGCTCGCCGGCCGACGTCGATGCGCGCGAACCGGAGGTCGGCCCAGCCGGTCGTAGACCTCGAGGCTCAGCAGCACCAGGCGGTGGCCCGCCACGGCGCCGAGCTCGGCGAGGAGCGGTACGACGCGGCGCGGGGTCGGCGGGGTCGGCACGGGGTTCCTCGCGCGGTCGGGCGGCGCCGGCGACCGTACCGGGGTCCGCCGTCGCACCCGACGCCCGGAGGTGCGCTCGCCGGCGACAGCGGGCACCCTGCACGGCGTGAGCGTCCCCACCGTCTACCTCGACCACGCCGCCTCGACCGTGCCGCGCCCCGCGGCGCGCGAGGCGCTGTCGCGGTGGCTCGGCGACGAGGCCGGCAACGCCTCCAGCTCGCACGCCCGCGGTCGGGTGCTACGGACGGCGGTGGAGGAGGCGCGCGAGCGGGTCGCGACCGCCCTCGGAGCGCACCCGCAGGACGTCGTGTTCACCTCCGGCGGGACCGAGGCCGACAACCTCGCCGTGAAGGGACTCGCCTGGGCCGGGATGGAGCGCGGGAAGCGCCACCTCGTCACCACCGCGGTGGAGCACCCCGCCGTGCTCGACGCGGCCACCTGGGTCGCCGGCCACGAGGGGCTCGACCTCACCGTGGTGCCGGTCGGTCGCGACGGCCGCGTCGACGTCGAGCAGGTGCTGTCAGCGGTCCGCCACGACACCGCGGTCGTGTCCGTGATGGCCGCCAACAACGAGCTCGGCGCGGTGAACGACGTCGCCACGCTCGCCACCGCCCTCCGTGAGCGGGGCGTGCCGTTCCACACCGACGCGGTCCAGGCGTTCGCCACCCTCCCCGTCGACGTGGTCGCCTGGCCGGTCGACGCGCTCGCCCTGTCGGCGCACAAGTTCGGCGGACCCGGCGGGGTCGGCGTCGCCTACCTGCGGCGGGGCGTGCCGGTCGTGCCGGTCAGCCACGGCGGCGGGCAGGACCGGGGGGTGCGGTCGGGCACGTTCGCGGCTGCGCTCGACGCCGCCTGCGGCGTCGCGGTCGCCGAGGCCGCCGCCGACCGGCCGCGGCTCGCCGCGGAGCTCCGACGCTTGTCCGATCGGCTCGCCGGCGGGCTCGAGGCGATCGACGGGGTCCGCCGCAACGGACCGAGCGACCCCGCGTGGCGGCTCCCGAGCCACGTCCACGTGAGCGTCGACGGCGTGGACGGCGAGGCGCTCACGTTCGCCCTCGACCGGGCCGGCGTGTGCGTCTCGGCCGGCGCGGCCTGCGGGAGCGGGGCGCAGAAGACCAGCCACGTGCTCGAGGCCGCGCGCATCGAGGGGGACGCCGCGATCCGCCTGAGCCTCGGGTGGACCTCCACCGACACCGACGTCGACCGCGGGCTCGCGATCGTGACCGAGACGATCGCGGCGCTCCGCGCGGTCGGTGGCGGCCGGGTGGCGTGACGGTGGCGAAGGTCCTGGTCGCGATGTCCGGCGGGGTCGACTCGGCGGTGGCCGCCGCGCACCTCGTCGACCAGGGGCACGCGGTGACCGGCGTCCACCTGAAGCTCGCCGACGTGCCGCTCGACGCGCAGGTGCCCGGCCACGGCTGCTGCACGCTCGACGACGCGCAGGACGCCCGACGGGTGGCGCAGGTCCTCGACATCCCGTTCTACGTCTGGGACCTCTCCGCGGTGTTCCGCCGCGAGGTGCAGGACCCGTTCGCCGACCTCTACCGCCGTGGGTTGACCCCGAACCCGTGCGTCACCTGCAACGAGCGGGTCAAGTACGCCGCGCTGCTGCGGCGTGCCCGCCAGCTCGGCTTCGACGCGCTGGCGACCGGCCACCACGCGCGACTGCGGCGGGGGAGTGGCGACGACCTCGACGTGCTCGACCCGGTCACCACGCCCGGTCCCGGGGTGCGGCTGTTCCGTGCGGCTGACCCCGCCAAGGACCAGACCTACGTGCTCTACGTGGCCTCCGCCGACGAGCTCGCGCACACGCTCCTGCCCGTGGGGGAGCTCACCAAGGACGCAGGTGCGCGCCGAGGCCGAGCGTCGCGGGCTCCGGGTCGCGCACAAGCCCGACTCCTACGACGTCTGCTTCATCCCCGACGGCGACACCGCCGGCTACCTCGCCGACCGACTGCCGACCGTCGCCGGCGACATCGTGGACCTCGACGGGACGGTCCTCGGCACCCACGCCGGCGTGTGGCGCTACACGGTCGGCCAGCGCCGCGGGCTCGGCCTCGGCTCGCACGAGCGCCGCTTCGTGGTCGAGGTCGACGCGGTCCGCAACCGCGTGGTGGTGGGCCCGCGGGAGGCCATCGCCTGCCGGTGGGCCGACCTCGACGACGTCACCTGGATCGCCGGCAGCCCCCCGGAGGGCCCCGTGACCGTGCAGGTCCGCGCGCACGGCCGGCCGGTCCCGGGCCGGGTCGTGCCACGCCCCGCCGGCGCGGGCGTCCGCGTCGAGCTGGACGAGCCGGTCCACGGCCTCGCCCGCGGCCAGTCGGCAGTCGTCTACCGCGACCGACGGCGCGGAGTGCCTCGGCGGCGGGCGGGTGGTCGCCGCCCAGCGCCCCGCGCACACGCCGGCGGTCACCGGCTGACGCGCCGCCTCCCGCGCTCGGCGCACACGCCGGCGGCCGGCTGCTAACAGCGGCGCGTCCCGCGCGTCTCCCGGGTGCCACCGATCCCTCACGAGAAGGCACACCGTGACCCGTCGCGTCCTCCTCCCGCTCCTCGCCGGCGCCCTCGGCGTGGCGACCCTCCCCGTCGCCGCCGGCGCCAGCCCCCTGTCCGGCACCGCCACGGCGGTCGCGTCCGCCGCCGGCGCCACGACCCACGTCGTCGTCCTCGCCGACACCGCCGGCGACGACGTCGCCGCGGTCGCCCACGATCTCCTCGCACCGCTCGGCCTCGCACCCGAGCGGGTCTACGAGCACGCCCTCCGCGGCTTCAGCGTGACCGCGCCGGCGTCGCTGGTCGCGGACCTCGCCGCCGATCCGGCGGTCGCGTTCGTCGAGGCCGACCGCACCTTCACGGTGACGGGGTCGGGCCCGACCGGGGTCGACCGCATCGACGCCGACGTGGTGCAGACGTTCGGCACCGGCACGTCCGTCGACGTCGACGTCGCGGTGATCGACACCGGCGTGGACGGCGACCACCCCGACCTCGTCGTGCACCGTCAGGTCAACTGCACCAGCGGGCTGATCGTGCTCGCCGGCAACGGCTGCCGCGAGGGCAGCGGCGAGGACGACCACGGCCACGGCACCCACGTCTCCGGCACGATCGGTGCGCGTGACGACGGCGCCGGCGTCGTCGGCGTCGCCCCGGGCGCCCGCATCTGGGGCATCAAGGTGCTGGGCACGATCCTCGGGACCGGCTCCACCTCCGACGTGATCGCCGGCATCGACTACGCCACCGCCCACGCCGACGAGATCGAGGTCGTCAACATGAGCCTCGGCGGCAGCGGCACGTCGGCGGCGACCGACGAGGCCATCGCCAACGCCACCGACGCCGGCATCGTCGTGGTCGTGGCGGCCGGCAACGACTCGGCCGACGCCGCCGGCTACACGCCGGCGAACTCCCCGACCGCGATCACCGTCTCGGCGATCACCGACCTCGACGGCGTCCCCGGCGGGCTCGCGTCCGGCACCTGCTCGGGCGGCGACGACACGTTCGCGACCTACTCCAACTACGGCTCGGTGGTCGACATCGCCGCGCCGGGGTCGTGCATCACCTCGACCCGCAACGGCGGTGGCACCACCTCGATGTCTGGCACGTCGATGGCCTCGCCGCACGTCGCCGGCGCGGCCGCCTGGTACGTCGCGACCCACGCGGTCGCCCGGACCTCGTCGCGCTGGTCGACCACGCTGAGCGGGCTCCTCGCCACCTCGGTCGCGCAGGGGAGCCCGTGCGGCTTCTCCGGCGGGGTCTCCGGCGAGGCGCTCCTCGACCTCGACGGCTGCTGACGCCCGCCCACGACCCGGACGGCCGTCGAGGCACCGGCCGTCCCCGGGGCCGCCACCGCGAGGTGGCGGCCCCCGTCGCGTCGCCCGCACCGGGCCGGACGGCCCCCCGCCGCCGTGACCGTCGCCCGTCGCCCCCGTCCCCGTCGGCGGGCAGCCTCGGGGGTGAGGTCCCGGCACCACGCCGGGGTGGTGCCGCGCGACGTAGGGGACGTGATCATGGTGTACGTGAGCTCATTCCGGGAGGGGTCCGGCGACGAGAAGGCGCTGCTCGGCGGCAAGGGCGCCGGACTGGCGGAGATGACCCACCTCGGGCTGCGGGTCCCGCCCGGCTTCACGATCACGACGGCCGCGTGCCGCGCGTACCTGCGCAGCGACGGCCTGCCGCCGGCGGGTCTGACGGTCGAGGTGGACCAGGCGCTCGCCGAGCTCGAGCGCGAGCACGGCCGCATCCTCGGCGACCCGAGCGACCCGCTGCTCCTGTCGGTGCGCTCCGGCGCTCCGTTCTCGATGCCGGGGATGATGGACACGGTCCTGAACCTCGGGCTCAACACCGAGACCGTGAAGGGGCTGGTCGAGCACACCGGCGACCCGCACTTCGCCTACGACGCCTACCGGCGCTTCCTCGAGATGTTCGGCTCGGTCGTCCTCGACGTGCCCGCACGACGTGCTGCACCGCTGGCGCGACGGCGTGCTGTCCGAGCACGGGGTCACGACCGTCGAGGAGCTCGACGCCGACGGGCTCCACGACCTCGCGCAGGCGTACCGGCAGGCCATCCGCGACACGACCGGGGTGGGCGTCCCGGAGGACCCACGCCGCCAGCTCGAGCTCGCGATCGAGGCCGTGTTCCGCTCCTGGAACGGCCGGCGGGCGCGTGACTACCGGCGGCTCGAGGGCATCTCCGACGACCTCGGCACGGCCGTGAACGTCCAGGCGATGGTGTTCGGCAACGCCGGCGACGACAGCGGTACCGGCGTCGCGTTCACCCGCAACCCGGCCACCGGCGAGTCGGTCCCGTACGGCGACTTCCTCGTGAACGCCCAGGGTGAGGACGTCGTCGCCGGGATCCGCGCCACCCAGCCGCTCGACGAGCTGACGCGCCGCTTCCCCGAGGCGGCAGCCGAGCTCGAGGAGGTCTTCCGCACGCTCGAGGGCCGCTACCGCGACATGTGCGACATCGAGTTCACCATCGAGCGGGGCGAGCTCTACATCCTCCAGACGCGCATCGGCAAGCGCACCGCCCTGGCGGCGGTCCGCATCGCGGTCGACCTCGCCACCGAGGGGCTCGTCACCGACGAGGAGGCCATCCTCCGCGTCAAGCCCACCATCCTCGACCGCCTGCTGCACCCCCGGTTCGCGCCGGGCGAGGCGCACACGCCGGTCGCCACGGGGCTCAACGCCTCGCCCGGGCGCGGCCGTCGGCACCGTCGTCACGACCCCGGACGCGGCGGTCGAGGCCGCCGAGCGCGGCGAGGACGTGATCCTCGTCCGCACCGACACCTCGCCCGACGACCTCCACGGGATGGTCGCCGCCAAGGCGATCCTCACGACCCGCGGCGGGCTCGTCAGCCACGCCGCCGTCGTCGCCCGCGGGCTCGGCACGCCGGCCGTCTGCGGCGCGTCCGAGGTCGTCGTCGACTACGCCTCGCGCAGCATCACCATCGCCGGGACCCGCTACGAGGAGGGAACGGTCCTGTCGGTCGACGGCACCACCGGCGAGGTCTTCCTCGGCGCGGTCCCGGTCGTGGAGCCGGAGCCGTCGGAGCAGCTCGCCACGCTCCTCGGCTGGGCCGACGACATCGCCCGGCTGGAGGTCCGGGCCAACGCCGACACCGGGCCGGACGCCGCCCGTGCACGCAGCTTCGGCGCCCGCGGCATCGGGCTCTGCCGCACCGAGCACATGTTCCTCGGTGACCGGCTCCCGGTGGTCCAGCGGATGCTGCTCGCCGACAGCGAGGAGGCCGAGGTCGCCGCGCTGGCCGAGCTCCACGACGTGCAGGCCGCCGACTTCGCGACGCTGCTCGCCGAGATGGACGGGCTGCCGGTGACGGTGCGCCTGCTCGACGCACCGATGCACGAGTTCCTCCCCGACCTCACCGAGCTGCGCATCGCCGAGGCCAAGGGCGAGCTCGACGACGCCGGCGCGGCACGGCTGGCTGTGGCCGAGCGGTGGGAGGAGGACAACCCGATGCTCGGGACGCGCGGGTGCCGGCTGGGCCTGCTGAAGCCCCACGTCTACGAGGTCCAGGTCCGGGCGCTGGCGGAGGCCGTGAAGGCCCGCCGTGCGGCCGGCGGCGACCCGCGGATCGAGATCATGGTCCCGCTCGTCGCGCTCCCGGCCGAGCTCGAGCTCCTGCGGGCCCGCATCTGGGACGTGCTGGTCGAGGTGCTCGGCGAGGCCGGCGCGGCCGAGGTCCCCATCGGGACGATGATCGAGACGCCCCGGGCCGCCCTCGAGGCGGGGCCGGTCGCCGCGTTCGCCGACTTCTTCTCCTTCGGCACCAACGACCTGACCCAGCTCACGTTCGGCTTCAGCCGTGACGACATCGAGGAGCGGGTGCTCAGCCGCTACGTGGCCGAGGGCCTGCTCCCGGTGAGCCCGTTCGCGAGCATCGACGAGGTCGGCGTGGGCCGGCTCGTCGAGCTCGCGGTCGCCGAGGGGCGCCGCGCCAACCCGGACCTCGAGGTCGGGGTCTGCGGCGAGCACGGTGGCGATCCGGACTCGATCGCGTTCTTCCACCGGGCCGGTCTCGACTACGTGTCGTGCTCGCCCTTCCGGGTGCCGACGGCCCGCCTGGCCGCCGCCCACGCGGCGCTCGAGGACTGACCGACGCGCGACCACGACCACCGTTCCCGGGGGTGCTCCGGCCCCCGGGAACGGTCACACCTGCCGACTACGCTCGCGGGACCTCGACGCAGGAACCGCTGCCGTGCCCGACGTGCCCACCTCGCTGGCTGACGCCCGTGCGCGCCACGACGAGCTCGCCCGGATCCTCCGCGACGCGCGCTACCGCTACTACGTCCTGTCCGACCCGCCGATGCCGGACGTCGAGTTCGACCTCCTGCTGCGCGAGCTCGAGGCGATCGAGGCGGCTCACCCCGAGCTCGTGACCCCGGCGTCGCCCACCCAGCAGGTCGGCGCCCCGACCGACAGCGCCTTCCCGCCGTTCACCCACCTCGAGCCGATGCTCTCGCTGGACAACGCCTTCAGCCGGGACGAGCTCGAGGCGTGGTCCCAACGGGTCGAGAAGGGCCTCGGCGCCTCCCCGACGCTACGTCTGCGAGCTCAAGATCGACGGGGTGGCGATCTCGCTCGTCTACCGCGGCGGGGTCCTCGCGGTCGGCGCCACCCGCGGCAACGGCGAGGTGGGCGAGGACGTGACCGCGCAGATCCTCACCCTCGCCGACGTGCCCTACCGGCTCGCGGCCGCCGAGACCCCCGACCTGATCGAGATCCGCGGCGAGGTGTACTACCCGGTCGCCGACTTCGAGCGGATGAACGACCAGCGGATCGAGCGGGGCGAGGCCGCGTTCATGAACCCGCGCAACGCCGCCTCGGGGGCGCTGCGTCAGAAGGATCCGGAGGTCACCCGCGAACGACCGTTGCGGCTGTGGTGCCACGGCCTCGGCGCGCTCGAGGGGATGCGCTTCGACTCGCACAGCGACTGGCTCGCGTGGGTGGCCGAGGCGGGGCTCCCGGTGCCCGCCGAGACGCAGGTCGTCGACACCGTGGACGAGGTCTGGGAGTTCATCACCCACTGGACCGCGCACCGCTACGACACCACCTACGAGATCGACGGTGTGGTGGTCAAGGTCGACGATCTCGCGCAGCGCGACCAGCTCGGCTTCACGGCGCGCGCCCCGCGGTGGGCCATCGCCTACAAGATGCCCCCGGTCGAGGAGCAGACCCAGCTCCTCGCGATCGAGCTGAACGTCGGCCGGACCGGCCGGGTCACCCCGTACGCGGTGCTCGAGCCGGTGGTCGTGAGCGGGGTGCAGATCACGCACGCGACCCTGCACAACGAGATCCAGGTCCACGCCAAGGACGTCCGCGCCGGCGACACCGTCATCGTGCGCCGCGCCGGCGACGTCATCCCCGAGGTCGTCGGCCCGGTGCTGTCGAAGCGGCCTGCCGGCACCCAGCCGTGGTCGATGCCGAGCCACTGCCCGTTCTGCGGCAACGAGCTCGTCCGTCCCGAGGGCGAGGCGCACCACTTCGACGAGAACGTCGACTGTCCCAACCGGGTGTTCGAGTCGCTCACCCACCTCGCGGGTCGCGGGGCGCTCGACATCGAGGGCCTCGGCGAGCAGACCGTGCAGCAGCTCCTCGACGAGGGGCTCGTCGAGGACCTCGCCGACGTCTTCCGGCTGCACGAACACCGCGACGCGCTGCTGCAGCTCGAGCGGTTCGGGGCGAAGAAGGTCGACAACCTGCTCGCCGGCATCGAGGAGGGTCGGCAGCGCGGGCTCGACCGGCTGCTGGTCGCGCTCAACATCCGCCACCTCGGCCCGACGGTGGCCAAGACCCTCGCCCGACGCTTCCGCTCCATCGACGCGCTCGGCGCGGCGACCGCCGACGAGATCGAGGTCGTCGAGGGCATCGGCCCCACCATCGCCGAGGCCGTCGTCAGCTGGTTCGCGACCCCCCGCAACCGCGAGCTCGTCGAGAAGATGCAGCGGCTCGGGGTCGTGACGGAGGTCGCCGGCGGCGACGAACCCGCCGAGGGCGGCGAGCAGCTCGCCGGCATGACCTTCGTCGTCACCGGCACCCTCGCCGGCTTCACCCGCGACGAGGCCCGCGACGCGATCGAGGCCCGGGGCGGCAAGGTCACCGGCAGCGTCTCGAGTCGGACCACCGCCGTGGTGGTGGGGGACAACCCCGGCTCCAAGCGCGACAAGGCCGAGGAGCTGGAGCGGCCGATCCTCGACGAGGAGGCGTTCGTGCGGCTGCTCGACACCGGACGGATGCCGGGCGCGTGAGCCCACGCTTCGACGCCGCGACCTACCCGGGGCCACGGCCCGCGGGTCCGGTGCTCCTCCACCAGGGCCAGCTCTGGCCGCTCGACGTGACCGGCCCGGCGCTGCTGGCCCCCGACCCGGTCGCCGGCGCACCCGTGCTCCAGGGGCCGGTGCGCTGGTCGGTCGCCTACGGCTCCAACGCCAGTCCCGACCGGCTCCGTGACAAGGGCCTGGACGTGAACGGCGCGCTGCTGCTGCCGGCGCGGCTGCGCGGCTGGCGGACCGTGTGGGAGGCGCGGCGGGCCGCCACCGGGGCGGTCCCGCTGACGCTCGTGCCCGCGCCCGGCAGCATCCTCGACACCTGGGTGCTCGGCATCCACCCCGCGGACACCGGGCCGCTCGACGCCACCGAGGGTCGCGGGACCCGCTACCGCCTGGGCCGGGTGGGTCCGGTCGCCGTGGCGGCGCGCTGGTGGCTCGCCGATGCGGTCGCGTACGGGCCTGGGTCCGCGACCCGTTGTCTCACGCGGGGGACCGAGCTCGCCGGCTACCCCGAGGTCGACCACGCCGGTGCGGGGGTGCTCCTCGACGGCGGCTCGGTCGCGCTCGCCGTCGACCCGCTGCCCGGGACGGTCGAGGGCGACTGGCCGGCGAGCGACCTCGAGGACCTCCCCCTGTTCGTCTACGGCACGCTGCAGCCGGGGCGGTCGCGCTGGGAGGCCATCGAGGCGCTCGTCGAGGTGGTGGGGGAAGCGTCCGCCTCCGGTGCCGTGACCGGGACCTACTACGGCTACCCCGCGGCCGACTTCGCCGGCGCGGGCACGGTCCACGGCACGTTGCTGCGCGCCACCGGGCCTGCCGCGGCCGAGGTGCTCTACCGCCAGGTGGACGCGATCGAGGACGTGCCCGACCTGTTCCGCCGGGTGGCCGTCCCCGTCCGGGTCGGGGCCGAGGCCATCTGGGCCGCCAGCTACGCGTGGAACGATGCGCGGGGTGCGCCTCCCGGCCAGCCGGTGCCGGACGGCCGCTGGACCTGACCCGTCCGTTCGGACGTGACAGGTGGTCGTCGAGGGCGTGACCCGGAGGGGGCCGACGACGCTCACTCGCGTGAGGAACCCGTCACCCCATCCCCCCGATGAAGGAGCCCTCCCGTGGATCGCACGCGCATCACCCGCCTGGCCGGCCCGGTCGCCGCCCTCACCATCGCCGTGACCGGCGGGGTCGCCGCCTTCGCCAACGAGGCGCCGGAGACCACCGACGCGACGGACGTGGCCGTCAACGAGGCGGCGGACGACGCCGCCTTCGATGCGACCGCCGCTGACGACGCGGACGACGACGCGACCTCCGACGACGCGGACGATGACGCGACCTCCGACGACGCCGAGGAGGAGGCGGACGAGGCGAAGAAGGCGGACGAGGCCGAGGACACGCACGGCGCCGAGGTGTCCACCTTCGCCCACGAGACCGACCTCGAGGGTCGCGAGAAGGGCCAGGCCGTCGCTGCCGTCGCCCGCGGTGACGAGGACGGCGAGGACGAGGCCAGCCTGTCCGCGGCCGAGGACGACGACGCGACCTCCGACGACGCGGACGAGGTCGACGACGACGCGACGTCCGACGACGCAGACGAGGTGGACGACGACGCCACCTCGGACGACGCCGATGACGCCGACGAGGCCGAGTCCGCTGGGGACGACGCCCGCCGCGACGGCGAGCACCGCAAGGACGGCGAGCACCGCGAGGACGGCGACGACGACTGATCCGTCGCCCGAACGGGGGAGTGGCGAGGGCGTCCTGACGGGCGCCCTCGCCGCGTGTCGGGAGTCGGCTCCCACGTCGGGGGTGGGTCTGCGAGCGGTGGTCGCGCGGTGATCCGGCCTCGGGGCGGCCGGGCGGCCGGTCGTGTCACACCCCCGAACTAGTGTTCGACCCATGACCTCGAACCCCCGCCCCGACCGCACCCCGTCCGGCCCCGACGTCCCGTCGGTCGCCGAGCTGGCGGAGGACCTCGCGGCGTTGGACGGGGAGCTGGAGGCGATGCACCGCGCCACGGTGCGGGTGGTCGAGCTCCTCGGCCGTGTCCTCGGGTCCGGGATCGTGGAACAGGTCGAAGGCCTTCCGGTCGACAGCCTGGTTGGCGTTGCGGGCCCGGATGATCGGCTGCGACCGGTCCACGCTGCTGACGACCGCGGACGTGTTACGGCACATGCCGATCTGCTGGTCCGCGTTCGTCGACGGGCAGCTGTCCTGGGGCATCGTCCGCAACGTCGCGAAGCTGCTCGGCCGCCGGTCACGGGCCGAGCGGCACGCCATCGACGCCCGGATCGGGGCGACCGCGTCGGAGTGGGACGGGTTGGACGTCTACGGCCCGGACCGGCTGCTCGCGGTGATCGAACGGGCCGTCTGGGAGCTCGACGACCCCACCGAACGCGAACGCGAGGAGGAGCAGGGCGAGCAGGCGTCCTACCTCGCCGTGCAGCCCGCCTTCGACGGGCGGGTCCGGGGTGGGTTCGACCTCGACCCCGTCGCCGGTGCCACCCTCCTCAACGGCCTCGACGCCGCGACCGAGGACGGCCCGGTCAAGACCCGCCCCCAACGCCGTGCCGCAGGCCTGGTCACCCTGGCGGAGACCTTCCTCGCCGGGAGCCGTCCCGGCGCGGCCAAGCCCTCGCTGCTGGTCACCGTCGACCTCGCGACCATCACCGCCACCGCCGCGGGGGTGCTCGACCTCCAGGTCCCCGGCGGGGTGGCGCCGATGCTCACCGCCCGCACCCTGGACGCGCTCGCGGCCGACGCCGACGTCCGTGCCGTCGTCTGCGACGGGCACCGGCCGTTGACCGTCACCGCCAAGCGCACCGCCACCGACATGCCGGCTGACGTCCGCACCGCCGTGCTCGCCCGCGACGTGGTGGACCGGTTCCCGGGCTCGGACCGGCCGATCCAGCACGTCCACCACACCCGACCCCAGGCCGACGGTGGCGACCACCACGTGGACCGCCTGGTCGGCCTGTCGGACCGGTCCCACGGGATCGTCCACGACCACGGCTGGGTCTGCCGACACGACCCCGACACGGGCGTGCTCACCATCACCCGACACGGGGTCACGTGGCGGTCGATCCCCCAGACCACCCCGCTCGCCCCCACACCACCCGGCGACCCACCCTGACCCCGCACACCCCCCCCGATCCCACCGCCGCGTCGCGACGACCGACCCCGAGAGGTGCCGGCCATCGCCGCGTGTCTGCGCGGCTCGACCGCGAGCATCCACAGGCGCGCGACCGCCGGATGGGCAGCGGGCCGTGCACCGCGGGAGGCTGCGCGGACCCGGACCTGGTGGCACCATGAGCGTCGACGAACGAGCACGACACCAGCTGCACGCACGGCTCGACGAGCTCCTCGGGCCGGAACCCGCAGGCACGCTCATGAGCTACCTCCCACCGGTCGGTTGGGCCGACGTCGCCACCAAGCGCGACCTCGACGCGCTCGCCGACTCGCTGGAGCACCGCTTCGAGGCCACGCTCTACCGCGAGCTCGGGACGCTCCGCAGCGACCTGATGGGGCAGATGGCGGCGCAGACGCGCACGTACATCTTCTCGATGGCGGGCCTCGTCCTGACCGTCGCGGGGATCGCCTTCGCGGCCGCCCAGCTGGGTTGAGCGGGGACCCCGGTCGGGCTCAGCCGATGCCGGCCGTGAGGAGTCGGTCGACCAGCTCGGCGACCTCGTCGGGGGTGAACCCGAGCGTCGCGTCGCCGACGGTCAGCTCGACCGCGCGCCAGTCGGGCTGACCCGTCGCGTAGCTCGAGCCCCAGGTCCAGGTCCGCTCCTCGGTGGCGAGCCGGCGGACCGCGCCGGCGAACGCCTCCTCGGTCGTGCGCAGGTGGAGGTGCAGCATCGAGGTCTGGGGGACGCGCGGGACGACCCGGACGCCGTCCTGGCCGTCGAGCGCGGCGGCGATCGCGATGGCGTGGTCGCGGTAGGCGGACATCCGTGGCAGCCGCGTGCGCAGACCGACGAGCGCCGACGCCGCGTAGGGCCACAGCCCGAACAGCGTCCCGCCGTGACGGTGGCGCCACTCGCGGGCCTCGGCGATCACGTCCTCCTCACCGACGAGGCAGGCGCCGGTGATGCCCCCGAGGTCCTTGTAGAAGGACACGTACGTGGTGTCGAAGAGCGCGGTGATCTCGGTCAGCGGCCGGTCGTAGGCGGGACCGCACTGCCACAGGCGAGCACCGTCGAGGTGGACGGCCGCGCCCCGGTCACGCGCCCAGCTCGTCTGGTCGACGAGGTCGTCCCAGTCCGGGAGCTGGCCGCCGAGGTCGCGCTGGGGGAGCTCGAGCACGACCGCGGCCAGCGGTTCGGCCACGTCCTCGAGGTCGGCGCGCGTGAGGAGCCGATCGCGGTCGCCGACCGGCCGGCCGACGAGCCCGTGCAGCCGCTCGTAGCCGCGTCCCTCGTGGGTGTCGATGTGGCACGCCGGGTGGAACGCGACCGTCCGGCGACCGCGTCGGTCCGCGTGGATGCGGAGCGCGATCTGCTGCGCCATGGTGCCGCTCGGCACGAACACCGCGGCGGCGCCGCCCAGGAGGCCGGCGACCTCGGTCTCGAGCTCGGTGACCACGCCGCCGTCGCCGTAGGTGTCGCCCTCGATGCCACCGGGCAGGTCGGCGAGCTGATCGGCGGGGCGGCGGAGGCCGTGGCCCGTCAGGCCGCGGGTGCACCCGTCACGGAGTCGTGCGATCTCGTCCTGCTCCACCGGTCCACCTCCGCGCGGCGGTCGTCGTGACCGCACGCGGCGAACCCTGCCACACCCGGGGCCGGCCCGCCGCGTCAGATCAGCGGCTGCCGGCGAGGTCGCTGGGGGAGGGACGGAGCATCGCGGGGTGCAGCTGCTCGGCGGTGCCGCGCCGGTACAGCCGGGCGGGGCGGCCGCCGCCGGGACCGGGCTGGGCGTGGTCGTCGGTGGGGGCGACGAACCCGGGGGTCGAGACGACCTTGCGACGGAAGTTCGCGGCGTCGAGCTCCACGCCCCAGACCACCTCGTAGACCCGGCGGAGGTCGGCCAGCGTGAACGGCTCGTCGACGAACGCGGTCGCGAGCGAGGTGTACTCGAGCTTGGAACGGGCGCGTTCGACCGCGTCGGGCACGATCCGCTCGTGGTCGTAGGCGAGCGCGAGCGTCCCGTCGAGCACCTCGTCGACCGCGAAGAAGCGGGCCGTGACCCCGCCCGCGGCACGCGGCTCCGGCGGGTGTGGCGTGAGGGCGATGTAGGCGACCGAGACGACACGACCGTGGGGATCGCGGTGCGGCTCACCGTAGGTCCGCAGCTGCTCGAGGTGGGCGTCCGGAGCGGCGATGCCGGCGAGCTCGTCGAGGGCCCGGTGGGCGGCGCCGTCGAGCGACTCGTCGTCACGGACGCGCCGGCCCGGGAGCGACCACCGACCGCGGAGGTCGGGGGTGTCGGGCTCGACCAGCAGCAACGACAGCAGCCGTCCCGGATGGTGAGCAGCGCGACGTCCACCGCGACCGCGCAGGTGGAGACGGTGCGGTGCGTCCGGTCGCGGGTCACGTGCCGGCACGTCGCGCCGCCGACCAGCTCGACACCCGCGGAGCGCATCTCGTCCAGCGCAGCGGCGGTCGTCTCGGGCGCGACCCCGGCCGCCAGGTCGAGCCTGACGATCGTGGCGAAGCCGGCCGCGACCGCGTCCAGCGCGGTCGCGCGGACGCAGTGGTCGGTGGCGAGCCCTCCGATCACGACCCGGGATACGCGGTGCTCCCGCAGGTAGGCCGCGAGGTCGTGGCCGTCGCGGTCGGCGCCCTCGAAGCCGGAGTAGGCGGCCGCGTGGGTCCCCTTGCTGAACACGGCCTCGATCGGGACCACGTCGAGGTCGGGGTGGAAGGACGCGCCCGGCGTGCCGGCCACGCAGTGCTCGGGCCACGAGTCGACGAAGTCCGGGTCGTCGGAGAAGTGCGCCGCCGGGGTCGACGTGGTGGTCCCGCGTCGCGACGATCACGGTGTAGTCGTCGGCCGCGTCGCGAGGTGGGCGGAGATGGACGGGCGACCTCGGCACCTCCAGCGACGGCGAGCGACCCTCCCTCGCAGAAGTCGTTCTGGACGTCGACGGCGATGAACGCGGTGCGGTGTCGTGGACACGTGAGCTCCTCTCGGTCACCGCGACGGTCGGGATGACGGGGTCGCCGTCGCTCAGGTCGAACGCCTCGGTGGCAGCTCGGCCACGGCGGCGCGGTGGTGCGGCCGGATGTCGTCGAGCGCCGGGCCGGTGCACCGCCTCGCCGTCGACGATGACCGGGACCTGCAGCGCCCGGCCTCGCACCGCCTGGCTCTCGACGCGATGGCCAGGAGCGACTCCCACGGCCCGACCGTCTCCGCGACGGCGGTCCCGTCGCGCATGCACCCGCACCGCCCCCTTGCGTCCCCCGACGGTCGCCTTCTCCCCGCCGGCTTGGCCACCGGCTCGAGCGGCGCCGACGGGGTCGGGTGACGTGGCGCGGGCGACGACCTTGTAGACGAACCCGGCGGTCGGATGCCCCGAGCCGGTGACGACGGAGGTGCCGACGCCGTACGCGTCGATCGGCGCGTCCCTGCGAGCTCCGCGAGGCGGTGCTCGTCGAGGTCGCCGCTCGACGACGATGCGCGTCCGCGTGCAGCCCGGCCTCGTCGAGCATCGTCCGGGCCCGCTTGCCTCGACGGCGAGGTCGCCCGAGTCGATGCGGATCGACGTCGAGCTCGGGGCCGCCGACCTCGATGGCGGTGCGGATGCCCGCCTCGGTGTCGAAGGTGTCGACCAGCAGCGTCGTGGTCGGGCCCGAACGGCGGCCAGCTGACCCTCGAACGCGGCGCGCTCGTCGTCGTGGACGAGGGTGTAGGCGTGGGCGCTCGTGCCCGAGGGTCGGCATGCCATGCGTGCGCCCCGCCTCGAGGTTCGAGGTCGCGGCGAACCCGACGAGGTAGGCGGCCCGCGCCGCCGCCGGCGCCGGCCCACTCGTGCGTGCGGCGACCGCCGAACTCGAGCAGCGGACGGTCCCCGGCGGCGCCGACCATCCGTGCGGCCGCCGACGCGACCGCGCTGTCGTGGTTCAGGATCGACAGCACGACCGTCTCGAGGAGCACGGCCTCCGCGAACGGCGCGCGGACGGTCAGGACGGGCGAGCCGGGGAGGTACACCTCGCCCTCGCGGTAGGCCTCGACGCCGGCCGGTGAAGCGGTAGTCGGCGAGGTAGTCGAGCGTCTCCGGGCGCAGGACGTCGCGTCCGTCGAGGTAGGCGAGCGCGTCGTCGTCGAAACGGAAGCGCGGTGATCGCGTCGACCACGCGGTCGAGCCCGGCGACGACGCCGTAGCGCCGGCCGCGGGGCAGGCGGCGGGCGAAGGCCTCGAAGACCGACGGCCGCTCGGCCGGTGCCGTCGTGCAGGGCGGCATCGACCATCGTGAGCTCGTAGTGGTCGGTGAGGAGCGCCGTGGTGGGCGGGTGCGGCGGCACGGGCATCCGGACGTCGAACGTGGAGTTGTGGTCAACCTGACCTGTAACCCCTGGCCGGGGCACCGGACAACGTCCGCCCCGACCGCCTGTCCGCGGCGCCGACGGGTGCGGGACGATGGGCTCCCTGCCGGCACTACGCCCACCCCGGAGGTCCGTCGTGCCCGACCGTCTCGCCCGCGTCGACCCGCGGTCTCCGACGTCGCTGTGCGCGCTGCGGGGAGCGCGACGTCTGGGCGAGCTTCTACGAGCTCCAGGACCGCTGCCCGACGTGCGGCTACCTGTTCGTGCGCGAGGACGGCTACTGGGTCGGCGCGATGACCGTCCTCATCGTCCTGACCGAGGTCGTGTTCGGCCTCGCGTTCCTCGCGGGCCTGGCGCTCACGTGGCCGGACGTGCCGTGGACGGCGCTCCTCGTCGTCGGCCTGGTCCTGAACGCCGTGGTCCCGGTCGCCTTCTACCCGTGGGCGAAGACGACCTGGATCGGGCTCGACCTGTTCTTCACGCCGCCCACCCCGTCCGAGGAGGCCGACTCCGGCGACGGCGCGCGACGCGCGCGGGCGAAGCGCCGACGGTTAGACGTCCGCCGGCGACCGTCCCGCGACGACGGCCCGGTACACCTCGGCGGTGCGCGCGGCGATCACGGCCCAGCTGAACCGCTCGACGACCCGCTGCCGACCGGCCACCCCCATCGCCGCCGCGGCGGCGGGGTCGGCGAGGACCGCGCTCACCGCGCCGGCGAGGTCGCGGGCGAACCCGTCCGGGTCGGCGGGGGAGCCGAACTCGTCGTCGCCCGGCTCGAAGGCGACGAGGTGGCCGGTCTCGCCCTCGACGACGATCTCGGGGATGCCACCGACAGCGCTCGCCACCACCGGGGTGCCGCACGCCATCGCCTCGAGGTTGACGATGCCGAACGGCTCGTAGATCGACGGGCAGACGAACACCTGGGCGTGGCTCAGGAGCTGCACCACCTCCTCGCGCGGGAGCATCTCCTCGATCCAGACCACCCGCACGGACGCGTCGGCGAGCTCGGCGACGCGCCGGCGGAACTCCTCGGCGAGCGCCGGCGTGTCCGGCGCTCCGGCCGCGAGCACCAGCTGGGTGCCGGCCGGGAGGTGGTGGGCCGCGTCGAGCAGGTGGGTGACGCCCTTCTGGCGGGTGATCCGCCCCACGAAGACGGCGGTGGGGAGGTCGGGGTCGACGCCGTGCCGGGCGAGCGCGTCCCGGTCGGTCGTCGGCCGCCACCGCTCGGGGTCGACCCCGTTGTGCACCACGACGACGCGAGCCGGGTCGACGGCCGGGTAGCAGGCGAGCACGTCGTCGCGCATCCCCGCGGACACGGCGATGACCGCGTCGGCGCCCTCGAGGGCGGTCCGCTCGCAGAAGCTCGACAGCGCGTAGCCGCCGCCGAGCTGCTCGGCCTTCCACGGGCGCAGCGGCTCGAGCGAGTGCGTCGTCGCGACGTGCGGAACGCCGTGCACCAGCGCCCCGAGGTGGCCGGCGAGGTTGGCGTACCAGGTGTGGCTGTGCAGCACGTCCGCGCCCGCCAACGGCGGGATCATCGCGAGGTCGACGGACAACGTCCGCAGCGCGGCGAGGTAGGCGTCGTCGCCGGCGAGACGGTCCCACGGCTCGTGCGTCGCGACGACCAGTGGGTCAGGTCGCGGCGCGCCGAAGCAGTGGACCTCGGTCACGAGCCCGGGCACCTCGGCGAGGTGCCGCGCGAGCTCGGCGACGTGCACGCCGGCGCCGCCGTAGACCTCCGGCGGGTACTCGCGCGTCAACAGCGCCGCGGTGAGCTCGGCCACGGATGCTCCTCCCAGGGTGACGCCGGCCGGCGCCTCAGCCGGACACGACGTCGTGCTTGCCGATGACGACGATGCCCTCGTCGGAGACGTGGAAGCGCGCCCGGTCGGCCTCGGGGTCGACGCCGATCTCGACCCCCTCGGGGATGCGGACGTGCTTGTCGATGATGGCTCGACGGACGACCGCGCCGCGGCCGACCTCGACGCCCGACATCAGGACGGCGTCCTCCACGGTCGCGTAGCTGTGCAGGAAGCACGACGGCGACAGCACCGACCGGCGCACGGTCGCACCCGACACGATCGTGCCGGCGCTCACCATCGAGTCGGTCGCGACCCCGCGCCGGCCCTCCTCGTCGAACACGAACTTCGCCGGCGGCAGCGGGTCGTGCCAGGTGTAGATGGGCCAGTCGAGGTTGTAGAGGTTGAAGATCGGGCTGATCGAGATGAGGTCCATGTGGGCGTCGAAGTAGGCCTCGATGGTCCCGACGTCGCGCCAGTAGCCGCGGTCGCGGTCGGTCGCGCCGGGGACCACGTTGGTCGTGAAGTCGTAGACGCCGGCGCGGCCCTCGGCGACCATCCGGGTGATGATGTTGCCGCCCATGTCGTGGGCGCTCGCGTCGTCGGCGGCATCGCGCGAGACGGCCTCGATGAGCGCGCCGGTCGAGAACACGTAGTTGCCCATCGAGGCGAACACCGCTCCCGGGCTCGTCGGCCAGGCCGGTCGCGGTCTCGGGCTTCTCGTGGAACGCGCGGATCCGACCGTCCTCGCCCGGTTCGATCACCCCGAAGCGGTTGGCCTCGTCGATCGGGACGCGGATGCCGGCGACGGTGACGTCGGCGCCGCTCTCGATGTGGGCCTCGACCATCTGCGAGGCGTCCATCCGGTAGATGTGGTCGGCGCCGAACACGCAGATGTAGGCCGGGTTCTCGTCGCGGACGAGGTTCAGGTTCTGGAAGATCGCGTCCGCCGAGCCCTCGAACCAGCGCTTGCCCTCGCGCTGCTGCGCCGGGACCGGTGTCACGTAGTTGCCGAGGAGCGCCGACATCCGCCACGTCTTGGCGAGGTGGGTGTCGAGGCTGTGGCTCTTGTACTGGGTGAGCACGATGTTCTTCAGGTAGCCGGCGTTGACGAGGTTCGACAGCGCGAAGTCGATCAGCCGGTAGACGCCACCGAAGGGCACGGCCGGCTTGGCCCGGTCGCGGGTGAGCGGCCACAGGCGCTTGCCCTCGCCGCCGGCGAGCACGACCCCGAGGACCCGCGCGTTGGATCTGAGGTTGCGTGCCACGCCGCTCCGCTCTGCTCGTCTGGGGCCGAGACTAGGAGCCGGCCAGCCCGCGCGTGACGTGGGCCGCCGGCGAGTGAGTAGCCTCCCCCTCCGAGCGCGCCCGGCCCCGGCCGGCGGCAGCGCCGTCCGTCACCACCCGCCCCGCAAGGAGCCACCGTGGCCCTGTCCGCCGACGAGGTCCGGCACGTCGCGATGCTGGCGCGTCTCGCGCTGACCGACGACGAGGTCGAGCGCCTCGCGCCGCAGCTGTCCGACATCCTCGCCTACGCCGAGCAGGTGGGCGAGGTGGCCGCCGACGACGTGCCTCCGACGACCCACCCGTTCCCGCTGCGCAACGTGTTCCGGCCCGACGAGCCGCGGCCGTCGCTGTCGCGCGAGCAGATCCTCGCCGGCGCACCCGAGGTCGAGGAGGACCGCTTCTCGGTCCCGCGCATCGTCGCCGAGGAGGGCTGAGCGTGGCCGATCTCATCTCCCTGTCCGCGGCCGAGCTGGTGCGTCGCATGACCGCCGGCGAGGTGAGCGCGACCGAGGTCGCGACCGCCCACCTCGACCGCATCGCCGAGGTCGACGGCGACCCCGCCGCTCCCGGTGCCGACGACGTCCACGCCTTCCTCGCCGTGACGCGCGACGCGGCGCTGGCGCAGGCCGCCGACGTCGACGAGCGGCGCGTCCGCGGCGAGGCGTTGGGCCCGCTCGCCGGCGTCCCGCTCGCGCTGAAGGACGTCATCACCATGACCGGTGCCCCGACCACGGTCGGGTCGCGGATGCTCGAGGGCTGGGTCCCGCCGTACGACGCGACCGTCACGACCCGGCTCAAGGACGCGCACGTCGTCATCCTCGGCAAGACCAACATGGACGAGTTCGCGATGGGCTCCTCCACCGAGAACTCCGCCTACGGCCCGACCCGCAACCCCTGGGACCTCGACCGCGTCCCGGGCGGCTCCTCCGGGGGCTCCGCCGCCGCGGTCTCCGCACGGATGGCCCCGCTGGCGATCGGCACCGACACGGGCGGCTCGATCCGCCAGCCGGCCGCGCTGACGGGCCTCGTCGGCGCCAAGCCGACCTACGGCCAGGTGTCCCGCTACGGGCTGGTGGCGTTCGCGTCGAGCCTCGACCAGGCGGGCCCGTTCGCCCGGACCGTCGAGGACGCGGCGCTGCTGCACCAGGTCGTCGCCGGCCACGACCGGATGGACTCGACCTCGATCGACAAGCCCGTGCCCGACCTCCTCGCCGACCTCAGGAAGGGCGTCGAGGGGCTGCGCATCGGCGTCGTCACCGAGCTCCAGGGCGAGGGCTACGAGCCGGACGTCGAGCAGGCGTTCCGGGACACCCTGCACCGCTACGAGTCGCTCGGCGCCGAGATCGTGGAGGTGTCGCTGCCGCACGCGCCCTACGGGCTCCCGGCCTACTACCTCATCGCGCCGTCGGAGTGCTCGTCGAACCTCGCACGCTTCGACGGGGTCCGCTACGGCCTCCGCGTCGACGCCCCGACCGCCGAGGAGATGAACGCCGCGACCCGCGCCCAGGGCTTCGGCGCCGAGGTCAAGCGGCGCATCATGATCGGCACGCACGCGCTGTCGAGCGGCTACTACGACGCCTACTACGCCCAGGCGTCGAAGGTCCGCACGCTCATCGCCCGCGACTTCGTCGCCGCGTTCGACCAGGCCGACGTGCTGGTGAGCCCGACCTCGCCGACGGTGGCGTTCGGCCTCGGGACCAAGACCCAGGACCCGATCGCGATGTACCTGAACGACGTCGCGACCGTGCCCGCCAGCCTCGCCGGCGTGCCGGCGCTGTCGCTGCCGAACGGGCTGTCGGCCGAGGGCCTGCCCATCGGCGTCCAGGTCATGGCGCCGCTGATGCGCGACGACCTCATGTACCGCGCCGCCTGGGCGCTCGAGCAGGAGATCGGCTTCGACCCGGCCCCGCGTGGACCACGGGCCGTGGCGATCGGAGGTGGCAACTGATGGTGACCCAGGTGAGCGAGGGCTGGGAGCTCGTCGTCGGACTCGAGGTCCACGTCGAGCTCAACACGCGCACGAAGATGTGGTGCGGCTGTGCGACCGACTTCGGCGGCGAGCCGAACACGCGGGTGTGTCCGGTGTGCACCGGGCAGCCGGGCGCGCTGCCGGTCGTCAACGCGCGTCGCGGTCGAGTCGGCGGCGCGGCTGGGCCTCGCGCTCGACTGCACGATCGTCGAGGACTGCCAGTTCCACCGCAAGAACTACTTCTACCCCGACATGCCGAAGAACTACCAGATCAGCCAGTACGACGTCCCGTTGTGCAGCGACGGCCACCTCGACGTCGAGGTCGAGGGCGCCGAGGTGCGCGTGCGCATCGAACGGCTGCACATGGAGGAGGACACCGGCAAGTCGATGCACAAGGGCGACACCGGCCGCCTCCACGGCGCCGACCGGTCGCTGATCGACTACAACCGCGCCGGCATCCCGCTGCTCGAGATCGTCTCCCGCCCCGACATCCACGACCCCGAGACCGCCCAGGCCTACCTCCGCGAGCTCCAGGGCGTCGTGCAGACCCTCGGGGTCTCCGACGCGCGCATGGAGGAGGGGTCGATCCGCTGCGACGCCAACGTGTCGGTCAACCGCCCGGGCGACGACCTCGGCACCCGGCGCGAGATCAAGAACCTCAACTCGATCCGGTCGCTCGGCCGCGCCATCGCCTACGAGGCCCAGGCGCAGATCGAGACCCTCGAGGACGGCGGCACGATCGTGATGGAGACGCGTCACTGGGACGAGGAGCGCGGCGTCACCGAGACGCTGCGCCGCAAGGAGACGGTGGCCGACTACCGCTACTTCCCCGACCCCGACCTGGTGCAGGTGCACTCGGCGCCGGAGTGGGTCGAGGCGCTGCGCCAGACGCTGCCCGAGCTCCCCGCGTCGAGCCGGGCCCGGCTCGAAGGGGCCGGCGTGGCGCCGGCCCAGGCCAACACCGTCGTCTCCGGCGGGATGCTCGCCTGGTACGACCAGGCCGTCGCCACCGGCGCCGACGCGAAGGCGGTCGCGAACTGGCTCGCCGGCGAGGTCACCGGACAGATCTCCGCGGCCGGGCTCGACCCGGCGTCGTCCGGGCTCACCGGCGCCCACGTCGCCGAGCTCGTGCGGCTGATCGACGAGGGCACGCTGTCGAACAAGCTCGCCAAGGAGGTCCTCGACGGGGTCGTCGAGGCTCGCGGGGCGAAGATGCCGTCGCAGGTCGCCGAGGAGCGGGGGCTCGAGCAGGTGTCCGACACCGGCGAGCTGCAGGCGATCGTCGACCGGGTCGTGGCCGACAACCCGGACGTCGTCGAGAAGATCCGCGGCGGCGCCGACAAGGCGATCGGCGCGCTCGTCGGCCAGGTGATGCAGGCGACCAAGGGGCAGGCCAACCCGGGGCTCGCGAACGAGCTCCTGCGGGCGGCCATCCACGGCAGCTGACGTGGGCGCCGGCGAGGTCATCGTCGTCGGCGCCGTGGTGGCGCTGTTGGCGCTGCCGCTGCTGGCGCTGTCGGACCTGCTGCGGCAGCCGGCGGCGGCGTGGGCGGCGACCCCGCACGCAGCGGCCGTCTGGGCGGCGGTCGTGGTGCTCGTGCCGGTGCTGGGCGCCGCGCTGTACCTGCGGCGGGTCCGGCCGGCGCTGCGGGCCGCGGTCGGGTCCGCCTGAGCCGGGTCCGCGGGCGCAGCCGGGACGCCGCGCGGGACCCCGACCACCGACCGCACGGCCACGGGTGCACCCGGCGGGAGTCGGCGTACGATGGGCGGCCGACGTGCGCGGCCGCCCTCCGGCCCCTGCACCCGACCCGGCCCCGTCCCCGCCGACGCGCCGGCGCGACCCACCCCGACCACGGCGAGGGAACCCACGTGGTGCTCGAGAACATCGACTCCCCGGCCGACCTCAAGGCGCTCGGCCTCGACGAGCTGCCCGAGCTCGCCGAGGAGCTGCGCGCGTTCATCGTCGAGGCGGTCGCGCGGGTCGGTGGCCACCTCGGCTCCAACCTCGGCGCGGTCGAGCTGACGCTGGCGCTCCACCGCGTGTTCGACTCGCCGCGCGACGCGCTCCTGTGGGACACCGGCCACCAGGCCTACGTGCACAAGATCCTCACCGGCCGCCGGGAGCTGTTCTCGGTGCTGCGCCAGGCGGGCGGGCTGTCCGGCTACCCGTCGCGCGAGGAGTCGCCGCACGACTGGATCGAGAACTCCCACGCGTCGACCGCGCTGTCCTACGCCTACGGCCTCGCGCGCGGCCAGCAGGACCTCCCGCTCGACGAGCAGCGCCAGGTGGTCGCGATCGTCGGCGACGGCGCGCTCACCGGCGGGATGGCCTACGAGGCCATCAACAACATCGGCCACTCCGGGCTGCCGGTCGTGATCGTGCTCAACGACAACGGCCGGTCCTACGCCCAGACCGTGTCGCGGCTGTCGCACCAGGTGTCGTGGCTGCGGTTCAACCGGCACTACCGCACCTGGCGTCAGCGCGCCGACCAGGCCCTCGAGCGCTTCCCGCTGGCCGAGCGGATGGCCGGCGCGGGCCTCAAGGGCTTGAAGGCCGCCGTGTCCGACGCCCCGACGCTGCAGAGCTGGGTCGAGGCGCTCGGCGTGCGCTACTCCGGGCCGGTCGACGGCCACGACGTCGGTGAGGTCGAGCGTGAGCTGCGCCGTGCCGCCAGCCACGACGGCCCGGTGCTCGTCCACGTCCTGACCCAGAAGGGCCGCGGCTACGAGCCCGCCGAGACCGACCCCGAGAAGTGCCTCCACGACACCTCGGCGTTCGACGTCGCCACCGGCCAGGCCACCAAGGCCGGCAAGCCCTCGTGGACCGGTGCGTTCAGCGACGCCATCCTCGAGGTCGCCACGGCGAACCCCGCGGTCGTCGCCCTGACCGCCGCGATGCCGGGCTCCACCGGTCTGCTGCCGCTCGCGGAGCGCAGCCCCGACCAGGTCGTCGACGTCGGCATCGCCGAGCAGCACGCCGTCACGGCCGCCGCCGGGCTGTCGATGGCCGGCCGGATCCCGGTCGTCGCCGTCTACGCCACCTTCTTCAGCCGCGCGTTCGACCAGGCCAACATGGACGTGGGCCTGCACGACGAGCACGTCGTGTTCGTCTTCGACCGCGCCGGCATCACCGGTGACGACGGCCCGTCGCACCACGGCATCCTCGACATGAGCCTGTGCCTGCGGATCCCGACGATGACCGTGCTCGCCCCGTCCTCCGGCGAGGAGCTGGCGCAGATGCTGGGCACCGCCGTGGACCTGTCGGGGCCGGTGTCGATCCGGTTCCCGAAGGGCGCGGCGATCTCGGAGCCGACGACGGGGGAGGGGCTCGCGGCCCGCCACGTCCGCGACGGCGCCGACGTCACGATCCTGTCGGTGGGGGACCGCCTCCAGGCGAGCCTCACCGCCGCCGACAGCCTCGCCGCCGACGGCATCGAGGCGAGCGTCTGGGACGTCCGCTCGGTGCGTCCGGTCGACCCGTCGATGCTCGACGCGGCCGCCGGCGCGCCCCTGGTCGTCACGGTCGAGAACGGCGTCGTCAGCGGCGGCGCCGGCGCCTACCTCGCCGACCGGCTCGTCGAGCGCACCGGTGTCCGTCACGCCCCGCCGGTGCTGCGCCTCGGTGTCCCGGACGGCTACATCCCGCACGGCAAGCCCGACCGCATCCTGGCCGAGCTCGGCCTCGACGCGGCCGGCATCGCGGCAGCCGTCAAGAAGGCCGTCCGCGAGGACTGACGGGCGGCGTGCTGGCGAGCGGTCAGCCGAACGGGCGCAGCCGCGGTGTGTGGAGCTGCTGCCGAGCGAGGTCGAGCAGCCGGGTCGCGTCCCGCCGGCTGGCGCAGCTACCCAACGTCGTGCTGTAGAGCCGCCGCCGTGCCGCGACGAGGTCGCCGGGGCGTGCTTCGGCCGCGCCGGCCAGCTGCGCGACGGCCGTCGCGTCGGTGAGACCGGCCTCGGCGAGCCCGACCGCGAGGGCGGCCAGGTAGTGGGCGCGGTCGCTCGGGCGTGGCGCCTCCGGCTCGACGCTGGCTTCGAGCGCGCTCATGCCGGGTCCCCGGTGAGCTCGGCGGCGTCGATGGCCAGCAGCGACGCGACCGCGTCGAGGGCGTCGAGGACCCCCGCCTCGTAGTTGGACGGGGCCTCGAACAGGTGCGACTGCTCGATGAGCTGCGCCCGCACCTCGCGCAGCTCCCGTGCGAGGTCGATCGGCTGTTGGAGCGTGGTCACGTCGGTCCTCCCCCGCTTGGAACCTCCGGGACGTGCGACCGGCCGTCGCGCCCGTCGTCGTAGCGTCCTGACGAGAGGTGTACCCGTGTCCGGTTCGTGCGCTGTGGGGGTTCCACGCACCTCCGTCCACCTCCTGCGTGACGGTGACGTCAACCCGCGCCGGTGGGGGGCGCTGGCCGTGGACTTGACTCGGGGGTGGCGACCGGCGACCCTTGCCCGCGAGGTCGGGCGCCCAGCGCGCGACCGTCGATGAGGCCGAGAGGACCGCACGTTGCGTCGTCGCCCGGGGACCGTCGAGACCGTCGTCACCACGACGGTCTCGCTCGTCGTCGTCGTTACCTAGCGCGTGCCCTCCCCGGGTACGCGCGAACCTCCCGACCGGGAGGTTCCGGTGTATCAGGGGGGCGACACGCCTCGGTGGGACGACAGGGTCCGGGACGGGTGATGCGGCAGGCGGCCGCACAGAGAGGTGGCAAGGGATGCAGGTGACCGGCGCGCAGGCCGTGATGAAGAGCCTCGAGGCCCTCGGGGTCGACGTCGTCTTCGGCTACCCCGGTGGAGCGATCCTCCCGGCCTACGACCCCATGATCGACGCCGAGCTGCGCCACGTGCTCGTCCGCCACGAGCAGGGTGCGATCCACATGGCCGAGGGCTACGCGCACGCCACCGGCCGGGTCGGGGTGTGCATCGTCACCTCGGGGCCGGCCGCGACCAACCTCGTGACCGGGCTCGCCGACGCGCACATGGACTCGGTCCCCGTGCTCGCGATCACCGGTCAGGTGGCGTCCACCGCGATCGGCTCCGACGCGTTCCAGGAGGCCGACGTCACCGGCATCACGATGCCGGTCACCAAGCACAACGAGCTCGTGACGAGCCCCGAGCGCATCGCCGCCGCGATCAAGGAGGCCTACCACATCGCCTCCACCGGTCGGCCCGGGCCCGTGCTCGTCGACATCCCGAAGGACATCCTGAACGCCACCTTCGAGTGGCGCTGGCCCGAGCACATGGACCTCCCCGGCTACCGGCCCGACCGTCCGCGGCCACGGCAAGATGGTCCGCGAGGCCATCGAGCTGATCTCCGCGTCCCGCCGTCCGGTCATCTACGCCGGCGGTGGGCTCGTCCGCGCCGGCGCCGCCGAGGAGCTCTACGAGCTCGCCGACGCTGCTCGAGCTCCCGGTCGTCACGACCCTGATGGCCCGCGGCATCTTCCCCGACACCCACGAGCTGTTCGTCGGGATGCCCGGTATGCACGGCCACTACGCGGCCGTGAAGGCGTTCCAGGAGACCGACCTGCTGGTGACCCTCGGTGCCCGCTTCGACGACCGCGTGACCGGCGATCTCGCGTACCTTCGCGCCCCACGCCAAGGTCATCCACGTCGACATCGACCCGGCCGAGATCGGCAAGAACCGCGAGGCCGACGTGCCGATCGTCGGTGACGTCAAGGTCGTGACGGGACAGCTCGTCCGCGCCGCCCGCGACAAGATGGGCGACGACGACGCGGCCGGGATCAAGCCCGACACGCGCGAGTGGCGGGCGCACCTGACCGAGCTCCAGCGTGACCACCCGCTGCGGGTGGACCAGCCCAGCACCGGCGTCATCAAGCCCCAGACCGCCATCCGACGCATCTACGAGGTCTTCGGTGACGAGGCCATCTACGTCGCCGGCGTGGGGCAGCACCAGATGTGGTCGGCACAGCACATCTCCTACACGCGCCCGCGGCAGTGGATCAACAGCGGCGGCCTCGGGACGATGGGCTTCGCGGTCCCGGCCGCCATCGGCGCCAAGGCCGGGATGCCGGACAGCCGGGTCGTCTGCATCGACGGCGACGGCTGCTTCCAGATGACCTTCCAGGAGATCGCCGCCGCGGTGCAGCACCGCATCCCGGTGACGTTCATCGTCATCAACAACGGCTACCTCGGCATGGTCAAGCAGTGGCAGTCGCTGTTCTACGAGGAGCGGCTGTCGGAGGTGATGCTGCCGCAGGACCTGCCGGACCTCGTCAAGCTCGCCGACGCCTACGGCATCCCCGGCTTCCGCGCCACGACCATCGACGAGCTCGATCCGGTGCTCGACAAGGCACGCGAGATCACCGACGTGCCGGTCATGGTCGACCTGCGCGTCGACCCCGACGAGATGGTGTTCCCGATGGTGCCGGCCGGCGCCAGCAACGACGAGGTGCTCGAGTCCGCCGAGGAGTGGTACGCGCGCGCCGCCGCAGATCGCCGTCGAGGGTGACGGCGTCCCCGCCGAGTGATCCCGACCCGCCCGTCGACCACCGCTCACCCAGGAGGCCCCGTCGTGCACCGCCACACCCTCTCCGTCCTGGTCGAGAACAAGCCCGGCGTCCTGACCCGCATCGCCGGGATGTTCGCCCGCCGCGGCTACAACATCCACTCGCTGGCGGTCGGGCCGACCGACGACGACCGCGTGTCGCGGCTCACGATCGTGGTCGGGACCGAGGCGGTCCAGCTCGAGCAGGTCATCAAGCAGCTCAACAAGCTGATCAACGTGCTGAAGATCATCGAGCTCGACCCCGCCGAGTCGGTCGAGCGCGAGATGCAGCTCGTCAAGGTCACCGCCGACGCCGAGACGCGCAGCCAGATCATCGAGCTCGCCGACGTCTTCCGGGCCAAGATCGTCGACGTCGACCACGACTCGATCACGATCGAGGCCGCCGGCAACCCCGGCAAGCTCGAGGCCATGATCGAGCTGCTGGAGCCCTACGGGATCCGCGAGATGGTCCGCTCCGGGACGATCTCGCTCGCCCGTGGCGGGCGGTCGATCACCGACGGGTCCAAGCTGCGGATGCAACGGGTCGTCTGACCTCGAGGGCCGACCAGGTGCCCGACGTGTGGGGCCGGGGCGCCGTAGCATCGGCGCCCCGTCGCCTGCGAGGAGCCACCGCGTGTCCGCCCCGCCCGTCGCTGCCGTCCCACCGGACCGGCTGCTGCTGGGACCGGGACCGAGCCCGGTGTCGCCCCGGGTGCTCGAGGCCCAGGCGCGGCCCCTCGTCGGCCACCTCGACCCGTGGTTCCTGCGGGTCGCCGACGAGGTCGCCGGGATGCTCCGGACCGTCCTCCGCACCGACAACCGGCTGACGTTCCCGGTGTCGGGCACGGGCTCGGCCGGGATGGAGGCGGCCATCGTCAACGTCGTCGAGCCCGGCGACACCGTCATCGTCGGGGTGAACGGCGTGTTCGGCGGCCGCCTCGCCGACACGGCCCGTCGGGCAGGGGCCCAGGTGGTCGAGCTCGTCGAGGACTGGGGGCGCGTCGTCCCCACGGAGCGGGTGGCGGAGGCGCTCGACGACCACCCGGCGGCGAAGGCCGTCGTGCTGGTACACGCCGAGACCTCCACCGGCGCCCACCAGCCGCTGGTCGAGGTGGGCGAGCTCGTGCGCGACCGCGACACCCTGTTCGTCGTCGACGCCGTCACCTCGCTCGGCGGGGTCCCGCTCGAGGTCGACGCCTGGGGGCTCGACGTCGTCTACAGCGGCACGCAGAAGTGCCTGTCCGCGCCGCCGGGACTCGCGCCCATCACGTTCTCGCCCAAGGCCGAGGCGGTGCTCGACGCCCGCCGGACACCGGTCCGCAGCTGGTACCTCGACGTCACCGCGATCCGGCACTACTGGGGCGGCGAACGGACCTACCACCACACCGCGCCCGTGACGGCCATCGTGGGGCTCCACGAGGCGCTGCGCTCGGTGTTGGAGGAGGGGCTCGAGCGGCGTTGGGCGCGCCACGACGAGGTCGGCCGGCTGTTCCAGGACCACATCCGCGACCGCGGCTGCACGCTCCTCGCCGACGAGGGCCACCGGCTGCCGCAGCTCACCGCTCTGGCGTGGCCGGACGAGGTCGACGAGGGCGCGCTCCGCCGGCGCCTGCTCGACGAGCACGGCATCGAGGTCGGCGGGGGCCTCGGGCCGTTCGCCGGCCGTGCCTGGCGGGTCGGGCTCATGGGGGAGGGCGCGACCCACGCCAACGTCGACCGGTTGCTCGACGCCGTCGACGACCTCCGCGAAGGATGAGGAGGCGACGGGTGTCCGCGATCCGGCAGGTCCGTCCCGGCCTGAACGCGTTCTGGCGTCTCCTCGCCGTCGTGGCCACCACCGTCATCCGGCTGGTGGAGCGCTGGCGGGTCGAGGTCGACCGGGCTCGACCACGTGCCGCGCGACGGCGGGGCGGTCCTCGCGTTCAACCACCACAGCTACTTCGACTTCGTGCTGGTGGCCTGGCGCGTCGTCACCCGGCTGCCGCCGGCCGGTCCGCTTCCTCGCCAAGCGCGAGATCTGGGACTCGCCCGCCCGCATCATCGTCAAGCTCGGCGGCGCCGTGCCGGTCGACCGCACCGCAGCCGACAGCCGCCACGGCGCCTACGCCGCGGCGGTCGCGGCGCTGCCGCGACGGCGAGCTCGTCGCGGTCGCCCCCGAGCAGACCGTGTCGACCTCCTTCGAGCTCCTGCCGTTCCGCACCGGGGCCGTGCGGATGGCCCAGGCCGCCGGCGTGCCGATCGTGCCCGTGGTCGGGCTGGGGGACCCAGCGCTTCGCGGCCAAGGGGCGCGGCGTCCACCACGTACCCCGGATCCCGGTGGTCGTGCGCTACCTCGAGCCGCTCGAGACGCCGCCGGACGCCGACCCGGCCGAGCTCACCGCCGAGCTCCAGCGGCGGATGGCGACCGCGCTCCGCGAGGTCCAGGACGACTACCCCGTCCCGACCTGGCGACGCGGGCGCGTGGTGGCAGCCCGCCCGGCTCGGCGGTGGTGCGCCCGACCACGCGAGCGTCCTCGCCTCCCACGAGCACCGCTTCGAGGAGCGCGAGGCGCGCCGGCGAGCCGAGGCCGGCTCCACCAGTGAGGGCGACGCCGGCGCATCCGGCGCGGATGCCACCCATCCCGACGCCTAGTCTCGCCGAACCTCGCACGGCCGCTGCCGGCGACACCACGGTGTAGAGGGCGACGAGCGATGCCACCACGACCCGACCCGGGGGTCCCCGCCGCCGGCGCGGTGTACCGCGTCGCGGCCGCGGTCGCGTTCGGGACCATGCGGTTGCAGCGGTGGCGCTTCGACGTGACCGGGCTCGAGCACGTCCCGCGTGCGGGCGGCGCCGTCATCGCCGTCAACCACCAGTCGTTCTGGGACTTCTTCACCGCCGGTCGTGCGAGCTACCTCGGCTACGGGCGGCCGGTCCGCATCCTCGCCAAGGAGTCGCTGTTCCGGGTGCCGGGGTTCGGGTGGCTGATGCGCCGGGCGGAGCACATCCCGGTGCACCGGGGCGCCGGTCGGGACGCGCTCGTCTCGGCGGTGGACGCGCTGCAGCGGGGCGAGCTCGTCCTGGTCCTCCCCGAGCAGACGATCTCGCGCTCGTTCGAGCTCCTGCCGTTCAAGTCCGGCGCCGCGCGGATGGCCCAGGCCGCGGGCGTGCCCCTGATCCCGACCGTGACCTGGGGGTCGCACCGGTTCCACACCGGCGGTCGGTGGCCCTCGTGGTCGTGGCGGCTGCCGGTGACCGTCCGCTACGCGCCACCCATGCGGGTCACGCCGGGCGACGACGTGGAGGCGGCCACCGCCGAGCTCCGCGAGCGGATGCAGCGGATGCTCGACGAGGCCATCCGCGGCTACGCCGATGGGACCCCCGCCGGCGCCTGGTGGGTGCCGCAACGGTTCGGGGGTGGCGCACCCGCCCACGCCGAGGCTGAACGCACGGCCGTGGACCTCGCCGCCGAGTGGCGCCGCCAGCACGGCGAGGCCGGCTGATCGGCGGCCCACCCGACCGGCTCGCCCCCCGGGCGTCCGCGCCCGTAGGCTTCCCGCCGTGACCCGTCGCCTCACCCCGCTGTTCGTGCCCGCCGCCATCGCGCTCGGGCACGTGTCGAGCTACGCCGTCGCGCACCCGGTCGCCGCCGAGCGCGCCGCCGCGCTGGCGGGGCACGGCCACCTCGCCCCGCTCCTCGCGCTCGGCGTGCTGGCCGGGTCGTTCGGGCTGGGGCTCGTCGCGGCGGAACGTCGCAACGGCGTCACGGTCACCGTCCGGTACCGGGACCTCCTGGTCTGGGGCGTCGCCGGGTTCTGGGGTATCGAGGTCGTCGAGCGGCTCGTCCACGGCCACCTCGACCGCCTCCTCACCGAACCCGCGGTCGCCATCGGGGTGCTCGCCCAGGTCGTCGTCGCGGGGTTCCTGGCCGTGCTGGCGCGACTGGCCGCCGACGTGGGCGCGGCCCTGCCGGCGCCGCGGCCGCGGTCCGTCCTCCTCCCGGCCGCGCCGGCGGGTTGGACCCCGCGTCCCCGCACCGAGGTGCGCACGCCGTCGTTGACCGATGCGACCCGCCGGCGCGGTCCGCCGGTGCTCCTCCGCGCCTGACGGCCCTGCGCCGGTCAGGCCCACCCCGGGCATCCGCGCGAGGCGCCCGCCCGAGGCACACCGCCGCACCCGCACCGCCACCCGAGGAGCACCACCGTGATGTCCACCCGCACCACCGCCGCCACCCTGCTCGCCGCCGCCGTCCTCCTGACCGCCTGCGGCGGCGACGACGCCACCATCGACCCGGCCGGGACGACCGAGCCGTCGGAGGTCGCCACGACCGAGGCCGCCGCACCCACCGAGCCGGCGTCCGAGACGCCGGCACCGACCGAGGCCCCCGCGGAGACCGAGAGCGGGATGACCATCTCGCTCACGGTCTCCGGCGACACCGTCTCCGGAGCCGACGACCGCGTGACCGTCGCCCTCGGCGAGGAGGTCACGCTCGAGGTCACCTCCGACGCCGCACACGAGATCCACCTCCACGGCTACGACCTGACCGCCGACGTCGAGGCGGGCGGGACGGCCACCATCACGTTCACGGCCGACATCCCCGGCGTGTTCGAGGCCGAGCTCGAGGACGCCGGCACGAAGCTCGTCGAGCTGGAGGTCCGCTGATGCGCCGCCTCCTCGTCACCGCGGGGCTCACCGCCACCGCGCTCGTCGGCTCGGCCGCGCCGGCGCTCGCGCACGGGATCGGCGCCCGCGGCGACCTCCCCATCCCGCTGTGGTGGGCGCTCTACGGGGCCGTCGCGGTCCTGGTGTTCTCGTTCGTCGCCCTGATCAGGCTGTGGCCCGAGTCGCGGTTGGAGGGCGGCCCCGCCGGCGTCCCCGTCGACGGCGTCGGCCGCGCCGCCGACCTCGTGCGTCCCGTGACCCGTCTGCTCGGCACGCTGCTGTTCCTCGTCATCGTGATGAGCGCCCTGGCGAACAGCGACCTGCCGGCGTACGTGCTGTTCGTCGGGTTCTGGGTCGGGGTCCCGATCGTCTCGGCGATCCTCGGCGACGTGTGGTCGCTGCTGAACCCGTTCGCCGCGCTGGCGGACCTCTTCGGCGGCGCGGACGTCGGGATCCGCGACGACGGGTGGCTCGACCGCGCGGGCCTCTACCCGGCCGCCATCATGCTGCTCGGGTTCGGCTGGCTCGAGCTCGCCCATCCCGACCCGGCGAACCCCAACGTGGTGCTCGGGTACCTGGTGCTCTACGCGCTCGTGCTGATCGTCGGTGGGCTCGTGTGGGGCCGGCGGTTCATCGACCAGGCTGACGCGTTCGGGGTCTACTTCGGACTCATCGGCCGGATGGGGGTCTTCCAGCGCGACGCCGAAGGTCAGCTCCGGCTGCGAGCGCCCCTGGCCGGCCTCTCCGCCGTCGCCCCACGGAAGGGGACCGCGGCGGTCGTGCTCGTCGCGCTCGGCGTCACGAGCTTCGACGGGCTCGGTCGCACGGCCGTGTGGGAGCAGCTGATGGGTACCCGCACCGGCTGGGCGACGGTGCCGCTCAACACCATCGGGGTGCTCGTGATGGTCGGCGTCGCCGTGCTCGCCTACGAGCTCGCCATGCAGTACGCCGAGAAGGCCGTCGGCGAGCCCCAGGACGAGCTGGTCGAGCGGTTCGCACACTCCCTGGTGCCCATCGCGCTCGCCTACGCGGTCGCCCACTACTTCTCGCTGCTGGTCCTGGACGGCGGCCAGCTGCTGGTCGCGCTCGCCTCGGACCCCTTCGAGCGTGGGTGGGACCTGTTCGGCACCGCCGGCAACGCCATCGACTTCACCGCCGTCTCGACCTCCACCATCGCGATCGTGCAGGTCGCGAGCATCACGCTCGGGCACGTCGCCGGCGTGGTCCTGGCCCACGACCGGGCGGTCGCCCGCTACCCCGTCGACGTCGCCACCCGGAGCCAGTACCCGCTGCTCGGCGCGATGGTGCTCTACACCGTCGGCGGCCTCGTCCTCCTCCTCGGCGCCTGACGCCCACCACCCGAGTTCGTCCCCCAGGGATCGCGGTAACCGCAACAACTGGGGGACGAACTCGGGTGGGGTGGGGGGTCAGCGGGCCTGGATGGCGTCGTGGACCGCGAGGGTGCGGCGGGCCTGGTCGACGTGGAGGTTCTCGATCATCCGGCCGTCGACGGTGACCACACCCCGGCCCTCGGCCTCGGCCTCCTCGAACGCGGCGATGACCCGCTGGGCGTGGTCGACGGCGTCGTCGGTGGGCGCCCACACGCGGTTGGCCGGCTCGAGCTGCTTCGGGTGGATGAGGGTCTTGCCGTCGAAGCCGAAGTCGCGCCCCTGGACGCACTCCGCCTCGAAGCCGTCCGCGTCGTCGAGGTCGTTGAACACCCCGTCGAGGATGACCGTGCCGGCCACCCGCGCCCCGAGCACGCACTGCGACAGCGCGGTGAGGATCGGGGCGCGGCCGGGCACGAACTCGGCGTGGAGCTCCTTCACCAGGTCGTTGGTCCCCATCACCAGCACCGACAGGCGCGGGTGCGAGGCGATCCCGGCGGCGTTCTGCACCGCCAGCGGCGTCTCGAGCATCGCCCAGATGGTGAGCTCCGCCGGCGCGCCGGCCGCGTCGAGCGCGTCGGCGACCTGCTGCGACCTCGTCCCGGTGGTTCACCTTCGGCACCACGATCGCGTCGGCGCCGGAGGTCGCGATGGCGGCCACGTCCGCGTCGTGCCACTGCGTGCCGATGCCGTTGGCGCGGATCGTGACCTCGCGCGAGCCGTACTCGCCGGAGGAGGCGGCGGCGCAGACGCGGTCGCGCGCCTCCGCCTTGGCGTCGGGCGCGACGGCGTCCTCGAGGTCGAGGATCAGCGCGTCGGCGTCGAGCGTCTTGGCCTTCTCCAGCGCCCGCTCGTTGGCGCCGGGCATGTAGAGCACCGAGCGGCGCGGGCGCAGGATGTCGTCGGTCGTCGTCATCGCAGGTCTCTTCCGGTCGTCGCGGCGGCGGCGCGGTGGGTCAGAGGTCGTAGGCCTTCGCGAGGTCCTCGTCGCGCTCGGCGAGCGTGCGGGCGAGGTCGAGCACGACCTGGCACTGCTTGTAGGTCGCGTCGTCCTGCATCTTCCCGTCGATCATCACCGCGCCGGCGCCGGTCTCGCCCATCGCGTCGACGACCTTCTTGGCCCACGCGACCTCGGCCGGGCTCGGGCGAGAACACCTTCTTGGCGATGTCGACCTGGACCGGGTGGAGCGACCAGGCGCCGACGCAGCCGAGCAGGTAGGCGTTGCGGAACTGGTCCTCGCAGGCGACGGTGTCCTTGATGTCGCCGAAGGGCCCGTAGTAGGGGAGGATCCCGGCGGTGGCGCAGGCGTCGACCATGCGCGAGACCGTGTAGTGCCACAGGTCCTGCTGGTAGGTGGCGCGGTCGGCCTCGATGTCGCCGTCGACCGGGTCCTGACGCACGACGTAGCCGGGGTGGCCGCCACCCACGCGCGTGGTCTTCATCCGGCGGTCGGCGGCGAGGTCGGCCGGGCCGAGCGACAGGCCCTGCATCCGCGGTGACGCCAGCGCGATCTCCTCGACGTTGGCGACGCCCCGTGCGGTCTCGAGGATCGCGTGGAACAGGAGCGGCCGGTCGAGCCCGGCGCGGGCCTCGAGCTGGGCGACGAGCCGGTCGGCGTAGTGGATGTCCTCGGCACCCTCGATCTTCGGGAGCATGATGACGTCGAGCCGGTCGCCGATCTCGGTCACGAGCCGGGTGAGGTCGTCGAGGACCCAGGGGGAGTCGAGCGCGTTCACGCGCGTCCACAGCTGGGTCTGGCCGAAGTCGTTGTCCTTGGCGACCTGGACGAGCCCCTCGCGGGCCGCCTCCTTGTTCTCGACCTGGATCGCGTCCTCGAGGTTGCCGAGGAGGACGTCGACCGTCGGGATCATGTCGGGGACCTTCGCGACCATCTTGGGGTGCGAGGGGTCGAAGAAGTGGATCATCCGCGAGGGGCGGAACGGGATCTCGCGCAGCGGCTCGGGGGCGCCGATGGCGAGCGGGCGGAAGAAGTCCTTGGGGCTACGCATCGCGGGGCCTCGTCGGTCGGGGTCGGGGCGCAGGGGGGTGTCCCCGTCGAGCGACGTCGGGGAGCGTCCGGGGGACGTTCGGGCCGGCCCCGGCTGCGGGGGCGGCCCTGCGGCCGGTTACGGTAGACGCCGTCCGCGGCCCCTCCCTAGCCGAGACCCGGCCGCACGCCCCCTGCCCCCCAACGTCACGCACGGAGAGCCCCATGCCCACCGAGGACTTCGGCCGCTACCTCGACGACTTCGAGGTCGGGGACGTCTACAAGCACTGGCCCGGCAAGACCATCACCCAGGCCGAGGACATCCTGTTCTGCTCGATCACGATGAACCAGCACCCGCTGCACAGCGACGACAACTACGCCGCCGCGGCCTCGCCCACCGGCAGGGCCATGGTCGTCGGCAACCTCGTCTACTCGATCGTGCTGGGCCAGTCGGTGCCCGACGTGTCGGGGCGCGCCATCGCCAACCTCGAGATCGAGTCGCTCAAGCACGCCAACCCGACCTTCCACGGCGACACGATCTACTCCGAGACCGAGGTGCTCGACAAGCGCGAGTCCAAGAGCAAGCCCGACCGCGGCATCGTGACCGTGCGGACCATCGGCTACAACCAGGACGGCGTCGTGGTGTGCGAGTTCACCCGCAAGGTGCTCGTCCCGAAGCGCGGCCACGGCTTCGACGGCCACCCCGGCCGCCCCGAGCCCCAGGACGCCTGACCGGTCCCGTACCCTCCCCGCATGCGACTGGGTATCGATCTCGACGGTGTGGTGGCCGACTTCAACGCCGGCTGGATGCGCCGCTACAACGAGGCCTTCGGGACGGAGCTCGCGCCCGAGATGGTCCAGATGTGGGACGGGCTGTTCGAGCTCACCCACTTCCCGGACATGCGCGCGTTCTGGGAGTGGGCCCGCACCCACGGGTCGAGCAGCTTCTTCCGCCACCTCGACCCCTACCCCGACGCGCTGCCGACGCTGCAGCGGCTGCGCGCGGAGGGGCACGACATCGTGATCGTGACCGCCAAGCCCGAGTGGGCCGTCCCGGACACGCTGGCGTGGCTGGCAGACGTGAAGATGCCCACCCGCGAGGTCCACATCGTCGACGACAAGTGGACCGTCGACTGCGACGTCTACCTCGACGACTCCCCGTACGTCGTGCCCGACTACGTGGCCAAGCGGCCGGACCGTCTGACGTGCCGGTTCGTGCGCCCGTGGAACGCCCCGGTCCCGGGAGCCACCGATGTCCGGTCGTGGTCGGACTTCCACGGTACGGTGCGGGCGCTGTCGGAGGCGCAGGGTGGTCGGTGAGGCCGACCCCGTCGCCGGCGGGTTCCGAGACACGGGGTCGTTCGGTCCGCACCGTGGGGGTGCGACTTCCCTGCCGAGCACCTCGACTCCCACCTCTTCAGGAGTTCGAGAATGAAGGTTCGTGCATGGGCAGCGGCCGCTCTGGCCGCCTCGTTGCTGGCCACCGCGTGTGGCGGCGACGACACCGAGACCCCGACGAGGGCGCGTCCCAGACCACCTCCGAGACGCCGTCCGAGGACGGCTCCGAGGCGGCGGGCGACCGCGCCGACTGGCCCGAGAAGCTGGTCCTCGGGCCTGGTCCCCTCGCGTGAGGCGGACAAGCTCGTCGAGTCGGCGCAGCCGCTCGCCGACGCGATGTCCGAGGCGCTCGGCATCGAGGTCGAGGCGTTCGTCCCGCAGGACTACACCGCGCTCACCGAGGCGATGGCCTCCGGCCAGGCCGACGTCGGCGCCTTCGGCCCGCTCGGTGTCGTCCGCGCCATCGACCAGGCGAACGTCGAGTTCATCCTGCAGTCCGAGCGGTTCGGGTCGTACACGTACCACACGCAGTACATGACCAACGCCCCGGACACCTACTGCACCGACGAGCCGGCGGCGGACGAGGACGGCAACCTCTACTGCAACGGCACGCTCGACGCCGACGAGGGCCCGGCCGGCGCCGACGCGATCGCCAAGATCGAGGCGGGCGCGACGCTGTCCTACGTCGACCCGACCTCGACCTCCGGCTACCTCATCCCGGCGCTGCAGATGATCGAGGCCGGGGTCGACCTCGACGCGCTCGAGACCTCCTTCGCCGGCGGTCACGACGCCTCGGTGCTCGCCGTCTACAACGGCGACGTCGAGGTCGGGCTGTCCTTCGACGACGCGCGTGGCACCATCGCCGAGCAGTTCCCCGACGTCGGCGAGAAGGTCGTCGTCTTCGCCTACTCCGAGGAGATCCCGAACGACGGCTTCGTCATCCGCGCCGACCTGCCGGACTCGCTGAAGCAGGCGTTCGTCGACGCGATGCTCGAGTACGCCTCCACCGACGCCGGCAAGGAGACCCTCGACGCCATCTACGAGATCGGCGGTCTGCGTGAGGGTGACGAGGCCGACCTCGACGTCGTCCGCGCGCGCCGACGCCGAGCTCGGCGACACCTTCGAGGGCTGACCCGCGATGAGGTGACCGACGACGGAGCCGGCCGCGTGTGCGCGGCCGGCTCCCCGTCGTCCCGACCGCCGCGGACCGTCGCAGGGAGCCGCGACCCGATGATCGAGTTCACCAACGCCTCCGTCACCTACCCCGGCGGCGTGCACGCGCTGAAGGACCTCACCCTCACCATCCCGGACGGCGAGATGGTCGTGATCGTGGGCCTGTCCGGCGCCGGCAAGTCCACCCTGATCCGCGCCGTGAACGGGCTGGTCCCGCTCACCTCCGGCTCGGTCGTGGTCGACGGCCAGGACCTCTCCGACGCCTCCGGTGACGAGCTCCGGCGTGTGCGCTCCCGGATCGGGATGATCTTCCAGGGCTTCAACCTGGTCAAGCGCACGAGCGTGCTGAACAACGTGCTGATGGGCCGGCTCTACGAGACCCCGACGTGGCGCACCCTGCTCGGCCGGTACCGGGCCGCCGACGTCGAGCTGGCGATGCGGGCGCTCGAGACGGTCGAGATCGTCGAGAAGGCCTACGTCCGCGCGTCGCACCTGTCCGGCGGGCAGCAGCAGCGCGTCGCGATCGCCCGTGCCCTGGCCCAGGAGCCGTCGATCTTCCTCGCCGACGAGCCGGTCGCCTCGCTCGACCCGCCGACGTCCCACGTCGTGATGCGCGACCTGCAGCGCATCAACCGTCAGCTCGGCATGACGGTCGTCACCAACCTCCACTTCCTCGACCTCGCCCGCCAGTACGGCGACCGGATCATCGGGCTGCGCGCCGGCGAGCTGGTCTTCGACGGCGAGGGCGCGGAGGTGGACGAGCAGGTCTTCGAGGACATCTACGGGCGCTCGCTGACGGCCGACGACGTGATGGGCAGGAACGAGCCGGCCCTGTGAGCGCGGCCACCACGCCCACCACTGCCGACCCGTCCCGAGCCGCCGCGCCGCTCGCCCGCCGTGTGGTTCGCCCTCGTCGCCGTCGTCGCGGTCACGGTCTGGGCGGCCTCGGGCGCCACCGGCATCGGGCTCGTCTCCGAGCTCGCCGACCTCATCTCGCGCGGCTTCAACGCCCGCACGCGTGAGGTCATCCGGCTCATCCTCCACCCCGACTGGGCCGTGTTCGGCGCCACCGTCGACCCGTTCCTCGAGACCGTCGCGATGGCGGTGCTCGGCACGTTCATCGGGTGCCTGCTGGCGCTGGTCGTCGCGTTCGGCGCCTCCGACGTGACCGCCGGCGGGCGCGGGCGCTACGCCGTCACCAAGTGGGTGATGAGCCTGTTGCGCTCGGTCCCCGACGTGCTGTGGGCGCTGCTGTTCGTCTCGGCCGTGGGCTCGGGGACGATCTCGGGCGTGCTCGCGCTGGTGTTCTTCAACGTCGGTGTCGTCGCGAAGCTGCAGTCCGAGACCATCGACGCGGTCGACACGGGCCCGCTCGAGGCGGCCGACGCCGCCGGCGCCGGGATCCTCCAGCGCGCGAGGGCCGCGGTCTTCCCGCAGGTGCTGCCGAACTACCTCGCCTACACGCTCTACGCGTTCGAGCTGAACGTGCGCGCCTCGGCGGTGCTCGGACTCGTCGGCGCCGGCGGGATCGGTGGTGCTGCTGAACGTCGCCCGCGGGCGGTTCGCCTACGACCGCGTGAGCCTCATCGTGGTCGAGATCTTCGTGTTCGTGTTCGTCGTCGAGATGCTCTCCATCTCGCTGCGGCGGAGGCTGGTCCGATGACCGCCACCGACACGACCGGCACCCGCGCGGTCCCCGCCGACGCGCCGCGGCCGATGCCACCGAGCCGGTGGCCGCTGCGGCTGGCGTTCTTCGTCGTCCTGCTGATCGTCGCCTGGGCGTTCGCGACCGCCGACCTCGACCTCGCCAAGCTCCTGCGCGCCCCGTCGCGGATCGCGCGGCTGTTCGGGCTGATGTTCCTGCCCCCCGACGTCTCCTACCTGGGACGTGCCTTCACCGCGATGCTCGAGTCGGTCCAGATGGCGTGGCTCGGCACCCTGCTCGCGGCGGTCCTGAGCCTGCCGCTGTCGTTGCTCGCCGCGAAGAACGTCTCGGGGACGCTCGGCTCGTCCGCGGCGCGCCAGGTGCTGAACGCCATCCGTGCGTTCCCGGAGCTGGTGCTGGTCGTGCTGCTCGTCACGATCACCGGGCTCGGACCGGTGACGGGGACGATCGCGCTGGGTCTCCACTCGATCGGCACGCTCGGCAAGCTCTCGTCGGAGTCGGTCGAGAGCATCGACACCGGCCCGCTCGAGGCGGTCGAGGCCGTCGGCGGCACCTGGCTGCAGAAGATGCGGTGGGGGGTGCTGCCGCAGGCGCTGCCCGAGATCGTCGCCTTCTGGCTCTACCGCTTCGAGATCAACATCCGCGCGTCCGCCGTCCTCGGCGTCATCGGCGCCGGCGGCATCGGGTCGGTGCTGACCAACACGCTGACCTACCGTGAGTTCGGCGCGGCCGGCATGACGTTCGTGGTCGTGGTCGCGGTGACCCTGCTGATCGACGGCGTCTCGAGCCGTATCCGCCACCGCATCATCGCCGGCGCACCGAGCCGGGTCTCCGTCGAGGCCCGGGCCGTCACCGCCGGCGAGATCTGAGAACCCCATGACCGACACGTTCCTGCACCGCACCCGCGAGATCCGGGAGGCCGAGGAGTTCGAGCGGCTGTCGCCGCTCGCCACCAAGGCGGCCGAGTCCAAGGGCCGCGAGCGCCCCGAGCCCGACGACGACTACCGCACCTGCTTCGAGCGCGACCGCGACCGGATCCTGTACTCGAAGGCGTTCCGCCGGCTGAAGCACAAGACCCAGGTCTTCCTGAACCCCGACGGCGACCACTACGTGACCCGCATGACGCACACGCTGCAGGTCGCGCAGGTGGGTCGTGCCATCAGCAACGCGCTGGGCCTGAACGAGGCTCTGACCGAGGCGCAGTGCCTCGGCCACGACATCGGGCACTCGCTGTTCGGCCACACCGGCGAGGAGGCGTTGTCCCCGTACCTGCCCGAGGGCAGGGAGTGGCAGCACGCCATCCACGGCGTGCGCGTCGTGTCGGTGCTCGAGCCGCTGAACCTGACCTGGGAGACCCTCGACGGCATCCGGCAGTCGTCGTGGAAGAACGACCCGCCGCCGTCGACGCCCGAGGGCATGGTCCTCCGCTTCGCCGACCGCATCGCCTACCTCGCCCACGACGCGCTCGACGCGATGCGCGCCGGCGTGCTGACCCGCGACGACATCCCCGGCCGGTTCCTGTCCGCCTTCGGCGAGCCGGGCCGGATGTGGATCGACACGATGGTCCGGGCCGTGATCGACGCCTCGGTCGACGCCGGCGCGGTGACGATGCACCCGGCCACGCTGCAGACGATGAACGAGCTGCGCGACTTCATGTTCTCCGACGTCTACCTGCGCCCCGAGGCGGTCGTGCAGGCCGAGAAGGCCATCAAGGTCATCCGCGACCTGTTCGAGTACTACCGCGACAACCCCGACGAGGTGCCGGGCGCCTACCGTCTCCCCGACAGCGACCCGACCCAGGCGGCCATGGACTACGTGGCGGGGATGAGCGACAAGTTCGCCATCGCGACCCACGACCGGCTGTTCCGCCCGGCGGGTCTGTACTGAAGCCGTCCGGCCCCGGCCAGCGGGGCCACGTCCAGGGAGCGAGCCGGTCAGCGTGAGCGTGGTCACCGTCCGAGACGGCGGCGAGGCGGACCTGCCCGCCGTCGCGGCCATCTACACCCACTACGTGCTGAAGACGACCATCACGTTCAACACCGAGGTCAAGACCCCGCGGGAGTGGCTCGACCGCTACCACGAGAACGTCGTCCACGGCCCCTACCAGCTGCTCGTCGCCGAGGTCGACCGCCAGGTCGTCGGCTACGTCGAGACCAGCCAGTTCCGACCCAAGCCGGCCTACGACACCTCCTGCGAGATCTCGATCTACGTCGCCCCGGACGCCCAGGGGCTCGGCGTCGGCGGTGCGCTCTTCGGCGAGCTGTTCCCACGCTTGCAGACCCGCGACTTCCACCGGGCCTACTCGGTCATCGCACTGCCGAACGCGTCGTCCGTACGGTTCCACGAGCGGTGGGGCTTCGTGCACCGTGGCACCTTGAGCGAGGCGGGCCGCAAGTTCGGCCAGTACCTCGACGTCGCGTTCTTCGAGCGCGCGCTCGACGGGTCCGCTGTGACGCCCGCCCCCGACGCGAACCGACCCGATCCGACGTGAGCTGAACGTGAGCCAGAGCCCGCAGCCCGACGCGCCCCGGGACCCCCGCTACCCCCACGGTCCCGAGGGCGGCTCCGTCTACGACCTCGCCGGCGGGCTCGACGCGTTCCTCGAGCTCGTCGACCGCTTCTACACCCGCGTCGAGGCCGACCCGCTGCTGCGTCCGATGTACCCGGAGGACCTCGGACCGGGGAAACGCTCACTGGCGCTGTTCTTCGCGCAGTACTGGGGCGGCCCGCCGGTCTACGCCGAGGAGCGCGGCCACCCCCGGCTGCGGATGCGCCACGCCCCGTTCCCCATCACCCACGACGCCGCCCTCGCCTGGGCCCAGCACATGGCCGCCTCGATCCGCGAGATGCGCTTCCGCTCCGAGGTCGAGGAGGCGCTCCTGGGCTACGTGGTCCGGTTCACCCCGTCGATGATCAACACCGCCGACGAGCCGAGCCCGCCACCCGGGACCGGGCTCCCGCAACGCTGAGCGACCGCACGGTTCGCACGGGGGCGGTTGCCTCGGGGGAGCGGATGGTCCGTACCATCGCTTGCAACATCTCCCGCCCCCCGCACCGCGCCCCCAGTGAGGCCCCCGTGAAGATCCTCGTCGCAGACAAGCTCGCCGACTCCGGCGTCGCCGCGCTGTCCCAGCACCACGACGTCGACGTCAAGACCGGCCTGTCGAAGGACGAGCTCGTGGAGGTCGCGCCGAGCTACGACGCGATCGTCGTGCGCTCGGCCACCACCATCGACGCCGACGTCATCGCCGCCGCGACCAACCTCAAGGTCATCGCCCGCGCCGGCGTGGGCCTCGACAACGTCGACGTCGAGGCGGCCACCAAGGCCGGCGTGATCGTCTGCAACGCCCCGCAGTCCAACATCATCTCCGCCGCCGAGCACACGGTCGCGATGCTGATGGCGCTCGCCCGCAACATCCCGCAGGCCCACGTCGCGCTGACCCAGGGCCGCTGGGAGCGGTCGAAGTGGAACGGCACGGAGCTGCACGGCAAGACCCTCGGCATCCTCGGGCTCGGCCGGATCGGGACGCTCGTCGCGCAGCGCGCGAACGCGTTCGGGATGAAGCTCGTGGCCTACGACCCGTTCATCGCGCCCGAGCGTGCGAGCCGGATGGGTGTCGAGCTCATCGACACGGTCGAGGAGGTCCTGCGTCAGGCCGACTTCCTCACCATCCACCTCCCCAAGACCCCCGAGACGCTGGGGCTCATCAACGCGACCTCGCTGCGGACGATGAAGCCGACCGCCCGCATCGTCAACGTCGCCCGCGGCGGCATCGTCGACGAGGCCGCCCTCGCCGAGGCGCTCGACGCCGGCGTCATCGCCGGCGCGGCGCTGGACGTGTTCGCGGCCGAGCCGACCACCGAGTCGCCGCTGTTCTCGCTGCCGAACGTGATCGTGACCCCGCACCTCGGGGCGTCGACCGAGGAGGCGCAGGACAAGGCCGGCACCCAGGTCGCCGAGTCGGTCAACCTCGCCCTCGCCGGCGAGTTCGTCGCGAGCGCCGTCAACGTCCAGGGCGGCCCCATCGACGACGTCGTCAAGCCCTTCCTGCCGCTGGGGGAGAAGCTCGGCCACCTCTACACCTCGCTCGCCGAGGGCGGGTTCCGTGGTGACGTGACGGTGGAGTTCCTGGGCGCGATCGCCGACGCGGACTGCCGGGTCCTGGGTCTGTCGGTGCTGAAGGGGATGCTCGGCGCGGTCGCCCACGAGCCGGTCACCTTCGTCAACGCCCCGCTGCTCGCCGAGGAGCGCGGCCTCAGCCTCCGCGAGGTGAGCGACAGCCACAGCGAGGACTACGTCTCGCTCGTGCGCGTGTCCGGGACCAACAGTGACGGCCAGACCCTGCGGGTCGCCGGGACGGTCTTCCAGCCGGGCGGGCGCGAGCGGCTGGTCGAGATCTGGAACACCCCGGTCGACGTCGAGCCGACCGACCACATGGCGTTCTTCCGCTACGAGGACCGGCCCGGCGTCATCGGCACGGTCGGGTCGGGCTTCGGCGAGGCGGGCGTCAACATCGGCTCCGCGCAGGTGGGCCGGCGGGCCGCCGGGGGCGAGGCCATCATGGCGCTCTCGCTCGACTCGCCCGTGCCGGCCGAGGCGCTCGACCGCATCGTCGCCGCCATCGGCGCGCACGAGGGTCGGACGATCTCGCTCACGTGACGGGGCTCGCCCGCGGGCTCAGGTGACGCGGGGCCGGTGCTGGAACGCCGGCCCCTCGTAGGCGCGGGTGGCGAGCACGTCGCGGAGGACCTCCACCGCGTCCCAGACGTCGACGTAGCGGGTGTACAGCGGGGAGAACCCGAACCGCAGCAGGTCGGGCGGACGCACGTCGCCGATGACCTGACGGGCGATGAGGGCCTGCATCACCGCGTAGGCCCGGTCGTGCCGGAGCGACACCTGCGCGCCGCGCTGCTCGGCGTCGCGCGGGCTCGCGACCTCGACGCCGGCGGTGCGCTCGTCCACGAGCCGGATGAACAGCTCGCCGAGCGCGCGGGTCTTGTGCGCGACGTCGGGGAGGTCGACGTCCTCCCAGACGGCCAACGCGGTGTCGAGCGCCGCGAGCGAGAGGATCGGCGGCGTGCCGTCGGCGAAGCGGGCCGCGCCGGCGGCGGGGCGGTAGTCGTCGGCGAACGCGAACGGCTCGGCGTGCCCGAACCAGCCGCGCACGGGGGTCGCGAGCTCGTCGTGGAGCCGGCGGGCGGCGTACAGGTACGCCGGCGATCCGGGCCCGCCGTTCAGGAACTTGTAGGTGCAGCCGACCGCGAGGTCGACCCGCCAGTCCGCGAGGTCGACGTGGACCGCGCCGGCGCTGTGTGACAGGTCCCAGACGGTCAGCGCGCCGGCGTCGTGCGCGGCGGCGGTGAGCCGGGCGGCGTCGTGGCGCCGACCGCTGCGGTAGTCGACGTGGGTCATGGTCAGCACGGCCACGTCCGCGTCGAGCCGCGCCTCGACCTCCTCGGCGGGGACGGTCACGACCTCGGTGTCGGGGAGGAGGTCGGCGACCCCCGCGGCGACGTAGCGGTCGGTCGGGAAGTTGCGGTCGTCGGTGAGGATGACGCGGCGGTCGGGACGCAGCCGACGGGCGGCGACGAGCGCCTTGAACAGGTCGGCGCTGGTCGAGTCGGCGACCGCCACCTCGTCCGGCTGGGCGCCGATCAGCGGGGCGATGCGGGCGGCGACCTGGGCGGGGAGGTCGACCCAGCCGGCGGTGTTCCAGCTGCGGATGAGGCCGTCGCCCCACTCGACCGCGACGAGGTCCCGGACGCGGTCGGCGACCGCCGGCTGCAGCGCCCCGAGCGAGTTGCCGTCGAGGTAGACGGTCGCCTCGGGGAGCCGGAACGCCGCGCGGACGGGTCCCAGCGGGTCGGCGGCGTCGAGCGTGGCGGCCTCGGCCCGGTCCACCGGTGCCTCCTGGTCGGGGAGCGGAACCGTAACCGCCGGGCCCCTCCACCAGGATGTGTCGGGGTTCTGTCGCACCCTCGGCCCCATATCCCCGACAGATCCGGGTGGGCGCGGGCTCCGGGCTCGGGCGCGGGTTCCCATCTACGCCGGACGGCGCAGAGGCGTGTCCGGTGAGCGCACGGATCGGCGTGGATCGGGGTCGCCTGCGTGACATCCGGCGGCTCGTGGGTCTCACTACCCCGGAACTTGAAATCGACGTCGACGTCAAGTTGGCTGTCGTCGCGGGAGCACCACCCCCTGCGAGCCCCGACGCCCCTCGAACGGAAGCTGACACGTGAGCATCGCCTTCGTCTTCCCCGGACAGGCCTCCCAGCGCGCCGGCATGGCGTCCGCGTGGCGGGGGACCCCGTTCCACGGCGTCTTCGCCGAGGTCGGCCACGCCGCGGGGCTCGACCTCGCCGACGATGGCCGACGACGCGGCCCGCTGCGGCGCGTCGACCGCCATCGGACAGCCGGCGATCTTCGCCGCCTCGCTGGCGGCCTACGACGCGCTCGTCGCCGCCGGCGTCCGCCCGGACGTCGTCGCCGGCCACAGCCTCGGCGAGGTCACCGCGGCCGTCGCGGCGGGGTCACTGTCGCGCAACGACGGCGCGTCGCTCGTCTCCGAGCGGGGCCGCGCGATGAGCGTCGCCTGCGCCACCAGCCCCGGGACGATGGCGGCCGTCCTCAAGCTCGACGCCGACGCGATCGCCGACGTCGTCGCCCGCGTCGAGGGTGTGACGGTCGCGAACGAGAACGCGCCCGGCCAGGCGGTGCTGTCCGGCACCCCGGAGGCCGTCGAGCGTGCCACCGCGCTCGCCCGCGAGGCCGGCGGTCGCGTGATGGCGCTCGACGTCGAGGGCGCGTTCCACTCGCCGGCGATGACCCCGGCGCTCGTCCGGGTCGACCACGCGCTGCGACGGACCCCGGTCCGCGACCCGGAGCTGCGGTTCGTGAGCGGCACCACCGCGGACCTCCTGCCGACGGCCGCGGCCGTCAGCCGTGCGCTCGTCGACGGGATCCTCGCCCCGGTCCGCTGGCGCGAGGTCCAGGAACGGCTCGCGCGGCTCGGCGTCGAGACGATCGTCGAGGTCGGCCCCGGTGGCGTCCTGCGCGGCCTCGCCCGGCGCGTCCTGCCCGACGTCGCGGTCCTGTCGGTCGAGGGACCCGACGACGTCGCCGGCGCGGTCGCCCAGGTGGCCGCCCGCCCCGTCGGCGCCGCCGCCCGCTGACCGCTCTCTGACGTCCCCCTGATCCGCCGGGGCACGCCGTCCGTCACCCCCACGTCCGCCCGCCAGGAGCACCCGTGATCCCCATCCCGTTCTGTGCCGTCGTCACCACCCCGGTCGACGGTCGCGTCCGACGCCTCGTCGCCGACGACACCGTCGTCCGCGTCGGTGACGTCGTCGCGACCGTGGACTCCGCGCGCGGCTCGCTCGACCTCGTCGCCACGACGGCCGGCACCGTCGGCGGTCCGCTCGCGGACCCGTCCCAGCCCGTGACCGCCGGTGAGGGTGTGCTGTGGCTCTCGCGTCGCTGACCGCCCCCGCCACCCACGAGGCCCGGACCGCGGTCCTGCCGGTCGCGGTCGTCGGCCTGGGCGCGTACCTGCCCGAGCGGGTCGTGACCAACGCCGACCTCGCCGAGGTGCTCGACACCTCCGACGAGTGGATCCGCACGCGCACCGGCATCGGTGAGCGACGCGCCGCCGCCGCCGGGCAGGCGACCTCCGACCTCGCGCTGGAGGCCGCCCGGGCCGCGCTCGTCGACGCGGGCCTGGTCGCCGGCGACCTCGGCGCCATCGTGGTGTCGACCTGCACCCCCGACCACCTGCTCCCGGGGGTCGCCCCGCTCCTCGCTGCCGCCCTCGGCGTCGAGGTGCTGGCCTTCGACCTGAACGCGGCCTGCAGCGGCTTCGTCTACGGCCTCCGCGTCGCCGGGGCGCTGGCGGCGACCGGGACCGGCCCCGTGCTCCTGGTCGGCGCCGAGACGCTCACGCGTATCGTCGACCCGACCGACCGTGGCACCGCGATCCTGTTCGGCGACGGCGCCGGCGCGGTGGTCCTCGCCGCCGACGACGACGCCTCCCTCGGCCCGTTCGACCTCGGCTCCGACGGCTCCGATCCGTCGATCCTGTGGGCGCAGGCGACCGGGACCCGGCACCCGATCGACCCGGCCCGTCTCGCCGCCGGCGAGCAGTACCTGACCATGCGCGGTAGCGACGTCTACCGGCACGCGGTCCGGCGGATGACGGCCTCGTCGCTCGCGGTGCTCGCCGACGCGGGGCTGACGGTCGACGACGTCGACCTCTTCGTCGGCCACCAGGCCAACGCCCGCATCCTCGACGCCGTCGCGCAGCGGCTCGGCATCGACCCGGCGGTGGTGCCACCTCAGCGTCGAGCAGCACGGCAACACCTCGGCGGCGTCGATCCCGCTCGCGCTGGCCGACGCGCGCGACACCGGGCGGCTCCACGCCGGCGACCGGGTCCTGCTGTCCGCGTTCGGTGCGGGCCTCACCTGGGGCTCGACGCTCCTGTCCTGGCGACCCGCCACGCGGGAGGAGGGCCGATGAGCGACACCGTCGCACTCGTCACCGGAGGCTCCGGCGGGATCGGCGCCGCGATCTGCCGCGGCCTCGCCGCCGACGGCTTCACCGTGCTGGTCGGCTACGGCTCGTCGCCGGACGCCGCCGCCGAGGTCGCCGCGTCCTGCGCGGGCAAGGCCGAGGCGGTCCACGTCGACGTGACCGACCCCGACAGCGTCGCCGCTGCCGTCGCGCGCGCCGGCGACCTCGGCACGCTCGGCGTGCTCGTGAACAACGCCGGCGTGGCGCTCGACGACCTCCTGCTGCGGCTCGACGCCGCGGCGCTCGACCGCACGCTCGACGTCAACCTCAAGGGCGCCTTCCACGCCTCCAAGGCGGCGATCCGGCCGATGCTGCGCGCCCGCGGTGGCCGCATCGTCAACGTCACCTCGATCGTCGGGCTGGTCGGCAACGCGGGACAGACCGCCTACGCCGCGAGCAAGGCCGGGCTCGTCGGGCTGACCAAGTCGCTCGCCCGCGAGGTCGCCCGCAAGGGCATCACCGTGAACGCGGTCGCCCCCGGCTACGTCGAGACCGCGATGACCGCGGGGCTCGACGAGGACGCCCAGGCCGCGATCCGCGACCTCGCCCCGATCGGCCGCGCCGTGACCCCCGACGAGGTCGCGGCCGCGGTCCGGTTCCTGGCCTCGCCGGCGGCGGGAGCCATCACCGGCGTGGTCCTGCCGGTGGACGGCGGCGCCGCGATGTGACGCCGAGCGCCCGCGCGCGGCCACGGCACCACCACGACCTGCACCACCTGCACCACCCGTACGACCCGATGCACGACCGCACGCACCACCCGAACACCACCCGAACCCAAGGAGCACCACCGATGACGCAGATCCTCGCCACCTTCGAAGCCATCCTCGTCGACACCTTCGGCGTCCCCGCCGGCGACGTCCACGCCGACGCGACCTTCGAGTCGCTCGGCCTCGACTCCCTCGACGTCGTCGAGCTCACCCTCGTGATCGAGGAGCAGCTCGGCGTCAAGATCGAGGACGAGGAGCTCGAGGACATCCGCACCGTCGGCGACGCCGCCGCCAAGGTCGCCGCCAAGCAGGGCGCCGCGGTCTGACGCCGCACCGCCGCCACCACCGACACACCACCAGCTGGAGGGAGCACGATGACCGAGGTCGTCGTCACCGGACTCGGCGCCATCACGCCCGCGGGGCGTGGGGTCGCCGACACCTGGGACGGGGTGCTCGCCGGCAAGTCCGCAGCCCGGCACGACGCCGAGCTGGGGGCCGCCGGCACCCCGGTCCAGATCTCCTGCCGCGTCCCGGCGTTCGACGCCGACGCCGAGCTCGGCCGCGGCTCGGCCCGTCGGCTCGACCGCTTCACCCACCTCGCGATGCTCGCCGCCGAGGAGGCGGTCGCGCACGCGGCGCTCGAGGGGTCGGTCGACTGGGACCGCGTCGGGGTGATCCTCGGCAGCGGCATCGGCGGGGCGGAGACCTGGGCCAGCGAGTACCCGAACTACCTCGAGAAGGGGCCGGGTCGGGTCAGCCCGATGTTCGTGCCGAAGATGCTGTCCAACACCGCCGCCGGGATGGTCTCGATCCGCACCGGCGCGCGCGGTCCCAACATGACCGTCAACACGGCCTGCGCGGCCGGGGCGTCGGCGATCCACCTCGGTCGTGACCTCATCCGCTCCGGGTCCGCCGACGTCGTCATCGTCGGCGGGGTCGAGGCCGGGCATCACCGGCCTGGCGGTCTCGGCGTTCGCCCAGATGGGTGCCCTGTCGAAGAACCCCGAGCCCGAGCTCGCGTCGCGGCCGTTCGACGTCGACCGCGACGGGTTCGTGATGGGGGAGGGTGCCGGCGTCCTCGTGCTCGAGTCCGCCGCGCACGCCGCCGCCCGCGGCGCCACGCCGCTCGCGGTCGTCGCCGGCGCCGGCGCGTCCGCCGACGCCCACCACCAGACGGCACCGCCGGAGGACGGCGGTGGCGCGATCCTCGCGATGCGGCGCGCCCTGGCCGATGCCGGGCTCGAGCCCGGTGACGTCGACCACGTCAACGCCCACGGCACCTCCACGCCGCTCAACGACGCCGCCGAGAGCCGCGCGATCCGCGCGGTGTTCGGTGCCGCCGCCGACCGCCTCGCCGTCACCTCGACGAAGGGCGTCACCGGCCACCTGCTCGGTGCCGCCGGCGCGGTCGAGGCGATCGTCGCCATCCGGACCCTGCGGGCGGGGCTCATCCCCCCGACCGCCAACCTCACGACGCTCGATCCCGAGATCGGGCTCGACGTCGTCCACGGCGAGGCGCGCCGGACCCCGGTGCGCGCCGTCGTCTCCAACTCGTTCGGGTTCGGCGGGCAGAACGCCTCGCTGGTCCTGACCAACGTCTGAGGACGCACCGATGACCCACGCGCTCCAGGCCGAGACACCGGCGCTCGACCCCTCGTCGCTGCAGCCCGGCGACGGTGCCCGCGCGCGCCTGTCGCGGCTGCTCGACCCGGACTCGTTCGTCGAGCTCGGGTCCCAGCGGCAGCACCGGGCGAACAGCTTCGGGCTCGACCGCCGGCGTCCCGACAGCGACGGGGTCGTCTGCGGGACCGGCGAGGTCGCGGGCCGCGCCGTCAACGTCTACGCCCAGGACCGGCGCGTGCTCGGCGGCTCGCTGGGCGAGGCCCACGCCGACAAGATCGCCCGCGCCATCGACCAGGCGGCTCGCGGCGGTGTGCCGGTCGTCGGGATCAACGACTCCGGCGGGGCGCGCATCCAGGAGGGCGTCGCGGCGCTCGACGGCTACGGCCACGTGTTCTCCGCCAACGTCCGCGCCTCCGGCGTGGTGCCGCAGATCGCGATGATCATGGGGCCGTGCGCCGGCGGGGCGACCTACTCGCCGGCGCTCATGGACTTCGTCGTCATGACCGACGAGGCCACGATGTTCCTCACCGGCCCGCGGGTCGTGAAGGCGGTGACCGGCGAGGACGTCGACGCCCGTGCGCTCGGCGGGCCCGAGGTCCACGGCCGGCGCTCCGGCGTCGCCCACTTCCTGTGCCGCGACGACGACCACGCCATCGCGGTCACCCAGGAGCTCCTCGGCTACCTGCCGAGCTCGTGCAACGAGCCCGTGCCGCAGTCGTGCCCCGCCCGACCCGGCCGACGTCGACCTGCGCGCGATCGTCCCGACCGACGGCCGACAGCCCTACGACGTCCGGGACGTCATCGCCGGGCTCGTCGACGGCGGCGACTTCCTCGAGGTCCAGCGCGAGTGGGCCAAGAACCTCGTCGTCGGGCTCGCGCGCATCGACGGCCGCACGGTCGGCATCGTCGCCAACCAGGCCAAGTGGCTCGCCGGCGTGCTCGACCTGACCGCGTCGGAGAAGGGCGCGCGGTTCGTGCGCTTCTGCGACGCGTTCGGCATCCCGCTGGTCGTGCTCGTCGACGTCCCCGGGTTCCTCCCCGGCACCGCGCAGGAGTCCGGCGGCGTCATCCGCAAGGGCGCCAAGCTCCTGCGCGGCGTTCGCCGCGGCGACGGTCCCGCGCATCAGCGTGGTCCTGCGCAAGGCCTTCGGCGGCAGCTACATCGTGATGAACTCGCGCTCGCTCGGCGCCGACGCGGTCCTCGCCTGGCCGGACGCCGAGCTCGCGGTGATGGGCGCGGAGGGGGCCGCCGACATCATCTTCCGGCGCACGCTCGACGAGCAGCCGGACCTGCGCGACGAGCTCATCGCCTCCTACCAGCGCGACGCGATGCACGTCGACCTCGCCGCGCGACGCGGCAGCATCGACGAGATCGTCGAGCCGCACGAGACCCGCGCCGCCCTGGTCGCGCTCCTGCGCTCGCTCCGGGGCGCCCGCCAGCCGGGCTTCGTCCACGACAACCTGCCGCAGTGAGCGCGCTCCGTGACCGCCGCCGCGCCCAGGCCCACCGTTCGCCCGCCGACACCGTCGTGCCGGGTGCGCGCTCGCTCGTCCGCCGCATCGTGCGTCCGACGCTGCGCGCGTGGCTGCGGCTGCGCGGTGCGAGGACGAGCACCACGTCCCGCTCGACGGGCCGGTGATCATCGCCGCGACGCACGCGTCGCACGCCGACTCGATGGCGCTCGGCTCCGCGCTCGCCAGGCCCGTGTTCTTCCTCGGCGACCTGCGGCTCACGACGTGGCCGGTCCTCGGCCCGTGGCTCCCGAAGCTCGGGATGGTGCCGGTCCGGCGGGGCGACCGCGACACCGACGCGCTCGACCACCTCACGGCGCTCCTCGCCGGCGGCCAGGCCGTGGTGGTCTACCCCGAGGGGTCGCGCAGCCGCGACGGCCGCGTCTACCGGCCCCGCAGCGGCGTCGCCCGGCTCGCGGCCGCGACCGGTGTGCCGGTGGTCCCGGCGGCGGTCGCCGGCAGCTACGACGTGTGGCCCTCGGGTGCGCGTCCGCGCCTGCGCGGTGGCCGTGTCCGCATCCGCTTCGGCCCGGCCATCGCTCCGCCCCAGCCCACGCCGGCGGCCCGGCGGCGCTTCTCCGAGGAGCTCCACACGGCGCTCGTCGACCTCTCGGGCGCGCCCCGCGCGGACGAGTTCTCGCCGGTCGGGGGAGGGGTCGAGGGATGACGATCTCCATCCGCACCGGCTGCGACGTCGTCGACGTGACCCGCCTCGGCGAGACGCTGTCCCGCCGGGTGGGCTTCCTCGAGCGGGTCTTCACCGCGCGCGAGATCGCCGACAGCCGTCGCGGCGGCGTCGTCGCCGGCTCCGACACGGAGCGGGCCCGGCTCGCCGCGCGCTTCGCCGCCAAGGAGGCCACCCGCAAGGCGCTCGGCGACCTGCGCCTGCCGTTCCACGACGTCGAGGTCCGCACCGCCCCCGACGGCGCCCCGCGGCTGTTCGTCCACGGCCTCGCGAGCGACCTGAGCCTGTCGCTGAGCCACGACGCCGGTGTCGCGATGGCGGTCGTCACCGGCCTCGTCCGCACTCCGACCGACGTCACCGTCCCCGTGGGCGGCCGCGTGGCCCTCGATGGCGCGCTCGACGACCTCCCCCGATCGCCCGCTAGCCCGGCCGATCTCCCGAAGGACCTGTCACATGCTGCTCGACGGCAAGAAGCTCCTCCTCACCGGCGTCCTCGACGACCGCTCCATCGCGTTCGCGGTGGCGCGCCTCGCGCAGGAGCAGGGCGCCGAGGTCGTCCTCACCGGCTTCGGCAGCGGCATCCGGCTGACCCGGCGGGTGGCCGCCCGGCTGCCCCAGCCGCCGGACGTGCTCGAGCTCGACGTGACCGACGAGGCGCACATCGCCGCGGTCGCCAAGGACGCTCGACGAGCGCTGGGGGAGGGTCGACGGGGTCCTCCACGCGGTCGCGTTCGCCCCGCCGTCGTGCCTCGGCGGCGGCTTCCTCGACGCCCCCTGGGAGGACGTCGCGACCGCCGTCCACGTCTCGACCTACTCGCTCGCGGCGCTCGGGCGCGGGTTCGCGCCGCTGCTGGCGGCGGCCGGCCACGGCTCGATCGTGGGCCTCGACTTCGACGCCTGCGTGGCCTGGCCCGGCTACGACTGGATGGGTGTCGCCAAGGCGGGGCTCGAGTCCGCCACCCGCTACCTCGCCCGCGACCTCGGCCCGCAGGGCACGCGCGTGAACCTGGTCGCCGCCGGCCCGCTGCACACGATGGCGGCGCGGTCGATCGATGGCTTCGGTGGGTTCGACGACGTCTGGTCCGAGCGCGCACCGCTGGGCTGGGACCTGCGCGACCCCGAGCCCGTCGGCCGCGCCGTCTGCGCGCTGCTGTCGGACTGGACGCGCGGTATCACCGGCGAGATCGTCCACGTCGACGGTGGCGTCCACGCCGTCGGCGCGGGCATGCCGCGGCGACCTGACCGCGCCGGTCGACTGAGCCCGGTCGGCGGGTCAGGCCGACTCGGGCTTCGACGGCGAGGACGGCGCAGTTGGCGTTCAGCAGCACGGTCTGGGCGTTGGACCCCATCACGAGCTTGCCGACCGGCGAGCGCCGGCGGATGCCGATGACGATGAGGTCGGCGCCCTCGTCCTCGGCGGCCTCGAGCATGTCCTCGGCCGGGTTGTTGCCCCGCATGTAGGACTTGATCTCGAAGTCGATGCCGAGGTGGGTGAGCCGGTCCTCGACGTTCTTCAGCTCGTCCTGGTAGGTCGACCGCCTCCTTGGCCTCGTCCACCAGCGTGTGCACCACGAGCAGGCTCGCGTCACGCAGCTGCGCCTCGACGATGGCGCGCTCGAGCGCCGCCTTGCCCTCCGGCGAGCGGAGGAACCCCACCACGATCTTCACCAGTCAGCCTCCGGTCCCTGTTGCCGGCCACCCTAGTCGCGGGCGTCGGCCCGCGGTCGGTGGTACGGCGGGTCCGGCTACGGTCGCCGGCCATGGACACGCCCGGTCTCCTCACCCTCGACGACGGCCGCCCCCGGTGCTGGTGGTGCGGCGACGACCCGCTCTACGTCGACTACCACGACACCGAGTGGGGCCGCCCCGTCCACGACGACACGCGGCTGTTCGAGAAGCTCGTGCTCGAGGGGTTCCAGGCGGGCCTCGCCTGGATCACGATCCTGCGCAAGCGCGAGGCGTTCCGCGCGGGCGTTCGCGGGCTTCGACATCCCCACGGTGGCGCGGTTCACCGACGCCGACGTGGCGCGGCTGCTCGCCGACGCCGCGCATCGTCCGCCACCGGGGGAAGATCGAGGCGGCCATCGGCAACGCCCGCGCCGCCGAGGAGCTGATCGAGGCCGAGGGGTCGCTGCACACCTTCGTGTGGCGCTACGTCCCCGACCCCGCCGACCGGCCCGAGGTGATCGACCGGACCACGCTCGGCGGCGATGCCGCGGACGCCGGCGTCGACCGCGCTGGCCCGCGACCTCAAGCGCCGCGGGTTCCGGTTCGTCGGGCCGACCACGGCGTACGCGTTCATGCAGTCGATGGGGCTCGTCGACGACCACGTCCACGGCTGCCACGTCCGCGGCGCGGCCTGAACGGCCCGCCGAGGGGCGGCCTGTCCGAACGGCCGGGCGCGGGGACCCGGTGTCCGAGCGGGGGTGGGGCCGGAGCACGCCACGTCGGGTCCGTACCTACCGTCGGTGACACCGTCCGAGGAGGATGCCCATGGCGACCGCCCACGACACCACCCGACACCACCGAGACGACCGGGCCGCACCGGCCCGTGCCCAGGACGACACGCGCGTGCTGTCGCACCGGACCGAGGACGGCCCCACCCACCGTGCCGGCTCCGACCCGACGCTCGTGGTCGCCGTGGTCGCCGGCGCGATCGCCCTCTTCATGCTGGTGGTCGGCATCGTCACCATCGCCCGCACGGGTATCCCGCTCGAGGGGCTCACCGACGCGACGACCCAGGTCGGCCCGTTCCAGCGGGGCGCGCTGATGGGCATCCTCGAGATCGTCGTCGGCGCCGGCGTTGGGCGGCGTGGCCGCCTCGCGTCGGGCGTCCTCGCTGACCGCCTTCGGGCTGTTCGCGCTCGTGTTCGGGCTGGTGTGGCTGATCGAGCCGGCCGCCTTCGGGGACATCCTCGGCGTCGGCCGCGGGACCGCGCTCACCTACCTCGGCTTCGGGGTGGTCTCGACGGGCGTGGGCCTGTGGGCTCCCGACCCCGCCGCCGCGTGCTCGTCCTCGGTAGCAGCGCCGGTGACGAGCGCCCGCCACTCGGGTGACGGGCGCCGCGTGCGGGTGCGTCCCAGCTCGTCCGGGGACGTCCTCGCCGACGGTGAACTCGGTGTAGTCGGTGTTCTTCATCGAGTCGACGACGGGAGCGGTCACGGCGCCGGTGTTGACCCGCGAGGCGACCTCGTCGACGTAGATGTAGGCGCCGTCGCGGAACACGCCCGGCGAGCTCGGCCGGGAGCCCGGCGAAGTCGATGTCGATGTCGGTGACGCCGGCCTCGTCGTCCCACGTCGCGGTGATCGCGTCGGTCGTGAAGGTCTGGCTGGTGGTCGTCGGGTCGTCGAAGACGATGCCGCAGCCGTCGAGGACGCGGACGTTCGCCGCGCCCGAGTCCTGCGAGCCGTTGCTGCCGGCGTAGAACTGGATCCACGCGGAGCAGCCGTCGATGTCGGCCATGATGCGGGTGATCGTGGGGACGCCCTCGGCGCTGGGCTGGGCGGCGGTACCGAGCCGGAAGCGCAGACCGGTGACGGTGGCGACCTCGACGCCGTCGGCGTCGGTCGTGACGTCGTAGAGCGTGGCGGCGTCGAGGCTCGTGAGGTCGGCGTGGCCGATGGTCGCCGGCCCGGTGTCGGCCGTGCCGACGTCCTCGTCGGCGAGACCCTGCCCGTTGATGGCGTTGCCGTCGCCGGCGGGGTCGGTCAGGAGCGCCGTCGGAGGCGCCGAGGTGAAGGCGAGGGCTGCGACGGCGGCGGCTGCGGCCGTGACGACGGTGGGCGAGAGACGCATGGTGAGCTGCTCCGAGGGAGGGGTGCGCCGGTGACCGGCGCCGGACTCTTCGCCGGGACCCTTCGCGGCCCGGTGGCGCCGGCTCCTGCTGGCCGTCCGCAGAGCGTCCTCGGCCGCCGGCGGAGGAGGAACCCTCCGGTCGCGCATCGGATCGCCGGGTGTGACTCCGGTCTGTGACGCTGTGCGCGCGGGTGGCCGCGGGCCCCCTGCCCGTCGGCAGGGGTCACGCGCTAGTGTCCGTTCCGGTAGCTCCCAGGGCACCCAGCGGGGTGTCCGGTCGTGGGACAGCGACCCCCACGCACGCGGCGATCCCGTGGCCGACGGTCGACCCACGACACCCTGCGAGCACCGTCCGCGTCGGGCAGGATGGGCCCCGGGAACCGCCGGGACCGAGCCGAAGGTCCGTCCGCGGAGTCCGCACCGTGACCGGGAGAGGTCGCGGCGCGCCCCACACCACGAAGAACCGACCCGGGCTGACGACGGACGACCCCGTCGCCGCCCCCGACGCGAGGAGCCGGACGTGGGTTCAGACACCGACCCGAGGGACCTCCTCCCTCCCGACGAGCCGGTGCACCTGCTCGATCCCGACGGGACCTTCCACGAGGACCCGGACCACCCGGTGGATCTCAAGGACGAGCAGCTCCGTGAGCTGTACCGCCTGATGGTCGTCACCCGGCGGGTCGACCAGGAGGCCATCAACCTCCAGCGGCAGGGACAGCTCGGCGTGTACGCGTCCTGCAAGGGCCAGGAGGCGGCGCAGGTCGGCGGGGCCTACGCGCTCACCGAGAACGACTGGATCTTCCCGTCGTACCGCGAGATGGGTGCGGCGATGGTCCGCGGGGTCGACTCCGCGGCGCTGCTGCACCTCTACCGCGGCACGTGGCTGTCGGACCACGACCCGTACGAGCACAACTTCGGGCTGATGTCGATCCCGATCGGCACCCAGGCGCTGCACGCCGCCGGGTTCGCGATGGGCGCCAAGTTCGACGCGAACCCGATCGTGACGATGGTCTACTTCGGCGACGGCGCCACCTCCGAGGGCGACCCGCACGAGGCGATGAACTTCGCGGCCGTGTTCGAGGCCCCGTGCATCTTCTTCGTCCAGAACAACCAGTACGCGATCTCGGTGCCGCTGTCGAGCCAGACGCACGCGCCCGACGCTGGCGCACAAGGCGATCGGCTACGGCATGCCGGGCTACCGCTGCGACGGCAACGACGTGCTCGCGACCTACGCGGTCACCAAGCGGGCCGTCGACCGGGCGCGGGCGGGCGACGGGCCGGCGTTGATCGAGGCGCTGACCTACCGGATGGAGGCGCACACGACCTCCGACGACCCGACCCGGTACCGCACCGAGGAGGAGGAGCAGAAGGCGGCCGAGACCGACCCGCTGGCGCGGATGAAGCAGTACCTCAAGCGCCGCGACCTCTACGACCAGGAGCTCGAGGACGCCATCGACGAGCACTCCTCGGCCGAGGCGCAGCGGATGCGCGACGAGATCTACGACGCGCCGCACGGCGACCCGATGGAGCTGTTCGAGCACGTCTACGTCGACCCGACCGGCCACTTCGAGACAGCCGAGCGCTCCGAGCGAGCTGACGCTGGGAGCCGAGGCTCGAGGCCGGCGATCAGCGCCGGACGACGAAGCACGCCGGCGGGGAGCGTGGATCTGATGGCGGTGACGCTGGCGCAGGCGATCAACAAGGCGCTGCACGACGCGATGGCGGAGGACGACCGGATCCTCGTCTTCGGTGAGGACGTCGGCAAGCTCGGCGGGGTGTTCCGCGTCACCGACAAGCTCCAGGAGACCTACGGCGAGGACCGGGTCTACGACACGCCGCTGGCGGAGTCGGGGATCATCGGGACGGCCATCGGCCTGGCGCTCTACGGCTACCGGCCGGTGCCCGAGATGCAGTTCGACGGGTTCACGTACCCGGCGTTCGAGCAGATCGTGAGCCACGTCGCGAAGATGCGGAACCGCTCGCGCGGCACGGTCAAGCTCCCGATCACGATCCGCATCCCGTACGGCGGCGGCATCGGCGCGGTCGAGCACCACTCCGAGTCGCCCGAGTCCTACTGGGTCCACACCCAGGGGCTGAAGGTCTTCACGCCGGGCAACCCCGACGACGCGTACTCGATGATGCGCGAGGCGATCGCGATGGACGATCCCTGCATCTTCCTCGAGCCCAAGCGTCGCTACTGGATGAAGTCCGACGTCGAGCTGCCGGTCCAGACCGAGCCGTGCCACAAGGCGGTGGTGCGGACCCAGGGGACCGACTGCACCGTGATCGCCTACGGCCCGATGGTCAAGACCGCGCTCGAGGCCGCCGAGGCCGCCCAGGAGGAGGGCTGGTCGCTCGAGGTCGTGGACATGCGCTCGCTCCAGCCCATCGACACCGACACCATCCTCGAGTCGGTGAAGCGCACCGGACGTGCCGTCGTCGTCCACGAGGCGGCGCAGACGCTGGGGATCGGCGCGGAGGTCGCGGCCCGCATCCAGGAGGGCGCCTTCTACCACCTCGAGGCGCCGGTCCTGCGGGCCACGGGCTACGACACGCCGTACCCGCCGGCCAAGCTCGAGGAGTTCTGGCTGCCGAACGTGGACCGCATCCTCGACATGGTCGAGCGGAGCCTCGACTACTGACGCGACCCGGGAGGGCCTGCACCGTGGCTGACATCCGTGACTTCCTGCTGCCCGACCTCGGCGAAGGTCTCGAGGAGGGCGAGATCGTCTCGTGGGCCGTCGAGGTCGGCGACCGCATCAGCCTCAACCAGACGGTGGCCGAGATCGAGACCGCCAAGGCGGTCGTGGCCGTGCCGTCGCCGTTCGCCGGCGTGGTGAAGGAGCGCTACGGCGAGGTCGGCGACGTCCGCGAGGTCGGCAAGCCGCTCATCACCATCGAGGTCGAGGCCGTGGCCGAAGGGCGCGGGCGCGCCGGCCGACGGTGCGGAGGCCTCGCCGGCGCAGCCGTCGTTCGAGGACACCCCCGAGGACGCCGGCCGAGGCCCAGCCCGACGACGGGCCGCAAGTCGACCGGGCTCGACGCCGACGAGGAGCCGCAGCCGCTGGTCGGCTACGGCCAGGGCGCCGGCGGCGCGCGTCGCCGGCGCGGCCGCAAGGAGCCCGCGCGCGCACCGCCGAGGCCGCGGCGCGAGCCCCGCGCGACGAAGCCGCTCGCCAAGCCACCGGTCCGCAAGCTCGCCAAGGACCTCGGCGTCGACCTCGCCGCGATCGCGCCCGGCTCGGGCGACGGCGGCGTGATCACCCGCGAGGACGTCCGCGCGGCCGCCGACGGTGGACCGGTCGCCCAGCCGGCCGCCCCCGCCGCCCCGGCCGCGGCAGGCTGCGCCCGCCGCAGCCGGCGCGGCCCGCCGCGCCGATGCCGGCGCTGTCGGCGGCCGGCGCCGGCGAGAAGGCCGTCCCCGGCTTCCGCGGCCGCACGCCCGGGCGAGGTCGAGAAGGTCGCGGGCATCCGCAAGCGGATCATCGCCAAGATGGAGCAGTCGCGACGCGACATCCCGCACGCGCTGTGCTCGCGGGACGCGGACCTCACCGAGCTGTGGCGGATGCGGAAGACCCTGACGGCGCAGGCGCAGGCCGACGGCTTCGACGTCAAGATCACCCCGAACGCGCTGATCATGCGGGCGACCGTGCTGGCGCTGCGCCGCTTCCCGACGCTGAACGCCGTCTACGACCAGGAGGCCGGCGAGATCCGCCTCCTCGAGCACATCAACCTCGGGGTCGCGGTCGACACCGACCGCGGGCTGATCGTCGCCAACATCAAGGACGCCCACACCAAGTCGACGCTCCAGTTCGCGATGGAGACCGCCGAGCTGGCCGCCAAGTGCCGCGACGGGTCGGCCACCCCGGCCGAGCTGACCGGTGGCACGTTCACGGTCGACAACTACGGCTTCTTCGGCAACGACGACGGCAACCCCATCATCAACGCGCCCGAGGTCGGCATCCTCGGCATCGGCGCGATCCGCGAGCGTCCGTGGGTCCACGAGGGCGCGGTCGCGGTCCGTCGCGTCACCCGGTTCCAGCTCGCCTTCGACCACCGCGTCTGCGACGGGGGTGAGGCCGGCCGGTTCGTGACCTACCTGGCCGACCTCTGCGAGGAGCCGGCGCGCATCCTGCTGCACACCTGAGGGGTTCCACGTGCACGACATCATCGTCATCGGTGGCGGCCCCGGCGGCTACGCGGTCGCCTTCCGGGCCGCGGCCCGCGGGCTCGACGTCGCCCTCGTCGAGGAGCGCGAGCTCGGCGGCACCTGCCTCAACCGCGGGTGCATCCCGTCGAAGGCCATCCTCCACGTCGCCGAGGTCCTCGAGGAGGTCCACCGCGGTGGGACCCTCGGGCTCGAAGCTCAGCTACGACGGGCTCGACGGGCGACGCGCTCGACGCGTTCCGCGACGGGGTCGTCTCGGGGCTGCGGTCCGGACTCGCGGCGCTGGTGAAGCAGCGCACGACCTTCCACGAGGGGCGCGGCCGGATCGTCGACCTCGAGGGTGACCCCAAGGTCGTCGAGGTGACCGGCCCCGACGGGACGACGACCCGCGTCGAGGGGCGCCACGTCGTCATCGCCACCGGGCTCGGTGCCGCGGTCGCTCCCGGGCTCGAGATCGACGGTGAGGTCGTCATGACCTCGGACCAGGCGCTGTGGTTCCGCGAGGCGCCCCGGAGGGTCGTGATCATCGGTGCCGGGGCCATCGGGATGGAGTTCGCCTCGATGTGGCACCCGATGGGGAGCGAGGTCACCGTCGTCGAGGCGCTCGACCGCGTGCTGCCGCTCGAGGACCCGGACAGCTCGAAGGCGGTCGCCCGGGCGTTCAAGAAGAAGGGCATCGACTGCCTCACCGGCGCGATGGTCAAGGACGTGGCGGTCGCCGACGGCGCCGCGACGGTGTCGGTCGAGTTCGCCGGATCCGTGATCGAGCTCGAGGCCGACGTCGTCCTCGTCGCCATCGGGAGGGGTCCCAACACCGCCGACGTGGGCGCCGACGCCGTCCTCGACGAGCGCGGCTTCGTCCGGGCCGACGCCTTCGGGCGGACCGAGGTCGACGGCGTGTGGGGCGTGGGTGACGTGCTGCCGACCCTCGCGCTGGCGCACGCCGGCTTCGCCGAGGGCTTCCGCGTCGCCGACGTCATCGCCGGCGTCGAGCACGTCCAGCCGGTCGACTACGCCCAGGTCCCGCGCGTGACCTACTGCCACCCGGAGGTCGCCTCCGTCGGGCTCACCGAGGCCGAGGCGCGCGAGCGCTACGGCGACGACGGCGTCACCGCCACGACCTACTCGCTGAAGGCCAACGCGAAGGCGATCATCGCCGGCACCGACGGCTTCGTGAAGGTGCTGTCGCGGACCGGCGAGGACGGCCCGGTCGTCGGCGTCCACGTCGTCGGCCCGCACGCCACCGACATCATCGCCGAGGCGACGCTCGCCACCGAGTGGGGGGCGCTGCCCGAGGAGCTCGCGGCGATCACCCACGCCCACCCGACGCTGTACGAGGCGATGGGCGAGGCGTTCATGGCGGCGGCGGGGGTCCCTTCCACGGCCACTGACGGGTCTAGGCTGCGCCCACCCGCCGATCCGGGGGAGGGTCGTGGCCGACAACGCGCGCAGCATCGCCGACGAGATCCGCGCCGGCCTCGTCCGGGCGCGGCGGCCCGACAAGGCCGAGGGGATGCGCGCCTACCTCAAGTCGGCTCTGCCGTGCCTCGGGGTCACCGCCGACGAGCGGCGTGGCGTCGTGACACGGGCGTTGCGCCGGCACGAGCTCGACCGGTCGACGTGGCGGTGGGTCGTGCTCGACCTGTGGTCGGAGCCGACCTACCGCGAGGAGCGGCACGCCGCCATCGACGTGCTGTGCCACCCGGCGATGGTGGACCACCGTGACCTCGACGCGCTCGAGCTGTGTCACGAGCTCATCATCGAGGGCGCCTGGTGGGACCTCGTCGACGCGGCCAGCTGGGCCGTGGGGGACATCCTCGGGCGCGAGCGGGTCCGGGGGACCGAGGTCGTCCGTGGTTGGCTCGACGACGACGGGGTGTGGCTGCGGCGGGCCGCGATCACCGCGCAGCGCCGGCTGGGGGAGGACACCGACACCGAGCTCCTCGCCGACGCGATCCTCGCCTCGGTCGGCAGCGGGGAGTTCTTCCTCGACAAGGCCATCGGCTGGGCGTTGCGCGAGCACGCCAAGACCGACCCCGACTGGGTGCGGACGTTCGTGGCCGAGCACGAGGACGAGCTCGCGAAGCTCAGCCGCGACGAGGCCACCAAGCACCTCTAGTCGGGTTTCCCGGCTCTACGCCGCTGAGCGGGGGGCGCGGCCTCTGATTCTGGCGGTGGCGGGAGTCTCCCATCGGATTCCGCAGTGGAGCAACAACCGGATCCGATAGTTGGTGAAGTTGCGGAATCCGAACCCGACTCTCTTGACCTTCTTGACGAGCAGGTTCATGGCTTCGGTGCGGCCGTTCGACAGCCGGGTGCGGTGGTAGGCGAGCACTCGGTGACGCCAGTGGCGGATGGTGCCGGCGAGCCGGTCGAGCTCGGGGACGCCGACCGTGTCGGCCCAGGCGAGGAACTCGTCGAGCGCGACCGTCGCCGCGACGAGGTCGGCGGCGGCGTAGACGTCGCGCAGCATCTCCTTGCCGACCCAGGCGCACTCGACCTCGAAGAGCGGGTCGCCGTCACGCCACGCCGTCTCGATGCGTTCGACAGCGCGGCCGGTGAGCCTCTGGCGGGAGACGAGCAGCAGCCTGCGGACGTCGTAGAGCGGGTCGCCCTTGCGACCGCGATGGCCCGTGGTCTCCTGCTGCACCCGCCGACGGGTCTCGTCCACGACGCCGTTGGCGAGTCGGATGATGTGGAAGTGGTCGACCACGATCTCCGCGTCTGGCAGGGCCCGGCGCAGCGCGAGCGCGTAGCCGTGGTAGGGGTCCATCGCGGCGACGTCGATCTGTCGGCGCCACTGGTCCGGCTGGGCGCCGATCCAGCGTTGCACGGCGTCTGCGGTGCGGTTCTCGACCACGTCCAGGAGCCGCCCGCCGCGCAGGTCGACGAACCCGGTCACCCACGAGGTTGGCGAGGTGAAGCTTCCGCGCAGGAAGTTGTGCTCGTCGAGCCCGACGGCGGTCACCCGCTCGAGCCGGTCGTCGGCATCGATCATGACGGTGCCGATCTCGACCACGGCGCGCATCACGGTGTGCCATCCGACGCCGAGCTCGACCGCGACACAGGCCACGGACCGGCCCAGCCGGCCGATCTGCTCCACCGCCCAGCGGCGCGCACGTTCGGTCAGCACCGCACGTGCACGGACCTGGTCGTGGGTCTCGGTCCACGACCGCACCGGACACTCCGGTTCCTCGCAGCGCCAGCGGCGCTTGAGCCAGACCAGCCGGACCGGCCGGCCTCCAGCGGGGACGTCACGGACCTGCACGCGGGCGCGTCCCTTCGACACCGCACGCACGCCACAGGCGCGGCAGAACGCCCGATCAGCGGTCGACTCGACGAGCACGAACAACTCGCCGTCGTCCTCGTCGGCTGCGAGCACGACGAAGTCAGCGAGTCCCAAGAACAACGACGGCAGGAAGGTAGGTTCAACCACGCTGTGGCCTCCGGGAGAGCGGTCCTGAACACCCGCCATCCTCGTGAGGCCACAGCCCTTCGCGAAGCACCTATCGCCGGCTACGCGACGTCAGCCACCCCCCACTTCGTGACGTAGAGCCGGTTTCCCTCGCCCGGCCCCCTCGCGACCATCAGCTGGATCGAAGGCTTCTGCCACGGACGTCGACGCCGACGGACCCTCCGCTACTCACCCCGGTCGGTTCATGCGCACGGTGGGAACTCCTTGGGAGGATTCCCCCACCAGCCTGACGAAGTACCCCTGCGCCCAGCGCGCCGAATGCTGGGCTGCCGACATCCGGGAGGGGCAAGATGGGGTCCAGTCCTCTGCTCAGTCGCCGCCGACTATCGCGGGCTTTGGCGGTCGCACTCGGCACCGCAGTTCTCGGGGGGGGGGCTCAGCGGAGGAGCCAGTGCGGAACCCGATGTGGGGGCGAGTTCTACGGACACGAACTTCGCCACCTGGCCATCCGACGCCGGAACGGTCGCTCTCGGCGAGGGAATCCTGCGGGTCCGTGTGCCGTTCCACACAGACACCGTCGAGCACGCGGGCGTCAGCATCAACGGAGGAAGTCCGCTTGAGCTCGTAGAGGAGTACCCAGGCGTCTTCTCCACCGCCGAGCCGGTCCCGTTCATGCCGGGGAGGAGGTACGAGGTGAGCGCTACGTTTGATCACGCGGGTGCGGAGACCACTCACGACTGGGTCTTCGATGCCGTCCGTGCGACGTCGACCGGAACTGAGGTGACAGCGCACGGACTGGGTGACATCATCCCCACGGCTTTCGGCTACGACATCGCGTTCGACGCCGCCCCCATCACGGTTGGGGACTACCGCGTCAACCTTCTCGGCCGACTTGGTCACGCCGGGTACGGCGTCGGACGGCAGATGGCCAACTTGGATGATGCGACCGTCACGCTCACCTGGCGGGAGCTCCTGAACGGCAAGACTGAGCAGACGGTCGAAGCCGGACCTGGGACCTGGGGGTCGGTCGAGTTGTTCTCGCAGGTCGCTTACCCCTTCAAGGAGCTGGCATTCGGGCGGGCGGCGGAGTCGACCGGGACCATCGGCGGGCTCAGGATGGCCGTAGAGACACGCCCCGGTTGGACGCTCGAAGGCGCCACGCTCGAGCTGAGCACGACGACAACCCCTCGCCAGCTCTGCGGTGTGGCGGCCTGTCCGGGGCTCGCCGTCACGGCGGCCGAACCTGCCTGGTTCGCTCAGCCCACGACCAACGGTTCCTTCGTTGGCGCCGCCCAGACCTTCGGCAGCCCCACGCTTGTCGCCCAAACCGATGAGGACGCGCTGACGCTCGCTAAGCACAACATCGATGACATCGCGGCCGATTCCGGCTTGGACTGGCTAGGGGTGCCTGTTCCCCGCCCGGACGACCTCCAATCGTATCTGCCCACCGCGCTTGCGATGGAGAGCGGGCTCGCCTTCATCCAGATGACAGAGCTGGCCTACGTCGTGGCGGTGCCCAGGCTTCCGGAGCAGCAGACGGTGGCGCAAGGCGCCGCCGACTACGTCTTCGAGAAGCTCATTTGGGTCGCGAACGAGACGGACGGGGCGTCGGGAGAGTCCAAGGGGGCGGGCGTTGCCAGTTTCGACGACTTCGGCATTCCCGTTCAAGTCGAGGCGATCAACGAGGCGTGCAGGTCCACGATCGATTGCACCCTCGCGGAGCGATACCGCACCAAGGCTGAGCGCAAGACGGTATGCGTCCGGCAGGACGGCCTCCTGTCCGATCCAGACTCCAAAGACTGCGTCCAGCAGGTGTCGGCCTCCGTCGGCGTCGGACGGCCAGGCGACAAGCACTTCCTGTGGAGCAGCCTATTCGCTGAGAACGGGTGGACCGACGCTGAGTATGACGACGCGGGCCTCTCGTGGCAGGCCTCCGGCACCAACACACAGTTCTGGCGATGGGGTGCTACGTGGGCATGGCTGGCGAACTACAACAGGGTTAATGGCAACCCGGACGCCGGCTGCTACCGAAGCATGGCAAACCAATTCACGGGCACTGGCTACCGAAATGGCGTCGACGAGAACGGGAACTATCACTACGACACGTCGAGCACATACCGGAGCCCCACCGGCATCTGGATTCAACGCGGGAATCCGCGACAGGCGTACCACTTCATCCACCCCGACGGAAAGCAGAACTGCGGTGACGATGATCCGTGGACAAGTCCGCCGATCCACGCGTACCTGTATCACGCGAGTGTCGACACCAAGGTGAAGTTCCTTAACGGCACCGGCACCCGCGAAGGTGAGGTGGCGTTCTCGTACGGCCACAACAAGATGGAGTGGACCCACGAGTTCTCGTGCTCAGCGTCCGTCGGTACCTCCGGAGGCGGCGCTGGGTGCACCTGGTCGCCGCATCCGTCACAGACGAACGCCTGGACCATCGATGTGCAACTGCAGTTCACCTACTGATGCGCTGCCCGACCTGGACCCGCCGCGGGGTCACGCCTGCCGCCCTCGCCCTTGCCCTCCTCGCGATCTGCGGATGCAGCCAGCCCACGAGCGGGCCGGTGGTCCCCGCCGACGCCGAGGTCGCAACAGCGGAACAGATCGCCGGCGGCGTCATCCGAGGCGCCGTCCGCTCCGACGGCTGGGTGTTCGCGCAGTGGGTTCTGGCCAGACTGCAGAAGGACTGCGCCGCGATCACCCCCGAGATGGCCATCTGGTCGACACGCGCCCGGTACCGACACCACTACACCGTCGACCTCGTCTTGCTGGGCGAGCTCCCCGACTGCGCCCCCTCCGACAGCGGCCGATCCTTCGCGGAGATCTGGACCACCACTGACGGGGTCTCCCTCCGCCACCCGCCGTCGGAAGTGATCGCTTTTCGTACCCCGTCAGACTGGTACGGGGACTTCATCGCGGGCGACCCACCCTAGGTGGCTGGTGCCCATGACGGCGCCCCCTGGAACCCCCCAGACCTGCTGATCGAGATCCCCACCCCCGGGGTCCGGTAGGCGGACCCCCCGTTGTTGGTCCGGGTTCGATGAGAGTTCGGGTTGGTCCAGTCGGGCCGCGTAGACCGCGGAGGTGAGCATCCGGAGCGCGGAGTGCGGCCGGTTGAGATCGGAGTCGGTCCTCCCGTCCTCGGCGATGACTCGCGCCTCGATCGCGGTGCTGAACCGCTCGATGGCGAGCAGCTCAGCGCCGGGCGTCGAGCCCTCGTTCGAGCAGGTGCAGGAGGGTCGACATCAGCCGGCCGCCCTCGGTGTCGGGCTCGGCCATCGTCATCCAGGTCAGCCCGTCGCCGGTCGCGATCACGATGCGGGCGAGGTCGTCGGCGCTGACCTCCCCGTCGGCGATCCCGAGGTCGGCGAGGTGGGAGGACAACAACCCGGCGATGCGCTCGCGGATGCGACGCTGGCGCTCGGCCATGCGCTCCCGGATGTGTTCGTTCCGGGCGGCGTAGAGCACGAACTCGGTCTCGAGCAGGTGCCACTCGGCGTCGAACACCTCCATCTGGGCCCGCCGGTCCCCGACCGCGTCGGCGCGGGTCTCGGGCGTGCTGGTCGCGACGATGTCCTCGAGCTCGTCCACCGCCTGGTCGAGGTGGGCGTCGACGAGCGCGAGGAAGAGCTCCTCCTTGGAGTCGAAGTTCGAGTAGACCGCGCCCTTCGTGTACCCGGCGGCCTCGGCGACCATGTCGACGGAGGTGGCGTGGTAGCCGTTCCGGGCGAAGACGGATGCCGCCGCGTCGAGGAGGTCGCGCCGCGTCTGCGCCCGCTGCTCGTCCCGGCTGAGCCGGCGTGCGGTCGGCATCGACCTCCCCCTCGTCGTGGGTCGAGAGCACCGTGGTCGTCGTCCGCGACACCCTACCTGAGCGGACCCTGCAATACTGACTAGTATCTGGATACTCCGTGGTGTACGGTTCATCCGCGCCGCCTCCGGCCGACGGGGGCGGGTGGCCGCCCTCTGGCCGAGAACGCTCCCGTCCCGCCGAACGTCACCGAGGTCGAACGCGTGCGCTCCCGACTCCTGTCGCTCCTGCTGATCGCCGGCGCCGCCCTCGCGCTCGCCGCCTGCTCGAGCGGCGAGGCCGAGGCGGGCCGGGTCGGCGTCGGCATGCTCGACAACTTCTACAGCCGCGAGGTCACCCGCGTCCCGGTCGGCGGCACCGTCCGGTTCGAGAACGACGGCCAGGTGCCCCACAACGCGGTCGCGAGCGGGGGCGAGTGGTCCACCGAGGACACCTTCGGGTCGCTCGTGATGGAGCCCGGCGACGCCGCCTCGATCACCGTCGACGAACCCGGCGTCTACACCTACTACTGCACCTTCCACGGCACCCCCGACGGGGAGGGCATGGCCGCGGTGCTCGTCGTCGGCGACGTCGAGTACACCGCCGCCGAGGACACCGACGCCCCGGCCGAGCCGGTCACCGAGTGGACCGGCGTCACCCGGCGCGTGCCCGAGGACCACCCGACCATCCAGAACGCGGTCGACGCCGCCGAGCCGGGCGATCTCGTCCTCGTCGGCCCCGCCCCGCAGGACGCCGCCCACGAGGCCCCCGACGGGCGCTACGTCTACAAGGAGCAGGTCGACGTCACCACTCCCTACCTCACGATCCGCGGGACCGACCGCAACGAGGTGATCATCGACGGGGAGTTCACCCGACCGAACGCCATCAACGTGGCGGCGGCCGACGGGGTCGCGGTCGAGAACCTCACGACCCGCAACGCGACGCTCAACGGGGTGTTCTTCACCGGCCTCCGCGGCTACCGGGCGAGCTACGTGACGGCGTACAACAACGGCGTCTACGGCATCTACAGCTTCGACGCGACCGACGGGCTGTTCGAGCACTCCTACGCCTCGGGCTCGCCCGACGCCGGGTTCTACATCGGTCAGTGCCAGCCGTGCGAGGCGGTCATCACCGACTCCGTCGCCGAGAACAACGCCCTCGGGTACTCCGGGACCAACGCCTCCGGCGAGCTCTACCTCGTGAACTCGGTGTGGCGCAACAACATCGTCGGCATCGCGCCGAACACCCTCGACTCCGAGCTGCTGCCGCCGCAGCACGACATCACGATCGTCGGCAACCTCGTCCACGACAACAACAACCGTGACGTCGCGACGCTCGACCTCGAGTGGCCGACGTTCGGCAACGGCATCATCGTCGCCGGCGGCCTCGACGCCGAGATCGCCCGCAACCGGATCGTCAACCACGATCGCAGCGGTGTGCTGATCACGCCGAACCTGTCGAAGAACTTCTGGATGACCGGCGGCAACGAGGTCCACGACAACGTCATCCAGGGCTCCGGCTACGCCGACCTCACCCTGTCCGGGCCGGCGCTCGAGGGGAACTGCTTCTCGGGCAACGACATCACGACGACGATGCCGGTCGGCCTCCAGGCGTTCGCCTCGTGCGACGGGAGCCGCGTCCTGCCGATGCAGTACGAGCTCGCGTCGCTGTTCTCCACCATCGGGCTGTCCGCCGAGGTGGGCCTGGGCCTGAAGCCCCAGCACGACTACCGCGACACCCCGATCCCCCCGGCGCAGGAGTCGATGCCCGGCGGTGTCGACGCCCCGGTCCACCCTGCCGTCGGCGTGTTCGACGCGCTCGCCCTCGACGTCGACGCCATCGACGTCCCCGCCCTTCCCGATGACCTGACCGTCACCCAGTCCAAGGAGCCCACCGTGTTCGGTGTCCCGCTCACCGCCGGCGCCCTGTCGGTGTTCTTCGGCCTCTACGGCTACCTCCTGCCGTTCGTCCTCCTGGCGGCGTGGACCGCGCTGGCCCTGTGGGACATCGCCCGTCGCGAGGATCTGTCCAAGGGGGCGAGCCTCGGCTGGATCGCCGTGATCCTGCTCGTGCCGTTCCTCGGCCCGATCGCCTACCACGTGGCGTCCCGCTCGCCGCTGCCCGGCTGGCTCCGCGGCGCGATGGTCGGTGGCGGCATCGCCGCCTACCTCGTCGTCCTCGGCATCGGGGTCGTCGCCGGCGGCGTGCTGTAGCGCGATGAGCCGACCGGACGGGGACGCCGAGACCACCGACGACGCGCCGGAGACGGCCGCGCCGGCGGTGTCCTCGCGACGCTCGTTCCTCGGTCGCGCCGGCCGCAGCACCGCCGTCGTGGTCGGCGGCGGCCTCCTCGCCCACCAGGCCATCCCGCACTCCCACCCCGCCGAGGCGGCCGAAGGGCCGCACGTGGAGTCGGCCACGATCGGCGGTGGCGGGGGACCGGGCGAGCTCATCGCCGGCAACGGCCGTGACGACGCCCGCACCGGCGGCCACGGCTACGGCGGCGCGTTCGAGCCGCCACCGTTCCTGAGCGAGACCGCGCTCGACGCCCTCACGATCCCGCCGGCGCGCGACGGTCAGGCGCCCGGCGCCCTCCGCGAGCACGAGTTCGTCGTGAGCGAGCGCCAGCTGCAGGTGGCCGACGGCACCTACGTCGACGGCTGGACCTACAACGGCACCGCGCCCGGCCCGATCCTGCGGGTGACCGAGGGCGACCGGCTGCGCGTGCGGCTGCAGAACCGGACCGGCCACGTCCACAACCTCCACCTCCACGGCCGCCACGCGCCGGCGATGGACGGCTGGGAGCCGATCCCGCCGGGGGAGGACTTCACCTACGAGCTGACCCCCGAGCCGTTCGGGGTGCACCCCTACCACTGCCACACGTTCCCGCTGGCGGAGCACATCTCCCGGGGGCTGTACGGCACGGTCATCGTCGACCCCGTCGAGCCGCGCCCGCCGGCGCACGAGTTCGTGCTCCTCCTGTCGGGCTTCGACGTGGACGAGGACGGCGTCAACGAGGTCTACGCCTACAACGGCGTGGCCGGCTTCTTCCACCGCTACCCGATCAAGGTCCCGGCCGGCGAGCTCGTCCGGCTCTACGTCGTGAACATGGTCGAGCACGACCCGATCGCCTCGTTCCACCTGCACGCCCAGACCTTCGACGTGTTCCGGAGCGGCACGTCGCTGACGCCCGACGAGCACACCGACACCGTCTCGTTGACCCAGGGCGAGCGCGCGATCGTCGAGTTCCGGCTGCCTGAACGAGGTCGCTACATGTTCCACCCGCACCAGCACCGCATGGCCGAGCGCGGGGCCATGGGGTGGTTCTCCGCCATCTGACCGTCACCGGCCGTGACCTCGGCCGTGGTCGTGCGTTGACACGTACGACCGGCCGCAGGAACCGGTCTGCTCCGCCGCGAACGCCCTCACCACCGCCACCCGAGGATGACCAACCGATGTGGAACCAGCGTGACCGGCTCCTCGCCGGGATGTTCGCCGTCCAGCTCGCCGCCGCGCTCGTCTTCGGCCTGATCGTCGCGAACAACCTCTCCGACGACACCGCCGGGGCGGTACCCGTCGTGGCCGGCGACGTCGGCCTCGCCGACGCCGGCGCCACCACCGGGTCCAGCACCGACGCCGCGACCGGGGCCGGTGGCGACGGGACCACCACGTCCGCGCCGGCGACCTCCGGGACCACCACGACCGGTGCGGCAAGCGCCGGCGGTGGCACCACCCCGGCCGGGACCGCCGATGCCGGCGCCGGCGGTGGCGGGGCAGCGCCGGCCGACGGTGGCAGCGCCGCGCCGGCCGAGGGCGGGGCCGCGCCGGCGAAGGGCGAGGGCACCCGCACGGGCGTCACCGACACGTCCGTGAAGGTCGGCGTCCTCGTGACCCAGACGGGTGCGATCAACTTCCGCTCGTCGGCCCAGGCCACCAAGGCCTACTTCGACATGGTCAACGAGCAGGGCGGCATCAACGGCCGCAAGATCGAGGTCATCCTCCGCGACGACGGCCTCGACGAGAACAAGGGTCAGCAGGCGGTCCAGGAGATGTTGAACGCGGGCGTGTTCAGCTTCGTGGCCTTCAACGCACCGCTGACCGAGCAGTCGATCCTGCCGCTCCTCGAGAAGAACAAGATCCCGCTGATCGGCGCCTTCGCCATCCCGGCGCACCCGTGGGGCTACATCTTCTCCGCGCCCTACGAGACCTACGGGCGGGTCGGCGGCAAGACCCTGTGCGAGCAGGGCGTCGGCAAGCCGGGCCTCATCTACATCTCCAACCAGGTCGAGGAGACCGACCGGGTCATCGAGGAGTCGTGGAAGGCGGGGCTGAAGGAGTGCGGCAAGGAGCTCTCCTCCGACGACATCTACCCGGTCGACGTGACCAAGGCCTCGTTCGACGACGTCGTGACGAGCCTGCGGTTCAGCGGCGTCGACGGCATCGGGACCATCCTCGACGCCACCGCCATGGTCCGCCTGCAGCAGTCGATGAACCGCGCGGCCTACACCCCGATCCACGTCTCCTCGCCGTTCGGCGGCGACCCCGAGGTGCTGTCCAACCCCAACGTCGGGTCGAGCTTCGAGGGCACCTTCGTCCTCTCCGACGCCGAGTTCCTCGGGTCGTCGGCGCCGGCGGTCAAGACCTACGAGCAGCAGGTGAAGCGGCGCTACGGCGGCGACGCCGAGATCAACTGGGCGGGCGAGTACGGCTGGATCGGCGCCCACGTGTTCGCCGAGGTGCTGCGCTCGCTCGGCGGCGACCCGACCCGTGAGGGCCTCGTCGCCGCGATGAACTCGATGAAGGACTTCCCGACCGGGTTCACCGTCCCGCTCACGATCACGAGCGACCCGAAGACCCACAACGGCAACAACGCCTGCATGAAGGTCGGCAAGGTCACCAACGGCAAGGTCCAGCAGATCCGCGACTGGCAGTGCCCGCCGCGGACGCTCGGCGACATCTAGCCCCGGCCCCACCCCCCGTCCGGCGACGACGCCGGCACCTACCGCGGACGCCACGAGGAACCGATGACCCTGACGCAGGCGATCGGGCTCGCGCTCGGAGGGATCCCCCTCGGAGCGATGTACGCCCTGCAGGCGATGGGCATCGTCCTGGTCTACAAGACCTCCGGCGTGTTCAACTTCGCGCAGGGCGCGATCGGGATGGCGTCGGCCTTCGCGGTCTCCGCCCTGGGCGTGTCGATGGGACTCCCGACCCCCATCGCCGTGGTCCTCGCCGTCCTCCTCGGCGCGGCCATCGGCGTCGTGATGGAGCGGCTCACCATCCGCCCCGTGCAGGGGACCCTGCAGCGCACGGTCGTGACCCTCGGGTGGCTGCTCGGCCTGCAGGGCCTGACCGAGCTCCTCGCCGGCACCTCCGCCGGCCGCGAGTACGTGAGCATCTTCCCGACCACGCCGGCGCTGCGCATCGACCGGCTGTTCGTGGCGTTCGCCTGGGACCAGGTCGGGGTCGTGCTCGTCGCGGTGGCGGTCGCCGTGGCGCTCGGCGTCTTCTTCCGCACCCGTGCCTTCGGGGTCGCGATGCGGGCCGTCGCCGACGCCCCCGAGGGCGCGAGCCTGCTGGGCATCGACGTCAACCGCGTGACGATCGTGAGCTGGGCGCTCGGCGCGGGCATGGCCGGGCTCTCCGGTGTGCTCGTCACGCCGCTCCTGTCGAAGCTCGACACCGTCAGCCTCGTCATCTTCACCATCCAGGCGCTCGCCGCCGCGCTCGTCGGCCGGCTCACGTCGCTGCCGCTGACCTTCGCCGGCGGCATCGCCCTGGGGATGACGCAGCCGGTCGCCAAGGAGCTGTTCTCGCTCGGCCCCGGCTCCAACGAGCTCATCGCGCTCCTGTTCGTGCTCGGGGCGCTGCTCCTGCGCAAGCGCACCGGCCGTGGCGACTCCGGCGGCGGCGGGCTCGCGCCCGTCCCGCTGAACCCATGCCGCGCGGCCGTGTCGCGGCCGTCTCGTCGCCGCCATCGTCGGCTTCGGGCTGCTGCAGGCGTTCGTGCTCGACCCCGGCACCGCCAGCCGGTCGATCGCGGTGACCTTCGCCTGGGCGCTCGGCGTCCTCTCGGTGGTGCTCCTCGGCGGTGTCGCCGGCCAGGTCTCGCTGTGCCAGGCCGCGTTCATGGGCGTCGGCGGCTACGGCGCGGCCATCGCCGTCGCGAACGGCATCCCGTTCCTGCTCGCCCTCCTCGCCGGGGCGCTCCTCGCCGCCGGCGCGGCGGCCGTCGTGGGTCTGCCGGCGCTGCGCCTGCGTGGGCTCGAGCTCGCCATCGCCACCCTGTCGCTGGCGTTCGCCTTCGACCGCTACTTCTTCCAGTCGTTCACCCCGCTCGTGGGGCCGAACCAGCGTCGTCCCCTTCCCCGGCCGGGCTGGGCCGACCGGCTCATCGACATCCCGGGGGCGAACGGCACGTCCATCTCGATCACCGACTGGCGTCCCTACGCCGTCCTCGCGCTCGTGGTCTTCCTCGCCGCCGCCTGGGGCGTCGCCTCCCTCCGGCGCGGACGCACCGGCGCGGCCTTCACGGCGCTGCGCTCGTCCGAGGCCGCGACCTCCGCGATGGGCTTCTCGGTGGTCGGGGTCAAGCTCCGCGGGTTCGCCCTGTCCGGGTTCGTCGCCGGCCTCGGCGGCGCGGTCTTCGGTGGCCTCGCCGAGGTCGCCGGCAACACCGCCTTCGGCTTCGACCGCTCCATCGTCATCCTCGCCTACGCCGTCATCGCCGGCCTCGGCTCGGTCCCCGGCGCCCTCATCGGCGGCGGCATCGTGACCCTGTCGACGCTGTCGTTCGGCGGCGCCGAGGGCCAGGTCGCCGACAGCTCCGGGTCGCTCGTGACCGTCCTGACGGCGGTGCGCTCATCCTCGTCCTGATCCTCGCGCCCGCAGGGGCTCACCGGTCTCGCCGCCCGCGCCCGTGACGCCGTCCGCCGCCCGGCTCGGGCGCGCCGGCGACGACGCCGACCTGCCGACCGGTGGACGGGCTCGACGAGGACGAGCCGTTCCACCTCGACGACGACGCGGCGCCGACCGACGGCGTCCGCGTGCTGACCGGCCACGGGGGAGGGCGTCTGATGGCCACGCTCGAGCTCCGCGACATCGTCGTCCGCTTCGGCGGCATCACCGCCGTCGACCGGCCTGTCGCTGCAGCGTCCACGCCGGCGAGATCGTCGGCCTCATCGGCCCCAACGGCGCCGGCAAGACCGTGACGTTCAACGTCACCACCGGCCTGCAGAAGCCCCGACGAGGGCAGCGTCTGGCTCGACGGCCTGGACGTGACCGGCGCGCCGCCCGCACGTCCGCACGGCGATGGGGCTCGGCCGCACGTTCCAGATCGTGCAGCTGTTCAGCGGCATGAGCGTGCGCGAGAACCTGATGGTCGCCGCGCACCGGTTCACCTCCTCGGGCGCGGTCGCCGACGCCCTGCGGCTGCCGTGGCGGCGGACCGCGCTGGCCCAGGCGTCGCGAGCGCGCCGAGGCGGTGCTGCGCTACCTCGAGCTCGACCACCTCGCCGAGGTCTCCGCGGACCAGCTCCCCATCGGGCAGGCGAGGCTCATCGAGCTCGCCCGCGCGCTGTGCCTGCGTCCCAAGGTGCTGCTCCTCGACGAGCCCGCGTCCGGGCTCGACCCGTCCGAGACCGCCGACTTCGCCCGACTGCTCGGCCGCATCCGGGGGACGATCGGGTGCGGGATGCTCCTCGTCGAGCACGACATGAGCGTCGTCATGCCGCTCTGCGACCACATCTACGCCATGAACTTCGGCACCCCGCTGGCCGACGGCACCCCCGACGAGGTGCGCCGCCACCCGGCCGTCGTCGAGTCCTACCTCGGCGGGACCGCGCACGAGGAGGTGCCGGCGTGACGCCCCTGCTCGAGGTCGTCGACCTCACCGTCTCCTACGGCGCGGTGACCGCCGTGCGGTCCGTGTCGCTCGCGATCGAGCCGGGCGAGACCGTCGCGATCCTCGGCGCGAACGGCGCCGGCAAGACGAGCCTGCTCCGCGCCGTCTCGGGCCTCGAGCCCGTCGCCGCCGGACGCGTGCTCGTCGACGGCGAGGACGTCACCGGCGACCGGCCCGAGCGCATCGCCGGCCGTCGCATCGCCCACGTCCCCGACAACCGCGGCATCTTCCCGTCGCTCACCGTCGCCGAGAACCTCCGCATGGGGCTCTACGGCGCCGGCCGTGACGGCGACGGCCGAGGGGCAGGCCGCCCGCGAGGAGGTCCTCGAGCTGTTCCCGATCCTGCGCGAGCGGGGGGAGCAGCAGGCGGGGAACCTCTCCGGCGGTCAGCAGCAGATGCTCACCATCGGCCGGGCGCTCCTCCAGGACCCGCGGCTGCTGATGCTCGACGAGATGTCGATGGGGCTCGCCCCCGCCATCGTCGAGGAGCTGTTCGACGTGGTCCGCCGCCTCGAGGAGCGCGGCATCGCGGTCCTGCTCGTCGAGCAGTTCGTCGGCCAGGCGATGGGCGTCGCCGACCAGGTCGTCGTGCTCGAGCAGGGCCGGATCGTCACCCAGGGCACGCCGGCCGACGCTCGCCGGCGACGACCTCGCGGCCGCCTACCTCGGGGGTGAGGAGGACGTCGCCATCGGGGTCGTCCCGCCGCCGCCCGGCACCGCGACCGAGGCGGTCACGGCGCGGGTCGGCCCGCGCCAGCTCCGCCGGCTCGAGCGGCTCGCCGCCGAGCGCGGCACCACGGTCGAGGCGCTCCTCGCCGACGCTGCCGACGACCTGCTCGCCGCGGCGGGCCACGAGGAGGGACGCGCGTGAACCACCGCATCAGGATGACCGGCGTCTGGGTGCTCGCGCTCCTGCCCCTCGTGACCGCGCTGTCGCTCGTGCGGCCCGTGCCGGCCGAGAGCCAGGAGACCGCGTTCGGCCTCTACGCCCTCACCGTGGGGGGCGCGAGCGTCGCCACCGGCGGTGAGGTCGGCGCCGGCGGTGGGCTCGCCGTGATCGACAGCGGCGCGCCGTCGGTCACCGGCCGGCTCGACTCGTCACCGTCCGGGTCGGTCCGGGCCGCGCCGGTCGAGCCGGGGACGCTGGTCCGGACCGTCGTCGGGCTCGCGAACAACGAGGCGGGCGGCGAGACCATCCCGGTGCCGACCGCCGACGCGTCCTACCCGGGCGACAACGGCGAGGCCGAGGTCGAGGGGACCGGCGCCCAGTCGGCCGGTCCGTTCGCCACCACCGGCTACCACGCCGTCAGCACCGCCGGTGAGCTCGCGATCTCCGGCACCGCCGAGGCGAACGAGCAGACCTTCACCGACGGTGGCGCCGCGTCGGCCCCGGCGCTCGCGCTCGCGGCCGGCATCCGCACCCTCGCCCGCACCTACCCGACCGTCGGCTTCCGCGCGGCGGACGACCCGTCGACCTACCGCACCGAGGGCGGCCGCGTCATCGCCGGGGCCACCGCGGACCCGGCCGGCGGGGTCCTCGAGGCCACCGTGACCGCCGTCACGGGGCGCACCGTCTTCCTCGGGCAGCTCGAGATCGCCTCCGTCACCGGCACCGCCACGGTCCGGGTCGAGGGTGGCACCCGCACCGCGGACGCGCGGACCACGGTCGGCGAGGTCAGCGTCGGCGGCGTCCCGGCCGAGCTGACCGACGACGGGCTCGTGGTCGCCGACACCCCGCTCCTGCCCGGCCAGACCATCGGCGAGCTGAACGCCGCGCTGAACGAGGTGCTCGCCGGCGCCGGCGTCTCGGTCGAGGCGCTCGCCCCGCACGAGGACACCGGCGACGGTCACGCCGAGGCCGACTCCCGCGGCGTCCGGGTGACGATCGCGACCGCACCGAACCCGCAGGTGCCGGGCAACACCCTGACCTTCCTCCTCGGACGGGCCCAGGCGAGCGCCGCCGACGAGCCGCCGTTCGCGACCGCCGACGCCGCCGCCGCTCGACACCACCACGACCACCAGCCCGACCGCCCCCGCGGTGCCGTCATCCGGCGGCATCTCCGGGAGCATCGACGTCGGCGACGTCCCGATGGCCGGCGACGCCGGCTCGGCTGCGCCGGCGGTCGCCCCGCCGGCCGCCGGACCGGCGGCGCCCAGCGGCCAGGTGCTGGTCGCAGGCCGGACCATCTCCAAGCGGGTCGCGCTCGCGGCGTTCGGCGGGTGGCAGCTCCTCAGCCTGTCGATCTGCACGCTCGCGGCGTTCAGCCTGCGGCGCAGCCCGCCGGTGCTCCCGTGAAGGGCCTCGCCGACCTCCGCTCGATCGACCTCCCCGGCCTCGTGACCCGGGGCGGGCCCGAGGACGACACGCTGACCTGTGCCCGTTGCGCGGTCGCCTACCGGCCGCGGCTCACCGCCGGCGTCTGCCCCGTGTGCGGGGAGGAGCCGGTCGACGTCGACCCGCGCCTGCTCCCGCGGACCGTCGACGCGGACACGCGGATGGCGGCCATCGTGATCGCGACCATGGCCGCCAACCTCGTCATCCTGGCGGTCCTCGCCGTCGCGTTCCTCGGCTCCTGACCTAGGGCCAGACGCGTCGGCCGGGTCGCGTCAGCTGGCGCGCTCGGTCCGGCCGGAGGGGGCGGGGGGCTCGCTGCGGTCGTGGTAGGCGAACGTGCGCAGCACGCCGGTGGAGCAGCGCTCGCAGCAGAACACGGTGACGCCGTCGGCGAGCGGCTGCTCGTCGGGCTCGACGTCCTGGCCGCACATCGGGCAACGCACCTGGCAGGTCCTGGCTGTCGCGTACGAACCCACCGTACGCGACCGGTGACGCCTGGCTACCGACCTTCGGTGGCGGCCGCCGCCCCTTCGTGCACCGTCCCTCGGGCCGGGTGTGGTAGGTACGGACCGGTCGTCGGCCGTCGGTGGCGAGGAGCGCACGTGGCACGCGTCGAGATCGAGGTCGACGGTCGCACCCTGACGGTGTCGAGCCCCGACAAGGTCTACTTCCCCGCGATCGGGGTCACGAAGCTCGACCTCGTCGAGTACCACCTCGCCGTGGCCGACGTCCTGATGCCCCACTGCCGCGACCGCCCGCTGAACCTCGAGCGCTACCCGGACGGGGTCGAGGGCTCGTGGTTCATGCAGAAGCGGGTCCCCGACAAGCGCCCCGACTGGCTCCGCACGATGGAGGTCACGTTCGGGTCGGGGCGCACCGCCGAGGAGCTCTGCCCGGCGTCGGTCGCGGACGTGCTGTGGTCGGTGAACATCGGCTGCATCACCGTGCACCCGTGGTCGATCACCGTCCACGACACCGAACGACCCGACGAGCTCCGCGTCGACCTCGATCCGCAGCCGGGGGTCGCGTGGGGGACCGTCCGGCGGGTCACCCAGGTCGTCGGCGAGGTGCTCGACGAGGCCGGGGTGCGCGGCGTCCCGAAGACCTCCGGATCCCGCGGGATGCACGTCATCTGCCGGATCGGGCCGGAGGGCTACGTCGACGTCCGGCGTGCGGCCGTGGCGCTGGCCCGCGAGGTCGAGCGACGGGTGCCCGATCTCGCGACGTCCTCGTGGTGGAAGGAGGAGCGCGGCGACCGCGTCTTCCTGGACTACAACCAGAACCTCTGGGACCGGACGATGGCCTGCGCCTACGCGGTCCGTGCGGTCCCCGACGCACGCGTGTCCGCGCCGGTCACCTGGGACGAGGTGGCCGACGTCGAGCCGGAGGACCTGACCATCGCCACGCTGCCCGGCCGGCTCGCCGCCGTGGGCGACCTGACCGCCGGCCTCGACGACGCACCGTCGAGCATCGACGGGCTGCTCCGCCTCGCGGACGCCGACGAGGCCGCGGGCCTCGCCGACCTGCCGCTCCCGCCGCACTACCCGAAGTTCGCCAACGAGCCGAAGCGGGTCCAGCCGAGCCGGGACGCCGACCGACACACCACCTGAGGGGTCTGGACCTATGCTCGCCGCCACGTCCCCCCGGGAGGTGAGATGAGGGGCTCCCCCTCCGTCGGCGCACTGGTCGGCCTGGCGCTCGTGGCGACCGTCCTCGCCGGCAGCTGCCGGTCGGCCGACCCGGCGACCGCCGAGCCCGCGCGGCTGGGCGTCCTCCGGGCGGTCCCGGACGACGACCACGCGGTCATCGTCGAGGAGCTGCGCGACCGTGGGTGGGGTCCGACGCAGCTCGAGGTGCTCCCGGCCGACCCGCTCGAGCTGCACCCCGACCCGGAGGGCGCGGCCGCCACGCTCGACGCCTGGGTCCGTGACGGCATCGACCTCGTCATCGCGTTCTCGACGCCCCTGGCCCAGCTGGCCGCCGAGCGCGCCGCCTCGGTCCCGGGGCTGTTCCTCGTCAACGACCCCGTGGCCGCGGGGCTGGTGACCGACCCGCGGCACCCCGACGGCTCGATGACCGGGGTCACCTTCCGGACGCCGGCCGACCGCACCCTCGACCTCGCCGACCGGGCGCTCGGTGGGCTGTCCCGCGTGGGGTACCTGTTCCCCGACGGCGACGCCGGCGTGCCCGGGCACCGGCGGGGCGTGCTGGCGGCGGCGGAGGAGCTCGGCATCGAGGTCGAGGAGGCGTCCTTCACCGACGCCGACGGCGTCGAAGACGCGGTGGGACAGCTCGCCGATGCCGGTGTCCAGGCGGTGCTGCTGGCGAGCTCGAACGGGACCTTCCGCGTGTTGGACGCCATCGCAGCGGCGCTGGACGCGCACGACCTCCCCGCGATCGCCAACACCGACTTCGCGGAGTTCGCGGTGGTCATCGTCACCCCGGACGGGGCGGAGGTCCGTCGACAGCTCGCGCGGCAGGCGGTCCGGCTGCTGGCAGGTGCCGACGTCTCGGCGGTCCCGGTCGAGGACCCCCGGAAGTTCGTGGTGATCCTGAACCGAACGCAGGCCGCCGAGCTGGGGCTGCCGCCGTTCGATCCCGACCTCCTCCGACAGGCGGACGTCGTGCGATGAACACCCGCGGAGCGAGCATCGTGCGGCGGCTGGTGGTGACCGCCGTGGTCACGGGGCTCGCGACCGGGCTGGTCGGGGCGCTGCTGCTGCGTGGACTCGAGCGGCGACAGCTGCTGGAGGGGGCGTCGGCCCGGGTGGCCGACGTCGCCGAGCGCACCGCGACCCGTGCGGACGGCCGCGTCGCCGCGATCGAAGCCCAGCTGCGGCTCCTCTCGTCCCGGCCCGGCGTGGCCGACCTCGTCCCCGACGCCGCGACCGAGCTGGCCGTCGCCCTGCGGGTCGCGTCGGACGTCGATCAGCTGGTCGTCTACGACGCGGCGGGGCGGGCGGTCGCCGCGGCGGCCTCGTCCGAGCTCGTCTCGGTCGACCGGCTGCCGCGCCGCCCCGACGTCACCGACGGGCTCTCGGCGGGGTCGGCGACGCGGATCGTCTCCGACGACGACGGGCCGCGGCTGGAGATCCGGGTGGCGATCGAGGAGCCGCCCGGAACCACGCAGGGGGCCCTCGTCGCGCTGGCCCCGATCGCGCTGCTGCACGAGGAGGCGGAGACCCCGCTGCTGGGGACCGGGGCCACCGCGTTCCTGGTGGCCGACGACGGCCGCATCGTCGCCCACCGCGAGTTCGACCGCGTCCTCTCCGGTGAGGGCTTCGACGTCGCGGCGACCTTCCCGCGCAGCCAGCGCGTGGTCCGGATGGACGTCGACGGGACCCCGACGCTCGCGGCGATGGCCGCCACGAAGGCCATGCCCGCCACCGTGGTCGTGGTGCAGCCCGAGGCCAGCGCCGTCGCGGCGTTGCAGACCTCCGCGGACAGCCTGACCCTCCTGTACTCGAGTGTCGTCGCGGCCATCGTCGCGGCCCTGGTGCTGGTCGCCCGACGGGCGCTGCGCCCGCTCAGCGCGGTCGTCGCTGCCGTGGACCGCATCGGGCAGGGCGACCTGACCACCCGGGTCGAGGCCGCCGGGGGGACCGGTGAGGTGCAGGTCCTGGCCGACGGCGTCAACCGGATGAGCGAGCGGCTCCAGCAGCGTCAGGCCGAGCTGGAGCGGGCGCAGCGTGCGGTGGCGGAGTCCGAGGAGCGGTTGCGTCTCATGGTCGAGGGCGTGGTCGACTACGCCCTGGTGCTGCTCGACGCGGCCGGCACCGTGCGCACCTGGAACCCCGGGGCGACCCGTCTCCTCGGGGTCGAGGAGCGCGAGGCGCTGGGGACGCCGTTGGGTCGCTTCTTCGACCTCGAGGATCCGCCGGCGGGGCTCCTGGAGTCCGCCGCCGAGACCGGGTACGGCGAGGCCGAGGGCTGGTGCCGACGGGGCGGCGACGGACGGTTCCGCGCCGAGGTCGTCGCACGTGCGCTCGTGGCCGACGACGTGCTGCAGGGGTACGCGCTCGTGCTGCACGACGTGACCGAGCAGCACGCCGCACGCGAGGCGATGGCCGAGGCGTTGCGGCGCCAGGAGACCGCAGCCGCCGAGCTGCGACAGGCCAACGCCGTCAAGGACGACTTCCTCGCCATCGTCGCCCACGAGCTGCGGACCCCGCTGACGGCGATCCTCGGCTCGAGCCAGCTGCTGTCGCGGGACTGGGACCGGCTGGGCGACGCCGAGAAGGTCCCGCTCGTCGACGTCGTCGACCGCCACGCCGAGGATCTGCGTCTGGTCGTGGACCGGGTGCTGCACTTCTCGCGGCTCCAGGCGGACCGCGTCCGGGTCCGACCGACCTGCTGCGACCTGCGCCCCGAGATCGACGGCCACGTCGCCGACCTGTCCCGGCAGCTCGACGGCCACCGGGTCGCGGTCGCGGTCCCGGACACCGAGGTCGTCGTCGACCGTCACCTGCTCCGGCACGTGGTCACCAACCTGCTGTCGAACGCGGCCAAGTTCTCCGACCCGGACACCGACGTCGCGGTCTCGGCCGAGGTCGACGGCGGCGTGCTGACGCTGTGGGTGACCGACGAGGGGGTGGGCATCCCGGCTGAGGACCACGAGCGGATCTTCGAGATCTTCCAGCAGTCCACCAACGACCTCCCGTCGGTCCGTGGCGCCGGGGTCGGCCTCGCCATCGTGCGGCGCTACCTCGAGCTGGTCGGGGGCTCCGTGCGGGTCGACAGCGGTCGTGGGCAGGGCGCGCGGTTCATCGTGACGATCCCGTTGGGGGAGCCGGCTGCGCACGGCGAAGCGGTCACGTAGGGTCCGCGCCATCGCCTCGAGGACGGACGGTGGTGGACGACGACGTGACCGAGGTCCGCATCCTCGTCGGCGACGACGAGCCCGACATGCGGATGCTCGTGCAGGCGCACCTGCGTCGGGTCCCGGGCTGGACGGCGACCGCGGTCGGAGACGGCGACGCCGCGCTCGAAGCGGTCCGCACCGACGGATACGACGTGGTCGTGCTCGACCAGCGGATGCCGCGACGCACCGGCATCGAGGTGGCCCGGGCGCTGCGCGCCGAAGGCGTCACCGTCCCGATCGTGCTGTTCTCGGGCTACCTCGACGTCGAGATCCAGGACGAGGCCGACCGGCTCGCCGTGGCGACCCTCGACAAGAGCGACATCCTCCGTCTGCCGGACGTCGTGCGGCGGGTGCTGGACGGGGCCTGAGCGCATCCCCGGGGTCGAGGTGGCGGGAGACGACGGACCACGGGGGTAGGTCCACCGCCCCCCGCCGGGGCGGAGCCTAGACCGACCCTGACGCTCGTGTCACGTTGGCGTGACGCCGGCGCTCAACCGGGTTCCAGGGCCAGGCGACGGCGGTCCGTGGTCCAGGCCTCGAGCAGCTCCGGCCGTGGCTCGCGACCGATGCCGGGCGACGTGGGGACGGGGAGGTGGCCGTCGTCGAGCACGAACGGCTCGGTGAGGTCCTCGGCGAAGTAGCGCGCCGACGCCGAGGTGTCGCCGGGGAGGAGGAAGCCCGGCAGCGCCGCCACCGCGACGTTGGCGGCGCGCCCGATGCCGGTCTCGAGCATGCCGCCGCACCAGACCGGCACGCCCCGCTCGCGGCAGACGTCGTGGACGCGGCGGGCCTCGAGGACCCCACCGACCCGGCCGGGCTTGACGTTGACGATCGCGCAGGCCCCGAGCGTGATCGCGTCGGCGGCCGCCGCGGCGTCGACGATCGTCTCGTCGAGGCACACCGGCGTGCGGATCCGCGAGGCCAGCGTGGCGTGGTCCAGGACGCGCTCCTCGTCGAACGGCTGCTCCACGAGCTGCAGGTCGAGCTCGTCGAGGGCCTCGAAGGTGGCCACGTCGTCGAGCGTGTAGGCGGCGTTGGCGTCCACCTGCAGCGGGAGGTCGTCGCCGAAGGCGGCCCGCACCGCGGTGACCGGCTCGACGTCGAAGCCGGGCTCGATCTTGACCTTGATCCGGAGGTACCCCTCCGCGAGGTGGGCGGCCACCTGCTCCACCAGCGTCGGGACCGCCGCCGTCGGGGATGCCGATCGACACCCCGCAGGGGACGCGTCGGGCGCTCCGCGCCGAGGTGGTCGGCGAGCGAGCGTCCCGCCGCGCGGAGCTGGGCGTCGAGCACCGCCAGCTCCAGCGCCGCCTTGGCCATCCGGTGTCCGCGGACCGGTCGCAGGAGCGCCGCCACGTCCCACGCGTCGAGGTCGCCGGCGCGCCGGCCGAGCCGGGGGAGGAGGTGGTGCTCGAGCACGTGCGCGGCGCCGTCGGTGTACTCCGCGGAGTACACCGGCGCGGCGGTCGTGACGCACTCGCCCCAGCCTTCGGCCTCGGGCGTGCGCACGCGCACCAGCAGGACGTCGCGGGCCGTCTGGGTGCCGAACGAGGTCCGGAACGGCCGCACCAGCGGCATCGCCACCCGGCGCAGCTCCACCTCGCTCACCCGCACCGGCGGCAGCGGCGGCAGCGGCGTGCCGGCCCCGTGGGCGGTCACGCCAGCTCCTCCACGCCGGAGGGCTCCCCGAGGACGTACCAGCCGTCACGGGTGATGCCCTGCACGCGGTACCCGGCCCGCATCGCGGCGCCCAGGCTCGCCCGCAACGCCTGCGCCCACCGCGCGCCGCGCGCCGGGTCGGCGGCGCGCACGGCTTCGATGTCGGCCGGGATGCCGGCGAGGAGGCGCGGGCCCTCCACCGGCCCCACCACCGGCTCACCATCCACCTCGCGGAGGACCTCGGCGGCGCCGGCGCGCCGCACCCCCTCCAGCCGTGGCTCCGCGGGGCGGCCCCCCGACGCGGCCGTGGTGCGCGCCGAGGTGAGCTCCCACGAGGCGACCACGCGGTCGGTCGGGAGTCCCGCGTTGCGGGCGTCGCGCATCGGTCCGTAGACGTCGTCGAGGTAGGCGACCGGACGCGCGCCGAGCTTGACGAGGTTGAACACGGCGTTGCGTCGGATCAGCGGGTCGAAGGTCCACCGCACGGTCGTGATGCCGCGCTCGAGCGCCCAGGAGCGCTGGTACTGCTTGAGCGCCCAGCCGACCCCGCGCGACTGCGTGTCCGCGACGATGCCGGTGACGTGCGAGTGCAGGATGACCTCGCCGTCCACGAGCCCCACGAGGGCGGCGGTCGCTCCGACCATCGCGTCCCCGAGGAACGCCGCCGAGACCTGGCAGCCGGCGTGCTCCATCGCCCGCAGCAGCTCGGGTGCGACGATGGGCCCCGCTCCGGGGTCACGACCCCACACCGCGTCGAAGAGGTCGGCGGCGGCGCGCAGGTGCTCGAGCGTGTGCACGTCACCGATCCGCACGCCGGCGGCGTGGGCCGCCGCGGCCGCGGTCGCGCGCGCCTCCTCGACGCTCGGCTCGGTCGTGTGCGGCATCGTCTCCCCGGCCTCGGTCGGTCCCCCTGACCGCGCGGTCAGCGTCCTCGACTTGAACCCTAACGGCGCCGGCCTACGGTCGTACCCGCGCCCCGCCGCCTCGACGCGTGAGAGGCGCGCCTCCCGGCACGCGCGTCGTGCCCGTCCCCCCGCTTCCTCCCCCGAGGCCCTTCCACGTGTCTGCGACCCTGCTCGCCCCCGCTGACGTCCGCATCCGACCGGTGACGCCGGACGACCACCCCGTCATCCTGCCGGCCAACAACGCCGAGGTCCCGGCCGTGAGCCACCTCGACGCCGACCGGCTCGCGACCATCGTCGACCACGCCACGGCGGCGCTCGTCGCCGAGGTGGACGACGCCCTGGCCGGGTTCGTGCTGGGGCTCCCGTCCGGGCTCGACTACGACAGCGCGAACTACCGCTGGTTCGACGACCGCCTCGGGGACTTCGCCTACATCGAGCGTGTCGTGGTCCTGCCCGGCACCCAGGGTCTCGGCCTCGGCCGGCGGCTCTACGATGCGGTCGTCGAGGCGAGCGACGCACCCGTGCTCGTCTCCGAGGTCAACACCGACCCGCGCAACGACGTCTCGCTGGCCTTCCACGACCGCTACGGCTTCGCCCCGATCGGCGAGATGGTCTACGGCGACGACATCACCTGCGCCAAGCTCGCCAAGCCGCTGCGCTGACGGGCCGCCCCGGAGCCCGCCCGTGACCGACACGCACCTGCGCCCCCTCGCCGACGCGGACCTCCCCGCGGTGCTCGCGGCCAACAACGCCGAGGTCCCGGCCGTGGGCGAGCTCGACCTGCCGCGGCTGCATGCGCTCGCCACGCTGGCCGAGTCGGCGCTGGCGGTCGAGGTCGGGGGCGCACTGTCGGGGTTCGTCGTGGCCCTGCCCCCCGGGGTCGCCTACACGAGCGCGAACTACCGCTGGGTCTCGTCGCGCTACGACGACTTCGTCTACGTCGACCGGGTCGTGGTCCTGCCGCACGCCGTCGGAGCCGGGCTCGGCCGGCGTCTCTACGACGCGGTCGTCGAGCGGACCTCCGCCGCCGTCCTCGTCGCCGAGGTGAACACCCGGCCCCGCAACGACGTGAGCCTCGCCTTCCACGCGGCCTACGGCTTCGCCGAGGTGGGCCACGCCGAGCCCTACGGGGACGGCACCGAGGTCGTCTACCTCGCCAAGGAGCTCGGCCCGGAGGGCTGACGCGGCTGCCGTCACTCGGTCCGGGAGAACCTCCACACGGCCGTGGCGAGGACGACCGCCGACATCGCCATCACGAGCAGCACCTGGAACCACACCGGCAGGTGCCACGCGCCCCAGCTGACGCCCGGGTCGAGCGCTGCCCGGACCGGGGGAGCGACGTCGAGGTGGTCGAAGACGACCGAGCGGACCGGCTCGACCGCGTAGGTCATCGGGTTCACGTGCACCGCAACGTCGAGCCAGCCCGGAAGGTTGGAGAGCGGGAACAGCGCGCCGGACAGGAACATCATCGGCGTGATGATGAGCTGCACGAGCGGCATCGCGGCCTGGATCTGCTTGATGCGCGCCGCGAGGAGGAGCCCGAGCGCGGTGATGAGGAACGACATGAGGAAGAGCAGCAGGAGCACCTGCACCATCATCACCGGCGCGTAGGGGACCCCGACGAGGCCCGCCATGGCCAGGATGACGACGCTCTGCATCGTCGCCACGGTCGCACCGCCGAGGCACTTGCCGAGCAGGATCGACGGTCGAACCGATGGGTGCCACGAGCATCTCGCGCAGGAACCCGAACTCCCGGTCCCACACCATCGAGATGCCGGCGAACGCCGCGGTGAACAGCACCGAGATGGCGAGCACCCCGGGGAACAGGAACGTCCGGAAGTCGACCGCGCCGGCCTGCCGGGTCATCAGGGTCGACAGGCCCGTCCCCAGCACGAAGAGGAACAGGATCGGCTGCGCGAACGAGGCGACGATGCGGCCGCGGTCGCGCGAGAAGCGGATCATCTCCCGTTGCCACACGACCGCGGTCGCCCGGAGCTGGTGTCGCCAGCCCGTCGCGGCGAGGCGCACCTCGGCGACGGGGGAGGCGTGGTCGACGCCGACGCTCACGGCTACCTCCGGTTGCGGAAGGCCATCACCATGGCCTGGTTGGCGCCCGACTCGGTCTCGGCGTCGCGGATGGTCTTGCCGGTGTGGGCGAGGAAGACGTCGTCGAGGCTCGGCCGGGTGACGCTGACCGAGCGGATCGGGACGTGCGGCGACTCGAACAGCCGGGGCACGAACGACCCGCCGTCGGGGACGGAGAAGGTCACCGCGCCCTCGTGGATCGCGGCGTCGATGCCGAAGCGCTCCCGCAGCGCGGCGATCGTGGCGTCGTCGTCGTCGGTGCGGATCTGGATGCGGTCCTCACCGATGGCGGCCTTCAGCGCCTCGGGGGTCCCGAGGGTCACGATCTCGCCGTCGTTCATGATGGCGATGCGGTCGCAGTGCTCCGCCTCCTCCATGTAGTGGGTGGTGACGAAGACGGTGATCTCCTGGGTCGCGTGGAGCCGCTCGATGTACTCCCAGATCGAGGCGCGGGTCTGGGGGTCGAGCCCGATGGTCGGCTCGTCGAGGAACAGCACCTGCGGCGAGTGCAGGAGTCCCCGCGCGATCTCGAGCCGTCGGCGCATGCCGCCGGAGAAGCGCTGCACGAGGTCGTCGCGACGATCCCAGAGGTTGACCATCTCGAGGACCTCGCGCCGGCGCGCGGCGGCGGTGGCGCGGTCGACGCCGTAGAGCTCGCCGTGGAACCGCAGGTTCTGGTCGGCCGACAGGTACCCGTCGAGCGTGGGCTCCTGGAACACCAGCCCGATGCGCCGGCGGACCTCGTCGCGCTGGGTGGCGACGTCGAAGCCCGCCACGCTCGCGGACCCGGACGTCGCGTCGGCGAGCGTGCACAGGATCTTGATGGTGGTGGTCTTGCCGGCGCCGTTGGGACCGAGGAAGCCGAACGTCTCGCCGGGCGCCACCTCGAGGTCGATCCCGCGGACCGCCTCGATCGGGCCGTAGGACTTCCTGAGCCCCCGGATGTCGACCGCGGGGGGACCCGCCTGTCCGTCTCGCACCCGACCCTCCCGGCCACGCTCGTGAACGCACGAACCTACCCGGCGGCGGGGGCGGCGGAGGCCGGCGGTGTCGCAGGATGGTGACGGGTCTGCCGGCTCCGCACGCACGCGCGCGAACCGCTCGGGGGCGAGCGGTTCCGCACCCGGGCCGGCGGATGCGTTTGCAACCACCTCGCGCACCGGCCACACTCGCCGGCCGTATGCACACGACGACCACCGCCACCGTGATGCCCCGGCCCACCGCCGGGGAGTTCGTCGTGTTCGAGGCCCTGCTGCTGCTGGGCCTCGTCCTGCTTCTCATCCTTTGACGCCGCAGCGCTGTCCCACCCACCACGACAGCGGCTGCGGAGTCACCACCGGGACACCACACCACACCCGCGTGACCGATGAGAAGGACAGGACCACCGCATGGGGCAGCCCGTAGACACCAGTCAGACGTCCGTGTTCGGCGATGACGTCGTCATCTTCGACACCACCCTCCGCGACGGCGAGCAGTCGCCCGGGATCTCGCTCGACGCGCGCGAGAAGGTCGAGATCGCCGAGCAGCTCGCGCGCCTGAACGTCGACGTCATCGAGGCCGGCTTCCCGGCCGCCTCGGTCGGCGACTTCGACGCCGTGAAGGCCGTCGCCGAGACCGTCGGCAACGAGCGGGTCCACGGCGACCCGCCGGTCATCGCCGGGCTCGCCCGGGCGATGCCGGGCGACATCGAGAAGGCGGCGAAGTCGCTCGCGCCGGCGGCGCGCCACCGCATCCACACGTTCCTGTCGACCTCCGACATCCACCGCCGCTACATGCTCGACGCCACCGAGGACGAGATCCTCGCCCAGGCGGTGACGGCGGTCGAGCTGGCGCGGTCCTACACCGACGACGTCGAGTTCAGCCCCCAGGACGCGACCCGCACCGACTTCGAGTTCCTCGTCGACATGGTCGCGGCCGTCGTCGAGGCCGGCGCCACCACGGTCAACATCCCCGACACGGTCGGCTACGCGCTGCCGCACGACTTCGGCCGCTGGATCAAGGACCTCCACGAGCGGGTGCCGGCGATCGGCGAGCGTGGCGTCGTCATCTCGGTCCACTGCCACAACGACCTCGGGCTCGCGGTCGCGAACTCCATCGAGGCGGTCAGGAACGGCGCCCGCCAGGTCGAGGTCGCGGTCAACGGCATCGGCGAGCGCGCCGGCAACTGCTCGCTCGAGGAGGTCGTGATGGCGCTGCGCACCCGCGCCGACCTCATGGGCGTCGACCACGGGGTGCACACCCCCGAGCTCACGCGCACGTCGCGGCTGGTGTCCTCGCTGACCGGCTACTCGGTCCAGCGCAACAAGGCCGTCGTCGGCTCCAACGCCTTCGCCCACGAGTCCGGCATCCACCAGCACGGCGTGCTCCAGGACCGCCAGACCTACGAGATCATGAAGTCCGAGGACGTCGGCGCCGACGGCTCCCAGATCGTGCTCGGCAAGCACTCGGGGCGGCACGCCTTCAAGCAGGCCGTCGACGACCTCGGCTTCGAGCTGTCGGACGAGGAGTTCCAGGCGACCTTCGTGCGCTTCAAGTCGCTCGCCGACAAGAAGGGCGTCGTCAGCCACAAGGACGTGTCCGCGCTCGTGCTCGCCGAGACCCACGTCAAGGCCGACGACGTCTACGAGCTGACGTCCCTGGCGGTCACCGGTGGGACCACCGCCCCGCCCAGCGCGACGGTCGAGATCCGGATCGTCGACGAGGACCGCACGGTCACCGCCGACGCCACCGGGGACGGCATGGTCGACGCCGCCTGCGACGCGATCCGTCGCGCGGTCGGCCGGGACGGGGTGACGCTCATCTCGTTCCAGGTGTCGGCGGTCGACGAGGGCATCGACGCCCTCGGCGAGGTCACCGTCACCGTCGAGGTCGAGGAGGGCGCCAGGTTCACCGGCCGCGGCGTCTCCACCGACATCGTCGAGGCGAGCGCACGGGCCTACCTCGACGCGCTCAACCGCTCGCAGCGGATCGTGCACCGGTCACCGGAGTTCCGGCCGTGACCCCTACCCTCTCCAGCGAGCGCCGCAGGCAGACGGACACCCGACGAGGAACGAAGACACCGATGACGACCATCAAGCTGAACGTGCCCCCGGACCAGACCCCGGAGGAGGAGGCGGCGCTCGTCGCCCGGGTGGCGGCGGCCTACGAGGCCTCGACCGGTCGCTCCGACGTGAAGGTCGAGCTGAACCGGCCCGAGGAGGTCGACTACCAGGCGGTCTCCGACCGCACCCACCAGTCCTCGCGCTGGACGAGCTGACGGCGCGTCGCGCGACGCCGGCGCCCCGCCGCGGGGTGCCCGGCGCGCCGACGGCCGGCGTCGTCCGACCGACCACGGTCCGCCCCGGGGCGGGCCGTGAGGAGAACCTGATGACCCGACCGAAGACCATCATCGAGAAGATCTGGGACGGCCACCGCGTCGGCGGCGGGTCCGACGGTGACGACCCCGACCTCCTCTACGTCGACCTCCACCTCGTCCACGAGGTCACCTCGCCGCAGGCGTTCGACGGGCTCCGGCTCGCCGGACGCGAGGTCCGCCGCCCGGACCTCACGGTCGCGACGATGGACCACAACGTGCCGACCGACCCGCAGCAGGCGAGCGGGGCCGCGCCGCTGACCGACGAGATGTCGATCGCGCAGATGGAGGCCCTGCGGCGCAACTGCGAGGAGTTCGGGATCCGGCTGTTCCCGATGGGCGCACGCAACCAGGGGATCGTCCACATCATCGGTCCGGAGCTGGGGCTGACCCAGCCCGGCCAGGTCATCGTGTGCGGCGACTCGCACACGGCGACCCACGGCGCGTTCGGATCGCTCGCGTTCGGGATCGGGACCAGCGAGGTCGAGCACGTCCTCGCCACCCAGACGCTGCCCCAGCGGATGCCGAAGACCCTCGCCGTCGAGGTCCGCGGCGCCCGGCCCGTCGGCACGACCGCGAAGGACCTCATCCTCTTCATCCTCCACGAGCTCGGGACCGCGGGTGGTGTCGGCCACGTCATCGAGTACCGCGGCGAGGCCATCCGCGACCTGTCGATGGAGGAGCGGATGACGGTCTGCAACATGTCCATCGAGGGTGGCGCCCGCGCCGGCCTCATCGCCCCGGACGAGACCACCTTCGCCTACCTGAAGGACCGGCCGTACGCCCCGACCGGCGCGGCCTGGGACCAGGCGCTGGCGGCCTGGCGCGAGCTCGCCACCGACGACGGTGCCAGCTACGACACCGTGCTCGAGATCGACGCGTCGCAGATCGTGCCCTACGTCACCTGGGGGACCACGCCGGCGCAGTCGGTGCCGATCACCGGGACCGTCCCGACCGTCGACGACGCCGGCGACGAGCAGACCGCCAGGCAGTACGAGCGGGCGCTCCAGTACATGGGGCTCGCCGGCGGCGAGGCCATCACCGACCTGCCGGTCGACGTGGTGTTCATCGGCTCGTGCACCAACGGCCGGCTGTCGGACCTCCGCGCGGTGGCCGAGGTCGTCGAGGGCCGCACGGTCGCCGACGGGGTCCGCGCGATGGTCGTCCCCGGCTCGGGCCTGGTGAAGGAGGCCGCCGAGGCCGAGGGGCTCCACGAGATCCTCACCGCGGCCGGCTTCGAGTGGCGCGCCCCGGGGTGCTCGATGTGCCTCGGGATGAACCCCGACCAGCTGGCACCGGGGGAGCGGGCCGCCTCGACCAGCAACCGCAACTTCGAGGGGCGGCAGGGCTTCCAGGGCCGCACCCACCTCGTCTCGCCCGAGATGGCCGCCGCCGCGGCCCTGGCGGGGCGCTTCGTCGACGTCCGCGAGACCACCGGGGAGCACGCCTGATGGAACCCGTCACCTCCGTCACCGGCACGGTGTGTCCGATCGACATCGCCGACGCCGACACCGACCTCATCATCCCGAAGCAGTTCCTCAAGCGGATCGACCGCACCGGGTTCGGGCCCTTCGCCTTCTACGAGCGCCGCTACGACGCCGACGGCAACCCCGACCCGTCGTTCCCGATGAACAAGCCCGAGCACGCCGGCGCGACCATCCTCCTGGGCGGTCGCAACTTCGGGTGCGGCTCGTCGCGGGAGCACGCCCCGTGGGCGCTCGAGGACGCCGGCTTCGACGTCGTCATCGCCCCGAGCTTCGCCGACATCTTCCGCAACAACTGCGGCAAGATCGGGCTCGTCGCCGTCCAGCTCGACGAGGCCGTGGTCCGGCGGATGTTCGACCAGGTCGAAGGCGACCCGGCGACCGAGTTCACCGTCGACCTCGAGTCCCAGACGGTCGTCGGCGGCGGGATCGAGGCGAGCTTCGACATCGACCCGCACACCAGGCACATGCTGATGAACGGGCTCGACGACATCGCGCTGACGCTCGAGCACGAGGATGCCATCAGCGCCTACGAGGCCGACCGCCCCGCCTACCTCCCCCAGATCCCCGCCTGACCCCACCCCGCCGTCCGGTGAACTTTGAGGGGTCGAACTTCAGGATGTTGAAGTTCGTAGGGGCAAAGTTCTCCGGTCAGGGGGCGAGGGCGAGGTCGGTGACGAACTCGGCGGTCGGGAGGGCGGCGAAGACCTCGGGCGTGACGTGGATCTTGAGCCGGCGTGATCCTCCGCCGAGGATGACGGCGTCGCGTTCGCGGACGCGCTGGTCGACGTAGATCGGGAGGTCGTCGGGGAGCGCGAACGGGGTGACCCCGCCGATCTCCATCCCGGTGAGCTCCCGGGTCTGCTCGGCGCTGGCGAACGACAGCTTGCGCACGCCCAGGAGCTTGCGGACCCGCTTGTTGACGTCGAGGCGGGTCGTCGCCAGGACGACGCAGGCCGCGTAGGTGGCGGGCTCGGGCCGGGACGCGACCACGATGCAGTTGGCCGAGTCCTCGAGCGCGTAGCCGTAGTGCTCGCAGAACGCGGCGGTGTCGGCGAGGTCGGGGTCGATCTCGACGACCTCGTACGGCAGGCCGGCCGCGTCGAGGTGGGCGAGGACCTCCGCCTCGATGGGGGTCTCGGGCTCGGTCACCGTGCGGTCACGCGACGGTCTCGAGCAGCTCGGCGTAGCGGTCCAGCACCGGGATCACCTCGGCACGGCCCTTCGGTGGGAGCCAGAACGACGTCTGGTGGACCCCCAGGTCGGCGTAGAACCGGAGCTGGTCGGGGTCGGGCTTGGAGCCGTAGACGTGGAAGGTGAACGCGTCCGGGTCGCGGCCGGCCTCCTCGAGCGCCGTCCGCACCCGGGGGAGGCTCTCCTTGAGGCCGCTGCCGCCGATGGGCATCCAGCCGTCGCAGTGCTCGACGAGGGCGTCGAGCGCCTTCGGGCCGAGCGCCGCCCCGAGGAGGATCGGCGGGTGCGGCTTCTGGACCGGCTTGGGCCACGCCCAGCTCGGGGCGAACGAGACGTGCTCGCCCTCGTAGCTCGCCTCGTCCTCGCTCCAGAGCGCCTTCATCGCCTCGAGCGACTCGTGGGTGAAGGCGCGACGGTCGGCGAAGCGGACCCCGTGGTGCTCGGTCTCGGGCACGTTCCAGCCGTAGCCGATGCCGAAGTCGACGCGTCCGCCGGAGAGGTGGTCGAGCGAAGCGACCTGCTTGGCGAGGTCGATCGGGTGGTGCTGGGCCACGAGGCAGATGCCGGTCCCGAGCCGGAGCTCGGAGGTGGCGCTGGCCGCGGCCGCCAGCGCGACGAACGGGTCGAGCGTGCGCTTGTACATCTCGGCGAGCTCGCCACCGCCGGGGAACGGGGTGTGGTCGACCGGGATGTGCGTGTGCTCGGGGACGTACAGCGACGCGAACCCACGCGCCTCGACCTCGCGCGCGAGCTCGTCGGGCGCGATCGCCTCGTCGGTCGGGAAGATCATCACACCGAGACGCACGGGCTCACCTCACGAGGTCGGGGACCGCCCAACCTAGTAGTTGCGTTGACGGTCCACCCCGGGATACCGGGCCGAACCGTCAACGCAACCGGGTCAGTAGCCGAGGGAGGGGTCGACGAGGCCGAGGAGGTCCTCGCCGGCGATCCAGCGCCGGACGTTCTCGGTGACCCGCCGGGCCAGCAGCGGCCGGCCCATCTCGGGGGTGTTGGCGGTGTGCGGCGAGATGATCACGTCGTCGCGCCCCCACAGCGGGTGGCCGTCGGGGAGCGGTTCCGGGTCGGTCACGTCGAGGCCGGCCCCGCCGAGTCGCCCCGCGTCCAACGCCGCCACCAGCGCCTCGGTGTCGACGTGACGGCCGCGGGCGACGTTGACCAGCCAGGCGTGGTCGGGGAGGAGGTCGAGCTCGCGCGCGCCGACGATGCCGACGGTCTCGTCGGTCAGCGCGAGCGCCAGGACCAGCAGGTCGGTGTCGGGCAGCAGGGCGTGCCAGTCGTCGTCGGCCGCCACGACCCGGTCCACACCCTCCATCGGATCGGGCGTGCCGGCGTACGACCCGGACGGTGCACCCGAACGGCCCCAGGAGCCGGACCAGCGAGGTGGTGATCTCGCCGCCACCGAGGATCGTCACGGTCGCGCCGAGGAGGTTGCGACCGACCGGACGCCGACCAGCTCCGCTGCCGGGCGTAGTGGCCGATGGCGCGCATCCCGCCGAGCGCCAGCGCGAGCGCGTGCTCGGCGACCGGCTCGGCGTAGACGCCCTTGCCGCAGGCCCACACGTGGTCCCGGTCGAGGACGTCGACGAACGGCTCGATGCCGGCCCACGGGAGCTGGACCCAGGCGATCCCGGGGTGCTCGTCGAGCACCCGCCGCAGCTCGCCGGCCTCCTTCGGGTCGGCCCACACCACCCCCTCGGCGCGCTCGACCGGCACGAGCTCGCCACCGCCGGCGCGGACCGCGTCGGCGAGGTGGGCACCCTGACCCTCGGGCAGGACGGCGACGGACGCACCGGACACGCGAGCGGCCTCTCGGACGAGGAGTCGGGACGGAGCCGCACGCTACCGTCGCGCCTCGACCTCGCCGGAAGCGCCGCCCTCGTGAACGACCGACCCATCGGGGTGTTCGACAGCGGTCTGGGTGGACTGACGGTCCTCCAGGCCCTGGCCGACCTGCTCCCGGACGAGGACCTCGTCTACCTCGGCGACACCGCCCGCTACCCCTACGGGCCGCGGTCGTCGGCGGAGCTGCAGCGCTTCTCGGTCGAGATCGCCGACTTCCTGGTCGAGCCAGGGCGTCAAGATGATCGTCGTCGCCTGCAACTCGGCGACCGCTGCCGCGCTCGACCTCCTCCGCGACACCTACGACGTGCCGGTCATCGGGGTCGTCGAGCCGGGGGTGCGGGCGGCGCAGAAGGTGACCCACACCGGCCAGGTCGGGGTCATCGGCACCCAGATGACCGCCGACTCGAAGGTCTACGAGCACACCGCCGACGCCCTCCGGACCGGGCTCGACCTCACGACCTGGGCGTGCCCGGGGTTCGTCGAGCTGGTCGAGGACGGCGAGACCCAGGGGGCGCGGGCGACCGAGGTGGTCCGCAGCCGACTGGCCGAGCTCGAGCACCACGACATCGACGTGCTGGTCCTCGGCTGCACCCACTACCCGCTGCTGGCGCGCACGATCAAGGACCACGTCGGGCGCGGCGTCACGCTGGTGTCCTCCGCCGACGAGACCGCGTTCGAGGTCCGCGACATCCTCGAGCGCACCGGGTGGATGCGCGAGGCCACCGGCGTCCCGGGCACCCGGACGTTCTTCACCTCCGGCGACCCGGCCCGCTTCCGCGAGCTGGGCGAGCGCTTCCTCGGCTTCGCGCTCACCGACGTCCGCGCCCACCGCTGGCCGAGCTGAGCCGGCGCCGGCCCCCGTCAGCCGGCGGTGTGGTCGTAGGCGCTCGCGAGCAGGCGGTCCCGGACGGCGGCCGTCGCTCGCCGCGTCGATGGCCGTCCACGCCATCCCCACCGCTCCGTCGACCAGCGCCGCGTCGGCCGAGGGGGTCGCGCAGGCGGCGGTGAACTCGGGCTGGTGGTTGACCGCACCCCCGGCCTCGATCGCGAGCATCGGGTGGATGGCGGGCATCCCGAGCGAGACGTTGGCCATGTCGGTCGAGCCGACCATGCGGTCGCCGGCCGGGCCGAGGTCCGGGAACTCGCGCCCGAGCGCGGTGGCGTTGGCGACGTAGAGCCGGACCAGGTCGGGGTCGTGCTCGAACTCGGAGTAGGCCGGACCGGGCTCGTCGAAGTGCACCTCGGCGCCGGTGGCGAGCGCGCCGGCCTCGAAGCAGCGCTGGACCTTGGGGTAGAGCTCGGCGAGCTGGTCGAGGTCGGCGGCACGCACGTACCACTGGCCGGCGGTGCGCTCGGGGACGATGTTCGGGGCGTCGCCGCCGTCGGTGACGATGCCGTGGATCCGGTCCGTCGGTCGGATGTGCTGGCGGAGGAGGCCGATGGCGACCTGGGCGACCGTCAGCGCGTCCGCGGCGTTGATCCCGAGCTCGGGGTAGGCCGAGGCGTGGGCCGACTTCCCGCGGTAGCGCACGTCGAAGTGCTGCACCGCGAGGCAGCCCATCGCGTCGGTCTCGTAGGCCGCCGGGTGGACCATCATCGCGGCGTGGAGCCCGTCGAAGGCGCCCCGCTGCATCATCAGGATCTTGCCGCCGCCGCCCTCCTCGGCCGGGGTTCCGAGCACCTTCACCGTGATGCCGAGGTCGTCGGCGACCCGGGCCAGGCCCATCCCGGCCCCGACGGCCGCGGCCGCGATGACGTTGTGCCCGCAGGCGTGGCCGATCCCGGGGAGCGCGTCGTACTCGGCGCAGATCCCGATCGTGAGCGGGCCCGAGCCGGCGGTCGCCACGAACGCCGTGTCGAGGTCCGCGACCCCCATCTCGACGTCGAAGCCGGCCGCGGCCAGGGCGTCCGCGACGCGTCGTGAGGAGCGGTGCTCCTCGAACCCGATCTCGGGGTCGGCGTGGAGCGCGTGGCTCAGCGCCACGAGCTCGTCGCGCCCGTCCTCGATGCGCTGCCTGCTCGCCTGCTTGCTGTCCACGTGACGCTCCCGGGCCCGGACGGTCGGCTCGTCACGCTACCGCCGGCGGGGTGACCTCGCGGTCGGGCAAGCCGCGTGCGACGCTGTACCGAACCACCCACGTCCCACCCGTCCTCTCCGACCGGCCCGCCGTGTCCCGCCGCCGCATCGCCGCTCTCGCCGCCGCCGTCGCGCTGGCGGCCGCGGCCTGCGGGGGCACCGCCGACCCGACGGACCTCGGCGCCGACGCGATCGCCCCACCTTCCGCGTCGCCCACCGTCGCCGGCGAGGTCGCGACGGACGCCACCACCCCCACGCCTCCGCCCGGCAGCGGGTCGCAGAGCGCGGCGCCGACCCCCGCCGCGGAGGCGCCCGAGGCCGCTGTCCGGGCGCTCGACTTCACCGCGCCGGCGCTCGCCGGCGGCGAGGTCCGCGGCGCCGACTTCGCCGGTCGGGACGTGGTGCTGTGGATGTGGGCGCCGTGGTGACCGTCGTGCAACCGTGAGGCACCCGCGGTCGCGGCGGCCATCGAGGAGTACGGGGACCGGGTCCAGATCATCGGCGTGCCCGGCAAGGACGACACCGGCCCCATGCGGGACTTCGTGACCCGGCACGGGCTCGAGGCGATCCCGCACGCGGTGGACGTCGACGGCTCGCTGTGGACGCGGTACGGCGTCGGCTACCAGCCGGCGTGGGTGTTCGTGAACCAGGACGGCGACGTCCGGGTCCACGCCGGCGGCCTCTACGGTGACGGCATCGGTGCGGCCATCGACGAGCTGATCGCCCGCTGACGGCCCCCCCGGCCCACCGCCGACGCCCCGTTCACCGCCGAGAGGACGACGTGACCGCCGCCCGCCCCCGCGTCGTCGCCTTCGACCTGATGGACACGGTGATCCACGACCCGTACCGCGAGGCGCTGCAGGCGGCCACCGGCCTCGCCCCGGCCGAGCTGTTCGCCCGCCGCGACGCGTCGGCGTACCCGGCGTTCGAGCGGGGCGAGCTGACCGAGGAGGCCTACTGGGCGGTCTACCGCGACGCCGGCATCGACATCGACGTCGACACCTTCCACGCCACCCGGCGCGCCGGCTACCGCTGGATCGCCGGCATGCGCGCGCTCGTCGCCGACCTGGCGGGTCAGACGCGCCGCGTGGTCGCCTCCAACTACCCGCACTGGGTCGACGAGGTCGCCGAGACCGTGCTCGCCGGCGTGTTCGACGACGTCCACGCCTCCTGCCACCTCGGCGCACGCAAGCCCGAAGCGGCCTTCTTCGCCCGGCTCCTCGAGGTGGTCGGCGCCGGCCCCGACGAGGTGCTGTTCGTCGACGACCGGGACACCAACGTCGCCGGCGCGCGCGACGCGGGCCTCCGCGCGCACCGCTTCGTCGACGCGCCGACGCTCCGCGGCTGGCTGCGCGGGCACGGCCTCGCGGTCTGACGCCCGCCCCGGTCAGGGGAGGGCGGCGCGCACCGCCGGCGGCAGCCGGTCGGGGCGCTCCACCACCAGCGCGTGGAGGCGGACCTCGCCGGTCGCGACCCACCACAGCCGGCTGACGAGGTCCCACTCGGCGGGGAGCCCGGGGAGCGCCGCGAGGACCCGCCGCCCGTCGACCTCGTGCCCGTCACACCACGCGTCGAGGCCGACCTCGACCGCGCAGTCCGGGCACAGGGCCTCCCACGCGGTCGGGCCGCAGGTCGGCACGAACCGGGGATGACGCCCGCAGCGGTCGCACTCGCCGGCGGCCACCGCCCGCGGGCCGACCTCGGGTGCGTCGACCCACGGGTACCCGGCCACCAGGGCGGCACGGAGCCCGCGCCGGTCGAGCGCGTCGCCGGCGTGCGTCACGTCGCCCGGCCGACGGTGGTCCCGGCCACGAGGTCGTGGATGCCGCGACCGCCGTTCACGACGATCGTCGCGGCGATCGCGAGGCGGCACCGCGGTGACCCCCAGGAGTCCGAACGGCAGCAGGAGGAGCCACAGGTTGCGGAGGGCCGCGGCCCCGACCGCCGGCGGTCCGCCGCCCACCCCGCGGGTCACGAGGCCCGCCAGTCGCTTCCCCGGCGTCGCGCCGGACCGGGACTCGAACACGACGAAGTAGCCGAGGTGGACGACGGCGATCGCCCCGACGGTCGCGGCTGCCGTCGGGTCGACTCCCACCGCCGCCACCACGAGACCGGCGGCGAGTCCGACGATCACCGCGTCGACGACGCGTGCGGACCCGCGGGCGAGGAGGGCGGGCAGCGCGGCGCGGACCCGTCGCCGGGTGGCGTCGGGTGCCTCGCTGGTCCGCCGGTCGTCGTCCACGCCGGCGACGGTAACCGTCGCTCCGTGGGTTCGGGTCGTCACGCCCCGCCCGTACGATGGTCCGACGCGACGAGAGGGACCCACGCCCATGAGCACCCACCGGATCGCCGTCCTCGGTGGCGACGGCATCGGCCCGGAGGTCGTCGACGAGGGCCTCAAGGTGCTCGACGTGCTGGAGGAGCGCGAGGGCTTCACCACCGAGCGGGTCGAGCTACGACCTCGGTGGCCGGCGCTACCTCGCCACCGGAGAGGTGCTCTCCGACGACACGCTCGAGGAGCTGCGCGGGTTCGACGCCATCTACCTCGGCGCGGTGGGCACCCCCGACGTCCCGCCCGGGGTGATCGAGAAGGGGCTCCTGCTGAAGCTGCGGTTCGCGTTCGACCAGTACGTGAACCTGCGACCGGTGAAGCTCTACCCCGGGGTCACCTCGCCGATCGCCGGGCTCACCCCCGACCGCTGCGACTTCGTGGTCGTGCGCGAGAACACCGAGTCGGTCTACGCCGGCGCCGGCGGCACCCTCTACCGCGGCACCCCGGCCGAGGTCGCCACCCAGGAGTCGCTCAACACCCGCTACGGCGTCGAGCGCGTGCTGCGGTTCGCGTTCGAGCAGGCGGCCGCCCGCGACGGCCGGCTGACGCTGTGCCACAAGATCAACGTGCTGACCAACGCCGGCGACCTGTGGTGGCGGACCTTCAACGAGGTCGGCGAGGCGGACTTCCCCGATGTCGAGCGCGACTACGTCCACGTCGACGCGGCGTGCCTCTACTTCGTCACCCAGCCCGAGCGCTTCGACGTCGTCGTGACCGAGAACCTGTTCGGCGACATCATCACCGACCTCGGCGCCGCCGATCCAGGGCGGGATGGGGCTGGCCGCGAGCGGCAACCTCGACCCGACCCGTCGTCACCCCTCGATGTTCGAGCCGGTCCACGGCTCGGCACCCGACATCGCGGGCCAGGGCACGGCCGACCCCACGGCCGCGGTCATGAGCCTGGGCCAGATGCATCGCCTTCCTGGGCGAGGCCGCCGCCGCGGACCGCGTCGAGCGCGCGGTCGCCGCGTGGCTCGAGGAGCGCGGCGACGCGGGGGCGGGGGGTCTGGGATACTCCACGTCGAAGACAGGCGACCGACTGGCGGAGCTCGCCGGCCGGTAGCCGTCGACGCGGGCCTCACGCGTCGGCGCACCACCTCGAAGGAGCTCGAAGATGCCGGTCCCCAAGGCGGAGAAGATCTGGATCGACGGCGAGTACGTCGACTGGGACGACGCCAAGATCCACGTCCTCACCCCGACCCTCCACTACGGCTACGGGGTCTTCGAGGGCATCCGTGCCTACGCGACCGCGCGCGGCCCTGCGGTCTTCCAGCTCCGTCCGCACGTCGAGCGGCTCCTGCGGTCGGCGCGGATCTACCCGCCGTTGGACGAGGTGGCCTACGGCGTCGACGAGCTGTGCGAGGTCATCTGCGAGCTCATCCGGGTCAACGACCACGAGGGTGGCTGCTACATCCGGCCGACCATCATCCTCGGCTACGGCGAGATGGGTCTGAACCCGCTGCCCAGCAAGCCGCAGACGATCATCGCGACCTGGGAGTGGGGCACCTACCTCGGCGAGGACGCGCTGGTCAACGGCGTGAAGGTGATGTTCAGCTCCTACCGACGCATCGGCAAGAACACCATCCCGCCCGCCGGCAAGGCCAACGGGCAGTACCTCAACAGCTCGCTCGCGAAGGTCGAGGCGCTCCGCGCCGGCTACGACGAGGCGATCATGCTGTCCGAGGACGGCTACGTCGCCGAGGGCACCGGCGAGAACATCTTCGTCATCAACGGCGACACCGTCACGACCCCGCCGCTGTCCGACGGGCCGCTCGGCGGCATCACCCGCACGAGCGTGATGCAGATCGCGCGCGACCTCGGCTACACGGTCGAGGAGAAGAGCCTCGTCCGGACCGACCTCATGCTCTGCGACGAGGCGTTCCTCACGGGCACGGCCGCCGAGCTGACCCCGATCGCGAGCGTCGAGGGCCGCCGCATCGGCGCCGGTAGTCGCGGCCCGGTCACCGAGCGGATCCAGACCACCTTCATGGACGCGATCCGCGGCAAGGTCGACGAGTACAAGGACTGGCTCACCTACGTCAACGAGTGACCGAGTGACCGAGTGACCGAGGGTGCCGGTTGGCGCCGCGCCCTCACCGTGCGTGACACTGGGGTCCCCACGTGGGACCCCAGTGGCGTCGAGGACAGCGGAGGGCGTGTGGCCAGCTGGCAGGCCGAAGCAGCCAAGCGGACGTTCGTCGCGGCGCTGAAGGCGCAGCGGTTCCTGGTCGGCGAGATCGACCCCGAGGGTCCCGAGCAGGAGCTCGAGGCGTTCGCGCTCAAGCTGCGCGAGCAGATGGAGCAGGTGGCCCGCTACACGCCGGTCCCCAAGGCCGTCGAGGTGACGCGCGTCGACGACGGGCCGGTCCCCGCCGAGCGGGTCCGCTCCGACCGTGCCGAGGACGGCCGGGTCGTGCTCCACCTCCACGGCGGCGGCTACATGATGGGCTCGCCCCGGACGCACCGGGGGATGGCCGCGGCGCTCTCACGCGTCGCCCACGCCGAGGTCGTGGTCCCGGACTACCGGCTCGCGCCGGAGCACCGGCACCCCGCCGCCCTGGAGGACGCGCTCGCGTGGTACCGCCGGCTCCTCGACCAGGGGGTCGACCCCGCGCGGCTGGCGGTGAGCGGCGACTCGGCCGGCGGCGGCCTGGGGGTCGCGCTGCTGCTCGAGGCCCGCGACGAGGGGTTGCCGCTGCCGGCCTGCTACGTCGGGATGTCGCCCTGGGTCGACCTCGCCGGGACCGGCGAGTCGATGACCGTCCGGGCCGCGCGCGACCCGTGGTTGCGCGCCGACCTCGTGCCGACAGCGGCGAGGGGGTACGCCGGAGAGACCGCGCTGGACGACGCGCGGATCTCGCCGCTCTACGGCGACCTCGCGGGGCTCCCGCCGATGCTCGTGCACGCCGGCACCGAGGAGATCCTGTTCGACGACGCCCGCCGGCTCGTCGAACGGGCCCGCGCCGCCGGCGTCGACGCCTCCCTCGGCGTGTTCGAGGGGATGTGGCACGTCTTCCACGCGTTCCCGGGGCTGCCCGAGTCGCGAGCGGCGCTGCGCGAGATCGGGGCGTTCATCCGCCGGCACACCGGCGGTCTCTCGGCGCGACGCCCGAGCGGCGAGCGTCCGTCGGCGGCCTGATCGTCACCCGACGTTCACCTGCCTCGGCAGGGTCCGGGGCGGTGCGTGTCGAACCGTGAGGGAGTCCGACCTCCCTCCCGTCAGGACCGCGCCGTGCGTCTCACCCGCCGTGACCTCCTCCGTCGTTCCAGCGCCGCCGGGGCGCTGCTGCTCGCGCCATCGCTGACCCGGCGCGGCAGCCTGCTCGACCTGCCGCTCGGGACCGGCGACCCGGCGGTCGCCGGCGCCGCCCGCGAGTCGGGGCTGCTGCCCGGCTACCGCCTGGTCCACGCCGACATGCACAACCACTCGCTGCAGAGCGACGGCGACGGCGACCCGGCGGCCGCGTTCGGCTCCATGCGCGACCACGGGCTCGACGTGGCGGCGCTCACCGACCACGCCACCGTCGGCAAGGGCCTGCCCCAGTCGCTGTGCCAGGGCAGCAGCGACTGCCAGGGCCTCATGGGGATCAACGAGGCGTCCTGGGCTCGCACCGCCGAGCTCGCCGACGCCGCGTACGCCGCCGGCAGCTTCGTCGCCATCCGCGGGTTCGAGTGGTCCTCTCCGACGCTCGGGCACGTGAACGTCTGGTTCAGCGACACCTGGACCGACCCCCTCCACACCGGGGGGCTCGGGACCGGCGAGGGGGCCGGTCAGTTCGCCCACGACGAGCTCAGCTACGACGACTACGAGATCCCCGAGGAGCTCGCGGTGGCGGTCAACGACGCCGTCTCGCGCCACGGTGCCAACGCCGGGATGCGGCTGTTCTACGAGTGGCTGACCGCGGACCCGTCGCGGCCCGTCCTCGGCGGCGGCAACGACGCCATCGCCGGGTTCAACCACCCGGGACGCGAGGTCGGCCGGTTCGGCTACTTCGCCTTCGACCCCGCCCTCCGCGACCGGGTCGTGAGCCTCGAGGTGTTCAACCGCAAGGAGGACTACCTCTTCGAGGGCACCGACTCCGGGCTCGAGTCGCCGATCGTGGCCTGCCTCGACGCCGGCTGGCGACCCGGCCTCCTCGGTGTGACCGACGAGCACGGCACCGACTGGGGCGGCGATGCGAGCAAGGGCCGCGGCGGGCTGTGGGTCACCGACGTGACCCGCGAGGCCGTCCGGGAGGCCATGGAGGCCCGCCGGTTCTTCGCCACCAACACCGCCGGACTCCGGCTGGCGGCCACCGCCCGGTCACGCGACGACGTGGTCCCGATGGGCGGCACGCTGGCCCACGCCGGCGGCCCGGTGACCTTCACCGTCGACGTCGACCGCGGGGCGGAGTGGGACGGCAAGGAGCTCGAGCTCCAGGTGCTGACGACCGGGCGGCCGCTGCCGACCGTCGCCCGCAGCGAGCGCATCACCCTGCGGGCCGCGGGCCAGCCGCACGTCGTGACCGTCGCCCTGGACCCGGCCGAGGCGCCCTACGCCATCGTGCGGCTCTCCGACCCCGACCAGCCCGCCGACGGTCGTGCCACCGGCCCGCTCGCCGACCTCGGCAAGGCGGTCGCCTACGCGAGCCCGTTCTACCTCGACCCGGTGGCGGTCGGCTAACGTCCCCAGGCTGGCGTCGGTCACCCGGACCGGGCCGGCGGGGACCACGATGGCGAAGGACACCAGCCGACTCGAGCTCCGGTCGGTCAGCGCGGACGAGTTCCGGACGTGGGGCACGAGCGTCGAGCTCAACTTCGGGGCCGAGACCTCCCCCGAGCGCATCGACCGCTGGCGGGCGGTGTTCGACCTCGACCGCTGCTTCGCGGTGCTCGACGGCACCCGCATCGTCGCCAACTCCGCGGTCTACAGCTACGACGTCTCCCTGCCGGGTGCAGCGCCGCAGCCGTGCGCCGGCGTGACCGCCGTCGGGGTCGCCACCGACTGGCGCCGCCGGGGGCTGCTGCGCCGCATGATGCGGGCCATGCTCGACCAGAGCCACGAGCGCGGGGAACCGTTCGCCGCGCTCTACGCCTCCGAGTCGACCATCTACGGCCGCTTCGGGTTCGGCATCGCCGCCCCGCACGTCGACCACACCGTCGACACCGTGCGCGCCCGGATCGCCCGCCCCGTCGGCACCGACGACGTCGACCTCGTCGACGCGGCGACCGCGCTCGAGGCGTTCCCGGCCATCTACGAGGCCGCCCGCAGGGACCGCGCGGGGATGATGTCGCAGGCCGACGCCCAGTGGCGGATCTGGCTGGAGCACGACGACGCCGACCGGCGCGACGGCTACTCGCCGCGGTTCCACGCGCTCGTCCCCGGACGCGGGTTCGTCGTCTACCGGTGGAAGGACCACTTCGACCACTACACCCCCGACGGCAGCGTGCTGGTCACGATGCTCGTCAGCGCCGACCCCGAGGCCGAGTCGGCCCTCTGGGAGCTCGTGTTCGGGGTCGACCTGACGGTGCGGCTGACCGCACGGATGCGACCTCTCGACGACGGGTTGCCCTACCTCGTCGACAACCGGGCGCTGGTCCGCGACACCGGGGCGGAGCACCTCTACCTGCGGCTGGTCGACCTCCCGGCGGCGCTGTGCGCCCGCGGCTACGCCGGCGACGGCACCGTGACGGTCGCGGTGACCGACGAGCTGTGCCCCTGGAACGCCGGGACCTGGCGGCTCGACGTCCGCGACGGGGCGGCGACCTGTGAGCGCACCGACGGCCACGCCGACCTCGTGCTCGACACCGCCGACCTCGCCTCGCTGCTGCTGGGCGGCGTCCGCGCCAGCCAGCTCGTGTGGTCGCGACGGATGGTGGTGCGGACACCGTCGGCGGTCGCCACCGTCGACCGCCTCTTCGCCGCCGAGCGGGCACCCTGGAACCCGTTCGAGTTCTGACCGACGGATCTGACCGCGGAGGCGTGACAGGTGTGGCTCGTGGTGCTGGTCGCCCTGCTCGTGCTGGCCGTGCTGGCCGAGCTGGCGGTGACGACGCTCGGCCGGTCACGGCTGGAACGCGCGCTCGCGCCGTCGCTGGGCCCCGACGTCTCGGTCGTCCTCGACGACCGACCGGTGATCGTCGCGCTCGCCCGGCGTCGGCTCACCCACGTCCGCATCCGCGCCCGTGGCGTGCCCGTCGGTGACGCCGGCGAGGTCGTCACCGCCATCGAGGAGCTGATCGTCGACCTCGACGGGGTCACCCTCGCCCGCGGCGCCGGGGAGGTGCCGGTCGCGGTCGCCGCCGAGCGCGGCCGCTTCGAGGCCCGGCTCACCCAGCAGCAGGTCGAGGCGCTGGCCGACCCGCCGAGCTACGTGACCGAGCTCGAGCTCGCCGCCGGCCGGCTGTGGGTCCGCACCGTCGGCGTGCGGGTCGCGACCACGGTGACGGCTGAGGACGGCCAGCTCGTCGTCACGCCCTCCGGCCGCGGCCTCGCCTCGCTGCCGTTCGGATCGCTGCGGATCGACCTCCCCGAGCTCCCAGGCGGTGCGGTCGTCGAGGAGCTCGAGACCCGCGACGGCCACGTGGTCGTCCGCGGTCCGCTCGACGGCGACCGCCTCCTCCCGGACGGTTGACCTCGCCGGCGCGGGCTAGCGTCGGACCCCCCGACGAGACGGCCGCCGCTGGGCCGTCGCAAGGAGAGCGAACCCGTGAGCCACGTCTACAAGAAGATCGAGCTGGTCGGCTCGTCGCGCGACGGCGTCGACGACGCGATCCGGCGCGCCATCCGCAAGGCCGGCGAGTCCATGCGCAACCTCGACTGGTTCGAGGTGAAGGAGATCCGCGGCTGGATCCAGGACGGCGAGGCCCAGCACTTCCAGGTCACGCTCCAGGTGGGGTTCCGCATCGGGGACGACACCGAGGTCGGCTGAGCCCGGGCACCGGGAGCCGCCGGGAGTTGTCCTCGTGGCTCCGCGTCCGTACCCTCGCGCGCACATCGCACGATGCGATGGGACGACAGGACCGGACGTGACCCGCAGCCGCTCGACCACCACCGCCGCCGCGGTGCGTCGTGCCGCGCTGCCGATCATCATCATCCGTCCGCTCCCGTAGCCGGCGACGCCGGGCTGCGGGAGCGGCCCGGTCAGACCGGCCCTCTCCGCCGCCCGGCGTCCGACACCGAGGACGACCTGTGAGCGACGCGCCACTCCCGACGCCAGACCTCGCGACCGCGCTCGACGCGACGCTCGCGCTCTACGACACGACCCTGCGCGACGGCACCCAGCGGGAGGGCGTGAACCTCTCGGTCGAGGACAAGCTCAAGGTCGCCCGCCGCATGGACGCGCTCGGGGTCCACTTCATCGAGGGCGGGTGGCCCGGCGCGAACCCGAAGGACACCGAGTTCTTCCGGCGCGCCGCCGACGGGGACCTCGCCCTCACCCACGCGACCCTCACCGCCTTCGGGATGACCCGCGCCGCCCGGCTCGCCGTCGACGAGGACCCGCAGCTGCAGGCGCTCGTCGACGCCCGCACCGACGTCGTGTGCCTCGTCGGCAAGTCGTGGGGCTACCACGTCGACGAGGCGCTCGGGGTGCCACGCGACACCAACCTCGCGATGGTCCGCGAGTCGGTCGCGCACCTCGTCGGCGCAGGCCGCCGCGTCTTCTTCGACGCCGAGCACTTCTTCGACGGCTACGCCCGCGACGCCGCCTACGCCGTCGAGGTGGTGACCGCCGCGGCCGAGGCCGGCGCCGAGGCGGTGGTGCTGTGCGACACCAACGGCGGGGCGATGCCGTGGGACGTCGCCTCGATCGTCCGCCGGCTGGTGTCCGAGCTCCCCTGCGACGTGGGGCTGCACTTCCACGACGACGGCGGGTGCGCCGTCGCGAACTCGATGCTCGGCATCGAGGCCGGCGCCGTCCAGGTCCAGGGCACCGCCAACGGGCTGGGGGAGCGGTGCGGCAACGCCAACCTGTTCACCGTCATGGCCGACCTGCAGCTCAAGCGCGGGTTGCGGCTCGTGCGTCCGGACCAGCTCGAGCGGCTCACCGAGGTGAGCCACGCCGTCGCCGAGATCTGCAACCAGGCGACGCCGTCGGTCGCCCCCTACGTCGGCCACACCGCGTTCAGCCACAAGGCCGGCCTCCACGCGAGCGCGCTCGCCAAGGCGCCCGACATGTACAACCACATCGACCCGGCCGAGGTCGGCAACGGCATGCGGCTCGTCGTCTCCGAGCTCGCCGGCCGGTCCAACATCGTCCTGAAGGCGAAGGAGTTCGGGCTCGAGATCACCCCCGAGCAGGCCGGCGAGGTGCTCGCCGAGGTCAAGCGGCGCGAGGCGCTCGGGTGGACCTACGAGGCCGCCGACGCGTCCTTCGAGCTGCTGCTCCGGCGCCGCACGGGGCTGCTCGGGCCCGACGACGAGCCGTTCCACAGCCAGCACTACCGGGTGTCGGTCGGCGGTGGCCGCGGTCGGCCCGCTGCGGGCGGCGACGTCGCCGGCGCCGACGGTCCCGCCGAGGCCATCCTGTCCGTGCTCATCGACGGCGTGCGCAAGCTCGGCGCCGGCGAGGGCAACGGGCCGGTCGACGCGCTCGACCACGCCTTCCGCAGCGCCGTCAACGGCACCTGGCCGCAGCTCGACGAGGTCCACCTGTCCGACTACAAGGTCCGCATCCTCGAGGCCTCCCACGGCACCGACGCGGTGACGCGCGTGCTCGTGACCTCCACCGACGGCAGGGACTCGTGGGACACCGTCGGGGTCCACGCCAACATCGTCGAGGCGAGCTGGCTCGCGCTGTCCGACGCCTACACCCACGCGATCCTGCGCCCCGACTGGGCGTGACGGACGGCCGGCTGCGCCGGCGAGGCGGGTACGGTGGCGCGTCGTCCCGTCCCCGTCCGTTGGAGCGTCAGCCCCGTGGCACGTGTCGTCCGGTTCGCCACCGAGTCCGGTCCCCGCTACGGCCTCGTGCAGGAGCGTGAGGTCGCGGTCATCGAGCCGCACCCGTTCAGCGCGCACCACCCCACCGGCGAGACCATCCCGCTCGAGGGACTGCAGCTCCTCGCGCCCGTCATCCCGTCGAAGATCGTGTGCGTCGGGGAAGAACTACCGCGACCACGCCGCGGAGATGGGGGGCGACGTGCCCGCCGAGCCGCTGCTCTTCACCAAGCCGGCGACCGCCGTCATCGGCCCCGGCCAGGCGATCCGCTACCCCTCCGACCTCACCAGCGAGGTCCACCACGAGGCCGAGCTGGCGGTCGTCATCGGGGCGCTCCTGAGCCAGGTCACCCCCGAGGAGGCCAAGCTCGGCATCTACGGGTTCACCGCCGCCAACGACGTGACCGCCCGCGACCTGCAGCGCCGCGAGACGCAGTACACCCGGGCGAAGGGGTTCGACACGTTCTGCCCGCTGGGGCCCGCCATCTCCACCGACATCGACCCGGGCGACGTGCGGGTGCGGTGCTCGGTCAACGGCGAGCTCCGCCAGGACGCCTCGACCCGCGATCTCGTCTTCGACGTGCCGACGCTGGTGTCCTACATCTCGCAGGTGATGACGCTCCTGCCGACCGACGTCATCCTCACGGGCACGCCGGCGGGCGTCGGGCCGATCGTCCCCGGCGACGTCGTCCGGGTCGAGATCGACGGGATCGGCGTGCTCGAGAACCCCGTCGTCGAGCGCCAACACCCGTCCCGGTCGCGCCCCACCCACGCCGAGGAGCCCTGACCCGCCTCGTCCCCACCGTCCGCCCCAGCGAACTTTGAGGGGTCGAACTTCAGGATGTTGAAGTTCGAAGGGGCAAAGTTCGCCGCCGCGTGGGTGTGGGTGGTCGGGGAGGGGCCATCAACGCGCCCTGGCGAGCACCTGTTCGAAGGCGGCGACGATGGTCGCGGCCACGAGGTCAGGACGCAGCATCAGGTCGGCGAGGTCGAAGCGCAGGACGGTCCAGCCGGCGAGGACGAGGTCGTTCTGGCGGTGCCCGTCCTCGCGCCGACCCAGCGTCGTGCCGTGCTTCGGGTGGAGGTCGACCTCGACGCTCAGGAGGTAGTCCAGCCACGCCGCGTCGAGGTAGCGCCGGCGTGCCGCGGCGTCGCGCGTCCTGAGGTTCATGACGGGTGCCGGCAGCCCGCGTGGCTCGCCAGATCCGGAACCAGGCGCGCTCGCCCTCGGACCGGCTCCATCGCGACGGCCGGCGAGAGCTCCTCGAGGACCCGGCGCAGCCGCTCGACGCCCTCGATCGCTCGGAAGCGCGCCACCATCTCGTGCAGGCCATCGAGGGACAGACGGTCCTCCGCGATCAGCTGGTCGGCCACCTGGGAGAGCTTCGCCACGCCGGTCCTCGCGGCCAGATCGCAGACGGTGAAGGCGGCCGAGGTGACGGGTAGCCCCTGGACCCGCTGGATGTCGTCGGCCGTCAGACGGACGTGGGTCCGCACCGGGACCGTGGCACCCTGGATCTCGATGGCCCGAGGGACCACGACGTCGATGGCAGGCGAGCTTCGAGTTCCCCGGAGGAGCCTCAGCGCGGCCCACCGACCGAGGGCGGCGTGGGGTCCGGCGGTCCACGCGGCGCCGGTGGCCCGTCCCTCCCACGAGTCCGGATAGCGGACGAGCCGGTTCGATCCCGCTTCGGCGTCTCGATGCTGCCGATGGAGCGCAGCCGGCTCAGCGTCGCGGGGCTCACGCCGCGCTCCTCAGCCTCGCGGCTGCGGAACCAGCCGTGGTTGGTCGCCGAGAGCTCGAGGAGGACCTCGAGGCAGGTGGTCTGATCCGTGTGTTCGGTCATGCGGGCAACCTCGCAGCTCCCGCCCGCCGCCGCCGTCTCGACCTCGCACCCCCTGTGGACAAGCCGCCTCTCCGAACTTTGCCCCTACGAACTTCAACATCCTAAGTTCGACCCCTCAAAGTTCGCCGGGGCTGAGGGGTGAGGGGTGGGGTGGGGGTGGGGTTGGGGGGTGGGTGGGGGGGTGTGCGACCATCGGGGCCCCGCTGTCGCCCCACGAGGTCGAGACCGTGCCCAGCTCCGTGCCCAACGTGCTCGCGGCCCGCTACGCCAGCGCGGCGATGGTGGACCTGTGGTCGCCGGCGGCGAAGGTCGTCGCCGAGCGCGGTTCTGGATCGCGGTGCTCCGCGCGCAGCGCGACCTCGGCGTGGAGGTCCCGGACGGGGTGATCGAGGCGTACGAGGCGGTGGTCGAGGACGTCGACCTCGCGTCGATCGCGGCGCGCGAGCGGGTGACCCGTCACGACGTCAAGGCCCGCATCGAGGAGTTCGCGGCGCTCGCCGGCCACGAGCACATCCACAAGGGCATGACCTCCCGCGACCTCACCGAGAACGTCGAGCAGCTGCAGGTGCGCTCGTCGCTGGAGCTCGTCCGGGACCGGGTCGTCGCCACCCTCGCGCTCCTGGCCGACCTCGCGGTCCAGCACCGCGACACGGTGATGGCGGGGCGCAGCCACAACGTGCCGGCGCAGGCGACGACGCTCGGCAAGCGGTTCGCCAACGCCGGCGAGGAGCTCCTCCAGGCGCACCGTCGCCTCGACGAGCTGATCGCGCGCTACCCGCTGCGCGGGCTGAAGGGTCCGGTGGGGACCCAGCAGGACGCGCTCGACCTCCTCGACGGCGACCTCGACCGGCTCGACCGGCTCGAGGCGGCGGTGGCGGGCCACCTCGGCTTCACCGCCCGGCTCGACAACGTGGGGCAGGTCTACCCGCGCTCGCTCGACCTCGACGTCGTCTCCGCGCTCGTCCAGGTCGCGAGCGGGCCCGGCAACCTCGCCCGGACGATCCGGCTGATGGCCGGGCAGGAGCTCGCGACCGAGGGCTTCAAGCCGGGCCAGGTCGGCTCGTCGGCGATGCCGCACAAGATGAACTCGCGCTCGTGCGAGCGTGTCAACGGGTTCGTCACCATCCTGTCCGGCCACCTCACGATGGCGACCGGGCTCGTCGGCGACCAGTGGAACGAGGGCGACGTCTCGTGCTCGGTGGTGCGTCGCGTGATGCTCCCCGACGCGTTCTTCGCGATCGACGGGCTGTTCGAGACCTTCCTCACCGTCCTGACCGAGTTCGGTGCCTACCCGGCCGTGATCGAGCGCGAGCTCGCGCGCTACCTGCCGTTCCTCGCGACGACCAAGGTGCTGATGGCGAGCGTCAAGGCCGGCGCCGGACGCGAGGCGGCGCACGAGGCCATCAAGGAGCACGCGGTCGCGGTCGCCCTGCGGATGCGTGAGCAGGCGGCCGACACCAACGACCTGTTCGACCGGCTCGCCGGCGACGAGCGCGTCCCGCTCGACCGCCCCGCCCTCGACCGGCTCCTCGCCGAGCCGCTCGGCTTCGTCGGGGCGGCACCGAGGCAGGTGGACCGGTTCGTCGCGAGCGTCGAGGCGCTCGTCGCCGCGTCCCCGGAGGCGGCCGCGTACCGCCCGGGCGACATCCTCTAGCCCGCCGCGCCGCGGGACCGCACACCGCGGTCCGCCCCGTCGCGCACCACCCGCGACCGGCGCCCCCCGTGGCAGGGGAGGCCCCGTCCGAGGTGGAACGGTTCGGGGAGGTGTGACGGGGCGGTCCCGCGGCGACGGACGGACCGGGCGTGGCTCGACGGCGGCAGGGGGCGGCGGACGTCGTCGCCGTCGTGCTCGCCGACACGGTGCTCGAGGCCGCGGACTCGCTCACCTTCGCCGCGATGGCGGTCACCTCGACGCCCGGTCCCGCGGGCCGGCAGTGGGTGGTGCTGGCGTCGCTCATCCTGCCGCGACTCGCTGCCGCCGGCGCGGGGGCGGTCGTCCTCCGGGGGCTCCTCGGGCTCCGTCGCCTCCCGCCGGCGGCCGTCGTCATCTTCCTCACGGTTCTCGCCGGCCAGGCGGCCGCAGGGCTGTTCCTGCTGTGGGGGCAGGGCCAGACCCTCGCGGGGAGGCTGCTCCTCGCCGGCGTCAACCTCGCGGCGATCGTCCGCGTGGCGCGGTCCCGGCCGGTCGCACCGGCGGTCTCGCACGCGCCGCACGCCGGCGCGACGCGACCCCCGGAGGTGGTCGACCTCGCGACCGGGCCCTCGGCCGAGGCGTCGAGCGCCCGACGTTAGGATGCCGTCACCGCCGCGTCGCTCCGGGCGTCGCGCGGCGGCCTGCCGGCCCCACCGCCGCGCCGCCCGCGCGGCGGTGACGTCCTCCCGCTTCCACGAAGGCCCCAGTCGTGTCCACGGCCCCCCGCGTCCGCTTCGCTCCCGCCCCCTCCGGATGGCTCCACGTCGGCAGCGTCCGCACGGCGCTGTTCAACTGGCTCCACGCCCGCGCCGAGGGTGGGACCGCCATCTTCCGCATCGAGGACACCGACGCCTCCCGCGCGACCGACGAGTCGATGGAGTCGATGCACGACGCGATGGCGTGGCTCGGCCTCGACTGGGACGAGGGGGTGCGCGCCGGCGGACCGTACGGGCCCTACCGGCAGTCGGAGCGCCGGGACCTGCACCGTGCCGTCGCGCGGCGCCTGGAGGAGGCGGGCCACCTCTACCGCGACGAGCGCACCGGTGACGAGCTCGAGGCGTGGCGGCAGGAGCAGCGCGACCGCGACCTCCCCCCGGTGGTCAAGCGGTCGACGACCCCGACCCCCACCGGCGACGGGCGCCCGTACACCCTCCGGCTGGCGCTCCCCACCGAGGGCACCACGACCGTCCACGACCTCGTCCGCGGCGACGTCACCTGGGACTGGGCGCACGAGTCCGACCCGGTGCTGGTGCGCTCCAACGGCGACGTGACCTACCCGCTCGCGAACTCCGTCGACGACCTGGCCCAGGGCGTGACGCTCGTCTGTCGCGGCGAGGACCTGCTGTCGGTCACCCCGCGCCAGGTCCACCTCTACGGTCTCCTGACGGCGGACGGGCTGCTCGACGACGCGCTCGCCGAGGTGGGCCTGCCGCCACGCGAGCCGGACTGGACCGCCCCGACCGCGTTCGCGCACCTGTCCATGATCGTCGGGATGGACCGCAAGAAGCTGTCGAAGCGGCACGGCTCGGTGTCGATCCAGGAGTTCGCCCGCACCGGCTACCTCCCCGAGACGCTGGTCAACTACATCGCGCTCCTGGGGTGGTCGCCGGGCGACGGCCGCGAGCGGATGGACCTCGACGAGCTCGTGGCCGCCTTCACGTTCGCGCAGGTCGGGCGCTCCGCCGCCGCGTTCGACACCGACAAGCTGACCGCGTTCAACGGCGAGCGCATCCGCGGCCTGTCGGCGGACGAGCTCGCCGACCGCCTCGTCCCGTACCTCGATGGCACCTACACGCCGGCCGACGACGCCGGCGAGCCACGCGCCGACTGGGAGCCGCTCGTGGCGTCCCCGCCGACCGACGCCGAGCGGGAGCTCCTGCGCGGGCTCGTCCCGCTGGTCCAGGAGCGGATGCAGCGGCTCGACGAGGTCCAGCGCTACGCCCCGGCGTTCTTCCGCGAGACCGTCGAGCTCGACCCCGACAGCGTCGCGAAGGTGCTGCACAAGGACGGCGCCCGGGAGGCCCTCGAGGCGGCGGTCTCCGCGCTCGAGGAGGTCGACGCGTGGACGACCGAGGCGATCGAGACGGCCCTGCGGGGCCTCGCCGACGAGCTCGGCACGGGCTTCGGCAAGCTCGCCCAGCCGATCCGGGTCGCGACCACCGGCTCGCGGGTCAGCCCCCCGCTGTTCGAGTCCCTGGAGCTGATGCCACGGGCGCGCGTCCTCGAGCGGCTGCGCGCCGCCGTACCCGTCGCCGAGGGCCGCTGAGCCGCGTGCACGCGTGCGCTGCGTGGACGGGCCCGGGGGCCGAGGTGGAGGTCGTCGGAGCGCTCGGTACCGTGCGCACCCGCGGCAGGACTCTCCCGCGGATCGCCCCGGCGTCACGGGTTCCCGGTTCGCACGACCCCCTCTCGGTCGCTAGCATCCTGCCTGCCCTTCGGGGGTGGTGTAATCGGCAACACGACTGGTTCTGGTCCAGTTATTGAGGGTTCGAGTCCTTCCCCCCGAGCTTGCACCACACGGAGCGCCGCACGTACGCTCCGCGCCGATGTCGGGTCCCCGTCCTCCGGTGGTACCCGCGTCTTCGACCTGCTCCCGTCGTCCAGCGGCCTAGGACGCCGCCCTCTCAAGGCGGTAACGAGGGTTCAAATCCCTTCGGGAGTACCACAGGAGCCCGCACGCGCGACCGCGTGCGGGCTCCTGCCACGTCCGGCCCCTCCACCGGGCTCCTGTGGACGGGATCGCGGCTTCGTCGTGTGCAGCGCCGGCCGACCCCGTACCGTGAGGGTCGACACCGGCGGCTTCCACGGCAGAGAGGAACGCGGGTGCCCGCAGGCCCCTCCACGGCGGCCGGCGTAGCGGGTGGGGATCCGCTGACGCGGCCGACCGTGCTGATCGCCGACGACGAGCCGGACCTCCGGCTCATGCTGCGGCTCGTCCTCAAGCGGGACGGTCGCTTCCAGGTCTGCGGCGAGGCCGAGGACGGCTCGGCGGCGGTGGCGCTCGCCTCGTCGCTGCAGCCCGACGTGGTCCTGCTCGACCTGATGATGCCGGTGCTCGACGGCTGGCGTGCCCTGTCCCGGCTGCAGACGGTCGCCCCGCGGGCCATGGTCGTGGTGCTGTCGGCGCTCGACGCGTCCAGCCACGCCGAGGAGACCTTCGCCCAGGGGGCCTTCGCCTTCCTCGAGAAGCAGCTGCGCCCCGACCGCATCCCGACCGAGCTCGAGCAGCTCCTCCAGCGCTTCCGGACCGGGCTCGACGGGCACACGATCGTGGCCCCGAGCGTGCTCGACCGGCACCACCCGCGGAGCTGACCAGCCGCTCGGGGTAGCGCTGCGTGCGCACACGACGACGCGGGGACGGGTCGGGCACTTCAGGCGGGGGTCCTGCGTTACGACACCCGGACCGGGACCTCGCACACGTACGGATCGTCTTGCCACGCCTGCTCGCCGCGCTGCTCGCGCTCGCCCTCACCGCCCCGGCCGCGTCGGGGTCGCCCGCCCCGTCCCCGTCGCGGTCGCCGGGCGCGACCGCCGAGCCGGTGGCGGCTGACGCGCCCCCGCCGGCGGACCCCGCCGGCACCGACGCGTGGCAGACCGACGGCGAGGTCCGCCCCACCCTCGCCGACCGCGTGGCGTTCGCTGCGGCCGAGGTGGTGACGCGGGTCGAGCGGCTCGACCACGAGCTGGGCCGGCTCGCCGAGGAGGCCCGCTACGCCGCGGTCGAGATCTCCGAGCCGTACTACGACGGGGTCGGCGAGGACTCGGTCCGGATCGCGGCCGCCGTCACCGGCCGCCCGGTCGGCGCGACCCTCGACGAGGCGGACGCCGCCGACCTGGTGGCCCGCGCCCAGGACGAGATGGCCCCGACGCTCGCGCTCGCCGGCGTCGACGAGCAGGAGCTGACCCGCGACGGGCTCGCCGCGGCCGCCGCCGGCCTCGGCATCGACATCGGCGACGCCCCGTTCGAGCCGGCGGTGCTGTCCCAGCTCCGCGCCCTGTCCGACGAGCGGCTCGTCCCCGCCGTGGTCGCGCTCGGACGCGACCCCGGCCGGCGGGTGTCGCGGGCCGACCTCGCGCCGATCCTGACCCAGCTCGGGGCCGACCCGGCCCACCTGACCGGCGACGCCCTGGCCCGGGTGGTCGCCGAGGCGCAGTTCCGGCTCGCGCCGGTCGCCTACGCGACCGGCATCGACCACGACCACCTCGTCACCCGCGCCGGCCTCGCCGACGCGCTGACCCGGCTGGGCGTGCCCTTCGGGGACGAGGTCGACGCGAGCGACGTCGCGACGGCGGTCCGGGCCACCACCGGCCGGCTGACGCTCACCCCGCCCCGCTCGCTGGGTGGATCGCTGACCTTCCAGCGGCTGTACGCGCCGAGCCCGTCGGGTCCCGAGGCGGGGTTCCTGCTGCGGTGGCGGACCGGCCCCGACGGGGGGATCGACGTCGACACCGACTTCGCCGGCTCGTTCAACGCCCGCGCGTCGATGCCGTCGGCGGCGGCCCGCCGGCGGGACGCCGCCGCGGTCGTCAACGGGGGCTACTGGGCGCTCGGCGGCGACCCCGACGGCCTGCTCGTGAGCGACGGCCGGCTCGTCAGCAGCCGGGAGACCCTGCGGGACTGGGTCCGTGGAACCCGCGCCGGCTTCGGGCTCACCGCCGACGGCCGCTCGGTCGTCGGCACGCCGGAGTTCGCCTTCGGCGTCGACCTTCCGTCCGGACCCGTGGAGGTCGACGGGGTCGACCGACCGGTCGGTGACGACGAGGCGGTCCTCTACACGCACACCGGGTTCATCCGCCCGCTCCCCGACGACGCGGTGACCGTCGTCACCCCCGGCCCGGGCTCGCTCGTGCGTCCGTCGTCCTCCCCGTTCGAGGTCGCGACCGGCGGGCCCCGCGACGCCGTCCCCGCCCGGCAGCTGCTGCTCGTCGCCCGCGGTGCCAAGGCCGCGGCGCTCCGCGCGGCCGACGGCCGCCAGGCGACCCTGCGGGTCGAGGTCGGCGACGCCTGGCAGGGCATCGACGCCGGCATGTCCGGCGGCCCGTGGCTGCTGCGCGACGGCCGGGTCCCCGACGTCGAGGAGTGGCGCACCGAGGGGTTCGGCGCGGCCCACACCGATGGGCTCCACCCGCGGACCGCGATCGGGTTCGACGGCGGCGGCAACGGCTTCATCCTGACCGTCGACGGCCGCCAGCCGGGCTACTCGGCCGGGATGAGCCACCGCGGGATGGGCGAGCTCATGGCCGCGCTCGGCGTCCGCGACGCGGTGATGCTCGACGGCGGCTCGTCGAGCCAGATGGTCGTCGGCGGCCGGCTCGTGAACCGCCCGTGCTGCGACCGGGGCGTGCGACCGCTCGCGACCGCGGTCTACCTCACCCCGGCCTGACAGGTCCGTCCCGGGAAGATGACCGGAACGGGACCTACCCGGGCCGACCTGGCGGCGCCCGTCAGCCGGCGAGGAAGCGACGCAGGTTGGTGTGGCCGGCGACGAGCGCGTCGACCGGGACGTGCTCGCCGCGCTGGTGCGACTGGGCGGTGACCCCCGGTCCGTAGTTCACGCCCGGGACCCCGACCTCGGCGAAGCGCGCGATGTCGGTCCAGGACTGCTGCGCCCGCAGCGGCGCGTCGACGACCTCGACGAAGCGCTCCAGCACCTCGGTCGTGAGCGCCGGCGGGGCCGGCGGGGCGCGGTCGACGATCTCGACCTCGGCCCGGTCGCCGACGAACGCGCGCAGCTCCGCCTCCGCCTCGTCGAGCCCGCGGCTCGGGGCGAAGCGGAAGTTCAGGTTCACGGTGAACTCACCGGGGACGATGTTGCGCGCGTTGCCGGTGTACGCCTGCGTCGCCGACCACACGTCGCGGTAGGTGATGCCGTCGACCTCGACCTCACGTGGGGCGAGGTCGTGCAGCTCGGCCAGGAACGCCCCCGCCTTGGTGAGCGCGTTCTCGCCCTGCCACGGGCGCGCGCTGTGGGCCTGGCGGCCGCGGAAGGTCACGAGCGCGTGCAGCCCACCGAGGCACCCGGCCTGGACCTGCCCGTCGGTCGGCTCGAGGATCACCGCCAGCGCCGCCTCGCGCAGCCACGTCACCTCGTCGAGGACGTCGGCGAGCTCGTTCTCCTCGGCCGGCCCCTCCTCGCCGGCGTAGAGCACCAGCGCCAGCTCGTACGGTGAGGACGCGCGCAGCTCGGCGTCCTCGAAGCAGGCCATCGCGATGACGTTGCCGGCCTTCATGTCCGAGGTCCCGCGGCCGACGACGACCTCGCCGGCGTCGGGCCGGGACTCGACCCGTGGCTCGAGGTCGTCGGCCGTGGGCGGGACCACGTCGAGGTGGCCGACCAGCAGCACGAGCGGACGACCGTCGCCCGGAGGCCGGCCGACGACCACGGAGTTGCCGACGCGCGTGACCGGCTCGCCGAGGTCGCCGTAGCGGTCGGCGACGGCGTCGGCGATGGGCCCCTCGTCCCCGGTCACGCAGACGTGACCGCAGTGCTCGAGCAGCCGCTCGACGAGGTCGGCGCGGGTGGCGGCCATCAGTCGTTGGCGTGGAGCGCGTCGTTGAGCCCGCCCCAGGTCGTGCCCTCGCGCTGCAGCACCTCGATGGCGCCGGTCTGGGAGTTGCGGCGGAACAAGAGCCCGTCGCGGCCCGACAGCTCGCCGGCCTTGGCGACCTCGCCGTCCGGCAGCGTCACCCGCATACCGGCGGTCACGTAGAGGCCCGCCTCGACCACGCACTCGTCGCCGAGCGAGATCCCGATGCCGGCGTTCGCGCCCAGCAGGCACCCCTCACCGATCGCGATGACCTCCTTGCCGCCGCCGGACAGGGTGCCCATGATCGACGCCGACCCGCCGACGTCGGAGTTGTCGCCGATCACGACCCCGGCCGAGATCCGGCCCTCGATCATCGCGTCGCCGAGCGTGCCGGCGTTGTAGTTGCAGAAGCCCTCGTGCATGACGGTCGTGCCGGCGGCGAGGTGGGCGCCGAGACGGACCCGGTCGGCGTCGGCGATGCGGACCCCCGACGGCACGACGTAGTCGGTCATGCGTGGGAACTTGTCGACGCTCGTGACCCGGATCGCGATGCCCCGCGCCCGCAGGTCCAGGCGCAGGTCCTCGAAGCCGTCCGGGTCGCACGGGCCGAGGTCGGTCCACACGACGTTGTTGAGCCGGCCGAACACGCCGTCGAGGTTCGCCCCGTGCGGACGGACGAGCCGGTTCGAGAGGAGGTGCAGCCGCAGGTAGACGTCGTGCGCGTCCTCGGGGGCGGCGTCGAGGTCGTCGAGGACGGTCACCACCACCCGCTGCTCGGTGCGGGTCGGCCGGTCCGCCGCGGCGGCGCCACGGAGCGCGCTCACCACCCGCTCGAGGTCGTCCGCGCCGAGCGGGGTGTCGTCGGGCAGCGGCGACGTGCCGGGCGCGCCGGCGATCGCGCGGAGGGCCGCGACGCCGTCCGGGTCGGTCGTGACGTGCGGGTACCACGTGTCGAGGACCTTGCCGGCGGGGGTGAGCGTGGCGAGGCCGAGGCCGGCGGCGGCGCCGGCGCGGGGGGTGTCGTGGTCGGTCATCGGGGGCTGTCCTGTGGCGGCGGGGGCGGGTCGGGGCCAGCCTAGGGGGGCGCCTCGCCGGCGCGACCGCCCCGTACGTCCGCCGGGGCAGGTCGGCTACCGTCCGCCGCCATGGACCCACGCGACCCCGACCCGACCGCCACCGCCCCGCCGTCGTCGCCGACGACCCGGCGCTGGTGGAGCGCCCCGCCGACGCGCCGCTGCACGCCCACCCGTTCGGGCTGGTGACGGTCGCGACGACCTACGTGAGCGGGTTCCTGATGGGTTCGGCCGACATCGTGCCGGGCGTCTCGGGGGGCACCGTGGCGCTCGTCCTCGGCATCTACGCGCGCCTGGTCGCCGACATCCGACAGGGCTCCCGGGCCGCGTCGTTGCTGGTCCGCGGGTCGTGGCGCGACGGCGTCCGGGCGCTCCGCTACGTCGAGTGGAGCTTCCTCGTCCCGCTGCTCCTCGGCATCCTCACCGCGATCGTCGTGCTCGCGAGCGGGCTGGAGCACCTGCTCGAGACCCAGCCGGTGCGGCTGTCGGGCGCGTTCTTCGGGCTCATCATCGGCTCGGTCGTGGTGTCCGCCGGCGAGCTCCGCGAGCGCAGCGCACGCATCCTCGCGGTCGCGACCGCGAGCGCGGTGGTGACCTTCCTGCTCCTCGGCCTGCGGAGCGGCCGGTTCGAGGACGCGTCCCTGCCGATCGTGTTCGCCGGCGGGGCGCTGGCGATCTGCGCGATGATCCTCCCCGGCATCTCGGGGTCGTTCATCCTGCTGATGATCGGGCTCTACGAGTTCGTGCTGGGCGCGGTGACCGACCGCGACCTCGTGACGGTGGCGGTCTTCGGGGTCGGCGCGGTCGTCGGCCTCGGCTCGTTCTCGACGCTCCTCAACTGGCTCCTGGCGCGCCACCGCGAGGTCGTCCTCGCCGTGCTGATCGGGCTGATGGCCGGCTCGCTGCGTGTGCTGTGGCCGTGGCCCGCCGGCGACGGCGTCGGCGACACCAGCCTCGGCGCGCCCGTCGCCGGCGACGTCCTCGCGGTCCTCGGCCTCGCGGTCGTCGGGGCGGCGCTCGTCATCGCCGTCGCCCGCGCCGCCCGCGCCCTCTCCACTGCCGACGACGCCTGACGCTCAGATCCGACCGAAGTCTCGCGGACCTTCCACACGAGAGGACGGGCTCAGCGCCGATCGGCACAGGCTCGATCGAGGTCTGCGATCCCGCGGTCCACCAGCGAACGAGCCTGCCCTTCGGGCATCGCACGGTCCGACCCGGCCTCGATCTCAGCCACGCCCGTCAACACGAGGTCGACAGCATCAGAGACACGGCGGTCCTCGGCGCTCACTCCGAGCTCGGCGAGCAGACGCCCATGCTCCGCGCTCGTCAACTCGCTCGCGTCGGGAAGCTGCTGCACACGTTCGCAGGCCGCGGCGAGATCCGGATCCGGCGACGTGAGGAGTTCTGCTGTTCCGGCGACGACGGCGGCGACAACGACCATGGCGACGCCCCATCGAAGGCCGCGCCGAAGGTTGTCACGGCGTAGGGGAGCGAACGGGTCGGCCCCGTCCGCGTCCTGGACGTCATGAGACGTCATGTCGGCGCTGTCCACGTCCCCGAGCCTACGCCGGACGGGGCGCTCGGAGCCAGGGTCTGCCCGTAACACGTAGGCGACTTCGACCCGACCGCTCGACGTTCTGTCGCGGCCCGCAGGGCGATACCAGTTGGTCGCCCGCGCACGGACGGTGCCTATCCACAAGGGCTTCGCGGCGCCGGCATCGACCCGCAGGGCGGAGGTACGATGGGTGCATGACCGATCACGGTGACACGGTGCTGCGTGAGGCGTTGGCCTTGCCCGCCGACGAGCGCGCGCACGTGGCGGCGGACCTGATCGCGAGCCTGGACGAGGAGCGCGACCCGGCCGGGGAGGTCACCTCTGCCTGGGCTGTCGAGATCGAACACCGCGCCCGTCAGGTGCTGGATGGCAAGTCGTCAGGCGAGGACTGGGACGCGGCCCGCGATCGCATCGCTGGTCAACTGCGCGATCGGTGACGTGGCGGGCCACGCTCCACGGTGACGCCGCTGCTGAGCTCGAAGCCGCGACGGTCTGGTACGACGAACGCCGCGCCGGGCTCGGTCTGCAGTTCCTGGCAGCCGTTGACCGTGCGATCGAGCGCGCTCGCGCATGGCCACACACCGGCTCGCCGGTGCCGGAGCTGTCGAGCGACCTCGAGGTGCGTCGCCTGCGCGTGGCCCGCTTCCCCTACCAGCTGGTGTACCTGCTGGGCGACGAAGTGATCCACGTCCTCGCAGTAGCCAACGACCATCGCCGTCCGGGCTACTGGAAGCACCGCGCCGAACACGACGAGTAGGCAGTGCGAACGCACCGACGCGTGGCCGCCGCTCTCCACTGCTGGGTCCAGCTGAGAAGGAGGGTCGCCGCTCACGTGGGGAGGCGCCCCGCCTCGATGGCCTCGCGCCAGCGCGCGACGGCGCCCCGGCACCCCTCGACCGTGGGGACGAGCGCGAGCCGCATCCACCCCGTCCCGGCCGGGCCGAAGGACCGCCCCGGGGACGCGACGATCCGCTCCTTCACCAGCGCTTCCGCGTAGGCCGCGTCGTCACCGCCCGGGGCGCGGAACCAGACGTAGAAGGTCGCCTCGCTGCCGGACACCTCGATGCCGGCACCGCGGAGGAAGCCGAGCACGACCTCGCGCTTGGCGCGGAACACCTCGCGGCGCTCGTCGACGTGCGTCCTGGTCGCCGTAGGCCGCGACGGCCGCGTCCTGCACGAAGTCCTGCGCCGCGGTGCCGACGTTGGGCCGCAGGAGCTTGAGCCGCCGGATCATCTCGGGGTCACCGACCATCCCGCCGGCGCGGTAGCCGGTCATCCCGGACCGCTTCGACAGCGACACGAACGCCAGGAGGTCGGTGAAGTCGCCGTCGTCGCAGGCTTCGAGCGCGGACGGGGCGGGCTCGTCGAACCACACCTCCTGGTAGCACTCGTCGGAGCACAGCAGGATGTCGTGCTCGCGCGCGACCGCGAGCTGCCGCCTGTAGTAGTCGAGGTCGACCGTGGCACCCGTGGGGTTGTGGGGGTAGTTGACCCACGCGATGCAGGTCTCGGCCAACACCTCGTCCGGGAGGTCACCGAGCTCGAGGCGCCAGCCACCCTCGTGGGTCAGCGCGACCGGGTGCGAGATGCCGCCCGCGAACAGGGTGCCCCGGTCGTAGACCGGGTAGCCGGGATCGCCCCACACGACCCGGCGCTTGGGGCCGTCGCGGTCGATGACGGCGAGGGGGAGGTGGAAGATGGCCTCCTTCGACCCGGCGCTCGGGAGCACGTGGGCGGAGGGGTCCACGGTGACGCCGTGCCGGCGGGCGAACCACCCGGCGATGGCCTCGCGCACGCTCGCCTTCCCGGCCGCGGTGGGGTAGCGGCTCACCGGCCCGAGGCCGTCGATCAGGGCCTGGCGGATGAACTCGGGCGTCGGTTCGTCGGGGTCGCCGATCGAGAAGTCGGCGAAGGGCGCCCCGTCGGCGCGCATCTCGTTGGCGAGGTCCTGGAGCCGGGCGAGCGGGTAGCCGCCGAGCTCCTCGAACGCGGGGTTGATGGTCACCATCGGGGCGATCCTCGTCGTCGACCTCTTCGACGGCGCACCCTACGCCGTCAGCCGTCGCCGATCGCGTACAGCGCCGACCGGGTGGTGACGTACAGCGTGCCGCCGGCGACCACCGGGCTCCCCACCAGGGCGCGACCGAGGTCGACGGCCTCGCGCGTGGTGAGGGTGTCGGGGTCGAGCAGGCGGACCTCGGTCAGCGTCGTCAGCACGAGCGTCGACCGGGCGAGCGAGAGGGTGCGCTGCCCGCCGATGGTGGCGGCGACCGTCGCCGACGCGACCGTCGAGCCGTCGGCGAGGTCGAGCGACTCGATGGTGTCGTCGGCGGTGAGGAGGTGGAGGCGCCCCTCGCCGAGCGCCGGCGCCACGACCGGAGCCTGCGCCAGCTGCCGGGACCAGCGGCGCGCCCCGGTCGCCGTGTCGAACCCCACGACCTCCCCGTCGCCGGACACCGCGATCCCGGTCCCCGCGACGACGGCCGGGCCGAACCCTCGCCCCGTGCCCCCGTGTCCGAGGGGGAACTCGACCCGGGCCTGGCCGGTCTCGAGGTCCACGCCCAGCACCGTGCCGGGCCCGCTCACGAAGACCAGTCCGTCGGCGACCGCCGGCGCCCGCGAGGCGGGCTGCGCGCTGCCGCGCTGCCACCGGCGCTCGCCGGTCAGCACGTCCAGCCCGGTGAGGTAGCCGTCGCGGCCACCCACGACGATGGTGTCGCCGGCGACGGCCGGCGTCCCGCCGGTGCGCGCCGGGCCGCGCCAGACCTCCCGCCCGTCGGCGAGGTCGTAGGCCACCAGCACGTCGTCGGCCGCGTCGCCGACGAGCACCAGCGCCCCGCCCTCCCGGCCGACGAGCGGGTCGGTCACCACCGGCGGGCCCGGGGGCACGGCCGCGACCGCGGCCCGCCACCGCTCCACCCCGGTGGTGCGGTCGACGGCGACGACCGCGTCCGGGTGCACCGTGACGACGCTCGACCCCGACACCGCCGGCGCGACCGGCGCGCCGCCGTGGCCTCGGCACCACAGCACCGGCCGCGCCAGCGCGAACGGCGCGGCACATCCGTCGACGCAGCCGTGGACGGTCCCGCAGCCGACCGGGGCGTCGTCGCGGACGGCGGGCTCGTCGGCGTCGTTGAACGCCGACGAGGGGTCGAGGGCCACGCCGGTCGAGCCGCCGGCGACGAGGTCGCGGACGACCCAGCCGCCGGCGAGGACGAGGAGCACGGTGCCGGCCACCGCGGCGACTCCCCGCCGGCGGCGCACCGCTCGGCCGGCGTCCTCCCGGTGGCGCCCGGCCCCGGTCCCGTCGTCGGCGCGCAGCGCCGCACCGCACCCGCCGCAGAACGACGGTGCCGGTCGCGGCCACGTCCGGCCGCACTCCCGGCACGTCGTGGACCTCGTGCGTGCGGGCGATCCTCACGGACCGAGGCTAGATGGTGAGTAGCAGGACATCGTTCCGGGTCCGGCCCAGCTCGGTTGGTAGCAGGACATCGTTCCGGGTGGTGCAGGTGGTTGGTAGCAGGAGATCGTTCCGGTCAGCGCAGGGTCCGGTCGATGTCGAAGGGGCCGGCGTGGATGATTTCGCCGTGGCGGGTGACGACCCGGAATTGTTTGGCGCGCACGGCGATGATCGCGGTGACGTACTGGTGGGTGTGGGCCTGGTCGAGCAGCGTCTTGTGGCCCCACAGGTCGAGAAGCCCGTTGGAGCGCACGAACCGGACGGCCTCGATGCGTCCTTTGGCGGGCAGCCTGGTCGGTGTCTGGTAGCCCCGTGGTGGTGATGGCGGCGTGAGGGTGGCGCGGACCTCGTCAGGTGCGGCACCGCCGTGAGCGGAGTAGCGGTGTCGGGCATTGTGGAAGGTCTCGAACGTGGCGACACGCGCCCGGAGGATGTCGAGGTCGGCGTAGCGGGCGGTGCGGAAGAACGACTTGTCCCACACGTCGTTGAAGTGCTCGATCACGCCGTTGCGCCAGGGCTCTCGCAGCGGCGCGAACCGCACGATCACCCCGAGGTCGAGACAGGTGGCGACCACCGGACCGAACGTCTTGGCTCGTGGCGGGATCGCGCCACGCAGGTTGGAGTGGTTGTCGAACTGGACTCGTAAGGGGATCCCGACCCGGCCCCAGATCGTGGCCAACGCCCCGGCGATCGCGGTGGGACGCAACGGATCGATGATCTCGCTGCCGACCGTGTGGCTGCCGACGTCGATCAGGTTGAAGGCGTGGAAGCCGATCCCGCCATCCAGGTGGCGTGGCCCGACCAGGTCGGCCTGGTGGTACTGGCCCGGCCCCTGCTCGCCGGGATGCGGATACGGCGCGCCCTTGGATCGGTAGCCGGGCTGACGCCCCCGTCGTCGGGTGACTCCGGCCTGCGCCAGGATCCGGTTGATCGTCCAGATCTCGGGCACCGGCTCGACGCCGAGCACATGCAGCTCCCACGCGATCGCCAAGGGGCCGTACTGCGAGCGCGGGTCGAGCTCGAGCTTCGCGCGGACCGCCAGCACCTGATCCCGAACCTCAAGCGGGGTCCGGTTCGGTGATCGGTGCGGCGCACGCGACAGCGACTGGGCCCAGTCCTCACCCTGGCCCGCCTGGTCGTGGCGAGCCAGCCACTTGCGAACCCACCGGTCGCTGCGGCCCAGTGCCTCGGCGACCTGACCGGTCGTCTCGCCGGCGTTCCGGCGACGGACAGCCTCACGTCGCAGCTCGATCTCGCCCATCGTTTCTCACTGGCTCTGGCCACCAACGGCAGCGTGAGCCGGCACCGAAGCGGAACGATGTCCTGCTACTCCACAACCTGCACAGCCGGAACGATGTCCTGCTACCCACGGGCGGAACGATGTCCTGCTTCTCTCAGCAGCCCACGGCGTCGGTAGTCTCGCCCCCCTATGAGCGACCCCCGCCGCACCGTCCTCGTCCGCGTCTCCGGCCGCGACCGCCCCGGCATCACGACCGGGCTCCTCGGCGTGCTCGCCGACCACGGCGTCGACGTGTTCGACGTGGAGCAGGTGGTCGTCCGCGAACGGCTGACGCTCGACATCCTGATCAGCGTCCCCGAGGGCAACGACGTCCTGAAGGAGCTGCTGCTCTACGGCTGGGAGGCCGGCATCCAGCTCGACTTCGAGGTCGTCGAGGACACCTCGTCGCGCGCCAACCTCCCGCGCTTCGCGGTCACCCTCATCGGCCAGCCGCTGACGCCGGCGGGGCTCGCCGGCCGCGACCTCGGCCATCGCCGAGGGCGGCGGCAACATCGACCGCATCGTGCGGCTCTCCCGCTACCCGGTGACCGTCCTAGAGTTCGTCGTCGTCGGCGGCGACATGGACCGGATGCGGCCAACCTCGTCGAGCGCGCCGGCGAGCACGGCGTCGACATCGCCATCCAGCGCGAGTCGGCCTCGAGCGGCGCGCGAAGCGGCTCGTCGTCATGGACGTCGACTCGACCCTCATCCAGGACGAGGTCATCGAGCTGCTCGCCGACGAGGCGGGCTGCGTCGACGCGGTCGCGCGACATCACCGAGCGGGCGATGGCCGGCGAGCTCGACTTCGAGGGCTCCCTGCGCGAGCGGGTGGCGCTGCTGGCCGGCCTCGAGGTCGATGCCCTGGCCCGGGTCCGCGACCGGATGCGGCTCACGCCGGGGGCCCGCACCTTCGTGCGGACGCTCAAGCGGCTCGGGTTCACGGTCGCGATCGTGAGCGGCGGGTTCACCTACTTCACCGACGCGCTCGCGAGGACCTCGGGCTCGACCACGCGGTCGCCAACGACCTCGAGGTGGTCGACGGCCACCTCACCGGCCGGGTCGTCGGCCCGATCGTCGACCGCGCCCGCAAGGCCGCGGTCCTCGCCGAGGTCGCGGCGGCCGAGGGCGTGCTGCTCGAGCAGACGGTCGCCATCGGCGACGGCGCCAACGACCTCGACATGCTCGCGGCCGCCGGCCTGGGCATCGCCTTCAACGCCAAGCCGGTCGTGCGGGCCGCCGCCGACACCGCCCTGTCGTTCCCCTACCTCGACGCGATCCTGTTCGTGCTGGGGGTGCGCCGCGAGGACGTCGAGGCCGCCGACGAGGCCGACCCGAGCGTCGAGAAGAACGGGCTCATCCCGGTCCCCGGCACGCCGCCGGTCTAGCCCGGCAGCCCACGGCTACGGTCGTCGTCCACCCCGCGACGCCCCGTCGCGCCCCCCACCGACGACCGCAAGGAGCGCCCGTGGACCCGGCCGGCCCCTCGACCCGTTCCGTCCACCTGACCGACGCGGCCGACCCGGTGACGGGGGCGGTGGTGCCGTCGATCGCGGCCAACGCGGCGTTCGCCTACCCCGACGTCGACACCTGGCTCGACGTGGCGCTGCGGCGCACGCCCGGGCACATCTACAGCCGCAACTCCAACCCGACCACCGACCGCTTCGAGGCGAAGGTGGCCGCGCTCGAGGGTGCGGCCGCGGCGACCAGCTTCACGACGGGCATGGCCGCGATCTCCTCGACGCTCTTGGCCCTGCTGTCCGCGGGCGGCCGCGCGGTCTCGGTGAAGGACGCCTACGGCGGCTCCTACCTGATGTTCACCGAGATCCTGCCGCGCTTCGGCATCGACTGCGAGGTCGTCGACACCGACGACCAGGACGCGCTCGAGGCGGCGATCGCGCGCGGGTGCGACCTGCTCTACCTCGAGTCCCCCACGAACCCGACGCTGAAGGTCCTCGACCTCGAGCGCTGCGCCGCCGCCGGCCACGACGCCGGCGCGACCGTCGTGGTCGACAACACCTTCGCCACCCCGATCAACCAGCAGCCGCTGGCGCTCGGCGCCGACCTCGTCGTGCACTCGGCGACGAAGTTCCTCGGCGGCCACGGCGACGTCCTCGGCGGTGTGGTCTGCGGCTCCGACGAGCTCGTGGCCCGCGTCTACCACTACCGCGAGATCGCCGGCACCGGCCTCGACGCGTCGGCCGCCGCGCTGTTCCTGCGGAGCCTGAAGACGCTGGGGCTGCGGGTCGAGCGCCAGAACGCCAACGCGATGGCCGTCGCGACGTGGCTCGAGCAGCACCCACGGGTCACGGCCGTGCACTACCCGGGTCTGGAGCGCCACCCCCGGCACGAGGTCGCCCGCCGGCAGATGCCGGGCGGCTTCGGGGGGATGCTGTCCTTCGAGCTCGACGGCGGGTTCGACGCGGTGCGAGAGGTGCTGCCGCGCCTGCGCTACGCCTACCTCGCCGCCAACCTCGGCCAGGTCGAGACGATCGTGGGGCCGCCGGCGACGACCTCGCACGTCGAGCTGACCGCCGACGAGCGGGCCGCTGCCGGGCATCCCGGAGGGACTCGTGCGCTACGCCGCCGGCATCGAGGACGCCGACGACCTCATCGCCGACCTCGACCGTGCGCTCGCCGGCGGTCCGGCGTGACCCCGCCCCGTGTCGTCGCGCGCGACGACACCGAGCGGCGGGTGCTGGCCGCGATCGACGAGGACGCCGTCGTCGCCCGGGCCAGCGAGCTCATCGCCGTGCCGAGCCTGTCGGGGGCGGAGACGCCGGCGCAGGAGCTCGCGGCCGACCAGCTCGCCCGCGCCGGGATGGAGGTCGAGACCTGGGACCTCGACATCGACGCGCTCGCGGCGAGCCCGTGGTTCAGCGCCGAGGTCGACCGCCCGGACGGTCGCGGCGTGCTCGGGTGGGCCGGGCGCGGGGTCGGGCCGGCGCTGCTCATCAACGGGCACGTGGACGTGGTGCCGCCGGGCCACGAGGTCGACTGGACCGCGCCGGCGTTCACGCCGGTCGTCCGCGACGGACGGCTCTACGGGCGAGGCGCCTGCGACATGAAGGGCGGGCTCGCCGCGGCCATCCACGCGGTCGAGGCGATCCGCGACGCCGGCGTGACCCTCGCCGGCCGGGTCGGCATCGCACCGGTGGTGGGGGAGGAGGACGGGGGCACCGGCACGCTCGCCCTCATCGCAGCGGGGCCTCGAGGTCGACGGCTGCGTGATCGTCGAGCCGACCGCGCTCGACGTGGCTCCGGCGAGCGCCGGCGCGTTGTCGTGGCGGATCGGCCTGCGCGGCCGGTCGGCGCACGGCTGTCTCCGCGAGGAGGGGGTCAGCGCGCTCGAACGCTTCGGCGTCGTCCACCGCGCCGTGCTCGACCTCGAGCGGCGACGCAACGCCCGTGAGGCCGACGGGCTGTTCGCGTGGCTCGAGCGCCCGTTCGCCATCTGCGGTGGGCGCATCACCGGCGGCGACTGGCCGTCGTCGGAGATGGACTGGCTCGCGTGGGAGGGGCGCTACGGCGTCGCGCCGGGTGAGGACCTCGACGTCGCCCGGCGCGAGCTCGAGGACGCCGTCGCTGCCGCCTGCGCCGAGGACGACTGGCTCCGCGACCACCCCGCCACGGTGACGTGGTGGGGCGGCCAGTTCGTGCCCGGCGCCACCGACGTGAGCGACCGCACGGTCACCACGGTCCGCGCCGCGGCCACCGACGTGCTGGGCCGCGAGCCGGCGCTGCGCGGGATGCCCTACGGCTGCGACCTGGGGTTGACCGTCAACGCCGGTGGCATCCCCACGGTCGTGTTCGGCCCCGGCGACGTCCGCGACGCGCACCGCCCCGACGAATCCGTGCCGGTCGAGGAGCTGGTCGCGGCGGCGCGGACGCTGGCCCTCGCGATCGTGCGCTACTGCGGCGTCGAGGGGGAGGCGCCGGGTTCGCCGGCAGCCCGCAGCTCGCGCTCGTAGACGTCGGTGCGCCGCGCGACGCGCATCCCGGCCCGCTCGTAGAGGCGGGCGGCACCGTCCATCGTCACGTCGTCGACCTCGAGCCCCACGCGCCGGAGGCCGCGGGCGTGGAACTCCTGGAAGGCGTGCTGCAGGAGCCGGCGCGCGATGCCCTGCCCACGCCACGCCGGCACGACGGCGAGGTCGCGGACGTAGCCGAGCTCGGGGTCGTCGGGCATGCCGGCGCGGGTGAGGCAGACGCCGACGATCTCGCCGGCCTGGGTCTCGCCGAGGAACCAGAGCGACGGGTCGAAGTGGTCCTCGTGCTCGATGGCGATGTAGCGCCAGTCGGCGAAGGTCTGCGGCTCGTGGTCCCAGTGGTCGGCGAACCCGGCCTCGTAGGCGCGCCAGACGGCCTCGTCGTCCTCGCCCAGCCGGAAGCGGCGGACCCGGACGCGGCTGCGGACCTCCGGCGGGGGCGGCGGGTCGTCCAGGTCGAGCCGCATGTCGAGGAAGTGCCGGACCGGTCGGAACCCCCAGCGGTGGAACAGCCCCCGGGCGCGCTCGTCGGCGTCGGCGAGGGTGGTGCGCAGCGCCACGCGCGGGTGGCCGGGGACGCGGTCGCCTTCGCTCAGGGCGCGGGCGATGCCGCGCGCGAGGAGGAACGACCCGAGGCCGTGCCCGGTGGCGTCGGGGTGGACGCGGGCGTCGAGGTAGAGGTCGAGCTCGCCGGTCCACGGGTCGAGGTCGGCGTGGAACTCGGCGTAGCCCACGACCACGCCGTCGCGCTCGGCGATGAGCGCGTCCTCGAAGCGGCCCGGCTCCAGCCAGCGGTGGTGGAGGTCGTCACGCTCCCACAGGTCCTCGCCGACCCGGTCGCGTGAGCAGGCGTTGTAGAGCGCCACGACGGCGTCGAGGTCGGCCCACGTGGGCCTCCTCAGGTCGAACCCCTCCGGCGGTCGCGACCGCCCGAGCGTCGTCAGATCGTCCACACCGGTGTCCTGCGCGCGGCCCACGTGGGTCTAGGAGTGCGCTGAACAACCCGCTGCACCGCCTGACCACCCGATGTCGTCGCTGGCCGCGTTGCGCTCGTCGCCGATACGACCCCGGTATCGGCTCCTCACGCGCCTCGCCACCGACGACCTCGGCTCGCCCAGGTCGGCACCACAGTTGCTCAGCACACTCCTAGCACGCCCGGGCCCGTCCGCCGGGCCGGCGACCCCCGTCACCGGTGGTGATCGTGACGCTCCGCTACGCTCCGGGGTGGTCGACCGGGCTCGCCCCCCGAGCCCGCGGTCGTCCTGGGGAGCATCGATGTCGTCCACCGAGCGCGCCGGGGACCCGAGCGGCGGCATGCTCGACGCCGCCGACTTCCTGCGCTTCAACGAGCGCCTCCGCGAGACCCACCAGCGTCTCGACGCCGCCGACCTCCCGCGCGAGCAGAAGCGGCGGTGGCAGCGCCGGCTGATCGGCATCGCCGACGCCGGGGCGCGCGACCTCGCCACCGCTCGCGACCAGCTGGGACGGCTCGTGAGCGAGCTCGACCGCCGGCTCTAGCGCGTCGCGGGAGGCGCCCCGGCGGCACCGTCCACGGCGCGGAGGGTCCCGCGGCGCCCGGCTATCCTCGCCGGTCGCACCGCCCACCCACGAGGACACCGTCGTGCCCCGAGTCACCGTCTACCACCTCACCCCGCCGCGCCGGCTGCCGCTGATCGAGGAGGAGGGCCTGCGCACCCGCGCCGCCCTGTCGGACCGGCTCGGTCCGATCGACGAGTTCGACCAGCAGGCGCCGGGGACGTTCGGGCACGGCAAGCGCGTCTCGGCCTACCTCGATCTCGACCACGCCGCGACCCACGTCGCCGAGCTCGGCGCCGGGCTGGTGTCGTTCACGGTTGACCCGGCCAAGACCATCGCGGCGCCGGCCTCGGCGCGCGACGGCGCCGACCCCAGCGCCTACTGGGCGGCGACCCGCCCACTGGCGGACTGGCTCGCCGACGGGGACACGCCGGCGGACCTCGAGGTCCACCAGAACGTGCCGGTCCGGGCCAAGTTCCTGACCCTCCACGCCCCGCTCTTCGACGACGACCAGCTCGGCGACTACGCGCCCCTGGTCGCGGCCGTCGCCGACGAGGACCGGCTGTCGGCGAAGGCGCTGATGCACGTCGCGGTCATCGCGTCCGACGGCGACTTCGACTCCGAGGCGTTCAACGCCGCGTGTGCGCTGGCCTGGCGCGACGAGGAGGACCCGGGCGACCTCGTCCGGGAGCTGGTCGAGACCGACCCCGACAAGGTCGCCTCGGCGGCGCTGGCCGAGTTCGGCACGGTGGCCCCGGAGGCGACGCAGACGCTCCGGGACGTGCTCGACCGCACGCGCGAGTGGGCCGACGAGAACGGACTCGAGCACGGGCGTGCCCTGTTCGCCCGCACCGCGGCGGTGCTCGACCTCCTGCCGCAGCAGGTCTGACGCCGACCGGCGGCTACAGGCTCACGAGGTTCAGGTTGGTGACGCGCTGGTCGTCGCCGTCCTGCTGCAGCTCGAAGCGGACCCGCTGACCGATCCGGAGCTCGAGCAGCCCCGACGCCGCCACGGCCTCCCGGTCGACGTGCAGCTCGACGAGCGAGTCGTCCATCAGCACGGCCGTGCGGTGGGTGGTGTCGAAGCTCTTGACGGTGCCCTGCGGCATCGACGCTCTCCTGCGGTCGGTCGCGACGGAGGATAGCCGCGGCGCCTGCCCCGGCCGGCACCGGTCGCTCGTGCGGTGCGCCTCCGCGACCGCCGGCGCCGCATCGGGCAGGCTGTCGTGACCGCCCGGGCCGACACGGGAGCGTGCGTGGACCTCGAACCCATCCTCCGTCTGCTGGCCGCCGCCGGCCTGACCGCGCTCATCGGCATCGACCGGGAGCTGCGCTCCAAGCCGGCCGGCCTGCGGACCAACATCGTCGTCGGCATCGCCACCGCGGCGTTCGCGCTGGCCGGCGCCGAGGGGTTCGCCGGCGGTGACCCGACCCGGGTGGCGGCGCAGATCGTCTCCGGCATCGGCTTCCTCGGTGGCGGTGCCATCTTCGCCGCCGGCGGCAAGCCGCACGGGCTCACGACCGCCGCCGCGCTGTGGGGCTCCGCTGCCGTCGGACTGGCGGCGGGGATCGGCCGCTACGACATCGGTGTCGGGGTGGTGCTCGTCACGGTCCTCGCCCTGTGGCCGCTGGACGTGCTGGGGGAGCGCGTCCTCGCCCCGCGGAGCCGGGTCGACGTCCGGCTCCACGTCGTGATGCGCGCGCTCGACGCGCTGGCCGAGGTGCAGCAGCTGATCGACGTGAGCGACGCCGGGCTGTTCGAGCTGCGGCTCCAGCCGGTCGGTGGCGACGTCATCGCCGAGATGCAGGTCAGCGGACGTCAGCGCGAGATCCAGCGGCTCGTCGGCCAGCTCGAGGCGCTCGAGGGCGTCCGGATGGTGGGCCGTCAGGCGTTCGCACGCCGCGACGGCTGAGGAGCTCAGCCGGCGGCATCGAGCCGTCCACCCAGGCCGGCGAGGAAGGCCGCCGTGGCGCTGCCGATCGGGCCGCGGCGGAGCGCCAGCAGGTCCTCCCAGGTGTCGACGTCGTGGCGGAAGCCGGGGAGGTCGAGCGCCACGGTGGCGAACCCCGCCGCGCGGGCACGCGCCAGGTGACGTGCCGCGGAGGCGGGGCCGTAGGCCGGGGCGATGGCCCCGGGTGGCCGGCGGAGGAGCCCGCCGGTGCCGCCGTCGTCGGTCCCCGCCACGACCACCTGCGCGTCGGTCGCGACCAGCGTGTCGACGTCGCGGGGCGACAGGCGCGGCAGGTCGGCGGTCACCACCACGAGCGTCCCGGCGGCACCGACCCGCAGCTGGGCGGCCCCGAGCGCGGCGTTGAGCGACCGGACGCTCGGCGGGTCGAGCACCACGTCGAGGCCCAGCGCGCTCGCAGCCGCGGCGGCCTCGGGCCCCGACGCCGCGACGACGATGCGGTCGACCCGGGACGCCGCGAGCGCGCGGGCCACGTCGGCGAGCATCGCGCCCGACAGCGACGCCCGCTCCGAGGGGGAGAGCTCGTCGGACAGCCGCGTCTTGCCCTCGCCCGGCGCCCGCGCCGGCACGAGCGCCACGACGGGGCCACGTACGTCCTCCACGGCGCGGAGCCTACCGGCGGCCCCCGGCGGGGGACCGCGCTCGCGGCTAACGTCGCCCTGCGGGAGCGTGCAGCCGGTCGGAGAGGGAGCGGACGTGTCGAAGGTCGCGGTCATGGGCTCCGGCTCGTGGGGCACCGCGTTCGCGGTGATGTGCCACGACGCCGGGCAGCGGACGGTGCTGTGGGCACGGCGGCAGGAGGTCGCCGACGAGATCAACGGCGACCACCGCAACGAGGGCTACCTGCCGGGCATCACGCTGCCGGACGGGCTCACGGCGACCGCCGACCCGGCCGAGGCGCTCGCCGACGCCGACATCGTCGTGCTCGCCGTGCCCTCGATCGGACTCGCCGGAGCAGCTCGACGTCTGGGGCGACGACATCGGCGACGACGCCACCCTGGTGAGCCTCATCAAGGGCGTCGACGTCGCCACGCTGCGCTTCGGTAGCGAGGTCGTCGCCGACCGGCTCGGCTGTGACCCGGACCGGGTCGTCGTGGTCAGCGGGCCCAACCTCGCCAAGGAGTGCGCCCAGCGGCTCCCGGCCGCGACCGTCGCCGCGTCACCGGACGTCGTGCGCGCCGAGCAGGTCCAGGCCGCGGTGATGGCGCCCTACTTCCGGGTCTACACCAACCCCGACAAGGTCGGGGTCGAGATCGGCGGGGCGGTCAAGAACGTCATCGCGCTCGCGGCCGGCATCGCCGAGGGCATGGGCTTCGGAGACAACACCAAGGCCATGGTGATCACCCGCGGGCTCGCCGAGATGCAGCGGATGGGCGTCGCGCTGGGGGGCAAGCCGCTCACGTTCTCGGGCCTCGCCGGCGTCGGCGACCTCGTCGCCACCTGCACCTCACCGAAGTCCCGCAACCGCACGGTCGGCGAGAAGCTCGGCCAGGGCATGAAGCTCGACGAGATCATCGACCAGATGAACATGGTGGCCGAGGGGGTCAAGTCGTCGAAGGCGATCCTGTCGCTGGCCGAGCGCGCCGGCGTGGAGATGCCCATCGCCGAGGGCGTGGTCCGCGTCGTCCACGACGACCTCGACCCCGGCATCATGGTCAAGGAGCTGATGGCGCGCGACGCCAAGCCCGAGATCTACGGCATCGACGACTGACCCCCCGCAGGGCCGTCAGCTGACGTCGATGCCGAGCGCCTGGACGATCTTGCCGGTCTGCTCCATCACGCCGTGGGTGAACTCGGCGGTCCCACCGCCGAACTCCACCTGCATGATGTCGTCCCACTTGTCGGCGACGTCGTCCGGGGTGAAGGCGCCGTCGAAGGTCGCGCCGGCGCCCTCGACGATGGCCACGCGGGCGATGTAGCCACCGCCGACGGAGAAGATGCGCCCGGTCTCGGTGCACGCCTCGGAGGCGAGGTAGGCCACGAGCGGGGAGACGTTCTCGGGCTCGAGCGCCTCGAGCAGCTGCGGCGGCATGATGTCCTCGGTCATCCGCGAGGCGGCGACGGGGGCGATCACGTTGGCGTTGATGCCGTACTTCGCACCCTCGTGGGCGAGCGTGCGGGTGAGCCCGGCGATGCCGAGCTTGGCGGCCGAGTAGTTGGCCTGGCCGAAGTTGCCGTAGAGGCCCGAGCCCGAGGTCGTGTTCACGACCCGGCCGTAGTTCTGCTCACGCAGGTGCGGCCACGCGGCCATCGTCACGTAGAAGGTGCCGTAGAGGTGGACCTTCAGGACGAGGTCGAGCTCCTCGGGGGTGAGCTTCGCGAACGACTTGTCCCGCAGGATGCCGGCGTTGTTGATGACGATGTCGACGCTTGCCGAAGGCCTCGACGGCGTCGTCGATGATGCTCGTCGCACCCTCGAGGTCGGCGACCGAGGCGTAGTTCGCGACCGCCTCGCCGCCGGCGTCGGTGATCTCCTTGACCACCTGGTCGGCCATCTCCGAGCCGCCGCCCTCGCCGGACCGGTTGCCGCCGAGGTCGTTGACGACGACCTTGGCCCCGCGGCTGGCGAGCAGCAGGGCGTGGCTGCGACCGAGCCCGCCTCCGGCGCCGGTCACGACGGCGACCCGCCCATCGAAGTTGATCTCTGCCACGGCTTCCTCCAGCACTCGGTCGGTGGGTCCTCGGTGGCTCGGCGTCCGCCGGCGCGCACCGCCGCAGAGGCTACTCAACCCGCGGTGCCGGCTCGCACCCGACCGAGGGTTACGCTCCGCCGACGCCCGTTCCCCAGCCTCCCACCCATCCCCGAGGGTCAGATCCGTGGAACCACGCCCCGCCGCCCCCGAGGGTGGCTTCGGCACGCGCGCCGTCCACGCCAGCCTCGCGGTCCCGGTGGTCCAGCAACGGCCGCTGTCGCCGGCGATCTGGCCGACCACCACCTGGGCGGTCGACGACAGCGACCAGCTCGGCGAGCTCCTGCTCGACGAGCGCGAGGGCTACGTCTACGGCCGCTACGACAACCCCACCGCGACGACCCTGCACGTGGGCGTCGCGAGCCTGCACGGCGCGGCGGCCGCGTGGTCGCACGCGTCCGGCACCGCTGCGATCCACGCGGTCCTCGAGGCGCTGCGGGGCGACGGCCGCATCGTCGCCACCGACCGCTGCTACGGGGGCACGCTGGCCCTCCTCCGCCGGCTCGCGACCTCGTCGGGCTGGAGCGTCGAGCACCGTGACCTGACCGACGTCGCGGCCCTGCGCGACGAGCTCCCGGCCGACACCACCGTGGTCTACGCCGAGACGATCGCGAACCCCTCGACCGCCGTCGCCGACATCCCGGCCCTGGCGGCGCTCTGTCGCGACCGGGGCGCCGCGCTCGTCGTCGACAACACCTTCGCCTCGCCGTACCTGTGCCGGCCGGTCGAGCTCGGCGCCACCGCCGTCGTCGAGTCCGCGACGAAGTTCCTCGGCGGCCACGCGGACGTCGTCGCCGGCGTGGTCGCCGGCGGCGAGGACGTCGTCCGTGCCGCCCGCCACGCCACCTACGAGATCGGCGGCTCGCTGGGTCCGTGGGAGGCGTGGCTGGTCTCGCGCGGGCTGCAGACCCTGCACCTGCGGGTGCGCGAGTCGTGCCGCAACGCCCAGGCGGTCGCCGACACCCTCGACGCGGCCGGGGTCGAGGTGGCCTACCCGGGCCTGGCGTCACACCCCGACCACGACGCCGCGACCGAGCTGTTCGGGGCCGTGGGTACGGCGGGCTCCTGAGCCTCGACCTCGGCTCGCGCGAGCGGGCCCGCGCCTTCGCCGACGGGTGCCGGCTCTTCCAGCGCGCGGTCAGCCTGGGCGGGACCCACTCGCTGGTGATGCACCCGGCCAGCACCAGCCACCGCCAGTTGACCGATGACGAGCTCCGCGCCGCGGGCATCGGGCCTGGCACGGTGCGGATGTCGGTCGGCATCGAGGACGCCGACGACCTGACGGCCGACGTCCGCCGCGCGCTCGACGGCGTGCCACGCTGAGCCCCCGCCCCGACCCCGACCGGCCATCCACGAGGAGCCCCCGGTGACCAAGAAGCGCGTCCTGATCCTGTACGGCGGCCGGTCGAGCGAGCACCAGGTGTCGTGCCTGTCGGCCCGTTCGGTCCTGTCCGTGATCGACCGCGACCGCTACGACGTCATCCCGGTCGGGATCACGCGCGAGGGCCGGTGGGTGCTGACCGACGGGGTCATCGAGCCCGAGCCGGGCGAGGCGCTCCCGCAGGTGGCCGACGACGGGTCGACCGTCTCGCTCGTCAACAGCCGCAAGGGGCCGATGCTGATCCGGCTCGACGGGCAACGCAGCGACGAGCTCGGCACCGTCGACGTGGCGTTCCCGGTGCTCCACGGCCCGTACGGCGAGGACGGCACGGTCCAGGGGTTCCTCGCGACCGTCGGCGTCCCCTACGTCGGGGCGGACGTCACGTCGTCGTCGGTCGGCATCGACAAGCGCGCGATGAAGAACGCGTTCAAGGCGCGGGGGCTGCCGCAGATCCCGTACCTCGCCGTCCGCCGCGAACGCTGGGAGGCCGAACGCGGCCCGGTGCTCGACGACCTCGAGGGGGCGCTCGCCTACCCGATGTTCACCAAGCCCGCCCGCCAGGGGTCCTCGATCGGCATCACCAAGGCGCACGACCGCGACGAGCTCGAGCGCGGTCTCGACGAGGCGTTCACCTACGACCGCTACACCATCGTCGAGGAGGGGGTGGCCGCCCCCCGCGAGCTCGAGGTGGCCGCGCTCGGCAACGAGGACGTCCGTATCACCGCCCCGGGCGAGATCGTGCCGAGCCACGAGTTCTACGACTTCGAGGCGAAGTACCTCGACGCCTCCGAGCTCCGCATCCCGGCCGACGTCGCGCCCGAGGTCGCCCAGCGCATCGACGAGATCGCCCACCAGGCCTACCTCGCGATCGGCTGCCGCGGCATGGCGCGGATCGACTTCTTCCTCTCCGACGAGACCGGCGAGCTCTACATCAACGAGATCAACACGATCCCCGGGTTCACGCCGGCGTCGATGTTCCCGCAGCTGTGGCAGGCCGAGGGGCTGTCCTACCCCGAGCTCGTCGACCGCCTCCTCGACCTCGCGCTCGAGGCGAGCACCAGCGACACCAACTTCGCCCCCTGACGACGACGCCCCCGCGGCCGCGGGGTCAGAGCTTGACGATGGGGCAGGTGAGCGTCCGGGTGATGCCCGCGATCGACTGCAGCTTCGAGACCACGAGCTTGCCGAGGTCGTCGACGTTGTCGGCCTCGGCCCGCACGATCACGTCGTAGGGGCCGGTGACGTCGTCGGCGTCGGTCACCCCGCGGATCCCGCTCGCCGCCGCCGCGACGTCGGCGGCACGCCCGACCTCGGTCTGGATCAGGATGTAGGCCGAGACCATGGACGCGCCTCCTCGTCGGTGTCACCTGCGCTCGAGCCTACTCGTGTCCGCACACGCGACGAGCCGGGTCCGTGGGGACCCGGCTCGGTGCGAGGGTGGCGGTGGCTCAGGCCTTGGCGGTGGGCTTGACGACCTTGCCGGCCTTCAGGCACGAGGTGCAGACGTTGACGCGCTGCACGCGACCGTCGCGGACGGCCTTCATGCCCTGGATGTTCGGGTTCCAGCGCTTGCTGGAACGACGGTGGGAGTGGCTGACCTGCTTGCCGAACCACGGGCCCTTGCCGCAGTACTCGCAGACGGACGGCATGGTGTTCTCCAGTCTCGGGCCGGTGCGTGCGCGCGCGCGTGGCCTCGCCGGGGTGTGCAACGAAGTGCCGCCCGACCGGGGCGGCGCGGAAAGCGTCCGGAGAGCGTACCAACCACGTGCGGGGGCCGCGACACCGGCGGCCGGTGGACGCGCAGCTTCGGGCGTCAGCCCTCGTCGCGGCCGTTGTCGCGGATCCGCCGGCTCACGCGACCGGGGAGGGCGACCACCGTCTTGCCGGTGACGGCCGCCGCGCGTACGCCCGCGGCGGGGACCTTCAGGACCTTCCCCAGCACGGGGACCTCGAGGACCTGCTGCAGCGCCCGGCGCCGTTCACGTGCGGCCCGCTCGGCCCGCCGCCCGACCCAGCCGCGGTGACGGAACCACCCCAGCATCCCCGTCACGATGAGGAGGAACACGCCCCACATCGCGAAGTAGCCGAAGCGCCAGCCGAGCTCGGGGATGTAGGTGAAGTTCGTGCCGTAGATGCCGGCGATGACCGAGATCGGCAGCAGCACCGCCGACACGATGGTGAGCGTGGTCAGCATCTCGTTGAGGTCGTCGTCGAGCGAGGACCGGTAGCTCTGCATGGCCGAGTCGAGGAGCTGGCGGTAGGACTCCGACAGCTCCGCCATCCGGTAGAGGTGGTCGTAGACGTCGCGGAAGAGCGCCTGGTCCTCCGCGGTGACCAGCCCCATGGCGTCGCGACCGAGCCGGCGCAGCGCCTCGGCCTGCGGGACCACGACCCGGCGCAGCTGGATCACGTCGCGCTGCAAGCCGTAGATCTCGCGCCGGGTCTCCTCGGTCGGCTCGCTGAGGATGTCCTCCTCGATGATGTCGAGGCGTCGCTCCATCAGGTCCACGAACGGCACGAACACGTCGTTCATCACGTCGAGCACGAGGTGCAGGAGTCGCCCCGGACGGTCCAGTCCCCGGGCGCCGCGCTGGTCGAGCCGCTCGCCGACCGCCCGGATGGCGGCGCTCGGCTCGGCGTGGAAGGTGATGAGCATGTCGGTCCGCATCGCCACGTCGAGCTCGAAGGTGTCGATCTCGACGCCGGCCTGCTCGAGGCGGATGCCGTGGACGGTGAGCGACAGCCAGTCGCCCACGACCTCGACCTTCGGCAGGTGCCGGTCGTCGACGAAGTCCTCGACGATCATCGGCTCGAGGGCCACCTCCGGGTGCTCGAGCACCTCGACCTCGTCGTCGGTCGCCTCGCCGAGGTCGATCCAGACGTAGCCGGGCGCGGCGATCGCGTCGACGAGCCCGTCGAGCCCGACGGTGGTCACGGCCCCCTCGTGGATCCGACGGATGGTCAGCACGGTCGCGCTCCAGAGGTGGCACACAGAGACGTCCGACGGAGCCTACGACCCGCGCGGCTCCCCGCGTCCAGAGGGGACCTGCCGCTCGGGACGGGTCGGAGGCCCCCACTAGGCTGCGGCGGTACCGATGAGCGACCGAGGGAGACGCGTGCGCGAGGTCAACGGGCTGGACGTGGGGCACCTGGTGCCGGTGCTCACCCGCGTCCACGTCGCGCTCGCGGCCCAGCGGACGCACATCGACGACCTGAACGTCTTCCCGGTGCCCGACGGTGACACCGGCACCAACATGCTCATGACGGTGCGTGAGACGCTCGACGCGCTCGCGGCCGCAGACCCCGACGCGGGTCGCGACGAGCGTCGCGCGGACGGTCGTCCGGGCCGCGATGCGAGGCGCCCGCGGCAACTCCGGCGTGATCCTCTCCCAGGTCCTGCGCGCGCTCGTCGAGACCCTCGCCACGAGCGACGCGCCGGTCGACGCCGCCGGCTACGCGCGGCTTCCTCGACCGCTGCCCGCGACCTCGCCTACGAGGCGGTCGCCGAGCCGATCGAGGGCACGATCCTGACCGTCGATCTCGGTCGCCGCCGAGATGGCCCGGCTGGCGGTCGAGGAGGGCGGCGACCTCACCGAGGTCAGCGCGCCGGCGGACCGCCGTCGCCGCGGCGGTCGCCCGGACCCCCGAGCAGCTCCCGGTGCTGAAGGAGGCGGGTGTCGTCGACGCCGGCGCACGCGGCTTCGAGGTCGTCGTGGAGGCGCTCCACGCCCACCTCTGCGGTCTGCCGTTCGACGACCGCGTCCCACCTCCGCCACACGTGCGCCGAGCCGACGGCGAGCTGGCCGTGCGCGAGGCGGGCTCCCTCGAGTACCGCTTCGAGGTCCAGTACCTGCTCGACGCCGACGACCGGGCCGCCGGCCCGCTGCGCCACGCGCTCGAGGCCATGGGCGACTCGGTCGTGGTCGTCGTCCGCCGGCGGGCTCACGACCGTCCACGTCCACACCAACGAGGTCGGCTCGGCCATCGAGGCCGGGCTGCGGCTTCGGCCAGCCCTCGCGCATCGAGGTGACCTACTTCGCCGACCAGATCGCCGAGCGGCAGGCCGGCCACGACCCGGACGACGCCGTCGGCCGCCGCGCTCCTCGCCGATCGCGAGCGGGCCGAGGAGCACGCAGCCGCGCCGGACCGCCGACACGCACCGCCGCCTCGGCTGCGTCGTGGTGCTGCCCGGGCCGGGCCTGCGGCGGCTCGCCGAGCAGCTCGGCCGCGACCGTCGTGGACGGCGGGGCGGGCTCGCTGCCGTCCGTCGCCGACCTGCTGAACGCGATCGGCGGCCGTCCGCGCCGAGCCGCATCGCGATCCTGCCGGGCCACCGCAACGCCGTGCCGACCGCGCACCAGGCGTGCGGACGTCTCGGTCGCCGAGGGGGGACGGACGCTCGACGTGGTCGAGTCGGCCGACAGCCCGACGGCGGTCCTGGCCGCCCTGGCGGTGCTGCGACCCGGACGGCGACCCCGAGGACGTGCTCGCCGACATGGAGGACGCCGCGGCGGCGTCCGGACCGCCGAGGTCGTGGCGGCGGTCCGTGACGCCCGCACCCCGATCGGGGCGGTCCGACAGGGGCAGCTGCTCGCGGTCGTCGAGGGCCGGGTCGTCGGCGCCCACGACGACCCGCTCGATGCGCTGCGCGCGGCCATCGAGGGCGCCCGTGCGGGCGGGACGCTGCGAGGCCATCACGCTCGTCGCTGGGCGCCGACGTCGACGACGGCGAGGCCGGCCCGCGCCGAGGCGGTCGCCGACGAGATCGCGCGGCGAGGCCGAGGTCCAGGTGATCCGCGGCGACCAGCGCCCGGTCCGCTACTTCGTCGGCGTGGAGTGAGCGTGCTGGGTCCGGACGACGCCGTCTCCGCGGTCGAGGGCATCGGCACCAAGGCCGCGTCCGCGCTGCCGTAGCAGCTCGGCATCACCACCGTCCGCGACCTCGTCGAGCACTACCCGCGCCGGTACCAGGACATGGGCGAGGTCATGGACCTCTCCGAGGTCCGCGTCGGCGAGCCGGCGACGCTCGTCGGCACGGTGCTCGACTGGACCTCCCGGCAGACGAACAAGCGCGTCAAGGGCGGCCGCTTCCTCACCGTGCAGGAGGCGCGGGTCCGCCAGGCGAGCGGCGCGGTCTTCTCCGTCACCTTCTTCAACATGCCCTGGCAGCAGAAGCAAGCTCCCGCGGGGCATCACCGCCGCCTTCAGCGGGAAGGTCAGCACGTTCAAGGGCGAGCTGCAAGCTCGCGACCCCCGAGGTCGCAGGTGCCTCGGCGGGCGCGACGACGAGGGGACCGAGCACAAGCGGCTCCTCGCGCTGTACCCGGCGACCGAGGCGACGCCGACCTGGAAGCTGTCGCAGTGGATCGAGGCCGCGCTGCGCCGAACTGCCACCGCTCGACGACTACCTGACCGACGACGTGCTCGACGAGCAGGACCTCCTGTCCTCGACGCGGCCGCTGCGCGGCGATCCACCTCCCGGAGGACCGCGCGATCGCCGACGCCGCCCGGAAGCGGCTGGTGTTCGACGAGCTGTTCACGCTGCAGCTCGGCCTGCAGTGGCGGCGTGCACGGCTCGAGGCGGAGCTCGCCGGGAAGGCGAACGCCCCGGTCGACGGAGGGCGACCGCGACTACCTGGGATCGCTGCCGTTCGCACCCGACCGGGGCGCAGACCCGCGCCTTCGCCGAGATCGGCGCCGACCTCGCCGGCGACCGTCCGATGCACCGCCTGCTCCAGGGAGACGTCGGCGCCGGCAAGACGCTGGTCGCGGTCTGGACGCTGCTGTGCGCGGTCGACAACGGCCGTCAGGCGGCGCTGATGGTCCCGACCGAGGTGCTCGCCGAGCAGCACTTCCGCACCCTGACCGAGCAGCTCGCCCCGCTCGGGCGTCAACGTCCTCGACGGGCTCGCGGGTCGAGCTCCTGACGTCCTCGACCACGACCACCGACGAAGCGCCGCATCCTCGGCGAGCTGCTGACCGGCGAGGTCGACCTCGTCGTCGGCACGCACGCGCTGCTCGAGGAGGGCGTGCGCTTCGCCGACCTCGGGGTGGTCGTCATCGACGAGCAGCACCGCTTCGGCGTGTCGCAGCGCGTGGCGCTGAAGGAGAAGGGTGCCGGCGCCGGCGCGTCGCTGTTCGACCAGCGCGAGACGATGCCGGACGTGCTCGTGATGACCGCGACGCCGATCCCGCGCTCGCTGGCGCTCACGCTCTACGGCGACCTCGACGTCACCGTGCTCGACGAGCTCCCCCCGGGCCGCAAGCCGATCGTGACCCAGCTCATCACGCCCGCGGGAGCGCGACCGGCGCGCCAAGCTCTACGGCTTCATCCGTGACCAGGTCGCCGAGGGGTTCCAGGCCTACGTGGTGTGCCCGCTCGTCGAGGACTCCGAGGAGCTCGCTGCCACGTCGGCGACCGAGATGCACCGGCACCTGTCGCAGGAGGTCTTCCCCGACCTCGAGGTCGAGCTCGTGCACGGCCGGATGCGCTCCGACGACAAGGACGCGGCGATGCAGCGCTTCCGCCGCGGCGAGGCGGCCAGTGCTCGTGGCGACCACCGTGATCGAGGTCGGCGTCGACGTCCCCCAGGCGACCGTGATGGTCATCGAGGACGCCGAGCGGTTCGGGATCAGCCAGCTCCACCAGCTGCGTGGCCGGGTCGGGCGTGGAGGCGAGCGAGTCCTACTGCGTGCTCTTCGCGGGCTGGAACAGCGCCGAGCTGACCGACGACGCCGTCACCCGGCTCGAGGCCGTCGCGGCGACGACCGACGGCTTCGAGCTCGCCGAGACCGACCTCACAATCCGTGGCACGGGGCAGCTGTTCGGTGCCCGGCAGTCGGGGCTACCCGACCTGAAGCTCGCGAAGCTCCAGCAGGACATGCCGGTCATCGCCGCCACGCGCGAGCTCGCGCGGGCGATCGTCGCCGGCGACCCCGACCTCGAGGCGCCGGCGAACGCGGCGCTCCGGGCCGAGGTGCTGCGCCGCTACGAGGGCGGCCTCGACGACTTCGCGGCGCTCGAGACCGGCTGAGCTCCCCGGTCAGCCGGCGGTCGTCGCCAGCATGTTCTGCAGCAGCGTGTAGCCGGTGTAGGTGACCGCGTCGTCACCGGTCGGTTCGACGCCGCGGCGACTGGCGTCCCTGCCGCGGTAGCGTCCGGGGCGTCCGGGGCGTCCGGCGGTCCGGCGGAAGGTGGACGTGGTGGAGAAGCGGCTCGCGGTGGTGACCGGCGCGTCGAGCGGGATCGGGGCCGCGACGGCCCGGCTCCTCGCCGCAGAGGGGTGGGAGGTGGTCGTCGTCGCGCGGCGGCGGGAACGCCTCGAGGAGCTCCGGACCGAGATCGCGGACGCGGGCGGCGTGGCGCACGTCGAGGCGCTCGACGCCGCGGACGGCGACGCCGTGGTCGCGATGGCGGCGCGTGTCCGCGAGACCCACGGGGTGCCCTACGCGGTCGTGAACTCCGCCGGCGCGGGGGAGTGGCGCTACATCGAGGACACCCCGCCGGCGGACATGCAGCGGATGATGGGGGCGCCGTTCGGGGCGGCCTACAACACCACCCACGCGTTCATGCGCGACCTCCTCGCGCTCGGCCGCGGGGTGGTCATCCACGTCGGCTCGCCCGCGTCGCTCGCGCCGTGGCCGTCGTCGGTCGCCTACACCGCCTCGCGCTGGGCGCTGCGGGGGATGCACGAGGCGCTGTCGCAGGACCTCGTGGGGACGGGCGTCCACTCCTGCCACGTCGTGTTCAGCGAGGTGTCCTCGGAGTACTTCGAGGCGAACCCCGCGTCGCGCGAGCACCTGCCGAAGGTCGGCGAGAAGCTCCTGCGGACGCTCACCCCGGAGCAGTGCGCCGAGGTCATCCGCGACACCATCCACCGGCCCCGCCGCGAGGTCATCCACCCCATCGAGATGCGCGCGCTCGGCTGGGTGAACGACCTCGCCCGCCCGCTGGTCCGCGACCTCGCCCGCCGCACCGGCCGTAGCCGCCCCTAGCGCGACGGACGGCGGGCGATGCGGGCCGCCCACCACAGCAGCGGCAGCTGAAGGGGGACCCGTGCCCACGCGGCCTGCGTCGAGCCGAGCCATCCCGGCACGCCGCGGTAGCCGCCGTCGACGGCGGCCTGGACGTTGGCGACCCACACGACCACGAAGGTGGTGAACGCCGCGCGGCCGCCGAGGCGGGCGGTCCCCTCACGCGCGAGCAGCGCGGCGCTCGTGCCCTCGGCCGCCGTGGCGGCGAGGTTCCACGTCGACCGGTCGCCGGGGAGCCAGCGCGGGATCATCGACTCGAAGGCGCGCGGCTGGACGAGGTGCAGGACCGTCATCGCTCCGAGCCCCGCCGCCAGGGCGAGCCTGCTGCGTCGCTGTCCGGTCGTCTCCACCACGTCCGCTCCTGGTCCCGCGGGGCGTACCCTCCGCGCTTCCGCCATCGAAGCACCTCGCACGCCAGGAGCGCAGTTGAGCGAGCCCACGCCCCCCGTCGCCGAGAAGCGCCCCGTGGAGGTCGAGCGGCACGGCGCGACGGTGGTGGACGACTACGCGTGGCTGCGCGATGACGCCCGCGAGGACCCCGACGTCCTGGCCCACCTCGAGGCCGAGAACGCCCACACCCGGGCCACGCTCGCCCACCTCGACGACCTCCGCGAGGAGCTGTTCGAGGAGATCAAGGGACGCATCAAGCAGACCGACGAATCCGCACCGACCCCGAAGGACGGCTGGTTCTACTACCACCGCACCGTCGACGGCGAGCAGTACGCCATCCACTGCCGCAGGGAGGGGTCGCTCGAGGCCCCCGAGCAGGTCATCCTCGACGAGAACCTCGAGGCCGGGGGCCACGACTACTTCTCGCTGGGCGGCCTCGCGATCAGCCCCGACCACCGGCTCGCGGCCTACGCCACCGACGTCGACGGCTCCGAGGTGTTCACCCTCCGGTTCCGTGACCTCGCCACCGGCGAGGACCTCGACGACGTCGTCGAGGGCGTGTCGTACTCGCTGGCGTGGTTCAACGACGCGCGCACGATCCTCTACACCCGGATGGACGCCGCGAAGCGCCCGTACCAGGTGTGGCGTCACGAGGTGGGTGCGCCCGCGGACTCCGACACGCTCGTCCTCCAGGAGGACGACGAACGCTTCTGGATCGGTTGCGGCCGGACCCGGTCGCGGCGGTTCATCGTCATCGAGGCCGGTTCGAAGGTCACCTCCGAGGCGCACGTCCTCGACGCCGACGACCCGGGGTCCGAGCCGCGGCTGGTGGCCGCCCGGGACCAGGGGGTCGAGTACGACGTCGATCACCGCGGCGACCACTTCCTCATCGTCACCAACGCCGACGGGGCGGAGGACTTCAAGCTCGTCACCGCCCCGGTGGACGCGCCCGGGCGGGAGCAGTGGACGGACCTCGTCCCACACCGTCCCGGCGTCCGGCTGGAGGGGTGCGACCCGTTCGCTGGCCACCTCGTCCTCTACGAACGCGCCGAGGCGCTGACCCGGATCCGGGTGCTGTTCCCCGAGGACGGCGACGAGCACGTCATCGAGCAGGCCGAGGAGATCTACGCGGCCGGCCCCGGTCCCAACGCCGAGTGGGACACCCCGGTGCTGCGGTACGGCTACACCTCGATGGTCACGCCCGGGAGCGTCTACGACTACGACGTCCGCACCCGCGAGCGCACCCTCGTCAAGCGGCAGGAGGTCCTCGGCGACTTCGACCCCGCCGACTACGAGACGACGCGGGAGTGGGCCACCGCCGCTGACGGCACACGGATCCCCATCTCGATCGTGCACCGCACCGGGATCGAGCGCGACGGGACCAACCCGACGCTGCTCTACGCCTACGGCTCCTACGAGCACTCGATCGACCCGGGGTTCTCGTCGGTGCGGCTGTCGCTGCTCGACCGTGGGTTCGTGTTCGCCATCGCGCACCCTCGCGGCGGCGGCGAGATGGGCCGCGCGTGGTACGAGCAGGGCAAGTACCTGACCAAGCGCAACACCTTCGCCGACGTGGTCGCCTGCGCCGAGCACCTCATCGAGGTGGGCTACACCTCGGCCGCGCACCTCGCCCTGCGCGGGGGCTCCGCCGGCGGGCTGATGGTCGGGGCGGTCGTGAACCTGCGGCCGGAGCTGTTCGCCACCGCGGTCGCCGAGGTCCCGTTCGTCGACGTCGTCTCGACGATGTGGGACGAGACCCTGCCGCTCACCGTGGTGGAGTACGAGGAGTGGGGCGACCCCAAGGACCCCACCTACTACGACTACATCCGGTCGTACTCGCCCTACGACAACGTCGAGGCCAAGGCCTACCCCCCGATGCTCGTGACCGGCGGCCTGAACGACCCGCGCGTCGGCTACTGGGAGCCGGCCAAGTGGGTCGCGAAGCTGCGCGAGCACAAGACCGACGACCACGAGGTGCTGCTCAAGATGGAGATGGGCGCCGGCCACATGGGCCCGTCGGGGCGCTACCGCGCCTGGAAGGACGAAGCGCTCGTCATCGCCTACCTGCTCGACCGCATCGGGCGCTGACGTGCGGGTCATCGCCGGCCTCGCCAAGGGCCACAAGCTCAAGGCCCCGTCGGGACCTCGCACCCGACCCACCTCCGACCGCGTGAAGGAGGCGTTGTTCTCGAGCCTGCAGCCCGAGCTCCCCGGCGCGTCCGTCCTCGACCTCTTCGCCGGCTCGGGGGCGCTCGGCATCGAGGCGCTGTCGCGGGGTGCGGCCCACGCCACCTTCGTCGAGCGTCACGCCGGCACCGCCGGTGTCCTCGACGAGAACCTCGCGCGCACCGGTCTCGCCGACCGCGCTGCGGTCGTCGTCGACGACGTGGTCCACGCGCTGGGCCGGCCTGCCGGCGCACCGTTCCACGTCGTGCTCATCGACCCGCCGTACCGCCACCCGGACGACGAGCTCGCGGACCTCCTGGCCGTACTCGCCCCCCACCTCGCGCCGGGAGCCGTCGTCACCGTGGAGCGCGACCGCCGCTCCGCACCCGTGGCCTGGCCGTCCGGGGTCCGCGCCGAGCGTGAGCGCCGCTACGGTGACACCGTCATCCACGTCGGCCGCGTCAGCGTCGAAGAGGGCACCGCGTGAGCGTCACCGCCGTCATCCCCGGCAGCTTCGACCCCGTGACGATGGGGCACCTCGACATCATCCGTCGCGCCGCCACGCGCTTCGACCAGGTCGTCGTCGCGGTCCTCGTCAACCCCGGCAAGGAGCCGCTGTTCACCCTCGACGAGCGGGTCGAGCTGATCCAGAAGACGACCACCGAGCTCGACAACGTCACGGTGGACACCTTCGAGGGGCTGCTCGTCGACTTCTGCCACGACCGCGACATCCGGGTGATCTGCAAGGGGCTGCGGGCCGTCTCGGACTTCGAGTACGAGCTCCAGATGGCGCAGATGAACCAGCGGATGGGCGACGTCGAGACGCTGTTCATGACGACGAGCCCGGAGTACTCCTACCTCTCCAGCTCGCTCATCAAGGAGATCGCCCGCTACGGCGGGCCGCTCGAGGGGGTGGTCCCCGACCTCGTCCGGACCGCCCTGCGCGAACGGTTCGGACCCCAGACCGCCAGCTGACGCCCGACCGCGGGCCGTCCACCCCGCGGCGCGTGACCTAGGCTCAGACGGACCCCTCCCGCGGACGCCACACCGACAAGGCCGTTGACGATGTCCGAGATCGATCCCTCGACGGGTGCCCACGCCCTCGACCTCGAGGCCAAGCTGCACCAGCTGGAGCAGATGGTCGCCGACGCCAAGATGGTCCCGCTGTCGGCGTCGATCATGCTGAACAAGGCCGAGGTCGAGGGGCTCCTCTCCGAGATCCACGGTGCGGTCCCCGAGGAGCTCAAGCGCGCCCGCTGGGTCATGAAGGAGCGCGACGAGCTGATCGACGAGGCACGGGCCCAGGCCGACCACATCGTCACCGACGCCCGTGAGGAGCGCGCACGGCTCATCGCCAAGACCGAGGTCGTCCAGGCCGCCAACCGCGAGGCCGACCGGATCGTCGAGGAGTCCCGCGAGCACGCCCGGCAGATCCGTCTGGAGGCCGAGGACTACGTCGACGCCAAGCTCGCGAACTTCGAGGTGGTCCTCCACAAGACCCTCGGCGCGGTCGAGCGCGGCCGCGAGAAGCTCCGGGGCCGGCTCGGCACCGACCAGCTCGCCGAGGAGTTCGACGAGGAGCTCGACTAGCTCCGCGACCGTCCCGCGCGCACGGAGCGCACCCGGCGCCGGTCCGTCCGCCTGTGGTACGCTCTCCGGCCGCGCCGCGTGTCCCCGACCACGGCGCAGCCGCGCATCGTGGCAACGATGCCGCTCTCGCACACCACCTCTCCGACCGGAGGATCCCCTTCCCGTGCGCGTCCCGGTGACCGATCTCGTCGGCCACCCCGGAGTCAGCAAGCCGTTCACCGCCACCCTCGAGCGCGAGGACGTCGGTGACGTGCAGGCCTCCTGGGGGCCTGCCGACGACGCCCTGAGCGGCCCGATCGAGCTCGACCTCCACCTCGATTCGGTCGTCGAGGGCATCCTGGCGCGCGGCACGGTCCGCTTCGACGTGGTCATGCCGTGTGCCCGCTGCCTCGAGCCGCAGTCCGCGGAGCACACGGTCCACGTGGCCGAGTTGTTCCAGGACCCCCGGAAGCGGGAAGATGACGAGGACGAGGACCCGGGCTACGAGATCGTCGACGACGCCACCGCCATCGACCTGTCGGCCCTGGTCCGCGACTCCGTGCTGATGGACCTCCCCGTCCGCGTGCTCTGCCGCGAGGACTGCCAGGGTCTGTGCCCCGTCTGCGGCGCGGACCGCAACCAGGGCGACTGCGGCCACGGTGCCGAGGACGCACCCGACCCCCGCTGGGCCAAGCTCGCCGAGCTGGACCTGCCCGAGGCCTGACCCACCGGCCCGAGCCGGGCCCCGCACCACCCCGACCGACCAGACCCACGACGAACGAGGAACCACGATGGCCGTCCCGAAGCGGAAGATGAGCCGCTCGCGCACCCGCCACCGCAAGGCGCAGTGGTACAAGCTCACCAAGCCCACCAACGCGAACTGCCCGCGGTGCAAGGAGCCGATCCGTCCGCACACCGTCTGCGGCACCTGCGGCCAGTACCAGGGCAGGACGGCCGTCGAGGTCGAGTGAGCGTGGTCCACGTCGCGCTGGACGCCGTCAGGTCGGGGGCACCCGATCCTGACGTCGTCCGGGGCGCGGTCCGTGCCGTCGCCGACGACCCGGACCTCGAGGTCACCCTCGTCGGCCCCGCCGCCGCCCTCGCGGCCACGCTCGACGGGCTCGGCGACGCCGTGGCGCTCGAGCGCACCCACGTGCTCGACGCGGCCCGCTCCGTGGGCGACGACGACGACCCGGTGGTCGCCGTCCGGGCCCGGCGCGACGCGTCGGTGCGGGTAGCGCTCGCGCTCCTCGCCGGCGGTGAGGTCGACGCCGCCGTCTCCGCCGGCCCCGTCCTCGCCACCACCACCGCCGCCCGCTTCTCGATCGGGCGGGTCCGCGGGCTGCGTCACCCCGCGCTCGCCGTCCAGGTCCACCCGCAGGGACGACCGCTCCTGGTCCTCGACGCAGGGGCCGAGCCGGACGCGACGGCCGGCGCGCTGGTCCGCTACGGCGAGCTCGGTGCCGCCATGGCCCGCGCTCGCGGCGTCGCCGCCCCCCGCGTCGCGGCGCTCGAGCCGTTCGGGACCTCCTCCCGCGCCGTCGGCGAGCTCCTGACGCTGTTCGACCTCGCCGACCTCGCGGGTGGGGAGTTCGTGGGCGCGACCCCGGCCCGGCACGCCCTCGACGGGCACGTCGACGTGCTCGTGACGGGTGGGGCGGCCGGTCGCATCCTCGTCGACGCCGTGGCGGCCACCAGCGGCGCCGCCGACGTCCACGGCGTGCTCGTCGGCACCCTCGCGCCCGTGGCTACCCTCGGCCCGGCGAGCCCCGACGAGGTCACCGCCGCGCTCACCGACCTCGCCCACCTCGCCACCGTCCACGCCGAGGTGATCCCGTGAGCCCGCGCACCGACGTGCCGGCCGAGGCCGGCGAGCTGGCCCGCGACCTGGGCGTCGAGTTCCGGGACCCGTCGCTGCTCGAGCGCGCCCTGACCCACCGCAGCTACGCGTTCGAGAACGGCGGCCTCGCCACCAACGAGCGGCTCGAGTTCCTCGGCGACGCGGTGCTGAGCCTCGTCATCACCGACGAGATCTTCCGCGCCCACCCCGACTCGCCCGAGGGCAAGCTCGCCAAGGTCCGGGCGGCGGCGGTCAAGACCGGCTCGCTCGCCCGGATGGGCCGGGAGATCGGGCTCGGCCGGTTCATCCGGCTCGGCAAGGGCGAGGCCAACTCCGGCGGGGCCGACAAGGACTCCATCCTCGCCGACACCTTCGAGGCGGTGCTCGGCGCGTACTACCTCGACCAGGGGTTCGCGGCCGCCTACGACCTCGTCACGGGGCTCTTCGGAGACCGGCTCGTCGACCTCGCCGGGCGGGGCGCGTCCCTCGACTACAAGACCGCCCTGCAGGAGCTCGTCGCCGCCGAGTACGAGACGATGCCGCACTACCACGTCTCCGACGTCGGCCCCGACCACGAGAAGGTCTTCAGCGCCGACGTCACCGTCGACGGGCGGGCCGTGGGCGAGGGGACCGGACGCTCCAAGAAGGAGGCCGAGCAGGAGGCCGCGCGGGAGGCCTACCTGCGGCTGACGACGGACGGCTGACGGTCACCTCCGGGGGCCGTCTGGACGCGCCCGCTACGGTCCATCCCACGGGGCCGCGCCACCCGCGCACAGCCCCACCACACGACAGGGCCGTCCGCGGCCGACCAGGAGGACGACGGTTGCTCGAGCTGCCCGAGGTCGAGGTGCTGCGCAAGGATCTCGAGAAGGAGGTCGTGGGCAAGAAGGTCAAGGACGTCACCGTCGAGACCGCCTCCATCGTCAAGCCCTTCCACCGCACCCGGCCCGACTTCGTGAAGGCCCTCGAGGGCCGCAAGATCGAGGGCGCCCGCCGGCGCGGCAAGGTCATCTTCCTCGACCTCGACGAGGACGTGACCTGGGTCATCGACGCCGGCTCGACCGGCTCGCTGCACCGCGAGACCGCGAACGAGCCGCTCGGTGAGGACACCCACCTGGCGGTGTCGTTCACGATCGGCGGGGCGATCCACCTGTCCGACCCGAACGCCGACCCGAGCGCCTCGACCGGCGTCGTGCCGACCGAGGAGGCCTTCGAGGCCGCCGGCGTGGACCCGGACGCGCTCGACCCGTTCGAGGACAACCCCACCTGGCCCGACTTCCGCGAGCGGCTCGCCCAGGCCGACCGCCCGCTCAAGTCCGCCCTCATCGACCCGGACGTGATCGTCGGGATCGGCGACGTCTACTCCGACGAGATCCTGTGGGAGTCGGGGCTGCGTCACGACCGCGGCTCGGCGTCGCTGTCGACGCAGGAGGTCCGGCGCCTGTACCGGGCGATGATGGAGGTCATCAACCTCGCGATGAAGGCGGCCGGCTCGACCCTCGACGAGTCCGAGGCCGACGTGGCCGTCGACGAGGAGGGCGAGGTCGCCGAGCACCTCAAGGTCTACGGCCGCGACGGGTTGCCGTGCCTGCGCTGCCGACGGCCCATCAAGAAGACGCGCATCAAGAAGGGCGTCTACACCTACCACTGCGAGCAGTGCATGATATGAGCGAGGTCGTCGCTCGACGGGCGGTGGTGCACGGGCACGTCCAGGGGGTGTTCTTCCGGGCGTCGACGCGCCGCCAGGCCCAGCGCCACGGCCTCGGCGGGTGGGTGGTGAACGACGCCGACGGGACCGTGACCGCCTACCTCGAGGGGCCCGGGGACGAGGTCGCCGCGGTGCTGGACTGGATCCGCGCCGGCGGGCCCCCCGCGGCCCGGGTCGAGCACGTCGAGGTGTCCGCGCACGACCCGACGGGCCTCACCACCTTCGAGGTCCGGCACCGGTGACCGGCGGGAGCCGGTGGGGCGAGGTGACCGGTCCGTCCGGACTACGACCCCGGCGACTCCGACGATGGGTGAAGGGTCCGCTACGGGGCGTTCGCGCAGGTGGCTAGCCCTAGACGACCACACGAGCGGGGGTGTACCATCCCCCCACGTCACGCTCCCCGGGTCGAGCACGCCCGCATCCGCTCGTCCGGCCTCGCGTGACGACCTCGCCGCTCCACGCGTACCAGTTCCGCGTCCGTGGCGAGGCCGGCGCTGACGGATCCGCGCCACGGGCCCACCGGCCCACCGGAGACGCTCGGCACGAGGGAGGACAGGACACATGGGCAAGGCCCTGATGGGGACCTACGCAGCACCGCGCAGCGTGCAGCTGCTCGACGAGGTCCGCGCGCTGCGGCAGCGCGTCGCCGAGCTCGAGCGCGCGCTCGCTGAGGCCGAGACGGCCCGCGACCGCCGCGAGTTCGACATCGTCGAGCTCGACGAGCCGGCCACCGCCGCACGCTGAGCCGCCGCCGGGGTCCAAGTCCCCCGGCACCACACCACAGCGGGCCTCGCACCACGGGGCCCGCTTCTCTGCTGTCCGGGGGTCGCTGGGGTAGCCTCAGCCCACTTCCCCAGCACCGCCACGAGCGCGCACCGGCGTGTTCGCACCCCGCCACAGCGCGCGACCCGCCTGAGGGAGGACCCGCACGTGTTCCTGAAGTCCCTCAGCCTGCGGGGGTTCAAGTCGTTCGCGGACAAGACCGTGCTCGAGGTCGAGCCCGGCATCACCGTGATCGTGGGACCGAACGGGTCGGGCAAGTCCAACGTCGTCGACGCGCTCGCCTGGGTGCTCGGCACCCACTCGGCCAAGAAGGTCCGGGGCGGGTCGATGTCCGACGTGATCTTCGCCGGCTCGCCGACCCGCTCCCCGTTGGGGCAGGCCAAGGTCGAGATCGCGATCGACAACTCGCGGGGCCAGCTCGGCTCGGCGGCGCTCGGGACCTCGGGCTCGGCCCAGCAGTTCTCCGAGGTCCGCGTCTCCCGGACGATCTACGGCTCCGGCGAGAACGTCTACGAGATCAACGGCGAGGAGGTGCGCGCCCTCGACGTCCAGGAGCTCCTGTCCGACACCGGGCTCGGCAAGGAGCTGCACACCATCGTCGGGCAGGGACAGCTCGACGAGATCCTGAACGCCAAGCCGGAGGAGCGACGCAAGTTCATCGAGGAGGCCGCCGGCATCGCCAAGCACCGGCGCCGGCGCGAGCGGGCGCTCCGCAAGCTCGACCAGGTCGACGCCCACATCGACAAGCTCAAGTCGGTGCTGCGTGAGCTCCGGCGCCAGCTGCGGCCGCTGGAGCGCCAGGCCGAGGCGGCCAACCGCTACACCCAGCTGCAGTCCGAGCTGCGCGACGTCCAGGTCCGGCTCGCCGCGATGGACCTCGAGCGGCTCTCGACCGCGTGGCAGCGCGACTCGTCCGACGGCGCCGATGTCGCTGCCCGCCAGGCCGACGCCGAGCAGGCCGTCGCCACCGTCCGCGCCCGCGAGTCCGAGCTCGAGGCGGAGCTGCGCGCCCAGGCGCCGGCTGCCGACCGGGCCCAGAACAACACCTACCGGTTGAGCTCGCTGCTGGAGCGGCTCCGCGGGGCGCAGGACCTCATCGAGGCCAAGCGCAAGCACCTCGTCGAGTACGTCGAGGAGCCGCTCGCCGGCCGGCCGCCGGCGGAGCTCCGTGCCCAGGCCGAGCGGGTCGAGGGCGACCGGCGCGAGCGCCAGGTCGAGCGGGACTCCTACCGCCAGCTCCTCGAGGACGCGACCCAACGCCGCCGTGACGCCGAGCAGGCCCGACGCGCCCACGAGCAGACCGTCCAGGCCGAGGCGCGCCGGCGTGCCCAGGCGCGCGAGCAGGTGCTGCGCTGGGAGGGCGAGGTCTCCGCCCTCCGCGGCTCCATCGCGGGGTCCGAGTCCGAGGTCGGGCGCGTCGCCGCCCAGCTCGCGAGCCTCGACGAGCGCGTGGCCGAGGCCGAGCACGAGGTCGAGAAGGTCCAGGACGAGATCCAGCGTCTCGACGTGAGCGAGGTCGACCTGACCGGCGCGCTCGAGGCCGCCGAGCAGGGCGTCGCCGCGGCGACCGCCGAGGTCGAGACCCTGGTCGGGCGCGAGTCCGAGCTCGAGCGCGAGCGGTCGTCCCAGGCGGCCCGGGCCGAGGCGCTCCGCGCGGCGCTCGCCGAGACCGACGGCGGGGCGTCCGCGCTCCTCGCCTCCGACCTCGACGGTGTGCTCGGGCCGGTCGCCGACCACGTCCGGGTCGACGCCGAGGGCGACGCGGCCATCGCCGCGGCCCTCGGTCCGCTGGGTGAGGCGGTCGTCGTCGCGACGCCGGACAGCGCCCGCCGGGCGGTCGCGTGGCTCCGCGAGTCGCAGGTCGGCTCGGCGCTGATCCTGCCGGCGCGCCCCTACGGGCAGACCCCGCCGGCGCTCGACGAGGACGCGCTGGGCCAGCTCGCCGCCGCCGGCGCCCGCGCCGTCGCCGACCTCCTCCAGCCCGCCGGCGGGTCCGGCGCCGAGGTCGTCGCGTCGCTGCGGCAGGCGCTCGCCCGCACCTACATCGTCGACTCGTGGGACAAGGCCGTGCTGCTGCACGGGCGCAACCCCGAGCTCACCTTCGTCACCCACGCGGGCGACATCGCCGGCCCGCAGGGCTACCTCGGTGGCGAGGCCCCGACGCGGTCCTCGGTCGCGACCGCCACGGCCGCCGACGAGGCGGAACGGCGCGCCACGGCCCGCGAGCGCGACCTCGACGGCCTCCGCGAGCAGCTGACGGCCGCTCGTGAGGAGCTCGCGGCGCGCCGGCGCGACCTCGCCGAGGCGACCAGCCGCATCAACGAGTCGGACGCGCAGATCACCGGCGCGGCCGAGCGGCTCGCGCGGCTCAACAAGGAGCTGCACGCGCTCGCCAACCAGCGCCAGATCGTGGCGGCCAACCACGTCGAGCTGCGCGAGGTCCTCGACCGCGACCGGACCACCCTGTCCGAGCTCAACAGCCGTGGCCCCCAGGTCGAGGTCGAGGAGGTCGACGACGGACCCGACGAGGAGGCGCACCGGCTCGACGAGGTCGTCGAGGCCGCCCGCGAGCGCGAGCTCGACGCGCGCGTCCGGCTGGAGCGGATGACCGAGAACCTGCGCCACCTCGAGCTCCAGGCCGAGGAGCTGCGGCGTGAGGCCGACGAGGTGGAGCGGGCGCTCGCCGCCGCGGCCCGCCGGCGCGAGCTCCGGCGCGAGGGCATCGCCCGCTGCGGCGAGCTGGCGACCTTCTGCCGCCAGGCGATCGACGAGCTCGAGGCGCTCGATCGAAGCCTCGCGGCGAGCAGCGCGACGCGCTCCAGGCGGAGCTCCGCGCCGACCGCGACGAGCTCGCCTCGGTGCGCGACCGCCTGACCGAGCTCACGCGTGAGCTCGAGGACGTCAAGGAGGCCCGTCACGCCGCGGATCTGCGCCGCAGCGACCTCAAGCACCAGCTCGACCAGCTCGTCGAGCGCCTCCGCCGCGACTTCAGCCTGTCGCCGGAGGAGACCCGCGCCGAGCACCCGGACGCCGCCGGCTACGACCGGCCGGCGCTCACCGAGACCGAGGACGTGCTCGTCCGCAAGCTCGGCCTCCTCGGCCGCGTCAACCCGCTGGCGCTCGAGGAGTTCAAGGCGCTCGAGGAGCGCCACAAGTTCCTGTCCGACCAGCTCGACGACCTGCGCCGGTCCAAGCGCGACCTCCAGGACGTCGTGGTGGCCGTGGACGACCGCATCCGGGCGGTGTTCGAGGAGGCGTTCGACGACGTCGCCCGCGAGTTCGAGCAGACCTTCCAGACCGTGTTCCCGGGTGGGACCGGACGGCTCGTGCTGACCGAGCCCGACGACATGCTGACCACCGGCATCGAGGTCGAGGCCCGCCCGCCGGGCAAGAAGGTCAAGCGGCTGTCGCTGTTGTCCGGCGGTGAGCGCTCGCTGACGGTCCTCGCGTTCGTGTTCGCCATCTTCCGGGCCCGCCCGTCGCCGTTCTACGTGCTCGACGAGGTCGACGCGGCGCTCGACGACGTGAACCTCCAGCGGCTCCTGCGCGTCATCCGCAGCTTCCGCGGCCACAGCCAGATCATCATGGTCACCCACCAGAAGCGGTCCATGGAGGTCGCCGACGTGATGTACGGCATCACGATGGGTCCCGACGCGGTGACCAAGGTGGTGGCCGAGCGGCTGTCGGAGGCGAACGCCCAGGAGGAGCGCATGGGCGACCCCGAGGCCGACGACCCCGACGCCGAGGACACCGTCGTCGTCGACGAGGCTGAGCCCGCCACCGTGTAGCCGCGCGGCGGTGGTGGGTCCCCGGGACCCGCCGCTACCGTCGCGCCCCGACCGGCGGGCCCCGCGTCGCCGGCTCCTCGCTCCGTTCCCCACCTCGAGGTCGTCCCCGCGATGAACATCGACCTGATCCCCGGCATCGGCCCGATCGTCGAGCTGATCATCTACGCCGCTGTCGTCGTCGGCGGTGGCGCCGGCGTGGCCGCGTTGCTGCGTCGCGAGACGCGGGGCGCCGACGCCGGATCGATCGCGGAGACCCGCAAGGCCGACACGGCTGTCCTCGAGCGGCCGACCCCCGAGACCGACGCAGGGTCGGCCACCCAGGCACCGCCCGCTCCCGAGGCCGACGTCACCGAGACGCCGCCGGTCGCGCCACCCGAGACCGTCGCCCCCGAGGCACCGCCCGCCCCGCCGGTCGAGGAGGAGCTCACCCTCGGGGAGCGCTTCCGCAAGCGGCTCACCCGCACCCGCAACGTCCTCGGCGCGAACGTCGCGTCGTTGTTCGGGGGCGGCGTCGACGAGGCCGCCTGGGAGGGGCTCGAGGAGGCGCTCATCGCCGCCGACGTCGGGGTCACCGCGACGATGGACATCGTCGAGGAGCTGCGCCGGCGCGCGAAGGAGGAGGGCGCCAACGACGCCGACGCCATCCTCGCGCTCCTGAAGGACGAGCTCCGCAAGGCGCTCGAGCACCGACGTGGACCGCGCGCTCGTGCGCTCCAGCGACGGGGAGCCGACCGTGTGGCTCGTGACCGGGGTCAACGGGACCGGCAAGACCACGACCATCGGCAAGCTCGCCGCGGTCGAGGAGCGCGCCGGCCGCGAGGTGGTGCTCGCCGCCGCCGACACCTTCCGAGCCGCCGCCGCCGAGCAGCTCGGTCTGTGGGCCGAGCGCACCGGCGCGCGGCTGGTCCGCAAGGACGAAGGTGCCGACCCGGCCGCCGTGGCCTTCGACGGCTACAACGCCGCCAAGGCCACCGACGCCGACCTGCTGATCGTCGACACCGCCGGCCGGCTCCACAACAAGCGCGAGCTGATGGACGAGCTGTCGAAGGTCAAGCGCGTCATCGAGAAGCAGGCGGGGCCGCTCGAGGAGACCCTGCTCGTGCTCGACGCCACCACCGGCCAGAACGGCATCGCCCAGGCGCGGGCGTTCACCGAGGCGGTCGACGTCACCGGGCCTGGTCCTCACCAAGCTCGACGGGTCGTCCAAGGGCGGCATCGTGATCGCCGTCCAGCGCGAGCTGGGACTGCCGGTCAAGCTGGTCGGTCTCGGCGAGGACGTCGACGACCTGGCGCCGTTCGACCCCGAGCTGTTCGTCGAGGGGCTGTTCGCCGAGCTCTGAGCGTCACGACCACGTGGCCCGGGGGAGCGCAGGGGTAGGCCGCTACCCTGACCGGCCGACGTCCCCCGTCCTCCGACCCGTGAGGAAGCCCCGTGTTCGATGCCCTCTCCGAACGGCTCGAGTCCGCGCTCGACCGCGTCCGCGGTCGCGGGCGCCTCGACGAGAAGACCGTCGACGCGACCCTCAAGGAGATCCGGCTCGCGCTGCTCGAGGCGGACGTCAACTTCAAGGTCGTCAAGGACTTCACCAGCCGGCTGCGTGACGTGCTCGTCGGCGAGGACGTCAGCAAGGCGCTGAACCCGTCGCAGCAGGTCATCAAGGCGGTCAACGCCGAGCTCGAGCGCGCCCTCGGCGGCGAGGCGGTGCCGCTCGACCTCGGCAGGGACAAGCCGGCCGTCATCATGCTGGCCGGACTGCAGGGCTCCGGGAAGACGACCGCGGCCGGCAAGCTCGCGAAGCTGTTGAAGAAGAAGGGCCGCAACCCCATGCTGGTCGCCTGCGACCTGCAGCGTCCCGCCGCCGTCCAGCAGCTGCGCGTCAACGCCGAGAAGGTCGGCGTCCACGTCTACGCCCCGGTCGAGTCCGGCGACCCCGTCGTGGTCGCGCGCGACTCGCTGCAGAAGGCGCGCGAGACCGGCTGCGACGTCGTCATCGTCGACACCGCGGGCCGGCTCCACGTCGACGCGGAGCTGATGCAGCAGGCGAGCGACATCCGCGCCGCGGTCGACCCGGTCGAGACGCTGTTCGTCATCGACTCGATGATCGGCCAGGAGGCCGTCAACGTCGCCCGGTCCTTCCTCGACGAGGTCGGCTTCGACGGGGTCATCCTCACCAAGCTCGACGGTGACGCCCGCGGCGGTGCCGCGCTGTCGGTCCGCGAGGTCACCGGCAAGCCCATCAAGTTCGCCTCCATCGGCGAGAAGATGGAGGACTTCGAGGCCTTCCACCCCGACCGGATGGCGGGACGCATCCTCGGCATGGGCGACGTGATGACGCTCATCGAGAAGGCCGAGGAGACCTACACCGAGAAGGAGGCCAAGGCCGCCGAGGACGCCCTGCTCTCCGGGCAGTTCACCCTCGACGACTTCCTCTCGCAGATGCAGATGCTCAAGAAGATGGGTCCGCTGCAGGGCCTGCTCGGGATGATCCCCGGCATGGGCAAGCAGCTGAAGGACATCGACATCGACGACAAGCAGGTCGGCCGGGTCGAGGCCATCATCCGGTCCATGACGCTCGACGAGCGCCGCGACACCAAGCTCCTCACCAAGCGCGGGGCCTCGCGCAAGCGGCGCATCGCCGCCGGCTCCGGCACCTCCGTGCAGGAGGTCAACCGCCTCGTCAAGCAGTTCGAGGAGGCGCAGAAGGTCATGAAGTCGGTGTCGAAGATGGCCGGCCTCGGCGGCGGCAAGCCCCAGGGCTTGAAGGGGCAGGCGGCCCAGGCCAAGGCGCTGCGGCAGATGAGCAAGGGCGGGGGCCTCCCACCCGGCCTCGGCGGCGGGGGCGGCCTCGGCGGCTTCTCCGGCCTGCAGCCCGCCCCGAAGAAGGACAAGTAGCGGGGCGCAACCGGCCCAGGTCTGTACCGGGAACTTCCCCTCTAGGAGAACGTCCCGGTACAGACGTCGCCCCGAGGCGGCGCGCGCGCCGGGTCGTCACCGGCGTGCGCCGCCGCTACCCTCCACGCACCGCGTCCGGCGACGAGGCCCGCCTCCTCGCTCGGACCGACCCGTACCGGGTCGTCCTCCGCCTCACCGCCCGCCCCCCGGCACCACCTCGGGATGCGGTCCGTGCGGGTACGGGACGGCCACCATCCGCCGCGGCGACGCGCCCGGCGACACCCAGGAGACCCACCCATGGCAGTCAAGCTGCGCCTGCGCCGCGAGGGCACCAAGAAGCGGCCGCACTACCGCGTCGTCGTCGCCGACGCGCGCTCGCCCCGCGATGGTCGCTTCATCGAGATCATCGGCGAGTACCACCCGATGTCGGACCCGTCCGGCATCGAGATCGACAACGACAAGGCCGTGAAGTGGCTGCGCAACGGCGCCCAGCCGACCGAGGCCGTCGAGAAGCTGCTCCGCATCAGCGGCGCCTGGGAGGAGTTCAAGCCCGGCGACAAGCCCAAGCGTGACCGCAGCGGCGCGGCCGACCAGCCGAAGCTGTCGAAGAAGGCCAAGGCCAAGAAGGCCGAGGAGGCCGAGGCCAAGGCGGCACCCGCCGAGGCGCCGGCTGAGGAGCCCGCGGCCGAGGAGGCGTCGGAGTGAAGGCCGAAGCTGTCCTCGAGTACGTCGCCAAGCAGCTCGTCGACCACCCCGACGACGTCGAGGTCGTCGTGGACGAGGGGGACCGCAACACCGTCCTCGAGCTCCACGTCAACGACGAGGACCTCGGCAAGGTGATCGGCAAGCGTGGCCGCACCGCCAAGGCGCTGCGCACGCTGGTCAAGGCCGCCGCCTCGCTCGACGGCGAGAACGTCTCGGTCGAGATCGTCGACTGACACCACGTGCCCGCCGAGGCCGATGACGACCGACGCCGCCTGCCTCGCGTAGGCGGCGTCGTGCGTCCCACGGGAAGGTCCCGCCGTGTCCGACCCTGAACAGGTCCAGGTCGGCCGTGTGGTCAAGCCCCACGGCATCAAGGGCGAGGTCGCGGTCGAGGTGACCTCCGACGTCGCCGGCCGCTTCGAGCCCGAGACGGTGCTGTCCGCCCACGACGGGCGGACGTTCACCATCGAGTCGAGCCGGCCCCACCAGGGCCGCATGCTCGTCAAGCTCGCCGAGGTCCCGGACCGCTCGGCCGCGGAGCTGCTGCGCGGCGTGCGGTTCTTCGCGGCGGCCGCCGACGTCTCCGACAGCGAGTACTTCTACGCCCACGAGCTCGTCGGGATGCTGGTCGTCCACGAGGACGGGCGCTTCCTCGGCTTCGTCCGGGACATCGTCGAGCTCCCCGACGCCGCTGGCTACGACCTCCTCGAGGTCGCCCGGGAGGACGGCACGACCTGGCTCCTGCCGGCGGTGGACGACTACGTCGAGGTCCACACCGACGCCGACGGCGAGGAGGTGCTGGTGCTGGTCGACCCGCCGGCGGGCCTCGTCGACGACGCCGAGGGGGCGGGCTGATGCGGATCGACGTCCTCACGGTCTTCCCCGGGTTCTTCCACGGGCCGTTCTCGGCGTCCCTCCTCGGTCGCGCGGTCGAGGACGGCACGCTGGACCTGCGGACCCACGACCTGCGCGACTGGGCCCACGACCGGCACCGGAGCGTCGACGACGCCCCCTACGGCGGCGGGGCGGGGATGGTCATGCGCGCTGACGTGTGGTTCGAGGCGCTCGAGGCGGTCTGGAACGACGGCCTCGACCGACCCCGCTACGAGGTCGCCGGCGAGCGTCCCCGCACGGTGCTCCTCACGCCACGGGGCCGCGTGCTCGACCACGACCTCGCCACCGAGCTCGCCGAGGAGGACCGCCTGGTCGTCCTGTGCGGCCGCTACGAGGGCATCGACGAGCGCGTGCACGAGGCCGGGGCGACCGACGAGGTCTCGATCGGCGACTACGTCCTGTTCGGCGGCGAGGCGGCCGCGGTCGTGCTGGTCGAGGCCGTCACGCGGCACGTCCCCGGGGTGATGGGCAACGACGCCTCGCCCGAGGACGAGTCGTTCAGCCACGGCCTGCTCGAGTACCCCCACTACACCCGCCCCGCCGAGGTCCGCGGCATGGGGGTCCCGGAGGTGCTGACCTCCGGTGACCACGGGGCGGTGGACCGGTGGCGCCACGAGCGTGCCGTGGAGCTGACCCGCGACCGCCGGCCCGACCTCCACGCGCGCTGGCGCGAGGAGCACGGCGGCGACGCGGCCGGCTGATCGCGTCACGCCGTGGGCGAGGGCTCGGGCGACGGGGATGCCTCCGGCGACGGGGACGCCTCAGGGGAGGGTGACGCCTCGGGTGACGGCGAGGCGTCGGGCGATGGCGAGGAGTCGGGCGACGGGGACGCGGTAGGCGAGGGGGACGCCGCGGGTGACGTCTCCGGCGAGGTCTCGGCCGACGGGGACGCCTCCGGTGACGGCGATGCGTCCGGGGACGGGCTCGCCTCGGGGGCGGGCTGGGTGTCCGCGGTCCCGGCGGACGCCGAACCCATCTCGGCGTCCTCCTCGTGCGTGCTGTCCTTCTCGTGCTTGCGGTCCTTCTCGTGCTTGAGGACGAGCTCGGTCTCCACCACGTCGCGGACCTCGTCGGCGAGCGCGTCGACCCGCGCCTGTAGCTCGTCGAGCTCGAGGTCGGCCTTGCCGAGCTCCTTGAGCTCACGCTTGACGGCCTTCAGCCGCTCCTTGCCCTCCTTGGTGAACGTCGTCCGTGCCTCGCTCCCGAACACGTACTGGTAGGCCGCGGCGTAGCTCTGGCAGTCTTCGCACTCGACGTTCAGGGCCACCGCGAGGTTGTCCGGGGTCACCGTCGTCATGTCGCCGCTGGCGAGGACGACCTGGATGGCGACGGCGACGGAGCTGCAGTCGGTGCAGGAGGACACCGCGACGGCGGTGTTGTCGGCGTCGATCGTGTCCCCGTGGACCCTGGTGACCTTGAACCGGAGCTTGGCGACGTCGGTGCCGTCCTCGGTGTTGGTGACGACGACGGTCTGGTCGCCGCTCCCGGCGAGGGCCGGGACGGCCAGGCCGGTGGCCAGGACGGCCGCGACGGCGCCGGCGACGATCGGGCGTGGGGTCCTCATGGGTGGGTCCTCCGGGTGTGGTCAGGGCGATGGCGTGGCGGACGGGCTGGGGCTGGGTGACGTGGTCGGGCTGGGGCTCGGCGTCGGCTCGGTGGTGCCGCCCGACGGCGACGGCGAGGTGGTCGGGGACGGCGAGGGGGACGCGGAGGGCGACGGGGACGCGGAGGGCGACGGGGACGCGGAGGGCGACGGGGACGCGGACGGGGACGGTGACGCAGAGGGAGCCGGGCCGGCTGCCGGCTCGGTGCCGGTAGCCGTGGGCTGGTCGGTGACGGCGCCGGCGTCGTCGTCAGCCGGGCTCGGGCCGCCACCGTCCCGGAGCGAGGCGAGTCCACCCTGGTCCGCCAGCGACGGGGCCCCGCCGAGCTCCTGCTCCCGCTCGGCGGTGAGCGACGGTCGGCCGGTCCGGACGTGGCGGACCGCCTCACGCGCGTCGGCGAGCGTCCAGCTCTCGTCGGCCTGGATCGGCCGGTAGTCACCGTTGGGCCACAGCGTGAAGAGCGCCCCGACGGCCGCGACGGACAGGAACGCCACGCCGCCGGTCCGGAGCACCGGCCGCCCCTCGGTGAACGACCACGTCGCGGTCCCGGCCCGCTTGGTCAGGCGCCACAGCATGAGGACGATCGCGGCGACCGGCAGCACCAGGACGACCAGCTGGACCCCCGCGGCGACGGCCGCGACGCCGCTGCCCTCGGCGACCTTCGCCCACTGCATCGTGGCGGAGTCGTAGGCGGTCGACAGGATCCGGGGGAGGCCGAGGACGATCGCGCCGAGGTTGACGAGCAGCAGCGGGATGACCAGCACTGCCCAGGCGGTCGCGGTCCACCGCGCCCAGGGCTTGAGCTCGGTGACCTGAGGCGCGGGGTCGCGGCCGGGGATGAAGCTCTTGAGGATCGGGCCGATGCGGCTGAACAGGTCCGGGACCCCGGTGATGTCGGCCACGATGTAGTAGCCGTCGAGCCGGACGAAGGGCAGCAGCTGGTGCACGATCTCGAGGTGCTGCACCAGGATCAGCGTCAGCAGCGGCTCGAAGCCCGTGGCTGTGTACGCCCCGAAGGTCAGGAGCATGAACACGACGTTGAAGTAGACCCCGCCGAGGTCGGTGCGGAGCCGCCCGCGTCGGTCGAGTCGGTAGGCGTCGGTGACGTCGGTGTAGAACACCGGCCAGGCGAGGTAGAGGCCGGCGCCCATCCTCCCCGGGGTGGCGCCCGAGTAGCGGCAGGCGGCGGCGTGGCCCAGCTCGTGGAACGCCGCCGAGACGACGACGAGCCCGACGACCAGCAGGATCACCAGCGGCTGGTAGACGGTCTGGCGGAGCGTCTGTCCCACGCCGTGGCTGCCGAAGAGCCAGACGTCGATGGCGACGGCGGAGGCCAGCACCAGCACCACGACGGTGGGGTGGAACAACCAGCCGAAGGTGCGGGCGAGCGCGTGGGTCACCCGTTCCGGCACGAGCGCGGCACGGTAGGTGAGCGCGAGGAGCTGCGCGGGCCGCTCGGGCTCGGGGAGCTCCTGGCCGTCGCGGGCGGCGAGACCCAGGGGACGCAGCTTCTCGTCGACGAGGTAGCCGACGTTGTCGGCGGTGACGGTGCGGCCGTAGCGCTCGCTCACGAGTCGGGCGATCGCTTCGAGGTCGCGGCTGCCGTCGACCGCCGCGAGCGTCCGGTAGAGGAGCTCGGGCAGCTGGACGGTGCTGCCGTCGGCGCGGCGGACGAGGTAGGGCGGGTCGACGAAGCCGGACGACGCGTAGAGCCCGACGAGGTCGAGCCCCTCGGCCGGGACGGGCGTCTCGTCGGCCGCCGGGGGACGGGCTCCCCCGGTGGGAACGCCGTCGAGGTGCCGGTGCTGGTCGTCACGCGGTGGCTCCCGTGTCGCGCGGGCCGGCGGCCGGAGGGGACCCGGCCGCCGGCGCGTCACCGTCGGGTCGGTGGAGCGGTCAGTTGGACTGGTCGATGACCACGTTCTGCTCCGCGTTCGCGAACGCCACCGAGTCGTCGCTCAGCACGTTCGCGGCGACGGCGGCGTTCACGGGAGCGGCCAGGTTGGCGTTGATGAGGCTCATCGCCTCGCGGTCCGGCAGTTCCTCGCCGGTCTGGGCCTCGAGCTCGGCGTCGGTCAGGCCCTGGTCGATCGGATCGGTGCTCACGTCGGTTCCTCCGTTGTCGTCGTGGGGTCAGGCTCTGGGGTGTGCGCCGGGGTGTGGTCCGGCTCTGGATCAGGTGCTCTGGTCCATGTAGGCGTCCTGCGCGGCGTCGGCGTAGGCGGTCCCGCCGTCGCTCAGCACGTTCGCGGCGACCGCGGCGTTGATGGGGATGGCGAGGTTGGCGTTCACCAGGCTCATCGCCTCGCGGTCCGGCAGCTCCTCGGCGGTCTGCGCGTCGAGCTCGGCGGCGGTCAGACCGTCGGTGGTCGGTTCGGTGCTCATCGGGTGGTCCTCTCCTCGTGGGTCGTCACGTCGGGCACGGGGCCAGCGGGTCAGGCGGACGTCCGCGTTCAGTTCGACTGGTCGATGAAGGCCGTCTGCTCCGCGTTCGCGATCGCGGCGCCGTCGTCGGACAACGCGTTCAGCGCCACGGCCGCGTTCACCGGGGCGGCGACGTTGGCGTTGATGAGGCTCATCGCCTCGCGGTCCGGCAGCTCCTCGGCGGTCTGCGCCTCGAGCTCGGCCTCGGTCAGCGGCTCACGGTTCGTCATCGGTTCCTCCTCCGTGTGGTCATGGGACGGCCCGGCCGGCCCGTCGTCGCCGGTGTTGACCTCGGTGACGACGTGGAGGTCCGCGACGACGCTCACGCCGTCGCGGGTGCGACGGACCTTCCGGTGGATCTCGCGGCGCATCTCGGGCTCCTCTCGGGTCGGGACGTTCCCGCCGGAGCAAGTGGTACGCCGGCGTCGAGGACCCCCGCGGTGCCGCCCCCGGCCGACCGGTACAGGGTTCGGACAGGTCGGTCGATCCCCCCGGTCCGGGGGCCACCCGACCCGGGACCGTGGCGGCCCGGCCGGGCGGCGGTGGAGGGTCGGGGAACCGGTCCCGCGGTAGCCGCGGGCCACCGGTCGCGCGCCGCGCGCCGGCACCGGCGACCGCCGCCACCGTTTGACCGCCCCGACGATCAGGCCGTATCCTCCGCGCCTGCAGCGCACGTCGACCTTCCTCGCGCGCACGACGGGTGCGGGGAGGGTGCGGGGAGTCCGTCGAGCCGGTTCAGGCTCCTCCCCCGTGGGTCCGCCGCGTGTCCCGTAGCCTCTCCCTCCCGCCCGTGCGCCCGGCCACGTGCCGAGACCTCCTCAAGTTGGAACGGAACCCGAGATGAACAAGGTCGACCTCGTCGAGAAGGCGCGTCTGCGTGACGACGTCCCCGAGTTCTGGCCCGGCGACACCGTCAAGGTGCACGTACGCGTGGTCGAGGGCACCCGGTCCCGCATCCAGGTGTTCGAGGGCGTCGTCATCCGCCGGCAGGGCGGCGGCCTGCGCGAGACCTTCACGGTCCGCAAGGTCAGCTTCGGCGTCGGCGTCGAGCGGACGTTCCCGGTGCACAGCCCGGTCCTCGAGACGATCGAGGTCACCCGCCGCGGCAAGGTCCGGCGCGCCAAGCTCTACTACCTCCGCGACCGGGTCGGCAAGAAGGCCCGCATCAAGGAGAAGCGCGAGCTCGTCTGAGCTGGCGCGGCGTGGCGTGTCCGCCCGCCGTTGTGATCCCCACGACGAGGGTGCCGGCTGGCACCCTCGTCGTCGCGTCCGGGCCGGCCGTTCTGCACCGACCCCCGCCGGCGTGCAGCGGGTGACACAGCGGAACTCCGTGCTCGCTCGGTGTCGTTGCTCCGGCGACCGGACCCGACGACGTAGGCTCCCGAGGACGTGATGGACCCCCGACCTGACGACGAGGCGACCGTGTCGGACACCGACACCACCGCCACCGAGCCCGCCGGCGCCGAGACGCGCAGCGACGGCTCGGTCGCGGCGTTCTTCCGCGAGCTGCCGGTGCTGCTCCTCGTCGCGTTCGTGCTCGCGTTCCTGCTGCGGACCTTCGTCGTGCAGGTGTTCTACATCCCGTCGCAGTCGATGGAGCCGACGCTGATGGTCAACGACCGCATGGTCGTCGAGAAGCTCACCTACCACTTCCGCGAGCCGCGCCGGGGCGAGATCGTCGTCTTCGAGGGCGAGCGCACCGCCGTCCCCGAGGAGGAGGAGGCGGGGCAGAAGGTCATCCGCGCGATCGGGCAGTTCCTCGGCGTCGTCCCGGCCAACGCCCGCGACTTCGTCAAGCGGGTCATCGGACTGCCGGGCGACGTCATCACGATCGAGGACGGTCGGGTGTTCGTCAACGACGTGCCCATCGACGAGCCCTACGTCGTCTACGAGGACACCAAGACGCAGGGCCCCTACGAGGTGCCCGAGGGCAAGCTGTTCTTCCTCGGCGACAACCGACCGAACTCGTCGGACTCGCGTTACACGCTCGGCTACGTCGACATGGACGCCGTCGTCGGGCGGGCGGCCGCGATCATCTGGCCGCTCGATCACGTCGAGGGCCTCGGCGGCACCCACTACGCGTCGCTGGACCCCGAGGCGGCGGCGGAGACGGGCCGGCCGTGAGCCTGCCGCTCGGTCGCCTCGAGGACGCGCTCCGCGGCCGGGGGTTCTCGACCATCGCCGGCGTCGACGAGGCCGGCCGGGGCGCGCTGGCCGGGCCGCTCGTCGCCGCCGCGGTGGTGCTGCCGGTGGACTGGGTGCCGGACGGGCTGCGTGACTCGAAGCTCCTGACACCCAAGCAGCGCGACCGCCTCTACGACGAGATCCACGCGGGCGCGCTCGCCGTCGGGGTGACCCGCATCACGAACGAGCGGCTCGACCGCATCGGCCTACAGACGGCCAACATCCGGGCGCTGCAACTCGCGCTGCGCAAGCTCGTCGTCGACCCCGACTACGTGCTCGTCGACGGGCTGTTCAAGCTGCGGTTGCGGGTACCGTCGTTGCGGGTGATCAAGGGCGACCGCGTCTCCGCCAACGTCGCGGCCGCGTCGGTCGTCGCCAAGGTGACCCGGGACCGGATGATGACGCGACTGGCGCGGCGCTACCGCGGCTACGGCTGGGAGCGCAACAAGGGCTACGGCGCACCCGAGCACGTCGAGGCGCTCGACCGGCTCGGTCCGAGCCCGGCGCACCGGCGCTGCTTCGCCCCGGTCGCCCAGCTGCGGATGAGCTTCGACGAGCCCGCGCCCACCGGCGCCGGCGCCCACGAGGGAACAGGCGGCAGATGAACCCCGAGGAGATCGACGCCTACGAGAGCGAGCTCGAGCTCGCCCTCTACCGCGAGTACCGCGACGTCGTGCGGATGTTCCGCTACGTCGTCGAGACCGAGCGGCGCTTCTACCTCTGCAACGAGGTCGAGGTGACGCCGCACGGTGGGGACGACCTGTACTTCGAGCTGCGGCTGACCGACGCGTGGGTGTGGGACATGTACCGCCAGGCGCGGTTCCTGAAGGAGGTCCGCGTGCTCACCTTCCGCGACGTCAACGTCGAGGAGCTCGTGCACGAGGACCACGAGCTGCCGCCGTTCATGGAGCAGTAGCCGTGGGGTTCAACGCCACCCGGCGCTACCGGGACGCCAAGCGGGCCGACGTGATCCTGTTGGTCAGCGCCATCGTGATCGTGGGTGGCCTGCTCCTGTGGGCGTTCGGGGTCCTCTGACCCCCGCACCGCCGGCGGTGTCCACAGGGCTCGCGGGGACCGCGGTTGGCAACGGCGCTCTGGCCCGTAGCGTCCGCCGGCATGGACACGACACCGCCCCCCGCTGACCGATCCGCCCCTGCTGCCGCGCCGGCCCCGCCACCGCGTGCGGCGCTGGGCGCGCGTGGCGAGGAGCTCGCCGCGGCCTACCTCACCGAGCTCGGCCTCGAGGTCGTGGGCCGCAACTGGCGGCTCCGCGCCGGGGAGCTCCGGGGCGAGCTCGACCTGGTGGCGCTCGACCACCGCGAGGGCCTGGTCGTCGTCTGCGAGGTGAAGACCCGGCGTGGCGACGGCTTCGGCGGACCGCTCGCGGCGGTCACCGCCGCCAAGCAGGCCAAGATCCGCTCCCTGACCCTGGCGTTGCTGCCGACCGCGGAGCTGCCCTACCGCACGGTCCGCTTCGACGTCGTCGGGGTCCGGCTCGACGGCCCGTCACCCCGGATCGACCACGTCGTGCGGGCGTTCTGATGGTCGCGGTCGTGCACGCCGCGGCGCTCGTCGGACTCGACGCGCACCACGTCACCGTCGAGGCGACGCGGGCCCAGGGGCTGCCGGGAACCCGGGTCGTGGGGCTCCCCGACACCGCGGTGCGCGAGGCCGCCGACCGGGTGAAGTCCGCGGTGCAGCGCGCCGGGTTCCACTGGCCGGACCAGAAGGTCGTCGTCAACCTCGCGCCGGCGGCGTTGCGCAAGTCCGGCGCCGGGTTCGACCTCGCCCTGGCGCTGTCCGTGCTCGGGGCGATGGGCGAGATCGAGCCGCCGGCGCTCGAGGACCTGTGGGCCATCGGCGAGCTCGGCCTCGACGGCTCCGCCCGCCCGGTCCCCGGGATCCTCCCCGCGGCCGCGGCCGCCCGCGACGCCGGCGCCCGCTGTCTGCTCGTCCCCGACCGGGCCGCGGTCGAGGCGTCCCTCGTCGCCGACCTGAAGGTGGTCCCGGTCGCCTCGCTCGCCGAGGCGGCCGCGATCCTGCGCGGCGAGGCACCGGTCCGCACCGGTCGACGACGTCCCCGCGGTCGTGACCGCCACCGGGCCGGACCTCGCCGACGTGCGCGGCCAGGCGGTGGCACGTCGGGCGGTCGAGATCGCGGCCGCGGGCGGTCACCACCTGCTGCTGTCGGGGCCGCCCGGGTGCGGCAAGTCGATGCTGGCCGAGCGCATGCCCGGGGTGCTGCCGCCGCTGTCGGTCGAGCAGGCGCTCGAGGTCGCGGCCATCCACTCGGTCGCCGGCGTGCGCGACCCCGACGCGCCCCTGTCGCTCGTCGCGCCGTTCCGCTCGCCGCACCACACGACCTCGGCCGCCGGGCTCGTCGGCGGCGGCACCGGGGTCGCGCGGCCGGGGGAGCTGAGCCTCGCCCACCGCGGGATCCTGTTCCTCGACGAGCTGCTCGAGATGCCCCGGTGGGTGCTCGACGCGCTCCGGCAGCCGCTCGAGACCGGCCGCATCCGCATCGTCCGGTCGCAGGCGTCGGTGTCGTTCCCGGCCGACGTGCTGCTCGTCAGCGCGACCAACCCGTGCCCCTGCGGCCACCTCGGCAGCACCTCGATGCCGTGCCGCTGCAGCCCCGACCGCGTCGAGCGCTACCGCTCGCGGCTGTCCGGACCGCTGTCGGACCGCATCGACCTCCAGGTCGAGCTCCACCCGGTCGACCCCGAGCGGCTCATCGGTCCCGGCGACGGCGAGCCCAGCGCCGCGGTCGCCGGACGGGTCGCCGACGCCCGCGAGGCGACCGCCAGCCGCTGGGGGACGGGCGTGGTGAACCGGGCCGTCCCGCCCGCCGCCGTCCGGGCGACCGGCACGCCGGCGGCGGTGCGTGCGCTCGCCGGCGCGGTCGACCAGCTCGGCCTGTCGGCGCGGAGCTTCGACCGGGCGTTGCGCGTGGCACGGACGATCGCCGACCTCGACGGCGCGGAGTCGATCGCCGTCGGCCACGTCGACGAGGCGGTCGCCTACCGGCTGGCGACCCGGCTGGCGGCGTCGTGAGCGGACCCGTCGCCGGCGTGGCCGCGGACGGCACCGACCCGGACCTCCTGGCCCGGGTGCTCGATCGTTGCCTCCGCCCCGGTGGGGCCGCCGTGCTCGCCCGCGAGGCACGGGCTGCCGCCGCGTCCGGTGATCCCGGCGCGCCGACCGAGCTCCTGCACGTCCTCGCCCCGCCGACGCTGGTCACCGACCTCGACACGCCCGTGGCGGTCTGGCGGCGGCTCGGGGTCCGCGTGGCCCTGGCTGGTGACCCGGGCTACCCGGCCCGGCTCGGTGCCGGCTGGCCGGAGTCCGGCGGACCGCCCTTCTTGGCCGTCCGCGGGCCCGGCCCGCTGCCCGAGCGTCCCGCGGTGGCCATCGTCGGCGCCCGCCGGGCGACGAGCTACGGGACCGGTGTGGCGGCGTGGCTCGCGGAGGCCGCGGCGGTCGCCGGCGCGACGGTCGTCTCCGGGGGTGCGGTCGGCATCGACGCGGCCGCGCACGGCGCCGCCCGCGACCACGGCACCGTCGTCGTGCTCGGCTGCGGCCACGACGTCGCCTACCCGCAGGCGCACGCCGCGCCAGGCGGGCTGTTCGACGCGATCCGCGCCGGCGGCGGGTGGCTCGTCTCCGAGCACCTGCCGGGGGCCCGCCCGGTGGCCGCGAACGTCCGCGCGCGCAACCGCATCGTGGCGGCGCTCGCCGACGTCGTCGTGGTGGTCGAGGGCGGGGCGCGGTCGGGGGCGCTCGTGACCGCCGGGTTCGCCGCCGACCTCGGGGTCCCGGTGCTGGCGGTGCCGGGGGACGTCCGGCGCCCCGGGTCGGCCGCCCCGCACCTGCTGCTGCGCGAGGGTGCCGCGCCGTGCGCGTCGCCGGACGACCTCCTCGCCGCGCTGTCGCTCGCGGCGACGACCGGCGCCGGTGACGGGTCGGGCACGGTGCCGACCACGACGTTGCCACCGGAGGTCCACGCCGTCCTCGTCGCGGCGTGGCCGCGGCCGGTGCGGCTCGACGACCTCGCCGAGGCCGCCTCCGAGCCGGCGGCCCGGCTCCTGGCCGCCCTCACCCGGGCGCGCATCGCCGGCGAGATCGCCGAGGGCGCGGACGGGGTCGCCGAGCGGCGCGGACGGCGTCCGCCTCGTCCCATCCCGCTGGGCGGCGGCGCGTCGCCCGCTAGGCGTACCGGTCATGCCCGGATGCCCGTTCTGCGCCATCGTCGCCCGCGAGGCCCCCGCCCACATCGTGGACGAGGACGCCGACACGCTGGCCTTCCTCGACATCGCCCCGTTCACCGTCGGCCACACGCTCGTCGTCCCGAAGCGCCACACCGACGACCTCTGGTCGGCCGACGCGCAGACCGCCGCGGCCGTGATGCGCACCGCCCACCGGGTCGCCGGCCGGCTCCGGGACGCGCTCGACCTCGACGGGGTGAACCTGCTCCAGGCCACGCGCGCGATCGCGTTCCAGACCGTCTTCCACCTCCACCTGCACGTCATCCCGCGCACCGTGGGTGACGGCGTGTCGGTGCCCCCGTGGCGCAAGGCGTTCGCCGACCGGACCGAGCTCGCCGAGCTCGCCGCCCGGCTGCGCGCGACGGGCTGAGGACGCGAGGGGCCGCGATGCCGGGACGCCTCCTCCGACGGCCGGGCCGGGCGGTGTGGCTGATCGCCGGCGCCCACCTCGTCGTGCTCCTGGTCGCCGCCGGTCGCTACGGCTTCCACCGCGACGAGCTCTACTTCCTGGAGGCCGCGCGACACCTGGCGCTGGGCTACGTCGACCAGCCGCCGCTCGTGCCGGCCCTCGCCGGGCTGCAACGTGCCCTGTTCGGGGGATCGGTGGTGGCCCTGCGCATCGTCCCGGCCCTCGTCTCGGCGGGCTCGGTGCTCCTGGCGGCGGTCCTCGCCCGCGAGCTCGGCGGCGACCGACGGGCCCAGGCGGTCGCCGCCGCCGCGGTCGCGGGGTCGGAGTTCGTCCTGACGACCGGGCACCTCCTGTCCACCGCGACCATCGACCTCGCGGCGTGGCTGGCGGTGCTCGTCCTCGCCACCCGGATGCTCACCTCCGGAGAGGCCCGCTGGTGGGTCCCCATCGGGGTGGTCGCCGGCCTGTCGCTGTGGAACAAGCACCTGGTCGTGCTGCTCGTCCTCGCGCTCCTCGGCGCGCTGGCGCTGGCGCGGCGGTGGGAGCTCCTCGCCCCCCGGTGGCTCGCCGCCGGCGGCCTCGCGGCCCTCGTGCTCGCCGCCCCGACGCTCCTGTGGCAGGCGGCCCACGGCTGGCCCCAGCTCGAGATGGCCGCGTCCCTGTCCGCCCGTCTGGCGGGGGAGAACCGGGTGACGCTGCTGCCGCTCCAGGTCCTGCTGCTCGGCCCGGTGCTGCTGCCGCTGCTGGTCGCCGGCGTGCGCTGGCTGTGGCGTCGCGACGGCCCCGGAGGGGTCCGGCCGCTGCTGGTCGCCTACGGCCTGGCGCTCCTCCTCACGTTCGCCTCCGGCGGACGTCCCTACTACCCGCTGCCGCTCGGGGTCGTCGTCGTGGTGGCCGGAGCGGTGGCGCTCCGCGGGCTCGCGACGCGGCGCCTCGTCCGGCTGCTCGGGGTCCAGGCGCTCGTCGCCGTCCCCCTGTCGCTGCCGGTGCTCCCCGTCGCCGTCCTGGCGGCGACGCACGTCGGCGAGGTCAACGACACCCTGGTCGAGACCGTCGGCTGGCCGGCCCTGGCGGCCCAGGTCGCCGGCGTCGTCGCCGACCTCCCGCCCGACGAGCGGGACGAGGTCGTGCTCGTGACCGGCTCGTACGGCGAGGCCGGCGCGCTCGACCGGTTCGGGCCGGAGTTCGGGTTACCGCCGGCGTACTCCGGGCACAACAGCTACTGGCACTGGCGGCGGCCCCGCGACGACACCGCCACGGTGGTGGCGGTGCGGCTCCCGGCCGCGTTCCTCGAGCGGGAGTTCGCCGCCTGCGACCTCGCGGCGACCGTCGACAACGGGCGCGGCATCGACAACGAGGCGCAGGGGACGCCCATCTGGGTCTGCCGCGGGCTCCGCGGGACCTGGGCCGACCGGTGGCCCGAGTTCCGTCACTACGGCTGACGCCGCCTGCCGTGCGCGGCGGGGCGGCTGGCGCGGTGCTCAGGCCGAGGCGGTGACGGCCTTGGGGCCCCACGCCTCGTCGAGGAACGCGGCCATCTCGCCCACGATCCGGTCCGGCACCGTGCGGGCCTCGATGGGGGAGCGCGCCTGGAGGAACCGGGCGTTGGGGAGCTCGGCGGCGAGCGCCTTGGCGTCGTCCATCGCGTGCAGCAGGTCGAAGCCGTGGCCGATGACGAGCGCCGGCGCCTGCATCGTCATCCGCGAGCGCGCCGCCGGCGCGCCGGGGCCCACGAACAGGCCGTGGAGGACGGCGGCGTTCTCACGCGGGTCGGCGGAGAAGAGGTTGAGCCAGGAGTCGACCGCCCCGATCCCGGTGCGGGGGAGGGCCCGGACCGCGCGCGTGAACGGGCGGATGACCTTCGACAGGTAGCGCATCGCGAGGAGCGGCGGCCAGAACGCCGACACCGCCGCCATCGCCCCACGCTCGAGGACCGGCATCTCGAGGATCATGGCGCGGACCCGCTGCGGGGCCGTCTCGGCCACCTGCAGGGCGACGTTGGCGCCGAGCGAGACCCCGCCGACGACCGCGTCGTCCACCCCCAGGTCGTCGAGGATGCCGAGGATCTGCTCGGCGTAGAAGTCGAGCCGGTGCTCGTAGGCGTGCTGCGGCTTGTCGCTGCGACCGTGGCCGAGGAGCTCGGGCAGCACCACCCGGTAGCCGAGGTCGGCCAGGCGGGTCGCGATCGCGTGGTTCAGGAGCGCGTCGAGGAGCAGGCCGTGGGTGAACACGAGCACCTTGGGGCCCTCGCCGTGGACCTCGTAGACGACGCGGTGTCCGCGGTAGTCGATGTCGTGGAGGGTCGGCACTCGGGGCTCCTCGCGCGGCGCTCGGGGGGTGCGGGACCCGCACGTCAAGGGGTACCGGAGCGTACCGGCGAGGCCCTCGCCAGCGGTACTCCTGGTCGAAGTGTCCCGCACGCCAGCCACAACAGCCACGAACCTTGACAACGTGTGACCCGTGCAACACCCTGAGCGGGTGCGAGCCACCGAGGAGGACCGGGTTCCCGGGGACGAGGTCCCCGCGCCCTCGCGCGCCTGGACGGCCGCGATCGACGCCTTCGTCGACCACCTGGTGCTCCAGCGCGACCACTCCGAGCACACCGTGGCGGCCTACCGGCGCGATGCCACCGACCTCGCGACGTTCTGCACCGGGCTCGGGATCGAGCACCCCGACGAGGTCGAGCTGCTGGTCCTGCGGCGCTACCTCGCCGACCTCGCCGAGCGCGGCTACGCCCGCGCCACCATCGCCCGGCGCGCCTCGGCCGTCCGCACCCTGCACCGCTTCCTCGCCCGCGACGGCATCGTCTCGCGCGACGTGTCCCGCCTCCTCGGCACGCCCAAGCAGGGGAGGACGCTGCCGCGGGTGCTCCGCCCCGACCAGGTCGTCGCCGTCCTGACCGCCCCCGACACCGCCACGCCGGCGGGCCTGCGCGACCGGGCGCTCCTCGAGGTGCTCTACGCCACCGGTGCGCGCGTGTCCGAGGCCTGCGGCCTCGACCTCGGCGCCGTCGACCTGTCGCAGGGGCTCGTGCGGCTGTTCGGCAAGGGCCGCAAGGAGCGGATCGTGCCGCTCGGCGACCCGGCACGCGACGCGCTCGACGCCTACCTCGCCGGCGGCCGGCCGCACCTCGCCGGCGCCGGCGGCCCAGGACGCGCTGCTCCTCAACGGCCGCGGCGACCGGCTCGGCACCCGGGACGCGCGCACGATCGTCGAGCGCGCCGGTCGTGTCGCCGGGGTCGGCCACGTCACCCCGCACACGCTCCGGCACAGCTACGCCACCCACCTCCTCGAGGGCGGCGCGGACCTACGTGCGGTCCAGGAGCTCCTCGGCCACGCGTCGCTCGCGACCACCCAGCACTACACGCACCTGTCCAGAGGGCGGCTCGTCGAGGCCTACACGACCGCGCACCCGCGCGCGGGACAGCGACGGAGAGACGGTAACGCTCGGTAGGATGGCTCCGCGCCGTGCTTCTCGGCGGGGGCGGTGACAGCGAACGACGCAGCACCGACAGGGGACGGAGACGGCGGTGGATCCCGAGGTCCAAGCGCTCTGGGAGCGCTACCGGGCGACCGGGGATCCGGGCGTGCGCGAACAGCTGATCCTCCAGTACGCGCCGCTCGTCAAGTACGTCGCCGGCCGCGTCGGGTCCGGCATGCCCAACTACGTCGAGCACGCCGACCTCGTGTCCTACGGGATCTTCGGGCTGATGGACGCGATCGACAAGTTCGACCTCGACAAGGGCTTCAAGTTCGAGACCTACGCGATCACGCGGATCAAGGGCGCGATCATCGACGAGCTCCGCTCCGTCGACTGGGTGCCGCGCTCGGTGCGGTCCAAGGCGCGCCGGATCGAGACCGCGATGCAGCGCCTCGAGGCGAAGCTCCACCGCACCCCCACCGACGAGGAGCTCGCCGCCGAGCTCGACATCTCCACCGACGAGCTCGCCGAGATGCTGTCGAAGGTGTCGCTGACCTCGATGGTCGCGCTCGACGAGGCCCTCGACGTCGGCGACGGTGACCGCATCTCGCTCGTGGACACCCTCCAGGACGCCAACACCGTCCTCCCCGAGGAGTCCTACGACGAGATCGAGATGCGCGAGCTCCTGCGCCAGACCATCACCCGGCTGTCCGAGCGCGAGCAGACCGTGCTGTCGCTGTACTACTTCGAGGGGCTGACCCTCGCGCAGATCGGTGAGGTCCTGGGCGTGACCGAGTCGCGGGTCTGCCAGATCCACACCAAGTCGGTCCTGTCGCTGCGCACCAAGCTCACCGAGCGCATCTCCGGCTGACCCGCGCGCCCCGCAGGTGGCCGGCGCCCGGGGCGCCCCCGCCCGTGACGGAAACCCGCGTATCTGCGGGTTTCCGTCATCCGTGGTCGTGGTCGCGGGTCGCGGGGCCCCCGCCCGTGACGGAAACCCGCGTATCTGCGGGTTTCCGTCACCTCCGTCGGTCCGGGATCGCGGGCGGCGGGGCGCGGGAACGGTCGGCGGGGCGTCAGCCGATGGCGCCGGCGCTGCGGGCGACGAGGTTGGGGATGGGCTCGGGCTCCTCGGGCACGTGCCGGTCGTCGCCCCAGGACAGCCACGTCTGGGACCGCTCGACCTCGCCGACGCCCGGCACGGACCAGTCGCAGACCCCGCCGGCGAAGATGCGCTCGAGCTCGGTCCACTGCTCGGGGGTGAAGGTCACGCCCGGGTAGTCGGCCGGGTCCACCGGCCCCAGCTGGCACTTGATCACGTCCTCGGTGCGGGGTCCGCCGGCGACGATGCGCGGGCTGTCCCCGACCCGGAAGACCTGCTCGCACGGCATCCCCGGGTCGCCGGCGGTCCCGGGCGCGGCCAGCGGCACGGGCGAGTAGCCCGCCGTCGTCACGACGCAGGAATCCTCGCCCTGCAGCGGCTTGGCCGCCACGACCTCGTCGGTCCACGACTCGCTCACCCCGCCGGCGGCGGCGCGCTCGGCCTCGAGGTCGTCGAGCCAGGCGTGCATCGTCGACCACGCGTCGTTGGTCACGAGCGTCCCGCTCCAGATCGCGTGGGTCTCACGCGCTCCGAAGGTCTCCTCGATCCGGTCGGCGGTCATGTAGCCGCGGATCTGGTCGTGGAAGCCGAGCACCGGCACGGGGTCGACGTAGAGGTTCACGTCGATGATCGGCGCCTGGTCGAGTGCTCCGCGGCCGGTCACGAACCCGTAGCGGTACAGGTCGTGGGCGAGGTCCGCCGGCATCTCCATCCGCGGCTGCACAGCGGCCTCGGAGCGGTCGAGCACCTCGCGGGCGTCGGGGTCCCAGGGGCCGTAGCCCTCGTCGTCGAGCCCGCCGATGTCGCGGTTCAGGACCAGGAACTCGTCGACCGAGATGACCCCGTCGAGGAGCGCCTGGAGCCCGTACTGCACCCCGACGTTGTCGATCGGGATCGGGGCGTAGCCGTCCTCGCCGACCCCGAGGTAGCGGCGCAGGTTGTCCTGGAGGGTGCAGCGCTCACCGGTGCGGGTCTCACGCGAGTAGCGCAGCTCGACGGGGATGCGGGAGCAGTCCTGGTCCGCGACGACGAGGTCGGCGAACATCGTGTCCCAGTCCTCGCAGATGCCCGGTGACGCGTGGCCGGTGATGGCGTTCTGCTTCTCCACGCTCCAGGTCGTGCCGGCCCAGACCTCCCGCTCGCCGCCGAGCATCGGGTTCGCGCCGTCGTCGAGCTGGAACACCTGGCGCAGCAGCCGGCAGTCCACCGGGCTCATCGCGGTCGTGATCACGTCCGGGAAGGACACGAGCGGCAGGCCGCCGTCGAGCAGCCCCGGGTACATGTTCATGGTCGTGTACTGCTGGATCGCGCCGCCGGACGCGCCGTTGCCCATCACCCACTCGTGCCGGCCGTAGTCCTCGGTGATGTGCTCGCGGACCATCATGAAGGTCTCCGCCGACAGCACCTGGTTGCAGTGGGTGTTGAAGGTCGTGAGCGACGAGTGGGCGGTCAGGTAGCCCTGCAGCACCGCGGGGCGGAAGACCTCCGGCCCGACGTCGAGGGCCTCGCCGCCGGCGTCGACGCCGCCCGAGAGCACCTCGTTGGGGGAGTCGATGCCCTGCTGTCGGCCGATGCCGCACGACGCACCCCAGTTGTAGATGATCCGCTCGTTCCAGCTGTCGGGGACCTCGAACGGGGCCTCGGGGCCTCGGGCCGCCGGATCGTCGAGCACCGCGACGCGGGTGATCCCGCGGTTGATCGTGGAGGTCTCGACGCGGGCGATCGCGGGGACGACGTCACCGTCGGTCGTCACCGTGGTCGCCATGTCGGCCGGGTACTCGCCGTAGGGGTCGGTGAGCTCGACCCAGTCGTGCGTGTCGTAGGGCACCTGGTCGGGTGCCTCCGGGTCGGCCGGGTCGAAGGGCAGCCCGTCAGGAGGCGACTCGGAGAGGTAGTACCAGCGCACGTAGGGCTCGATGGAGCAGTCCTCGTCCAGGACGGTCGGCCGCTCGTCGGTGCCCGGGGCGAAGTCGTCGAGGTCGTGGATGCGGCACACGAAGGGTTCCTGGTGCGGACCGGAGAACACCGGCCCCGTGACGGGGTGGTTCGTCACGGGAAGCGTGGCGGAGCGGCGCCCGAAGGTCGCGCCCTCGACCACCGCCGTGATGCGGTTCTCGCCATCGCGCAACCCGTCGACGAGCCCGACGACGTGCGAGGTCGGCGCCCCGTAGGGGTCGTCCTCGACCGTGGCGAAGGCCTCGCTCACGTCGCGGCCGTCCACGCGCACCTGCACCGTGTCGTCCTCGGCGACGCCCCGGATGCCCATCAGCGCGTCGCCACCCGTCACCGTCGCGGCGCGCGTGGAGAGGACGGCGAGCTCGATCTCGCCCTCCTCCAGCGGACCGGCCGTCCCCGTGAAGGGGTCGGCGGTGACGAGCTCGCCCGGACCGGCCGGGGTGTCGACGGGGGCGGCAGCGGTCGTCGCGACCGTCGCCAGGGCGGCGAGGGTGAGCAGCAGCCGGCGGGGGCGTCGGAGGGAGGTCATGGGTGGGTCTCGTGACGTGAGGAGGCGATGCAGGGTGTCGGGGAGGGGTTCGCGGTCCGGGCGCCCGACCCCTGCTCCAGCCGGGTCGTGCGGCTGCCAGCGCGTGCCGTCCACAGCCGGGCGGAGGGCGACGCTCGACACGCGCCGGCGGGCCCGTAGCGTCGGGCCGTGCGCCGGCGACCCCCACCCCTGGTCCCCGCCGCCGTGTGGGTCGCGGCGGTCGGTGTGCTCGTCTCGCTCGTCGTGCCGGTCCGCGTCGCCGGCGCCGTCCCCGCGGCCGCGGCCGTTCCCGGCGCGGAGGTCCGCTACCGGGCGCCGGTGGCCGGCGCCGAGGTCGTCGCGCCGTTCCTCGAGCCGGTGGGCCCGTACGCGCCCGGCCACCGCGGGGTGGACCTGTCGGCGCGGGCCGGTGCGGAGGTGCGTGCCGCGGCCGCGGGACGGGTCACCTTCGCCGGCGCGGTCGCGGGTGGTCGGTGGGTCACGGTCGTCCACGCGGACGCGATCCGCACGAGCTACGGCGAGCTCGCCGAGGTCGCGGTCGTCGCCGGCGACCAGGTCCTCGCCGGCGACCGGCTCGGCACCTCGCTCGGGGCGCACGGCCGGGTCGGGTCGCTCCACTGGTCGGCCCGCCGCGGCGGCGACTACCTCGACCCGATGAGCCTCCTCGACGGCCCGTGGGTGCCGACGCTGGTCGGGCCCGGGGGCTGGCGGGTCACCGACGTCCCCGACGTGCCGCGGTACGAGCCGTGGCGGGGCGAGCACACCTTCGGGCTCGTGCCCGGCTCGCCGGTCGCGCACGGGCCGGGCTGGGTGCTGGCCCCCAACCCCAACCACGTGATCGCCATCGCCGGCCTCGGCAGCCGCACCGGCGAGCCGCCGCTCGACGTCACCCACCTCGGGTACCGCCCCGAGGACGTCACGGTCCTGTCCTACGCCGGCCGCCGCGCCGGCGGCCTCGCCGACGACCCGACCCGCGACCAGGCACCGTACGGCCCCGAGGACACCTGGCGCGGGGTCGAGGCGGCGGCCCGGCGCCTGCGCGACCAGCTCCGGGCCCAGTGGGCGCGCGCGCCGGGACAGGCCGTCGACCTGGTCGGGCACTCGATGGGCGGGGTCGTGGCGCTCTACTACCTGCTCGCGCTCCACGACCCGGCCGACCCCACGCTGCCGCCCATCGCCCACGTGGTGACGCTCGCCTCACCGCTCGAGGGCGCCGACCTCGCCGGCGGGCTCGTCGACGCCGCCCGGGACCCGGTGGCGGCGGCGATGCTGACCCTCGTCGGCCGGCTCGTGGCCGACCACGACCCGCGCTCGGTCGCGGTCGCCGACCTCGCCCCGGGCTCCGAGGTGGTCGACACGGTGACGCAGGGGTGGGCGGCGAGCTCCGCGGACGTCTGGACGAGCCCCCTCGCGGCCGGCACGCGCCTGCTCACCCTCGGCGGTGACGCGGACCTCGTGGTCCCCGAGCACCGCTCCGACCTCCCCGGCGCCGAGCACGTGGTCCTCCCCGGCACCCACGACCGGGTGCGCGCAACCGAGGCGGCGCGGATCGTCGTCCACGAGTTCCTCGCCGACGCGCCGGTCCCGGGCGAGGCGGGCGGGATCGCCCACCTCGCGAGCCACCCGGTCGGCTGGCTGGAGGCGCGCGTGCCGGGTTGGCTGCTCCCCGGGTGAGCCGTGCGCTCGCGGCCCGCGTGTGGACGCTCCGGGGGGCCGTCGCTACCCTCGACCGTCGTGGCCCGCCGCTGGCGGGCCGCTCGCACGCTCTCTCCCGAGACACCTCATCACACACGTCCGCCGATGGGTGCGCCCCGGTGCCCTGTGCTCGACACAGGGTGGGTGACCCAGCTGACGCGGGCGGAGGCCTAACCGAACCCAACAGAGGATCACCACGTGGCTGTCGTCACCATGCGCCAGTTGCTCGAGGCTGGCGTCCACTTCGGACACCAGACCCGGCGCTGGAACCCCAAGATGCGTCGCTTCATCTACGGCGAGCGCAACGGGATCTACGTCATCGACATCCGACAGACCGTCGGCTACATCGAGAAGGCGTACTCCTTCACCCGTGACCTCGTCGCCAAGGGCGGCACGGTCATGTTCGTGGGCACCAAGAAGCAGGCCCGCGAGACCATCGAGTGGCAGGCCAACCGCGTCGGCATGCCCTACGTCACGGAGCGTTGGATGGGCGGCATGCTCACCAACTTCCAGACGATCAAGGGCCGCATCGGTCGCCTCAAGGAGCTCGAGGCGATGGAGCAGTCGGGCACCTTCGAGCTGCTCCCGAAGAAGGAGGTCATCCTCCTCAACCGCGAGCACGAGAAGCTGCAGACCAACCTCGGTGGCATCCGCGAGATGCAGAAGCTCCCCGACGCCATCTGGGTCGTCGACACCGAGATCGAGGACATCGCCGTCAAGGAGGCCAACCGCCTCCACATCCCGGTGATCGCCATCCTCGACACCAACTGCGACCCGGACCTCGTCCAGTACCCGATCCCGGGCAACGACGACGCGATCCGCTCCTCCGCGCTCCTGACCCGCATCATCGCCGACGCCGTCGCCGACGGGCTGCTGCTGCGTGCGTCGCGGAGCCCCGACGAGGAGCTGCGCGTCCAGGCGATGCAGGCGGCGTCGTCCGCCGGCGGTGGCCTCGAGGTCTCCGAGCCGAAGGCCGAGTGGGAGATGGAGCTCGAGCGTCAGCAGGCCGCCGAGCAGGCTGCCCACGCCGCGCCCGTCGAGACCCCGGCCGCGGACACCGCCGAGGCACCGGCGACCGACAGCGAGGCGACCGACAGCGAGGCGACCGACACCGCCGCGCCCGAGGCTCCGGCGACCGAGCCGGCGGCATCCGACGCCGAGCCGGCCGCTCCCGCCGAGGACGAGACGCCCGCCGAGGGCTGATCCGACACCTCACCAGCTCGACCGGGGCGGGGACCGAGCGACGCCGCTCGCCCCGCCCCGTCACACCCCTGCGGCTCCCACGCCGCGACGCGATCCTCCAAGGAAGTGCCACGATGGCTGAGATCACCGCTGCCGACGTCAAGAAGCTCCGTGACCTGACCGACGCGCCCATGATGGCCTGCAAGAAGGCCCTGGTGGACGCCGACGGCGACATCCAGAAGGCCGCCGACCTCGTCCGCGAGCGCACCGGCGCCAAGATGGACGCGCGCGCCGGCGAGCGCACCGCCTCCGAGGGGGCGGTCATCTCCTACCAGCACGCCCCGAACCCGGACCTGCCGGCCAAGGTCGGCGTGCTGCTGCAGCTGCACTGCGAGACCGACTTCGTCGCCAAGGGCGACAAGTTCCAGCAGCTCGGCCGTGACATCGCGATGCACATCGCCGCGATGAAGCCGCTCGTCGTCCGCGAGGACGAGGTCGACACGGCGATGCTCGACAAGGAGCGCGAGTTCGCGCGCAAGGAGGCGCTCGAGCAGGGCAAGCCCGAGAACATCGTCGACAGGATCGTCGAGGGCAAGGTCAAGAAGTTCTTCTCCGAGTCGGTGCTGCTGAACCAGCCGTTCGTGAAGGACGACTCCAAGACCATCGCCGAGGTGATCTCCGAGGTGCAGGCCGTGACCGGCGAGAAGATCGAGGTCGCGCGGTTCGTCCGCTTCCAGGTCGGGAGCTGAGCGCACCGCGCCAGCGCGGGCACGCCGGCCCCCGGTACGGTCCGGCCGGCGTGCCCGACTAGCATCGCGGGGACGCCCGGACGGCCCGCACCCGTGAGGCGCCGTCGTCGAGGATCCTCGAGGAGCACCCACGTGAGTTCGCGGAAACCGCTGCACCGCGTCCTGCTCAAGCTCTCCGGTGAGGCGTTCGCGGAGCCGGGCGGCTCGACCGGTGTCGATCCCGACATCGTCCAGCAGGTCGCCCACGAGATCGCCGAGCTCAAGGGTTCCGACGGGACCGAGATCGGGGTCGTCGTCGGCGGCGGCAACATGGTCCGGGGGGCGCGGTTCGCCGAGCGCGGGATGGACCGCTCCACGGCCGACCACATGGGCATGCTCGGCACGGTCATCAACGCGCTGGCCCTGCAGGACGCCATCGAGCGCGCCGGCGTCGAGTCGCGGGTGCAGACCGCCATCTCGATGCAGGAGGTCGCCGAGCCCTACATCCGCCGGCGGGCGATGCGCCACCTCGAGAAGGGCCGCGTCGTCATCTTCGCCGCAGGGCTCGGTGCCCCGTACTTCACGACCGACACGACCGCCGCCCAGCGCGCGCTCGAGATCGGCGCGGAGGCGATCCTGAAGGCCACCCAGGTCGACGGGGTCTACGACGCCGACCCGCGGACCCACCCGGACGCGACCCGCTACGACGAGATCGACTTCCTCGCGGTGCTGAACCAGGACCTGAAGGTCATGGACGCGACGGCCATCTCGCTGTGCCGCGACAACGACCTCCCGATCGTGGTGTTCGAGCTCCTGCGGGAGGGCAACATCACCCGGGTCGTGCGCGGCGAGCCGGTCGGCACGCTCGTCACCGCCGGCCGTTGACACCGCTGCTGCACGCCCGGCCCACGACGGCCACCACCGACCCGACCACGAGGGGGACACGATGAGCCTCGACGACATCCTCGCCGACGCCGAGCTGCGGATGGACGCCGCGGTGGACAAGGTCGCCGAGGACTTCGGCACCATCCGGACCGGCCGCGCCAACGCGCAGATCCTCAACAAGATCACGGTCGAGTACTACGGCACCCAGACCCCGCTGAACCAGCTCGCGAACTTCGCCGTGCCCGAGCCGCGGATGCTGATCGTGAACCCGTTCGACAAGTCGAGCGTGAACGCGATCGAGAAGGCCATCCGCGACTCCGACCTCGGGCTCAACCCCGCCAGCGACGGCGGCACCATCCGGTGCGTGTTCCCCGAGCTCACCGAGGAGCGCCGGCGCGACTTCATCCGCGTCGCCCGTGACCACGCCGAGCAGGGACGGATCGCGATCCGCAACATCCGCCGGCAGGCCCGCGACGCGATGCAGAAGCTCGAGGACGAGGGCGACGTCGGCCAGGACGAGCACGAGCGCTACACCAAGCAGCTCGAGGAGCTGACGGCCAAGCACGTCGCGAAGGTCGACAAGCACCTCGAGTCCAAGGAGCAGGACCTCCTCGAGGTCTGACCTCCGGGGCCGACGAGCGGACCGTCGGGTGGGCGCCTCGCGCGTGCCGTCCGGCCACGACCACGGGACGGACGTGAGCGACAGCCACCACGAGCCGCGGGCCGACGCGCCGGCGACCGCCACGCCGGCGGCGACGGGTCCGTCGGGCGGCCGGGACCTCCCCATCGCCATCGCGAGCGGGGTGCTGCTGGCCATCGCGATGCTCGGGACGCTGTTCTGGGACCCGCTCGCGTTCACCACGCTCGTCGCCATCCTGTGCGTGGTCGCGATGATCGAGGTCGGCCGGGTGTTCCGGTCGCTGGCCGTGCCGGTGAGCGTCCCGGTGCTGGTCGTGGCGACGCTGGTGATCCTCTTCGGCGCGCAGCGGGGAGGCTCGACCGGCCAGGTCATCGGCCTGCTGACGCTGTTCCTGGGCGCGGTCGCCTGGGAGCTCGCGGACGGCCAGCGCGGCGACGTCGTCCGATCGCTGTCCTCCACGGTGCTGATCGGGCTGTGGGTCCCGTTCCTGGCGAGCTACGCGGTCCTGCTCGTGAACCGCCCGGTCGACGGCACGGTCGGCGCTCTCGCGGTCCTGGGTGGCGCGATCTTCACCGACATCGGCGGCTACGCGTTCGGCTCGCAGTTCGGGCGCCACAAGGTCGCGCCGTCGATCAGCCCCGCCAAGTCGTGGGAGGGCCTCGTCGGGGGGCTGGTCCTCGCCGGCGTCGTCGGTGCGCTCGTGCTCCCGCACGTCGGGACCCTGTTCGACGTGCCCACGGCGATCCTGGTCCCGGTGCTGGCCGGCCTCGCCGGGTTCATCGGTGACCTGACCGAGTCGATGGTGAAGCGTGACCTCGGGGTCAAGGACCTCGGCGCGCTGATCCCCGGCCACGGTGGCATCCTCGACCGGGTCGACGGCATCCTCCTCGCCCTGCCGGTGGGCTACTACGTCCTCGAGGTGATGAAGTAGGTCCCACGAGGTCCTACCCTCGCCGGTCACCGCCGCTCCACCCCGTCCCTCCCCCCACCCCGTCTGGCTCCGCGATGACCCCGCCCGTGTCCGGAGACGCCGCGCCGCGCGTCCTCGACCCGTACACGCTCGACCGTGACGGGCTCGAGGCGCTGGTGGCCGAGCTCGACGAGCCGCGGTACCGGGCCGACCAGGTCCACGAGTGGCTGGTCGAAGGGCGTCGACGACCCCGAGCAGATGACGAACCTGCCCAAGGAGCTGCGGGCCCAGCTCGCGACCCGCTTCGCCCCGGCACGGCCCGAGATCGTCGCCCACACGGTGGCTGACGGCGGCCGGACCCACAAGATCCTCCTGCGGTTCCCCGACGGCGAGAGCATCGAGACCGTCCTGATGCTCTACCCCCAGCGGGCGACCGGTGTGCATCTCGACCCAGGCGGGCTGCGCGATGGGCTGCCCGTTCTGCGCCACCGGCCAGGCCGGCTTCCGCCGTCAGCTGACGGCGGGGGAGGTCATCCGCCAGGTCGTGGTGGCCGACGCGGCCCTGCGCTCCGGCGAGCTCGGCAGCGAGCACATCCCGGAGGACGCCCCCGACCACGTCACCAACGTCGTGTTCATGGGGATGGGGGAGCCGCTCGCGAACACCGAGGTCACCCTCGACACCGTCCGCTGGCTGAACGACCCGGACGGCTTCCGGCTCGGGGCCCGTCACATCACCGTCTCGACGGTCGGGCTCGTCCCCGGGATCCGGCGGCTGATCGAGCTCGACCTGCCGGTGACGCTCGCGGTGAGCCTGCACGCGGCCAACGACCGGCTCCGCGACGACCTCGTCCCGATCAACCGCACCCACCCGATCGCCGAGCTCGAGCAGGCGGTGCGCGACTACCGCGAGGCGACCAACCGACGCGTCACCATCGAGTGGTGCCTCATCGGCGACGTCAACGACCACCGTGAGGACGCCGACCAGCTCGCCGGCGTGGCGCGGCGGCTGCGTGCCCACGTCAACGTCATCCCGATGAACCCGACCCCCGGTGTGCGCTGGAAGGAGCCCACGGCCGAGCGGGTCCGGGCGTTCATGGACCGGCTCGAGGCGCGCGGCGCCAACGCGACCCTGCGCGACACCCGCGGCCGGGACGCCGACGCCGCGTGCGGCCAGCTGCTGGCGACCTACACCCTGGGCGCCGGCAAGCGCCTCCCGGCCGCGGTCGGGGCCGCCGAGCGGATCGACCTGGCCGTGCGCGACCACGCCGACGAGGGTCCGCAGGGATGACGAGCCCCGACGCACGTCGCCGGCTGGTGCTCCTCGGCTCCACCGGGTCGATCGGCACCCAGGCGCTCGACGTCGTGCGGGCCCACCCGGACCGCTTCGAGGTGGTCGGCCTGGCCGCGGGGCGTGACGTCGACACCCTCGCGGAGCAGGCCCGCGCCTTCGGGGTCCGCCACCTGGCCCTCGCCGACCCCGACGCCGCGGCCACGCTCCGGGAGCGGCTCCCCGACGCGGAGGTCGGCGACGGCGACGCCGGCGTCGCCGAGCTGGCCCGGGCCGACGTCGACCTGGTCCTGAACGGCATCACCGGGGCCCGCGGCCTGGAGCCGACGCTGGCGGCGCTCGGGGTGGGGACGCCGGTCGCGCTCGCCAACAAGGAGTCGCTGATCGTGGGTGGCGACCTCGTGGTCGCGGCCGCCGACCGCGCGGGGGGACGCGACCGCATGCTCATCCCGGTCGACAGCGAGCACTCCGCGCTGGCGCAGTGCCTGCGGGGCGGACGCCGCTCGGAGGTCGCCCGGATGGTCCTCACCGCGTCCGGCGGCCCGTTCCGTGGCCGCAACCGCGCCGAGCTCGCCGACGTCACACCCGCCGAGGCCCTCGCGCACCCGACGTGGTCGATGGGCCCGGTCATCACCGTCAACTCGGCGACGCTCATGAACAAGGGGCTGGAGCTGATCGAGGCGCACGAGCTGTTCGACATCGGGTGGGACCGACTCGACGTGGTCGTGCACCCGCAGTCGGTCGTGCACTCCATGGTCGAGTTCGTCGACGGGTCGACGCTCGCGCAGCTGTCGCCGCCGGACATGCGCCTGCCGATCCAGCTCGCGCTGGCCTGGCCGGACCGCCTCGACGAGGCGTTCGTGGCGATGGACTGGTCGCAGGCGCGCGAGCTCGACGTTCGAGCCGGCCGACCGCGCGACCTTCCGGGCGCTCGCGCTGGCCGAGGACGCCGGTCGCCGGCGTGGCACCTACCCTGCGGTCATGAACGCCGCGAACGAGGAGGCCGTCGCCGCGTTCCTCGACGGCCGTATCGGGTTCCTCGACATCGCCGAGGTGGTCGAGACGGTCCTCGACGACCACGCGTCCACCGACCCGGGGGCGCCGAACGACCTCGAGGACGTCCTCGCCGCCGATGTCTGGGCGCGCACCCGGGCACACGAGCAGCTCGTCGCGCGTTCTCGGTAGTCCACCACCCGGCTGCGGCCGGCCGAGCAGGGAGTCCCGATGACCAGCGGTGTCGCGATCGCGCTCTTCGTGATCGGCATCCTCGGTGCCATCATGCTGCACGAGTGGGGCCACTTCTGGACCGCCCGGCGGTTCGGCATGCGTGCCGACCGGTTCTTCCTCGGGTTCGGCCCCACGCTGTGGTCGACCCACCGCGGGGAGACCGAGTACGGCGTCAAGGCGCTCCCGCTCGGCGGGTTCGTCCGCATCAAGGGGATGTCGCCCGTCGACGAGCGGCTCGCACCGGTCACCGACGTGGTGCTCGACCCCGAGGCGGTGGCGGCCGACCGGCGCGCGGCCGCCGACGCCGCCGGCGTGGAGGTCCTCGACGTCCCGGCCGTCCCGGAGCCGACGTGGGACCGCCTGCGCGCCGAGCTGGCCGACCGCGGGACGCCCCGGGCGACCATCGCCGACATCGTGCGGCGCACCCAGACGACCGCGGGTCCGACGGCCAGCCGGGAGGAGGTCCGCCAGGCCCTCACCGAGGTGCTCGTGACCGAGGTCGCCGACACCGAGCAGGTCGGTGACCTCCACCACCGGCTGTTGCGCGGCGACGAGGGCCGGTTCTTCGCTGACCGGCCGGCGTGGCAGCGGGCGGTCGTGCTCGTGTCCGGCTCGACGATGCACTTCCTGATCGCGATCGTGCTCCTCGTGGTGGGCTTCGCGGCGCTGCCCCAGCCGACCGCCCGCCCCACGGTCGCCGAGTTCACCGAGGACTCGGTCGCCGAGGCCGCCGGGTTCGCGGTCGGGGACCGGGTCGTGTCGGTCGCCGGCGTCAGCGACGACGACTTCGCCGTCCTGCGCGAGACGATCCGGCAGCATCCGGGGGAGGAGATCCCGGTCGTCGTCGTCCGTGAGGGCGAGCGCATCCGGTTCCGGGTGACGCCGGCGACCGTCGAGGATCCCGAGACGGGCGAGACCGTGGGGCTGCTCGGGTTCGCTCCCGAGGTGGTCGAGCAACGTCTGCCCCTCGGCGACGCCCTCTACGAGGCGTTCGTGGGGGAGGCGTCGTTCACCCAACTCACCGTGGGCACCGTGCGCTCGCTCGGCAAGGTGTTCGGGCCGGAGGGGATCGGCTCGATCTTCGCCCAGGTCGGCGGGAGCGAGACCCGCGACCAGGGCGGGGCGGTGTCGCTGCCGGGCGTGGTGGGCCTGACCGGCGAGGGCACGGCCCTGTTCGGGCCACTGTTCCTGCTCATGATGCTCGCCAACGTGAACGTGTTCGTGGGCATCTTCAACCTGCTGCCGCTGCCGCCGCTCGACGGCGGTCACCTCGCCGTCCTCGGGGTCGAGCGCGTCGTCAACCGGGTCCGTCGCGCCCGCGGCCGCGCCGCGGACTTCACGGTCGATCCGCGTGCCGTCGCGGCCGTCGCCGTGCCGGTGATCGTGATCCTCGGCACGGTGAGCCTCGCGCTCGTGTGGCTCGACATCACCAACCCCATCACCCTGCAGTAGCCGCCGCGCCCGGGTGGGGACCGGTCGTCGCTCGTCCCAGGCAGCGCCCCGCCGGTACCTTCGACACCGACGACCCCCCTCGTACCCCGTCGTGGGAGACCCCGTGACCACCTCGCTTCCGCTCGTCGCGCCCGACCCCGCCGCCACGCCGGCTTCGGACGGTCCGCTGCGTCGCGAGACGCGACGGATCACCGTCGGTCCGGTGCAGGTCGGTGGCGGGGCTCCGGTGTCGGTGCAGACGATGACCGTCACCCCGACCCACGAGGTCGACACGACGCTGCAGGCCATCGCGATGGTCCAGGCGGCCGGCGCCGACCTCGTCCGTGTGGCCGTCCCGCGCCGTGAGGACGCCGACGCGTTGGCCGAGATCGTCGAGCACGCCCGCATCCCCGTCATCGCCGACATCCACTTCCAGTGGAAGTACGCCGTGGCCGCGATCGAGGCGGGCTGCGCGGGGGTGCGTATCAACCCGGGCAACATCAAGAAGCACGACAAGGTCAAGCTCATCGGCGACATGGCCAAGGAGCGCGGGACGGCCATCCGCATCGGCGTCAACGGCGGCTCGCTCGAGGACGAGGTGCTAGAGGAGTTCGGCGGCCCGACCCCCGAGGCGATGGTCGAGTCGGCGCTGCGCGAGGTGCGCCTCCTCGAGGACGTCGACTTCTTCAACACCAAGATCTCGGTCAAGCACTCCGACCCGTGGGTGATGATCCAGACCTACCGGCTCTTGTCCGAGCGCTGCGACTACCCGCTCCACCTCGGGGTCACCGAGGCGGGCCCGAAGTACACCGGCTCGCTCAAGTCCGCCGTCGGCATCGGCACCCTCCTCGCCGAGGGCATCGGCGACACGATCCGCGTGTCGCTGTCGGCCGACCCGGTCGAGGAGGTCAAGGCCGGGATCGCCATCCTCGAAGCACTCCACCTGCGTGAGCGCGGCCTCGACGTGGTCTCCTGCCCGTCCTGCGGCCGCGCCCAGGTCGACGTGTGGACCCTCGCGGAGAACGTCCAGAAGGGCCTCGAGGGCACCATCGACGTCCCGCTCCGGGTCGCGGTGATGGGCTGCGTCGTCAACGGCCCCGGTGAGGCGCGTGAGGCCGACATCGGCGTCGCGGCTGGCAACGGCAAGGGTCAGATCTTCAAGAAGGGCGAGACCATCGCGACGGTCCAGGAGGCCGACATCGTGGAGGCGATCGTGCACTTCGCCCAGGAGATGGCCGAGGAGATCCGCGCCGAGCGCGGCTCCGGCGAGCCCAGCGTCGTCAGGTGACCCGACGCACAGGCGCGGCCGAGCGATGTCCGCCGTGCGTGTCAGCCACCAACCGGACGAGGGGCCGGGACCCGCGGGGATGGACACGGTGCGAGAGGGGGGGGCCCGCATGGCGTCGGCGCCACCCGCTCCTGGTCGCGTTCGTCGGGATCCTCGTCCTCGACGGGGCCTGCTACGCGGCCGTGGTCGCGTGGGTCCGATGGGGTCCGCTGGCCGGGGGCATCGCGGGGATCCTGGGCCTGGTCTCGTTCCTCGGCTTCGTCGCGTCGTCCCGCCCCGCCTTCTTCGACGATGACGGGACGTGGCGAACCGTTCGATAGCGCGACGTCAGACGTCGCGGGAGAGGTGGGAGGAGACGTGACCGCGTCTGGGCGTGGGCCCTACGACCCGATCGAGTTGACGCTGTCGGACTGGCGCAGTCGCGGCGGACCGGGGGCGGTTCAGAGGATGGCGGCCAGCCATCCCCGGCGCTTCGCCGTCCTCTGGTCGGTCGTGTTCGTCGTCGGTACAGGCACGGCGTTGACCGTGGCCGCCTGGCGGCTCGGATGGGTCTGGGCGGCGCTCTCGATCCTCATCGTCCTCGTCGTCGGCTACGTCGGCTACCGCGGGAGCCTCGAGTCGGCGAGACACTTCTCGGAAGCCATGCAGGAGTGGGAGTCCGAACGACGGGATGCCCGACCGCAACGGGATGTCGAACGTCCGTAACGGTACGCGCGGATACGACGGTTCCCCGACCGGCCGGGCAGCCGCGCCGACCGCGCCCCGATGGCAGCTACCCCCGACCGCTGGTACAGTCCCGCTCGAAGCGGAGTGGGCCCTGGCGCCCGCTCCCGTGCGTTGGGGGGCCAAGCGCCCGGAACGCCGGCCTCCCGCCGACGACGCACGAGGTGAACACCGACGTCCACGCGACGGCCGGCCCACCAGGGCCGGCCGTCCGTGTGACCGGGCCGGTACGAGACACGAGCAACACCGCACACACGAGGACCAGATGACAGCCGGGACGCACGCGACGAGCGGGGACGACCTCCCCGCCCGCGTCGCTGCGCTCGCGGGGCCGATCGCCGAGGCCGCGGACATCGACCTCGTCGATGTCGAGGTCAAGGGGCAGCGCAACCGACGCATCGTCCGGCTGGTCGCCGACGCCGAGGGCGGGCTCGGTGTCGACCGCATCGCGAGCCTGTCGCGCGCCGTCGGCGACGCGCTCGACGAGCAGGATGTCATCCCCGGTCAGTACACCCTCGAGGTCACCTCGCCCGGTGCCGACCGCCCGCTGCGCAGCGCCCGCGACTTCCGGCGCAACGTCGGGCGTGAGGTCCGGGTCGTGCGGACCCCGGAAGCGGCGCAGGAGCCCGACGTCAAGGGCGAGCTCACCGGCACGGTGCAGACCGCCGACGACGACGTCGTGACGCTGGTGGTCGGTGACGCCGAGCACCGCATCGCGCTCGCGGACATCGACCACGGCAAGGTGGTGCTGCCGTGGTGACCCCGACGCGCACACACCTCGCACCGGCCCTCTGTGGCCGCCACGCCACCACCCGACGGAGGAGCCAGCTGTGAAGATCGACATCGACGCGCTGCGCCAGATCGAGCGTGAGAAGGGCATCGACTTCCACACGGTCGTCGAGGCCTTCGAGACCGCGCTGGCGTCCGCGTACAAGCGCTCCGGGCAGTCCTCGGCCGACGAGGCGCGGGTCGTCCTCGACCGGGTGACCGGTGAGGTGACCGTCTACGCGCAGGAGCTCGACGACGAGGGCAACATCGTCAGCGAGTGGCAGGACGAGCCGCGCGACTTCGGCCGGATCGTGGCCCAGACCGCCAAGCAGGTGCTCCTCCAGCGGCTCCGCGAGGCCGAGCGGGAGGCCACCTACGGCGAGTTCGTCGGTCGCGAGGGCGACATCGTCTCCGGCACGGTGAGCCTGCAGGGCAACGTCACCCTGATCGAGCTCGGCCGCACCGAGGCCCTGATGCCGTTCAGCGAGCAGGTCCCCAACGAACGGCTCGAGCACGGCCAGCACGCCCGCGCGCTGGTGATCGAGGTCCGGCGCCAGCAGAAGGGCGCCCAGATCGTCTGCTCCCGGACCCACCCGGGTCTCGTGGCGGCGATGTTCGCCCTCGAGGTGCCCGAGATCGAGGAGGGCATCGTCGAGATCAAGGCGATCGCCCGCGAGGCCGGCCACCGCACCAAGGTCGCGGTCATGAGCCACGACCCGGCGGTCGACCCGGTCGGCGCCTGCGTCGGCCCCGGTGGCCAGCGGGCGCGCGGGGTCCAGAAGGAGCTCCACAACGAGGAGCTCGAGCGGATCGACATCATCCGCTGGGCCGACGAGCCCGAGGCGCTCGTCGCCAACGCGCTGTCGCCGGCCAAGGTCAGCCGACGTCTACCTCTACCCCGACGAGGCCACCGCGATGGTCGTCGTCCCCGACTACCAGCTGTCGCTCGCGATCGGCCGGGAGGGCCAGAACGCCCGCCTCGCGGCACGGCTGACCGGCTGGCGCATCGACATCAAGTCCGAGTCCCAGTTCGCCGAGGAGCAGCGCGCCTTCCAGGAGGCGTTCGAGAAGGGGCTCATCGACGAGTACGGCAACCCGCTCTCCGACGAGGGCGAGAAGGCCATCGCCGCCGCCTACGAGTCGGCGGAGCAGGTCCGCAGCGAGTCCCTCGACGACGAGGAGGACGTGCCGACGCGGAGGCCGACGCCTAGCCCCATGGCCGTCCCGCCGGTACCGCCGTGACGGCGGATCCGAGGCGACGGCGCACGACCACGACCCGACGGCCCCGCATCCGCGGCACGGTCGGAGGGGCACACCCAGGAGTCCGATACCAGGAGTACGCTTGGTGCGCGACGCACCCCTCCCGGAGGGGAGCACAGCCCGCCCCCGACGCACGTGCGTCGGTTGCAGGACGACCAGAGCGAAGGACGCGCTGCTCCGGTTGGCGAAGACCCCCGACGGGGTGCAGGCCGACCCGCAGATGCGTCTCCCCGGCAGGGGCGTCTACGTCTGTCCGACGACCACGTGCATCGAGGCGGCCGCGCATCGCGGTGGACAGGCCGTGCGGCGCGCGCTGCGCGGCGCACCGGAACACGAGGTGCGCGAGGCACTCGAGACCCTGCGACGGATCGCCACCCCCGATCGGCCTGCAGCGGCGCCTCCCCAGGCACTGAAGGAGCACAACGCGTGAGCAACAAGGTCCGCGTCTACGAGCTGGCCAAGGAGACCGGCCTCCAGAACAAGGAGGTCCTGCGTCGCCTGTGCCGAGCTCGATATCGATGCCAAGAGCCACTCGTCGTCGGTGAGCGATGCCGACGCGAAGCGCTTCCGTGAGTCCCTCGGCAAGAGCGAGGCCGAGCGCAAGCGCGAGGAGGACGAGCGCCGGCGCAAGGAGCAGGAGGAGCTCGAGCGGTACAAGAAGATGACCGCCGCCGCTCCGCCCGAGGGCAAGAAGGCCGCGCAAGGTCCTGCCGCCCCACCTGCGCAAGCAGCAGGAGGAGCAGGAGGCCGGCGACGCCGCCGCCGCAGCCCCGCGGCACCCTCCAGCGCCGCACCCGACGCCGAGCACGGCCGCGTCGCCGAGCGGTGGCCGAGCAGACAGCCGCAGCGCACCCGAGGCGCCGGCCGCCAGCGCCGCGCCCGAGGCGCCCGCCGCGCGACCGACGCCGGCGAGGCGAAGGGTGACGACGGCGACGCCGGCGACGGCGCACGCCCCGCAAGCGCATGCCCGGCGCTCCGCCGCCGAAGCTCAAGCCGGGCGAGGTCCCGCTGCGCCCGCCGTCAGCGAACCGTCCCGGCCCGGTGGCTCCGCCGCCGACCGTCACCGGCGAGGCCCCCGAGGCCCGCCGGCGCGCCGAGTCGAACCTGCCCCAGACCGGCTCCGGCAAGCGCTCGATCCCGCCGCCGCTGCGGCAGGCGCCGGCGCGCCCGGCCCAGCCCCAGCAGCCCGCAGCCCGCAGTGGCCCGCGGTGGCGCACCGCGTGGTGGCTCCCGGTGGCCGCGCGCCCCGGTGGCGCCCGCCCCGGCTCGCCCTACCGGCAGCCGCCGGCGCGGGCCCGCCGGCCCCGGTGGTCCCGGTGGTGGCGCACCCGGTGGTGGCGCCGCGCGCGTCCCGGCGCGCCGTCGGGCAAGACCCGCCGCAAGAAGAAGAACAAGCGCAACCCCGAGGAGCAGGAGCTGCTGCGCCAGCCGCGCCAGCGCGACCTGCCGCTCGAGCAGCAGATCACCACCGACCGCATCGAGGTCCTGCCGGGCATCACCGTCGGTGAGCTCGCGGACAAGCTCGACGTGGCCGGCGCCGCGATCGTGAAGAAGCTGTTCGAGATGGGCGAGATGGTCACCGTGCAGCAGTCGCTGCCCGAGGACACCCTCGAGATCCTCGGTGCCGACCTCGGCTTCGAGGTCTACTTCCTCTCCGACGAGGAGGTCGAGTTCGGCATCGAGGAGCCCGACGCGCCGGAGGACCTCCAGCCGCGTCCGCCGGTGGTGACCGTCATGGGTCACGTCGACCACGGCAAGACCGCGCTCCTCGACGCGATCCGCCAGACCGACGTGCAGTCGGGCGAGGCCGGCGGCATCACCCAGCACATCGGCGCCTACCAGGTCAGCCACAACGGCGACCCGATCACGTTCATCGACACCCCGGGCCACGAGGCGTTCACCGCCATGCGCGCCCGCGGGGCGAACATGACCGACATCGTCATCCTGGTGGTGGCCGCCGACGACGGCGTCATGCCGCAGACCATCGAGGCGATCAACCACGCCAAGGCCGCCGAGGTCCCGATCGTGGTCGCCATCAACAAGATGGACAAGGAGTCGGCGCAGCCGGACAAGGTCAAGGGCCAGCTCACCGAGTACGAGCTGGTCGCCGAGGACTACGGCGGCGAGACCCCGATGGTGCCGGTCTCGGCGCACACCAAGCAGGGGCTCGAGGACCTGCTCGAGATCCTCACCATCCAGGCCGAGCTGCTCGAGCTCACGGCGAACGCGAAGAAGAGCGCACGCGGTCGTGTCGTCGAGGCACACCTCGACAAGGGCCGCGGCCCGGTCGCGACCGTGCTGGTCCAGGCCGGCACGCTCAAGAAGGGCGAGATCCTCGTCGCGGGTGAGGCCGACGGCCGCATCCGGGCGATGTTCGACGAGCACGGCACCCAGGTCGACGAGGCGACGCCCGGTCAGCCGGTGCAGATCCTCGGCATGGCCGAGGTACCCGAGGCCGGCGACGAGTTCCGCGTCGTCACCAACGAGCGCGAGGCGCGTGACATCGCGGAGCGTCGCCAGGAGCGGCACCGCCGCGCCGAGCTCGCCGAGACCTCGCGTCCCAAGACCCTCGAGGACCTGACCGCCGAGGTCGAGGCCGGCGAGAAGGCCACCCTGAACGTGATGATCAAGGCCGACGTCTCCGGCTCCGCCGAGGCGCTCGAGAGCTCGCTGCTCAAGCTCGAGCTCGACGAGGTCCAGGTCAAGGTCGTCTCGAAGGGCGTCGGTGCCGTCAACAAGTCCGACGTCATGCTCGCCGAGACCTCCGACGCCATCCTCATCGCCTTCAACGTCCGTCCCGACGCCAACGCCCGCGAGGAGTTCGAGCGCTCGGGTGTGGACCTGCGCATCTACAAGATCATCTACGAGGCGATCGAGGACGTGGAGCGCGCCGTCAAGGGCCTGCTCGCGCCGGAGTTCAAGGAGCAGATCATCGGCGAGGCCGAGGTCCGCGAGATCTTCAAGGTCCCGAAGATCGGCTTCGTCTACGGCTGCATGGTCACGAGCGGCGTGCTGCGCCGCGAGGCCGGGGTGCGGGTCATCCGCGACGGCGTGGTCATCACCGAGGACGAGCTCACCTCCCTCAAGCGCTTCAAGGACGACGTCAAGGAGGTCAGCAACGGCTACGAGTGTGGCCTGGGGCTGAAGAACTTCCAGGACGTCAAGGAAGGCGACGTCATCGAGGCCTTCGAGACCGTCGAGGTCGAGAGGGTGTGATGCCGAGGTGCCCAACGACCGACCGGGGGCCGTCCACGTCGGGATGATGCGGGTCGACATCCTGCTCCCCGGCGTGGACAGCCTGAAGGGCAAGCGGGCGCTCCTGAACAAGGCCAAGGCGGCGCTCACCCGCGATCTCGGGGTGAGCGTCGCCGAGGTCGGCTACCAGGACCTGTGGCAGCGTGCCGCGCTCGGCGTGGCCGTCGCCGCGTCGTCGGTGACCGGCGCGGACCGCGTCCTCGACCGGGTGGTCGCCGTGGTCGAGCGCGACCCCCGGGTCGTCGTGACCGCCGCGGTGGGCGACGTGCAGGTGCTCGACAGCGACGACGGGGGCGGGTCGGACGGGCCGCTCCCGCCCGGTTGGGGCAGCTGACCCCCACCCTGGACACCGTGACGCCACCTGGGCGTCACACGCGACAAGGCGAACCGATGGTGAAGAAGCGCAACCCCCGGGTCGACGGGACCGTCCGCGAGGCGATCGCGGAGATCCTGGAGGCCGAGTTCGCCGACCCCCGGCTCGGGTTCGTCACCCTGACCGAGGTCGAGGTCACCCAGGACATGAAGCACGCCACCGTCTACTACACCGCTCTCGACCCCGACCTCGTCTCCCGGGACCCCCGCGCCGGCGGCGGCGACAAGGTCGCGCCCGCCCACGAGGTCGCGGCCGCGCTCGAGACCGCCGCACCGCGCGTGCAGTCGCTCCTGGCGCGACGGGTCCGGATGCGCAACACCCCGCAGCTGACCTTCGTCCCCGACCCCGTCGCCGAGCAGGCGTCGCGGGTCGAGTCGATCCTCGCGCAGGTCCGCCGCGAGACCCACGACCTCGACGACGTCCCCGAACGAGGTGAGTGACCCCGTGCCCGACCGTCACCCGGCCTACGGAGGCCCCGACCGACGCCGCCCGTCCGCGGCGTGGCTCGACGACGTCGGCGCCCACGAGTGGGACGCGGCCGTGGCGCTGATCCGCGCCTGCGGCGAGGCCGGGCGCACCATCGTGCTGGCCTGCCACGTCGACCCGGACGGGGACGCCCTCGGCTCGCTCCTCGCCCTGCACCTGTTCCTCCGCGGCGAGGGCTACGACACGGTCGCCACCTGGGGGAGCGAGCCGTTCCAGGTCCCGCCGCAGTACACCTTCCTCCCCGGGTTGCAGACCCTGACCCCGCCCCACGAGGCGCCGACGGCCCCGGGGCTCTTCATCACCCTCGACGCGGCCTCGCTCGACCGACTCGGGTCGGTGCAGCCGCTCGTCGCCGGCGACCACGCGACGCTCGTGGTCGACCACCACGCCAGCAACACCCGCTTCGGCACCCACCACCTCGTCGCGCCCACCGCCGCGGCCACCGCCGTCCTCACCGAGGAGCTCATCCACCGGCTCGGCGGCACCGTCGACCCCGACCTGGCCGCCTGCCTCTACGTCGGCCTCGTCACCGACACCGGCCGGTTCCAGTACGCCAACACCGACCGGTCGGTGATGGAGCTCGGTAGCCGCCTGCTCGACCGTGGGATCGACCACGATGCGATGAGCCGTCAGATGTTCGACACCCACTCGTTCGGCTACCTCAAGGTGGTCGCGCGGGTGATGGAACGCGCCACGTTCCTCCCCGCCGCGAGCCTCGTGCACTCGTGGGTCGCCCACGACGACCTCCGCGGGCTCGGCGTCGCCGTCGAGGAGCTCGAGGACCTCATCGACCAGCTGCGCACCGTCGACGCGGCCGAGGTCGCGATGATCGCCAAGGAGGTCGTGCCGGGGGAGTGGCGCGTGTCGCTGCGGTCCAAGGGTCGCATCGACGTGGGGCGGCTCGCCCAGCACCTCGGCGGTGGCGGTCACGGCTTCAGCGCCGGCTTCACCCACCGACGCCCGCTCGACAGCGTGATCGCCGGCGTCGTGGGCCTGCTCGTCGCCGACGACGTCGACCTCCTGGCGGAGTCGGCCTGATGGCCCGCACCCGCCGCGGCCGCCGCGACGGTCGGCCCGACCTCGACGGGGTCCTCGTCGTCGACAAGCCGGCCGGGATGACCTCGCACGACGTCGTGCAGGTCGTGCGGCGGGTGGTCGGGCAGCGCCGCGTGGGGCACACGGGGACGCTCGACCCCGACGCGACGGGTGTCCTCGTCGTCTGCCTCGGCCGCGCCGCCCGGCTGGTCCAGTACCTGCAGGCCGGTCGCAAGACCTACGCCGCGACGATGGTCCTGGGCCGCGAGACCAGCAGTCAGGACGCCTCCGGCGAGGTGCTCTCCGACGTGGATGCGAGCCACGTGGACGAGCACGCCGTGTGCGTCGCGATGACGCGCTTCCAGGGCGACATCGAGCAGGTCCCGCCGATGGTGTCCGCCCTCAAGGTCGACGGGGAGCGGCTGCACGAGAAGGCCCGCCGGGGCGAGACCGTCGAGCGCGATCCGCGCCCCGTGACGATCCACGACCTCGTGCTCGAGGACTTCCGGCCCGGGCGCCAGCCCGAGGTGTCCTTCCTCGTCACGTGCTCGGCCGGTACCTACGTGCGCACGCTCGCGCACGACATCGGCCAGCTGCTGGGCGTCGGGGGGTCGCTCACGTCGCTGCGCCGCATCGCCAACGGTCCCTTCACCGTCGACGACGCGGTGTCGCCTCGACGAGCTGCGGGCCGCCGGCGAGCGCGACGACGTCGACGCGCTGGCGCTGACGCCGCGCGAGGCCGTCGCCGCCCTCCCACAGGTCGAGGTCAGCGGACACGACACCCTGCTGGCGCTCGCGCAGGGCAAGCCGTCGCCGGCGCGCGGCCTCGACGGCGTGTACGCGGTCGTGAGCGGGGACACCCTGGTGGGGCTCTACCGCGACCGCGACGGCCGCGCCAGGAGCGAGCTGGTCTGGCTGCAGCCCGAGGACCTCGATGCTGTCACCGACCCCGGGAGCCGGGCGTGAACGACACCGACCTGACCCACGTCGCCTGGTCCCTCGACGACGTCGAGGAGGCTGCGTCGGTGGTCACCATCGGCTTCTTCGACGGGGTCCACCGCGGTCACCAGACCATCATCCGCCGGGCTGTCCGCGAGGCCGAGGACCGTGGGGTCCGCTCGGTCGCGGTGACCTTCGACCGGCATCCGATGGAGGTGGTCCGCCCCGGTTCGCAGCCCCGCTACCTCCAGTCGCGCGACCGCAAGGTCGCCGCGCTCGTCGACCAGGGGGTCGACCTCGTCCTCGTCATCCCGTTCGACCTGGCGCGCTCACAGCAACCCCCCGAGGAGTTCGTCACGGGCGTCCTGGCCGGCCCGCTCCAGGCCGTCAAGGTCGTCGTCGGCACCAACTTCCGGTTCGGGCACCGCGCCGCCGGCGACGTCGTGCTGCTCGCCGACCTCGGCGACGCGCTCGGCTTCGACACCGAGGCGGTGTCCCTGCTCCACCTCGACGACACCCCGATCTCGTCGACCGAGATCCGCGAGCACCTCGAGCGTGGCGACGTCGCGTGGGCGGCCGAGGCGCTCGGGCGTCCGTTCGTGCTCGAAGGTGCCGTGGTCCGCGGCGACGGGCGCGGGCGTTCCATCGGCATCCCCACCGCCAACGTCGAGGTCGACGAGCGCATGCAGGTCCCGGCCGGCGGGGTCTACGCCGGCCGCGCGAGCGTCGTGGGGCGGGAGGGCTCCCACCTCTGCGTCGTCAACATCGGCACCCGACCGACCTTCGGCGGCACGAGCGTGACCGTCGAGGCACACCTCCTCGACGTCGACCTCGACCTCTACGGCGAGCACCTGGCGGTCCACTTCCTGCAGCGCCTGCGTGACGAGCAGCGCTTCGACGGCGTGGACGCGCTCGTCGCGCAGATCCACACCGACATCGACACCGCCCGGTCGGTGCTCGGCTGAGGCCTGCGTCGAACACGGGACCGGAGCGTCTACGCTCGCGTCGCCCTCGACGGTGCGGCACGCCATCGCGTACGCTGCGTCACCGGGGGGAACGCAACGTGTTCACCGTGCGGCGGGCGGAGCAGCCTGGCCGGGCGCAGCGGTCGTAGGAGCGGAACGGACGTGACGAGCATCCTCATCTGCGAGGACGACGCCGCCGTCAGCAGCATGCTCGAGCTCACCTTCGCGGTCGAGGGCTACGAGACCGAGCTCGATCGACCGACGGCGCGGTGGCCGCCGAACGCCTGGCCGGGCCGCCGGTCGACCTCGTGATCCTCGACGTCATGATGCCGAACCTCGACGGCTTCACGGTCCTGCAGCAGCTGCGGGAGGAGCCCGCCTGGGCCGAGGCCAAGGTCATCGTGGCGACCGCGCTCAAGTCCGACGAGGACGTCTGGAAGGGGTGGACGTCGGGGGCCGACTACTACCTCGTCAAGCCCTTCGACCTCGACCACCTGCGCGACGTCGTGAGCCGCCTGCTGTCCGGCTCCGCCGTCACCTGATCGGCGCCGGGCGACGGATGCGCCGTCCTGGGGCTCAGAACCAGCCGAAGCTGACGGCGCTGTCGATGAGCCGGTAGAGCAGGAACAGCCCGATCATCGCGACCGCGAGCCACGCCCACCCGGCGCGCCGCCCGTCGAGGCCGACATCGGGTGCGTCGGGCTCGGACCACAGGGCGTGGACGCCGGCGTCGAGCTCGGCGAGGAGCGCCCGCGCGTCGTCGGCCTCGACCTCCGGCACCCGGACCCGGTAGGCGCCGCAGTAGGCCATCGACATCTCCGGGTGCAGCCCGCCGGCGTCGTCGGAGGCGAGCCGGGCGCGCAGGCCCGCGTCCTCGAGGGCGGACACCTTGAGCAGGCCCTCCATCCGCGTCCCGCACCGGGACACGGTCACCATCGGCTCGACTCGCGGCTCCACGCGACCTCCCTGTCCCCGCCCACGGTACGTCCTCGGAGCCTCGGAGGGGCCGGCCCGGCCGCGCGCTCACCGTCCAGCCGCGTTTGCCCCCACCCGGGGGGGTCGGCCATACTCCTCGCGGCGGCCCACGAGGGTCGCCTCCACCGTGCCCGTTCGGGCGTCGAGGATCCCACCCACCGCTGGCAGCTCCTGCCCGCCCGCGGTCGTGGTCCGTCCACTCGGTAGCCACCGAGCGGACCAAGCGGATCCCCTACGTGGGACCTCGTGGTCCCGCGGCCCGGCGACGCAGGGCATCACACAACAGGAGCACACGTGGCTGTCACGCTGCCGGACGACAAGCAGGCCATCATCGACCAGTTCGCCCGTTCCGAGGGCGACACCGGGTCCCCGGAGGTCCAGGTCGCGCTTCTGACGAAGCGCATCTCCCACCTCACGGAGCACCTGAAGGAGCACAAGCACGACCACCACTCGCGTCGTGGGCTGCTCATGCTGGTCGGTCAGCGCCGTCGGCTGCTGAACTACCTCAGGGACAAGGACATCGAGCGCTACCGCACCCTCCTGGGACAGCTGGAGCTGCGCAAGTAGTCCGTCACACCGGGCCGGGGATCATCCCCGGCCCGTCTGCATCACCCGGTACTACGCTGGAGGTGCGGCGCGACCGCCGCACCCGACGAAGAGAAGAGACACATCCCCGCGGGATAGGCCCGCGGAAGCCGCACCACGCGGATCGCGCGACCACCCCGACGTCGGTCGTCAGTGGAGACCCGTCGAGCCCTCGACCACCCTCGAGGTCCGACGTGCCCTCACTGATGCACCGGCCCCGGAGGTCTCGCCCCCGCGTCGCGGCGACGAGAGCAAGGAGGCCCACCACATGGGCAAGCTCGGAACGTACGAACACTCCGTCGACATCGACGGCAAGACCATCACCTTCGAGGCCGGCACGCTGGCCCAGCAGGCCGGCGGCGCGGTCATCAGCGCCATCGGCGACACGAAGGTGCTCACCACCACGACCGCGGGCCCCGTCAAGGAGTTCCTCGGCTTCTTCCCCCTCACCATCGAGGTCGAGGAGCGGATGTACGCCGCCGGTCGCATCCCCGGCTCGTTCTTCAAGCGCGAGGGTCGCCCCTCCGAGAACGCCATCCTCACCTGCCGGCTGACCGACCGCCCGCTGCGCCCGACCTTCGCGGACGGCCTGCGCAACGAGATCCAGGTCGTCAACACCATCCTGCAGACCACCCAGGTCGACCCCTACGACGTGGTCGCCATGAACGGCTCGTCGCTGTCGACGATGCTCGCCGGCGTGCCGTTCGACGGTCCCGTCGCGGCGGTCCGCTACGCGATGATGCGTGACGGCTCCTGGGTCGCCTTCCCCACCTTCGAGGAGCTCGAGGAGGAGGGCGTGTTCAACATGGTCGTCGCCGGCCGCGTCGAGGACGACGGCACCGTCGCCATCCTCATGATCGAGGCCGAGGCCACCCCCGACAGCTTCATCAAGGTCGAGATGGGCGCCACCGCCCCGACCGAGGAGGTCGTCGGGTCAGGCCATCGAGGACGTCAAGCCGATCCTCAAGCAGCTCTGCGAGGCCCAGACCGCGTTCGTCGAGCAGGTCGGTCGCCGCTCCGCCGGCGAGTTCCCCGTCTTCCTCGACTACACCGACGAGGTCTTCGAGGCCGTCGCCGGGCTGGCCGAGAGCGGTGTCTCCGACATCTACCACGACGCCAGCACCAGCAAGGAGCAGAAGAACGACGCGCTCTTCTCGCTCCGCGACGAGGTCGTCGGCCAAGCTCGCCGAGCAGGGTGTGGGCGAGCTCGCCGAGGACGAGATCGCCAAGCAGGGCAAGAACGCGTTCCGCTCGCTCGAGAAGAAGATCGTCCGCCGGATGGTCGTCGACGAGGGCGTGCGGGTCGACGGGCGTGGCCCGAAGGACCTCCGCGCTGTCAGCGCCGACGTCCAGGTCCTGCCCAAGACCCACGGCAGCGCGATCTTCCAGCGTGGCGAGACCCAGGTCCTGTCGGTCCTGGCGCTCGGCTCCACCCGCGAGAACCAGCGCATCGACACCCTCGACCCGGTCGAGGAGAAGTACTACATGCACCACTACAACATGCCGCCGTACTCCACCGGTGAGGCGGGGCGTGTGGGGTCGCCGAAGCGACGCGAGATCGGCCACGGCCTGCTCGCCGAGCGTGCGATCGTGCCGGTGCTCCCGTCGATGGACGAGTGGCCGTACACGATGCGTGTCGTGTCGGACATCCTCTCGTCCAACGGCTCGACCTCGATGGGCTCGGTCTGCGGGTCGACGCTGGCGCTGATGGACGGCGGTGTGCCGATCCACGCGCCCGTGTCCGGCATCGCGATGGGTCTCATCTACGAGAACGGCAAGTACACGACCCTGACCGACATCCAGGGGGTCGAGGACTTCTACGGCGACATGGACTTCAAGGTCGCCGGCCCCGAGGGCTTCGTCACCGCCCTGCAGCTCGACACCAAGCTCACCGGCGTCCCGTCGGAGGTGCTGCGTGACGCGCTGCTGCAGGCGCGCGAGGCCCGCATGACCATCCTCGAGGTGATGCTCGACGCGATCCCGGAGCCGCGCGACGAGGTCGCCGAGGGCGCCCCGCGGGTCGAGATCGTGCACATCCCGCAGGACAAGATCGGTGACGTGATCGGCCCGCGCGGCAAGATCATCAAGGAGATCACCGAGGAGACCGGCGCCACGATCGACATCGAGGAGGAGGATGGCCGCGGCGTGGTCCGCATCTACGCCAACTCCCGCGACGTCGCCCAGGCGGCGGTCGACCGTGTCAACGCCATCGCCAACCCGACGCTGCCCGAGGTGGGCGAGCGCTACAACGCCACCGTCGTCAAGACCGTGGACTTCGGCGCCTTCGTCAACCTCACCCCCGGCATCGACGGCCTGCTCCACATCTCCGCCCTGTCGAAGATGGTGGGCAAGCGCCTCGACCACGCCGAGGAGGCGGTGGACGTCGGCGACAAGGTCTGGGTCGAGGTGAAGGACGTCCTCGACGGCGGTCGCAAGTTCAAGCTCGAGTACGTCGGTGACCCGTCGGCTCCCTCCTCGTCCGACGAGACGAGGGTGACGACGACGCCGGCAAGAGCGACGACCGGGGCGGCCGCGAGCGCAGCCGCGGCGGCGACCGCGACCGCGGTGGTGACCGTGAGCGTGGAGGCCGTGACCGTGGCGGCGACCGCGGTGGTCGTAGCCGTGACCGTGGTGGCCGCGACCGCGACGACAAGCCCAACGGCGACGCCCCGCGGGAGCAGAGCCCCCGCGAGGAGCGGTCGAGCGACGACAGCGGCGACAGCCGCGGCGGCGAGCGGACCCGGACCCGCACGCGCAGCCGTTCGCGCGAGCGCGACTGAGCGACGGGCACCGCGGACGGTCATCCGTCCGCGGCGTCCGAGCGACACCGCGTCGGCGCGGGGCGGGAAGGTCCGCCCCGCGCCGACGTGTCCGACGGGACGAGGGAGCAGGCCGCGTGGAGTACCAGCAGACGACGCTCGACAGCGGCGTCCGGGTCGTGACCGAGGCGATGCCGTCGGTCCGCTCGGCAGCCGTGGGGTTCTGGATCGGCGTGGGCTCGCGTGACGAGGCTGGCGAGGAGGCGGGGTGCTCGCACTTCCTCGAGCACCTGCTGTTCAAGGGCACGTCGTCGCGGACCGCACGCGACATCGCCGAGGCGCTCGACTTCGTCGGCGGCGAGATGAACGCGTTCACCTCGAAGGAGCTCACCTGCTTCTACGCGCGGGTGCTCGACCGCGACCTGCCGCTGGCGATGGACGTCCTGTCCGACATGCTCCGCGACGCCAGCAACGCCGGCCCGGACGTCGAGGCCGAGCGCCAGGTCGTGCTCGAGGAGATCAACATCCACCTCGACTCGCCCGACGATCTGGTGCACGCCGACTTCGCCGAGGTGCTGCTCGACCGGCACCCGCTGTCGCTGGAGACGCTCGGGACCGTCGACTCGATCACGTCGATGCCGCGCCGGCGCATCCACGACTACTACCTCGAGCACTACCGCCCCGAGAACCTGACGGTCGCGGCGGCCGGCAACGTCGACCACGACGCGGTCGTGGAGATGGTGACCGCACGGGTGGGCGACCTCGGCCGTCCCGGCGGGATCCCGCCCGTGCGCACCGCCCCCGAGCGGTGGGGGACCGGGCAGGTGCACGTCCGCCACCGCCCGACCGAGCAGGCGCACGTCGTCATCGGGGGCGCCGGCATCCCCCACCAGGACGACCGCCGGCACGCGCTGCGTGTGCTGAACACCCTCCTCGGCGGCGGCATGAGCTCGCGGCTGTTCCAGGAGATCCGCGAGAGCCGCGGCCTCGCGTACACGACCTACAGCTACGCCGCCGGCTACTCCGACGCCGGCATCTTCGGCGCCTACGCAGGCACCACGCCGGCGAAGCTCGACGAGGTCCTGAAGGTGATGGTCGACGAGCTCGACGGACTCGCCGACACCCTCACCGAGGAGGAGGTCGATCGCGCCAAGGGCACCTTGAAGGGCGGGATGGTCCTCGCGCTCGAGGACACGGGTTCGCGCATGACCCGGCTCGGCAAGCTCGTCTGCACCGGGGCGGAGCTCGTCACCGTCGACGAGGCGATCGCCCGCACCGAGGCGGTGACGGTCGATGACGTCCGCGAGCTCGCCCGCACGATCGTCCGCGGCCCCCGCAGCCTCGCGATCGTCGGCCCGTACCAGGACCACGACGCCGACCGGTTCGCCACCTACCTCGGCTGATCCCGCCGCGGTCGGGGCCGGGCGGGGTCACGGTTAGGCTCGCCGTCCGGGCGTCGTCGACGAGGAGCACGCCGTGGGCATCAGGGTCGGGGTCATCGGCGCAGCGGGCCGGATGGGCTCGGAGGTCTGCCGCGCGGTCGCCGCCGCCGATGGGCTCGAGCTCGCCGCCGCCGTCGACCCCCAGCACGCGGGCGAGGCCGTCCGCGACCTGACCGGGGTCGACACCGACCTCGAGGTCGCCGGCGAGCTCGACGCGCTGGTGGACGCGCGCGCGGAGGTCGCGGTCGACTTCTCCCTGCCGAGCGTCGTCGGCGACAACGTGCTGTGGCTCCTCGACCACGGCATCCACGCCGTCGTCGGTGCGACCGGGATCAGCGACGAGCAGCTCGCCCGCGCCCGCGACCGCGCCGACGCCGGCAGCGCGAACGCGTTCTTCGCGCCCAACTTCGCCATCGGTGCGGTGCTCATGATGCAGATGGCCCAGCTCGCCGCGGAGCACCTCCCGCACGTCGAGATCATCGAGCTGCACCACGACGGCAAGGTCGACGCGCCCAGCGGGACGGCGCTGCGGACCGCCGACCTGATCGCCGCGGCACGCCGCGAGGACCCCGACCCGGTGGTCGGTGACGGGCTCGAGGGCGCACGCGGCGCGGAACGCGCCAACATCCGGGTGCACGCGGTCCGCTTGCCCGGGCTCGTGGCCCACCAGGAGGTCATCTTCGGCGGCACCGGCCAGACCCTCACGATCCGGCACGACTCGATCGACCGGAGCTCGTTCATGCCCGGTGTGGTCCTCGCGGTGCGCCGCGTCGGTGACCTCGACGGCTGCGTCGTGGGGCTCGAGCACCTGCTGTGAACGGTCGGCTCCTTCGACGGGGCGCGTCCCGCCACTAGCCTCGGCAGTCCGGTCGACGGGCGACCGGCCGCCGTGCGCGCGGGTCAGCGCACACCTGTCGGGGAAGGCCACACCGTGACGTCCGGCGACACCACCTCCGAGGACCGCTACCTCCAGGCGCTGCAGCGCTTCGCCGGGGCCGGCGACCTCCGCATGGCCCGCAGCGTGTGGGAGTCGATGCAGCAACGCGGGGTCGAGCCCACCGAGCAGCACCTGAAGCTCATGGTCAAAGCCCACCTCGACCGCCGCGACCTCGCCGGCGCGCAGGAGTTCCTCGACGAGCTCGCCGCCCGGGGCGCCGCGCCCGACGTCGAGACCCGCTGGAACGTCGCGGTCGCGACCGGACGGTCGGGGCGCACCGAGGCCGCGCTCGTGCAGCTCGACCAGCTCCACGAACAGGGCGAGGAGCCCGGGCCGGCGCACGCCGCCGACGTGCTCGGCATCTACCTCGCCGGCGGGCGCCACCCCGCGGCGCGGGCCATCCTGCGGCGCATGGCCGCCCTCGGCGTGAAGGCGCAGGCGGGCGACTACCAGCGGCTCCTCGACGACTGTCTGGAACGGCGGGCCATCAAGGACGCCCGCATCGTCGTCGACCTGATGATGGAGAGCGGGGCGCCACCGAGCCCGTCCCAGGTGGCCGCGGTCGCGGGGATGATGGCCCGCGCCGGCCACCCCGATCGCGCCCACGAGCTCCTCGACGCGGTCGCCGCCGCAGGTCTGACCACCGACCCGGCGGTCCACACCGACCTGCTCCTCGCCCACGCCAAGGCCGGCGACCCGACCCGGGCGCGGGCGACGCTGGAGGACATGCGTGCGGCCGGTGTCGAGCCGAACAGCTTCCACCACAACGCGGTGCTGCGTGCCCAGGTCGCCGCCGGGGACGCCGACGCCGCCTGGGACGTCGCCATGGGCCTGGCCGAGCGTGGCCGCATCCCGTCCGGCGACAACCTCGAGGGGCTCTTCGACGTCTCGCTCGCCCGGGACCAGGTGGCACGCGCCTCGGGTGTCATCGACTGGATGCTGATCCTCGGCGTCCCCGCGCCCCCGGCCAAGGTGGGCGAGATCGTCGGCCGCCACCTGAAGGCCGGCGAGCTCGACACCGCGTTCGACATCTTCCGGCAGGCGGCTGCGCACGGGGTCCCGAGCGATCGCAAGCAGGCCCGTGCGCTGGTCGAGACCATGGTCCGCCGGGGGCAGCTCGACCGTGCCCGGACCTTCCTCGCGGAGCTCCGCGCCTCCGGGACCCTCACCCACGGGCGTCACTACGGGTCGCTGGTGGCGGCGCTGCTGAAGGCGAGCCGGCTCGACGACGCCGTGGCGCTCCTGCGCCAGATGGTGTCGAGCAGGATCGAGCCGACGACCTCCGACGCCTCCCGCGTGGCGACCGCGATGGTCAAGGCGGACCAGCTCGACACGGCGACCGCGCTCATCGACGAGCTGTCCGCGAAGGGCGTGCACCTCGACGAGCCGACCTACCGCGAGCTCCTGTGGGCCTACGCGCGCAAGGGGAAGGCGGAGCAGACCCAGGCCGTCTTCGACCGTCTCGTCGCCGCGGGCATCACCGCCGACGATCGCCACCACAAGGCGGTCGAGTGGGCCTCGGGCGAGACCAAGCGGCGGCTGCCGGACCAGGACGTCGAGGAGGCTCGCGCCGCGGCCGAGGCGTCGGTCGCACCGCCGCCCGCCCCGGCCGAGGCGCCCTCGTCCGATGGGCCAGACCCGGCTGCGGGCGAGGCTCCTACCGTCGTACCCGGGCCGACCCCGGACGCGAGCGAGGCCCCAGCACCGTCGTCCCCCTCCACCCCCTCCACCCCCTCTACCCCCTCCACGCCCTCGGATGCCTCGGAGGAGTCACGGGACTGAAGCGACCGGTCTGGTCCGAACCCCCCACGAGCCTGCGCCGACGCATCGCGCTCGCGCTGCTCGCGCTCGCCGTCGGCATGGCCGTGGTGAGCACCCTGGCGGTGGTCGCCCTGCAACGCGAGGCCGACGCGCTGCGTCGGGCCGAGCACGCGTTCACCGCGCAGCTCGGACCGGTCATCGACATGGTCGAGACCATCCCCGCCACGCGCCGACCCGTCCCCGACGAACCCACCGACGGCCCGCGTTCCTCCGCCGCTCAGGCGGAGTGGGCCCGTGGCCGTGCGGCGCTGACGGCCGCGCTCGCCCGCGTCGCGGCCGACGTCGGTGACGCCGGACAGGCGCGTGTCGAGGTCGCCTCGGCCGCCTGGGAGGAGGCGCGCGCGGTGGGGGACCGGCTCCTCGACGGCCCGGCGAGCCGGGAGGACATCCTGGCGTTCGACCGGGCGTTCCGGCGCCTCCGGGCCGAGGCCGCCGGCCTCCTCGGCGACCTCCAGCCGCGCGTCGCCGACCCGCTCCTGGCCGCCCCCGTCGAGCTGAACCGGCTCGGGCGGCTCCTGGCGGTGGCCGCCGTCGTCATCGCCGCCGGGTCGTTCGCGGTGGCCCTGTCGCTGGCGCGCTCGATCCTCCGGGCGCTCGCCGAGCTCCGGGACGTCGCGGCCGTGCTCGCCGACGGCGACCTCACGGCCCGCGCACCGCGGTCGTTCGACGAGTTCGACGAGCTGGGCGCGGTGTTCGACCTGATGGCCCACCGGCTCGCGGTCGAGCGTGACGCGCTCACCGAGCGGGCCAGCCGTGACGGTCTCACGGGCGTGCTGAACGCCCGCGAGATCAAGGACCGCCTGGCCGCGGAGGTCCAGCGGTCGCGCCGCACCCGTACACCGGTCGCGGTCGTCATGCTCGACGTCGACCACTTCAAGTCGGTCAACGACACCTTCGGCCACCAGGCCGGAGACACGGCGCTGCTGTCCTTCGCCCGCAGCGTGGAGTCGCGTCTGCGGCCGGGCGACCTGGTCGGTCGCTACGGGGGAGAGGAGTTCGCGGTCGTCCTGCCCGGGACCGACGGCGAGCGCGCCCTCACCGTCGCCGAACGCATCCGTCGGACCGTCGCCAGCACCCCCGTGGCGCTGCGTGACGGGACCACGATCCCGCTCACCGTCTCGGGCGGGGTGGCGTGGGCCCGGACGGGTACGGCCGACGGGGACGAGCTGGTGGCGGCGGCCGACGCCGCCCTCTACCGCGCCAAGACGGGCGGCCGCGACCGGGTCGAGCTCGCCGACGAGCTCGTTGGCGTCACGCCTCCGCGCCCGTGAGCTGCGTCCGCGCGAGCTCCGCGTAGAGGCCGTCGCGGGCGTACAGCTCGGCGTGGGTGCCGCGCTCGACCACCGCGCCGCCGTCGATGACGAGGATCACGTCGGCGTCGACGATGGTGGACAGGCGGTGCGCGATGACGAGGCTGGTGCGCTCCCGCAGGATGTCGCGGAGGGCGGCCTGGACCAGGCGTTCGGAGTCGGAGTCGAGGTGGGCGGTGGCCTCGTCGAGGATGACCACCGCCGGATCCTTCAGGATCACCCGCGCGATCGCGATCCGCTGCTTCTCGCCGCCCGACATCCGGTACCCGCGCTCGCCCACCACGGTGTCGTAGCCGTCGGGCAGCCGCTCGATGACGTGGTGGATCCGGGCGGCGCGGCAGGCCGCGACGAGCTCGTCGTCGGTCGCGTCGGGCTTCGCGTAGCGCAGGTTCGCCGCGATCGAGTCGTGGAACAGGTGCGGGTCCTGGGTCACCACCCCGACCGCGTGCGCCAGCGAGGCCATCGTCACGCCGCGGACGTCGTGGCCGTCGATCCGCACGTGGCCGCGGGTCACGTCGTAGACCCGGGGGAGCAACATCGACAGGGTGGTCTTGCCGGCACCTGACGGCCCGACCAGCGCCACCATCGTCCCCGGGGGCGCGTCGAGGTCGATGCCGCGCAGGATCCAGTCGGACTCGTCGGCGCCGTGCTCGGAGCGCGGCCCCTCCAGCGACTCGAGCGACGAACCCTCGGCGGCCGGGTAGCGGAACCAGACGTCGTCGAAGCGGACGTGACCGCGGGCCGGGGTGGGCAGCGGGACGGCGTCGTGGGCCTCGTCGATCGCCCGCGGCAGATCGATGACCTCGAACACGCGCTCGAACGACACGAGCGCGGTCATGAGGTCGACGCGGGCGTTGCTCAGCTGGGCGAGCGGGCCGTACAGCTGGGTCACGTACATCGCGAGCGCCACGACCGTGCCGGCCTCGATCGCCGCGGTGGGTGAGATGACCAGACGCCCGCCCACGAGGTAGACGAGCGCGGTCGCGGTCGAGCCGATGAGCCCCAGCGCCGCGAAGAGGGTGCGGCCGTGCAGGGCGGTGCGGACGCCGATGTCGGCCACCCGTTCGGCGCGGTCGTGGAACAGCGCTCGCTCGGCATCGGCCTGGCCGAACAGCTTCACGAGGAGCGCGCCCGAGACGTTGAACCGTTCGGTCATCGTCGAGTTCATGTCGGCGTTGAGCTGCATCGACTCGCGCGCGAGCTGCTGGAGCCGGCGACCGACGACCCGTGCCGGGATGATGAACAGCGGCAGCAGCGCCAGGGAGATGAGCGTGACGCGCCACTCCAGGGCGAACATCGCGATGAGCGTCACGGTGACGCCGATCACGTTGTCCACGACCCCGCCGAGCGTGCCCGTCAGCGCCCGTTGCGCCCCGATCACGTCGTTGTTGAGCCGCGTGATGAGCGCGCCCGTCTGGGTGCGCGTGAAGAACGCGATCGGCATCGACTGGACGTGGGAGAACAGCAGCGTCCGCAGGTGGAGGATGAACCCCTCACCGATCGACGCCGACAGGAACCGCTCGACGAGGCTGATGCCCGCCATGCCGACGGCGACGCCGATGAAGCCGAAGAACAGCATCGTCAGCTGGCTGCGGTCGCCCGAGGGGATGGCGTCGTCGATGATCATCCGCACGATCTGCGGCGGCAGCGCACCGAGCACCGCGGCGACCACGATCAGGCCCACGAACCCGACGAGCTTGCGGTGGTAGGGCTTCGCGAGCCCCCAGGCGCGCCGGACGACGTCACGGTCGAGCTTGCGGCCCTTGAGGTCCTTCGGGTCGCCCAGAGGACGCATCCACATGCCGCCGTGTGATGCCACTGCCGCTTCCGCTCGTCATCGTGGGTCCTGCCGGAGGGGCCGGCGGCCGAACCTCGAGGGTACGCCGGTAGGCTCCGGCCGTGCTCCGTCCCAGGCCCCACGCTGATCCCGACCACCGACGTGCCGGTGGCGGTCGACGGGCCCTGGCCGGGTTCGGAGCCGTGGCGGGCGTCGGCCTCCTCGGCATCGTCGCCCACAACGCCACCCGGGTCGCCCGTCTCCGACGGGACGGGCCCGCGTCAGGCGGCGAGCGGACGCACGACGCCGTCGTCGGTGAGGGGCTGGGCGACGAGCTCCGCCTCCTCGTCCTCGGCGACTCGGCGGCGGACGGGTTCGGCATCAGCGACGCGCCAGCTCGCCTTCCCGCGGCAGGTCGCGGTGCGGCTGGCGGCCGCGACCGGGCGGCGCGTCCGCGTGGCCTCCGTGGCCGAGAACGGTGCGACCACCGCGACGTTGACGCGCGACCAGCTCCCGGTCCTGCGAGCGGCGCGGCACGTCGACGTCGTCGTGCTCTCCGTCGGCGTCAACGACGCGGTGGCGCGTCACGCCCCGCGGCAGGTGCGCGAGGAGACCCTGGCGTTGCTCGAGGGTGCCCGGGCTGCCGCCCCCGACGCGGACCTGGTGCTCGTGACCTGTCCCGACCTCGGCGCCGCGCCGCGCATCCCGCGGCCCCTGCGCGACCTCCTCGGCTGGTCGTGTCGGCGCGTGGCCCGGGCGCAGCTCCGGGCCGCGCGTGAGGCCGGCGTCCCGGTCGCCGAGATCGACGGTCGCGTCGACGCGTCGATGTACGGCTCGGACGGCTTCCACCCGGGGCCGCTCGGCCAGGCCGGGATGGCCGACCTCGTCGTCGAGGCGCTCGTCGTCACCGAACCCCGGGGAGGAGCCTCGTGGACCTCGGCCTGACCGACCGCACCTTCGTCGTGACCGGCGGGACCCGCGGGCTCGGCTACGCCGCCGCGGCGGCGCTCGTCGGCGAGGGAGCGAACGTGGTCGTGTCCTCGAGGTCGCAGGCCCACGTGGACGAAGCGGTGGCGGCGCTGGGGGAGCGGGCCGCCGGCGTTGCCGTCGACCTCACCGACCCCGACGCCCCCGGCCGGCTGGTCGCTGCGGCCGAGGATGCCTTCGGCCGCCTCGACGGGGCGTTCGTCTCCCACGGTGGCCCGCCGGCGGGTGCGGCTGCCGACCTCGACGACGACACCCTGCGGAGCGCGCTGGAGCTCGCGACGATCGGCCCGGTCCGGCTCGTGCGCGAGGTCGTGGCGCGGCTCGACGCGGGCGGGGCGGTCGCGGTCCTCACCTCCTCGTCGAGCGTCCAGCCGATCGGCGGGCTGGCGTCGTCGAACGTCGCCCGACCTGCCGTGTGGGGCTACGTCCGCGCGCTGGCGGACGAGGTCGCGCCGCGGGGTGTGCGGGTCAACTGCGTCATCCCCGGCCGGTTCGCGACCGAACGGGTCGACGAGCTCGACGCGGCCACCGCGGAACGGGACGCGATCGACCGTCGAGGCCGTCCGCGCGGCCCACGAGGCCGGTGTGCCCCTGCGCCGGCTGGGCGACCCGGCGGAGCTCGGCCGCGTGGTCGCCTTCCTCCTCTCCGACGCGGCGTCCTACGTCACCGGCAGCGCCTGGCGGGTCGACGGCGGCGTGGTCCGCGGCCTGTGAGCGGCGACGCGTACCGCCCTGTCCCTCTGGAGTTCGTCCGGCGGCCCGAGCCCGAGCTGCGTGCGCGGGCGGAGGCGCTCCGCGCGGAGATGCTCCGCCGCCGGTCGGTGCGGAGGTTCTCCACCGAGCCGGTGCCGCGCGAGGTCGTGGAGGCCGCGCTCGAGATCGCGTCGTCGGCACCGTCCGGGGCGCACATGCAGCCGTGGCGCTTCGTCGTGGTGAGCGACCCGGAGCTGAAGCGCCGCATCCGGGAGGCGGCCGAGGCGGAGGAGCGCGACTTCTACGCCCACCGCGCCCCGCAGGCGTGGCTCGACGCGCTGGCCCCGCTCGGCACGGACGAGGTCAAGACCCACCTCACCGACGCGCCGTACGTGATCGTGATGTTCAAGGTGCGCCACCGTCGGGACCCGCACGGTGAGCGTCGTGAAGCACTACTACGCGACCGAGTCGTGCGGCATCGCGGCGGGGTTCCTCATCGCCGCGCTGCACCAGGTAGGGCTGGCGACGCTGCCACACACGCCGAGCCCGATGAGCTTCCTGTCCGAGCTCCTCGACCGCCCCGACGAGGAGCAGGCCTTCCTCGTCCTGCCGGTGGGCTACCCGGCCGACGACGCGGTCGTCCCGGACCTCGCCCGCGCCCCGCTCGACGAGGTCGTCGTCTGGCGCTGACCGGGGCGGCCACGCGGCACCGCTAGCCTCGCCGGCGACCGGCCGGCACACCGCCGAGGGAGCACCGTGAGCGAGTCCGCCTACACCCCCGAGGAACGTGAGGTCCTCGCCCGGTACTTCAGCGACGTCGACGACGACGTGTTCGCGCTGGTGAACCTCCCCGAGGTCGTGAAGGGCGCCCTGTACGCCCGCTACTCGCGGTCGTCGAAGTCGCTGCGGCGGCTGTTCCTCGACGAGTTCGCCGGCGACCTCGCCGCGCTCGACGCGCTGGGCGGCGGGACCGCCGACGTCGGACGCGACCGGGCCGAGTCGCTGTACCAGCGCGTGTTCAACGAGTACGGCGACGACTCCGTGGCCCAGCTCGGCGGGGCGCACGTCGCGGTGAGAACCTGTCGAACCTCATGACCAAGCAGCTCGAGTGGGGCCGGCTCGCCGCCTACCTCGAGCAGTCGACGCGCTACATCGCCTACGACGACAAGCCCGGCGGCCGCTACCGCTACTACCGCGACCCCGACGTGATGGCCGGGCCGCACGCCGGCGCGTACGTCGTCGACCTTGGACGCGATCTTCGACACCTACGCCGCGCTCGTCCCCGAGATGCTGGCCTGGGTGCGCGAGCGCTGGCCCGCAGGAGGACGGGGTCTCCGACTTCGTCTACCGCAACACCACCAAGGCCAAGGCGCTGGACCTCCTCCGGGGGCTGCTGCCGGCGGCGACCACCTCCAACGTCGGGGTGTTCGGCTCCGGGCAGTCCTACGAGAACCTGCTGCTGCGGCTGCGCTCGTCCGACCTCGCCGAGGCGCGCCACGTGGGGGAGCGCCTGCTCACCGAGCTCCGCACGGTCATCCCGGCCTTCCTCACCCGCGTCGACCGCGAGGACCGTGGGGTGGCGTGGTCCGACTACCTCGCCGGCCGGCGAGCCGCCACCCGTGACGTCGCGGCGGCGCTCCTGCCCGACGCGGCCTCCCAGCCGGCGGGGCTCGTGACGCTGTCGGCCTGGTCGCCGCACGACCCGGTCGAGGCCGAGGTCGAGCTCGTGACCGCGATCCTCTACAGCGTCACCGACCGCCCCGAGGAGCAGCTGCGCGCCGAGGTGCGACGGCTGTCCGCCGACGAGCGTGCCCAGGTCGTGCGCGCCTACGTCGGCGACCGTGCCAACCGCCGGCACCGCCCCGGGCCGTGCCTTCGAGCGGATCTGGTACCGCTTCGACGTGCTCGGCGACTACGGCGGGTTCCGCGACCTGCAACGCCACCGCATGCTCACCATCGAGTGGCAGGACCTCACGACCCAGCACGGCTACGAGACGCCGCCCGAGCTCGTCGAGGCCGGCGTCGCCGACCGCTGGCACGCGGCGCTGGAACGCTCCGCACGGCTGTACGAGCGGCTGCTGCCGGACCACCCGCTCCAGGCCCAGTACGCGGTGTGCTTCGCCTACCGCGTCCGCTACGTGATGCAGCTGAACGCCCGCGCGGCGATGCAGATGATCGAGCTCCGGTCGACGCCGCAGGGTCACCCGCAGTACCGCCGGGTGGTGCAGGAGATGCACCACCACATCCGCGACACCGCGGGCCACCGGCTCGTCGCCGAGGCGATGAGCCACGTCGACCACGGTGCCGCCGAGCTCGAGCGGCTGGAGTCCGAGAAGGCCGCCGAGCGGCGCCGCGAGGCGCACGCCGGGGGGACGGCGTGAGCCGGGCCGGCGAACGTCTGAAGGCCGTGGCGCTCGGGGTCGCGCTCGCCATCGGGATGCTCCTCCTCCAACGCCTGTCCGCCTCGCTGCACGACGACGCCTCCGCCCGCTTCAGCTCGGTTCCCCTGCGATGGGCGCTGCTCGTCGAGCTGGGTGCCGGCGGCGTCCTCGCCGCGACCGCCCTGTGGGCCCGCCGCGACGTGCTCGTGCCGGTCGCTGCGGCGTTGGTCCTGGCCGTCCCGCTCCTGCCGGTGGTCGGCGTCCCGGTCAGCGGGTCGGTGGTCCGGCTCCTCCCGGACGTGGGCCGCTTCCCGCTGGCGGTGGCCATCGGGGTGCTCGGGTTCGCCGCCGCGACCGCCGGCCGCGGCCGGTAGCGGGCCTCGGAAGCCCTCCCTCCGCGGACGATCCGGTCGTCTCGGACTCGAACGTGCGTTCGATGCACGGGTGTGGACGGGATGGCGCCGCGGGGCCGTGAGATGTCGCACCCCCTCCGTAGGTTCCTGTCCATGTCCACGACACCGTCGCTTCCGCCCCGCCACCGGGTACCGGCGCCGGTCCCGGCGCCGCGTCTGCACGTCGCGCTGGCCGCGGAGGCGTCGCCGGCGTACGGGGCGCGGCCGGACCGCCACGAGCCGTCTCGAGGACGCCGTGGACGAGGTCGTGTCGGTGCGGTTGGACGAGCTGTCCGAGGACGAGCTGCGGACCGGAGCTGGTCGTGTTGGAGCGTGTGGCCCGTCGGGTCACGGCCCGGCAGGGTGAGGCGGCCGGGGCGTTGGCGCTCACGGCAGGCACGCCGTGCGGCCGAGGCCCATCCGGACGATCCGCGTGCGGGCGAGCGTGCCCGCCGGCAGACCGCGCAGGACCTCGCGGCCGGGCTCGGGTGGGACCCGGGCCGTGCCACCCGGACGCTGAAGACCGACCGTGAGCTCGAGACGCTGCCGGTCGCGCGTCAGGCGGCACGCGACGGGGCGTTGACGCCGGAGCACGCCCGGCTGCTCGCCTCGGTGCTCCGCCACCTGACCGGCGACGAACGGACCGCGGTCGAGACCGAGCTGGTCGAGAAGGCGGCCGGGCTCGGCCCGGTCGAGTACGGCCGGGTCTGCCGCCGGCGGCTCGCCGAGCTCGCCCCCGAGGAGGCGCAAGCGGACGCCGACCGGCTCCACGACCGCCGGGCCGCCTCGTGTCACCGCAGCCGGACGGGTCCACGACCCTGTGGGCCACCCTGTCCGGGCTGGATGCCGAGACGGTCGCCACCGGCATCGACGCCTTCCGCACCTTCGACGCCCCCGGTACCCCGCCCCGGAGTCCGGCACAGCGGACCGCGGACGCGCTGGTCGCGATGGCCCGCGCCGCGCTCGACCACGGCCTCACCACCACCGACCACGGCAGTCCGTCCGCACGTGACCGTCACCATCGGCTGGTCCGAGCTGTGCGCGGCCGCCGGACTCGGCGAGACCACGTGGACCGGCCCGATCACCGCCGCCGACGTCCGCCGGATGCTGGCCGATTCCACCATCACCCGGGTGGTCACCGGACCCGACTGCCTGCCGCTGGATATCGGCCGGCAGTCCCGGTCGACCTCGGTGGGGGTGTGGAAGGGCACCGTGGCCCGCGACCGGCACTGCACCTACCCGGGCTGTGACGCGCCCCCGTCGATGTGTCAGGCCGCCCACCTCGACCGGCGCTGGCGCCACGGCGCCGGCGTGTCGGTCGCCGAGGTCGCCCTGGCCTGTCACGCCCACCATCGGCTCATCGACCGGCTCGGGCTGATCGGCCGGATCGAGAACGGCCGGGTCACCTGGCACCCACCCGACTAGGCCCGACCCGACCCCCCACCCGAAGCGACACGACGACCGGCCCACGGTCCCGCGCCGCCTGCCCACCAGCCCGCGGCTCTCTCTCCACCCCTCCGCGCTCCTTGACAACTGCCACAGAGAACACGGCTACCCCGCGGTGGTCGTCGTGGCGCTGTCGAAGCCGTCCGGGTACCAGGCCGACGCGAGCGTCGGGCCGAGGGCGAGCGCGGCGACCACCGCGAGCGCCACCGTCCCCAGCGCCAGCGGCGACCGCCATGCGAGGGGCCGGTCGCTCGCGGCGGCGACGAACAGGGCCACGAGGATGACCGCGCCGGCGGGGACCGCCCACGGCGCCATGTCGGAGATGACGTCGCCGGCGACCGGCGCCAGCGAGGCGAGCACCGCGACCGCGGCCAGCGGGAGCGTCAGGTCGCCCGGCGTCGTCAGCGCGAGCTTGCCCGCGAGCGCCATCACGAACAGGACGAGGAGACCGACCGAGACCACCGTGAGGAGCGCCTGCCAGGTCGCTCCCGCGCCGGCGTGCGCGACGAGGAGTCCGGTCACGGCAGGTCCTCCACGAGGTCGGCGGTCTCGACGTCGATCCGGACGGTCGGGAGCGACAGGTCCCGGATGCGCTCGACGACGGGGACGTGGTCCGGGTGCTCCCGGTAGGTCGTGAGGTCGTCGTAGCTCGCGAACCCGGTGAGGAGCACGGTCACCTCGGGCGCGTCGACGTCGCGCGCGACGCGGAGGAAACCGACGGCCTCGATCGCGGTGAGGCCGGCGAGGTCCGCCTCGATCTGCGCCCGTGTGGGCTCATCGAGGCTCGCGCAGTCGAATCGGACGATGTGCCAGATCACGCGGGGCTCCCGTCGGTTCGGACGTGACCCGCCCGGTTGGGGCAGGGTGGGGGTGGCTAGGATACGAGCCGCGCGCCAGCGGCCCGCACCGCGCGTCCCCCGACGCTCCCCGACGCCCCCTGGCCGCGCGCTCCGCCCCGCCGCCCGCGACGAAGGACCCCCGATGCCCGTGTTCGGCCGCGTGGTGACCGCGATGGCCACGCCGTTCACCGACGACCTGTCGCTCGACCTCGACGGCGCCCAGACGCTGGCCCCCACCTGGTCGACCACGGCACCGACGACCGTCCTCGTCAACGGCACCACCGGGGAGTCGCCGACGCTGACACGACGAGGTCGCTGGAGCTGCTCGCGGCGGTGAAGGACGCCGTCGGCGACCGCGCGAAGGTGATGGTCGGCACGGGCAGCAACTCCACCGCGAAGTCGGTCCGGGACACCGCCGAGGCGACCGAGGCGGGCGCCGACGCCGTCCTGGTCGTGACGCCCTACTACAACCGGCCCGACGCGCGCGGGCTCCTCGCCCACTTCACGACGGTCGCCGGCGCCACCGACCAGCCGGTCCTGCTCTACGACATCCCGGCGCGGACCGGGCGCGAGATCCCGCTCGACATGCTCGTCGAGCTGGCGGCGGCTCGACAACATCGTCGGGGTCAAGGACGCGACCGGGGACCTCGCCAAGGCCGGCAACCTGCTGCGCGAGACCCCGGACGCGCCCGGCGGCTTCGAGGTCTACTCCGGCGCCGACGAGGTCAACCTGCCGCTGCTCGCCATCGGGGCGGCCGGCTTCGTCTCGGTCGCCAGCCACCTGATCGGCCCGCACTCGCCGACTGTGCCGCACCGTCTTCGGCTCCGACCCCGCCAGGCCCGTGCTCCACCTGCGCCCGCTGCCGCGGTGGCGGGCGCTGTTCTCCGCGCCGTCGCCGGCGCCGCTGAAGGGCGCGCTCGACCGATTCGGACCTCCCTCGGGCCCGGTGCGGCCGCCCCTCGCCCCCGCCGACAGGCGATCGTCGACGCCCTCATCGACGCCCCCGAGCCGTCAGGAACCTCACGTGACCTCCGCACCGCCCGTCACCGTCACCTTCCTGGGCGGCCTCGGTGAGATCGGGCGCAACATGGCTCGATCGAGGTCGACGGCCGCATCGCGGTCGTCGACGTCGGCGTCTTCTTCCCGGACCCCGAGCACCTCGGCGTCGACCTGATCATGCCCGACTGGTCCGGCTGAGCGACGCGCCGACGACGTCGAGGCGATCTTCCTGACCCACGGGCACATCGACCACATCGGCGCGATCCGGCACTTCCTCACGACTTCCCGGGCACGCCGATCTACGGCACCAGCCTGACCCTGGCGTTCGTCGAGGCGATCCTCGACGAGTGGGCCGGACATCACGACGTCCGACCTCGTCGAGGTCGTCCCCGGCCGACGTGTCGAGCACGGCCCGTTCACCGTCGAGGTCGTCCAGGTCACCCACTCGATCCCGACGGCTGCGCGTTCGCGTTCCGCACGCCCGAGGGCATGTCGATGCACTCCGGCGACTTCAAGCTCGACGACACCCCGGTGGACGACAACTCCACCGACATCGCCCACTTCGCCCGGCTCGGCGACGAGGGCATCGACCTGCTGCTGGCCGACTCGACCAACGCCGACCAGCCCGGGCCACGTCCCGACCGAGCGCATCGTCGGCAAGGGCATGGAGAGCCGAGATCCGCAAGGCGACCGGCCTCGTCGTGGTGGCGTCGTTCGCTCGCCACGTGCACCGCATCCAGCAGGTGCTCGAGGCGGCCGAGGAGGTCGGCCGCCGGCCGGTCTTCGTCGGCCGCTCGATGGTGCGCAACATGGCCATCGCCAAGGACCTGGGCTACCTCGACTTCGACGCAGCCGTGTGGTCGAGCTCCACGACGTCGCCAGCCACGACCCGTCCGAGCTCATCATCATCTCGACCGGGTCGCAGGGCGAGCCGTACTCGGCGCTGTCGCTCATGGCCTCCGGCGACCACAAGCACCTCGAGGTGGGGGAGGGCGACCTGATCATCCTCGCGTCGAGCCTCATCCCCGGCAACGAGCACGCGATGTTCCGCTCGATCAACGGTCTGGCCAAGCGCGGCTGCCGCGTGATCCACAAGGGCATCGCCCCGGTGCACGTGTCCGGGCACGCCAACCGCGAGGACCTGGTCCTGTTCCACAACATCCTGGAACCCGAGTTCTTCGTCCCCGTGCACGGCGAGTACCGGCACATGATCGCCCACCGCGACCTCGCCGTGGACACGGGGATCGTCCCCGAGAACGTCCTGCTCTGCGAGGACGGCGACGTCGTCCACCTCGAGGACCGGCGTGCCTGGAAGGGCGAGAAGGTCCGCGCCGGCCAGGTCTTCATCGACGGGCTCCTGCCCGACGTCGGCCCGGCGGTGCTGCGCGACCGCAGCCGGCTCGCCAACGACGGCATCTGCATCTGCGTGGTCACCATCGACCCGCACGAGGGACAGGTCGTCGACGGGCCCGAGCTCACGCAGAAGGGCGTCGTCTTCCACGAGGAGGAGGCCGACATCCTCGAGGCCGCCCGCAAGGCCGTCGTGGCGGAGCTCGACGGGCTCAAGGCGTCGAAGTTCACCGACGCGGCCACGATCCAGCGCCACATCACGCAGGCGCTCGGCCGGTACTGGAAGCAGGACATCGGCCGGCGTCCGGTCATCCTGCCCATCGTCCTGGAGGGCTGAGTGATCACGGGTCTGCGCCCGGATCTGCTCGGCCGCTACGCCGAGATCATCCGGGTGCTGATCCGACACGGCGGCAGCGAGCTCGTCGCGAGCGCCAGGCTGTCCGACGTCATCGGCGAACCGCTCGAGGAGACCACCGACGAGACCGAGGCGGAGGAGGCGGCCGCCGACCTCGCCCGTGACCTCGAGCGGCTGGGCCCGACGTGGATCAAGCTCGGCCAGCTGCTGTCGACCCGCGCCGACCTCCTCCCCGAGGCGCACATCCAGGCGCTGTCCTCCCTGCAGGACGACGTCGCGCCCGTCGACATCGCCGCCATCCGTCGAGGTCGTCGAGCGCGAGCTCGGCGCGAGGCTCTCCAACGCCTTCGCGAGCTTCGACGAGGAGCCGGTCGCCAGTGCCTCGCTCGGTCAGGTCCACCACGCCGTGCTCCGCGACGGCCGCGAGGTGGCCGTGAAGGTCCAGCGGCCCGACATCCGCACGACCATCGAGCAGGACCTGCAGGTGATGCGGACCGTCGCCGAGCAGCTCGACGCGCACACCGACGCCGGCGAGCGCTACCACTTCACCGAGATCGTCGAGGAGTTCCGCCGTTCCCTCGCGCGCGAGCTCGACTACCGCCGCGAGGCCGTGAGCCTCGACGAGCTACGGGACAACCTGTCCGGCTTCGACCGGCTCGTCGTCCCCGGGTTCGTCGACGACTACACGACCGCCCACGTCCTCACCATGACCTACATCGAGGGCGAGAAGATCACCGACCTGTCCGAGCTGCGACGGCTCGACCTCGACGGTGGCGCGCTCGTGGACGAGTTGTTCCGCGCCTACCTCAAGCAGATGCTCGCCGACGGCTACGTCCACGCCGACCCGCACCCCGGCAACGTCCTGCTGACCGCCGACGATCGGCTCGCGCTGATCGACGTCGGGATGATCATCCGCCTGGAGCCGGCGACCCGGGAGCGGCTGCTGCGGCTGCTCCTCGCCGTCGCGGACGGCGAGGCCGACCAGGCCGCCACGGTGGCGCTCGCGATGGGGGAGCGGACCGCGTTCTTCGACGAGCGGGCGTTCCGGCGCGACGTCGCGGGGCTCGTCGGGAGCTACCACGACCTCCCACCCGAGCACGTGCACGTCGGTCGCATCCTCATCGAGATGACCCGGATCTCCGGCCAGGACGGCGTGCTGCCGCCGGCCGAGCTGACCCTCCTCGCGCGGACCCTGATGGCGCTGGACCAGGTGGCCCGCGAGCTCGCACCCGACTTCGACGTCGACCACGCCATCCGTCGTCACGCGTCGGAGGTGATGACCGGGGCGATGCTCGAGGAGCTGACGCCGAGCTCGGTGCTGCGGGCGATCCTCGACTCCAAGGAGTTCGCCGAGAACCTGCCGGCGCGGATGAACGCCATCCTCGGGGCGCTCGCGGCCGGCGAGATGCGGGTCCAGGTCGACGCCATCGACGAGGAGCGCCTCCTCAGCACCATCCGCAAGCTGGGCAACCGCGTCACGGCCGGGCTCGTCCTCGCCGGCCTGGTCATCGGCGCCGCGATGCTGATGCGGGTCGAGACGCAGGCCCAGATCCTGGGCTACCCGGCGCTCGCGATGGTGTTCTTCCTCGTCGCCTCGTTCATGGGCCTGTGGCTCGTCATCAGCGTCCTGCGGGGGGACGACTAGCACCAGGTGAGTCACACGCGTGTAAGTGACCGCTACCCTCCGTTCGACCCCTTCCAGCGCCTCCCGCCGGTCCGGCCGGGCGGCGTGGTCCCGTCGAGATGTGAGGCCTGCGTAGGTGGCGACCACCACGAAGACGCCGTCGAAGAAGCCGGCCGCGAGGAAGAAGACCTCGTCGCGGGGGAGCACGGGTGGCTCGCGCGGGGGCGCGAAGCGGGGTCCGGGCGTCCTCGCGCGCATCTGGGCGTCGGTGGCCACCCACGTCGGCGACCAGTCCGACGACGTCGTCGGGCTCGGGCTCGTGCTCCTCGGGGTGCTGTCCGGACTCGGGATGTACGCCGGCGCAGCGGGCCCGTTCGGGGACTTCCTCGAGGCGATCTTCCGCGGGGTGCTCGGCGTCTACGGCTACGTCGTGCCGGTCCTGCTCGTCTACTTCGGCGTCATGGTCGTCGTCGACAAGCCCCGGCCCGAGATCGGCCGCATCGCCGTCGGCATGACGCTCACCTTCGTGGCGGTCATCGGTGGGTGGCACCTGATCGCCGGCGCGCCGATCCCCGCCGAGGGCATCAAGGAGCTCTGGCCCGCAGGTGGTCTCGCCGGCTGGGCGATCACCACCCCGCTGGTCGCGGCGCTGTCGCTGTGGGGCGCCTCCGCGGTCCTCGTGGTGCTCCTCGCCCTGGGGCTCCTCATCGTCACCAAGACCCCGTTCTCGCAGGTCGTGGCGGCCACCCGTGACGCCCTGACCGGCGGGTTCGCCGACGACCCGGACGCCGCCACCGGCGCCGGCGACCCGTCGGGCGACGCCGGCGCCGAGGACGGTGGTGCGGAGCCACGCCGGCGTGCCGTCGCGCGCTACCGCTCCGCCGAGCAGCTCCCGATCCCGGACGAGGCGACCCCGGCGGCTGCGGCCGCCGACGCCGGCGAGGTCGCGGCCGCCGCCGCGGCGGGCCGCCCGCTCGGACTGTCGGCTGCCGACGTCGAGGCCGGCAAGCCCGCCGACCCGCCCAAGCCCGACCCGGTGGACCGGGCAACGGTCCGCGTGACCCCCGACGGCACGCGCAAGGCGACCAAGCTCAAGCCCGTCGTCAACTGGGACGACTACGAGCTGCCGTCGATGGACATGCTCACGCGCGGCAAGTCGATGCAGCGCGAGTCCAAGGGGCACATCCAGGCCCAGGTCGACGCGCTGCAGGAGACCTTCACCCAGTTCAACATCGACGCGTCGGTCGCGCGCTGGTCGCGGGGGCCGACCGTGACCCGCTTCGAGATCGAGCTGGGGCCCGGCGTGCAGGTGAAGAAGGTCGCCAACATGGGCGACGACATCGCCTACGCCCTGGCGGCCCCGGACGTCCGCATCGTGGCCCCGATCCCGGGCAAGTCCGCCATCGGCGTCGAGGTGCCGAACCGGCAGCGTGACCTCATCACCCTCGGCGACATCCTGCGCAGCGACGACGCCCGTTCCGACCCGCACCCGCTGTACGTGGCGCTCGGGGTCGACATCGCCGGCAACGCCGCGATGGTGAACCTCACGACGATGCCGCACCTGCTCGTCTCCGGTGCGACCGGCTCCGGCAAGTCGATCACCCTGAACGCGATGATCACCTCGGTGATCATGCGGGCCCGGCCGGACCAGGTCCGGATGATCCTGATCGACCCCAAGCGGGTCGAGCTCAACGCCTACGAGGGCGCCCCGCACCTCCTCGCGCCGGTCGTGACCGACCCGCGCCGCGCGGCCGACGCGGTCCAGTGGTGCGTGAAGGAGATGGAGATGCGCTACGAGACGCTCGCGCGTCTCGGGTACCGCAACATCGACGGGTACAACGACGCCGTCGCCGCCGGTGAACTCAAGGTCTCGGCCGACGAGGCGGAGACCTACCGCCACATGCCCTACATCCTGCTCGTGATCGACGAGCTCGCCGACCTGATGTTGGTCGCGCCGCGCGACGTCGAGGACGCGATCTGCCGCATCGCGCAGATGGCCCGCGCCGTCGGCATCCACATGGTGATCGCGACCCAGCGTCCGTCGGTCGACGTCATCACCGGCCTCATCAAGGCCAACGTCCCGTCACGGTTGGCGCTCGCGGTCGCCTCCCAGACCGACTCGCGCACCATCCTCGACAGCGGAGGTGCCGAGAAGCTCGTGGGCAAGGGCGACATGCTGTTCCTGCCCGCGTCCCAGGGCAAGCCCTCGCGGCTGCAGGGCTGCTTCGTCTCCGAGCGCGAGATCGTCCCCGTCGTGGAGTTCTGCAAGCGCCAGCGTGAGGCCGACTACGTGCCCGGCGTGGTGAAGCAGGGCGTCGACGCCGACAAGGCCGACGCGTCCCGCGGCAGCGACGACGACTCCGACGAGACCCTGGTGCGGCGCGCGGCCGAGCAGGTCGTGAACTCCGGCCTCGGCTCGACCTCGATGCTCCAGCGCAAGCTCCGCATCGGCTTCGCCCGCGCGGGGCGGATCATGGACGAGCTCGAGGAGCTCGGCGTGGTCGGCCCCAACGAGGGGTCCAAGGCGCGCGAGGTGATGTGGTCGCCCGAGGAGCTCGACAACGCCCTCGAGCAGGGCATCTTCTAGCCGCGTTCGGCATCCGCGGGAACACCCCTATCCGTGGGAACGCCAGCCCAGCCCGCTGGCCCCTCGTTCCCACGGATGGAGCGGTTCCCACGGACGGGGCGTCGTCCACAGGCGGAGCGTGATCCCTGGGGCGAGGAGGTCCCCGCCGGGGCAGCCTTCGAGCCATGGACATCCACGCACGCATCGCCGCGATCGGGTCCGCCAACGACGGGGTCTGGTCGCGCGCCCAGGCACTCGAGGTCGGGTTCGCCTCCGCCACGATCGACCACCTCGTCGCCCGGGGCATCTGGCGGCGGTGGTTCGACGGCCCTGTCTTCGGCCCGGCCGGAACGCCACCCCGATGGGAGACGCGCCTGAGCGCTGCCGCCCTCCGCCTCGCACCGTACGAGGGTGTGGTCGCGCGTCGGACGGCGGCACGGCTCTGGGGGCTCCCGGGGTTCGGGGAGAACGATGCGCTGGAGTTCGTCACCACGCACGACCACACACCGAGGGTCCGCGGGCTGACGGTCGTCCGGACCATCCTCCTCCCGGCGAGCGACGTCGTCACCTTCGGCGGCCGCCCCACGACCTCGGTCACGCGGACCATCCACGACCTCGCCCGCGTGGAGCGCAGCGACGAGCGTCTCCTCGTCGCTGCGGCGGAGGGGTTCCGGTTGGGGAGAACGGACCCGTGGCGGCTGCTCGGTTCGCTCCACGCTCGCCCCGGGCTCGCGGGCAACGCGCGGCTTCGACGGGTCATCGAGCGCCTCGATCCGAGGCTCGCGCGTGCCCGGTCGGTCGCCGAGGTGTTCGGCGGCGTCCGGCTCGTCGAGCTGGGCTACGAGGACTTCGAGGTCAACGTCCGACTCGACCTCAGCTCGGGACGCGGCGTCGAGGTCGATGTCCTCTTCCGCGGGCGCCGCGTGCTCGAGATCAACGGCGCCCGCTACCACGGCACGGTCCTCCAACGGGCCGCCGACGCAGAGCGGCGAGCGGATCTCGAGGCCGACGGCTACCGCGTCGCCGAGCTGTGGGCCGACGAGCTCCACGACCGCGACCGGATCCGGACCGTCGTCGACGACCTCATCCGTGGGAACGACAGTGGCCGTGGGAACAGCAGACCAGCCCGCTAGTCGAGCGTTCCCACGGTTCGGCCATCAGGCGGGTCAGCGCCAGCGGAACTCGCCGGAGGCCTGCTTGCGCTCGCCCTTGAGCTGCCGGCGGGCGTTGTCGAGCGCAGCGAGGGCACCGAGCCCGAGCGCCCCGATGATGAACAGCCCCACGAAGTCGTGCTGCCGGTCGGGCAGCTCGATCTTCTGCGGCCCCTCCTCGCCACCGGCTTCGGTGGCGGCGGCGGGGCCGACGGCGACGGCGAGGACCAGCACGGCGGCGCTGATCACGACGGTGAGCTTGCGGAGAGTGTCCATGGGGCGGAACTGTAGCGGCGAGCCCCGCGCGGACGAACTCCCCACACCGCCCCTACGCTCACCCGCCGACCACCTCGCCGCCCGGGCGCGAGCCCCTGACCCCCGAGGCTCCTGTGCATCCCGACGACATCGCCCACGCCATCCGCGACCTCCGAGCGGCGACGCTGCGGCTGCTCGACGAGCGCACGGAGGCCGAGCTCGAGACCGAGGCCCTCCCCGGCTGGACCGTCCTCGACGTCCTGCGCCACCTCGCGGACTCCGACCGGCGCTCGGTGCTCGGGGTGCACGTCCTCGAGTTCCTCCCCGGCCGGGACCTCCTCGCGTTCGAGCGCACCAACGACGACAACCTCTCTCGGCTCGCCGGCGCGGACCGCCGGCGGATCCGCGACGAGCTCGACCGTTGGGGTGGCCGGTTCGCGACCCTCGTCCGGCTCGTCCCCGCGCCGGTGGGCCGGCTCCGGGTCCCGACCGCGTTCGGCACGGTCCCCGTCGCCTGGATGGGCGCGCTCCGCCTCTACGACGAGTGGGTCCACCAGTGGGACATCACCCGCGCGCTCGGGCTCCCGGACCCGCCGATGGACGAGCGGCTGCGACGGCTCCTCGCCGAGTTCCAGCTGATCGGGCTCGCCGCCGGCCCGGTCCGGGCCCGCGCCGGCACCTCCGGGGTCGTCGAGGTGGTCGTGCCCGACGGGGGTGTGCCGGCCTGGCGCGTCGACCTCCCGAGCGGCGAGGCCGGTGCCGACGTCGTCGCCGCCCCGACGGCGACCATCACGATCGAGGTGGCCGCGTTCTGCCTCGTCGCCGGCGCCCGCCGACCCTGGCGTGAGCTCGACGCGGTCACGGTCACCGGCTCCGAGCCGGGAGCGGCCGAGGACCTGCTGGACCTGGTCCGGGTCATCTAGGGGCCCGGTCCGTCCGGCCGCGCCCGCGGGGCGCGCCCCCGGTGTGTGCGCCCGGCGCAGCACCTCTCTAGGCTGCGGGCTGCACGCGTCCCGCGCCGCGGACGGGTGACCCACGACAGCGACCGGACCTCGGTGAGCATCGACATCGGTGAGACCCTGCGGGGGGCTCGTGAGGAGCAGGGCCGCACCATCGAGGACGCGGCCCGGGACACCCGTGTGCGGGGGGACTACCTGCGCGCGCTCGAGGCCGGCGAGTTCGGCGTCTTCGGCGGTGACGTCTACGCCAAGGGCTTCCTGTCGACCTACGCCCGCTACCTGAAGGTCGACCCGCAGCCGCTCCTCGACGAGTACCGCCGGCACGTCCAACACGACGACTACGACCCGGCTGCCCTCGCGACCAACCCGGTCGCGCGCCAGCCCGCGGGACCCCCGCCGACGTGGCTCGCCTGGGCGGTCGTGCTCGTGATCGTGGTCGTCGGCGCCGCCGCGCTCGTCCGCGTGTTCGGTGGGCGGACGCCCGACCCGGCGCCGGGGCGGGCCCCACAGCCGGCGGCCAGCCAGTCGGCCGAGCCGACACCGACCGCGACCGCGACCCCCTCCCCGCGACCGAGCCCGAGTCCGACCTTCGACGGCGTGAACCTGCTGCTCACCTTCGAGGACGACTCGTGGATGCGGGTCAACGTCGACGGGCAGCCCGTGCTCGAGCGGGTCGTGCCGCGCGGTGAGACGCTCACCTTCCAGGGGACCGAGACGGTGACCATCCGGTTCGGCAACGCCGGCGGGGTGCGCGTGGAGCTGAACGCGCGCGATCTGGGGACCCAGGGCGCGCGGGGCGAGGTCAAGACGGTTACCTTCACCCCCGAAGGTGCCCAGCCGGGCTGACGCCGTCGCCTCCTCGCCGGCCCCCGCGCCGGCCCCCTTCGCCCCCCTCGACCCACCTCGCTCGACCTCGGCCACGTGCGCCCGTCCACGCACGGCCGCCGAGGCGCCCTCGTTCGACGGAGGACCCGTGTCCGACGTGCTCCCCACCGACGTGTCCGCGCCCGCCGGCGCGGGCGCGCCGCGCGTGGCCATCGTGACCCTCGGCTGCGGCCGCAACGAGGTCGACTCCGACCAGCTCGCGGGCCTCTTCCACCGTGAGGGGATGCCGGTCGTCGGCGAGGTCGACGACGCCGACGTGGTGCTCGTCAACACCTGCACCTTCATCGCGCCGGCCAAGCAGGAGTCGATCGACACCGTGCTCGCGGCCTGCGACCTGAAGGACGACCACGCCCGCGCGGTGCTGGTGGTGGGGTGCATGGCCGAGCGCTACCCCGACGAGCTCGCCGCCGAGATCCCCGAGGCCGACGCCATCGTGGGCTTCGACGGCTACGCCCGGCTCCCGCAGCTCGTCGGCGACATCCTGGCGGGCCGTCCCTACGAACGCGTGATCAAGAAGGACGCCGTCGCGACCGCGACCACCTCGGCGGCCACGAACCCGGCCCTGCGTCGCGACCTGCCGCTCCTGGTCATGCCGACGACCCCGGAGGAAGCCCCGCCGGAGGCGGCCCCGCTGCCCGAGCGTCCGCTGACCCTGCAGGACGAGCTCGACCGGATGCCGGCCTCGGGCCCCCGCTTCCCGGTCCGGCGCTTCGACGGCGGCCCCTGGGCCTACCTCAAGATCGCCAGCGGCTGCGACCGGATCTGCACCTTCTGCGCCATCCCGAGCTTCCGTGGCCGGTTCCGCTCGCGCAGCCTCGACGAGGTCCTCGCCGAGGCCAGCTGGCTCGTGGACGAGGGCGCGCGCGAGCTGGTGCTCGTGTCCGAGAACACGACCTCGTGGGGCAAGGACCTCGAACCCGGCGGCCGCTCGTTGCAGCCGAGGCTCCTCGAGGAGCTCTCGGCCATCGACGGGCTCGAGCGCATCCGGCTCATGTACCTCCAGCCCGCCGAGCTGCAACGGCCGCTCATCGAGGCGATGGCGGAGCTGCCGAAGGTGGCGAGCTACTTCGACCTCTCCCTGCAGCACGTGAGCGACCGCGTCCTGCGGCGGATGGCCCGGTCCGGCTCCCCCGAACGGTTCACCGAGATGATCGCCGCCATCCGTGAGCTCGACCCGCAGGCGGTGTTCCGCTCCAACTTCATCCTCGGCTTCCCCGGCGAGACCGAGGACGACGTCCGCCAGCTCGAGGACTTCCTCGAGGCCAACCGGCTCGACTGGGTCGGGCTGTTCACCTTCAGCGAGGAGGACGGCACCCCCTCGGCGACGATGCAGGACCAGGTCCCGGCCGACCTCGCCGACGAGCGTCGCACCCGCGTCTCCGAGCTCCAGGAGCAGCTGGCCGACGAGGCCGCCCGCTCGTTCGTGGGCCGCGACCTCGACGTCACCGTCCAGGAGGTGCTGACCGAGGCCGGCGAGGTCGTGCTGGCGAGCGCCCGCTCCTACCGCGAGGCGCCCGACACCGACGGCGAGGTCCAGCTCGTGACCGGCGACGGTTCACCGGTCGACCTGCCGGTGGGGCGTACGGTCACGGCCCGGGTCGTCGACACCGTCGGCGTCGACCTGGTGGCGGTGCCGCGGACCTGACGAGGAGGGCGCGTGGGCAGCGAGGGCGAGCGGCGACCGCGGGAGGGGAACACCCCCCGGGAGCTCCGCGAGCGCGCCGGCCACCTCGCCGAGCACATGGGCGAGCACATCGGCGAGCACGCCCCCGAGGCCATCGACCTCGCGCCACTCCGGGCCGAGCAGGAGGCCGAGCCGCACTGGCTGAACCTCCCGAACGCGCTCACGTTCCTGCGTGCGCTGCTCGTGCCGGTGATCCTGTGGCTCCTCGCGAAGGAGGACCGCGGGGCGCAGTGGTGGGCGTTCGGCATCTTCGTCTTCGCCGCCGCGACCGACTCGATCGACGGGTGGGTGGCCCGCCGGTGGCACGGCGTGACCCGCTGGGGCCAGCTCGCCGACCCGATCGCCGACAAGCTCCTCATCATCGGTGCGCTGGCGTCGCTCGCGGCGGTCGACAAGCTCCCGTGGTGGGCGGTGGTGGTCATCACCGGCCGGGAGGCCGCCGTGACGCTGCTGCGGCTGCGGCTCGTCCGCGGTCTCGACCTGGTCATGCCGGCGAGCCACTGGGGCAAGGCCAAGACGATCAGCCAGGTCGTCGCCGTCGGGGCGTTCCTCTGGCCGGGGGTCGCCCTGGGGCTGCGTCTGGCGCTGCTCTACGGTGCCATCGCCCTGACCCTGTGGTCGGGGGTCGAGTACGGCTTCCGTGCCGGCCGTCTCGCGCGTGAGGAGCGGGAGGCGCCGCCGGCACCCTGACGCCAGGGGGTGTCCGTGGACGTGTCGATCGTGTCGGTCGGGACCGAGGTGGTCCTCGGCGACCAGGTGGACGCCAACGCCGCGTGGCTGTCCCAGCGGCTGCGCGAGATCGGCGTCGAGGTGCGCTACCACCTCGCCGCCGGCGACGACCTCGCGGAACTCGGCGACGCGCTGCGCTGGGTCGTCGAGCGCTCCGACGCGGTCATCGTGGGTGGCGGGCTGGGGCCGACCCCCGACGACCTCACCCGCGAGGTCGTCGCCGAGGTCACCGGCCACCCGCTCGAGACCCGGCCCGAGCTCGAGGAGGCGCTCGTCCAGGCGTTCGCCGAGCGTGGCTGGCGGATGCCCGCCTCGAACCTGCGGCAGGCCCAGCTCCCACGCGGCGCGCGCGCGTTCGAGCCGCTCGGGACCGCTCCCGGGTTCGTGCTCGAGACCGAGGGCTGCGTCCTCTACGCCCTCCCCGGCGTGCCGTGGGAGCAGCAGGGGATGTACGAGCGCGACGTCCTCCCGGACCTGCTCGCCCGGGTCGGGGAGGGCGCCTCGGTCACCCGCACGCTCCACGTGACCGGCATGGGCGAGTCGGCGGTCGCCGAGCAGGTGGGCCCGGTCACCCAGGAGCACTCCGGTGACGACGGCATCGCCGTGTCCTACCTCGCCGACGGTCGGGAGGTCCAGGTCCGCGTGACCGCCAGCGGCCAGACCCCGGAGCAGGCCCGCGCGCGGACCGAGCCGGTCGTGCAGGCGATCCGGGAGGTGCTCGGTCGTGCCGTCGCCGGCGTCGACCAGGAGTCGATCGAGCAGGTCATCGGCGACCTCCTCCGCGACGCCGGGCAGACCGTGGCGTTCGCCGAGTCCGCCACCGCCGGCGGCATCGCGGCGCGCATCGGCCACATCCCCGGGGCCTCGGAGGTCATGCAGGGCGGCGTGGTCGTCTACGCGACCGAGTCCAAGACCGATGTGCTCGGTGTCGACCCCGATCTGATCGAGACCCACAGCCCCGTCAGCGAGGAGGTCACGCGTGAGCTCGCGGTGCGCGTCCGTGACCTGTTCCACAGCGACTGGGGGGTCGGCGTGACCGGGGTCGCCGGGCCGGGCGCCCAGGGCGGCAAGCCCATCGGCACGGTCGTGTGGGCGGTCGCCGGCCCGGACGGCGACGTGACCGTGCGGACCGGCGAGTTCCCCGGCGACCGTGCGGCGGTGCAGGAGCGGCTCGGCTCGGCCGCGCTGGAGCTCCTGCGCCGGCGGCTCCAGGACGCGGCCGGGTGAGGCTGTTCGTCGCGCTCGTCCTCCCCGACGACGTCGTCGAGATGCTCGACGCGGCGGTGGCGTCGCTGCGCCGGCGTCACCCCGACCTCAACTGGACCCCGCCGGCGACCTGGCACGTGACGCTCGCCTTCCTCGGGTCGGTCCCCGACGAGCGTGCGGACGAGGTGGCCGCGACGGTCGCCGGCACCGCGGAGGGACGCGGCCCGATCGGCCTGCGGCTGGGTGCCCCGGGCCGGTTCGGACGCACGGTCGCCTGGGTCGGGGTCGAGGACCAGCCCGCCGGCGAGGTGGCCCTCCTGGGGGCCGCGCTGCAACGCGACCTCGCCGGCGCGGGGCTGCCGGTCGAGCGGCGTCCCGTCCACCCGCACGTGACGCTGGCGCGAGCCCGCGGCCGGCGCGGGGTGCTTCCGGCCCACCTCGTCGACGACGTGCCCCGGGTGGACGTGGGGTGGGTCGCCGACGCCGTCAGCGTGCAGCGGTCCCACCTCGGCGACGGGCCGGTCCGTCACGAGGAGCGCAGCCGGGTGTCACTCGCCGGCGCGCGCTGAGCCCCGGCGGGGTCTCCGTCAGCTGGTGGGCCCACCGGCCGTGTCGTCAGCCGGAGGAGCCGTCGCGGCGCCGTCGGCGGGCGCGCCACCGTCGGCCGCGCCGGCCGGATCGCCGCCGGCCAGGCGCGGTACCGGAGGGGGGAGCGGGGCCTGTCGCCGGCGGAGGTCGGCCACGAGCTCCCACACGCGGTCGAACACCGCCCGGGCCTGCTGCGCGTCGTAGAGCGCCCCGTGCGCCTGGTCCCGGTCGTGCGGGACGCCCAGCGCCGCGCAGGTCTTGGCGAGGCTGCGGGGCGCCTCGGGCCCGGCCGCGATGAGCGGCAGCGCGAGGGTCTCGACGTCGAGCAGGTGGTGGTCCCAGGTCGGCTCGACCCCGAGCTTGCGACAGGCGAGCGTCAGGTGGTTCACGTCGAAGTCGGGGACGGCCCCCACGATGATGGCGCCGCGGGCGTCCTCGAGGAACTGGGTGAGCCACACCTTCATCGGCGTCTTCGGCTGGGGGGCGATCCGCTCGGCGTAGTGGGTGATCGCCAGCGCATCCTCGTCGGCACCGTCGGTCGTGTGCTGCGGGAAGTACTGGCGTTCCGCCTCCGAGCCGTCCTCGAAGCGCACGATCCAGGCGACCTCGGTGAGCTCGTGACGGGTGTGGTCGAGCCCGGTCGCCTCGGTGTCGATGAACACGAAACGGGTGCCGGGGGACGGCTCGGGCTGCTGGTCGCTCATCTGGGGTCCGGGCGCTCGGGGACGGCTCGCGGGGTGGACGGACGCACGGTAGCCAACGGCCGCGACACCGCCGGCGCGGCCGGGGCCGGCGCCGTCCGCGCGCGCTGCGGACGACCGGCGCCGGCGCGGTCGTGGTGATGCGGCGCCGTGAGCCGCAGGCCGTACGATCGCTCGACATCGAGAGGCTCAGGCCCGTCGCGCACGTGGACCGGTCGGCGTCTCTCCCACAGAGGTAGAAGGTCCGGTTGGCGGCGTCCATCGACGTCCCCGCTGGCCCGTCGGCGTACCGCGCGTCCGACCTGGGTCAGCTCGCCCTGCTCGGGGCGATCTGGGGGCTCACTCCCTACATCATCAAGACCGTGGTCACCGAGGTCCCGCCGCTGTGGCTGGTGGCCGGGCGGTCCGCGTCCGGGCTCCTGGTCGTGCTCCTCTACGCCCGCGCCCGGGGTCGTCGCCTGCCCCGCTCGCTGCGGCTGTGGGGGCACTTCGCCGTCCTCGGCACCGTCGGGTCGGGGATCCCGTGGCTCGTCGCCGCGTGGGCGCAGCAGTCGCTGTCGTCGAGCCTCGGCGCGGTGCTCGCGGCGCCGATCCCGGCGACCACGCTCGCGATCGGGGCGGCGGTCGGGGTCGAACGGCTCACGCGGAACAAGGTGGTGGGGATCGTGCTGGCCACCACCGGCACGATCGCGGTGGTGGGCGGTGAGCTCGACGGTGGCGGCCCGCTCGGCGCGATCGTGGCGTTCGCGCTCGTCATCGTGCTGTTCGCGTTCGGCTCGGTCTACGCCAAGCGCTACCTCGACGACGTCCCGGGGCTCGTGATCGCCGGCGGGCAGTTCGCCGTCGCCACCACCTTCCTGGTGCCGTTCGCGCTCCTCGCCGGCCCGGCCCCGCGGTGGGGCGCGGTCCCGGTCCTGGCCTGGGCGCTGTGGCTGGTCCTCGGGGCGGTGTCGACCGGCTGGGCGTTCGCGGTGTTCTACGGGCTCATCGGGCGCATCGGGCCGAGCGGGGCGCAGATGACCTCCTACATCACCCCGGTCGTCGGCGCGCTGGCCGGGTGGCTGCTCCTGCGGGAGCGCATCGGTGTCGAGCTCGCGATCGGTGGCGTCGCGATCCTCGCCGGCGTGTGGATCGCGTCGCGCACCGGCCGGACCCGCGCCCCCGTCTGAGCTGCCCCGGTCCGACCCGCGCGCGTCGCGACGACGGCGGGGGGAGGGTGCTCGCGGTCGAACAGGCGTTCGGTTAGGGTGCGCGCGTCGGCCCGTCGACGTCGTCGTCCACAGCCGCCACGCGGGTCATCCACCGCCGTGTCGCACCCCGGACGTACCGTCTCGACACACCAACCGAGCACGACGCACCCCGCACACCCGGCGGACCTCACCGGCCGCCGCGATCCACGCGAGACGTGGGACCAGGAGGCAGACCGTGGACCGCGACAAGGACCGAGGCACCCGGGACAAGGCGCTCGACAACGCGCTGGCGCAGATCGAGAAGCAGTTCGGCAAGGGCTCGGTGATGAAGATGGGCGACGACGTCGCCCAGAAGGTCGCCGCCATCCCGACCGGCGCGCTCTCCCTCGACCTCGCGCTCGGCATCGGCGGTCTCCCGCGCGGCCGCGTGGTGGAGATCTACGGACCGGAGAGCTCGGGCAAGTGCCACCCCGCCGGCACCTACGTCTGGACCGACCACGGCCTCGAGACGATCGCGGAGCTCTTCGAGCGGGTCGGGGACCGCACCGTCGTCGACACGCGCGTCACCGATGTGTCAGCGTTCGGGATCCGAATCGTCAACGAGGAGGCGCAGCTCGAGTCCCTCGGTGGCATCACTCACAACGGGATGAAAGCGATCCGGCGCATCACCGTTGACTCGGGACGACACGTCGAGGCAACGGATAACCACCCGTTGCGTGTCCTGAACGAGCGCGGCCGGATCGTGTGGAAGACCGTTGGCGATCTGAAGGAGGGCGACGTCCTCGTTTCGGCCTTGTTCGGAGCGGAGACGGCTGTGGGCGGCGACCACCTCGTCCGAGGACGAAGCCGTGCTGCTGGGGTACCTCGTTGCCGAAGGGCAGTCTCGGCGCGAAGTCCCGTCGGACGGGTGGCATTCACCAACGCTCACGATGCCGACGTTCAAGCGGAGTACGCGCAACCTCCTCGAGCTCGGTGCTCGGTATCGCGCCTGACCGCGTGAAGTCCTACACCGGCAAGGACCACTGTCGTCCACGACACCGCGGCACGGAAGCGTCTCGCCGACGAGTACGGGCTCGACTACACGAACTCGGCCGGCAAGGAGATCCCGTACCGGGTCCGCACCGCCGGCGCGAAGGTGCAGCGCGCCTTCCTCTCGGCGCTCTACGAGGGCGACGGCTGGATCGAGCAGGGGCCCGAGGTCGGGCTCACCACCGCCTCCCGGAAGATGGCCGAGCAGGTGCAGCTGCTGCTCTACGGCCTCGGCATCCCGGCGAGCCTCAGGACCCGGCACCACGACGAGCTCGACCGCGACTACCACACGGTCCTCGTCCCGCCCGGGGCCGTCCACCGCTTCCTCGACCAGGTCGGGTTCCGCTCCGAGCGGCGCGCCGCCCAGGTCGCCACGCACCTCCGCGACAGCGCCCCGAACACCCAGCTCGAGCACGTCCCCTTCATGCGCGAGCTGCTGTTCGACCTCCGCGACGCCCTCGGCGGTGACCGCGAGCTCGACGCGCTGATCGGTGACCTCCGCCGGGACGACCTGACGGGGCGCGCTGACGGCCGTATCGACTGCTCGCCCACGCGACTGCTCAAGGTCCTCGACTGGATCGAAACCCGCCACGTCCCCGCCAGCGCCCGACCGCTCGTGGCGCAGCTCCACGAGCTCGCCGCGCGGCCCCTGACCTTCGAGCGGATCGTCTCCGTCGAGGCGGCGGGTGAGGTGCCGACCTTCGACGTCGTCGTGCCCGGGACGCACTCGTTCCTGGCGAACGGGGTCCTGTCGCACAACACGACCGTGGCGTTGCACGCGATCGCCGAGGCGCAGAAGCTCGGCGGCATCGCGGCGTTCATCGACGCCGAGCACGCCCTCGACCCGACCTACGCCCGCGCGCTCGGGGTCGACATCAACGAGCTGCTCGTCTCCCAGCCCGACACCGGCGAGCAGGCGCTCGAGATCGCCGACATGCTGATCCGCTCGGCGGCGGTCGACATCATCGTCATCGACTCGGTCGCGGCGCTGACCCCCCGCGCCGAGATCGAGGGCGAGATGGGCGACACCCACGTGGGTCTGCAGGCGCGGCTGATGTCCCAGGCGCTGCGCAAGATCGCCGGGTCGCTCAACCGCTCCAAGACCACCGCGGTCTTCATCAACCAGCTGCGAGAGAAGATCGGTGTCATGTTCGGTTGCGCATCGAGCTCCAACTCGCGTGACCCTGGCCGACGGCTCCCACGAGACGATCGGGACCATCGTCAAGAACAAGCTCGACGTCGAGGTCCTGTCCTACGACGAGAAGGCGGATCGGATCGTCCCTCGCCGGGTGACGAACTGGTTCGACAACGGCCCCACGCGAGGAGTTCCTGCACGTTCGCCGTGGCGCACCCGGGTTGGGGGCCCGGTCGGCACGAAGCGCACATCGAGTTCACCCCGAACCACCTCATCATGACACCCGATGGATGGCTCGAGGCCCAGCAGCTCCGCGTCGGCGATCGAGTCGTCCAGTCCGTCCCCCATTACCTGTCTGGGTTCCAGTGGGAGGTCCTGCTCGGCACCTTGATGGGAGATGGGTCGCTGTCGCCAGCTTCATCGGGTCTCAGCGCCCGACTGCGATGCGGGCCACGGGAAGGCGCAGAGCGAGTACGCCGACTGGAAGGCGTCCCACTTCGCGAACCTCAACGTCTCGCGCACCACCGACGAGAAGGGCGCGGTCTTCCACGATGTCAGCCGCTCCCCGAGCTCGGCGGTCTCCGCGATGCGGTGTACATCGGCGGCCGGAAGGTCCTCAGCGAGGACTACCTCAAGGCGTTGACCCCTCTCTCCCTCGCGCTCTGGTACATGGATGACGCCTCCTTCGCTTGCGATCCAAGGGTCTGCAGGAGCGGACCGCAGGGAGGATCGGGCCGGGTCGAGGTCTGTGTCCAGGCCTTCGATGCCTCGACGCAGAAGCGCCTTCGTGACCACCTCGCCGACACGTGGGGGCTCGAGTCACGCTTGGCGGTCAAGGGCCGACGCGAGATGGCGCACCTCATCTTCACCGTCGACGCGAGCGACCGCTTCCAGGAGATCGTCGCACCGTTCATCCATCCTTCGATGGACTACAAGCTCCTGCCCCGCTCACCGCGGGAAGTTCGCTGTCGAGCCCGACCTCGGGGAACCGCGCTTCGAGCCGCGGTCCCGATGCCGATCGAGTCCGATCGACGCACGCCCGGCGCCGCGTGCCGACGACCCACCGGTACGACATCGAGGTCGAGGGCACGCACAACTACTTCGCTGACGGGATCATGGTCCACAACAGCCCCGAGACGACCCCTGGTGGGCGGGCGCTGAAGTTCTACAGCTCGGTGCGGCTCGACGTGCGCCGCATCGAGTCGCTGAAGGACGGCACCGACGCGGTCGGCAACCGCGTCCGGGTCAAGGTGGTCAAGAACAAGGTCGCCCCGCCGTTCCGGCAGGCCGAGTTCGACATCATGTACGGCGAGGGCATCTCCAAGGAGGGCTCGCTCATCGACGTCGGCGTCGAGGAGTCGATCATCCGCAAGGCGGGTGCTTGGTACACCTACGAGGGCGAGCAGCTCGGCCAGGGACGCGAGAACGCGCGCACGTTCCTGAAGGAGCACGTCGACATCGCGCTCGAGATCGAGAAGAAGGTCAAGGACAAGCTCGGCATCTCCCCGCTGGCCGCGGAGGAGGTCGAGGACCTCGACGACGACGCGGACGAGGAGTGACCCGTGGCGGATGACGCCGAGGAGACCGACTTCCGCAGCGCCGAGCAGTTCCTCGCCGAGCTCGGGGTGGCGCGCGAACCCATCCGGGTGACCGCGCCACCGCCGGACGAGCCGGGCCCACCCGGCGACGGTCGCACCCCGGTCAGCGCGCGGGAGGCCGCACGGCTCGCGACCGAGGCGCCCACGCCCGCCGGCGCCGACGCCGGACGCCGACGCCGACGCCGGCGACGGGCCGCACACCGCCGGCGACCTCGGCGACGAGGTGGCCCGCGCGGTCGCCTACGCCCGCCGATCGACCGCCCAGGCACCGAAGTCGGAGGCCAAGCTCGCCGCCAAGCTCGCCGCACGCGAGTACCCGCAGGTGGTGATCGACCAGGCGCTCGCCCGCTGCCGCACCGAGGGCATCGTCGACGACGCCGCCTACGTGGCCGCGTTCGTCGACGAGCGCCGGCGCAAGGGGCACGGGCCGTACCGCATCCGCCAGGACCTGCGGACCCGCGGCTTCCCCGACGACCTCGTCGACCCCGCGCTCGCGCCGGTCGAGGCGCAGGACCGCGAGGCACAGGCGTTCGACGCGGCGCGCGGCAAGGCCCAGAGCCTGCGCAGCGTCGAGGCCGACACCGCCTTCCGGCGCCTCGTCGCCTACCTCGCCCGGCGCGGCTACCCCGAAGGGCTCGCCCGGAAGGTCGCCCGCGAGGTCGTCTACGCCGACCGCGAGCGCGAGCAGGTCGCCGGCCGCTGACACCACCGGGCCGGGGCCGGCGCGTACCCTCGCGCCGATGAGCGACCTCCTCCCCGACGACCTGCCCGACCACGTGCGGGTCACCCGCGTCGGCGACGTGCTGCGACGCATGTCGACCGGACCGTTGCTGACGGTCTGCTTCGACCTCGACGGCTGCCTCGTCGACTCGCGCTCGGCCATCGGCCACGCCCTGAACGAGGCGCTCCACGAGCACGGCCTGCCGACCCTCCCCGACACCGCGCTCGAGCCCATGATCGGGCCGCCTCTGCGCGAGAGCCTCGCCACGCTCGTCGACGAGCTCCTCGGCGACCCCGACGACGTCGACCCGCTCCTCGCGACCTTCCGACGCCACTACCGCCACGACTCGATCCGGCTCACGACCCGGGTGCCCGGCATCCGCGAGGCGCTGCACGCGCTCGACCCGTGGGCCCGCGTCGGGGTCGTCACCAGCAAGCCGCTGCCGTTCGCGGTCCCGATCGTCGACGCGGTCGGCCTGCGCAGCCACGTCGCCTTCGTCGAGGGCCCGACGTTGGAGGCCACCGACGAAGCCAAGGCGGCGACCCTCGCACGCACGCTCGACCGCTGGGGGAGGGGCGACGGGGTCGTGATGGTCGGCGACCGCTCCCACGACGTCCTCGCCGGACAGGCCAACGACGCGACCACGGTCGGTGTCACCTGGGGCATCGGCGACCGTGCCGAGCTCGAGGCCGCCGGCGCCGACCACGTCATCGACGCCCCGGACGAGCTCCCCGACCTGCTGCGCCGCATCCGCGCCGACGTCGCGGCTGGGACCTGACCCGCGCCCGCGGGTAGCCTCCCGACAGCCGCGGCGTGGAAGGGACCACCGTGAACATCCTGCAGACCTGGCTCATCGTCGGGGTGCCGGCGCTCGTCGTCATCGCGTCGCTGTTCACCGGCCGGTCGGCGGTCCGTGCCCTGATCGGCTACGCGGTCCTCGCGATCACCCTCGTCGTGTTCCTGGTCGTCCCCGGCGACCCGCTCTCGGCCGCCGCCATCGGCCTCATCGGGTTCGTGCTCGTCGCCACCGGCCGTGGGACGCACACCGACGAGGAGACCCCCGAGCACCACGAGGACCGCAAGCGGTTCACGACCGACCCCTCGCACGCCTGAGCCACCCATGCCCCGCACCTACCTCATCCGCACCTTCGGGTGCCAGATGAACACGCACGACTCGGGACGGGCCGCCGGCATCCTCGAGACCCTCGGCTACCGCCCCGTCACCCGCGAGGACGAGGCCGACCTGGTGCTGCTCAACACCTGCGCGGTGCGTGAGAACGCGGACAACAAGCTCTACGGGACGCTCGGGCACCTCAAGACCACCAAGGACGCCCGGCGCGCCGACGGTCACGACCTCCGGATCGTCGTCGGCGGCTGCCTCGCGCAGAAGGACGGGCGCAGCATCGTCGACCGGGCGCCGTGGGTCGACGTCGTCTACGGCACCCACAACCTCGCCAACCTGCCGGCGCTGCTGCAGCAGGCCGACAGCCAGACCATCCCGGTCGTCGAGCTCGTCGAGCAGCTCGAGACGTTCCCGTCGGCGCTCCCGGCCAAGCGCGAGGTCCGCCACCACGCGTGGGTGTCGATCAGCGTCGGGTGCAACAACGCCTGCACCTTCTGCATCGTGCCGAGCCTGCGGGGCCCGGAGGTCTCGCGCCGCATCGGCGACGTCGTCGCCGAGGCCGAGTCGCTCGTGGCCGACGGCGTCATCGAGATCACCCTCCTGGGCCAGAACGTCAACTCCTACGGCCGCGACATCGGCGGACGGGCGCTGTTCGCCGACCTGCTGCGCGAGCTCGGCGAGGTCGACGGGCTCGAGCGCGTCCGGTTCACGAGCCCGCACCCGCGCGACTTCACCGAGGACGTCCTGCACGCGATGGCCGAGGTGCCCAACGTCTGCGAGCACCTGCACCTCCCGCTGCAGTCCGGGTCGGACCGCATCCTGCGGAAGATGCGCCGCTCCTACCGGCAGGCGCGGTTCCTCGCGCTGGTCGAGCGGACGCGCGAGCTCATGCCGACCGCCTCGCTCACCACCGACATCATCGTCGGGTTCCCCGGCGAGACCGACGAGGACTTCGAGGCGACCCTCGACACGGTCGCGGCCGCGCGGTTCGACCAGGCGTTCACGTTCCAGTACTCGCCCCGTCCGGGCACCCCGGCGGCCGAGCTGACCGACGAGTTCGTCTCCGACGAGGTGATGCGGGCCCGGTACCGGCGGCTCGAGGAGCTCACCCGGCAGCACTCCCGGGAGGCGCACGACCGCCTGGTCGGCACCGACCAGGAGCTCCTGATCGAGTCGCCGTCGAAGAAGGACGACGCCCGCGTGTCCGCACGCACGCGCGGGAACCACCTCGTGCACCTGCCGCGGGACGACGCCGCCTACGCCCCCGGCGACCTCGTCGTCGCACGGGTCGTCGAGGCGGCCACCAACTACGCCATCGCCGAGGCCCCCACCGCGGTCCGGCGCACCCCCGCCGGCCTCGCGACCGCCGACGCGCTGGCGCGGGGCGAGGGCTGGACGCTCGCCGGCGCGGCGCCGTCCGCTCCGGCCGGCACGCCGACCGGGCTCACCGCGCCGCCCGGCAAGAGCCTGCCGCTCGTGCTGTGACCGACGCCGGTACGTCCGACGACGGTTCGCCCGACGCCGGCACGTCCGACGCTGGCACGTCCGACGTCGGCGCCCCGGCGCGACCGGGCGTGTGCGGGGCCGCCGCCGTCTCCGGCGCGCCGGTGCTGCTCCCGGAGGCGGCGCCCCGGCTCCCGGCCGCCGACCGCGCCGCGGTCGAGCGGCTCCGCGCCCACACCCACGCCGTGCTCGCCGGCCTCCCCGACTGCGACGTGACCGTGCTGGTCGCGTCCGGCCCCCGCGCCGTCCACGATCGGGCGCGGGCGTCCCTGCGCCCGCTCGGTGTGGTCGCCCACGACGTGACGCTCCCGGTCGACGCCGACCTCGTCGCCCACGTGACCCGGCTGACCCAGTACCCGCTCGCGCTCGGCGGCGACCTCGACGTGACGATGTCGGTGCTGGCCAGGCTCGTCCACGCGGTGCGGGGGAGCGTCCCGGTCCTGCCGCTGTCGTTGGCACCGACCACCGACGGCCACGTGCTCGTGAGCGTCGGCGCGAGCATCGTCGAGGCGCTGCGGGACGCCGGCTGCCGCGCCGCGGTCGTCGTCGCCGGCGACCTCTCCGCCGCCCTCGACGTGTCGAGCCCGCGCTACCTCGTCGACGGGGCGCCCGACTGGGACCGGCGTCTCGTCGCCGCCGTCCGTGAGGGCGACACCGACGCGGTCGCTCGCCTCGGCCCGGACGAGGCCGCCCGGGTCCACGCCCACGGGTGGGCGCCGCTGGCCGCCCTCGCCGGCGTCGCCGCCGCGAGTCGGCTGCAGGTGGTGGGTGACACCGTCGAGCACGACACGACCCGTGGTGTGGGCCGGCTCACCGCCCGGTTCGCGCCGAGCGGCGCCGGCGAGCCCGGCGCTCCGTTCCGGCGGGCGCACGCGGGGGCGCTCCGGCTCCCACGCGACCACGAGCCGCCCGCGTGACCGCGCGCGCTCCCGGGACCGTGCTCGCGCTGGTCGGCCCGACCGCGTCCGGGAAGTCGACCCTCGCGCTGCACGTCGCCCGCCACCGCACCGACCCGGTCGAGATCGTCGCCGTCGACGCGTTCACGGTCTACCGCGGGATGGACATCGGCACCGCCAAGCCGTCGCCGGCCGAGCGGGCCGACATCCCCCACCACCTCGTCGACGTGCTCGACCCCTCGGAGGAGGTGACCGTCGCCTGGTTCCAGGAGCGTGCCCGCGCCGCCATCGACGACGTCCTCGCGCGGGGCGCCACGCCGCTCCTCGTCGGCGGGTCCGGGCTCTACTTCCGCGCGGTCGTCGACGACCTGCGGTTCCCGCCGACCGACCCCGAGGTCCGCGCCCGCATCGAGGACACCTGGCGCGACCGGCCCCGCGCCGCCTGGGCCCACCTCGACGGGATCGACCCCGCGGCGGCGAGCCGCATCGACCCCGGCAACCTCCGGCGCACGGTCCGGGCGCTCGAGGTCGTCGAGCTCACGGGGGAGCTGTTCTCGTCCTACCACGACGCCTGGGACCACTACCGGTCGCGCTACCCGGGGCTCGTGGTCGCCTACCTCGAACCGCCGACCGAGCTCCTCCGACGCCACGTCGAGGCGCGCGCCGCCGCGATGGTCGAGGCGGGCCTGCTCGACGAGGTCCGTGCCCTGACCGCCGGCGAGGGGCAGCTGTCGACGACGGCCCGCCAGGCCATCGGGACCCGCGAGGCGCTCGCGGTCCTCGCCGGCGACCTCGCCCACGACGACCTCGCCGACGCCATCGCGCGCCGCACCTGGAGCTACGCGCGCCGGCAGCGGTCGTGGTTCCGCCGGGACCCCCGCTGCGTCCCGGCCACTCCCGACGCCATCACGACGGCGCTCACCGCGCCGCCGTCCGGACCGCCTCCGCAGCCGACGCGCTGACCGCCTTCTCGCCACCGAACACGAGCACACGTTCGATGGCCCCGGCGTGGCGGCGCAGGAGCGCCAGCGTCGGACCCGACCGGGACGCGTCGCCGCCGTCGACGAGGACGACCACCCCGCGTGGGGGCGCGCCCCACTCGCCGGCGGCCGCCACCGCGCCGGCCGACAGCGCATCCGGGAACGCCCCACCGGTCGCGACGTAGACCTCGTCGAGGGCGAGGCCCCGGGCGAGCGCGTGCTCGACCACGGCGGCGTTGGTGGCGTAGCGGTCGGGACCGGACAGCCGCGAGGGCCGGGGGAGCGCCGCGGCCACGCCGGCGCCGACGGCCCCCTCGCCGCCCACGACCGTGGTGCGGGTCACGCCGAGGTCGGCGAGCGCGGCCCGGGTCGCCGCGGGCACGGTGCCGGTCGGCTCGACCAGCAGGATCGGCGCGCCGAGGGATGCGGCGACGGGCGCGGCCGAGACCGCGTCGGCGAACCCGCGACCGGAGACGACGAACGCCTCGTCGGTGGGCCCGAGCTCGCGCGCGACGGCAGCCGCGGTCGCGAACCGGTCGCCGCCGGACACCCGCCGCACCGTCAGCCCGGCCGCCTCGAGCTCGGCGACCACCTCGGCGCTGACCGCCTTGGGGCCGCCAACGACGATGGCCTCGAGCGCACCGGTCCGGTGGAGCTCCCGTCGGGTCTCGTCGGACAGGTGGTCGCCGACGAGCAGCACCGGCCCGCCGACCGAGGCGGCGAGCGGGACGGCGGCGAGCGCGTCGGGGTAGTCGTCCGCGGTGGCGACCACCACGGTCGGGATCACGCCGAAGGTGCGCCGGGTGGCCTCCGCGGCGGTCGCGACGCGGTCCCCGCCGGCGACCCGGTCGAGCTCGCCGGGGAGCGCGCAGGTGTTGGCGCGCTCGGCGGGGGTGGCGGCCGCGTCGTAGGGGATGAACCCGGACGGGGGCGCGTCGGTGCCCTCGACCGCCCAGGCGTCGAGCGCGTCGATCGCCTCCCAGAAGCAGGGCAGGATGGGGCGGAACGTCTCGGGGTGGTCGTCGGCCGACGGGTCGACGTGCTCGCCCCGCTCGACGACGTAGTAGCGGTAGGTGTCGTCCTGCCCCTGCGCCCGGACCATCTCGGCGTAGACGTCGGAGTCGGCGGCGATCGGCAGCAGCGCGTCGAGCGTGCCGTGGACGGTGATGAAGGGGCGGTCGTGGAGGTCGCCGGTGTTGGCGAGGGCCGCGACGCGCTCGCGCACGACCGGCGGGCGCGACGCGTAGTCGTAGTCGTAGTCGGGGTTGCCGGGCGGGATGACGAGCTGCGGCGCGGCGACGTAGTCGGTGTACTCGGGGTCGACGACGGGCCGGTAGGTGCTCTGGACCGCGCCCCAGTAGATCTCGTAGTGGTGGTCCCAGATCGGCTCGCTGTCGGGGGCGAGCCGGCCCTCGTGCACGAGCGCGTCGTAGGCGTCGCCGTCGCCGGAGGAGCGGTAGGTCGGGTAGTTGCGGACCAGCGGCGGGATGTAGGTGTAGAGGTTGGGGGCGTCGGGGCGGAACAGCGTCCCCTCCCAGTCGACCCCACCGTCGAACAGCGACGGGTAGCGCTCGACCGCCAGACGCGTCTGGTAGCCGCCGTTGGAGATCCCGGCCGCGTAGGTCCGGGTCGGGGTCGTGCCCGTGATCGAGTCGAGCGCGCCCTCGGCCGCCAGGACGGCCGCCCGCATGTAGGTGGCCCACTGCTCGATCGCGACGTTCGGCAGCCAGGTCGTGCGCGACCCGTCGGTCTCGTCGTCGCCGCCTCGGAAGAAGTCGAGTCCGGTGTTGCCCTTGTCCTGGGTGGCGTAGGCCCAGCCCTTGGTCAGGACGTAGTCGGACAGGATGATGTCGCTGGCGAACTGGGTCCGCACCCCGGGGGTGCCGCCCACGACGAGGTGCACCCCGTCCCAGTCGTCGGGGATGCGGATCAGGAACTGGCCGTTGTGGCGGAACCCACCCGGGCAGCTCGGGATGAACGAGTTGTGCTCGACCTCGTAGTGCGAGCACGAGTCCGGGAAGCGGCCGTCGATCTGGATGCCGGGGACCGGCTCCTGCGGCAGCTCGGTGAGATCGGAGTTGAGCGTCGGGTTCTGCCGGTTCCCCGAGCCGCCCCAGCCGTAGGTGAAGATGTCGATGCGCGGGTTGCCGAGCGTCGTGAGGTCGTCGAGGCAGGTGACCTCGAAGAACTCCGCCCCGGGGATCGTCACCTGGTCGGGCGTCGGGCACGGCTCGGCGCCCGAGGCGGCGGGGATCGCGCCCGGGAGGATCCCGGCCAGGAGGCCCGCCACCAGCAGCGCGGTGGTGCGGCGGACGGACGTGGGCATGGCGACCTCCCCGTTCACGGTCCGCGGCAGGGCGTGGACGTCGACGGACGCTAGCCCGTGCTGCCGGCGTCCGCGACGGTCATCGGTGCATCGGGGCCCACGCAGCTCCGGAGCGACGGCACGGCAGTACGCTGCGCGGCCATGGACTACACCCTCGCCCACGGCACCGCGAACGACTTCGTGGTGCTCGCCGACATGACCGACGAGGTCGAGCTGACCGCCGAGCTCGTGCGCGCCCTGTGCGACCGCCGGCGTGGGCTCGGCGCCGACGGCGTCCTGCGGCTCGGCCGCCCGACCGGCGACGCGCACGTCTTCATGGACTACCGCAACAGCGACGGCTCGATCGTCGAGATGTGCGGCAACGGCGTCCGGGTCGTCGCCAAGCACGTGGTCGACCACGGCCTCGTCGAGCCGGCCGGCGACACGATCGTCGTCGGCACCCGCGCCGGCGACCGCCCCGTCACCATCCACCGCGGCGCGGACGGGCGGGTCGAGTCGGTGACCGTCGACATGGGCGCCCCGATCCTCGAGCCCGAGCGGATCCCGTTCCGCTCCGAGCACCCGGGGTCGGTCAGCGAGCCGTTCCACCTGGGCGACCTCACCCTCGAGCTGTCGGCGGTGTCGATGGGCAACCCGCACGCGGTCACCGTCGTCGACGACGTCACCACCGCCCCGGTCCGCACCGTCGGACCCGACGTCGAGTTCGACGAGCGCTTCCCCGAGCGCACCAACGTCGAGTTCGCCCAGGTCGTCTCGCCGTCCGAGGTCCGGCTGCGGGTGTGGGAGCGCGGCGTCGGCGAGACCGCCGCCTGCGGCACCGGCGCCTGCGCCACGGTCGTCGCGCTGCAGCGACGCCGGCTCGTCGGCGGCGAGGTCGACGTCCACGTCCCAGGCGGGGTCCTGCACGTGCGCTACCGCCCCGCCGAGCACCCGTCGGTGTTCCTGACCGGCCCCGCGGTCGAGGTCGCCTCCGGCGCCCTCACCGACGCCTGGCTCGAGGCGGCCCGCCGCGGCGAGATGGATGGAGAGGTGCTCCGCTGACCCCGAACGACCACGACCACGACGACCTCCACGAGCACGGCAGCGACGAGGTGCATCCCGACGATGTCGAGTTCGCCCGGCGCTACGACGGGGTCGAGCTCGACGGCGACCTGCACGCCGGCGCCGAAGGCGAGCTCACCCGGTCCGAGCGGCGCCGGCGCGGCCGTGAGGTCATCGAGGAGGGTGCCCCCCGCGAGGGCGTCGACATCATCCGCCGGGTCGAGCGCGCCGTCATCGTCGGTGTCCAGCTCCCGGGTCGGACCGCCGCCGAGGTCGAGGCGAGCCTCGACGAGCTCGACGCGCTGCTCGACACCGCCGGCGCCGAGGTCGTCGAGCGTGTCATCCAGCGCCGTGAGGCGCCCGACTCGGCCACCTACATCGGGCGCGGCAAGGTCGCCGAGCTCAAGGGCATCGCGGCCGACGTCGGCGCCGACGCGGTCGTCTTCGACGACGAGCTCTCGCCCGCCCAGCAGCGCACGCTGGAGGAGGGCATCCGCCAGAAGGTGCTCGACCGCACCATCGTGATCCTCGACATCTTCGCCCAGCACGCGACCAGCCGCGAGGGCAAGGCCCAGGTCGAGCTGGCCCAGCTCGGCTACCTGCTGCCGCGTCTGCGCGGCTGGGGTGAGGCGCTGTCCCGCCAGGTCGGTGGTCGGACCGCCGGCGGCGCCGGCATCGGTGGCCGCGGTCCCGGCGAGACCCAGCTCGAGGTCGACCGTCGGCGCATCATGCGCCGCATCAGCAAGCTCAAGGCCGACCTCGTCGACTACGACCGCATCCGCCGCACCAAGGCGCAGCGGCGCGAGCAGAACCAGGTCCCGACGGCCGCGCTGGTCGGCTACACCAACGCCGGCAAGTCCTCGCTCCTGAACCGCCTCACCGGCTCCCACGTGCTGGTCGAGGATCGGCTGTTCGCGACCCTCGACGCGACCGTGCGTCGACTCGAGCTCGAGGACGGCCGTGCGGTCGTGCTGACCGACACGGTCGGGTTCGTCCAGAAGCTGCCGCACGGGTTGGTCGAGGCGTTCAAGTCGACGCTGGAGGAGTCGGCGCGCGCCGACCTGCTGCTCCACGTCGTCGACGCGAGCCACCCCGAGGCCGAGGCGCAGATCGTCGCCGTCCGCGCCGTCCTCGAGGAGATCGGTGCCGACCGCCTGCCGGAGCAGATCGTGCTCAACAAGCTCGACCGCGCCGACCCCGACACGGTCGCGATGCTGGCGCGGCGGATCGAGAACGAGACCGGCACCGCGCCGGTGCTCGTCTCGGCGGCGACCGGCGAGGGCATCGACGAGCTCGTCGCCCGGATCCACCAGCGGCTCCCGGGTCAGCGCATCAAGGTCCGCGCCACCATCCCGTTCTCGCGTCACGACCTCGTCGCGGCCGCGCACGAGCACGGCGAGGTGCACCTCGAGGAGCACGGCGCCGAGGGGACCACGCTCGTCGCCACCGTGGACGAGGACGTCGCGGTGCAGATGCGCCAGTGGCTCGAGGACGACCCGTTCGCGGTCGCGCCCGAGCCGTGGGAGGACGACGCCTGAGCTCCGCCGAGTCCCCCGTCGTGGTCGCCGGCGTCCGCAGGACGTTCGGCACGACGGTCGCGCTCGACGGCGTCGACCTCGAGCTCCGGGGCGGCGTCACCGGGCTGGTCGGACCCAACGGTGCCGGCAAGACCACCCTCATCGGGCTGCTGCTCGGCCTCGACCGGCCCGACGCCGGCACCATCCGGGTGCTCGGCATGGACCCGACCACCGCCGGCCCGGAGGTCCGCGCGCGGATCGGCTACGCCCCCGAGCACGACCCGCTGCCGCCGGACTCCAAGGCGCAGGACGTCGTGCGGCTCATCGCCGAGCTCCACGGGCTCGACGCCCGGACGGCGCTGGAGCGCTCGGCCGACGTCCTGTCGCGGCTCGGGCTGGGGGAGGAGCGGCTGCGCGAGGTCGGGACCATGTCGACCGGGCAGAAGCAACGGGTGAAGCTCGCGCAGGCGATCGTCCACGACCCGGCCGTGGTGTTCCTCGACGAGCCGACCGACGGGCTCGACCCGGTGCAGCGCGCCGACATGCTCGACCTCATCGGGACGCTCGCCCGCGAGCTCGACCTCGACGTGCTGGTCTCGAGCCACCTCCTGCCCGACCTCGAGCGGATCTGCGACCGCGTCGTCGCGCTCGACGCCGGGCGGGTCATCGGCGAGCGCGACCTCACCACGACCACCGAGGACCACGTGGTCGTGGTCGACACGGTCCGCGACGCGGCGGCCGCCGGCGCCGAGCTGCGCGCGGCCGGCTACGCGGTCGAGATCCTGACCCCGACGCGGCTCGTCGTCGCCGACGCCGGCGACGACGTCCTGGACCGCCTCCTCGGAGTCCTCGCCGACACGGGCGTCGGGATCCGGAGCCTCGGCCCGCGCCACCGCGACCTCATCGACGACCTCCTCCCCGGGGCGCAGCCGTGAGCGGCACCGACCAGGCGCCCCCGCCACCGCCACCCCCGCCGTCGGCGCCGACGGCGCGGCTCGTCGACCGGTCGCTGACCCACGTCACCGGCCGGCGCGGCACCCGGGCGGCGACGCTCGCGCTCGGTCGCCACGCGCTCCGTCGGGCGCTCGGGCTGCGCCGCCCGTTCCGCTACAAGCTCCTCCCCGTCGGCCTCGCCGCCATCGCCTACCTCCCGGCGATCGGCTTCCTCGGCATCGCGAGCCTCCTCCCGAGCGAGCTCTCCGGGGCGGTCCTGCCGTCCGCCGCGGACTTCTACGGGTTCACGCTCGTGGCGGTGATCCTGTTCACGTCGCTCGCCGGCCCGCAGACGCTGTGCCCCGACCGGCGCTACCGCACGCTCGGCCTCTACCTCGCGAGCCCGCTCGACCGCACCCGCTACCTGGCCGCGAACGCCGGCGCGATCGCGGTCGTCCTGCTCGTCGTCACGCTCGGGCCGCCGCTCCTCGTCACGCTCGGCCTGTCCTTCCTCGGCGTCCCGGGCCCGGCGGTGCTCCTCGTGATCGGCCGGGCGCTGCTGTCCTCGTTCGTGTTCGCGTCCGTGTTCGCCTCGGTCGCGCTCGCCGGGTCCGCGGTCACCGACCGGCGGGCGTTCGCCTCGGCCGGCATCTTCGTGGCGCTGTTCGGACTCACGGTGGTGACCGAGGTGCTGCGTGAGGCGCTGAACGTGGGCCGCGCCATCACCCTCCTCGATCCGACCAACGTGACCGTCGAGCTCGTGGCCCGCATCCACGGGTCCCCGGCCGTCGAGGAGCTCGCCGGCGTCGCCACCCCCGCCATCGTGGGTGCGATGCTCGCCTGGGTGGCCGGGCTCCTCGCGTTCGTGTGGTGGCGCTACCGCCACCTGGCGGTGGTGCGGTGACCACCGAGCTGCCCCCACCCACCGGCCCCGCGGCAGCCCCGCCGCCCCCGCCGCCGCCGCGCCCGTCGGCCGGCGCCACCGTCGTGGTGCGCGAGGTGTCGCGCTGGTACGGCGACGTCGTGGCGCTCACGCGCGTGAGCTTCGACCTCGCCCCGGGCGTGACCGGCCTCCTCGGACCCAACGGTGCCGGCAAGACCTCACTCATCCGCATCCTCGTCGGCCTGCAGCCCGCCTCCGATGGCGAGGCGCAGGTCCTCGGCGCCGACCCGCGGCGCGACGTCGAGGTCCACCGGCGGGTCGGCTACGTGCCCGAGGCCGAGGCGCTCCCGGGTCCGATCCCGGCGCGCCGGTTCGTGCGCACGCTCGCCGGCCAGCACGGTCTCGTCGACGCTGACGCCCGCGCCGCGGCCGCGCTCGCCACCGCCGGGCTCGACCCCGACGACCCGCGACCGATGAGCGCCTACTCCAAGGGCATGCGGCAGCGGGCGAAGGTGGCCGCAGCGCTCGTCCACGACCCCGAGGTGCTGGTGCTCGATGAGCCGCTGAACGGGCTCGACCCGGCGGGTCGTCGCGCCGTGATCGCGCTGTTCCAGCGTCTCGGCGACGAGGGTCGCACGGTGCTCGTGTCGAGCCACGTCCTCCACGAGGTCGAGCGCCTCGCGTCCCGGGTGGTCGTCCTCGTCCAGGGCCGCGTCGCCGCGGAGGGCGATCACCACGCCATCCGGGACCTGATGGACGACCGGCCGCGCCGCATCCGCATCCGGGCCGACGGGGCCCGCGCGCTCGGGGCCGCGCTCCTGGCCACCGGGCTCGCGGTCCGCGTCGCCGTGCCCGACGAGACCACCGTCCTGCTCGATACCGCCGACGCCGCCGGCTTCCGCGACCGCGTGGCCGGTACCGCGCGCGACGCCGGCGCACGCCTGCGTGAGGTGCGCCCGCTCGACGAGGACCTCGACAGCGTCTTCGCCTACCTCGTCGGTGGCCGCGGATGATCGACCTCACCCGCTACCTCCTGCGCGCCCAGGTCACCCGGGGCCGCCTGGCCGCGGTCGCGGTCCTCGGGGCCGTGCTGGTGCTCCTCGGGGTCGCGATCCTGGTCGGCGACGGGGCGGCCGCGGCGTCGCTGCGCCTGGTCGAGCGGGGCGGGTTCGGGCTGGCGCTGCCGGTCGTCGCCGTCGTCATCGCGACCGCGATCCTCGGCGACGCCGCCGAGGACGGCACGCTCGGCTACCTCGTCGTCACGCCCCAGCCTCGGTGGCGGATCGCCGTGCCCGGGTTGCTCGCGGCGGGGACCGCGGTGGTCCCGCTGGCGGTCGTGCCGCTCGTCGTGGTCGCGGGCATCAACGGCGTCTCGGCGCGCACGCTCGGGGCGCTGGTCCTCGCCGCGAGCGCGGGCGCGCTGGCCTACGCCTCGCTGTTCCTCGCGCTCGGGGTGCGCTTCAGCCGGGCGCTGGTGGTGGGGCTCGCCTACTCGGCGCTGTGGGAGGGGGTCATCGCGGGGCTGTCGAGCAGCCTCGCCCGCCTGTCGATCCGCTCGTACGTGCTGAGCCTGTTCGCGGCGTTGCGCGGCGCGCCCGCGCCGGAGTTCGGCGTCGGCGGGATCACCGCGGCGGTCGTGCTGACCGGCATCGTGGCCGGCGGCCTCGGGTTGACCACGCTCCTCGTCCGGACGTGGCAGGCCCGCGCCTGAGCGTCGTCAGCGGATGGAGCGCAACACCGTGACGACCTTGCCCATGATGCGCGCGTCGGCGTCGCGCGGCACCGGGATCGGCTCGTAGGCGGCGTTGGCCGGGTCGAGGAACACCTCGCCGGCCTTGGTGCGCCGGAAGAACTTCACCGTGGCCTCGCCCTCGACGAGGGCCGCGCACATCTCGCCCTGCTCGACGCTCGGCTGCTCGCGGATGACGACCAGGTCGCCGTCGAAGACGCCGGCCTCGATCATCGACTCGCCGCGGACCTTCAGCATGAACAGCGTCCCGTCGCCGACGAGGTCGCGGGGGAGCGGGTAGACGACGTCGACGCGCTCCTCGGCCACGATCGGCGCGCCGGCCGCGATCTCGCCCACGAGGGGGATGTTGCGGGTCTGCTCCGGCCGCAGCTCGAGGTCGGTCTCGAGGTCGCGGGAGAGCTCGAGCGCGCGCGGCTTGGTGGCGTCGCGCCTCAGGTAGCCCTTGTCCTCGAGCGTGGCGAGCTGGGCGTGCACCGACGAGGTCGAGCGCAGCCCCACGGCGTTGCAGATCTCGCGCACGCTCGGCGGGTAGCCGTGGGCGTCGACGTGCTCCTGGATGACCTCGAGGATCGCGCGCTGGCGGTCGGTGAGGTCGTTGGCGGCCGAACGGACCATCGCCTCGTCGACCCGGACCTCGCCTCCGCCCCCGGTGTCGAGCTGGGCCTCGGTGCTGCGGTCGTCGCTGGGAGCCACGGCTCGTCTCCTCTTCTGCGCCCGCGGTCTGCTCGCGCGGTCTGCTCGCGCGGGTCCACGGACCCATCTGCCCCGCCCCGGTGGGCGCCTCCGAACGGACGTTCGGTCCCGTGCACGCTACCGCGACGCCGTGCGCGAGACAAACACCTGTTCGGTTGGCTCTTGACGTGCGAACACCTGTTCGGCTCTACTGTTCGAACAGGCGTTCGGATGTCGCACCCCCGGCGTAGCGTCGGGACACGGTGGACGAGCCACCCGCGGCGGCCACGACGGCCCGCCGAGACGAGACGAGAGAGCAGCACGATGGAGCTCACGATGACCGCCCCCCGCGTCGCGACCCCCCGATCCGCCACCCGGTCGAGCGCGCACGTGTCCGCCTCCGCTCCGGACCGGTCGGTCTACCGCCGGCGCCGGCTCGTGGCGGCCTGCGGCTTCCTGGCGTTCGTGCTCGGGCTGACGGTGCTGTTCGGCAGCTCCGGCGCCCAGGCCGAGCTCGAGGACCCGGTCGCCGGGCACGTGGTCGTCGCCCCGGGCGAGACGCTGTGGGACGTCGCTGCCACCAGCGCGCCGGCGGGTGTGACGACCCAGGACCAGCTCGAGGCGATCCGCACCCTGAACGGCTTCACCGGTGCCGACGTCCCCGCCTGGACCGTCGTGCTCCTGCCGGCGCGCTGACGGGACGGCGCTGACCACTCGGTGAGGGAGAGAGCGGCCGGGCCGCCTCGAGTGCGCCGGGACCGCCCCCCTCGACCGTCCCGACAGGGCGAACCCGGCCGCGCTGGACACGAGGTCCAGCCCCGCCATCGTCACCGTCCCGGACCGCCGAGCCGTCGCCGTGCCCCGTCCGGGCGACGGCATCCGGACGGGAACCTCACCGGGACCGGTCCGTGAGCCACCGTCCGCGGTGACCGTGAGGTGGTCCCGCCTCACGGTGCGCGAGGTCGCCGTGGCGGTCGTCGGCCTCACCCCTTGGGTGGGGCCTCCTTGCGCAGCGAGTGGAGCTCCTTCTCGAAGTCCTCCGGACCCTGGAAGTCCTTGTAGACCGACGCGAAGCGCACGTAGGCGACCGGGTCGAGCTCGCGCAGCTGGGCGAGGACCTGCAGGCCCACCTGCTCGCTCGTGACCTCGCGGACGCCGAGGTCCCGCAGCGATCGCTCGACCGCGAACGACGCACGCTCGAGGTCGTGGACCGGGATGCGGTCCTTGGCCGAGCGCGACATCCCGTCGAGCACCTTGGTGCGCGAGAACGCCGAGACGGTGCCGTTGCGCTTGCGCACGGTCAGCTCCGGCAGCTCCACCCGTTCGAAGGTCGTGAACCGACCGGCGCAGGCGTTGCACTCGCGCCGCCGGCGGACGGCCTCGCCGTCGGCGCTCGGGCGCGAGTCGATGACGCGGTCGTCGTCGAGCCCGCAGGCGGGGCAGCGCACGGTCGGGTCCTCGTCGTGGACGGGCGGAAGCGGACCACCACATCTCGTGGTCGCGCGGACGGTACGTGCCGGCCGGGTGGGAGGCGAGCAGGTGTACCGTCCGGCGCGATGACGACCTCCCCCCACCACCCGGCCGGCCCCGCCGCCCTCGGCCTCACCGTCGCCGCCGACGCCACGGCGTCCGACGCGGGGCTGACCCGCGCGTGGCACACCCCACCCGACCTCCACGGTCCCACCGGCATCCTCCAGGGCGGGATCGCGACCGGCGTGATCGCCGAGGCCGCCCGGCTCGTCGACCCGATCGGTGCGCCGCTGACGAGCGTCGACGTGCGGCTCTTCCGGCCGACGCCGCTCGGTGCCGACCTCGCCGTCGACGTGCGCCGTACCGGCGCCGCGCGCTACGACGTCACGACCCGCGACGGCGACGAGGTGCTCGTCCGGGGAACCGTCGAGCTCGCCGGCCACGACCCGGCGCCCCAGGTCGCCGACCTGGTCGAGCTCGGCCGGGTGCCGCTGCCCACGCCCGAGCCGCAGCACCGCTTCCCCGACTGCGTCGTCTGCGGTCCCGAGCACCCCGACGGCCTCCACCTCCACCCCGCCTGGCACGACGAGGGCCGGATCTCGATCCCGTGGATCCCGGACGACCGTCTCGCCGGCGACGACGGCTGGCTCCACCCGCTCGCGGTGGCGGCCGTCCTCGACTGTCCGACGGTGTGGGCGTCGCTGCACCACCTCGACGCCGAGGGGTTCGCCGGCGCGCTCCTCGCCGGCATGCACGTGCGCACCTTCCGCGACGCGCCTGTCGGCGAGCCGCTCCGCGTGGTGGCGCGCTTCGACGCCGGCGACGGGCGCAAGGTCCGAGCCCGGGGGGCGCTCGTCGACGAGGACGGTGTGGTCTACGCCGCGTCGTCGTGCTTCCACCTCGGCGTGACGTCGGCGTCACTACACAACGTGAGCTGACTAGTCACACCGTGCTACGCTGGCGGCCGTCCTCCCGCTCCGTGGCGCGTCGTCGTGCGCGCCGCGGCACCACCGGCGCGTGCCAGACGCACGGGTCGCTGCCCGGGTGGGGGAGACGTCACCCGTCGGTCCACCTCTGGACCACCCGATCGAGGAAGCACCGTGGGATCGCGCACTCCACGGCTCGTCGTCCCGCTGATGGTCGCAGCCCTGTCGCTGCCCGCCGTCGCCGCCGCGAGCCCGTCCACCACCGCCACCGCCCCCGCCGTCGAGGTGCCCCACCTCGCGGCCGTGGCGAACGTCGCCGACGCGCCCCGCGCGACCGGGTGGCTCCCCGGCGAGCCGGTCCCGGTGTCCGGGACGCTCGGGACCGTCGACGCCGACACCCTCGCGGTGACGGGCACGGCGACCACGTTCTCGCTCGTGGTGGACGCGCCGGACGGCAGCCGTCGCGGGCCGTTCGGGCCGTTCACCGACGGCCCCCGACGGGACGTTCGCGGTCACGCTCCCGGCGGGTGCGACCGACGGCGCGGCCCCCGGCACCCACGCGGTCCGGGCGGTCGACCTCCGCGCCGGCGCGGTGACCGAGGACGAGGTCCCGGTCGCTCCGCTCGCGGTCACCTCGACCGCCGGCGGCGTCGGCCTCGAGGCGTCGTTCGTGTCCTCCACCGGCTGGGTCAAGCCGGGTGACACCTACCCGTTCCGCGTGTTCGTCTCCAACGCCGGCGACACGGCCACCGGTGAGGTCCGCGTGACCGTCCCGGTCCCGCCGGCGACGACGTTCGTGAACGCGGTCCCGCTGCAGGACGCCGGCACCGCCACGATCGGCGCCGACGGCACCATCACCTGGACCGTGCCGTCGGTCCCGGCGGCGACCGAGGCGGGCCCGGCCCGCGTCACCCTGGTCGTCGACGCCGTCGCCGACTCGCTCGCCGAGGACGCCGAGGTCGTCTGGAAGGACCTGTCGGCCACCGCGACGATGACCGTCGCCGGCGAGACCGCCACGAGCACCACCCACGGCCCGAAGGTCATCCCGCCCAGCGGCGGGTTCGAGACCGCCCGCTACGGCGACAAGCCGTTCGCGATCGTCCAGGTCGACTTCAGCGACCGCAAGCACCAGGAGCAGCACACCGGCCAGAGCCTCGAGGAGGTCGTGAACGACCCCGCGTTCGAGGGCTCGACCTTCAACCTCTACCAGGAGATGTCCTTCGGGCAGCTGTTCCCCTCGCGGGCTCATCCCGGCCAAGGACCTCGCCACCGCGGACTTCGACTACGAGCCGGGCTTCGCCTTCACCACCCGGCCCGTCACCGAGCAGAACACCTGCCGTGGGTTCACCTACGCCGACACCCCCCAGGCGATCGGCACGCCGCTCTACCCCGAGCGGGTCGTCGACGGCTGGTACCAGCTGCCCGGTGACACCGAGTACTACGGCGGCGACTACCCGGCCTTCGACCTCGGCACGGCGTCCTCGATCGACTCCGCCTGCGGCCAGACCGGCAAGGCGGTCTTCGACGCGGCGACGATCGCCGACCCGGAGATCGACTACGACGAGTTCGACTCCGACAAGGACGGCGTCGTCGACTTCTTCATGATGTTGTTCGTCGGCTGTGGCGGCAACGGCGACTCCCAGCTCGCGCCGGCCCCCGAGACGCCGGCGACCAACGAGGCGTGCACGCTCGACGACGTGCCCTACGACAACATCTGGCCCCACAGCTCCTCGCTCGAGATGCAGTACAAGGACGAGGCGACGGGCCTGCGGGGCTACGTCTCCGACGACCAGCTGACCTCGCTCGAGGGCGTGCCGCAGTGCTGGCTCGATGACCGCTACCTCGTCTCCGACGACTGCGCCTCACGCGGCGGTGAGGGCGTCGACGACCTCCCCGTGTTCGTGCGGGTCGGCCCCTACAACGTGAACCCCGAGACCGCGTTCGACGCGGCGTCGGTGATCAGCCACGAGTACGGCCACCACCTCGGCCTGCCCGACTTCTACAACGGCAGCTACGAGTACTACGGCTCGTTCAACCTGATGGCGGCCGACTTCGGCCAGCACATGACGATCTTCGGCAAGCAGGACCTCGGCTGGGTCGTCCCGGAGGTGCTCCAGCCCGGCGAGACCCGCACGGTCGAGGACTGGCGCGAGATCAAGACCGACACCGGGGCCATCCACTGGCAGACGCCCGACGGCGAGCCCTACACCCTGTCGGCCGCCGACGGCGACCAGAACATCCACAACGGCGAGTCCTACACCGCCAAGCTCCCGTCGCGGATCCTCATCGACCCCGCCAAGGTGGCCGAGCAGGCCTCCGGTGAGCACGTCTGGTACTCCGGCCGCGGCAACGACTTCGGCTGCAGCCCCACCGGCGCCCACAACCTCGACCTCTACCTGCCCGAGCTCACCGACGTCCCCGACGGTGCGGAGGTCACGCTCACCTTCGCGTCGAGCTGGGACATCGAGTGGGACTGGGACTACGGCTTCGTGCTGACGAGCGGCGACGGGGCGAGCTACACCTCGGTCCCGTCCGACAACGGCTACACGACGTCGAACGCCTACAACCCGAACGGGGCGCAGTGCCTCGACGAGCTCGACAACGGCCTCACCGGTCAGTCCGGCGCCTACGAGCAGGGTGAGCCGTTCGTGACCGCGGCCCGGAACCCCGTCGAGCCCGACTACGGCACCGGCTCGCCGTTCCTCGCCGACAGCTACGACATCTCCGCGCTCGCCGGCGCCGACAGCCCGATCGTGCGGTTCTCGTACTTCACCGACGCGGCCTTCGACCGTCCCGGTTGGTTCATCGACGACGTCGAGGTCACCGTCGACGGCGAGACCGTCTACGCCTCCGACGCCGAGGCCGACGACGAGCAGGGACGGCTGTTCCCCGGCGGCTGCGACCCCGACGGCTTCGACGTCGCCGTGGCCTGCACCGCCGGCTGGTCGCGCATCTCGGCCAGCGCCGGCTCGCCCGCCGACCACGCCTACTACCTCGAGCTGCGCGACCGCGCGCTGTTCGACTTCGAGGGCTACGGCCAGTCCGACCGCGGCCTGCCCAACTGGGAGCCCGGTCTCCTGATCGAGTACACCGACGAGGCCCACGGCTACGGCAACAACGGCGTCCCCGCGCCGCCGAGCGCAGATGTACCTCGACAGCCAGCCCCTCCCGGGTGAGGACTGCGGTGGCCGGTCGCCGGCGCCGAACTGCGACGACATGTCGTTCACCGACGCCGCAGACGACACGAGCTTCCGCGACGTCGACTACGTGAACTCCTTCTCCGACGACGCCTCCGAGGACGGGTTCTGGCACTTCGACTACGGCTGCCTGTCGGCCGACGTCACCTCGATGAGCGGTGAGGACACCATCCAGCTCCAGCCCGACCTCACCGCCGACGTGACGCTGTCGGCCGGCGACGGCTGCGTGGACTTCCGCTACCTCGCGGCCGGCGCGAACGCGGCGCCCGAGGCCCGCGCGGTCGCCAAGCCGACACAGGCGGCGGTGGGGCGAGACGGTCCGCTTCGACGGCTCCGGGTCCACCGACGACCTCGTCGCGCCGGACCAGCTCACCTACCGGTGGGACCTCGGCGACGGCACCACCGCCGAGGGCCAGTCGGTCCAGCACGCCTACGACCGCGCCGGCAGCTACCGCGTCACCCTCACGGTGACCGATCCGCAGGGGGCGTCCGCGACCGACACCGTGACGGTCCAGGTCGGGACCGCCGGCGCCGCCGTCGACACCCCGCTCCCCACGACCGGGGGAGGGGTCGCCGGACTCGCCGGGCTCCTGCTCGGCGCCGCGCTCGTGACCGATCGGCTCCGACGCCGGCGCTGACCCCCGCGCGACACCGCGACGCCCCCGCCCTCGTGGCGGGGGCGTCGGCGTCGGTCGTCGACATCGGGTCAGACCGGGGTCTACGGTCGTCGTGTGAACGCATCCCCGGCTGTCGTCGTCTCCTCGCTGCGCAAGGCCTACGGGGATACCCAGGCGGTCAGCGACGTGTCGCTCACCGTCGAGCCGGGCGAGATCGTCGGCATCCTCGGCCCGAACGGCTCCGGCAAGACCACCACGGTCGAGTGCATCCAGGGGCTGCGCCGGGCCGACGGCGGCACCATCGAGGTGTTCGGCCACGACCCCCGCGTCGACGAGCGGGCGGTCCGGGCCCTGGTGGGGAGCCAGCTGCAGGAGTCCGCGCTGCCCGACCGTCTGCGGGTGTGGGAGGCGCTCCACCTGTTCTCGACGCTGACGCCGACCGGTCCGGACTGGCGTCAGCTCCTCACCGACTGGGGTCTCGAGGAGCACCGCGACGCGGCGTTCGGGGACCTGTCGGGCGGCCAGCAGCAGCGCCTGCTCGTGGCGCTCGCGCTCATCAACGATCCGCCCCTGGTCTTCCTCGACGAGATGACCACGGGGCTCGACCCGGCCGCCCGTCGGGTGGCGTGGGGACTGATCGCGGCGGTGCGGGAGCGTGGGACCACGGTGGTGCTCGTGACCCACTTCATGGACGAGGCCGAACGGCTCTGCGACCGGCTGGTCGTGATCGCGGGCGGGCGGGTCGTCGCCGAGGGCACCCCCCGTGCGCTCGTGGCCGCCCACAGCCCGACGGTGACGGTCCGGTTCACGAGCGACGCCCCCGACCTCGACTGGGTGCGCGGGGTGCCGGGGGTCGCCGACGTCGAGCGCAACGGCGGGGCCGTCACCGTGACCGGCACCGGCCCCGTGCTCGCGCGCGTCGCCCACGCCCTCGTCGAGCGTGGGCTGGAGCCCGACGACCTGCGCGTCGAGCTTCCCACCCTCGAGGAGGTCTACCTGCGGCTCGCCGGGGACGCGGAGGTAGGGGCGTGAGGACCGTCGTCGCGACCATCGGCATCGAGCTCAAGCTGTTCCTGCGCGAACCCCTCACCCTGGCGTTCGTGCTGGCCCTTCCGCTGATCGTCCTCTACGTGCTGAACGGGGTGTTCGGCAACCAGGCGGACCCGACGGTCTACGCCGGCGTCGGTCCCGCGGACTTCTACCTCTCCGCCTACATCGCGCTGACGGTGGTGACGATCGGGGTGCTGGCGATCCCGGTGCACCTGGCCGGCTACCGCGAGCGCGGCGTGCTGCGACGGTTCCACGCCTCCGGGCTCCCACGGACGGCGCTCGTGACCGCACACGTGGTCGTCGCGCTCCTGCTCGGCACCGTCGGATCGGTCCTGCTGGTCGTGACCTCGCGCCTCGGCTACGACGTCCACCTGCCGGCCTCCTGGCCGCTCGCGATCCTGGCGTTCCTGCTCGTCACCCTGACGTTCGCCGCGCTCGGGACGCTCCTCGGGGCGGTCATGCCGACGGCCCGCGCCGCGCAGGGGTTCGGCGTCATCGTCTTCTTCGTCTTCATGATGCTGGGCGGCGCCGGACCCCCGCCAGAGGTCCTGCCCGACCTCATGCGTCGCCTCGGCGACCTCATCCCGATGACCTACGCGGCGCGGGCGCTCCGGGGGCCGTGGCTCGCCGGGACCTGGGATCTCGATGCGTCGCTCGTCCTCCTCGGCGTCCTCGTGGTCTCGGCCGCGTTGTCGGTCCGCGCCTTCCGCTGGAACTGACCTGCCCACCGCCGGCGACCGCGACTCCTCCGGTTGCCCTTCCCGGCCGGCGGGTGCGGTCCTAGAGTCAGCCGATCCGTCGTACGCCTGCTCCGGTGGGAGCCGGAGGGGGCGGGGCGCGCCGCACCGCGGCGCCGCACGGGGAGACACTGCACATGGGGAGACGGATCGTCGCGCTGGTGACCAGCGCGCTACTCGTCGCCACGGCCACCATCGCGCTCTCGGCGCCCGCGGCCTCCGCGGCGTCGGTGCTGGTGACCGTCGGCGACTTCTTCTTCGCACCGGCCACGGTCACGATCAAGGCCGGCGACACCGTGACCTTCCGCTTCGTGGGTCCCGAGCCGCACTCCGCGACCTCGACCGACGGGGCGTTCGACACCGGGATCCTGACCGACGGCACGCACGGGGTGAGGTTCCCGGACCCCGGCACCTACGACTACTTCTGCGTCCTCCACCCGGACATGCAGGGCACCGTCCGCGTCCTCGGGGCCGCGGCCGAGAAGCTGCCGGCGGCATCGTCGACGGTCGCGCAGGCGCTGCGCTGGTCCGCACGGCTGCCGGACGGCTCCGCCCCGGTCGCCCTCCTCGGCCGCAGCGACGTGTTCGCGGACGCGCTCGCGTCGGGAGCGCTCCAGGGCCAGTTCGACGCGCCCCTGCTCCTGACCCAGCGGGAGTCGCTCAACAGCGGCACCGCCGCCGAGATGGACCGCCTCGGTGTGCGCCGCGTCATCATCCTCGGCGGCGCCAACGCGGTGTCGTCAGGGGTCGCGCAACAGCTGCGTGACCGGGGCTACGGCGTCGACCGGGTCTCCGGAGCGACCCGCATCGCCACGGCCGTCGCCGTGGCGCAGCGCTACCTGCCGCGCGCCGGCACCGCCGTCCTGGCGCGCGCCTTCGGCACCTCGGCGGACCCGACCCAGGCGTTCGCCGACTCCCTCGCCGCGGGCGCGCTCGCGGCGGAGAAGGGGTGGCCGGTGCTCCTCACCGAGACCGGGACGTTGTCGGCGGACACCGAGGCCTACCTGGGGCGCTCGGCCATCTCGCGGGTCATCATCGCCGGCGGGACCGGGGCGGTGAGCCAGGCCGTCGAGGACCGGCTGACCGCGATGGGGATCGAGGTCACCCGGTCCGCCGGGGCCGACCGCGGCGAGACCGCGTGGGCGCTGGCGTTCGAGGCCGGGTTCAGCGAGGGGCTCGGCGCGCTCATCGTCGTCGACTCCACCGGTCCGGACTCGTGGGCGGCGGGCCTGGCGGCCGCGCAGACGGCGGCCCAGCTCGACGGCTCGGTGGTGCCGGCCTCCGCGCTCGGCAACGGCACGGCCTGGACGGTCCTGATCGAGGACCGGCCGGGGGTCGTGTGCGGGCCCGGCGTGGACGGGTCGGCCTGTGACCGTGCCGCGACGGCGGCGACCGCGACGGCCTTCGGTGACCCGGCGGCGCGCTGGGCCTTCATGGACGGCGAGTTCGCGGGCAACCCGGGGAACCCGGACGCGCTCCCGGGCGGCGTGATCCTGCAGCGCACGTCGGATCCGTCGGCGGTCTGCTGGAACGGCATCCTGTTCGTCGAGGCCACAGCCGCGCACGTGCACCGGGTGTCGGACGGGTCGCCGGTGATCCCGCTGGCGATCGAGGTCGGACCGTTCGGCGATCCCTACTCCTGCACCTTCGGGCTCGACGCCGGCGTGGTCCGCGACGTGTTCGCCCACCCGGAGGACTACTACGTCAACGTCCACAGCGAGGCCTACCCGGAGGGCGAGATCGCGGGGCAGCTGTTCACGCAGACCTTCGTCCACCAGGCGGGAGCGACCGGCGGACAGGAGGTGCCACCCGTCGACCAGGAGGGCGGCGCGTACGTCGGCCTCATCGGTGACACCGATCGGGTCTGCGCGTTCGCCTTCGTGGAGGGGGCGTCCGGTCCCGCGACCGCGATGCACGTCCACGATGGCGCCAAGGGCACGAACGGGCCCGTCGTCGTGACCCTGCCGACCCCGATGGAGCTGGAGGAGGGGTTCTCGTTCGCGTTCGGCTGCGGTGACGCCACGACCGAGACGGTCGACGCGCTCGACGCCAACCCGACGCTCTTCTACGTCAACATCCACACCGAGGCGCACCCGGACGGTGAGTTCCGGGGGCAGATCGGTCCCATGATCGTCCCGGCCGACGAGACCTCGACCGCCCGGACCCCGTCGGGGATGATGCGCGCCATGCGCGGCTGACCTCCCCGCCTACGAACGGAGCCCCGGCCGCGGCCGGGGCTCCGTGGGTCTCGCGTGGTCCACCGGCGGCTAGCGGCGTTCGACGAGGAAGGTCTTGCCGGTCCGCCCGGAGTCGTCGGTCCAGTCGTTGACGACCTCGAGCCGGCCGTCCTGGCGGCGCTGGATGCGCGAGCGACCCGATCCCGTGACCAGCTCGTGGCCGTGCGGTCCGTCGTAGTCGTGGACGTAGCGGTAGAGGAGCACGTCGTTGTGGATGATGCCGGCGAGCTCGCCCTCGGTGATGTCCCCGCCGGCGTAGCGCGCGAGCGCCCGCCGCCCCTCCTGGAGGAACTTGAACAGCATCTCGTGACGGGCGGCGCGCGGCTGGTCCTCGAGGATCTCCTCGACCTGGAAGGTGAGGCCGTGGAGGTCGTAGCCGGCGTCGTCGGCGCGGTGGCGGCCGGCCTCCCAGTCCGCGCGGGTCAGCGCGTAGCCCCACTCGGCGGCGTAGCGACCATCGGGCTGGAGGTAGCTGTCGCGGTAGCGGGCCTCCATCCGGAAGCCGGCCGCGTTGAAGGCGCGCTGCATCGGGACGTTGTTCTCGTGCGCCCGGCCGACCAGCCGTTGCAGGTGGGCATGGTCGGCGAAGTGGTGGTCGGCGAGCTGGCGCAGGACCTCGCGGCCGACGCCCTTGCCGCGGAACCGGGCCGAGATGCGGATGTGCATCGACCCGTCGCCGCTGCTCATCCCCTCGACGTAGGCGTAGCCGGCGGGCTCGCTGTCGACGATGATCGCCCAGCCCCACAGGTCGTCGGAGGCCCACACGCCCTCGTCGAGCTCGGCGGCGAGCTTGTCCACCTCCCAGCCGCGCCCGCGGGCGAGGTTGGTCGTGCTGGTCCGGTCGACGTCGACCAGCCAGGGGGCGTCCTCGGAGGTGAGGATGCGCAGGTGCACGTGCGGGCGGTCCAACCTTCGTCGGCTCCTGGTCGATGCGGGCGGGGTCGGGAGCGCACGTGGCGCGCCGGTGGTGTCGACCTCCGCGGGCCCGTGGAGTGCGAGACGGCCCTCGGCTCCCTCCGAGCCTAGTGCTCGACGCCGCCGGGCGTCGGGGCGGCTCCGCCGGGGCCGTGGCCTACCCTGCGCCCACGCCGCGGAGGTCGCGGGCGCAGCGGACGAGGCGGTCGACGCGATGGTGGAACTGGACGCGGACGGACCGGTCGGACGCAGCGCCGGCGAGCTGGCCGCGGCCGTACGCGCCGGCGAGCTGACCGCCGTCGAGGTCGTGACCGCCCACCTCGACCGGATCGCACGCGTCGACGGGCGCATCGGCGCGTTCCAGGTGGTCCGCCGCGAGGCGGCGCTGGCCGAGGCCGCCGAGGTGGACGCCCGCGGCGATCGGGGCGCGCTGCCCCTCGCCGGCGTGCCGGTCGCGGTCAAGGACGTCGTCGACGTCGCCGGCGAGGCCACCCTGCACGGCTCGGCGGCCCTGCCGGCGCGGACCGCCCCCTCCGACGACGTGACCGTGGCGCGGCTACGCGACGCCGGCGCGGTCGTCGTCGGCAAGACCCGCGGTCCGGAGCTGTCGATCTGGGGCGCGTCGGACAACGTCTTCGGCGCGGCGCTGAACCCGTGGGACACGAGCCGGGTGAGCGGTGGGTCCTCGGGCGGCAGCGCTGCGGCCCTCGCCGCCGGGATGGTGCCGCTGGCGCTCGGCTCCGACGGGCTCGGGTCGATCCGGATCCCGTCGGCGTGCTGCGGCGTGGTGGGCATCAAGCCCGGCAGCGGCGTGGTGCCGATGGAGGTCGCCGGCCGCACCGACCACTGGTTCGGCATGACCCAGTACGGCCCGATGGCGACCACGGTCGCCGACCTCGAGCTCGGGCTCGAGGTCCTGTCGGGCGGGAGCTACCGCGCGGCGGACCGACCTGGCGCGGCGGCCACGGCCGACGGGCCCCTCCGGGTCGCGGTGTCGACGGCGCCGCCCGCAGCGGGGATCGTGACGGCCAAGGCCCACCGGGACGCGGTCGGCACGGCGGGGCGGCTGCTGCGCGAGGCGGGGCACCACGTGGTCCGCGACGACCCGCCGTACTCGCCGCGCGACACGCTGGCGATCCTCAGCCGGTGGACCTGCGGGGCGCTCCAGGACGCCGAGGACCTCGGCCTCGACCTCGACACCTGCGAGCCGCGCACCCGCACCCACGTCCGGGTGGGACGCTGGTTCGCGCGCCGCTACCCGGTCGCGCCGGCGCACGTCGCGTCGCTGCAGGGGCGGCTCCAGGGCTTCTTCGCCGGCCACGACGTGGTCGTGACCCCGGTGCTGGCGCAGCCGCCGCTGCGTGCCCGTGACTGGCACACGCTCCCGTGGGTGACCAACCTCCAGGCGAACCTGCGCTACGCCCCGTTCCCGTCGGTGTGGAACCTGGCGGACGTCCCGGCCGCGTCGGTGCCCATGGGCATCGGACCGGAGGGGCTGCCGCTGTCGGTCATGGTGGTGGCGCCGCGTGGCCGCGAGGCCGACGTCCTGCGGGTCGCCAGCGACCTCGAGGCGGGGCAGCCCTGGGTCCGACACGCGCCGGTCGCCTGACGACGCACCGCTCGGGGCGGTCGGGGCGGTCACGCAGGTGCGCTGAGCGCCCACCGGGTGTCACCGGACGACTCGGACGCCGAGTGAAGGGGTGAGTCCACCCACGCCGCCGCCTCGAGGACCACACCGTGTCGCGCCCCGCCGCCGTCCGTCTCGCCCCGTCCCTTGCTCCGCTGCTGGCCCTGCTGGTGGCCGTGGCCGCGCTGGTGCCGGCCGCTCCCGCCCGCGCCGCTGACGCGACCGACTACCGCCAGGTCGTCGACCTCACCTTCCCCTTCGAGGCCGGGACCGCCGGTGCGCTACGGCGACGACTACGACAACCCGCGGTCGGCGACGCGCAACCACCAGGCGACCGACATGATGGTCGCCTACGGCACCCCGGTGTACGCCGCCGTGGGCGGACGCGTGAGCTACCTCGCCGGCGACGAGTCCGGCCCGGCCTCGTGGGGCTACGCGGTCGACATCGCCGGCGACGACGGGCGTGACTACGCCTACCTCCACCTCGGCCGGCAGGATCTGCCGCCGTCGTCGGCCTACGCGCCCGGGATCGTCCGCGGTGCCGAGGTCGTCCGCGGCCAGCTCATCGGGTTCGCCGGCTGCTCCGGCTCCGCGTCCTGCGGTGGGGGAGAGCACCTCCACTTCGAGATCCACGACCCCAACGTGGTCGACCCCTACGACTACCACGACCACGAGCGCATCGACCCGTTCTTCTCGCTGCAGGCCGCCGAGGCCCGCGGCGACTACGCCGGCGCGGTCGGTGCGGCGCTCGTCCCGGGCGGCCGCTTCGCCGACGTCCGCACCGGCACCTCGCTCGAGGCCGACGTGCTGTGGCTCGTCGACGAGGGCATCACGACCGGCTGCCTCGGCGGCAGCCACTTCTGCCCCGGCGAGGAGGTCACGCGGGCGCAGATGGCCGCCTTCCTGGTCCGGGCGCTCGACCTCCCGGCGGGCACGAGCCGGTTCGCCGACGTCGGCGACGACCACCCGATGCGCGACGAGATCACCGCGCTCGCCGACGCCGGCGTGACCCGCGGCTGCAGTGACGACGCGTTCTGCCCGTCCGCGTCGGTGACCCGCGGGCAGATGGCGGCCTTCCTCGTCCGGGCCCTCGGGATCGCCCCCGGCAGCGCCACCTTCGACGACGTCGCGCCGGGTTCGCCGTTCGCCGCGGACATCGCGGCGCTGGCCGACGCCGGCGTCACGACCGGCTGTGGGGAGGGTGCGTTCTGCCCCGCGGCGCCGGTGACGCGGGCCCAGATGGCGGCCTTCCTGCGGCGCGCCCTGGCCTGATCGCGGCGGCGACCCGCCGCTCGTGCGGTGGTCGGCCGGGAGCGCGGGCAGCCGCGCGCGGGCCGCTCGGTTAGCCAAGGGCAAGCAGCGTGGACAAGTGGCCCGCGGCTGTGGACCGGCTGTGGAAGACCGTGTGTGTGACGCGCCTCGGACGGCCCAGAACACAACATCTAGTGGGTAACGCTGTTGATGCGGCACCACAGGTTGTGTTCGACGGGTCGGGGCGCACCGTGCAGACTCGTTGACATGGGCTAGCGTCAGCGTTGTAATCACACGGTTGTCAGCACGGTACGGCCGGGGCTGCCGCGGGTCCTCGAGGAACGGACTCCCGGCGGCGTCGGGCACCGCGTGGGACGACGGGAACCGGGTGCCGGGGCCGACTCGGCAGCGACGATGACGGGCTGAAGGAGCAGGAACACATGGCGGACACGACCGAGACCACCGAAGAGACGCTCGTCCTCACCGACGCGGAGCAGCGCGACACCAACGCGCTGTCCGTCGTCGGTCGGGGCAAGAGCAAGGGGATCAAGCTCGAGCGCTTCTTCACCCGGCCCGGCGTGCACCCCTACGACGAGCTCGAGTGGGAGCTGCGCGACGCGGTCATCAAGAACTGGCGCGACCAGACGGTCTCCTTCGAGCAGCTCGGCGTCGAGTTCCCGTCGTCGTGGTCGATGAACGCGACCACGATCGTCGCGCAGAAGTACTTCCGCGGCCAGCTCGGCACGCCCGAGCGTGAGCGCTCGGTCCGGCAGATGGTCGACCGCGTCGCCGACACCATCACCGGCTGGGGGGTCGAGTACGGCTACTTCGCCGACGAGGACACCGCCGCGGTCTTCAACGCCGAGCTGAAGCACCTCCTCGTCAACCAGAAGGCCGCGTTCAACTCGCCGGTGTGGTTCAACGTCGGCGTCGAGGCCGAGCCGCAGTGCTCCGCCTGCTTCATCCTGTCGGTCGAGGACAAGATGAGCTCCATCCTCAACTGGTACGTCGAGGAGGGCACGATCTTCAAGGGCGGGTCCGGCTCGGGCATCAACCTGTCGGCCATCCGCTCGTCGAAGGAGACGCTGAAGGGCGGCGGCGAGGCGTCCGGCCCGGTGTCGTTCATGCGTGGCGCCGACGCGTCCGCCGGGACCATCAAGTCGGGCGGCAAGACCCGTCGTGCGGCCAAGATGGTGATCCTGAACGTCGACCACCCCGACATCGAGGAGTTCATCTGGACCAAGGCCCGCGAGGAGGACAAGATCCGCGTCCTGCGCGAGGCCGGGTTCGACATGGACCTCGACGGCGCCGACTACGCCTCGGTGCAGTACCAGAACGCCAACAACTCCGTCCGGGTCACCGACGCGTTCATGCAGGCCTACGAGGCCGGCGAGGACTACGACCTCTTCGCCGTCACGACCGGCGAGGTCATCGAGCGCAAGTCCGCCCGTGACGTGATGCGCCAGTTCGCCGAGGCCGCGTGGGCCTGCGCCGACCCGGGCATGCAGTTCGACACGACGATCAACGACTGGCACACCTCGCCCGAGTCGGGCCGCATCAACGGCTCGAACCCGTGCTCGGAGTACATGCACCTCGACAACTCCGCCTGCAACCTCGCGTCGCTGAACCTCAAGAAGTTCTACGACTACGAGGCGGGCCGGTTCGACGTCGAGGCGTACAAGCGCGCCATCGAGATCGTGTTCCTCGCGCAGGAGATCGTGGTCACCCCGTCGAGCTACCCGACGGAGCCGATCGGGAAGAACGCCCGCGCCTTCCGTGAGCTCGGGCTCGGCTACGCCAACCTCGGTGGGCTCTTGATGTCGATCGGGCTGCCCTACGACTCCGACGAGGGTCGCGCGTGGTGCGGGGCGCTCACCGCGCTCATGACCGGCCACGCCTACCGGACCTCGGCCGAGATGGCGCGGGTCCAGGGGCCGCACGAGGGCTACGCCAAGAACGAGAAGCCGATGCTGCGCGTGATCGCGAAGCACCGCGCCGCGGTCGAGAACGTCGACCCCCGTCCGGTCCAGCCCGACCTCCTCGAGGCGGCACGCGCGAGCTGGGACGAGGCGCTGGCGCTCGGCAAGGAGCACGGCTTCCGCAACTCGCAGGCGAGCGTGCTCGCCCCGACCGGCACCATCGGCCTGATGATGGACTGCGACACCACCGGCATCGAGCCCGACCTCGGCCTCGTCAAGACCAAGAAGATGGTCGGCGGCGGATCGATGGCGATCGTGAACCAGACGGTCCCGCAGGCGCTCGCGCACCTCGGCTACAACCCCGAGCAGGTCGAGGCGATCGTCGCCTACATCGACGAGAACAAGACCATCCACGGCGCCCCGGCGCTGCGCAGCGAGCACGTCAAGGTGTTCCAGTGCGCGATGGGTGACGACGCCATCCACTACATGGGGCACGTCAAGATGATGGCGGCCGCGCAGCCGTTCATCTCCGGCGCGATCTCCAAGACCGTGAACCTCCCCGAGGAGGCGACGGTCGAGGACATCGAGCAGCTCCACCTCGACGCGTGGAAGCTCGGCATCAAGGCGATCGCGATCTACCGCGACAACTGCAAGGTCGCCCAGCCCCTGTCGGTGGCCAAGAAGGCCGACGCCGCGGCACCCGCTCCTGCGGAAGCACCCGCCCAGGGGATGGTCCGCCGGAAGCTGCCGAAGACGCGTCCGTCGCAGACGGTGTCGTTCCGGGTCGGCGAGGCGAAGGGCTACCTCACCACCGGCGAGTACCCGGGCGACGGGCTCGGCGAGGTGTTCGTCAAGCTCGGCAAGCAGGGCTCGACCCTGTCCGGCCTCCTCGACGCGTTCGCGATCTCGATGAGCCTGGGCCTGCAGTACGGCGTGCCGCTCGAGGCCTACGTCAGCAAGTTCATGAACATGCGCTTCGAGCCGGCCGGGATGACCGACGACCCGGAGATCCGGTTCTCGACGTCGATCGTGGACTACATGGCCCGCAAGATCGCCATCGAGTACCTGCCCTACGACAAGCGTGCGGACCTCGGGATCTTCACCCTCGAGGAGCGCACCGCGGCCCTCGACGCGCAGGAGGCGGCCCCGGCTGTCCCGACCGCGCCGACGGCCGAGGCGGTCGCCCAGGCCAAGGAGCTGCCGACCTTCGAGGGGAGCTCCGTCCCCGTCGACCACGACGCGCCGATGTGCTTCGGCTGCGGGGTCAAGATGAAGCGCGCCGGCAGCTGCCACGTCTGCGAGTCCTGCGGCTCCACCAGCGGCTGCTCGTGAGACTGACCACGGTCGGGTAGCGACCCTGCCAGACCGAACCGCGGCCCCGCCCTCCACCGCAAGGGGCGGGGCCGCGTCCATCGCACCCTCCCTACCCTCGTCCCACACAGGAGGTCGGCGTGGACGGCACGGGATGGCAGGTGCGGTGGGACGCGGCAGCGGCGGCGCTGCTCGCGGTAGGCCTCGGTGAGCTGGTCGCGAGCCGCCGACGGCGATCGATCGTGGACCCCATCGGCCGCGTGGTGGTCGACACCGTCCCGCTCCCGGTCGTCGAGGAGACGGTCCGGTTCCTCGCCACGTGGGACAAGCCGTTGGTGCGAGCCGGCATCATCGCGTCCGCGGTCGCGGCGACCGAGCGGGCCGCCTCGACGGTGCGTCCTCGGCAGGCCGCCTCCACGGGGTGGTCCGCGTTGGCCGCGGCGGCCGGGCTCGGTGCCTACCTCGCGGGACGTCGCCGGCTGGCCGCACAGGTCGAGGAGCTCGATGCCTCCGCGCCGGCCATCCCGGTCACCGGACCGCTACCCCACGCCACCGACGGCGCGGAGGACTGGGACAACGCGACCCCGCTGTTCACGCCGGTCGGGGAGTTCTACGTCACGGACGTGAACCTCCGCCCCATCGCGGTGGACCTGGGGGAGCTGGCGGCTCGACGTCCGCGGTCCCCGTGGGGCCGGCGGGGCGCTGTCGCACGACGACCTGTGCGGACTCGGTGTCCGCGAACGTGACGCGATCCTGATCTGTGTCCACCAGCGTCTCGGCTGGGACCGGCTGGGTCACCAGCGGTGGGCGGGTGTCCCCATCTCGGAGGTGTTGGCGGCGGCGGGCGTGGACGTGCCCGACGACGCGCGAGGCCTGGGACCTGGCGATGACCGCGGTCGACGGCTACTCGCAGGTCCTGCCGCTGGATCGTGCCCTGGACGACGACGCCTGGGTCGTGCTCGGGATGGCCGGCCGTGCGCTCCCGGCCGCGCACGGGTTCCCCGCTCGCGTGATGACGCCGGGGGTGGTCGGGCAGTACAACGGCGTCAAGTGGCTACGCGAGCTCGCCATCACGCCCCGCGAGGCGCGAACGGCGACCTGGGTGGCCCGCGGCTGGCCACGCGAGACGGTCGTGCCGCCGCCGATGGCTCGCATCGACCACCCCGGCGAGGTGCGCATGCCACCGAAGCTCCCGAGACGCCCCGAGGCCGTGCCGCTGGACCCGTGGATCGTCGGCACGGCCTGGGCGCCGGCCCACGGCGGCGTCGAGCGGGTGGACGTCCGCGTCGACGACGGACCGTGGCAGCCCGCGGAGCTGGCCCGGTCGCTCGGACCGGCCTCGTGGCGTCGGTGGCGCCACCGGGTGCAGCTCACCCCCGGGCGGCACGTCGTCGCGGCGCGGTGCATCGCCGCCGACGGGACCGTGCAGGACCCCGTCCCCTCGCCGCCGTTCCCCGACGGCACGACCGGCCACCACACCGTCTCCGTCCGAGCCCGTTGAGAGACGGGCGCGGGTGGCAGCGTGGGACGCCCGTACAACCGTGGCCACGCGCCTCGCGACGGCGACGTGACCGCCCCGAGATCCCCGTTGCGAGCGGGTGTCCCGGCGTGACGGAGCCGCGCGTAGTCGCGCGAGCCCGAACACCTGTCCGTCACGTATCGCTCCGGCGGGGCGCCCCTCGCCCCCGTCTGTATCGCGCGTTGCGAACGGCCCCGCCAAGGCTCCCTCAGCATGGACCGTGGCTACGACGCCGTCGCGGTTCAGGATCCAGACCTTGGGCATCTGCGAGGGGCCGCTGACTGCGAGTTGGTCGACCACGCCGCGCAGGAACACCGCGCGGTCGTCACCGACAACATCCCGGACTTCGTCCGTTGCCACCAGCGACGGCTGGAGCGCCACCAGCCCCACTACGGCCTGGTGCTGTTCAGCAACGAGACCTTCCCGCGGCATCGCCACGACGCGTTCATCGGGGAGGTTCTCAGGGCGCTCGAACAACAGCTGCAGGCCCGCCCTCATGACGACGACTCCAGTTGGATCCACTGGCTGTAGCGGACGGGAGCCGCCGCTACTGGACGCCTGCGGCCGAGTCTCAGGAGCGGGCGTTATGCCCCGTGGGGCACGGGGACGTTCTCCCGTAGGAAGGCGAGTTGGTCGGCGATGATCCCGGTGAACGCGGGCTCCACGTACGGGTCGAAGTGGCTGCAGTCGTAGATGCGGACGGTGGCGCGTGGGATCCGTCGGGCGGCCCTCTCCGCGACGGCGCAGGGAGTGATGACGTCGTTCCTCGCGATCTGGACGAGCGTGGGACAGGTGATGTTCGCGACCACCCGCTCGGGTGAGTAGAGGCCGATCTTGAGGCCGATCCGCGCGGCGACGTCCTGACGGTAGGCGTCAGCTGCGAGGTCGGAGTCATCGATCAGCTGCTCGAGGCCCGGCAGTGCGTCGGGTGTTGTCATGATCCCGAGGTCGCCGGGACGTCCCACGAGTGGCACGTACACCGGAGGTCTCTTCAAGACCGCGTTGATCTGATCGCGGATGGCGTACGGCGCGAGCCTCAGCGAGGAGGCGATCCCGGTGGCCCGCACGGCCGCTGGACCGCTGACGTGCGGAACCTGGGCGATGACGGCGGCGAGTGCTTCGCCGCGTCCTGCGATGGTGAGGACGTGGCCGCCGCCGAAGGACGTGCCCCACGCCACGATCTTGTCAGCGTCGATCCCGGGAAGTGAGCGCGCGAAGCCGAGTGCAGCCTTCCAGTCGTCGTGCTGCATGGAGACATCGAGGAGCTGCCGGGGTTCGCCGTCGCTGTCGCCGAAGCCTCGATAGTCGAACACGACAGCCGCGTACCCCGCAGCCGCGAACCGCTCGGCGTAGGAGAAGAGGCGCAGGGCGCGCGGCGACCCGAAGCCGTGCGCCATGACGATCGCTGGTGTCGGCACCTCTGAGGGGGTCTCCGGCCGCCACACCGTGACGGCACACTCCGTGCCGCCAGAACGGAAGGTGGTGGGATCGGAGGAAGCGGGGGTGTTGGCCGATCCGGACATCGACGCTCCGTGGTTGTGAGGGCGTCCCACTCTGCCCGCTATGCCCGCGCCTGACCAAGTCTCGCCGCGACCGTCGAGCTCGCGGGCGTCGCCGTACTCCACCTCGACGACGACTTCGACCTCATCGCGGACGTGACCGGCCAGCAGGTCGAGCGGCTACCCCTGGCTGGGTCGTTCAGAACCGCCACCCACCAGGCCCTCGACGATGGCCGTGGCGCCTTCGATCGGGGGCATGGCAACCAACTCCCGACCGAACTCCTGGGCAGCGGCACGGAAGTGGGGGGCATCGAGGATGCGACGGATCGCCTGCCGGATCCACGTCGCGCTTGCCCCCTCGAGCCTCGTGGCTTCTGCGACCCCCAGACCCTGGCACGACGCGGCGTGGGCAGGCTGGTCCGCGGACAGGGGCACGATCACCAGAGGTAGCCCGTGGGCCAGGGCGGCCATCACCGTTCCGAACCCGCCATGGCACACCACCGCATCACACTGCGGCAGCAACGCGTCGTAGGGCACGAACCGACGCACGACCACGTTGGCCGGCACGTCGAACTCGGACGGGTCACCGGTGTCGCCGACGGTGACCACGCCGAACACGTCGAGCTCGGCGAGCGCCTCCAGCACCGGCTCGAAGATGCCTGGCGTGCGGTTGAAGACGGTCCCGAACGTCACCAACACCACTGGTCGTCCGTCGGCGCCATCCAGGATCGCCGGCGCAGCCGGCCGGTCGCGGTCGGGCATCGCCACGGGGGGACGCCATCGTGTCCACGGAACGGGAGGGACCCACTCCGTCGTAGCGCTCGGGATGCAACAGCAGGAACCGGTCACCGAAGGTCGACAGCCCATCGACATCGCCCGGTGCGTCGGCGGCGGCCAGCAGGTCGGCCAGGGGTCCTTCCATGTCGGGAAGGTCCTCGAGACGGTGGGTGCCACCCAGCCCGACGACCAGCTGAGGAAGTCCGTGGGCCTGGGCCGCTGCCCATCCACCGAACTCCAACTGGGTGCGCACGACGACATCGGCCGGCTCTGTCTGCAGCGACGCCGTCAAGTCCCGTGCCATCGAGCGTCCGGCACGATCCAGGAACAACTCGTCGTACCACCACGCCGCCTTGTCCTCCAGCGGCACATCCGCCAGATCCGGGAAGGCCTTCTCAGCCTCCGGTTCCGACCACTCCAGCCCCGCGGGCAGGCCACGTAGCCCAGCGCGCTCGACCATGCCGATCATGGGGCTTCCCGTCGCGAACCGCACCTCGTGATCGACAGCCAACGCCCGTGCCAGCGGCAGCATCGGCCCGATGTGGCTCGGCGCCGGCACGCTGGAGAACAACACCCGCATCACAGCCCTTCCCGCGACGGCTGATGGTCACCGAAGCCGACAGACGCTAGCGAGGATCGCCCACGTCGCGTCTCGACCCGACGCTACCGGCGATCGCCGCCGCCCGCGGCTCGCCTGCGACATCCGCGCCTGACCGCCCCGGCACGTGGTGGTGGGGCCTCGTAGGCAGAGGCGTTCGGCCCTGTCGGTTCGCCGTAGGTGCGCAGAGGGTGGAGTGACGAGGCGCGGTCGCGCCACCGGAGGAGGATCACGACGGACCTCCGGGAGTCCTCCATGCACAGGGGATGAACATGGGTGTTGACGTTCTGCCGGGTCGATCCGAAGCGCCGGCGACGGATGTCGAGGATGGGGGCAGGTGGCACGGCGCGATCAGGGTCGCGGGGTGGGCCGCCCTGGCTTCGCTGGGTCTCACGTTCGTGCAGGTGTGGGTGTACGTCCAGTGGCCGCCACCGGAGTCGGTGGAGGGCTTCTACGCGTTGTTCGCCGACAACCCCTTCCTGGGGTTGCTCTCGCTGGACCTGCTGTTCATCGTGAACAACGTCTTGGTCCTCCTCGTCTACCTGGGGCTCTTCCTCGTCCTCAGACGCCGCTCCCCGTCCGCGGTGACCATCGGCCTGTTGCTGGGTTCGGTGGGCGTCGCTGCCTACATGGCCTCGAACACCGGCTTCGAGATGATGTCACTGGCCCACGCCTACGAGACCGCTGACGCCGCCGGGCGGACGGTCCTCCTGGGGGCCGGAGAGGCCACGTTGGCGGTGTTCACGGGAACGGCCTTCGACATCTACTACGTCCTGAACGCGATCGCCCTCCTGCTCTTCGCCGGCGCCGTGTTCGCCTCCGACCGGTTCAGCCGAGCCACTGGCGTCTGGGGGCTGATCGCTGCCGTCTTGATGACGATCCCCTCCACCGCCGGAACGATCGGCATGATCTTCGCCCTCGCCTCGCTCGTTCCGTGGGTGGTGTTCGCGGCTCTCGTCGGTCGTCAACTGCTCCGTCTGGCAACCGTGACGACGCGAGTCGAGGTGCCGTGACCCACGTCGCCATCATCGACCAGCCGCTCACCCCGAGGCGCGATCCGGCCGGATACCTGCTGCGACCGCCCCATGACCCACACTCGCTGGGGCAGCGCCAGGACAGCCCGCCCGCCGGACCGGTCGCGGTGTTCGTGGACCCGTTCGGCCGCCGCTGGTTCCTCAACCAGCCGAGCTGAGCGGGAGCGCCGACGCGCTCGGCGCTGGCTGTCGGCGGGTGTACGGTGAAGAGATCGGGCGCTCGTCGACACACCGAGAACGGGGCCGAGGTAGGCAGAGGACTCGGTTGTGGCGCTGGATCCGCAACGCAATCACCTCCTGCTCGTCATTGACGATGTCGTCGCGAGCACGACCCTCTCCGAACGGTTGTCGTCGGGGGACATGGCCGGAGCTGTCGAGGTGACCCGCGCGGCGTCCCTGGCCGAAGCAGCCGCAGCTCTCGAGGTCGCCGACTTCGACCTGATCCTGCTGGACCTCGACCTGCCCGATGCGGCAGACGTGGACGCCTACGGACAGGTGGCGTCCGTCGCGAAGTTCGCTCCGATCGTGGTGCTCACGGACGCGGCTGAGGACGGAAGGGAACTGGCCGCACTCCGGGCCGGCGCGCAGGATGTCCTTCCCAAGCGGGCGATCGACCGGGCGGACGTTCCCCGGGTGGTGCGCTTCGCGACGGAGCGCGGCCGTGTCCTGGCGGGCCGGATGGCGGATCTCCGCCGTCAGCAGCTGCTGCTCGAGTTGTCGGCGGCCGGGTTGGCCGCCCCCGAACTGCAGGAGCTGTTCGCGGTCGCCGCCAAGGTGTTGGCCGAAGGGTTGGCGGTGCCGCGGACGGCGGCGGTCGAGCTGGTCCGCGACGGCATGGTGCTGCGTGGCGGAGTGGGGTGGGCCGACGACCGGCTGGACTCGGTGATCGGACGCCAGGGTGACGGGTCGTGGGTCGACGTCGCCGCGACCGAGGCGGCGAAGGGCCCCGCTCACGTTCCCAGCGATGATGCACCTGGAACCTGGCTGGTGGAGCCACTGCAGATCGAGGATGAGCTGTGGGGGTGGGTGGCGGCGTTCATGCCCTTGCCACGCGACCACCTCGATCGGGAGTTGGCCTTCATCGGTCAGCTCGCCGCGTTGCTGGCCGCGACCGTCGCCTGCTCGCGTGGCGAACAGGGCCTTGCGCGCCCGCATCGACGAACAAGCCGCCCTGCGAGCGGTCGGTCGTGCGGCGGTCGACAACGTCCCGGTCCCGGTGTTCCTCGCACGGGTGGTCGACGCCCTGGCGCTCGCGTTCCCCGGCGAGTCGATCGTGACCGCCGAGCTCGACGGGCAGGTTGCCGTCCGACCGGAGGGCGGGGAACGCGAGTCTCCCGTCGTGGTCCGATCGCCGGTCGTGTCCAACGACGTGGCTCACGGGTGGGTCGCGCTGGGGGGCCCGCGACCCCTGCCGTTCCCTCGAGAGGCGCAGAGGCTGCTGGACTCGGTGGCGGAGACGATCACGGCGTGGCTGGAGCGCAAGGAGGGGGCCGACCTACTGCGAGCGAGCGAGGCGCGAAGCCGGGAGCAGGCCACGGCCTTGGGGTCCGTCGCCAACGCCGTGATCATCACGGACCCGGACGGCACGATCCGCTGGGTCAACGAGGCGTTCACGACGATGAGCGGCTACACGGTCGAGGATGCCGTGGGGTCCACACCACATCTGCTCAGCTCCGATGTCCAGGACGAGGCGTTCTACCGCCACCTGTGGGACACGGTGCTGGCTGGCGAGACGTGGCGGGATCGCATGGTCAACCGGCACGCAGACGGGCACCTCTACCACGTGAACCAGACCATCACGCCGCTCACGGACAGCACGGGCGCGGTCGAGCAGCTGGTCACCATCCAGGACGACGTGACCGCGGAGGTCGAGGCCGCCCTCGAGGCCGCCGCAGCCAGTTCGTGGCTGCGCGCGCTGTTCGACACGGCCCTGGATGCGATCGTCCTGGCCGACGACGACGGCTACTACGTCGAGGTGAACCCAGCCGCGGAGATCCTCACCGGCTACACGCGCGACGAGCTGCTGCACATGAGGCCCTCCGACCTGACGGATACCGACCCGCCCGACGTGGACGAGCAGTTCCAGGAGTTCACCCAGGCCGGTCAGGGGGAGGGCAGCTTCAGACTGCGTCGCAAGGACGGTCGGATCCTCACCACCGAGTACCGGGCGGTAGCCGACATCCAGCCCGGCATGCACCTGTCGATCCTTCGCGACGTCACCGACCGCAACCGCACGCTCCAACGACTCCGCGGGAGCGAAGCCCGGTTCCGGCAGCTGGCCGAGAACGCCAGCGACATCGTCGCCCAGGTGCGCTTCGATCCTGGCACCGGCATGCACGTCGACTACGCCAACCCCGCGTCCAGCGAGATCCTGGGCTACCCGCTGGAACGCTTCTACACCGAACCCGAGCTGTTCTTCGGGCTGTTCGAGAACACCGAGGACCTCACCCAGGCGCTCGCCCAGCTGCCCACCGTCGAGTCGACAGCGAGGTCGGCCACCCTTCACATCCAGCGTCAGGACCAGACGTGGGTCTGGCTGGACGTGTCGGCCAACCTCAGCGATCCCGGAACGACCCCGCTCACCGTGCAGATCGTGGCGAGGGACATCACCCACCGACACGACGTGCAGGAAGCGCTGGAAGAGGCACTCCGCGACCAGCGACAGGCCGCCCAGGAGTTGCAGTTACTGCACAGCCTGAAGGACACGTTCCTGCAGAGCGTCTCCCACGAGATCCGCACCCCCGTGACCTCCATCGTGGGCTTCTCTGAGCTGCTGACGCGGTCGGACCATCGCTTGTCGGTCGAGCAGGTCGCGGCGTTCCACGTCCGCATCCGGCAGAACGCCCAGCCCCCCGGCCGCGTCGTGAACGACATGCTCAACCTCGACCCCTTCACGCGCGGCAGCCTCATGCCGCTGGTTCCATCACGGACCTGGCCGAGCTGATTGACCGCGTGGCCGGCGAGAGCGAGCTCGGTGGCCGCCGGTTGACCCTCGAAGTCGAACCGCTCAGCCGCCTCGTCGATGGACCGTGGGTCGAGCGGATGCTGCACAACTTCATGCGCAACCTCGCGCGGCACACGCCACCCGACACCAGCGCGTGGGTGCGCCTGTCGGCGACGTCGGATGGCGCGGGAGCGCGGACGCGCACGCGTGGGGGACCCGATAGGGAGCAGGAGGACGCGGTGGTCGGCCCGAAACCTCCGGTCCGCACGTCCTCGCCCGACGAAGGTCCCTCCCGTGTCCCTCCGCTCCGCACCCCTCCGCTCCGCCGCAGCCGCGTTCACGGCCGTTCTGGCGGCCGCCCTGCTGCCGCTCGGCTCCGCCGCTGCGACCGCCGCCGACGCCCCGTCCTGCGTGACGCCTGACGCCGCCGACGGCGCCGAGCCGCCCTGCAACCCGCACCTCGCGGCCTCGCCCTGGGCGGGCAACCACCGCAACAGCTACGCCCAGGCGTCCTCGCCCTACCCGGGGGTGGAGGGGCCGCCGGAGCACGTCAACGTCGACCACGACGGGTCCCCGTCGGTGCCGGTCATCCTGTCGTTCTCGCCCGCCTACCCCGATGGTCGCCGCGTGATCTGGGCCTCGACCGCCGGGGGGACGAAGGAGATCCTGAAGATCGACCCGGACACGGTGACGGTCATCGACAAGTACGTCCCGCGTTTGGAGGAGGAGGGGTCCACCGAGACGGGGTCGTTCTCGGTCAGCGGGGCGTACAACCTCGTCGACGCCGACAACCACCTGCACGTCGGCCAGCAGACCGCGCTGGAGGTGTACGGCGACGCCCGACCCGGCGAGCACGACTCGACGATCGTCCTGCTGCGCCGCTTCGACCTGCCCGCCGAGGCCTTCTGTGGCGGGGACGACGAGCTCGTCGGCCTCACCATGACCTACGACGGACACATCGCCTTCGCGACCCAGAACGGGGTGGTCGGGGTCGTCCCGCGACAGCCGGACCTGATGACGGCCGAGCACCTCGAGACCTTCTCGCTCAACGGCGCCGACTGCGCCGCCGGCCCCGACGGCGCGTTCGAGACCGTGTCGAACTCGATCGCGGCGGACGAGAACGGCGGCATCTACGTGGTGTCCTCCCAGGCCATGTACCGGCTCGACTGGGACGGCCAGGCGCTCACGACCGCGTGGCGTTCCGGCTACGCCGGCGCGGGGAAGACCGGCGGCGGGCGTCTCGGCGCCGGCTCGGGTTCGACCCCGACCCTGATGGGCACCGCGCCGGACGACGACCGCTTCGTCGTCCTCACCGATGGGCAGGACCTGATGCACCTCGTGCTCATGTGGCGCGACGAGGTCCCGTCGGACTGGCAGCCCGTCCGCCCCGGGGCGGACCGACGGATCGCGTGCGAGATCCCCGTGACCTTCGGGGACCCCGACGCGACCGAGTCGCTGTCCGAGCAGTCGGTGCTCGTGCGCGGGCACGACGCGGTCGTCGTCAACAACCTGCAGCGGATCGACCCCGTCACGGGTCAGCTGCCGCCGCAGGTCGCGCCGTTCTCGCAGGTGGCGTCGGGTGTGCCCGGCAACGCCCCGACCGGCATCCAGCGGTTCGCCTGGGACCCCGCGACACGGACCTGCGACGTCGTCTGGTCCAACCCCGACGTGGCCATCCCCAACGGCATCCCGACGATGAGCGTGGCGTCGAACATGATCTACGGCATCGGTGCCCGGAACGACGTGTGGACGCTGGAGGGCCTCGACTGGGACACCGGCGAGGTCGCGCTCACCGTGGAGGCGCACCCATCCCCGACGGCCAACAGCTTCTACGCCGCCACGACCGTGGGCCCCGACGGCACGATCTGGACCGGCACGCTCGGCGGGGTCACGCGGTTCCAGCCGTGCGACCCGGCCGTCGAGGCGGACTGCGGCCGTCGTCTCGACCCCTTCGAGGCGATCGTCGGGACGGTCCCCACCGACCCCGAGGACGCGGCGCGCGACGACGTCGGCCTGCCCAACGACGAGCCGGGGGACGCGTCGTCCGGCGGCGGCGGTGACGCCGACGCCGGTCCTGGCGGGGCCTCCTCGCTGCCCGCGACCGGTGGCGGTGCCGGACTCCTCGGTCTGGGTGTCATGGCCACCGCGGCGGCGCTCCGCAGGAGCCGGACCCAGGTGTAGGTCGACGCGCTGTCCGATCCGAGACGGGCGACGGCTCGGTGCGTCGGTCAGCGGGGCTCGCAGACGACGACCGGGATCTCGCGGTCCGTGTTGGCCTGGTAGCCGGCGTAGTTGCGGTACCGCCTGGTGACCTGCTCCCAGAGCTCATCTCGCTCCGCGCCTGACGCCGTTCTGGCTCGCATGGCGCGCGTCTCACCGTTGATGGTGAGCTCTACGTCCGGGTTCACGACGAGGTTCTTGTACCACTGGGGATGGTCGGAGTGTCCGCCCTTGGACGCGATGAGGACCACGCGATCTTCCTCGCAGATCGGTGCCGTGAGCAGCGTCGAACGCATCTCACCGGACGTGCGGCCGGTGGCGTGGAGCTCGAGCGTCTGCATGCCGAGGAGCCGCTTGGGCCACCGGCCGCCGGTGAGCCCCAGGATCGCTCGGTGGCCGTTCTCGAGCATCCATGCGCCGATGCTGTTGGCGACGTCGGGAACTCGCATCAGGGTCTCCTCGGGTCACGCACGGGCGGCTCAGCGGCCACCGCGAGGTGGCTCAGTCCCTCATCGCCGGTCTGCGAACCTAGCCGCGAACTCGGCCGCAGCGCTGGCAGCCAGCCCGGGTCGGGGCGGCCAGAGGTGACCGCGAGTTCCTGACCGCGACACGGAGGTCGTGGGGGAGGACGCTGCCGGGAGCCGCGGCTACGGCCTCAGGTCCTTCTGGTACGCGACGTGGTGCTCGTCCGCGTCGTGGTACCCGAGGCTGGGGTAGAAGCGGTGCGCCGCCTGACGCTCGGAACGCTTCCCGCTGCTCACCTGGACGACGACGGATCCCGCTCGCGTCGCTCGCCTCTCGGCCTCGTCGACCAGCTGTCGGCCGACACCAGCGCGCTGCGAGCCGGGGTCGACGGCGAGGGCGATGATCCTGGCCCACGACCCCTCGCCCGCGAAGCGGGGACCGACGGTCATCGCCAGGACGCCGACGGGTTCCCCGTCGTCCACGGCGACCAGCACCGTGTCCCGATCCGAGTCACGGAAGCCGAGGATCCGCTGGTGCACCAGGCCGATGTCCACGGGATGTCCCAGACCTTCGAGCAGGCGCGTCACCGCCTCGGCGTCACGCGCCTCGGCTTCTCGGATCTCCAACGCCCCGCTCCTCGGTGTCGGCCGCGTCCCGGTGTGGGAGCGTGGCGGACCGCCTGGACGATACGCAGCGTCGGCTCGTGCCGTGCGGGGTCCGCTTACCCTTGGCCGTGACGAGGAGCGGACGTGGACCTGGACGAGTTGCGCGACGCGCTCGAGGCGGAGGCGACCGCGCTCGCCCCGTCGTGGGCGGTCTCCGGGACGATCACGCACCCCGGCGGTCGACCCATCATCACCATCGAGCTGGAGCACCCGGCCAGTCGCGGGCTCGAGATCAACATCGATCCCGACCACGGCCACCCTCACGGGTGGCTCCACCGCTGCATCGACGCCACGCCCGAGGTCGCGATCGCCAGCGCCGCCCCGGACCTCGAGCACCCGCGGTTGGTCATGGGGCTGCGGACCCTGATCGAGACCCACGGATGGAGCGCGCGCGAGGTGCGGGGCGTGAGCTTCCTGCTCCACGACACCGGGGCGCTCACCGCCGACGAGGCCGCGTGGCTCGCCGGCTACTGCCCCGTCGGTGACGCACCCATGGCTCCCCGCCTCCGACTGCGCCGGGGAGGACCCTCGGAGGGCACCAGCCGTGCACCGGCGGCGGAGGACGCGACGGTAGCGGTGGTGCTGCTCCTCGCGGTCGTCGGCGTGGCGCTCTGGCTCATCGACCGGGCCCTCCTCGCGGCCGAGCGCGGCTGGATCTACTGGCGGCGCAGGAAGCCGCGGTCGTCCGCTGCGGGCTCGGCGATGCTCGCCGTTCACAGCCTCTTCGAGCCGGACAAGCGGCACGTCGTCGAGGAGCGTCAGCGTCGGAGCCGACATCGACGTGGCCGGCGACGACGCCCCTGCAGTGCCCCGGGCCCGACCACGCTCCTCGACCTGGCCTCGCTGGCCACCGCACCCGCTCCGTCGGCGGGTCCCCCGTGGCCGTGTCACACCCCCGCGCTTGTATGTCCCCATGCTCGACGCAGCCGCCACCGCCCCGCCCCAGCCGGTCACCCGGCGTCGCTACCCGTTGCGGCGCCGCCACGTGTCGGTGGTCCGGGAGGCCGCGCCCGTCTACCTCGGCGGCCCGGGCATCCCAGAGCTCGGCGAGGCGGTCGACGCCGTCGCGGACGGACTCGACCTGCTCGCCGCGGCCGAGCTCGACCACGCCGACGATCTCGACCTGCTCGACCAGCTCGTCGAGCTGGACCGGCAGGCTGCCCGCCTCGACGCCCAACGCAGCCGGCTGTTGACCGCGGTGGACCGGCGCCGGGCCTACGCCGAGGTCGGCGCGATCACCCCCGCGGCGTGGCTGCGTGACGCCACCCGCACCCACCCCGGCCGCGCCTCGACCCGGGTGTCGACCGGCCGGCGGCTCCGTCACCTGCGGCTGCTGTCCGCCGCCTACCTGGCCGGGGAGGTCACCGAAGCCCACGTCGAGGTCGTCTGCCGGGCCGCGACCCCCCGACGGCTCGAGGCCATCCTCGCGGTCGAGGACAGCCTCGTCAGCCTCGCCCGCAACGCCTCGCCGAAGGAGCTCGCCCGCGCGGTCGCGAGCATCCGCGACGCGGTCGACCCCGACGGCACCGACGACCCCGGCGGGCCCGACCCGGACCGCTACCTCCACGCCTCCGTGGTCGAACACGGCAAGGTCAAGCTCGACGGGCTGCTCGACCAGCTCCCCGGCGAGGAGTTGCTCACCCTGCTCCACGCGCTGTCGGCCCCGCGCCCGGCCGAGGGCGGCGACCCGGACCCGCGTACGCCGGCCCAACGACGCCACGACGGCTTCGTCGACCTCGTCCGGCGCGCCGGCGCCTCCGCGAACCTCCCGTCCGTCAACCGGCTGCCGCTGCACGTCCACCTCACCGTCGACCTCGCCCGCTGGCTCGACCCGGCCGACCCCACCACCCCGCTACCCAGGCTGCGCTACACCGGCGACCTCCACCCCGACGACGCCCGGCGGATCGCGACCGCAGCGACCCGGTTCCAGCCGCTCCTGACCCTCGGCCCGTTCCGGGCCGTGTCGGTCGGGCGGACCCAACGGACCCTTCCCGGCTGGCTCCGGGGCCCGCTCGAAGGGCTCCACCGCACCTGCCGCGGACCCGCCTGCGACACCCCCGTCCCCTGGGGAGACGTCCACCACATCGTCGAGTGGGCCGACGGCGGCGAGACCGACCTCAACCTCTCGCTCCCGCTGTGCGATCCCCACCACGACCTCCTCGACCTCGACTGGACCGTCACCCTCGACCTCGACACCGGCACCGTCATCTGGACCAGCCCCGACGGCCGCGACATCGAGGTCCCGCCACCTCCCTGATCCGGGTGGAGTCCTGACCCCGACCGGTGTGCTGAGATGGCGGCAAGCAGCGGGGAGGACGGACGTGGTGATGACCGAGCTCCCGATCGACGACACGACGGTCGCCGACTTCGCGCGCGACGGTGCCGTGGTGGTCCGCGGCCTGGCGACCCCCGCCGAGGTCGCCACCGTCGCGGCCGGGATCGAACGCGTCCTCGCCGCCCCGAGTGAGCGGCACAAGGTCGCGAGCGCCGCCGACGACACCGGTCGGTTCATCGAGGACTTCCGGAACTGGCAGGAGGTCCCCGAGTACGAACGCTTCATCCGCGGGTCGAAGGCCGCCGACGTCGCGAAGGCCCTGATGCGGTCCGAGACCGTGCGGCTCTACCACGACCACACCCTGGTCAAGGAGCCCGGCACCCGGCAGCGCACCCCCTGGCACCAGGACCAGCCGTACTACAACATCGACGGCAGCCAGAACTGCTCGATGTGGCTGCCCGTCGATCCCGTCCCGGTCAGCTCCACCCTGCGGTTCGTGGCGGGATCACACCGGGGCCCGTGGCTGATGCCTCGGACCTTCCTCGACGACCAGGCGAAGTGGTTCCCGGAGGGGTCGCTGGCCGACCTGCCCGACGTGGACGGCGACCTCGAGCGCGATCCGGACGCGCACCGCATCCTCGCCTGGGAGCTCGAGCCCGGCGACGCGGTCTTCTTCCACATGCTCGAGCTGCACGCTGCCGGCGGCGTGGAGGGGCCGAACCGCCGGCGGGCCTTCTCGGTCCGCTTCCTCGGCGACGACATCCGTCACGCCCCGCGTGACTGGGTGACCTCGCCGGCGTTCCCCGGCCTCGCCGACGAGCTGCCCGCAGGGGCGGAGATGGACCACCCGCTGTTCCCCCTGCTCCGGAGCTGACCCGGCGGGCAGTCCACAGCCGGACCGTTCACGTAGCCTGGCCGGCATGGACACACATCGCCTCGGACGGCTGCAGGTCTCGACCGTCGGCCTCGGCTGCAACAACTTCGGTGGACGCATCGACGCCGACCGGACCGACCAGGTCGTGCGCGCCGCCCTCGACGCCGGCATCACCTACTTCGACACCGCCGAGATCTACAGCGAGGGCCGGTCCGAGGAGCTCCTGGGGGCGGCGCTCGGTGCGCGGCGCGACGAGGCCGTGATCGCCACCAAGTGGGGGCACACCAGCGACATCGAGTCCGGTGCCGGCCGTCCCGAGGAGATCCGCCGACGCCTCGAGGCGAGCCTGCGACGGCTCGGCACCGACCGGGTCGACCACTACCAGCTGCACCGCCCCGATCCTGCGACGCCACTCGAGGAGACCCTCGGCTGCCTCGCGGAGCTCCGCGACGAGGGCCTCGTCCTCGAGATCGGCTGCACCGGCTTCTCGGCCGACGAGCTGTACGCGTCGCAGAAGGCCGCGACCGAGGCCGGCGTGGCGAGCTGGGCATCGGTGCAGAACCACTACAGCGTCCTCACCCGCGGACCGGAGCACGACGGCGTGTTCGCTGCCTGCGAGGAGCTCGGACTCGCGTTCGTCCCCTACTTCCCGCTCGAGTCGGGCCTGCTCACCGGCAAGTACCGGATGGGGGAGGAGCGCCCCGAAGGTGCCCGGCTCACCCAGATGGGCGACCGGGCGGGCCGCTTCGTCGACGACGAGCGTCTCGCCATCGTCGAGCGCCTCATCGCCTGGTGTGAGGACCACGACCGCACACTCCTCGAGCTCGCCATCAGCTGGCACACCTCGCACCCGCTGGTCGCCTCGGTGATCGCCGGCGCCACGACACCCGAGCAGGTCCGTGCCAACGTCGACGCCGCCGGCTGGGACCTCACCGACGAGGAACGCTCCGAGGTCGACGCCCTCCTCGGCACGGCCGCCTACCCGGGCTTGCGATGAAGCTGTGGGATCGGCTGCGTGCGCTCGACGAGCGGTTCGTCCCGGACCGCTCGGGCGCGCGTCCGCCGAGCCGGAACCGGGTGATGATCGCGGCCGGTGTCGTGGCGCTCGCGGCCCTCGGAGCCACGGCGCTGGCTCGACAGCTCGGTGAACCCGCGCCGCCGCTCGGCTTCCACTGCGTCCAGCCGGCCCAACCGGTCGTCGAGCGCATCCTGGACCTGTCCGTCGACGGCAGCGGCGGTGTCGGGGGTTCGGCGTCGCAGGAGGCCACCGCGTACTGGGCGGCCGGTGGCGAACAGGTCGTCCTCGTGACGTGCACCAGCATGGCGGAGGGCGAGCTCGCGGAGGCCGCACCCACCGAGGGCGATCCCGGCATCGTGCCCGGGAGTCCGCCCCTCCTCCTCGGCGACTCCGAGCGCACCGGGTTCGCCTCCGAGGTGCGCTTCCGCCACGACCACGCCACGGTCGTCATCGAGCTGTCGGAGGCCGTCGGTGGGACCGAGGCGCGCGACCTCGTCACCTCGTGGTTGGAGCAGGTCGAGGTGCTCGCCGACTGATCTGTTGCTGACGACCCCGCGCCCACGCGCCTCGGTGGGCGTGGTAGGACACCTCCACGAGGGCGTGACCGCCCCGACGACCGGACCCACGGGAGGGTGGACGTGCAGGACTTCCACGACGTCGACGCCTACATCGCCGCGTCAGACCAGTGGCCGGATGAGATCGCGGCGCTCCGCCCGCTGCTCCTCGCGAGCGGACTGGACGAGCACGTCAAGTGGGGCAAGCCCTGCTACGCCCTGGGCGACGCGAACGTCGCCATCGTCCAGGAGTTCGCCGATCACCTCGCGCTGATGTTCTTCAAGGGCATCCTGCTGGACGATCCCGCGGACGTCCTCGAGGACCAGGGTCCCAACACCCACGCCGCGAAGCGGATGACCTTCGACTCGGTCGAACAGGTCGAGGAGCGCGCCGGCACCGTGCGCGGGTACCTGGCCGAGGCGATCGCGGTCGAGCAGGCCGGCACGCCGCTGCCGCCGCGACCGGACGAGGAGCTGGCCGACGAGCTCGCGAACCGGTTGGCCGACGACCCGGACCTCGCCGCCGCGTTCGAGGAGCTGACGCCCGGTCGCCGGCGTGAGTACAACCTGCACGTCTCGGGCGCGAAGCGGGCGAGCACCCGCGAACGTCGCGTGGACGACATCGTCCCGCGCATCCTCGACGGCAAGGGCCTGCGCGACCGCTGACACGGAAGCGTCGGGCTCAGGCCTCGCCGGCGACCCCGGTCCCCGGCAGGCGTACCCACGCGAGGGGGTCCCTGCCGGCGCGCGTGACGATGGCCCAGGTGACCACCAGCGGGGGCAGTACGGCGAGCGGCAGGAGAAGCAACTGGGCGGCCACCCACGGCTCGGCCGCCCCGTCGACGTAGGGGCTGAACCGCGGCTCGAGCACCAGCACCCTGGCGATCGCGGTCAGGACGAGGCCGAACCCGCCGATCATCAAGGGCCGCGGATCGACCACGGCCAGCAGCCCACAGACCGCCATGAGCCCGAAGAGGTACGCCGCCGGTTCGGACCCCTCGTAGGGGACCGCCACGGTGAGCAGCACGAGGAGAGCCCACACCCCGAGGCGCCAACGCCAGCGGCGCCGCCACCAGGCATCGCGTACGGCGACCAGCCGACGTCGCAAGGTCTCCATCGTCAGCGCACCACCTTCATGGCGAACTCCACGTAGTGGTCGAGGATCTCGTCGGGGGACCTGCCCTCTCCGGCTGAGGGCAGCCACTCGGGGAGCCGGACGGCCATGCCGAGGATGGCCCGGGCCGCCAGGAACGCGTCGTCGACGTGGAAGGACTCCATGCGGATCCCGCGCTCGATGACGTCGATGACGATCTGCTCGGCGGGGTTGCGCACGGCCAGGACCTGGTCGAGCTGCTCCGGCCCGAGCGCGCGCAGCTCCCGGTTCGTCAGGCGCGCCATGGCCGGGTACTCGAGGTGCACCCGGATGTGGGCGGTGATCACGCTGCGGAGCTGCTCCTCGGGCTCGTGCCCGGCATCGAGCAGCGCGTCACGCAGCGACTGGTAGTGGGACCGGTGCCCGATCATGCAGAGGTCGAACAGCAGGTCGGCCTTGCTGTCGACGTGGAAGTAGATCGAGCTCGGCTGCTGACCGAGCTCCTCGGCCACGTCGCGCAGACCGACGGCGTGGTAGCCGTTCTCCGCGAACAGCCGGAGCGCGGTCTCGTACAGGCGCAGCTTGGCGGCGGAGAAGCCGAGCTCCTCCGGCAACAGCCCGGGCGCAGGTGCGATCGTCACCTTGCTCAATCGAACGTTCGTTCATCTGGCGACATGGTGGACGTCGGGAAGTGTGCCTGAGTTCTCCCGGTATCGCAACGCTGCGCCCGGATATCGAGGTCGGGGCTTGACACGTAGCCCAGAAGGAGGGCATCCTCCGCAACCGAACGACCGTTCTGGTCGCGGACCGGGGGAGAGCCGGTCCACTCGGATGGCGCGGGAGGCCTCGCGGTGTTGGGACGCGTGCGACGGGGGGCATCGGTCCGCGTGCTCGCGCGGCTGACGACGCGGGCCGAGCTCGTGTTCGTGGCCGCGCTGCTCCTCGTCGTCGCGCTCCTACCCGAGGGCCTGCCGTTGGGCATCGCGAGCATCGGGCTCGTGGCCGGCTCCATCGCCGGGCTGCACGCGATGGGTATGGCGCTGCTGTACTCACGCACCCGGATCCTGAGCTTCGCGCAGTTCGGACTCGGCGTCGCGGCGGCGGTCCTCTTCTACGTGTGGGTGCTCTACAACCAGTGGCTGGTGCTGTTCGACGGCCTCTGCGGGTGCCTGGCCCGGCCGGCGAGTCGATGTCGTTCCTGCAGCACAACCCCGACGTCTTCCGGGAGCACCTGCTCGCCACACGCCCGTGGCTGCTCGTCGTCAACGCCCTCATCAGCGTGGTGCTCGGACTCCTCATCGCCGGCGACACCGGCCGGCGTGTCTACTTCGCGATCGCGACCCTCTTCGCACGGGCGCCCCGGATCGTCCCGACCATCGCCACGCTCTCGTTCGCGCTGATGCTCAGCGGCGGCGCCGGCATCGTGTCGCTACGCACGGTCACCTGGTTCGGCTTCTACCCCTTCCGCTGGTTCCCCTACGGGCCGCAGGTGGGGTCCGGACTCGGCGCGGACCTGCCGAGGCCGGAGGGACCTTCGTCGCGCCACTGGCCGACGCGGTTCAGCGTCGAGCTCTCCGCCGGCGCCGTCCTGCGGCTCTACGACATCCTCGCCATCGTCGTGGCGCTCGGCGTGCTCGCGTACGTGACCGTCCGGTTCCAGCGCGGCCGCCGTGGTCTGGAGAGCCGGGCGACGGCATCGAGTCTCGAGCGGGCGGCCACCCTGGGCGTCGACGTCATCAAGGAGTCGAAGAACCCGTGGCAGCTCGCGGGGGTGATGAGCGGCGCGGCCGGCATCCTGACCATCGCGCAGCGGTCCACGGCCCCCGAGGTCGGGCTGGACATGACCGCCCTGACCCTCGTCCTCGCCGCGGTCGTCCTCGCTCGCACGACCAGCCCCGCCCTCGCGTTGCTGGCCTCGATCGCGCTCTCCGTCCTGCAGCAGGGGATGTTCTGGAACTTCGGCTCGCAGCTGCCGTTCCAGGGCTCCCTGGTGGTCATCATCGGTGTGGCCCTGCTGCTGCAGCGACGACGCGCGAGCCGGGCGGACGAGGCGTCGGAGTCGGTCTTCACGACCGCCCCCGAGCCCCCACCCGTGCCGCCGCGCGTGCGGACCCTCCCGGGGGTGCACGGGATGCTCCGGGGGACGACCGCGGTGGTCGTGCTGGTACTCGTCCTGTACCCGCTGTTCACCGCGCCCCGTCAGCTCAGCCTCGGCATCGGCGTGCTGGGATCGATGATCGTCGGTCTCAGCCTGCTCGTCATCTCGGGCTGGGGCGGCCAGGTGTCACTGGGCCAGCTGGCGCTGGCCGCCGTCGGGGCCTGGGTGGCGGCGATCGCCGGCGGGGTGTGGGGCGTGCCGATGCTGCTCGCCGCTCTCCTGGGAGGCGTCGCTGGCGCGGCCGTAGCGCCGCTCATCGGACTCCCCGCGCTCCGACTGCCCGGGCCGTTCGTCGCGATCATGACGCTGGCCAGCAGCATCGCCGTCCCCGCCATCCTCCTCGGTCCCGAGCTCCTGGGGAGGGCGCTGCCCGAGGACCTGCAACGGCCCGTGATGCTGGGCTTCGACTTCGCCTCGGATCGAGCCTTCTACTGGCTCGCCCTGCTGTTCGTCGCGGGGGCGACCGCGGTCGTGTCCGGGCTCCGCCGGTCGCGGCTGCGTCGGGCGCTGATCGCGTCGCGTGACAACAACCCGGCCGCGGCCTCCTTCGGCATCAACGTCCTCCGGCTCCGGCTCGAGGCGTTCGCGGTGTCCGGGTTCATCGCCGGTGTGGGCGGCGCCGTCATCGCCTTCGCCAACCGGGGCGTGCAGCCCGACAGCTTCTCCGCGACCAACTCGGTCGTCCTGTTCCTCGTCGTGGTGATCGGCGGCCTCGGTGCGGTGAGCGGCCCGCTGATCGGTGGTGCGGCGTTCAGCGTCGTGCAGTTCATCGGTGCGGCGGCCACGAACCTCCTGAACGGACTGGGGACCATCGTCGTCCTCGCCGTCCGCCCGGGCGGGCTCGCGAGTCTCGTCGTCGGCCTGCGCGACGCGGCCATCCGGGTCATCGCGCACCTGCAGGGCCACGACCTCATCCGCTACGCCACGTCCGGGACGAAGCAGCGCGTGGCCATCGCGGATCGCCCCGGACAGGCTCCGCCCGTCCCCGTCACCTACCGCCTGGTCGGAGACGGGTACGCGCCGGTGGAGGGCACGAGGCTGCGTCGGGTCGAGGGCATCCAGAGCAACGTCCCCGCGGATCTCGAACGCGCCGCGGCTGCCGAGGCCGAGGGGCTCCCGGACTCGCGGACGCCGTTGCTGTCCGTCCACCGGCTGGACGTCGCGTACGGGGGTGCGGTCGCGGTCGAGGGCGTCTCGCTCGACCTCGCGGCGGGCGAGGTGCTCGCCGTCGTCGGGCTGAACGGCGCCGGCAAGACCTCGCTGTTGCGGGCGATCGCCGGGCTCGAGCCGGCCCACCACGGCAACGTCCGGTTCGATGGAGCCGACGTCACCACGTGGTTCCCCCACGTCCGCGCCGGGCTCGGGGATGGCCTACGTGCCGGGCGGGTCCGCGGTCCTCGCCGCGCTCACCGTCCGCGAGAACATGCTCGTCACCGGCGGGGACACCGACGCGATCGACGAGATGTGCCGCCGGTTCCCCGCGCTGGGGGAGCGGCTCGACACCTCGGCCGGCAACCTCTCCGGCGGCGAGCAGCAGGTCCTCGCGATCGCCCAGGCCATCCTCCGCCGGCCACGGCTCCTGCTCATCGACGAGCTGTCGCTCGGCTTGTCGCCCGAGGTCCTGGCGACCGTGCTCGAGCTCATCGGCGACCTCGCGGCCGGCGGGACCGCCGTCGTGATCGTCGAGCAGTCCATCAGCTCGGCGATGTCCATCGCGGACCAGGCCCTGTTCCTCGAGAACGGGCGGGTCCGGTACCACGGCCCGGCCCAGGCGCTACGCGAGCACCCCGAGCTGTTCGCCTCGGTGGCGTTCGGCGCAGGCAGTGCCAGCGGGGGAGGCTCCGAGGTGGCCCGTGCCCGGCGACACGGGCGAGGTCCGGGAGAACCCATCCTGTCCGTCCAGGGGGTGACGGCCGCCTACGGCTCCGTCACGGTCGTCGATCACGTGAGCTTCGACGTCCATCCGGGCGAGGTCGTCGGGCGTGCTCGGGCCCAACGGGGCGGGCAAGACGAGCCTGTTCGACTGCCTCACGGGAGCCCTTCCCCTGCGTGCCGGGGCGGTGGCGCTGGCGGGCGAGGACGTGAGCCCGCTCGCCCCGCACGCACGGGCGCAGCGCGGCTTGATGCGGTCGTTCCAGAGCGTGCGGCTGTTCCCGTCGCTGACCGTCCGCGACTGCGTGGCAGTCGCGCTCGAGACCCGGCTCAAGGTCAAGAGCTCCGCCTTCTCCGCCCTGTGGCTGCCCCAGGCCACGGCGGAGGAGCGGCGGGTCAGCCGACGCGTGGACGAGCTGCTCGAGTTCCTGCAGCTCCGGGCCGTCGCCGACGTGCCGCTGTCCCGGCTCTCGCTCGGCAAGCGGCGCATGGTCGACCTCGCCTGCCAGCTCGCCGCACGCCCGAAGGTCCTGCTCCTCGACGAACCGGCCGCCGGGCTCGCGCAGAGCGAGACCGAGGTGCTCGGGCCACTGGTCGGCCGCATCAGCTCCGATCTCGGCTGCGCCGTGCTGATCATCGAGCACAACGTCCAGGTCCTCGCCTCCGTCGCGCACCGGTTGCTGGCGATGCGTGCGGGCGCGGTCATCGCGTCCGGCCGCCCCGACGAGGTGCTCGCCGACGACGCCGTACGTGCCTCCTACTTCGGCGCCGTCCGACGCGCCGCCCCGACGGACCGAGAGGCCCTCGTCCCGTCCGCCTGACCCATCCCACCGACGAAGGGATCCGCCGATGGCGCCCCGCACCGCCACCAAGAAGAAGACGACGAGCCGCCGCACGGCCGCCACCAAGGCCGAGGTCGAGATGACGGCCGCCGGGTTCAAGGATGCGTTCGAGCGCATCGTCGCGAACGCGTCGGAGGTGATCAAGGGCAAGGAACAGGCGCTTCGTCTCGTCCTCACCGCGATGATCGCGGACGGTCACTGCCTGCTCGAGGACATGCCCGGAACCGGCAAGACGATGATGGCGCGTGCGCTGTCGACGTCCATCGACGCCCGCGTCAACCGGCTCCAGTGCACGCCGGACCTGCTGCCGTCCGACGTCACCGGAGCACCCATCCTCGACCAGAGCACCGGCACGTTCTCGTTCCGCGAGGGCCCCGTGTTCGCCAACGTCCTGCTGGTCGACGAGATCAACCGCGCCACGCCGAAGACGCAGTCCGCGCTCCTCGAGGCCATGGCCGAGCGCAACGTCACGGTGGACGGCAGGACCCACACCCTCCCGCGTCCGTTCCTGATCCTCGCCACGCAGAACCCGGTGGAGATGTCGGGGACGTTCCCGCTCCCGGAGGCGCAGATGGACCGTTTCCTGATGAAGCTGACCATCGGCTACCCCGATCGCGACGCGGAGGGCGAGCTCCTCGACGCGAACAAGCAGACCCACGCCATCACCCGGCTCGGCGCCGTGTCCAGCACCGAGGAGGTGTTGGCCATGCAGCGGTTCTGCACCGACGTGGACCTGCCGGACCCGGTCAAGATGTACATCGTCGACGTGTGTCAGGCGACCCGCACCGACAGCTCGCTCCTGATGGGTGCCAGCTCGCGCGCCTCCATGAGCCTCGTGAGCGCCTCTCGCGTCCGCGCCGCGTCGCAGGGCCGTGACGTCGTCCTGCCGGACGACGTCCGCGCGCTCCTCGGCGCCGTCATCGAGCACCGGCTCATCCTCACGCCGGACGCGCAGCTGCGCGACGAGACGACCGCCGCCGTCCTCGAGCGCATCCTCAGCCGGATCCCGGTGCCCCTCGGGGTCGGGGAGTCCGAGCCCGCCCGGCGGGCGAGCTGAGCCACATGCTCCGCAGGCCCGCCCCGCGCACCGCCACCTCCGATCGCGAGGTGGCGGGTGTCGGCGCGCTGATCGAGCGGTACACGGGGTTCACGAGCACCGGGGCCACCGTGCTCGTCGGCAGCCTCGCCGGCTTCGGTCTCGCGAAGGTCATGGGTGGCCAGGCGCTCTACCTCGTCGTGTACGCGGGCATCGGGCTGGTCGTCGCCGCCGCGGTCACATCACGACGCAAGCGCCGTCTCGTCGCCGAGCGCTCCGAGCTCCCCGCTCGGATGCGGGTGGGACAGACCGCCGAGGTGGAGTTCACCATCCGGGCCCCCGGCCGCCTGCGCGCGTTCGTCGTCGAGGAGCACCTGTCCTCGCTGCTCTCGGACCCCGTCCGGGTGCAGGTCGCGACCGTCGGCGGTGAGGACGCGTTCGTCCACCGGTACGAGATCAAGCCGTCCCTCCGGGGCGTGTACGCCCTGGGCCCGTTGTGTGCGGAGTGGACCGACCCGCTCGGACTCGCCCGCAACCAGCAGGAGCTGACCGAGGCGATCGAGGTGGTCGTGCATCCGTCGACGGACGCCATCTTCGACCGCCCGCTGACCCGCATGTGGGAGGACCCGCCGTTCCGGCCCCCGGTCTCCAAGCCGTGGCCGCAGGGGGGCGAGTTCTACGGCATGCGCGACTACGTCCGAGGTGACGACATCCGCCGCATCGTCTGGATGGCGTCGGCACGCGCCGGCACGCTGCTGGTCCGCGAGTCCGAGCAGGGCATCACCGATCGCATCACGCTCATCATCGACAACGACGCGGCGGTGCACAGCCCGGGGTACCCGTCGGAGACCTTCGAGCTCGCCGTCCGCGCCGTGGCCTCGCTGGGTGCCCACAACGTGCGCGAGGGCTACTCGGTCCATCTGATGAGCAACGACGCCGTGCTGGCGCCGGAGCTCCGCGGCGGGAGCGCACGGATGGTGCTGCTCGACCAGCTCGCCAAGCTCGAGCTGTGCGAGGCGACCCTGCACGAAGCCGTGGAGAAGCTCATCACGGAACGTCGCGGCGGTTCCCACCTGGTCATCGTGACGACGAGGTTCGACGCGCGTGCGGCCAGCCGGCTGAAGCTCCTGACGGACAAGGGGATGTCGCTCATCGTCGCGCTCGTCACGTGGGACGAGAGCGACCCGAACTCGGCGCGTCGTGCGCGGTCGATCGGCGCGACCGTCGTGCGGATCGCACCGGGGGACCAGCTCCAGAACGCGTTCGGCCACGCCCTGGCGGTGGGCCGATGAGCACGCTCCTCGACCCGACCACGGACCCGGTCCTGGACGATGACGCCACACTGGACGCCACACAGGACACCACGCAGGACAGCGACGACCTCCTCGGCCTGGCGGTGGGGCCGGAGGACGACGGCGACGACGACGCGCCGGACGACACGATCAGCCCGGCGGCGCTCGGCTTCACCGTCGCCTCCGGCGCGCTCAGCGCGGCCGCCGCCGCGTGGATGATCGGCGGGATGTTCCGCGGACCGGAGGCCCGGCTCGTGGGTCTCGTCGGGGTCGTGATCGGCGCGGGGCTGATGTTCGCCGCGACCCGTTTCCGCAGCACCATCCTCCAGTACCTGGTCCTCCCCGTCTCCGGGCTGGTCGGCGCGGTGCTCATCGGCTCGGCGGCCGGCGCCGGCACCTCGAGCGTCCCCGCACTGGTCCGGGACGCGATCTCGTCGTCACAGGTCCTCCAGCCGCCCATCGACCCCGCACCCGGCTGGCGCCTGATCCTCGTCGTCGTGCTCGCGCTCGTGGCAGCAGCCGCGTGCGCCCTCGGCCTGTCGACCGCCCGTCCGCGCGTCGCCGTGGTCGTCCCGGTGCCCCTCGTCCTCGTGGCCGCCCTCGTCCAGCCGGGCGAGACCGCCATCGTGACCGGTGCCGTCAGCGTGGCGTTCCTGCTGATGGCGATGTCGACGTCGTTCGCGGCCGACGGGGTCGGTGACAGCTTCGACCGCGGCTTCGAGGCGAGACGGATCGCACGCAGCGTCGTCGGCGGGGTGGTCCTGATCGGCCTGCTCGTGGCGGCGAGTCAGGTCTCGTTCCTGTTCCCCGAGGACACCAGCAGCCGCATCATCCCGCCGCGGCGCCCGCCCATCACGCCGCCGAGTCCCGACGTCCCGCTCTACACGGCCGAGGGGGTGCTCGAGGGGCCGCTGCGTCTCGGGGTGATCGACCACTACGACCTGGACGAGCAGGCGTGGATGCTCCCCCCGGTCGACAACGGTCGACTCGAGCGCTTCGACCTCCCGTTCGAGGTGCCCGACGGGCCGGCTGTCGACGGCGACCCCTCCGTGCTGACCGTCGCGGTGCAGCAGGCCGAGGGTCGACTGCTGCCGACTCCGTCGACCGCGGCCCGGATCAGCGGCGACGCGACCGTGGACTACGACCCCCGCACCCAGTCCGTGAGCCTCGTGGGGCGTTCGGTCTTCACGGGCCTCACGTACGAGGTCACGTCCGCCCCTGCCCCTGACGGGGTGCAGCTCACCGCCGCGGACCCCGCCGTGCCCGACGAGATGGAGCCGTTCCGGGCTGCGCCCCCGGCGCCCTCGGCCATCACCGAGCTCCTGGTCGATGCCCCGGAGTCGCCCTACGCCCGGCTCCAGTTGCTCCGCGGGAAGCTGTACGAGAACTTCATCGCGGCCGGTCAGGGCGTCCCGACCGACGTCGGCCCCGACCGTGTGGTCGAGCTGATGGGCGGCGCGCAGGGCAACCCGTACGAGCTCACCGCCGCTGAAGCCCTGCTGGCCCGGTGGGTCGGCATCCCCTCCCGCATCGGCTTCGGCTACTACGACCGGACGCTCGCCGACGGCGGGGAGGCGGAGTTCCATCCGTCCGACGCGGCGACCTACCTCGAGATCTGGTTCGCGGACCACGGCTGGGTGTCCATCGTGGGCACCCCGCCACAGGCGCAGCAGAGCCTGAGCAACAACCAACGCGACTCGGACCCCAACATCCAGTCGGCCCCCGAGCTCGGCATCAGCGTGTTCCTGCCGGTCGTCGCACCCAACGACCTGCCGATCTACGTCTACTTCCGCTACTACGCCGTGCGGGTGCTCCCGCCGATCGCGCTGCTGGGGGCCGTCGCGGTGCTCTACCCGCTGTGGTTCAAGCGCCGGCGTCGTCGCCGGCGAGCCGCGTGGGGCGTCCTGCACGGGCCCGCCGGCCGCATCGCCGTCGCGTACGCCGACCTGCGTGACCGGATGAACGACCTGGCGCTGCCGGGCCGGGGCATGACCCCGCTCGAGCTCGTCGAGCTCGTCGACGAGGACGAGGAGCACGCGGAGCTCGCCTGGCTCGTGACGCGGGCCCTCTGGGGTGACCTCCGTGCCGCGCTCACCGAGGAGGACGCGACGGCCGCTGAGGCGCTGGCGGCCTCGGTGACCGACCGGATCACCAAGGCCCAGCCCGAGACCGCCCGTCTGCTCGCGGCGGTGTCGCGAGCGAGCCTCACCGAGCCGTGGAGCACGTCCATGCCGAACGTCTGGTGGAAGCGGTCGCTGCGGTCACGGCTCCCACGGGCGGACCTGGGCCGGCGCCTCTCGCGGCTCTGGGCGAGCATCCGCCGTACCGCCCCCGGGGCGACCGCCGCGCTCCTGTCCGTCCTCGCGATGCTGCTCGTGGGCGGCTGCGCGCCCGCTCCCGCCGACGCGGACCTGGCGGCCACCGAGCCGGACGTCCCGTTCCCGACGACGGTCGCCCCGGAGGAGATCGGGGGGCTCGCCGTCCGGGAGGAGGAGGCCGCCGCCGACGCCTACCTCGACGGGGCCTCCGACGCGAACGTCATCGTCGACCAGGGCACGGTGTACTCCTTCAGCAAGAACGGGCTCGTGCAGGCGGCCCTGCAGCTCGCGGAGCTGAAGCCCGGGTACGTCACGTCGGACGACGAGGTCAGCCGCGCGATCGTGAACAGCCTCGGTGACGTCGTCGAGCTGGACCCCCAGCGCACCTACGAGCTGTTCTCCCAGAAGGACGGCTCCCAGCGCGTCTACCTGTGGTTCCCGACCGCCAAGCACATGGCGCTCCTCGTGACCCGCAGCGCGGTCCCTGAAGGCGCCGCGGAGGCGCTCGCTCGTGCCCTGATCGACTACGGCGACGGACTCGAGATCGAGGAAGCCGCGCTCGAGGCCGCCTTCGCGACGCTGCACGTCCCCACGAACACGACGACGGAGGAAGCCCCGTGAGCCGTCGACCGCTCGTCCTGGTGACCACCCTCGCCGCCGTGCTGACCGCGTGCGGGCCACAGGCGCCGCTGGAGCTGAACCTCCGGACCGTGGCGCTCACCGTGCCCCGGATCCCGACACCCGCCGTCGAGATGATCCCGCCGGCGCCGGCGCCGCTGCCGGTGAGCCTCCCGGCGCCGGTGCGCGTCGGGACCCTTCTGCCGCCACCTCCGCCACCTCCGCCCCCCACGCCCGCACCGGCTCCGGCCGTGGAGGACCCCTGCCCGCCCGGGGACCCCACCGCCGCGCCCGAGCGTTCGGCGGGTGTGTACGTGACGGGGTTGCCTGCGGAGGATCAGCGGACCGAGCGGGCGACGACGAACTACGTCGATCCCGAGACCGGTGACGCCGTCGTGAGCGAGTCGGAGATCGACGTCACGGTGCGCCGCCTCGGCCAGTCGGAGGCCGCGATCACCGGTCAGCTCCTCGACGACTGGGTCGTGGAGCGGGTCGACACGGCGACGGGGGCCTCGTCCGCCACCCAGTTCCGGTACGTGCACGAGTCGGACGCACCCGGTGCGACGAACCCGGGGATCTGGCTCGTCGGCATGGCGTGGAGCGACCCCAGCCGCGGCGGGGACATCACGTGGGAGCCGGCAGGCAGCGGCCTGTGGTTGCTGCCGTCGCCGGTGGTCCTGCAGGCCGAGGACGGCGTCCAGTACGTCGGGACGGCGACCGATCCGCGGACGACGACCACGGTCACGATCGTCCGCAACGTGACCGGACGCGACCGCGTCAACGCCTGCGGCGAGTACGTCGAGGGCTACGTCGTGGGTATGACCGGGACGTTCACGGCGCCGGGCTTCGCGCGCGAGCTGGCGTGGGAGCTGACGCTCGCCACCGGGTACGGCGGCATCGATGTCGAGTCCTCGCTGGCGCTCACCTCGCCGGCGGCCACCGCGGCGTGGAGCCGGACCACGACGACCAACGAGGTCCCGGAGGTGGACGAGTGAGCCGTGGCTCACGCCACCCGCTTCGGCGTCCCGGACGGGGCGCGGGTGCGGTGAACCTCGGGACCGCGTTCGTGGTCCTGGTGGTGCTCCTGCCTGCGCTGCTCGCGGCGGGGAGCGCGGCGCCGCCGCCGGCGGCGGAGTTCGCGCCGAGCGCGGACCAGGTGATCGAGGAAGCGCCGGCCGACCAGGCAGCCGACGTGTCCGGCAGCGGCGACGCCGTGCCGGAGCCGGAGGTGGCCGAGCCGGGTCCGAGCGCCTCGCCCACGCCGGAGCCGTCGCCGACCGAGACGGTGATCGTGACCGAGGACCAGGCCAAGCGCTGCGTCGGGCCGCCGCCGCTGCGTCAGACCGAGGACCCGCAGTCTCCGCCGTGCATCGCGTTCTGGCAGGGCGACAACGGGGGCGCGACCGCGCCGGGGGTCACCCGCGAGTCCATCTACGTGGCCGTGCCGACCCCGGAGTCACGCGAGAAGGAGTACCAGGCGCTCGCGAACTTCTTCAACGACCGCTACCAGTTCTACGGCCGCAAGATGGTCCTCCAGTTCTGCGCGTCCAGCGACAAAGGCACCGGCTCCGATGACGAGGCGAACCAGAGGGCCGACGCCGCGCTGGCGGCGTCGGGGTGCGGCACGGGGACGAAGCCGTTCGCCTCGGCGATGTACCGGGCGCTGAACGGCCCGTACTACATCCGGGAGATGGGCTGCGCCTACCAGGTCATCGCGGTGGGCACCTACGCGCCGTACGACAGCCGGTTCCTCAACACCTGTGCGCCGTACAGCTGGCAGTACTCGATGGAGGTCGACGAGGAGTTCGCGAACTTCGGCGAGTGGACGTGCAAGCGGCTGGTCGGCAGGCCGGCGCAGTGGGCGGCGGGCAACGACAGTCAGGTGCCGATCGCGGGCAACCTGGCCGATCACGAACGGAAGTTCGGGGTGATCCTGGAGCCGTTCACCGACGACGACCCGGTGTCGCGTCGGGACGCGCTCGACCCGATCGTGGACCGGATCCGCGGGTGTGGGGGCACGGTCGACGAGGAGGACATCCTCGTCGGCCCGGTGTCGGGGAGCTACAACGCGGCGGACGCACAGAACGCGATCCTGCAGCTGCGGCAGGACGACGTCACCACGATCATCTGCCAGTGCAACTTCTTCTCGTTCGGGACGCTGCAGCGGGCTGCGGAGGCGGTGAGCTACTACCCGGAGTGGGTCACCGGGACGTTCGGTCTCAACGACGTGGAGAGCTCGTTCCGGCTCGGCGTCGTGCCGCCGACGCAGATGGTCCGCACGTTCGGGCTGACGTTCAACCCCCGGGTCGTGGACCCCATCACCAACCCGTACAACCAGGCGGTCCAGGAGGGTGACCCCTCGGTGCAACCGTTGGAGAGCGAGGAGGTCCAGGCGCGACTGGAGATCTACCGCGGGCTCTCCATCATCGCGGCGGGTATCCAGATGGCGGGGCCGAACCTCACGGTCGAGTCGTTCCGCGACGGGCTGCGTCGGGCGGAGTTCCCGAACCCGGACACCGCGGCGAAGGCGGGTGACGTCGACATCCGTCCCGACGGGTTCAGCTTCACCGCCGACGCCGCGGAGTGGTGGTGGAGCACCGAGCACACGGGCCCGTTCACCACGAGCTCCCCCGGCACCACCTGTTACATCGGCGGCGGGACCCGCCACCGCCTCGGGGAGTGGCCCGAGGGAGACGCCCCCTTCTTCGACGGGACGTGCGAGTGAGCACGTCACGCCTGCTGCGGAGCCCCCGGAGGGACCATCCGATGACGCACCTCGAACCCACGGTCGACCCGGCGGAGGTCGGGTTCGATCCCGATCGGCTGACCCGTATCGATGACGTCCTGCACGGCTACGTCGACAGCGGGAAGTTGCCGATGACGCAGTTCGCGCTGGCGCGTCACGGTCAGCTGGTCCACCACGACGCCTACGGCTGGGCGGACGTCGAGGAGCGGCGTCCGTTGGAGCCGGATGCGCTGTTCCGGATCTACTCGATGACCAAGCCGATCACGGCGGTGGCGCTCTTGATGCTCTACGAGCAGGGCAAGGTCCTGCTCGAGGATCCGTTGGAGACCTACCTGCCGGAGTTCGCGGACCCGCAGGTGTACGTGTCCGGCAACGAGTTCACGCTGCGGACGCGGCCGGCCACGCGCTCGATCCGGGTCTCGGAGCTGCTGTCGCACACGTCGGGGCTGAGCTACGGGATCAACCACGCCACCATCGTCGACGAGCTGTACCGGCGGGCGGGGCTCGGGGTGTTCGGGGGGTGGCCGACGTACACGAACGCCGAGATGGTCAAGCTCGTCGCCGGGCTGCCGCTCCAGCACGACCCGGGCACCCGGTGGCTGTACTCGATGGGGACCGACGTCGCCGGCGCGCTGGTCGAGGTGCTCGCCGACCAGCCGCTGGACGAGTTCTTCCAGGAGCACATCTTCGCTCCGCTCGGGATGGTCGACACCGGCTTCTGGGTCCCACCGGGGAGGATCGACCGACTCACCACCCTCTACGCACGCTTCCCCGGTGCGACGGAGACCACGGTCCTCGACCACCGGGACACGAGTCGACTCGCGCAGCCGCAGCCCTTCCACTCCGGTGGTGGCGGGCTGGTGTCGACGATGTCGGACTACCTGCGGTTCGCCGAGTGCCTGCGTGGGGGTGGGGTCTACGACGGGCACCGGTTGCTGTCGCCGCGCACGGTGCGGTTCATGGCGTCGAACCACCTCCCGGGTGGGGTGACGCTGAACGCCGATGAGTACAACGGCTTCTCCCAGGCCTCCCACGACGGCATGGGCTTCGGGCTCGGGGTCATGGTCAGCCTGAGTCCGCAGGAGAACAAGGCGCTCGGCTCACCCGGCGACTTCACCTGGGGCGGTAGTGCCTCGACCACGTGGCTGAGCGACCCGGTCGAAGACCTCACCGTGCTCCTGCTCACCCAGCTCGCGCCGTCCTACCGGTACCCCCTGCGCAGCCAGATCCGTGCGTTGGTGTACCAGGCGCTGGTGGACTGAGGATGAGCGGGGAGGAGTGGCTCGTGATGTCCCTGGAGAGGTCGACCGATGGGTGAGCGGACGCGTCGTCGTGCGATGCGGCGTCCCGGCAGGGGCGCGGGTGCGGTGAACCTCGGGACGGCGTTCCTGGTCCTGGTGGTGCTGTTGCCTGCCCTGCTGGCGGCGGGCAGCGCTGCGCCGCCGCCGGCGGCGGAGTTCGCGCCGAGCGCGGACCAGGTGATCGAGGAGGCGCCGGCCGAGCAGGCGGCGGACGTGTCCGGCAGCGGCGACGCCGGGGTGCCGGAGCCGGAGGTGGCCGAGCCGGGGCCGAGCGTGTCGCCCACGCCGGAGCCGTCGCCGACCGAGACGGTGATCGTGACCGAGGACCAGGCCAAGCGCTGTGTGGGTCCGCCGCCGTTGCGTCAGACCGAGGACCCGCAGTCTCCGCCGTGCATCGCGTTCTGGCAGGGCGATAACGGGGGCGCGACCGCGCCGGGGGTCACGCGCGAGTCGATCTACATCGCGGTCCCCACCCCCGAGGCGTTGGAGAAGGAGTACCAGGCGCTCGCGAACTTCTTCAACGACCGCTACCAGTTCTACGGCCGCAAGATGGTCCTGCAGTTCTGCTCCTCGAGCGGAGGTGGGACGGGGTCGTCCGACGAGGCGAACCAGAAGGCCGACGCCGCGCTGGCGGCGTCGGGCTGCGGCACGGGCACGAAGCCGTTCGCCTCGGCGATGTACCGCACCGGCAACGGGCCGTACTACATCCGGGAGATGGGCTGCGCCTACCAGGTGATCGCGGTGGGGACCTACGCGCCGTACGACAGCCGGTTCCTGAACACGTGTGCGCCCTACAGCTGGCAGTACTCCATGGAGCTCGATCAGGAGTTCGCCAACTTCGGCGAGTGGACGTGCAAGCGCCTGGTGGGCAAGACCGCGCAGTGGGCGGCTGGCAACGACAGCCAGGTCCCGGTCCCCGGCAGCCTCGCCGAACGTGAGCGCAAGTTCGGGGTGATCCTGGAGCCGTTCACCGACGACGACCCGGTGTCGCGGCGGGATGCGCTCGATCCCATCGTGGACCGGATCCGCGGCTGTGGTGGCACGGTCGACGAGGAGGACATCCTCGTCAGCCCGGTGTCGGGGAGCTTCAACGCGGCGGACGCCCAGAACGCGATCCTGCAGCTGCGCCAGGACGACGTCACCACGATCATCTGCCAGTGCAACTTCTTCTCGTTCGGGACGCTGCAGCGCGCCGCCGATGCCGTGAGCTACTACCCGGAGTGGGTCACCGGGACGTTCGGCATCAACGACATCGAGAGCTCGTTCAACCTCGGCGTCGCGCCCCCGACGCAGATGGTCCGCACGTTCGGGCTGACGTTCAACCCGCGCGTGATCGACCCGGCGACGAACCCGTACAACATGGCCGTGCAGGAGGGCGACCCCACGGTCCAGCCGACCCTCACGGCCTCCGTCGAAGGCCGGCTCGAGATCTACCGCGGGTTGGCGGTGATCGCGGCGGGGATCCAGATGGCGGGGCCGGACCTCACGGTCGAGTCGTTCCGCGACGGGCTGCGTCGGGCGGAGTTCCCGAACCCGGACACGCCGGCGAAGGCGGGTGACGTCGACATCCGTCCCGACGGGTTCAGCTTCACCGCCGACGCGGCCGAGTGGTGGTGGAGCGAGGAGGCCTCCGGGCCCTTCAGCGACAGCTCCGGCGGCACCACCTGCTACATCGGCGGCGGGACCCGGTACCGGCTCGGGGAGTGGCCCGAGGGCGACGTCGGGCTGTTCGACGGCACGTGCGAATGACCACCCGGCACCGCGGCTGCGGCCGTCGTGCTCACGAGGATCCGAGTCTCCCATGAACCTCCTGGAACCCACCGTCGACCCTGCGCGGGTCGGGTTCGATCCCGACCGTCTGACCCGTATCGATGACGTCCTGCACGGCTACGTCGACAGCGGGAAGCTGCCGATGACGCAGTTCGCGCTGGCGCGTCACGGTCAGCTGGTCCACCACGACGCCTACGGCTGGGCGGACGTCGAGGAGCGGCGTCCGTTGGAGCCGGATGCGCTGTTCCGGATCTACTCGATGACCAAGCCGATCACGGCGGTCGCGCTCTTGATGCTCTACGAGCAGGGCAAGGTCCTGCTCGAGGATCCGTTGGAGACCTACCTGCCGGAGTTCGCGGACCCGCAGGTGTACGTGTCCGGCAACGAGTTCACGCTACGGACGCGGCCGGCCACGCGCTCGATCCGGGTCTCGGAGCTGCTGTCGCACACGTCGGGGCTGAGCTACGGGATCAACCACGCCACCATCGTCGACGAGCTGCACCGGCGTGCCGGGCTCGGGGTCGTCGACCCGTTCCCCACCTACACCAACGCCGAGATGGTCAAGCTCGTCGCCGGGCTGCCGCTCCAGCACGACCCGGGCACCCGGTGGCTGTACTCGATGGGGACCGACGTCGCCGGCGCCCTGGTCGAGGTGCTCGCCGACCAGCCGCTGGACGAGTTCTTCCAGGAGCACATCTTCGCTCCGCTCGGGATGGTCGACACCGGCTTCTGGGTCCCACCGGAGCGGATCGACCGGCTCACCACGTGCTACGTCCAGATGCCCGACGGGATGACCCCCGTCGACTGGCGGCACCAGACGCCGTTGAGCGAGCCCGTTGCGTTCCACTCGGGTGGCGGTGGGCTGGTGTCGACGATGTCGGACTACCTGCGGTTCGCCGAGTGCCTGCGTGGGGGTGGGGTCTACGACGGGCACCGGTTGCTGTCGCCGCGCACGGTGCGGTTCATGGCGTCGAACCACCTCCCGGGTGGGGTGACGCTCAACGCCGATGAGTACAACGGCTTCTCCGAGGCCTCCCACGACGGCATGGGCTTCGGGCTCGGGGTCATGGTCAACGTGAGTCCGCAGGAGAACAAGGCGCTCGGCTCACCCGGCGACTTCACCTGGGGCGGCGGGGCGACGACCATCTTCGTCGTGGATCCGGTCGAGGACCTCACGATGCTCCTGTTCACCCAGCTCGCGCCGTCGAGCACCTACCCGCTGCGTCGCCAGATGCGTGCGGCCGTCTACCAGGCGCTGGTCGATTGACGTGACCGACGACGACCTCAACCGGCTCGTCGAGGAGTACGCCTCCATCGGGGCGCACCGGACCGGCACCGACGACGACGCCGCCACGCGGGGGTGGCTGCGCTCGGTCCTCACGGAACACGGTGCCGCCCCCGACGAGGTCGGCTACCGCTTCCCGCGCTTCCTCGCACGGCACCACCGCGTGACGATCGATGGTGTCGAGGTGGAGTCCGAGCCGCTCTGGTACGCGGGCACCGGGCCCTGGGAGACCACCGACGTCGCCCGCTGGACGACCAGCGCCGACGACCCGGTGCTCGAAGACGGTGGCGAGACGCCCGTGGTCGTCGCCACCCTCGGAACGCACGGTCACCTCCGGCTGCCCAACCGGTCGCCGGAGGGGGCCGTCGAACGGCCACACGCCCTCATCCCCGGTGACCTCGCGGACCGGCTGCCGGAGGGGGTGATCCGCTACGAGGCCGAGCTGACGGTGGTCGAGGGCGGGTCGGCGAACGTCGAGGCGTGGTTCACGCATCCCGCGGCACACCCGGTCCTGGTGGTGACGCCGGTGACGGGGTGGTTCGCCTGTGCGGGGGAGCGGGGGACCGGCATCGCGATCGCCATCGCGATCGCCTCCGAGCTGGCACAGCGCCATCCGGTGAAGCTCGTCGGGACGACCGGCCACGAGATCGGCTACCTGGGGGCTCGCGAGCTCGTCCGCGGGTGGACCGGCAGCCCCCCGAGGGCGGTCATCCACGTAGGCGCTTCCGTGGGAGCCGGGAACCGGACGGAGCACGGGCTGGAGTTCGACCCGCGCCGGTTCGTCATGACGACGGCGACGTCGCCGGCGACGGAGGCGATCGCTGAGGCGGTCGCCATCGCGGGGTACCCGTCGGTGACGAGCGCGCCGGAGGACTGGGTCGGCGAGGGTGTCGAGCTGCAGCGGTTGGGCGCGCCGATGCTCTCCTACCTCGGGCTGTTCGACCGCTTCCACACCCCCGCCGACGTGCCGGCTGCGGTCACGTCCCCTGCGCTCCTGTCCGCCGCCTGGGCGGGGGTGCGTGACGGGACCGACGTGTTCCTCGATCACGCTGTTCGCACTGGAGCCGTCGCGTGACCGGCTCGGTCACCCCGCCCCGCGGTGGCCAGACGTGGCGTCCGGATCCCGAGGCCGGGCGACACTGGGACCTCCAGGCGCTCGGGGCCAGTCTCGACGCCAGCGATCTCGGCACGGGTTCCGTCGTCGTGCTCGAGCAGGGGAGGGTGGTGGCCGAGCGCCACCGCGAGCCCGACGGAGCGGCACACCACGTCGACGTCGCATCGGTGCAGAAGACGGTGGTCATGCTGCTCGTCGGCGTGGCGGCGGATCGCGGGCTGCTCCGGGTCGAGGACCGTGTGTCCGACCACCTGCCGGCGGGCTGGGCGAGGGACGCGGCCCACGAGGGAGAGGTGACCGTGCGACACCTCCTGTCGATGACCGCCGGGCTCCTGACCGGCGACGAGCCGGGCACGATCTGGGCCTACGACACGATGGCGTTCCACGTCCTGAAGGCCGTGCTCACGGCCGCGACCGACCGGTCGTTGGACGACGTGACGGCGGCGTGGCTGGCCGAGCCACTGGGACTCGAGCACAGCAGTTGGGTCCCGCGCGAGCCGTTCCTGCTGCCGCCCGGGACACCGGCGGCGACGCGGGCCATCCTCATCGCCAACGGCTTCGCGCCGGACCCCGATGGTCGGTACGCGCAGCGGCTGGCTGACGGATCGTTGGCGACCGCGTTCGTCAGCTCGGCGCGCGACCTGGCACGTCTCGGGCATCTGATCGCGGCCGGCGGTCTCTGGGGCGGGGAACGCGTGGTGAGCGCATCCTGGCTGGAGCGGGCCTGCAGCGCCTCGCAGGACCACAACCGGGCCTACGGGTGGCTCGTGTGGCGCAACGCGGACCGGGGAGCGACGTGGAACGGGGCGCCCTTCGAACGGTTCGAGCCCGCCGCGCCGGCTGACCTGGTGTGTGCCCGAGGGGCGCGCTCGAACCTGGTGGACGCCTCGCCGTCGACGGGTCTCGTCCTCGCCCGCGTCACCGCAGGTCCCGTCCCCCCTGCCGGGGAGGACGGTGTCAGCCACGCCCTGTGGGCCGGCGTGTCGGCTGCACGGGTCCGTGCCGCCGGGTCTCGCGCGTGAGGTCGACGGGCGCGCTGTGCCGGGTGGGTCAGGTGGGGTCGAGCTCGACGCCGGCCCACCCGAGGGCGCGGAGGGCGCGGAGGGTGTTCCAGCGGCTCGGCGAGCCCTCGAGACCTTCCAGCCGGAAGAGGGTCGGGCCCTCGTGGGTGTTCTCGAGCGGCCAGCGCCCCGCGGCGTCGGGCTTGGTGAGGACGAGCTCGATCGCCTCGGCGCAGCGGTCGTCGAACGGCGCTCCGGCCGACCGCAGGTGGTCGAGGGCGCGCAGCACGTCGTAGAACCAGCGGGTCGGGTACGAGAACATCGTGAAGCGCGGATCGACGACCGTGCCGTCGGACCGCCGGCGGAACAGGCGCCGCTCGAGGAGGTACTCCTCACCGCGCTCACGCGCCGCGGCCACCTCCGCCGAGGACGCCCCGGACCGCTCCCACTCCGCCAGCCCCTCGAGCACGCAGATGGTCGTGTGGAACGACGACACCGTCGCCCCGTACTCGGCCCAGCAGTTCCAACCGCCGTCGGGGAGCTGGTCGGTGAGCAGCCGATCGACGATGCCGTCCACGTCCTCGCCGACGTACGCGCCGTTGGCTGCCGCGATCCCGTTGATGCACGGCTCGGTCTCGCCGGCGAAGTAGGGCGCACCGTTGGCCTCCCACCGGACGCCGGCGCGCACCCGGTCGACGACCCTGCGCGCCTCGGGGCTGTCGGGATGGAGGCCGAGCTCGCGCAGCTGCTGCAACGAGAAGTGCGTCGCCGTCCACGCGTCGAAGAACGGCCGGTCCTCGTCGACCCAGCCCGGCCGGTACGTGCCGCCGTCCCAGTGGCCGTCCTCGTCCTGCAGCGTCAGCAGCGCAGCACCCCAGCCCTCCGAGGCGACGCGCGCGCGCTCGGAGGCGACCTCGTCGGGCGACGCGCCGGTGAGGTCCCGCATCACCTGCCAGCGGATCGCGGGGTCGCCGTCCAGCAGCCAGTCCGTCGTGGTCATGGTCGGTGAGCCTACGTTGCCACCGTCCGCCGCACCGGGAGAGCCACGATGACCGCCGCGCTCGAGCTGACCCGCGACCGGATCCTCGCGTTCCGTCAGCGTGTCGGCGGGCTCGGCGAGCGGCTGCCCTACGGGACCGATGCGCTCCGGCGCGCGGCCTGGGCGGGGCTGCAGGACAGCATGCCGCGGGCGGCCCTGTTGTCCATCCACGCGCGCGTCGACGGGACCACCCCGCAGAGCTGGGACGACGACGCGTTCGTGCAGGTGTGGGGACCCCGCTTCAGCGCCTACGTGGTCCCCGCCGCCGACGTCGCCGTGTTCACCCTCGGACGACTGCCGGCCGCCGGTGCCCGACGCCGGCTGGGGGAGGAGCTCGCCGGACGTCTGGACGCGCTGCTCGGCGACGACGCCCGCCCGTACGGCGAGGTGGGTCACGAGCTCGGCGTGGACCCCAACCGACTGCGCTACGCGGCCCCGACCGGCAGGGTCCGGATCCGGTGGGACGGCGCCCGCCAGCCCGTCATCTGGACCGTGCCGCCCCCGGAGGTGGACGAGCAGCACGCCCGCCTCGAGCTGGCGCGCCGGCACCTGCACGCGTCCGGACCGTCCACCGCCGACGCCTTCGGCCGCTGGGCCGGCGTCAAGACGCCGGCGGCGGACGCGGTCTTCGAGGAGCTCCGGGGGTCGCTCACGCCGGCGCGGACGCCGATCGGCGACGCCTGGATCCTCGCCGAGGACGAGTCGACGTTCCGCGAGCCGCCTGCGCCGACGGCCCCCGCCCGACTGCTCCCGAGCGGTGACGTCTACACCCTGTGCTGGGGCGCAGACCGCGAGCTGCTCGTGCCCGACGCCGACCACCGCGCCGAGCTCTGGACCTCCCGCGTGTGGCCCGGTGCGGTGATGGTCGAGGGCGAGATCGTGGGCACGTGGCGCCGAGCGCAGCACCGGGTCACGATCCACCCCTGGCGGCGCCTGTCGGGGGCGGCGAGGGACACCGTGGAGGCGGAGGCGGCGACCCTGCCGTTGCCCGACCTCGACCGCCCGGTCAGCGTCACCTGGGACGACCGCTGACCCGTCACCGGCGGCGGCTTGGGTCTCCGTCAGGGCTCCCGCTGGTCTCCACACGACCTCCACACGCGTCGTCGACGATGTGCTCATCCGCTCTCCCGCCACACCGAGGAGCACACCGTGCGCAGGTTCCTGATCGTCTTGCTGTTCATCGCCGTGATCGGCGGCTCCTTCGCCGCCGGTCGCGCCTCCTACGACCACGGCTACGCCCGTGGCTTCGAGCAGGGCGCCGTCGAGGCGTCGCAAGCTGCCGGAGAGGGGACCGGCACCGTCCAGGTGCTGACCCCCGACCGGTACCCGTACGCCTACCGCGGCTACGGCCCGGGGTTCGGCTTCGGGTTCGTCTGGCTGGTGTTCCCGCTGGTCTTCCTGCTGCTCCTCGCCGGCGGCCGGCGCGGGTGGCGTGGCGGGTGGGGCCCGGGGCACGATCCGCGCGAGCGGCTCGACCGCTGGCACGACCACGCGCACGCGAACGCCACCCGTGGATCCGGCGCCGTGCCAGACTCGGCAACCGAGGAGGAGCGGTGACACACGTGCTGGTCGTCGAGGACGACCCGGGCATCGCCGAGGTGGTCGTGGACTACCTCGGCGCCGCCGGGTTCTCGACCACCCGTGTCGTCGACGCCGCCGCGGCGACCGCTGCGGCGAGGACCACCGCCTTCGATCTCGTGGTGCTCGACATCGGGCTGCCCGGCGGACGCGACGGGCTGGAGGTGGCCCGCGAGCTGCGTCGCCGGTCCGAGGTGCCGATCGTGATGCTGACGGCGCGCGACACCGAGACCGATCGCATCGTCGGCCTCGAGCTCGGTGCGGACGACTACGTCACCAAGCCCTTCAGTCCACGTGAGCTCGTGGCACGGATCCGGGCGGTGCTGCGCCGCGCCGAGGCCGGGTCGGCGACGACGCTGACGGCCGCGGACGCCGCCCACGATCGGCCGATCCGTCTCGGGCCGCTCACCATCGACCCGGTGCGGCGCCGGGTGACACGCGGCGGCGACGACATCGAGCTGACCGCCTCCGAGTACGACCTGCTGCTGCTGCTCGCCGGCGCACCCGGCCGGGTGTTCACCCGGGGGCAGCTGCTCCAGGCTCTGCGTGGCGTGACCTTCGAGTCCTACGAGCGCGCGATCGACAGCCACGTGAAGAACCTGCGGCGGAAGATCGAGGCCGATCCGGGAGACCCCGAACTGGTGCTCACGGTCCGCGGCGTCGGGTACCGGAGCGCGGATGCCTGACCACGACCGTCGGCGTCGCGGCGGCCCACCCCACGGCCCGCCTCCGTGGGTCCGTCACGGACCAGCAGGTGCGGGACCGGGACGGCCCACGCCCGAGCAGTGGAACCGGATGCGGCGTCGGTTCGTCGGCGTCGCGGTGGCCCTGGTCGTCGTGGTGGTCGCCGTCACGACGCTGGTCGGCGTGTTGGTGGGGAGCGTCCTGGGGCGCGGGAGCGACAGCCGGGTGTGGCCGATGGTCGTCGGCGCCGGCGTGCTCGTCGCCTTGCTGGTGGCGGCGACGCGGCTGACGCTGCGGTGGGCTCGACCGGTGTCCGCGGTCATCGAGGCCGCCGATCGCGTGGCGGACGGTGACCTCGGAGCCCGCGCCCCGGCCGCGGGCCCGGGTGCCGTGCGGCGGTTGTCGTGGTCCTTCAACACGATGGCCACGCGGTTGCAGGAGGACGACGCTCGCCGGCGGGCGCTCCTCGCCGACGTCGCCCACGAGCTGCGGACGCCGATGTCGGTGGTGCGGGGGAACCTCGAGGGGATGCTCGACGGTGTCTACGAGCCGGATGCCGGCCGCATCGAACGGTTGCTCGGCTGAGGTCGACCAGGTCGAGCGGCTGCTGAACGACCTGCGGACGCTCAGCAACGCCGACGCCGGCGTGCTGGCGTTGGAGCTCGAGGAGGTCTCGTTGCCGGCCCTCGTCGGCCGCGTGGTCGCGCTCCACCGGCCCGCGGCGGAGGCCCGGGGGATCGTCGTCGAGGTCTCGAGCGCTCCCGACCTGTCCACCATCGCCGCCGACCCGGGCCGGCTCGAGCAGGTCGTGGCCAACCTCCTCGACAACGCGGTCCGCCACGGCGTCGGGGTGACCCGCGTCCACGTGGCGATCCGCATCGACGCAGCGGCGGTGGTGGAGGTCGCCGACGACGGTGAGGGCATGGACCCCGACCGGGCCGACCGGGCCTTCGACCGGTTCGCCGGCTCGTCGGACCGGGACGGCACGGGACTCGGCCTCCCGATCGTCCGGAGCCTGGTCGAGCGGCACGGCGGGACGGTGTCGCTCACCTCCGAACGCGGCCGGGGCACCACGGTCACCGTCCGGCTTCCGATCGCCTGAGGCCACCTCGCACCCGGGAGCCGGCGACGCGGCGGCCCCGCCGGCGATGACACCGGCGGGGCCGATTAGTGCGTCAGCCAGGCGTGCTCAGCGCACGTCGAACCGGTCGTTCATCATGACCTGGTGCCACGCGGCGACGAACCGCTCGACGAACGCCTGCTCGGCGTCGTCGCACGCGAACTCCTCGGCGATGGCGCGCAGCTGCGAGTTGGACCCGAAGATGAGGTCGACCCGGGTGGCCGTCCACTTCTTCTCGCCGGAGCTGCGGTCGGTGCCCTCGAACAGGTCCTCGCCCTCACCGATGGGTTCCCAGACGGTGCCCATGTCGACGAGGTTGACGAAGAAGTCGTTCGTGAGCTGGCCCGGCCGGTCGGTGAGGACACCGTTGGCGTCGTCGCCGACGTTGCCGCCGATGACCCGCATCCCACCGAGGAGCGCGGTCATGTCCGGCGCCGACAGGTTGAGCATGAACGCCTTGTCGACCAGCAGGTGCTCGGCCGGGACCTCGCCCGCCTTCTGCTGGTAGTTGCGGAAGGCGTCGGCCGTGGGCTCGAGGTAGGCGAACGTGTCGACCTCGGTCATCTCCTGGGTCGCGTCGGTGCGACCGGGGACGAACGGGACGGTGACGTCGTGGCCGGCCGCCTTCGCGGCCTGCTCGACGCCCACGGCACCCCCGAGGACGATCGTGTCCGCGAGCGAGACGTTCAGGCCCGAGGCCTGGCGGATCTCGTCGAGCTTCGACACGACCTCGCCGACGCCGGAGCGGACGTTGATGTCCCAGCCCGACTGCGGCTCCAGGCGGATCCGAGCGCCGTTGGCGCCGCCCCGGTGGTCGGTGCGGCGGTAGGTGGACGCCGACGCCCACGCCGTCGACACGAGCTGGGAGATCGTGAGGTCGGAGTCGGCGATCGCCTGCTTGAGCTGGGCGATGCCGGCGTCGTCGATCAGCTCGCCCTCGTGCTCGGGCACCGGGTCCTGCCAGACGAGCACCTCGTCCGGGACCTGGGGGCCGAGGTAGCGGTCACGCGGACCCATGTCGCGGTGCAGCAGCTTGTACCAGGCGCGTGCGAACTCGTCGGCGAGCCGGTCGGGGTGCTCGTGGAACTCCTTGGAGATCTCGAGGTAGGCCGGGTCGGTGATGAGCGCGATGTCCGCGGTGTTCATCGTGGGCTTGGTCTCCGGCGCACCGTCGGCGACCGGCGGGACCATGAAGCCCTCCCGGACCGACTTCGGCTGCCACTGCTTGGCGCCGGCGGGGGACTCGGTGAGCTCCCACTCGTGCCCGAACAGCGTGTCGAGGTAGGTGTTGTCCCACTTGGTTGGGGTCGGCGTCCAGGCGCCCTCGAGGCCCGAGGTGATGGTGTACTCGCCCAGCCCGGTCTCGTTCTCGTTCGCCCAGCCCAACCCCTGCTCGTTGATCCTGGCCGCCTCCGGCGCCTCGCCGACCGCGTCCGCGGGGCCGTTGCCGTGCATCTTGCCGAAGGTGTGACCGCCGACGACCAGTGCGACCGTCTCACGGTCGTTCATCGCCATGCGGCCGAAGGTCTCGCGCACGTCCTGGGCCGACTTCATCGCGTCCGGGACGCCGTTGGGCCCCTCCGGGTTCACGTAGATCAGACCCATCTGGACCGCGGCGAGCGGGTTGTCGAGGACCCGGTTCTGCTCCTCCCAGGACCCGGTGTAGCGCTCGTCCTCGGTCGCGAGCCACTCCGCCTCGGGGCCCCAGTAGATGTCGTCCTCGGGCGCCCAGATGTCGGCGCGGCCGAACCCGAACCCGAAGGTCCGGAAGCCCATCGTCTCGAGCGCGCGGTTGCCGGCGAAGACGAAGAGGTCCGCCCACGAGATGTTCGTGCCGTACTTCTTCTTGATCGGCCACAGCAGGCGCCGGGCCTTGTCGAGGTTGCCGTTGTCGGGCCAGCTGTTGAGCGGGGCGTAGCGCTGCGCCCCGGTGCCGCCGCCGCCGCGACCGTCGACCTGGCGGTAGGTGCCGGCCGCGTGCCACGACATGCGGATGAAGAAGGGCCCGTAGTGGCCCCAGTCGGCGGGCCACCACGCCTGCGAGTCGGTCATGAGCGCGTCGACGTCGGCGGTGAGCGCGTCGACGTCGAGGTCGGCGAACGCCTCGGCGTAGTCGTAGTCGGCGCCGAGCGGGTTCGACTTCGGGTGGCTCTGGTGCAGGACGTTCAGGTTGAGCGCGTCCGGCCACCAGTCCTGGTTGCCACGGCTCTGGTGGGAGGTCCGGTTGCCCCACGCGGGGCGGGTGGTCGGGCTGTCTGACACGTGCGGCTCCTCGTCGGTCTGCGGGTGGTTCGCGTGTGGGGTGTGCGCTGGTCGCAGGGCCTCTCCGTCCGCGGCCGGGGTCCGGTGCGGACGCCGGTCAGCCGGGGAGGTCCTGACTCGTGCGGCAGGTGGGGCAGCGGCCCCAGTGGATGACCTCGGCCTCGTCGATCTCGAAGCCGTGGTCGTCGTCCGGGGTCAGACAGGGCATCGCGCCGACGGCGCAGTCGACGTCGGCCACGTCGCCGCAGCTGCGGCAGATGAGGTGGTGGTGGTTGTCGCCCACCCGGTCCTCGTACCGCGCAGCCGAGCCGGCGGGCTGGATGCGTCGGACGAGGCCGTTCTCGGCCAGCACCCCGAGCGCGTCGTACACCGACTGTCGCGAGATCGTCCCGAGGACGCCCCTCACCTCGTCGGTCAGCTCGTCCGCGGTCGCGTGGGACCGTGCCGAGACGGCGCGCATCACCGCGATCCGTTGCGCGGTCACCTGGACCCCGCGCTGGCGCAGCGCTGCATCGATGCCATCGGTCATGCGCCCACCCGACCACGAAGTCTGGACGTTGTCAAGGGTTGGACTTTGTAGCCGGGAGTGGTCAGGAGGTTCCTCTCCGCGACCTGCATCCGCTGGTGGTCCCGGCGGCCTCAGTCCGCGGCCAGGACCACGCACGTCAGCTCGTGCTTGTTCTGGTCGAGGTGGAACACCCGGGCGTCGGGCAGCGCCTGGAACCGGGCGGTGGCGTCGTGGTCGGTGGCTCCCTGGAACTTGATGGTGCACACGAGGTTCGCGACCCGCCCGGACTCGAGCCACCGGGTCGCCAGCTCCAGCAGCCGGTCCGGGTAGGCGATGATGTCGCTGCACCACCAGTCGACCGGCCCGATCGCCTCGGGGTCGAGGGCGAACGCCGAGCCCTCCTGCCAGGTCACGTTCGGCAGGGCCGCCACCTCCGGCGCGAGCGGCGCCTTGTCCACGGCCAGCACCTCGGCCCCGCTCCGGGCGAGGAGCCAGGTCCAGCCGCCGGGCGCGGCGCCGAGGTCGAGGCAACGCTCGCCCGGTCGCGGCTGCCGACGCAGCCGCGCGAAGGTCTCCCACAGTTTCAGGTAGGCCCGGCTGGGCGGGCCGTCACGGTCCTCGACGAACACCGGTTCGCCGTTCGGGAACGGGTTCGAGCACCGGGTCGCGGCGAGCACCAGGTCACGCTCGAGCAGCGTCCACGATCCCAGCGGTGCGTCGGGGGCCACCTCGCCCAGCTCCAGCGGTCGGGCAGCGACGTACGGCAGCTTCTCGACGACCAGCTCCGCCCGGCCGCGGTGCGCCGGCGCGTAGAGGGCCCAGTTGCGCTGGCGGTCGCGGAGCTCCCGGGCGGCGTGCCCGATCGACTCCACCGGGATGTACTCGGCGTCCCACCACGTGTTGGCCGCCCACGCGGCGTGGACCGGCCGACCCTCGGCGATCCGTAGCCGCCCGTGGGTGCCGGTCACGGCCACGCCGGCGCGGGCCAGCTCGTGGTCGAGCTCGTCCTCGAAGTCGCGGGGCGCGAGGTAGGCCGTGGTCACGGGCGCGTGGCCTCGGACGGACCGGGCCCGGGCAGCACGGCCGCGAGCGGCGCCGGAACCTCGTCGTCGCCCAGGGCATCGACGAGCAGCCGGGCGTAGCGCAGCTTGCGCCGTGACCCCGCACCCAGGAAGCGGCGGAGCTGCGCCTCGGTGCTGCGGTCGCGCCAGGGCGCCTGCTTCTGCAGCGTCCGGAAGGGGACGAGGTCGCCCTGCGTGTGCATGAGCGCCTCGACCCGCTCCGCCCCGACGGCACGGATCAGCTCGGACTCGAGGTCGTCCACGCAGACGTGGAACCCGAGCGCTGCCAGCTCCTCGCGCGTGGTCGGGTCCCCGATCCCGGCCCGTCCCACCGCCGCGCGGAGACCGGGCTCCTCCGCGGCGTCGCACAGCCCGGTGAGCGCGAGCCCCTCGCCCCGCGGGCCGAGCTGGAGGAGGAACCGCGCGAACGCGCCGGCGCCACCCACGGGCAGCACGATCACGCCCTCGAGCGGCGAGGTCGCGACCCTGGCGCGCCGCCAGCGTCTCGACCGCGATCTGGTCGCTCACCCCCTCGACCAGCACGACCGCGCGGGCCGAGTCGAGGCGCGTCAGCGCACGCGCGGTCGCCTCGGTGGCCGCCTCGGGGCCGCTCACGTAGCCATCGAGGGCGCGCTCCGCGAGGGCGCGCCGGGTGACCGGATCCACGCTGGCTCCCTCCCGTGCTCCCGCGGTCAGGTCTCGGTGGGATCGTCGGCGGACTCGGCGATGTCCGCGATGAGCCGGCCGAGGTCACCCGGGCGCGACCACATCGGCCAGTGGCTCGTCGGCAGGTCGACGTAGGTGACGTCGTGGAGCTCGGTGAGCCCACCCAGCCACGTCTGCCCCTCGGCGGCCGCCTCCCGGTAGGTGTCGGCGTCGTAGCCGGTGCAGATCACCGTCGTCGGCACGTCGAGCCGTGCGGGGTTGGTGAGCTTGGGCGCGTCGCGGAGGGCACCACCCGGTTCCGGTACGGCACGCTCACGGAAGATCTCCAGCTGGTCCTGGGAGAGCCCGTCGAGGTTCTCCTGCTCGGCGAGCTGCTCGAGCGTCGGCATCGGCAGCTCGGCGTCGGCGAAGTCGGGGTCCAGCGCTGCGGTGGCCGGCCCCGTGTCGACGTAGATCATCGCTGCGAGCCGGTCCGGGACGCGATCGGTGACGGCGTAGCCGGGGACGCCCGCCCCGCTGTGCACCGCCAGGACGACGGGACGGTCGGCCGCGGTCACGGCGTCGCAGATGGCGTCGACGTGGTCGGCGAGGGTGACCGACGCCCGGTCGGCCTCGGCGGACTCCAGCCCGGGCAGCGTGAGGGCCGTGACCTCGTGGCCGTGCGTCGCGAGCACGTCAGCGACCTCGTCCCACGCCCACGCCCCGAGCCAGAAGCCCGGGACGAGGATGATCGGCTTCCTGTTCACGGTGTGCGGCTCCCCGTCGTGCCTGATGGTCCACCCCTCCGGTGGACGCTGCGCGTGCGAGGAACCTAGTGCCACGGGGCCGGCGCGGTGGGCGGAACGGTGGCCGGACGCCGGCGCGGGGACCGTCGGGTTACGGTCGCGTCGGGAACCGCGCCAGCCACCGAGGAGGACCCGACGTGTGCCGCAACATCCTCGAGCTCCGCGGGCTCGACCCGCCGGCCACCGACGACGAGGTCGAGGCGGCGGCACGTCAGTACGTCCGCAAGGTGACCGGCATCCGGCAGCCGAACGCCGCCGCGGTCGACGCCGGCTACGAGGAGGCGGTGACCGCGGTCGCGAGGATCAGTGCCGAGCTGCTGCGTGCCCTGCCGCCCCGACGTCAACCGCCCAAGGTCGAGCCCCCGCTGCGCCGGCCCGAGGTCCGCGCCCGACTCGGACTCGACGACGCCCCGCCCACGGAGCCTCGTTCCTGACGACCCCGTGCTCAGGGTGGGTCGCCGGGTGGTGCGGGCGCGAGCGGGGTGGTCTGGGGGATCGACCGCCAGGTGACGCCGTGTCGGCGATGGTGAGCACGCCCGTGTCGGGGTCGTGGCGGCAGACCCAGCCGTGGTCGTGGACGATCCCGTGGGACCGGTCCGACAGCCCGATCAGGCCGTCGACGTGGTGGTCGCCACCGTCGGCCTGCGGGGTCGGGTGTGGTGGACGTGCTGGATCGGGCGGTCCGAGCCCGGGAACCGGTCCACCACGTCGCGGGCGAGCACGGCGGTGCGGACGTCGGCCGGCATGTCGGCGGCGGTGCGCTTGGCGGTGACGGTCAACGGCCGGTGGCCGTCGCACACCACCGCACGCACATCGGCGTCGGCGGCCAGCGCGTCCAGGGTGCGGGCCGTGAGCACCGGCGCCACTCCGCCGGGGACCTGCAGGTCCAGCACCCCGGCTGCCGTCGCGGTGATCGAGGCGAGGTCCACGGTGACCGTCAGGCTCGGACGTGGCGTCCCACCGGTCCCGCCGGCGAGGAACGCCTCCGCCAGGGTGACCAGGCCCGCGGCCCGGCGCTGGGGGCGGGTCTTGACGGGCCCGTCCTCGGTGGCGGCGTCGAGGCCGTTGAGGAGGGTGGCACCGGCGACCGGGTCGAGGTCGAACCCACCCCGGACCCGGCCGTCGAAGGCGGGCTGCACGGCGAGGTAGGAGGCCTGCTCGCCCTGCTCCTCCTCGCGTTCACGGTCCTCGACCGGGTCGAGTTCCCAGACGGCCCGTTCGATCACCGCGAGCAGCCGGTCCGGGGCGTAGACGTCCAGCCCGTCCCACTCCGACGCGGTCGCCCCGATCCGGCCGTCCACCGCGTGCCGCTCGGCGCGTGACCGGCGTCCGAGCAGCTTGGCGACGTTGCGGACGATCCCCCAGGACAGCTGCCCGTCGACGAACGCGGACCAGCAGATCGGCATGTGCCGCAACACGTCAGCGGTCGTGAGCAGCGTGGATCGGTCGCAGCCGATCATCCGGGCCCGCAACGCCAACCAGGCGTCGACCGGGAGGCCTTCGACCTGCTCGACGATGCCGCTGGTCATGACCTCACCGAGGAGACCCACCACGGCAACCGTGGCGTCGTGCATCGCGGCGAGCTGCCCGTCGAGCGCGGCCAGCGACTCGGCCAGCTCGGCGACGCTCGGGACGTCGGGGCCGGACGGGGTGCGGTCGGGGCGGGGTTCGAGGTCATGGGTCGAACACTAGTTCGGGGGTGTGACACGACCGCCCGACCGGACGCCCCGAGGACGGATCGAGCGCGCGACCACCGCTCGTCAGCCCAGCCGTCCCGAGCACGCGATCGACGGGCGGTCCGGCCCTTCCGACCTTCCCGTGCTCAGTACAGGAACATCGGCTTGCCGGCGACCTGACGGACCTTGGGCCGGTAGGCGTCGACGTCGTAGAGGGCGTCGACGTCGACGCGCTTGGCGCCCTCGCCGGTGACCGAGATCGGCACGTTGGTGTAGGTGCCGTTGCGCAGCGCGACCATGCGGCCGACGCTGCCCTCGACGGCGAGGTCGGCGGCCATCACGGCGTAGTTGGTGGCGACCATGAGGTCGAGCGAGTCGGGCGCCCCCGAGCGCATCAGGTAGCCGATGCGCTGCTCGATCATGTCGACGCCGGTGACGTCCTTCAGTCGCGCGGCGAGCTCCTGGCCCGACGCCGCCGAGCTTGCGGTGGCCGTAGGCGTCCTCCTCGCCCGACAGGAACAGGTCGCCGCCCTCGAGCTTGGCGCCCTCCGACACGGTGCAGACGGCGTAGTTGGACGGGTTCGCCGCCCGGTCGGCCAGCAGCAGGTCACCGAGCCGGTCGACGTCGCACGGGCACCTCGGAGATGATCGCCCGGTCGGCGCTCGACAGGTACGCCGAGATGAGCGAGGTCTCGCCCGAGTAGCGCCCGAACAGCTCCACCACGGCGATGCGCTCGTGCGAGCCGGTCGAGGTCCGCAGCTGGTGGATGAACTGCACGCTCCGGGTCACCGCGGTCGAGAACCCGATGCAGTAGTCGGTGCCGTGGACGTCGTTGTCCATCGTCTTGGGGATGGCGACGACCGGGACGCCCTCCTGGTGCATGCGCAGCCCGTAGGACAGCGTGTCGTCGCCACCGATCGGGATCAGCGCGTCGATCCGAAGGTGGTCGAGGACCTTCAGCACGTGCGGGGTGAAGTCGTAGGTGGGGCCGTCGCCGACGGCCTGGTCGGCGAGGAAGCCGGGGACCTCGCCCCCCTTGACCTTGCCGGGGTTGGTGCGCGACGTGTGGAGGAAGGTCCCCCCGGTGCGGTCGACCGTGCGGACCCGGTGGCGGTCGAGGGGGATGGTGTTCTCGGCGATCGTGGCGTCGTCGTCGGGATCGACCGACAGGAGCCCGCCCCACCCGCGGCGGATCCCGACGACCTCGTGGCCGTCGTCGACGACCCGGTCGACGACCGCCTTGATGCAGGGGTTCAGTCCGGGGACGTCGCCCCCGCCGGTCAGGATCCCGATGCGCATCTGCCGTCTCGCTCCCGGTCGCGTGGAGGAGCCACGCTAGCCCCGGCTCCCGCGCGTCGTGCGCCGACGTGGTGAGGTCCCGACGACCACGGTGGCGTCGAGCCGGGCGGCGCGCACGACCCGGGGGGTGAGTCCGGCGCCGGCAGCGATCGCCACGACCGTCGGTCCCTGCTCGGCGGTCGTCTCGACCAGGACCGACCCGCCAGGGGCGAGCCACCGGGGGGCGTCGGCGAGGAGCCGCCGCTGGACGTCGAGCCCGTCGGGGCCGCCGTCGAGCGCGAGCAGCGGCTCGTGCAGCCGGGCCTCGGGTGGGAGCAGCCGCACCTCGTCGCTCGGGACGTACGGGGTGTTGGCGACGAGCACGTCAACGCGGCCCTCGAGGTCGGTGGGGAGGGCCCCGGTGAGGTCGCCCTGGTGCACTTGCGCGCCCACCATCGCGAGGTTCTGACGAGCGTCGTCCAGCGCCGCCGGGTCGATGTCGGCCGCGTGGAGATCGATGCGCCGGTCGCCGGCGAGCGCGGCTGCGACGGCCGCCGCGACGGCCCCGGTGCCGCAGCAGAGGTCGACGACCACCGGCGTCGCCGACGGACACCGACGGACGAGCGCGACCGCCTCGGCGACGAGGAGCTCGGTGCGGCGACGCGGGACGAAGACGCCGGGCGAGACGGTGACCCGGACCCCGCCCAGCTCGGCGGCGCCCACGACGTGCTCGAGCGGCTCGCCGGCGACACGCCGAGCGACCATCGCCCCGAGCGTGTCGAGGTCGGACGCGGCGTCGAGGAGGACGCGTGCCTCGTCCTCGGCGAACACGCACCCGGCCGCCCGGAGCCGGCGGATGACCACCGCCTCGTCGAGCTCCTCGTCGTCGACCACCACGCTCCCGTCCCGCTGCACCGCGCGGTCCGTCCGGGCCCGACGGCCGCGCGTCGCCGACCCACGCTAGCCCTCGGACGCCACCGCGAGCGGTCTCACGTCACGGCCCAACGCCTGGAGGCCCCCACCGTGGCGGGGGCCTCCAGGCGGCAGGAGGACGTCAGCCGCGCACGGAGGTGAACTCCGACGAGGCGCCGACGAACAGGGCATCGCCGTCGAAGCTCGCGCGCAGCGTCGTCGGCTCGACGGCCCACGTACTTCGCCGGGTACCTCGAACGTCGCGACGCCGGCGGAGTCGGTCGTCGCCGTCCCCATCACCGACCAGGCGGTCGCGCCCTTCTTCGCGCGGACGGGTGCCAGGAAGGTGATCGTCGCTCCGGTGACGGCGCCGCCGTCGGCCTCGGTGAGCGTCGCGACGGCGACGGCCGGCGCGACTTCGTCGCCACCGCGTCGGTCACCCCGAGCAGGGTGTCCTCGCGCTCTACCGTGAACGCACCCGTCGCGACGTCGCCGGCGTACCCCGACCCGCCGGCGTAGGTGGCGGACACGCCAGGAGCTCCGACCGGACCCTCGAGCGTCACGATCGCGGATGCCCACCCGTCCGCGCCGGTCGTCGCGAGCACCGCGGCGGTGCCGACGGCGATGGTCAGGTCGTGGGCGGCCAACGCCGCTCCGTCGCTGTCGGTGAGCCGTGCCCGGAGGGTCACCGCGTCGGTGACCTGCCCGCTGGTCGGGTTCGCGGGGTCGAGGGTCACGGACGAGGCATCCGCGATCTCCGCCTGCCCGCTGTCGCCGGCGTCGCGCGCACACCATCCCAGGTGACGGTGTAGGCGGCTGTCCCGACCGGGCGGGTGGGCGTGACCGCCGCGGTGGCGGTCCCGTCCGTGCCCGTCGTCGCGGGTAGGACTCGTCCGTGCCGTCGCCGTCGGCGTCGAACGCGAACGTGACGGTCTGCCCGGCGACGGTCCGCCGGCCGCGCTCAACACCGCGGTGAGGTCGCCGCCGGTGTTGCGGCCGAGCGTCACGTCGCCGGCGGTGAGCACGGCATCGTCGATGACGTCACCGACACCGTCGTGGTCGCTGTCGGCCTGGTCGGGGTTCGCGACGGTCGCGGCGTTGTCGAACCCTGCGGCGAGTGCCACCTCGGCCATCGTCATCGAGACGCCGCCGGGGTAGTCGCGGACGTGGTCGAGGAGCTGGATCCACTGCTCCCACCGGGGCGCGTAGACCGTGTTGTCCTCGCGGTTCGTAGCCGCCGGCGCAGGTGCCGGTCCGGTCGTCCTCGTTGCACGGACGGCCGCTCCACTCGACCTCCTCGATGAGCCACGTGTTGAGCCCACCGGCCTCGGTCTCCGCCGCGAGGTGTGCGGCGAAGGCGGTGCGGTCGGGAGCGTCGTAGACGCCATCGGGCACGGCCAGCGGGTCGAACTGCACGTCGTCCGACACGTGGAACAGGCCGAACTGGTCGAAGGCCTCGTGGTGGCTCCCTTCGGGCGTGAAGATCGCGCCGAGCGAGCCCGCCTCGCCTTCCTCGTACCGACTGGACGAGTGGGCCTTGAACCCGAGGAGGGCGACGGCCTCACGGCCGGTGGCGTCGTCGGCGTTGAACGGCGGGGCGTAGCTGATCAGCGGGTTCGCCGACGTCGCCCAGTCGATCCGCGGCGAGGCCGCGGTGGCGCCCGAGTCGGCGATCCACCGGTTGTCGTAGTCGCCCAGGAGGGTGTCGCGACCGACGGTCAGGAGCTCCACCGACTCGGCCAGCGTCAGTCCGCAGACCTCGCAGGAGTAGAAGTCCCGGTCGGGCTGGTCGGCCCAGTCACCGTTGGTGGTGTTGTCCACGTGATAGGTCGCGTGTGCGGCGAGGTCGAGGTTGTCGCTGTCGTTGCGGTCGTTGATCCAGTCGACGACCGGCGGGTCGGTCCACAGCTGCTTCGGGATCGTCACGAGGCTCAGCCGCTGGTCGCGACCACCCGGCAGGGTGAGCGTCTGCGACGCCGTCCCCTCGCCGGTCCCACACGGATCGGTCGGGTCGCCGGCGCCGTAGTCCTCCCAGCACTTCGCGGCCCACTCGTCCTCGGTGAGGATCGCGGCGTCCGCCATGAGCTGGGTGAACTCGTTCTGGAAGAAGCGGCCGAGCGCGTCGATCCGGAGCACGAAGTGGGTGTCGCCCTCGCTCCAACGGATCTTGGCCGCGAGCGCCTCGTCGTGGAGTGGGTCGCCCGGGACCGGACCGGTGGGGACGCCGTCGGCATCCGGATCGCGATCGTCGAGCGGGTCGCACGCGTCACCCCGCCCGTCGCCGTCCGCGTCGGCCTGGCTGGGGTCGGCCGTGAACACGCAGTCGTCGACCGCGTCGGCGACCCCGTCGCCATCGTCGTCGTCGTCGATCGGGTCGCCGAGCCGTTGCCATGTCGATGGGTCCTCGGGGTCGCCGAGCACCGTGTCGAAGTCGTTGTCGAGCTGGTCGAGACGGTTCACCGCGCCGTCCGCGTTCATGTCGAGACGCGGGGCGTTGGCGATGGTCGGCGCGTTGTCGACGTAGTCGGAGATGCCGTCCCCGTCGGTGTCGATCGGTGGGAGCTGCCGCAGCAGTTGCACCGTCCCCTCGTAGACCGCGGCCGCCAGGTCCACGGCACCGTCGCCGTCGGCGTCGGTCACCTGGAGCCCCCGCGTCATCGTGCCGAGGTCGGCGAGCGAGCCGGCCGTCGCGTGACGACCGTCACCGCTCACGTCGAGCAGGATCTCGCCGTCGTGGACGACCGCGGTGGCGGGTGTCTGCGTCCCCGAGTGGAGCCCGAGGAACAGGTCGTCGATCCCGTCCCCGTTGACGTCGGCGCTCGCGAGCGAGGCCGTGTACCCGACCGCGGCCCGGTAGGTCGGGTCGTGCCGGAGGTAGACGTTCGGCCGCGTCGCCGCGATCTCGGGGATGTTGCCCGGCACGATGGTGAACGAGCCGCTGCCGTTGTTGGCGTACAGGTAGACGTAGAGGGCACGGTCGCCGACCCAGAGGTCGAGGTCGCCGTCGCCGTCGCCATCCCCGACGGCGAGCCCCCACGGGCTGTTCTGCGTGCTGGTCGCCGGGAAGTAGACCCCGGTGGTGTCGAGGAGCGCCGACGTGAAGACGCCGCCGCCGTCGTTGCGGAGGATCCGCACCCCCTCGGTCGCCCCGGCCACGACGTCGTCGTCCCCGTCGCCGTCGAGGTCGCCCACCGCGAGGCTGCCGGTGTCCGTGCCGATGTCGGCGAGGAGCGCGCCAGCGTTGTACGTCACCGCGTTGATCGTCGTGAGGGTCTCCACGAACGTGCCGTCCCCGTTGCCGTACCAGACGCGCACGTCGCCGTCTGCCGCACCTCCGCCGGCGGCGCTGGCTCCCCAGACCACGTCGAGGTGGGCGTCACCGTTCAGGTCGCCGGTGGCGAACGCCCAGGCGTTGAAGAACGCCTGCTTCCACGCGAACACCGTGGGAGCGTCGAACGTGCCGTCGCCGGTGCCGGCCACGAACGCGACGTTGCCGGTCGTGCGACCCACCACGAGGTCGGGGGCGCCGTCCTCGTCGAAGTCTCCGGCGGCGAGCCCGAAGGGTCGCGACGTGGCGCCGAAGTCGGCGATCGTCGTGGGCTGGGCGAAGTAGGGGTCGTACGGGCCCGGGACGGCGGTGGCGGTCACCGCGGTGGCGAGACTCGCGACGACCGTGAGGCTGGCGGCGAGGGCGATCGATCTGCGCATGGTGGTGGTCTCGGGCCTCGCGCGTACCGCCCCGGTCGGAGGCCCCCCACGGCCCGGTGCGTCCACCCGCTGGCGACCTCGGCACGAACGTGCTGGGGTCGCCGCGACCCGCTCGGGCCGCTGCCCGGCGTGGTCGTGCATCGAGCGTCCGTCCGCGTCGTCCGTCGACTTGAGGGCCGAACGGCCCCAACGGACGGGCCGTTATCCCCGACCGTCCACGTCCACCCGGACGTCGACAGGCTGCCGGCCGGGCTCCCGCACCAGCTCATGCAACCGCCGGCACCTACGGTGCGTCCGACCGGACACCACCCGACACGTCCGGAGGACGCGTGCGTCGCCTCACCTCGCTGCCGGTCGCCGTGCTCGTGCTCGCCGCCTGTGGCGGTGGCTCGAGCATCGAGATCGGTGGCGGCGGGACGTCCACGCCGGGGCAGGTCTACGCCTGCGGCGCGGAGCGCTTCACGGAGCAGGAGCTCGCGGACGCGCCGCCGGCGACCGAGCTCGGCGAGGAGGGGCGCGCTGCGCTCGCCGGCGCGGAGGTCGGCGACCTCGACCCCGCGGACGGGTGGGTCGTCCTGACCGAGAGCGACGCCGAGGTGGGGCTCATCCGGCCGCTCGACGAACCCGAGCCCAACGGCCCCGGTGCCCTCCGGACCCACGAGTTCGTGCACCTCCAGCGGATCAGCGGTGCCACGAACGTCCCCGACGGCACCTGGATGCTCGACGCCGCCGGGACGTGCACCCCGAGGGCGGAGCTCGACGGGCTCGACGCGGCGGACCTCACGCTCACCGCCGAACCCTCGGCCACGTCCACCGCGCTCGAGCTCGGCGTCTACGAGCGTGCCTGCGCGTCGGGGCAGCCCGCGACGGGCCGGGTCGAGGTCGTCTCGCAGACGCTGACCGACGACGAGCTCCGGCTGGTCGTCGGCGTCCGGCCCCAGGGGGAGCACACGCGTGTCCGAGCAACCCAGCCACCTCGGTGACGATCACGCTCGATGAACCCCTCGGCGACCGGACGATCGTCGACGCCTCGACCCTGCCCCCACAGCCGATCGCGGTGGAGGCCGCACCACCACCGACCGCCGGCGTCGACCCGGCGCTGATCGAGACGGCGCTGGCCTACGAGCCCCCGGCGTCCTACGTCATGGACGTCGACGTGTCCTGCTTCTGCCCGGCGGCCCGCTACCGGGTGACCGTCGTGGACGGCGAGAAGGCCGAGGTGCAGCTCGTCGACCCCGACGGCGACGAGGTGACCGACGAGCCCGTGCCCAACCCCGACGCGGCACCGACCATCGCCGAGCTCCAGGACCGCCTGCGGGAGACCGTCGACGGCGGTGGGGTGGTCCGGGAGCTCTCGGTCGACGACGACGGGCGGCCGGTCGTCGTCTCGCTCGATCCGATCGTCGACGCCGTCGACGACGAGGTCACCTACGCCATCGGCGAGTGGCACCCCTCCGAGGGGTGAGGGTCATCCCGGGGCCGCTCGCTACCGTGGATGGTCCCTCTACGAGCAGGCGCTTCCGTGACGACACCGCTCGCCATCACCGGAGCGACCGGCCGCGTCGGTGGACAGGTGGCCGAGCGGCTCGCGACCGCAGGGGAGGACCTGCGACTCGTCGTCCGCGACGCCGACCGGGCGCCGGATCTCGCCGGCGCGGAGGTCCGCGTCGCGGACTACGCCGACGGCGACGCGGCCACCGCGGCCCTGCGGGGGGTCGAGACGCTGTTCATGGTGTCCGGTGCGGAGGCGCGCGACCGCGTCGGCCAGCACCGGACCTTCATCGACGCGGCCGCCGCCGCGGGGGTCACGCACGTCGTCTACCTCTCGTTCCTCGGTGCGGCGCCGGACGCGACGTTCACCCTCGCCCGGGACCACCACGCGACCGAGGAGCACATCCGCGCGCGTGGGCTCGACTGGACCTTCCTCCGCGACTCGCTCTACCTGGACGACCTCGTCCGGTTCATCGGCGAGGACGGCGTGGTGCGTGGTCCCGCGGGGGAGGGCCGGGTCGCCGGCGTGGCGATCGCCGACGTGGCTGCGGTCGCCAGCGCGGTGCTGCGCGACCCGGCGTCCCACCGCGGCGAGGTCCTCCGGCTCACCGGACCCGGCGCGCTGACGCTCGGGGAGCTCGCCGCCACCGTGTCACGCGTCACCGGCCGCGACGTCCGCTACGTCGACGAGACGATCGACGAGGCCTACGCGTCTCGTGCCCACTACGGCGTCCCCGACTGGCAGCTCGACGCCTGGGTCAGCACCTACACCGCCATCGCGTCGGGGGAGCTCGCGACGGTCACCGACGACGTCCGCCGGGTGACCGGTCACGAGCCGCTCTCCCTCGAGGACCTCCTCCGCAGCTGAAGCGCCCTCCCGCCGCGCCGCGAGCGCGGTGAGACCGCCGCCTCACCCGGCGGCGAGCTCCTCGACCCGGCCGTCGGCGTGCCGGGCGAACCGCCGCAGCTCGTGGCCGTGGTTGGGGTCGTTGGCCGGCCACGGCCAGCCCCCGAACCCGGTCTCCTGGTAGTCGTGGTAGGCCTTCTGGATCTCGACCTGGCTGTTCATCACGAACGGGCCGTACTGCACGATCGGCTCCCCGATCGGACGGCCCTGCAGCACCAGCACCTCGGCGCCGTCACCGGTGTCGGTGAGCGTGATCGGGACCTCGCTGCGGACCACCGCGCCGTGGCCGCCCTCGACCTCGGTGGCCCCGATGCGGACCGAGCCGCCACGGAAGACGTAGACGGTCCGGATGGTGTCCTCACGGGCGGCGCGTGGGAGGGTCCACGCCGCCTCGGGGGACAGGGCGGCGTGGTAGATGCCCACGTCGGTGTCGGGGCGTGACGCCCACGAGTGCGGGGGCGGGCTGGGTGCCCGGTGGCCGGCGACCAGCTCGCCGGCGACGACGGTCACCTCGGTCGGCCGTCCCGCGGCGTCGAGCAGGGTGTGCTGCGGGATCTCGTGGCTCCACAGCATCGAGAAGTGCGGCGGGACCAACTTGTCGGTGGCGGGGAGGTTGATCCAGATCTGGAACAGCTCGGTCTCGTTGTGGGCCGCGCGGTTCAGCAGTGGGAACATCTCGGCGTGGACGATGCCGGAGCCGGCGGTCATCCACTGCACGTCGCCCCGCCCGAACCGAGCTGCCGCTCCGAGCGAGTCGGAGTGGTCCATGAACCCGCGGCGCATGAACGAGATGGTCTCGAACCCGCGGTGCGGGTGCTGCGGGAACCCCGGCACGAGCGAGCCGTGGTACATCGACCAGCCGTCACGCCCGGAGAAGTCCATCCCGATGTCGCGACCGACGAGCGGGGCGCACGGCCCGAGCTCCTCGTCGCCCTCCGGGTAGTCGTCATCGTGGTGGACGCAGAACAGGAACGGGTCCACGGTCTGCCACACCCGGTCGAGCCGGACCTGCTGCAGGACGAGGTCGTCGGGGACGGACACGGCGGGTGCTCCCGGTCGGACGGATACCCCCGAGCGTACGGTCCTGCACCCCCGTCCGTACGGGCCCGCGGGCGGGTCAGCGCGGGGCCGGGAGCGGACGGTGTCGGTTCGTGGGGGTGGTCCGCCACACGTCGTCGCCGGCGCCCCCACGGTGGCTCCTGCAACCCCGTACGCGACCCGAACGGGACCCCACATGAAGACGCTCACGACCCGCATCGCCACCACCGCGCTGGTCGGCACGCTCGCCCTCGCCGGCGCCGCCTGCGGCGGTGACGACGACGCCACCTCGCCCGGTCAGGAGGACACCGTGGTGACCGACACCGGCACGACCGACGACGCCGGGATGTCCGACGACGCCGGCGAGGTCGAGGACACCGACGAGGCCGGTGACGTCGACGCCGGCGGCGACACCGCCGACACCGACGCCGACACCGAGGTCGAGCCGACCCCGGCCGGCTGACGCTCGACGCACACCGTGACGACGGCCCCGAGCGCACACGCGCCCGGGGCCGCCGCACGTCGCCACACCGACCCGGGCGGCGTAGGAGGTGAGCCGGGCGTCCCCGGCGAAGCGGTCCCGCATGAGGATCAGACTGCTGCCACTCGCCCTCGCCGGGATCGTCGCCGCCGCCCCCGTGGGCGCCGAGCTCATCCACGGCGCGTCCGCTGCCGACCCCGCGCCGTCGCGGCTCGCCGAGGGGGTGGTCGTGCGCGCGCTCGAGCAGGCGCCGGCGACGACCGCCGGCCTCCCGCCGGCGATCGGACCGACGAGCGAGAACTTCGAGCTCGTGGGTCACTCGCCGCTCGGCAACCGCGGGATGAACGCCGCGCTGGCCGTCCACGACGGCTACGCGTACGTGGGCTCGCGCACCGACGGCAAGCCCACCGACCAGGATGTCCTCGGGGCCGGGATCCTCGTCGTCGACATCGGCGACCCGTCCGCCCCTGCGGTCGTCGGCGAGATCGGCCCGCCCTACCAGGGCATCGAGGGGCAGACCTCGCGGGAGCTGCGCGTCTGGCCCGAGGCCGACCTGCTGATCGTCGAGAACCTCGGGTCGAACTGCTCCTACCTGATCCACGCGTGCTCGCCGCGCGCCGTGACCGACACGTTCGACTTCTACGACATCGCCGGGGAGCACGCCGCGGACCCGCAGCACGTCGCGACCTACGACCCCGTCCGCGACCCGCACGAGTTCTTCCTCTGGGCGGACCCGGCCGACCCGTCGCGGGCGCTCCTCTACATCTCGGCGACGAGCTCGAACCGGCTGCTCGTCACCGACATCTCCCGCGCCCGTGAGGGGGTGTTCACGGAGCTCGTGGACTGGCCGGTGCCCGCCCCGGGTGGCGACCTCCACTCGATGACGCCGAGCCTCGACGGCCGTGAGCTCCACCTCGCCTACCTGACCGGCGGGTACTACGTGGCCGACACGTCCGCGATCGTGGACGGGGCGGCCGACCCCACGCCGGAGCTCATCACGACCCGCGGCGGTCACGTCGAGTGGCCCGGGCCCGGCGCCCACTCGGCGCTGCGGCTCCCCGGCCGCGACGTGGCGCTCGTCACCGACGAGGTCTACGGCGACGCGTTGAAGGCGCTCGGTGACCACGGCTGCCCGTGGGGCTGGACCCGGTTCGTCGACCTCACCGACCCGGAGGAGCTGACGGTGCTGGGGGAGTACCGGCTGCCGCAGAACGAGGACGACTTCTGCGCCACCGACGCCCCGCGGCCATCGTCGAGCTACTCCGCCCACAACCCGACCGTGACCGACGACCTCGCCTTCATCAGCTGGCACGCCGGCGGGCTCCGTGCGGTGACCTTCGCCGACCCCACCACGCCCGAGGAGGCCGGGGCGTTCGTCCCGGAGCCGCTGCCGTACGTGCTGCAGGAGGACCCGGCGCTGACCGCCGGCCAGGACAAGGTCGCGTTCTGGTCGTTCCCGATCGTCGCCGACGGGCTCGTGTACGTCGTCGACGTCCGCAACGGGCTCTACGTGCTGCGCTACACCGGCCCTGGCGCGGACGAGATCGCGTCCATCGACTTCCTCGAGGGCAACTCCAACCTGGGCGACGCCGCCCGGTTCGCGACGGCCGCGGCCAGCTGACGTCCGCGGGCCGCGCGACGGAGGTCCCCACCTCTTGACCGCGGTTGCTGAACGATGTTAAGTGAACGCCGTTACCTTAACGTTGTTCAGCGTGGCCTCGCGGAGGCCGCGCGGGTGAGAGGTCGAAGGCGATGGAGCGGTCGAGCCTGCCGGTGGTCGTGCGCTACCGGGTGCTGGTGGTCGTGGCGGCGCTGCTCGGCGCTGCTGTCGCGGGGTGGTTCGGCGGCGACGTCGCGTCGTGGCTGCGACCTGGAGGGTTCGAGGATCCCGACGCGGAGTCGGCTCGCGCCGCCTCGGTCCTCGCCGAGGACTTCGGCGCGGGGGACCCCGACGTCGTGCTGCTGTTGATGGCGGCCGGCGGTTCGGTCGACGACGACGAGGCGGTCACCGACGCCGCCGCCCTCGCCGAGCGTCTGCGCACCACCGAGGGCGTCGACGAGGTCGTGACCTACTGGGAGCTCGGGAGCCCGCCGCCGCTGCGCTCCACCGACGGGTCGCAGGCGCTGGCGTTCGTCCGACTCGGGGGTGACGAGGCGACGCGGCTCGAGCTCGCCGGCGAGCTCCGCCACGATCTGGCGGGTCCCGCCGGCTCCCTCACCGTCGGGGTCGGCGGGGAGTCCGCGGTGTTCTCCGAGGTCAACGAGGTGATCGAGGAGGATCTCGTCCTCGCGGAGACGATCGCCTTCCCCATCACCCTCGTGCTGCTGATCCTGGTGTTCGGGTCGGTCGTCTCGGCGCTGCTGCCGCTCGCCATCGGTGGCATCGCCATCGTGGGCACGTTCGCCACGCTCGAGGTGATCGCGCGGACCACCGACGTCTCCATCTTCGCGTTGAACTTCACCACGGCGATGGGCCTGGGTCTCGCGATCGACTACTCGCTGCTCATCGTGTCGCGGTTCCGTGAGGAGCTCGCGGCCGGACACGAGCCGTTCGCGGCCGTGCGGCGCACGCTGCGCTCGGCCGGGCGCACGGTGGTCTTCAGCGCGGCGACCGTGGCCGCGTCGCTCGTGGCCCTGCTCGTGTTCCAGCAGTACTTCCTGCGTTCGTTCGCCTACGCCGGTATCGCGGTCGTCGCGCTCGCCGCGCTGGGCGCGACCGTGGTGCTCCCCGCCGTGCTCGCCCTCCTCGGCCACAACGTGAACCGGTGGACCGTCCGTCGGACGTCCACCGCGACCGACGGCGAGGGGCTGTGGGGTCGGATCGCGACGACCGTCATGCGCCGCCCGATCCCCATCGCCACCGCCGCACTCGTGCTGCTGGTCGCGTTGGGAGCGCCGTTCCTCGGGGTGCGCTTCGGGTTCCCCGACGACCGGGTCCTGCCGACCTCGACCCAGACCCGGCAGGTCGGCGACGCCCTCCGCGACGGCTTCGCCTCCGCCGAGTCGCAGCCGACCACCGTCGTCGCCCGCGGGGTCGACGCGAGCGCCGACGCGGCCACCCTGGACGGCTACGCGGTCGCCCTGTCGCGGGTGACCGGCGTCGCGCGCGTCGACGCCGCCACCGGGTCCTACATCGCCGGCACGCGCGTCGTGCCACCGACGGCCTTCAACCAGCGGTTCGTCGCCGGTGACGCGACCTACCTGTCGGTGATCCCCTCGGTCGAGCCGGTGTCGCCCGCCGGGGAGGCGCTCGTCGCCGACATCCGCGGGCTCGACGCCCCGTTCCCGGACGTGCTGGTCGGCGGACCGTCGGCCGAGCTCGTCGACGGCGTGGACGGGCTGCTGTCTCGTCTGCCCTGGGGGCTCGCGCTCATCGCGCTCATCACGTTCGTGGTGCTGTTCATGAGCTTCGGGTCGATCGTCGTCCCGCTGAAGGCGATCGTGCTCAACCTCCTGAGCCTCTCGGCGACCTTCGGCGCGCTCGTCTGGGTGTTCCAGGACGGCCACCTCTCGTCCCTGCTCGGGTTCACCGCGACGGGGACGATCAGCATCGCGATGCCGGTGCTCATGTTCATCGTCGCCTTCGGGCTCAGCATGGACTACGAGGTCTTCCTCCTGTCGCGGGTGAAGGAGGAGTACGACCGATCCGGCGACGACGTCCAGGCGGTCGCGACCGGCCTGCAGCGCACCGGACGGATCGTCACGGCGGCCGCGGTCCTGATCGCGGTCGTGTTCGCGGCCTTCGCCACCGGGCGGGTGTCGTTCATGAAGATGTTCGGCATCGGGATGACCCTCGCCGTGCTGGTCGACGCGTTCATCGTGCGTGCCACGCTGGTCCCCGCGTTCATGCGGCTCGCGGGCCGGGCCAACTGGTGGGCGCCCGCTCCGCTACGCCGGTTCCACGACCGGTTCGGGTTCCACGAACACGTCGACCTCGACGGCGACGGACCCCCCCGCCCTTCCCCCGACCGGCCCCCCCCGCCGCAGCGCCAGGAGCCGCCACGTGACCCACGAGCAAGCCAACGCGCCGTTCGACCGCCGCGTCGAGGCCTGCCGACCCGCGTCCCGACGGCCGGCGAGGGGGAGCTGCTGCGCGACGAGATCCTCGACGCGGCCGAAGCCCTGCTCGTCCGCCACGGAAGCATGGACGCGGTCCCGCTGCGCTCGGTGGCCACCGCGGTGGGGGTCAGCGCGCCGTCGATCTACCTGCACTTCGCCGACAAGGACGACCTCTTCTTCGCCGTCTGCGACCGCCGGTTCGCCCACTTCGACGAGGTGCTCCGAGGCCGGCCGGCGGTCAGGCTGCGACGGCGTCGAGGGCCGGGTTGTGGGCCGGCGGGACCTCCTCGGCGGCGGACGGCGGCCCGGGGGGCGTCCCGTCGCCGAAGGGCGCTCCGCCGAGCTCCTCGCGGCCGTGGGGCTCGGCCCAGGCGGTGAGGTCGGGTCCGGCGGGCACGATCGCCGTCGGGTTGATGTCGGTGTGGACCTCGTGGTAGTGGCGCTTGATGTGGTCGAAGTCGATCGTGTCGCCGAACCCGGGGGTCTGGAACAGGTCGCGCGCGTAGGCCCAGAGGACCGGCATCTCGGCGAGCTTCTGCCGGTTGCACTTGAAGTGGCCGTGGTAGACGGCGTCGAACCGGGCGAGCGTGGTGAACAGCCGCACGTCGGCCTCGGTGATGGTGTCGCCGACGAGGTAGCGCTGGTCCGCGAGTCGGTCCGAGAGCCAGTCGAGGCGCGCGAACAGCCGCTCGTAGGCCTCCTCGTAGGACGCCTGCGTGCCCGCGAACCCGGCGCGGTAGACCCCGTTGTTCACGTCGTGGTAGACGACCTGGGCGACCTCGTCGATCTGGTCGCGGAGGGGCTCGGGTAGAGGTCGGGTGCTCCGTCGCGGTGGTGGGCGACCCACTCGGTGGACAGGTCGAGGGTGATCTGGGGAAGTCGTTGGTGGCGACCTGGCCGGAGGGGACGTCGACGATCGCGGGGACCGTGATGCCTCGGTCGTAGTCGGGGAAGCGCGCGAGGTAGGCCTGCCGCAGCCGCGCGATCCCGAGGACCGGGTCGACGCCCCCGGGATCGAGGTCGAAGGTCCAGCTGCGCCAGTCGTGGGTCGGCCGGCGACCGCCATCGGCAGCGCGTCCTCGAGCCCCAGCAGGCGCCGCACGATGATCGCACGGTTCGCCCACGGGCACGCGCGCGACACGGCGAGGCGGTAGCGCCCCGCCTCGACCGGCCAGCCGTCACGGCCGTCGCGCGTGACGCGGTCGGTGATGTAGGTCGTGTCCCGCTCGTACTCGGGCTCGACGTAGCTGCCCTGGCGGTCGGTGGTCTCGGGTCGGTCGGTCATGCCACGACCGTAGGGGGCGGGCGGCGACCGGCCGCTGGCAGGCGCGGTCGTTCGTCCGGGCGCTCCCGGCACGCCCGGGGAGGGGTCAGGGCTCCGGGTGGAGAAGCCGACACGCGGGGCATCTCGCCCGCACACCGGCCGATCTCTCCGCCCTGCCTCTGTCGAACGGAGCCCACCCGATGCACCGAACCCGAGCCCTCGCCGCCAGCGTGCTCGCCGCCGGGCTGCTCGCCGCCCCGGTCGCGGCCGCCGCCTCCGCAGGGGGCCCGACCGCCGCCGACGCGACCAGCCTGGCGAAGGTCATCGTCGCGTTCGACGGCGACGTCACCGCCTCCGTCCTCGACCGCCTCGACGACCTCGGCGTCGTCCGCGGGCTCGAGCTGCGTGCCATCGACGCCGTCGCCGTGACCGCGCCGGCCGACGTCGTCCCTGCCCTGCGCTCGCTTCCGGGTGTCGTGGCGGTGGAGCCGCAGCGGCCGCTCGAGCTGCACCTGTTCGCCTCGCGCGCCCAGATCGGCGCCGACGCGGTCGACACGCCGGCCACCTACGAGGTCGACGGCACGAGCTTCGAGCGTCCCGGCGTCACCGGCGCCGGGGTCACGGTCGGCATCATCGACTCGGGCATCTTCTCGCAGCACCCCGGCTTCGGTGGTCGCGTGGTCGCGGGCTACAACTTCGAGTTCTCCGAGCTGCCCGACTCCGGCGGTATCCCCGCCGAGCAGTGGGACGCCTACGCCGAGGCGACCGGCGCCTCCGCCCTGCAGGACGAGGTCGGTCACGGCACCCACGTCGCCGGCACCGTCGGCGGCTCGGGCGCGGGCGCGACCAGCGGCGAGGACCTGCGCGGCATCGCGCCCAGCGTCGAGTTCGTCTCGCTCAAGATCGCGAGCGCGGCCAACGGCGTCGCCGAGGACATCGGGTTCGAGGAGAACGCCCTCGCCGCCATCGACTACCTCATCCGACACCCCGACCTCGGTGTCACGCTCACCAACAACTCGTGGGGCCTGCTCGAGACCGAGCCGGGCACCGGTGGCGTCGGCGAGCCGACCGACTTCGACGCCGCGAAGGCGATGGTCAGGGCCGCCTCCGAGGCCGGGATCACGATGGTGTTCTCGGCCGGCAACGACGGCCCCGAGCCGGGCTCGATCAACGAGGACCCGGGTGGGGCGCCGGAGGCCATCACCGTCGCCGCCGCCTGCAAGGGCGAGGAGCACGGCGGCTCGTGCCCGCTGGGACAGATCACCGACTTCTCCAGCCGCGGCGCCGAGGACGGCAGCGGCCCGCAGGTCGACGTGTCGGCCCCCGGTGACCAGATCAAGGCCCCCGTGTCGCCGTCGATCCTCGCCCCGCTGACGGAGTGCGAAGCCCCGCAGGACGACCCGCTCTACTACTGCATCTCCGGCACCTCGATGGCCTCGCCGCACGTCGCCGGCGTCGTCGCCCTGATGCAGGAGCTCAAGCCCGACCTGACCCCGGCCGAGGCCGAGCGCTGCATCGTCGACACCGCCGACGACATGCTCGAGCCCGGCTTCGACATCGCGTCCGGGCACGGGCTCGTCGACACGCCCGGTGCGCTCGCCTGCGTCCACCAGCTGACGGTGGCGGCGGGCGCCGGCGGTCCCGCGACCGGTGCGGGCGCGGGCGACGGTGGGGTCGAGGCGGCGCCGGTGGCCCTGCCGACCACCGGTGGTGGCCTGGTCGGACTGGGCCTCGTCGGACTCCTCGGGACCGGGCTCCTCCGGCGCCGCTAACCCCCCTCGGGCGACCCCTCGACCGTGAGGTCGACGGCCGCGCCCGTGCGGGGGTGGGGGAACGACAGGCGGACGGCCCGGAGCGCGATCGTCCTCGCGCTCCGGGGGTCGTCGCCGGTGTCGGCGTAGAGCGTGTCGCCCACGACCGGGTGTCCGATCGCGGCGAGGTGGGTGCGGATCTGGTGGGTGCGGCCGGTCCCGAGCCGCAGCTCGACGAGGGTGGTCGCCTCCCGTCGCTCCACGACCCGCCAGTGCGTCACCGCCTCCTGCCCGCCGGCGTCGACCGCGACCGCGGCGCGCCGGTAGCCGCGCTCCGGGTCGCGCCCGATCGCGATGTCGACGGTCCCGGCGTCGTCGTCGGGGGCGCCCTCGACGAGCGCGCGGTAGACCCGCTCGACGCGTCGCTCGTCGAGGAGCCGTCGGAACGCGTCCTGGACCCCGGCGCTCTTGGCGAACGCCATCAGCCCGCTCGTCGCCCGGTCGAGCCGGTGGGCCGGGTACGGACGCCATCCGGTCCACGGCGACCCGGCGCGCGCGCCGGCGTGGGTCAGGACCGCGCCGAGGAGCGTGTCGTCGCGGTAGCGGCCCATCGGGTGGACGTGGATCCCCGCCGGCTTGTCGACGACCAGCAGGTCGTCGTCCTCGTGCACGAGCACGAGCGGTCGGGCCGACGGCTCGGTCAGGCGGTCACGGGCGGCGAGGTCGGCCAGCGCCGCCGTGTCGACAGTGAGGACCGCGCCGGCGTCGACGGGCTCGGCGATGCGGCCGGTGTGGCCGTCCACCGACACGGCCTCGCGCGCGATGAGCGGTCCGACCTCACGCCGCGCGACCGTGCCGAGGTGCTCGCGCAGCACGTCGACGAGCCGCGCGCCGTCCTCGGTGGCCGGGACCCGGAAGCCGGGGGCGCCGTCACCGGTCACGGCCGCAGCAGTGGGCGACGCGGGCGTGGTCGGGCACAGTACGTGCACGGTGGCCAGGCCGACGAGCGAGGGAGGGTGCGCGTGGACGAGGGCGGTGACCCGGCCTGCTGGCTCGACCGGCTGTGCCCGATGTGCGGCGCGGTCGTCGAGGCGGCGCCCCGCTGCCCGCGGTGCGGGCACGAGCAGACCGGCGCCGCCGAGGCGGACGCGGTGCCCCCGGCTCCGTAGGGGCCGGTCGGGGTCAGTAGCCCGAGCCGGTCACGTAGCTCTCGAGCGTGTCGGTGCGGACCTCGAGGTCGTCGATGCGCGACTTGACGACGTCGCCGATCGAGATGATCCCGCCGAGCGAGCCGTCGACCAGCACCGGCATGTGCCGGAAGCGGCTGTTGGTCATCGTCGCCAGGACGTCGTCGAGCCCGGAGGTGCGCTCGCAGGTCGCGACCTCGCGGGTCATCACCGACTCGACCGTCTGCTCCAACGCGGCCGCGCCCTGACGGGCCAGGACCCGCACGATGTCGCGCTCGGAGATGACGCCGTCGACGCCGGCGCCGTCGCGCGAGACCACGAGCGCGCCCACACGGTGACGGTCGAGCTCGGCGAGGACGTCGGTGAGCGTCCGATCGGGGGTGATGGTCGCGACGTCGGTGCCCTTGTTGTCGAGGATCTCTCCGATGTTGCGTGCCACGGTGTCGGCCCTCCCAGGTCGGCTACCGGGAGTCTGCCAGGCAGCGCCGCGTCGCGCCGTCAGTTCTTCTGGTCGCGGCGGACGGAGGCCTTCTTGCCCTTGATCGTGGTGCGGTTGAGCGCCGCGATGACCTCGTCCGCGCTCGCCGCCGGGACGTCCACCAGCGAGAACTTGGTCGTGATCTCGATCGCGCCGATCTGGCTGCCCTTGAGGCTCGATTCGTTCGCGATCGCCCCCACGAGGTCCTTGGGACGGATGCCCGCCGCGCGGCCGGCGCTGACCCACAGGCGCGTCATGTCCGAGTCGGGGCCGCGACGCTTGCGGGAGCCGGGCCCCTTGCCGCCGCTGGCCCGCCCTTGCCGACGGGCTTCAGCTCGGGCTCGGGGAGCTCGCGCTGGTCGTCGTCGGAGCCGCCCAGCGCCTCGTGGGCGAGCTTCACGCCGGCGAGCGCGATCTCGACCAGGTCGAAGTCGTCGGACAGGGTCTCGACGACGACCCGGAACTCGTCGAGGTCACCGGCGATCAGCAGCTCGTTGAGCGACGCGCGGGTCATCTCCAGCCGCTTGGCGCGGAGGTCGGCGACCGTCGGGACCTTCTCGACCTCCATCTTGGTGCCGGTGTGGCGCTCGATGGCGCGCAGCATCCCGTGCTGCCGCGGCTCGACCAGCGTGATCGCGACCCCCTCGCGGCCGGCGCGGCCGACCCGGCCGATGCGGTGGACGTAGGACTCGGGCGCGGACGGGACGTCGTAGTTGACGACGTGGGTCAGGTGGTCGACGTCGAGGCCGCGCGCCGCCACGTCGGTGGCGATGAGGAGGTCGGCGGTCTCGCCGCGGAGCCGGTCCATGACGCGGTCGCGCTGCTCCTGGCTCATCCCACCGTGGAGGGCCTCGGCGCGGTACCCGCGGCCGTTCATGGTCTCGGTGAGCTCGTCGACCTCGTTGCGGGTGCGGCAGAACACGATGGCGGCCTGGGGCGCCTCGACGTCGAGGACGCGGCCGAGCGTCGCGGCCTTGTGCGAGCGGGCCACCACGTACACGGTCTGGCGGATGAGTGGGGAGCCACCGGGCGCGGCCCCCTCCTGCCCGAGCGTGATGCGGACGGGGTCCTGCAGGTGGCGCCGTGCGAGGTGCTCGATGCGGCTCGGCATCGTGGCCGAGAACAGCATCGTCTGGTGGGTCTCGGGGGTCTCGGCGAGGATCGCCTCGAGGTCCTCGGCGAAGCCCATGTCGAGCATCTCGTCGGCCTCGTCGAGCACCACGACCTCGAGCTCGTCGAGGGTGAGGGTGCCGCGGTTCAGGTGGTCGACGGCGCGGCCCGGGGTGGCGACGACCACGTCGACGCCGCGCTGGAGCGCCTTCAGCTGGCGGTGGATGGGCTGGCCGCCGTAGATGGGCAGGACGCGTGCGCCGACGTCGCGGCCGTACTTGTGGATGGCCTCGGACACCTGGATGGCGAGCTCGCGGGTCGGTGCGAGGACGAGCGCCACCGGCGCGCGGCCGCGGGAGCCGTCCGGACCCAGCCGGTCGAGCAGCGGCAGCGCGAACGCCGCCGTCTTGCCGGTGCCGGTCGCCGCCTGCCCGAGCAGGTCGCGGCCGGCGAGGAGCGGCGGGATCGCCTCACGCTGGATCGGCGTCGGTTCCTCGTAGCCGAGGTCGTCGAGCGCGCTCAGCAGCTCGGGACGCAGGCGCAGGTCGGCGAAGGTGACGGTGGGGTCGTCGGGCATGGGGGGACTCCTGGGGGGCGGGGGAGCGTACGTCCGGTGTCCGGTGCCCGCACCGGACCGCGCGGACGCGGCACCGGGGCCCGGTCGCCGTAGCATCGCCGTCGCCCGCGCGACCGGAACCGGCCGGGGGACGACGTGAGCGAGCGGGGGAGGAACGTCGTGACGGACACCACGCTACGCCGGCGGCTGGCGGAGGAGCGCGATCGGACGGAGGCGCGCATCGCCGACCTGCGCCGCGACTTCGACCGGCTCGTCGCCGAGGTCGAGATCGACCCGCCCGACGACGAGCACGACCCCGAGGGCGCCGGCATCGCGTTCGAGCGGCAGCAGGTCGCGGCGCTCCTCAGCCAGGCGCGCTCGCACCTCGCCGCGGTCGGGACCGCCGAGGAGCGGCTCGCCGCGGGGGCGCTCGGCACCTGCGAGCGGTGCGGCCGGCGCATCCCCGCCGAGCGGCTCGAGGCGCGCCCGACGTCGCTGCGCTGCGTCGGCTGCGCCGAGGAGTAGGTCAGCGCGTCCGCGTCACCCCCCGGCGTGCCAGCCGGCCGGGTCGACCTCGCCCGGGATGGCCTCGGTCGGGGCGTAGGGCTCGCGGGTGAACACGAACGAGGCGAGGTCGAGGTGGGTGGTGGTCCCGTCGTCGCGCCGGATGGGGACCAGGCGCTCGCCGGCGTAGTAGTCGTCGAGCCCGACCCATCGACCTTCGGCGTCGCGACGGAACCGCGACGCCCGCCCGCGGCCGACGGGGTCGAGCGACAGCTCGTCGGCACCGATGACGCGCAGCGTGTAGGGACGCGGTCCCCAGAACCACACCCCCGCGAGCTCGAGCAGGTCCTCCGGCACGTCGGCCGGTGACCACGCCGCCACCGGGGCGGGGTCGATGCCGTCGTCGGCGACGGCCGCGAGGTCGTCGATCAACGAGGCCTGCAGGCCCGCGGTGGTGTTGGTCATCGCGACGATCCCGGTCCCGGTCGCGGCGTCCACCCGACAGACGGCGATGAACCCCGGCATCGACCCGCTGTGGCCCACAGCGCGGCGCCCGTCGACGTTCCACACCTGCAGCCCGAGGCCCATGGCGAAGGTCCACGGCTGACCGGGGAGGTCCTGCACCACCCGCGGGCGTGCCATCTCGGTGAGGGTGTCGCGCGCGAGCACCTCGCCGGTGTCGCCGGCGAGGAACGCGGCCCAGCGGCCGAGGTCGTCGAGCGAGCACCACAGCTGCCCGGCCGGGCCCATCGCGCCGGCGTCGTGCTCGGGCTGGGCCAGCAGGGTGTCGGCGAACGGGTGGACCGCGAAGCCCTGCGCCGCCGGCGCCACCGGGCGGGTCGTCGTCCGGTGCATCCCGAGCGGCTCGAGCACCTCGCCGCGCAGGACGTCCCACCAGCTCGCACCGCGGATCCTGTGCCACGACCTCGCCGAGGACCGCGAACCCGACGTTGGAGTAGTGGAAGCGGCTGCCGCGGTCGTGGCGGAGCGCGTCCGGGGTCAGCGAGGGTGCCAGCGCCTCCCAGTCGCCGCCGGGGACGCGCTCCCACCAGGGGCCGGCGGTCTCGGCGCTGAGGCCGGTGGCGTGGGACAGCGCCTCGGCCACCGTCACGCCGGCGGGGGCGCCGGGGGCGTAGCGGTCCACCGGGGCCGACAGCTCGACCAGCCCCTCGTCGCGGAGCCGCAGCACGCACACCGCCACCATCGTCTTGGTGATCGAACCGATGCGGTACTGCGTGTCCCGGGTCGGGGCGACGCCGGCGACCGTGCCGCGTGCCCCGGTCCAGACGAGCGTCCCGCCGTGGACGACGCCGGCGACGATCGATGGCAGCCGTGCCTCGGCCTGCTCCCGGGCCAGCCGGGCGTGCAACCGTGCGGTCGTGCGGTCGTCGAGCGTCGTCGCCACCGTGTCCCCCGTGGTCTTCCGTGTCGGACGATCGCCGACCGTAGACGCTCGCCGGCTCACCGCGCGCCCCGGGCAACGCGCGCTAGCGTCGCGGCGGCGGGGCGGTGCGGTGAGAGGAGAGCGTCGTGCGGTTCGGGTGCTTCGTGCCACAGGGCTGGCGGCTCGACCTGGTCGGGATCGAGCCGGCCGAGCAGTGGGACCGGATGCTCGCGGTCGCCCGGTCGATCGAGGCCGCGGGCTACGAGTCGCTGTGGGTCTACGACCACTTCCACACGGTGCCGGCGCCGACCCAGGAGTCGACCTTCGAGGCCTGGACGCTCATGGCCGCGCTCGCGGCGGCGACCGACACCGTCCGGCTCGGTCAGATGTGCACCTCGATCGGCTACCGGCCGCCGACCTACCTCGCCAAGGTCGCCGCGAGCATCGACGTCATCTCCGGTGGCCGGCTCGAGCTCGGCATCGGGGCCGGCTGGTACGAGCACGAGTACGACGGCTACGGCTACGACTTCCCGTCGCCGGCGACCCGCATCGCGATGCTCGACGAGGGCGTCGAGGTCATCAAGCGGATGTGGACCGAGGACGTCGTCGAGCACCACGGCACGCACCTCGACCTCGCCGGCGCGATCTGTCGTCCCAAGCCGTTGCAGGACCCGCACGTACCGGTGTGGATCGCCGGCGGGGGCGAGCAGCTGACCCTGCGGGTCGCCGCGCGCCACGCCGACTACACCAACTTCGCGGCCCAGCTCGACGAGTTCCGGCACAAGTCCGAGGTCCTGCGCCGCCACTGCGAGGACGTCGGCAGGGACTTCGACAGCATCGTCCGTTCCGGCAACTACAACGTGGTCTGCGAGGAGACCGAGGCCGACGTCGAGGACCGCCTCGGCGAGCTCGCGGACCGCATGGGCCGCGTCCTCGACGACGACGCGAAGGTGGCCGAGACCGTCCGGGTGGCGCGGCTGTTCGCGGGCACGCCCGAGCAGCTCGTCGCGCGGCTACAGCCGATCGTGGACGCCGGCCTCGGCTACGGCATCGCGTACTTCGCCGAGGCCGCCTACGACACGAGCGGGCTCGAGCGCTTCGCGCGCGAGGTCATCCCCGAACTGGGCTGACACCGGCCCGCCCCCGCCCCGACCCCCGACAGGAGCTCCCGTGGACCTCGATGGTGCGACCGTGCTCGTGACCGGCGCCAGCGGCTTCGTCGGCGGGCGCCTGTGCGCGTCGCTGGTGGACGCCGGCGCCGCGGTCCGCGCGATCGTCCGGCGCCCGGCGACCTCGCCGGCGACCGACCTCGCCGGCGTGACCGAGGTCGTCGGCGACTTCACCGGGGCCGGCGAGCTCGACCGGGCGGCGGACGGCTGCGACGCGGTCGTCCACGCGGCGGCCTCGGCGTCCGGCGACCTCGCCGCCGACCGGCACGTCAACCGCGACGGGACGCGCCGGGTCGTGGAGGCCGCGCTCGCCGGCGGGCTGCGGCTGGTGCACATCTCCACCGGCAGCGTCTACGCCAAGGACGGTGTCGACGTCATCGACGAGGACACCCCGATGGTGGTCGACGGCGATCCGTACGCGGTGACCAAGGCCGAGGCCGAGCGCGAGGTCCTCGCCGGCGTCGAGCGTGGGCTCGCCGCCACGATCCTGCGACCGCCGGCCGTGCTCGGCTGGGGCGAGACCTCCACGTGGGGCCAGCGCTTCCCGGCGATGGCCGCGGCCGGCGAGCTCCCGTTCACCCCGGCCCGCGAGGCGACCCACGCGTGGGTGCACGTCGACGACCTCGCCGACGCCGCCGTCGTGGCGCTGCGTGACGACCGGGCGGTCGGGCGGACCTACAACGTCGTCGGCGGGCACGGGACGTGGGAGGACTACCTCGGCGCCGTGCTCGACATCGTGGGCGACGCGCCCGACCCGTTCGCCGGCGAGGCCCGGCCGGCGTGGACCGGCCGCTACGACGCGTCGCGGATCGCCGACGAGCTGGGCTTCACCGCCGGCCGCGGCTTCGACGAGGCGCTCGCCGAGACCGCCGCCCGCTGGGGTCGCTGAGGGGACGTCGGACGGTGCAGGTGCAGCGGATCGCGGTGCTGGGTGACCTCTCGGGGCACCTGAAGCCCCTCCTGACGACGCTCGCGGAGCTCGGGGTCGAGGTCGACGACCGCAACGTGCCGCGGCAGGTCCGCTGGCCCGAGGACCTCGTGGTGGTGCAGGTCGGGGACCTCGTCCACAAGGGCAAGGTGAGCGAGCTCGTGGTGGCGGTGGTCGAGTCGTTGTTCCGCCGGACCGGCCGGTGGGTCCAGCTGGTGGGCAACCACGAGGCCCAGTACCTCCCGGGCGGCATCGACTTCTGGCAGCCACGGATCGACCCGGTCATCGCCGCCAAGCTCGTCGACTGGTGGGACGAGGGGTTCCTGCGGCCGGCCGTGGCCATCGACGACGACCACCTCGGACCGGTGCTCGTCTCCCACGCGGGCATGACGGTCCGGTCGTGGCAGGGGCTCGGCGAGCCCGACCACGTCGAGGCCGCGCGGCTGCTGGCGCAGCCGCAGCACCACGCCCGTCACGTCCTCGCCGCCGGTCAGATGGCGGCCCGGGACGACGATCCCGGGGTGGCGTGGACCCAGCCGCACCGGGAGCTCCGCACCCCGTGGCTCGCGCGCGGGCGCGCCGGCGAGCCGGTCCCGTTCTCGCAGGTGCACGGCCACGCGCAGCCGCTGCTGCCGCCGGCGCAGGGCCGCGGCGTCCCCGCCGACCTCCGCAGCTCGACCACCGTCGACCGCGTGGGCCACGTCCGCACGCGCGCCGGCGGTCGGGTCATCGTCGGGATCGACCCCGGCGCCAACGGTGGCCGCGCGGCGCGGCCGCGGCCGCTGCTCCTGTCGGGCGAGCTCCACGTCGGGTGAGCTCCGCCGCTCGGCCTCACGGGAACAGCGCCGGCTGCTCCACGTCGGTGAGGTTCGAGGCGGAGAACCCGACCAGCCGGACGGGGGCGCGCTCGACGATGTGCCACACCTCGCCGGCGAGGTCGCGGGCGAGCGCGGTCAGCGTCGCGGGGTCGCGGGTCGCCGCGCCGAGCGTCCGCGACCGGGACCGGTCCTCGAACTCGTGGGTCCGCAGCTTGACGCTCACCGTGCGGGCGTAGCGGCCGGAGCGCTCGAGGTGGGCGGCGACGCTCTCGGCGGCGGAGGCGACCGCGTCGGCGACCGCGTCCACCGTCGTGAGGTCGGCCTCGAAGGTGCGCTCGTGGGACACCTGCTTGCGCTCCGACGGCGGGTCGATGCTCGCCGAGGCGTGGTTGTGTGCGGCGGCGACGAGCGCGGCCGCGGCGGCGCGACCGACCACCCGGCGCAGCAACGTCGGGTCGGCGGCTCGGAGGTCCGCGACGGTCTCGAACCCCGCGGCGGCGAGCGCGTCGGCGGTGACGGGCCCGCACCCCGGCAGCGCGCGCACCGGCAGCCCCGCCATCCAGGTCAGGAGGTCGGCGTCGGCAAGCCAGGTGACGCTGCCCGGTCCGTTCGCCCGCTTCGTGTGCCCCGACAGGAGCTTCGCGCCGAGCTTGGTCGAGGCGGCCCCGATCGAGATCGTGAGGCCGACCTCGGCGACGACGGCCGCGACCACCGCCCGGGCCGCGGCCTCCGGGTCGGGGCCGGTGACCGCGAGGTAGGCCTCGTCGATCGACACCTGCTCGACCCGACCGTCGTCGGCGTGGGTCGCCAGCACCGCCATCACGTGACGCGATGCGCGGCGGTAGCGCTCGTGGTCGGGCTTGGCGATCACGTAGCTCGGCAGCATCCGGACCGCCCGGCCCATCGGCATCGCCGAGCGGACCCCCATCCGCTTGGCCTCGACCGAGGCCGCCGCGACGACCGACCGCGGCCCGGTGCCGCCGACGAGCACGGCCTGGCCGACCAGGGTGGGGTCGTCGCGCTGGTGGACCTGCGCGAACATCGAGTCCACGTCGGCGTGGAGCACCACCCGCAGGGTGCGCGTCGGGGCGTGGTCGTCGCTCACGCCCCCAGTGTGACGTGTCCGGGCCGGGGTTCCCGGCACACCTCGCCGTCCGGGCACGGGACGTGCGGCCCGGGTCCCGTGGTCGGGGTGGCGTCGCCGGGGGAGGGGGATGCTGGGACGACCCGAAGGAGGAGGTCCGGACATGCCCCGCTACCTGCTGGTGGCCAACCAGACGCTCGGCGGCTCCGAGCTCGACGACGAGGTCCGACACCGCATCGCCGAGGGCGCCGCGGAGTTCCACGTGGTCGTCCCGATGACGCCGCCGGAGGACGAGTCCGACGTGTGGGTGCCGGCCGACCCGGCCTACGGCATCCCGGCCCGGCGCGAGTCGAGCGCCGAAGCGGCCGATGAGGCCCGCCGCCGTTCGCGGCACCGGCTGGGTCGGATGCTCGACCACCTGCACGAGCTGGGGGCCGAGGCCGACGGTGAGGTCGGACCGTCGGATCCGTACGCGGCGGCGGTCGAGGCGATGGAGCGCCTGCAGCCCGACCGGGTGATCCTGTCGACGTTGCCGGCGGGCGTCTCCCGGTGGCTGAAGCTGGACCTGCAGAGCCGCCTGGAGCGGGCCGCGGAGGTGCCGGTCACGACGATCGAGGCGCGCACGCCGGCCGCCGTCTGAGCGAATCCACCGATGTGAATGGTCGCGGTTGAGCTGAAAGTGCCTCCGTAGCGGTCAGAATGGCGGTTCCTACGCCAACCACACCGCCACCACGGAGGCACCTTCAGGATGCCAGCATCTTCCCACAGCCTCGACCGCTTCTCGGTGACCTTCGACGATGACCGCGCCGTCGCGGATGCGGGTCTGCTGTTGACCGGGACGCTCGTGCAGCGGCTCGGTCTCGAGACGCTGATCGACGACACCGTCACGGTCGGCTACCGGCCGGGCCGGAAGCTTCTGACCCTGTCGCACACGCTGGTCGCCGGGGGCGATTGCATCGACGATGTCGCGATGCTGCGTGCTGGTGCGACGTCACGGGTGCTCGGTCACGACACGGTCGCGGCGTCCACGGTCGGGACGTGGCTCCGCCAGTTCACCTTCGGGCACGTTCGCCAACTCGACCGGGTCACCGAGCTCGCGCTCACCCGCGCCTGGGCCGGCAGGAGCCGGTCCGGGGGACGCGCCGATGTTCATCGATCTGGACTCCACGATCTGTGAGGTCCACGGCTACGCCAAGCAGGGTGCGGCGTACGGCTACACGCGGGTGCTCGGTCTGCATCCGCTGCTCGCCACGCGTGCCGACACCGGTGAGGTCGTCCACGCCCGGATGCGGAAAGGCTCGGCCGGGTCCGGCCGCGGCGCACAACGGTTCGTCCGGGAAACGATCGGGCGGGTCCGTCGTGCTGGCGCGACCGGGAAGCTCACCTTTCGGGCCGACTCGGCGTTCTGGTCCCACAAGGTCATGAAGGCGTGCACCGACCACGGCGTCGAGTTCTCCATCACCGTTGCGCGTCAGAAGCCGATCGTGGCCGCGATCGACGCGATCGCCGACGACGCCTGGGTCGACATCGCCTACACCAAGGGCGGCATCGCCCAGGTCGCCGAGACCGAGCTCGGCAAGGACCGGCTGATCGTGCGCCGCACCAAGATCATCGACGACCCCAAGCTCCCGACCCTGTTCGCGGACTGGCGCCACCACGCCTTCGTCACCAACCGCACCGGCGATGCCGTCACCCTCGACGCCGAACACCGCGACCACGCCGTGGTCGAGCTCGCCATCCGCGACCTGGCGGCTGCCGGGAAGGCTGGCGGGCGCGTTACCGTCCACCCGCGCCCGTCCGCCATCCCACGCCAGGAACGTCGCCGTGCACACCCTCCGCCTCGCGCCGCTGGTCGTCGTCCTCGTGATCGGGGCGTCGCTCCTCGTGTCCGGCGACGCCGTCGCCGCGACCGACCTCGCTGCCGCGTGCCCGGCCGGACGCGTGTCCGAGGACGGCTTCGCCGACGTCGCCGAGGACGGCACCCACGAGGACGCCATCGACTGCGTCGTGTGGTGGCAGGTCGCGAGCGGCGAGACCGTCGACCGGTTCGTCCCGGACAACCACACCTCCCGCGCCCAGCTCGCGAGCTTCCTCGTCCGCCTCCTCGACCGCTCCGGCGACCCGCTCCCGCCCGCGACCGCGGACCACTTCGACGACGACGAGGGCTCGGTGCACGAGTCGGCCATCGACGCGCTCGCGGAGGCGGACCTGGTGCACGGCACCTCCCCGCGGCGCTACTCGCCCGGCTCGCCGGTGACCCGGGGGCAGATGGCGAGCTTCCTCGTGGCGGTCGCCGAGCACCGCACCGGCGAGACCCTGCCGCGCGGCGGCGACCACTTCGACGACGACGACGGGTCGGTGCACGAGGCGGCCATCGACGCAGCGGTCGAGGCGGGGATCGCGACCGGGTACGGCGACGGCACCTTCCGGCCCGAGGCACCGGTGACGCGCGCGGAGATGGCGAGCTTCCTCGCGCGGGTGCTCGACCGGTTCGTCGCGGCCGGCGCGTCCACCGTTCCGCCGGCCGACCCGGTCGTCATCGCCGTGGGCGACATCGGGGTGTGTGGCTACGACCGCGACGAGGCGACGGCGGCGCTCGCGTCGGGGCTCCGCGGGACCATCCTCGCGCTCGGCGACCTCGCGTACGAGAACGGCACCACCCGCGAGTTCAGCGACTGCTGGGGGACCTCCTGGGGGCCGCTCGAGCCGCGCATCCGGCCGGTGCCCGGCAACCACGACTACGGCACCGCCGGCGCCGGCCCGTACTACGACCGCTTCGGCGACGCCGCCGGCACCCGCGGCCAGGGGTGGTACGCCTTCGACGCCGGCGCGTGGCACGTCGTGGCGCTCAACTCCAACTGCGACGTGGTCGGCTGTGGGCCGGACTCGCCGCAGGCACGGTGGCTCGAGGCGGACCTCGCCGCCGCCGGCGACCGCCCCGTCGTGGCGTACTGGCACCACGCGCGGTTCTCGTCCGGCCCGCACGGCAGCGACCCGAGCGCCGCGACGCTGTGGGGCATCCTCGACGACCACGGTGCCGACGTCGTCCTCCAGGGACACGAGCACGACTACGAGCGGCTCGACCCGGTCGACCCGAGTGGTGACCCGACCGCCGACGGGATCCGGAGCTTCGTCGTCGGGACCGGGGGCGCGTGGCTGCGTGCCTTCCCGCGCGACCCGCTGGCCGCGACCGCGGTCCGCAGCGCCGACAGTCACGGCGTGCTCGTCGTGACCCTCGGCGCCGACCACTACAGCTGGGAGTTCGTCCCGGTCGACGCCGACGGGTTCACCGACCGCGGCCGGGCGGCGTTGCGGGGGCGGTGACGCCGGCGGTCAGCAGCTGCTGCCGCTGCCGCCGTTCGGGACGTCCGGGATCGCGAGGTCGATGACCTCGACGTGGACGTGGGGCCAGTTCGCGTCCGCCGTCTGTCGGTCGACCTGCGACCGGAACGGGAACACCGTCGGGCCCCGGGCGACGACGGTGCGACCGGCCGTGACCCGGTCGCCGGGCCCGACCGCGACCGTGTCGATGTGCAGGAGCTTGACCTCCCAGCCGGGGTGCTCGTCGGGCTCGACGACGAGGAAGTCGTCGGCGTAGCGGCAGTAGAGGACGTAGCCGCCGGCACGCTTCACGGTCCCGGTGACGGGGGAGCGGATCTCGACCCCGGGGGCGCTCACGATGTCGGCCGCGGAGCGGCGGCCGGACAGGCGACCACGGCTGTCGAGCGTGGTCCACGAGGTCGGTCCGCTGGGGGCGAGGTCGCGGGCCCCCTCGTGGTTGGACTGGTGGTAGCCGATGAGCTCGACCCGGCTCGACGGCCTTCGCAGCGTGATCCCGCCGACGCTGGCGAACACCGGGTAGGCGGCGAGCTCGCGCGCCGTGACGGTGGCGAGCAGGCGGTCCACGTCGATCGCGTCGACGACCGTGCCGACGTCGACGCGCAGGACGCCGGCGAGCCGCAGCGCGTCGGCCGGGTCGACCACCGTGCCGTAGCCGAGCCCGGTGGCGTCGAAGGCGGGGAGGAGGCGTGCCAGCTCGTCGCGCGACGCGGCGGCGGCCGCGGGCGTCGCGACGGAGGCGAGGACGCCGACGGCGGCGAGGGCGGACAGGACACGGGTTCGCAGGGGCATCGTCATGTCCGGGACCGTACGTGGTGGCCGGGACCGGTGGTGCGAGGTCCGTCCGGTTCGCCAGGTCGTGCGCGGACCTGCCATCCTCACGGGCCACGCCCGCGCACCGGAGGCCGCCCGTGCCCGCCTTCCACCTCTCGCTCCCCGTCGCCGACCTCGACGACACGGTCGCCTACTACCGCGACCTGCTCGGCTGCGACCAGCGCCGGACCGGACCCGACTGGGTCGACCTCGACTTCTTCGGCCACCAGTTGAGCCTCCACCTCGTGCCGCGGCTACGCGCCACCGACCGACCGGAGCGAGGTCGACGCGACCGCGGTGCCGACGCTGCACCACGGGGTCGTGCTCGACCCGGTCGCCTGGCGGGCGCTCGCGGACCGGCTCGAGGGCGCCGGCGTCGCGTTCCTCCTCACCCCGCGGAGCCGCTTCGTGGGACAGCCGGGGGAGCAGCACACGTTCTTCCTGCGGGATCCGTCCGGCAACGCCATCGAGGTGAAGGCGTTCCCGGACGGCGTCTGGGTCTGACGCGACCCGTCAGCCGCGCGTGAGTTCGGCAGCGGGTGTTGATGCGATAGGTCCGATCCGCCAGAGCGGGAGGTCGAAGTCGGCATCTCGCCGCATCTACCGACGCGCGGCCGGCGCGAGGGCGTGGAGAGCTCCTGTCCTACTTCCACCGCTCGCCGCGACGCTTACCGCGGCACGTTGGCTTGACACCAGCGGTCGGTATCGGCGGCTCTCGTCCGCTTCTGCAGGAGCCTCCCGGCTGACACTTCCACGCGCCCATGCGGGTTTCCGTCACCGCGGGAGGGAGAACCGCCCGCGTCGATCACGAAGCGGTGACGTTTCCCCGCGCCGGCGCGGGTTTCCGTCGGGCGGCGGGGAACGCCCGATCTGATCATGTCCGGCGCGTCGGCAGTCGGCGCGATACCGCTCGATCCATCGCGACCATGGTTCGCGAAGGCGGTACTTCGCGCTTGCTGACCCCGACGCGTCACGTCGGTACTTCGCCCGCAGCGCCGTAGTGCCGCCGGTAGTCGTCAGGGCGCGTGCTTCACGGCGTTGGGCCTATCCGTCAACACCCGCTGCCGAACTCAGCCGCGCGCGAGACGGGGGAGCGTGGCGGGGACGCCGGCGAGGTCGACGAGCACCTCGACCTCGCCGTGCGCGATGCGGGTGATCGTCGCGGGCGCGTAACGGGCCAGGAGCCGCCGGATGGCGTCGTTGTGCGGCGCGGTCCGAGCGACCAGCCGGCGCAGGCCCCGGTCGGCCGCCTCGGTGACGAGCCGGTCGAGCAGGACGCCGCCGACGCCGGACGCTGCTCGGCGTCGGCGACGACGACCGCCAGCTCGGCCGAGCCGGGATCGTCCGGCAGCGGCACGAGCCGCGCGACGCCCACGAGTCCCCGCTCCGACCACGCCCCCACGGCCACGCCGGCGTCGGTCCCGTGCGCCGTGAGGTGGCGCAGCTCGGCGCCGGTCGGCAGGCCCCGCGAGCCGTGGAACCGGAGTCGGCGGGTCCGGTCCGACAGTCGCAGGTCGAGGTCGAGGAGGTGGGCGCCGTCACCCGGCCCGAGCGGCCGGACCGCGACGTGCGCCCCGGTGGTGGTGGTCGCGAGCACGGCCGGCGCCGGCGTGCCGACGGCGGGCGGCAACGACCGCGCGGCGAGGTCGACCAACGCGGTGCCGCGAGCGAGCTCGCTGGCGGTGAACGACCACCGGCCCCAGCGCAGCGCGACCCCGAGCAGCCCGCCCGCGGGGAGGAGCGCCAGGCTCGCGATGACGTCGCGGGCGGCCCCGCCGGCGGTCGGCACCGCGACGACGGTGGGCGCGTCGAGCACCTCGTGGGCGAGGAGCGGCTCACCGGCTGCCGGCGCCGGCAGGAGCCACGCCGCTTCGGCCCGAAGCAGCCCTGCGAGGCCACGCTCGCCGGCGCGCAGCCGCTCGGCCGGTCCCGGGCTGGCCGCCAGCTCGCCCGCGAGCGTGAGCGCGGCGGCGACCGGGTCGACGTCGGTCTCCATCGGCAGCGGGGCGACGAGGAGCGCGGTCGCCCCGGCGCCGGCCACGAGGTCGGCGAGGTCGTCGCCGGCGAGGTCGTCGGGAGCGACGAGGCTCACCTCGTCGACGGCGACGTGACCGTCCACGCCGTGGACGTCGACGCGGAGGAGGTCGCAGCCGGCGCCGGCGAGGCCGCCGGTCAGCTCGGCCAGGGCGCCGGGGACGTCGCGGACCTGGACGCGGAGGCGGTAGCTCGTCACGGGGGATCCTCGTGGTCGGGCGGTGGGTGATCGGTGGTGACGCTACGGAGGTCGGGTTCCGCGCCCGTTCCGCCCCTGTTGCGGCCCGGTGAACAGCGGCGCGGCGGCCGGCGCTCACGCCGGGTGCGGTCGAGCATCCGAGGTGGAATGGTTGCGATCGCAACGAGCGTTGGAGGTCGGACGCCCCGATCCCCCGCGCGTCCGTCCCGCCGCAGGAGGTCACCCGATGCCCGCCGTCACCGTCGCCGACACCCTCACCCTCCCGCGCGTCCGCGGCCCCGGGCCGCGAGCGCGCGCGTCCGGAGCGTGACCACCGCGCCGCGCGGCTTCGAGGGCGAGGGCTTCCCCGTGCGCCGCGCCTTCGCCGGCGTCGACCTCGCCGACCTCGACCCCTTCGTCCACCTCGACCAGATGGGCGAGGTCGAGTACGCGCCGGGCGAGCCGAAGGGCACCCCGTGGCACCCCCACCGCGGGTTCGAGACCGTCACCTACATGCATCGACGGGACGATGCAGCACCACGACTCCAACGGCGGCGGCGGCCTCATCACCGACGGCGACACCCAGTGGATGACCGCCGGCGCCGGATCCTGCACATCGAGACGCCGCCGGAGGAGCTCGTCGTCTCGCGGCGGGCTGTTCCACGGCTTCCAGCTCTGGGTGAACCTGCCGCGCGCCGAGAAGATGCGCGCGCCCCGCTACCAGGACCTGCGCGGCGGCGAGGTGACCCTCCTCACCACCCCCGACGGCGGCGCGCTCCTCCGTCTGATCGCCGGCGACCTCGACGGGCACCGCGGCCCCGGCAGCACGTTCACGCCGATCACGCTGGTCCACGCGACCGTCGCCGCGGGAGCCGAGCTGCGGGTGCCGTGGGCGCCCGACTTCAACGGCCTGGCCTACGTCCTCGGCGGCGCCGGGACCGTGGGCGCGGAGCGGCGTCCGATCCGCTCGGGCCAGCTCGCCGTGTTCGGTGCCGACGGCGACACGCTCGTCGTCACCGCCGACGAGGCGCAGGAGTCGCGCGCCCCCGCGCTCGACGTCTTGCTGCTCGGCGGCCGGCCCATCCGCGAGCCGGTCGCCTGGTACGGCCCGTTCGTCATGAACACCGACGGGGAGGTCCGGCAGGCGTTCGCCGACTTCCAGGCGGGACGGCTCGGGCGAATCCCGGCCCACCACGCCGGCGGCAACGTCGACCCGACCCGCTGATCGCCGTGGCCGGCCGGCCACCCGGCCGGCCCACCACGCTCGTTACCGTCGAGACCGACGACGACCCGGAGGAACCCATGCCGATCGATGACACCCTGAAGGACATCGCGACGGGCCCGAACTTCGCGATGCTCACGACCCTGTTCGAGGACGGCCACCCCCAGACCCAGATCATGTGGGTCGACGCCGACGACGAGCACGTGCTGATCAACACCGAACGGCACCGCCAGAAGTTCGCCAACGTCGAGCGCGACCCGCGTGTGGCCGTGACGATCTGGCGTGCCGAGAACCCGTACTCCTACACCGAGGTCCGGGGCGAGGTCGTCGAGGTCGTCGGCGGCGACGAGGCGCGCGAGCACATCGACCACCTCTCCAACGTCTACACCGGCCGCGACTACGCAGCCGAGATCCAGTCCGAGCGCGTGGTCCTGCGCATCCGCCCGGACCGCGTCCTCCACCGGGGCTGACCCCCGGGGCGCGCAGCGCTTCCAGCGCACGTCCGGTGTCTCGACATCGAACGACCGACGGTGCTGCCGTACCGTGACCCCGCCCGCCCCCAGCGTCTCCCGATCGAGCCGGCCGTGCCCACCGCCCCCTCCACGCCCTCGTCCGCGACGGGTGTGCGCGCCGGCGGCGGCCGCCCACCCCGGCGGGAGCTGGGCCGGGTCGAGTTCACCGCGCTCCTGGCGATGTCGATGGCGCTCGCCGCGCTCGGCATCGACCTGATGCTCCCCGCGTTCGGGGCCATCCGCGCCGACCTCGGGCTGCCCGAGGGCTCCACCGCCGTCGCCGGCCTCGTCACCGCCTACTTCATCGGCCTGGCGGTCGGCCAGCTCCTCTACGGGCCGCTCGCGGACCGCTTCGGGCGTCGCCCCGCGCTCTACCTCGGGTTCGGCATCTACGCCGTCGGGGCGCTCGGGGCCGCGCTGTCGCCCACCCTCGGGCTCCTGCTCGTCGCCCGCTTCGTCTGGGGCGTGGGCGCCGCCGGCCCGCGCGTGGTGACGCTCGCCGTCATCCGCGACCGCTACGAGGGCGAGCGGATGGCGAGCGCGATGTCGTTCGTGATGGCCGTGTTCATCCTCGTCCCGGTCGTCGCCCCGACCATCGGCGCCGCGATCGCCGGAGCGGCGGGCTGGCGCTGGGTGTTCGGCGTCTGCATCGCGGCCGCGGTCGTCATGGCGGTGTGGGCGCTGCGGCTGCCCGAGACCCTCCGCGAGGAGCACCGGAGCGAGCTGCGGTTCGGCCGGATCCTCGTCGCCGCCCGGGTCGTCGTCTCGGACCGCTACACGGTCGCCTACGCGCTCGCCATGACCGCGCTCTACGGCGTGTTCACCTCCTACCTGGGGTCGGCCGAGCTGATCTTCAGCGAGACCTTCGACCAGGCCGACCGCTTCCCGCGCATCTTCGGCGGGCTGGCGCTCGTGATGGGGCTCGCCATGTTCGCCAACGGTCGCGTGGTCGAGCGCATCGGCACCCGCCGCCTCGCCCACGGCGTCCTCGTGGGCTACATCCTCGTCGCGGCCGTGCTCGTCGCGCTCTCGCTCGCCACCGACGGCCACCCCCCGCTCGTGGCGTTCCTGCTCGTGCTCGCCGCGATGCTGGCCTCGCACGCGCTCCTGATCCCCAACTTCAACACCATCGCGATGACCCCGATGGGGGCCGTCGCGGGCACGGCGTCCTCGCTCATCGGGGCGGTCCAGATCGCGGTCGGGGCGCTCCTCGGATCGCTGCTGGACCGGACCTTCGACGGCTCGGTCCTGCCGATGTCGTTCGGGTTCCTCGGGTACGGGATCCTGGCGCTGGCGCTGGTCTCGTGGGCCGAGCGCGGGCGCCTGTTCCGCCCGCTCGAGCAGCTCGCCGCAGCCTGAGCCGTGGCGGCGGGGCTAGCCTCGGGACCTCCGCGTCCACCGTCTCGTGAGGCCCGCCGTGCCCGTCGTCGCGTCCGCCCCCGGCTGGCACCTGCCGGCGGCGTGCGCGGCCGTGGCCGGCGTGCTGCTCCTCGGCTGCGGGTCCGCTGGGGCCGAGCTGGCCGAGGGTGGCGTCCCGCCCACGACGGCGTCGACGAGCCCCGACCCGGCCCCGCCAGCGCCCTCCGCCGCTCCGGCGACGACCGCGCCGGCGACGACCGCGCCGGCAGCCGTCTACCGCGGCTACCCGCTGCGGGTCGCCTCCGGTCGGGAGGTGCGCATCGGGTTCGCCGACCACGGCGTCGGCGAGGTCCGCTTCACCGCTCCGGAGCGGATGGTCGTCGACGTGTTCGTCGGCGGCTCCGACCGGGGGGTGGTCCTCCGCACGGCCGACGGTGACGACCTCGGCTACCTGTTCCCGGTCGGCGGTGTGGGGCTCCCGCGGGACGCCGTGGACGGGCGCGTCCCCGCCGAGGCGGTGGCCGACCTCGACGCCGCCGGCGTGGCGCTCACCGCACCGGGCCGCTTCCCCGGCGTCACGGTCGAACCGGTCGCGGGGACCTCGATCGGGCCGGTGGCGGCGCTCCTCGTCGACCTCGTCGGCGCCGGCGCCCCGTCGCCCACCGCGGGGGCGTCGGCCGCGCCCACCGGGGCGCGCGAGGACATCCCGCACGTCCTCCGTGTGGCGCCGCGGGCCCGGGGCGTCGACCTCGAGACCCAGGTCTGGGTCGGTCCGGCACCGGGGACGACCGAGCGCGCGTGGCTGCTCGACGTCGGCGGGACGCTGTGGGCCTACGTGTCCGCCGGCGGCGGGTCGGCCGTGGACACGGGGCACGCGCTCGTGCTCTCGTTGCGGTTCGAGCCGGCCTGACCGGCCCGGGCTCAGATCGAGAACCCGCCGAGCTTGGTGTCGAGGTACTCCTCGATGCCGGCGCGGCCGCCCTCACGCCCGAGGCCGGACTCCTTCACGCCGCCGAACGGCGCGGCCGCCGCGGTCGGGTTGATGTCGTTGATCCCGACGATGCCGAACCGCAGCCGCTCGAAGCTCCGCAGCGCCCGCGACAGGTCGCGCGTGTAGACGTACGAGGCCAGGCCGTAGGTGGTGTCGTTGGCCCGCGCGATGACCTCGTCCTCGTCGTCGAAGACGATGACCGGCGCGACCGGTCCGAACGTCTCCTCGCGGTAGATGTCCATCTCCTCGGACACGTCCGCCAGCACCGTCGGCGCGTAGAAGTAGCCGGCGTCGAGGCCGTCGTCGGTGAGGCGGCGGCCACCGGCGACCAGCCGGGCGCCCTTGTCGACCGCGTCGCGGACCTGGCGGTCGACCTTGTCGAGCGACGGCTGGTCGACCAGCGGACCGATCGTGACACCGTCCTGCATCCCGTCGCCGGCCCGCATACGCCCCACCCGCTCGGTGAGGGTGGCGAGGAACGGCTCGACGATGCCGCGCTGGACGAAGATGCGGTTGGGGGAGATGCAGGCCTGCCCGGTGTTGAGCATCTTCACGAGCGTTGCGCCCTTGGCCGCGTGGGCCGGGTCGGCGTCGTCGAAGACGATGAACGGCGCGTGGCCGCCGAGCTCGAGCGACACGCGCTTGACCTGGTCGGCGGCCCGCCGGGCGATGTGCTTGCCGACCTCGGTCGAGCCGGTGAAGGTGACCTTGCGGACGCGCGCATCGGTCAGCCAGGCATCGCCCACCGGCGCCGGGTCGCTCGTGGAGACGAGGTTCAGCACGCCGGCCGGGACGCCCGCTTCCGCCATCAGCTCCACCACGGCCTTGGCGCACAGCGGGGTCTGCTCGGCGGGCTTGACGACCATCGTGCAGCCCGCGGCGAGCGCCGGCGCCACCTTCCGCGTGATCATGGAGATGGGGTAGTTCCACGGGGTGATCGCGGCGCACACGCCCACGGGCTGCTTGAGGACGAGGAAGCGCTGGTCCGCCCGCGGCGCCGGGATGGTCTCGCCGTAGACGCGCTTGGCCTCCTCGGCGAACCACAGCAGGAAGTCGGCGGCGTAGCCGACCTCGTTGCGTGCGGCCTTGAGCGGCTTGCCCTGCTCCTCGGTCATGAGCTTGGCGAGCGCGTCGGTCCGCGAGCGCATCAGCTGGTGCGCCTCGTGCAGGATGGCCGAGCGCTCGTAGGCGGTCCGGCCCGCCCAGCCGTCGAACGCGGCCGCGGCGGCGTCGACCGCGGCGCGGGCGTCGTCGGCACCGCCGTCGGCGACCTCGCCGATCACCGCGCCGGTGGCCGGGTTGGTGACCGCGAAGGTCCGTCCGTCGCCGGCGTCCCGCCAGGTCCCGTCGATGTAGAGCACCGTCATCTCCCACGCCGTCGTCGCTCGTCCCCGGACGACGACTCTACGGGCGCGGGCGGACCGTCCGCAGGCCCGTCGGGGCCCGGTGTGCGGCCCGGGGGCGGCGGCGGAGGTGGCCGTCCGGACGGTGGGGGTGCTGGGGCCGGCTCCAGCCGCCGGAGGCGTACCCTGGAGGGGTCGCGGGTAGGCGCCCCCCAGCCCGCGTGCGCCGGCGTGTCGCCAGCCGGCCGGACCGCCACGAGGAGCACCATGAAGCCCAGCGTCGGAGACACGATCGTCCACCCCCAGCACGGCACCGCCGAGGTGACCGCCATCCAGAAGCGGGAGGTCGGCGGCGTCGAGCGCGAGTACGTCGTCCTGCGCCGTACGGAGGACTCGTTGACCCTCCACGTGCCGGTCGAGTCGCTCGCCGACGTGGGGCTGCGACGCACCATCGACGAGGACGACATCGGGGAGGTCTTCGCCGTGCTGCGCGAGGCACCCCAGCTGCTCGAGCTGTCGTGGCGCAAGCAGCACGCCGAGAACGAGGCACGGCTCGGCTCCGGCAAGGTGCGCGAGGTCGCCGCGGCGGTCCGCGACCTCACCGCCCGCGAGCGCGAGAAGGGGCTGTCCCCGTCCGACAGCCGCATCTACCGCGACGCCCGTGAGCGGCTCATCGAGGAGATCGTGGCCGCGACCGACGGTGATCCGGACGAGGTGGAGGAGCGGATCGACGCCGCGCTCGCCGAGATGGCCGCCCCGGCCCCCGCCTGACCCCGGCTCACCCGGTCGCGAGCGCCCGGTGGAGGTCGAGCGTCCCGCCGTCGAGCGCGACCTCGGCCGCCGCACGGGCGCAGATCGTGCCCAGGAGGTTCCCGTGGCCGCTGTAGCCGCCGACGGCGTACACCCCCGGCCGGACCTCCTCGCACACCGGCAGCAGGTCGTCGGTCCACGCCGACCGGCCGGCCCAGCGGTGGGTCACCGGCGCGTGCACGCCGAGCCGGGCGAGCTCGCGGTCGAGGCAGCGCTGCACCAGCGGTGTCGGCTCGGCCGGCGCGCCCCACTCGTCCTCGATCGCCGCGTCGCGACACCCGCCGAGGAGGACCTCGCCGGTCGGTAGCTGCTGGACGTAGTCGTAGCCCCAGCGGCGGTAGACGGGGTGGGGGAGGGAGATGCCGCGGTCGGGCGCGGTGGCGAGCATCTGCAGCCGTGTCGTCCGGACCCGCCCCGCGAGCTCCGGGAGGAGCGACTCGAGGCCGCCGTCGACGGCGACCACCGTCCGCGGCGCGCGGACGGTCGCGGTGTCGGTGACGACCCGGCCGGGCTCGAGCTCGCGGACCCAGACCGGCGCGGCGAGCCGCGCCCCGGCGGCGACCGCCTCGTGCGCGAGCGTGCGTGCCCGGACCACCGGGTGGAACGCGGCGTCGCCCGGGACCAGGATCCCCGTGCCCTCCAGCCCGAGGTAGGCCTGCCCCGGGAAGCCGTCGGCTCGAAGCGCCTCGAGCTGCTGCACGATGTCGGCCGCCTCGGCCGGGTCGGCGGCCACCCGCAGGCTCCCGACGGGGCGCGCCGCCGGGCCGAGCTCGTCGACCGTGCGGTCGAGCTCGACCAGCGTGGCGCGGTAGAGACGGACGGCGAGGTCGCGGCCCCAGGCGGCGACCGCGTCGTGGTGGAACTGCGCCGCGCCGGCGAGGAGGAAGCCGCCGTTGCGGCCTGCCGCGCCGGCGGCGATGCCGTCCCCGTCGACCGCGACCACGTCGGCGCCCCGTGCCGCCAGGTGACGGGCGGCCGCGAGCCCCGACGCGCCGAGTCCGACCACGCACACGTCGGCGGTCACGTCCCCGTCGAGCGGGCTCAGCGCCGGCGGGGGCGCGGGCTCGCCGAGCTCGTCCCAGGCGCACCGGTCGGTGTCCACCGACGCCATCCGTGCCTCCACGTCCGCTCCCGTCCCCGCCGGCCCGGCTCGCGCCCTACGCGGTCCCCGCGACGTGCTCCAGCCCCGCCAGGGCGTCCTCGAGGTGGTCGATGAGGCGCTGCACCTGGGGCAACGCCCGGCGGTCGGCGGTGATCCCGAAGTCCATCGCCCCGTCGTAGGAGGTCATCGTGATGTTGATCGCGTAGCCCTCGTTCAGCAGCGACAGCGGGTAGAGCCCCTCCATCTGCGCCCCGTTCCAGTACAGCGGGTGGTCGGGGCCGGGCACGTTGGAGATGACCACGTTGTAGGTGGGGCGGGTCCGTCCCGACAGGCCGGTGAGCTGGCCCAGGATCAGCGGTGCGGTCATCGCGATCCCGTAGTTCACGAGCTCCATCGGCGACATCCCGCGCAGCCGGTCCTTGACCGCGTTCATCGAGGACCGGATCAGCGCCAGCCGCTCGCCGGGACCCTCGAGGTGGGTGGCGAGGTTCGCGGGCACGAGGCTGATGTTGTTGCCGGTGCCGTCGCCGCCCTCGCGCTTGAACGCCACCGGGACGAGCGCGATCAGCGGCCGGTCGGGGAGGGCGTCGTGGGCGCGCAGGTAGTCGCGCAACGCCCCGGAGCACATCGCGAGCACCACGTCGTTGACGGTCGCGTCGAGCGCCTTGCCGACCGCGCGGATGCGGGCCATGTCGTAGGACTGCGCCACGAACCGGCGGGCGCTCGTGAGCCGGACGTTCAGCATCGACGGCGGCGCCTGGAACGGAGCCACCTGCGCCGCGTCGAACTGGGACTTCACGACCTGCTCGGTGATCGCCCGCGCGACCGTGAGCCCCGACGAGACCCCGCCGGTCGCGAGCCGGAGCAGGTCGCTCGTCATCGACAGCACGCCGCCGTGACCGTCCGCGTCCGCCCGCGGTTGCTCGCCGCGGGGTGTGGCCCACGGTGCCGGCAGGTCGCGGACCTCGGGGTCGTCGCTGAACGACCGCAGGAGCTGCCGCATCGCCGCGACGCCGTCGAGCATCGAGTGGTGGATCTTCGTGTACAGCGCGAACCGGCCGTCCTCGATGCCCTCGAACAGGTAGGACTCCCACAGCGGGCGGTGCCGGTCGAGCAGGCTCGAGTGCAGCTGCGACACGGTCGCGAGGAGCTCCCGGATCCGGCCCGGCTCGGGGAGCGCCAGGTGCCGGAAGTGGTAGTCGAGCTCGACCTCGTCCTCCACCCAGGTGTAGAGCGCGTTGGCGATGCCGTAGGGCCGGGACAGCCGCTGGTTGAACGGCGCGCGGACGTCGTCGTCGTGACGCAGCTGCTCGGCCAGCTCGCTCGTGAACGACGGGCCGGCGTCCTCCGGCGGTCGGAACAGCTGGAGGCCCCCGACGTGCATCGGACGCTCACGGCCCTCGATGAGGAGCCACCCGGCGTCCGAGATCGACAGTCGCTTCACGCGGTCCCCTCCCAGCGCGCTCGCCGCGGCGGCACCCTAGGTGACCTCGCCCCGGCACACACGGCCGACGGTCGGGGCCCCGTACGGACGGGGAGGGCGGAGGCCGGCCGGGTCGGACGCGACGACGCACCCTCGAGGTGGGACCGCCACCGTCTCGCCCCCAGGAGGAGTCGACCGTGTCGCGCGCCGTCGCCCACGCCCTCGGCACGACCTGGGCGGACGCCGGGCTCACCGTGGTCGTGGCCCTCGCGGTCTACGTGACGATCATCGCGCTGAGCCGCGTGTTCGGGCAGCGTCAGTTCTCGCGGTCGAGCACCTACGACCTCGCGTTCGTCTTCGCCCTCGGTTCCCTGATCGGCCGGGTCATCCTGGTGCGGACGTCGCTGGCTACCGCCGTGATCGGCCTGGTGACGATGTTCGTGCTGCACACCGCCACCGGCGCACTGCACCACCGGGTGCCAGCCGTGCACCGGCTCATCCAGAACGCCCCGCGGCTCGTCGTCGCCGACGGCGAGCTCGTGGACGAGCAGCTCGCGCAGGGGCACCTCAGCGCCGACGAGGTCTACCAGGAGCTCCGGCTCTCGGGTCACGGCTCGCTGGACGGCATCCGTGCCGTCGTGCTCGAGCGCAACGGCTCGCTGTCGGTCATCCCCGACGGCGCGCGCGTCGACGACGACGTCTTCCACGAGGTCCTCGGGCGTGAGCGGTTGGGGGGCGTCAGCGGCACCACCCACGCTCGGTAGCATCCCGCCAGTCGAGCCACGGCGGAGGAGCGCGCAGGGTGCAGGACCTCGTCACGGCCGCGCTCGCGATCGTCGCGCTCGTCCTGGTCCTGGCCGGCCTCGCCAAGCTGCGACGCCCCACGGCGACCGGCGAGGCCCTCCGTGCCGCCCGGCTCCCGGGACACCCGGCGCTCGTGCGCGTGCTGGGGAGCGTCGAGGTCGCCGTCGGGGTCGGGGCGCTCGTTGTCGGTGGGCGGCTGCCCGCCCTCGCCACGGCGTCCCTCTACCTCGGCTTCACCGCGTTCGCGGCCGTCCAGCGCCGCGGCGCCGGCGCGTCCTGCGGCTGCTTCGGCGCGCGCACCACCCCGCTCACCGTCCTCCACGTGGTCGTCGACGCCGTCTGCGCCGCGGTCGCGTTGGCCGCCGCGGCGACCGCGGCGCCGCCCCTCCTCGCCGGAGGTCCCGACCTCGCGACGCTGACCTCGCTCGCTCTCGTCGGGTGCGGCGCGGCGCTCGTGCGGCTGCTCCTCACCACCGTCCCCGAGTGGCGTCAGGCCCTCGCCCTCCACCCGACCCGAGGCCCCGCATGACCCTCGCCGTCACCCTCCTCGCCCTCGTCGTCGTGCTGCTGTCGGTGCTCGTCGCCGGCCTCCTCCGCAGCCACGCCGTGATCCTGCGGCGCCTCCACGAGCTCGGCGCCGGCGTCGACGACGCGCCGACGCGCGCGCCCGGTCCCGCACGCCCCGCCGGCGTCCCCGAGACCGCCCCGACGGGACGGCCCGCCCACGACCTCGCCGGCGTCACGCCGTCGGGCGGCGCGGTGGCGCTGCGGGCGGTCGGGGCCGCCCACGACACGGTGCTCGTGTTCCTCTCGAGCGGCTGCGCGACCTGCGGCGGCTACTGGGAGGCGCTCCGGGCCGGCGAGGTCCGGCTCCCGGAGGGGGCCCGCCTCGTCGTGGTCGTCCGCGACCCCGCCGAGGAGAGCCCCGCGCTCCTGGCCGAGCTCGCGCCGCCCGACGTGACCGTCGTGCTGTCCTCGGCGGCGTGGGACGCCTACGCCGTCCCCGGCTCGCCGTACGTCGTCCACGTCGACGGGCCGGGCGGTCGGATCGTCGGGGAGGGGACGGCCGGCTCGTGGGAGCAGGTCGCGCGGCTCCTCGCCGATGCCACCGGCGACCTCGGGTACGTGGGCGGTCCCCGGCGCGGTCCCCGGGCCCGCGCGGATCGGCTCCGCGAGGAGGACACCGACCGGGCGCTCCTGGCCGCCGGCATCCTCCCCGGTGACCCGCGCCTCTACGCCGGAGACGGCGCCGACACCGCCGGCGTGCCCGGGAGCGTCGCGTGACCGACCCCGTGTCGATCGCCGGGCTGGTGCTCGCTCCACTGGCCGCGCTGCGCTCGACCTGGTCGCCCTGAGGGGAGTCGATGCTGACGAGCCTGAACCCGGTCGGGGAGGCAGCGCGAGGACAGCGGTGGTGGCTCACCACCACCGCCTACCTGGTCGCGTCGACCGTCGGCGGCGGCCTCGTGGGCGCGGCGGCGGGCCTCCTCGGCGCGCCCCTCGTCCCGCGGGTTCCCGCGACCATCGTGGCCGCGACGCTGGCGGCGGTCGCCGCCGCCGGCGTCGTGCTCGACACCTCGGGCCGCCGCGTCCCGTCGTGGCGCCGTCAGGTCGACGAGCGCTGGCTCACGACCTACCGCGGCTGGGTCTACGGCGCCGGCTTCGGGCTGCAGCTCGGCGCCGGCGTGGTCACGATCGTGCCGTCCACCCTCACCTACGTGGTCCTCGCCGCCGCCGTGCTGACCGGGGATGCCGGCGCCGGCGCCGCCATCGGCGCCGCGTTCGGCGTGACCCGCGCCCTCCCGGTGCTGGCCGCGGGGCGGGCCCGCACCCCCGAGGCGCTCCGGAGCCTCCACCGCCGCACGGTCGCCCGTGGCGCCCGGGTCGCCCGCGCCACCGTGGCGGCCCAGGCGGTCGCCGCCGGCCTCCTCGCCGGCGTCGTCGTCGCCGGGCTCGTCGCCGGAGGGAGCGCGTGAGGCTGTCGTCGTTCGGGCTCACCGTGGAGCTGCCGCCCGGCTGGGAGGGCGCCTTCGACCGTGCGCCGGCGACTCCCGCGGGCCGCACCGCGTCGGGCGAGCCACGTCCCGGCGTGGCGGCCCTGCCGACCCTCCACCTCGCCACCTTCGCCCTGCCGTCCGGCCGCGGCGACTTCGGGTCGGGCGCCGTCGAGCTGATGCGCAGCGAGGACGCCTTCGTCGCGCTGCTCGAGTACGGCCCGGAGTGCGTCGGGACGGCCCTGTTCGCCCGTGAGGGCGTGCCGCGGTCGCTCGCCCCGTCGGACTTCCACCCGCGGGCGCTGCAGCGGCGCCTCCCCGGACAGGCCGGCACCCAGGTCTTCTTCACCGCCGCGGACCGGGCGTTCTGCCTCTACGTCGTCCTCGGCGACCGCGACCGGCTGGGTCCGCTCGTCGCCGAGGTCAACCGCACCCTGGCCGACGTGACGATCGGGCCAGCGACGTGACGAGCACCCTCACCGAGCGGATCGTCGAGGTCGCCGCCAACGCCCTCGCCGGCCGCGGTCTCACGCGCCGGCGCTTCCTGGGCCGCGCCGCGCTCGTCGGCTCGGCGCTCGCCGTCGAGCCGTGGGGCTACCTCGTCAAGCCCGGCACCGCCTACGCGTCGGTCTGCGGCTCCGGGTCACGCTGCAACGAGGGGTGGACCGCGTTCTGCGCCACGATCACCGACGGGGCGAACACCTGCCCGCCCGGCTCCTACGCCGCCGGCTGGTGGAAGGTCGACGACTCCGCGTTCTGCAACGGGGCGGCCCGGTACTACATCGACTGCAACCGGCACCCGTCGGCGTCGTGCTCGTGCCACTGCTCTGACGACCCGTGCGACGGGCGGCAGGTGTGCTGCAACGTGTTCCGGTACGGGCAGTGCAACCAGCAGGTCCCGGGCGTCACCGAGGTCGTCTGCCGCGTCATCCTGTGCACCCCGCCGTGGGAGTGGGACCCCACCTGCACCACCACGGTGCGGACCGACCCGAACACCCGCACCCACAGCTCGCCCTACCTCCCCGGGCCGAACCCGACCGCGATCGCGGTGGCCTACCAGGACCTCGGGCTGGTCGGCTCCGTCCTCGGACGCCAGACCACGCCCGAGGCCGACGCTGCCGGCGGTGGACGCGTCGCCACGTTCGTGAACGGGCTGATCCTGTCCACCCCGGCGCTCGGGGCGCACCACGTCGTCGGGGCCAGCGCCGACCGCTACCACGAGCTCGGGCGCGAGGCCTCCCCGCTCGGCTACCCGGTCGCCGACCCGCTGCCGCTCGGGGAGGGCGGGGCCACCACCGTGGCCTTCCAGGGCGGTGCGATCTGGGCGAGCAGCGACACCGGCGCGTTCGAGACCACCGGGGCGGTCCACGAGCGCTACCTCGCCGAGGGTGGGGGCGCCGGCTGGATGGGGCTGCCCACGACCGGGGTCACGGTCGTCCCCGACGGGCGCCTCCGCAGCGACTTCGCCGGTGGCTGGTCGATCGTGGCCCGCCCCGACGGTGGCGGCGTCCGCCTGCTGCCGGTCGACGAGCCGCTCCCCGAGGACGGCTCCTGGCCGCCGCGCCCGACGGTCACGCGGCTCGCCGGACCCGAGCGCATCGCCACCGCGGTCGCCATCTCGGTGGAGCTGTTCCCGGAGGGCGCGCGCACCGCGTTCGTGGCCCGCGCCGACGGGTTCGCCGATGCCCTCACCGGCGGGGTCGCCGCCGGCCTCGCGGACGCGCCCATCCTGCTGACCGGGTCCGCCGCGCTCGACGAGCGCACCGCGGCGGAGCTGCGCCGGCTGCGACCACGCCGCGTCGTCGTGCTCGGCGGGCCGTCCGCGGTCGCGGCCGAGGTCGAGCGTGGCCTCGCGCGGGTGACCGGCGCCACCGTCGAGCGCTGGGCCGGCGCCGACCGCTACGCCACCGCCGTCCAGGTCAGCCGGCGTGGGGTCGCCCCAGACGGGGCGCGGACCGTGTACGTCACCGCCGGCGACCGCTTCGGCGAGGCGCTGGTCGCGACCCCCAACGCCGTCGCCGAGGCTGCCCCGGTGCTGCTCGTCGCCGACGCCGAGGTGCCCGACTCGACCCGGTCCGAGCTCGCGCGGCTACGGCCGGAGGAGATCGTCGTCGTGGGTGGGCCACACGTCGTCTCGCCGGCGGTGGTCGACGCGCTCCGGCCCTACGCGCCGGCGATCCGACGCGTCGGCAGCGACGACCGCTACACGACCGCGGTGACGCTGTCGAAGACGACCGGCACGGTCGGCGGGACCGTCGTCATCGCCACCGGTGCCGCCTTCCCGGACGGTCTCGCCGCCGGCCCGCTCGCGGTCCGCGCCGGCGCGCCGGTGCTGCTCGTCCAGCCGCACGACATCCCCGCCTCCGTCCACCGCCGGCTGCGTGCGCTGGGCCCGCGCGTGGTGCTCGTCGCCGGCGGGGAGGCGGCGGTCGACGCGAGCGTCCTCCGTCGGCTCGAGAGCTACCCCGTCCGCACCCCCTGAGACCGCCGCGGTCCCGCTGCGTCAGGGGCGGTCGAACTCGACCTCGGCGATCTGGGCGCGGCCGCCCGGCACCTGGGTCACCCAGACGAGCCAGTACCGGCCCGAGGCACCGCCGACGTCGATGGTCGGCTCGGCCGGGGCGCCGGCGACCGCGCCGACCGGCTCCCCGAGGTCGGTGCCCTCGAACGGCGTGTCCGAGGCGTACACCTCGAGGTCGATGCCGGCGGTCGCGAGCAGCAGCTGCACCTGGGACACCTCGACCGACTCGCCGAGGTCGAACGCGATGCCGACGCCGGGCTTGAGCCCGCCGAAGTCGGCGGTCTCGTAGCGCTGGGTCGTCCACGCGGTGGCGGGATCGCCGTCGAAGGCCTTGGCCACGTCCTCCGGGTGCTCGCCGTCGCCCCCGTACGGGTCGACGTCGGTGCCGGCGACGACGCGGTAGGGGCCGGGGCCCTCGTCGCCGGCGCCTCCGCCACCCCCGTCGCCCGCGTCGCCGGCGAGGAGCGCCGCGGCGACGGCGGCCACCGCGACGACCGCCAAGGCGACCCAGCCGGCTCGCCGGCGAGGCTCCCGCGGCGCCGCGGCCTCGTGATCGCCGGCGGCCGCGGCGTCCGGCCGGACGTTGGTGCTGTCGACCCGGGGGTCGCGTCGGCGCCCGCCGCGGCAGCGAGCTCGGTGGTCGCATCCGCGGCGTCGGGGTCGCCGCCGGTCGCGGACGCGGGGACCGGGGTGGTCGGGGCGATGCGCACGGTCGCGTCCGACGCCACGTCGGAGCGGTCGTCGGGCGCGGCCGCCTCGGGCTCGACCACGGTGAGCTTGCGGGTCTGCATCGCCGCCGACGTGTCGCGGTTGGCGAGCTCGGCGACGAGCTGGGCAGCGCGGTCGGGGAGGTGGTCGGCGAGGGCGGCGGCGAAGGCCCGGCCGTCGGCGTAGCGCCCCGCGGGGTCGAGCCGGGTGGCGATCGCGACGACCTCGTCGAGCGCCTCGGGGATGCCGGGCTGGGTCGCGCCCGGCCGGGGCGTGTCGGCGATGAGCCGCTGGGCCGCGACCTCGACCGCGGTCCCGCCGGCGAACGGTGGTCGGCCGGTGAGGAGCTGGTGCAGCACCAGCCCGAGCGAGTAGACGTCGGCGCGGCCGTCGACGTCACGGGCGGCCTCGAGCTGCTCGGGGGCGAGGTAGGCCGCGGTGCCGACCACGGTGCCCACCGCCGTCAGCTGCTGGGTCGTCTCGCCGAGCGCCTTGGCGATGCCGAAGTCCACCACCTTGGCCGAGCCCTCGAGGGTCAGCAGGATGTTGGCCGGCTTGATGTCGCGGTGCGCGAGGCCGCGCTCGTGCGCCGCGCCGAGCGCGCCGGCGACCTGGTGGCCGATGGCGGCGACGACCTCGGGGTCGATCGGGGACCCGTCGAGGAGGTCCGCCAGCGACGGCCCGTTCACGAGCTCCATCACGAGGTAGTTCCGGCCGCCGTCCTCGCCGATGTCGTAGACCACGGCCGCGTGCGGGTGGTGGATGGAGGCGGCGGCGGTCGCCTCGCGGCGGAACCGCTCGCGCGTGGGCTCGTCCTCCTGGAGGTTCTCGTGGAGGAGCTTGACGGCCACGTCGCGCGTCAACAGCGTGTCGTGGGCGCGCCAGACGGCGCCGGCGCCACCGACGCCGATGCGCGCGTCGAGCCGGTAGCGGCCCGACAGCAGCGTCGGACCGTCGTCGGCAGGTGTGGTCACGAGGAACCTCGGGGCAGGGGGTGAGGGTGCAGCGAGACGAGACGGCACGACCACCAGGACCGCGCGACAACCGTACGTGCCCGGGTGGGCGCGCCGCGACCCCGTCCCGGGCCGGCCGTACAGCCCGTGTCCCGTGACCCGGAGCCGGAGCGCCCGACCTGGGGCTCGCTAGCCTCCCTGCAACCCGAGCGAGGCCACCCGCCGATGTCCGATACGCCGCCTATCGTCCTCGGCGTCGCCGGGGGCAGCGGCTCCGGCAAGACCACGGTGGTCGCACGCATCCTCGAGGCCGTCGGAACCGACCGGATCGCGGTGCTGCGGCACGACGCCTACTACCACGACCTCTCCCACCTCCCGGTCGCCGAGCGCCGAGCGGCCAACCTCGACCACCCCGACGCGCTCGACAACGGGCTGCTGTGCGCGCACCTCGATCGCCTGATCGCCGGCGAGGCGGTCGAGGTCCCGACCTACGACTACGTCTCCTACGCCCGCCTCGCCGCGGTCGAGCGGGTGGAGCCGCAGCCCGTCATCCTCACCGAGGGCATCCTGCTCTTCGCCGACGCCGGCCTCCGCGACCGGATGGACGTCAAGGTCTACGTCGACGCGGAGGCCGACCTGCGCCTCATCCGTCGCATCCGGCGCGACGTGTCGGAACGGCACCGGACGGTCGACGCGGTGCTCGCCCAGTACGAGGCGACCGTGCGACCGATGCACCTCGAGTTCGTCGAGCCCAGCAAGCGGTGGGCCGACGTCATCATCCCCCGCGGTGGGAAGAACGACGTCGCCATCGAGATGGTCGTGGCGCGCATCGAGCGCCAGCTCGCCGAACGGCGCTCCGCGTGAGCCGGCGTCGGCGCCGGGCGCGTCCGACCCGGCGCGGATGGCTGCTCGCGGTCGCCGTCGCGACGGCGCTCGTCGGTGCGCTGGTCGTCTCGCTCGTCAGCGGTCGGATCCCGTGGCAGCGCGCAGCCGCCGCGCCGGCCGCGGCGGCCTCGCCGGCCGCGGCGACACCCTCGCCCGCGCCGAGCCCACCGGCACCGACCTGGCGCCCCGCGACCCCCGGCCCCGTCCCGGCCGAGCTCGCGACCCTCGCGGGGGACGACCTCGCCACCGACGCCCCGCTCGTGGTCGTCGCCGACGCCGGGTCCCGGCTCGACCGTGACCTCGCGACCTGGCTGGCCGTCCGCCTGCAGGCCCCGCTCGTCGACGCGGCGCGCGGGCTCCCGGACGACGTCGAGGTGGTCGTGGCCGTGGGGGAGGTGGAGCTCCCCGCGGATGTCACGGCCGAGGTCCGCCGCGTCGTGAGGACGGCACCGGCGCCACCGCCGGCGGTCGCCACCACGCCGTCGCCGGCGCCGACCTCGCCGGCGACGGACGTGCCGGAGACGGCTGGCTTCCTCGGGGTCGACCGGGCCCACGACCTGCGGGCGCGCGCGGAGGCACCGGTGTCGGCCGACCTCGACGCCGTCACCGACCTGCTCGCCGCGGCGTCGCCGGCCAGCCCCACCGGCGTCACCCTGCTGGTACGCCCCGACACGGTCGCCACCACGACGGTCGCGACCGCGCTCGCGCTGGGCCACGACGTGGCGGTGACGGGCGGCGACCGGCTGTGGGATGCGCCGCGCCTGCCCGCCACCGTCGGCGCCGCCCCGGACGCCGTCGTCGCCCTCCTGGGTGCCGGCTGGGACGGGGCCGACCGGGACCTGCTCGCCTGGCAGCTCGCGGTGCTGCGGCGCGGTGTCGAGCTCCCGGGTGGCGGCTACGAGCTGTTCCCCGGGCGCCGGCTGGTCGCGCTCTACGGCCACCCCGAGGGCGGCGCGCTCGGCGTGCTGGGGGAGCAGCCGGTCGGCGAGGCCGTCACCCGCGCCGAGGAGCAGGCCGCCGTCTACGACGAGCTCGTCGACGAGCCCGTGGTCCCCGCCTTCGACCTCATCGCGACCGTCGCCAGCGCCGGCGCCGGCGACCGCGGCGACTACTCCCGGCGCACGCCGGTCGCGACGCTGCGGCCCTGGGTCGACGCCGCCCGGGACGCGGGGCTCTACGTCGTGCTGGACCTCCAGTCGGGCCGGGCGGACCTGCTGAGCCAGGCCCGCGAGTACGAGGAGCTCCTCCGCGAGCCGCACGTCGGTCTCGCGCTCGACCCGGAGTGGCGGCTCGCGCCCGACCAGGTCCACCTGCGTCAGATCGGCTCGCTGTCGGGCCACGAGGTGAACGAGGTGGCGGGGTGGCTGGCCGAGCTCACCCGCAGCGAGGGGCTGCCCCAGAAGCTCCTGATCGTCCACCAGTTCCAGCTCGGGATGATCCGCGACCGCGACGTGATCGACACCACCCACCCCGAGCTCGCGGTCCTCATCCAGATGGACGGGCAGGGGTCGCAGGGCGCCAAGCTCGGCACCTACGCCACGATCGTCCGCGACGCGCCGGCGGGGGTGTGGTGGGGCTGGAAGAACTTCCACGACGAGGACGTCCCGACCCGGAGCCCCGCGGACACGGTCGCGCTCGACCCCTCCCCGGTGTTCATCAGCTACCAGTAGGGCGACCGCCCCTCGGGGTGGATACTGGTCTGACCAGTTGACCAGCTGCCGGTGGCGACGTAGGGTGGCGCGCACCAGGAGGTCCCCGTGCCGCTCGAGCCCGTCACCCGCCGGTCGGTCCCCGACGACGTCTTCGACCAGCTCGTCGACGGCATCGTCGACGGCGAGCTCCCCGCCGGCGAGCCGCTGCCGTCCGAGCGTCGCCTCGCCGACGTCCTCGGCGTGAGCCGTCCGGCGGTCCGCGAGGCGCTCCAGCGGCTGGCCCAGAGCAACCTCGTCGACATCCGCCAGGGCGGGGCGACGACCGTGCGCGACTACCGCCAGCACGCGGGCCTCGACCTCCTCCCGCGGCTGCTCGTGCGGGAGGGCGGCATCGACGCGCGTGCCGCCCGCTCGATCGTCGAGCTCCGCGCCCAGGCGGGCCCCCACCTCGCACGCCTCGCCGCCGACCGCGCCGCCCCCGACCTCCGCGCCTCGCTGCACCCGCTGGCCGCGGCCATCGCCGACGCGGACGGCGACCTCGACGCCCAGCAGGTCGCCGCGCTCGCGTTCTGGGACGCGGTGGTGACCGGCGCGGACAACCTCGCCTACCGGCTCCTGTGGAACAGCCTGCGCGGGACCTACGACCTGCTGCGGGGCGCGCTCACGGTCGTCATGGCCGACGAGGTCGCCGACGCCGCCGGCCACCTCGCCGTCGCCGACGCGATCGTCGCCCGCGACCCCGACGCCGCCGAGGGGGCCGCACGCTCGGTCCTGTCCCGCGGGACGCGCGCCGCCCTCACGGCCCTGTCCGCCCTCGACCCCCACGACCCCCACGACCCCTCCGGAGACGACTCGTGAGAGCCCCCGCCGCCACCGCCCGCAGCCGCTACGGCATGAACGCGCGGACCGTCGCCGAGGCGTTCGAGGAGTTCCGGCGTTGGCCGTCGCCGTGGATCATCGCGGCCGTGCTCGTCGCGGCGGTCACGGCCCGCGTCGCCGTCGGCGGGTGGACGACGACCGACCTCTGGGTGGTGCTCGGCTTCGTGGCGGCACAGCCGTTCGTCGAGTGGGTCACCCACGTGGTCCTGCTCCACTGGCGACCGAGGCAGGTCGGCCCGGTCACGCTCGACTTCGAGGCGGCCATCAAGCACCGCGCGCACCACGCCGACCCGCGCGACCCGTCGCTGGTCTTCATCCCGATGAAGGTGCTCGTCGTCACCCTCGTCGCCGAGATCGCGATCTGGTGGGCGGTGATGCCGCGGCCGGCGTTGGCGCTCACCGCGCTCGCGACCATCGGGGTGATCGGGCTCGCCTACGAGTGGGTGCACTTCCTGGTCCACACCGACCACGCCCCGAAGACGGCGGCGTTCCGGCGGGTGCGGCGCAACCACCGGCTCCACCACTTCCGCAACGAGCACTACTGGTTCACCATCACCAACACCGTCGCGGACCGCGTGCTCGGCACCGCGCCGGAGAAGGACGAGGTCGAGCCGTCACCGACCGCGACCGACCTCCTCGGCCTCGGCGAGCGCGTCTGAGCGACCGCGCGCGCCCCGCGACCTCGGAGGGCAGGACTCGCCGGCGGCGCCGGCGAAGCCTGGCGTATGAACACGACCCCGCTCCGCGTCCTGCTCGTCCCGGCCCTGCTGCTGTCGCTCGTCGCCGCCGCACCGGTCCCCGAGGCCACCACGGCGCTCGCCCCACGGCCGACGCTCGAGGTCCACTACGTCCCGACGGTGCAGGACGCCGTCATCCGGGTGGAGATCCAGCGCGATGCCAGCCTCGACGAGGCCGGCCAGGCGGTGCTCCTGACCTACTCGCCCTACAACTCGCTCGGCGATGCCACCTCGCTCGGCGACTTCACCGTCGCCAACGACTCGATGGCGGGGCGCTACAACCGCTACGGCATCGCCCGCGCCTACGCCGACGTGCTCGGCACCCGCGGGTCGACCGGGTGCTGGGACTACGGCGGACTCGACGAGCAGCAGTCCGGCGTCGACGTCGTGAACTTCCTGTCCGGCCTCACCGAGGACGTGGACGGCAACCGGCTCGCGTGGACCAACGGCAACGTCGGCATGACCGGCGTGTCCTACGAGGGCACCACCGCCAACATGGTCGCCGCCGCCGGCGACCGCGCGCCGGGCCTCAAGGCCGTCATCCCCATCGCGGCCATCAGCCACTGGTACGGCTACGCCTACTTCGAGGGTGTGCGCTACCTCGGCAACTCCGAGAGCGCCACCGACGAGGGCTTCGACACCCCGCTCGCGTTCGACCACGGCTTCGGCGACACCGTCCACCCCGACAACCCCGACAGCGTCACGGCACGCGCGGCCGAGTGCGGCGCGGTCGAGCACGAGCAGCAGGCGTACTCGCGCACCCCGGACTACACCGAGTTCTGGCAGCAGCGCGACTACAGCCTCGACACGTCCAACTGGCACGCCGCGACCCTGATCGTCCACGGCTGGAACGACTACAACGTCAAGCAGGACGAGGGGCTGCGGCTCTACGAGGCGCTCCCCGTCGACGACCCCGAGACGCCCGAGGTCGAGGGTGCCGTCGAGAAGCGGCTGTGGATGACGCAGTCGACCCACGCCAACGGCAACGGTGCCGGCTACCAGGAGCTCGTCGACGACTTCTGGTTCACCCACCTCCTCGGTGACGCCGAGGCGGCCGAGCGGCTCGCCGCCGTCCCGCCCGTGCGCACCCTCGGCGAGACCTTCCAGGGCGCGGCCCCCGAGCCGACGTTCGCCCCGGCCTGGCCGCTGCCGGGGACCGCCACCCACAGCCTGTTCCTCAACCGCACCTACGAGCAGGACATCGACGGCGTCGCCGTTCCGGGACCCGGCACCGGCGAGGTCGGCGAGCTGAGCTACCGCAACCGCTACGAGGGGCCGACCGACGGGCGCGCCGGCAGCTACGGCCCCGAGTCGAGCTGGCTGGACACGCTGGTCGCCACCGAGGAGCTGTCCCGCAACGACCCGTGGTCCAACGACGGCAACCCGGGGGAGGGCCCGGGCGGGCAGGGCTACTACTCGCTCGCGTTCCAGACGCCGCCGCTCGCCACCGACGTCCACATCGCGGGCCGCTCGGTCCTCGACGGCGTGTTCCGCTTCTACCAGGGCGCCGGCGCCACGATCACGCCCATCCTCGTCGAGATCAGCCCCTCCGGGTCCTACAAGACGGTCCAGCGCGGGTTCCTGAACGTCGACTACCGCGACGGCCTCGGCGAGGCCGCGCCGGCGCCCGCGACCGGCGAGTGGGTCCGCGCCGCGGTCACCTTCCTGCCCGAGGACTACACCGTCGCCGCCGGCAACCGGCTCGGCGTGATCCTGCAGTCCTCCAACTCGGTGTGGGCGGTCCCCGGGAACCCGGCCGGGCTCGTGAGCGTCGGGCTCGGCCCGGTCGACGGGCTCACCGACACCGGCACCCGGCTCCACCTGCCACTGGTCGACGCCCCGGAGCGCATCTTCGACGAGGCCTGACCGGATCTGTCGGGGTCGTGTCGCACCCTCGGCGACACATCGCCGACAGATGCACGTGGTGGGGGCGCGCCGGCGTCCGCGGTGACTCCTAGGCTCGAACGTGACCGCCCCACGTTCGCCACCACAGGAGCACCGCCGTGGAGATGGAGTACCGCCGCCTCGGACGATCCGGCCTCAAGGTCAGCGTCCTGTCCTTCGGGTCCTGGGTCACCTTCAAGAACCAGGTCGACGTCGACGTCGCCGCCGAGCAGCTGAAGGTGGCCCGCGACTACGGCGTCAACTTCTTCGACAACGCCGAGGCCTACGCCGGCGGCGAGTCCGAGCGCATCATGGGGGAGGCCATCCGGCAGCTCGGCTGGGAGCGCAGCAGCTACGTCGTGTCCAGCAAGTTCTTCTGGGGCATCAAGGACGGCGTCAACACCAAGAACACCCTGAACCGCAAGTACCTGCTCGACGCCATCGACGCGAGCCTCGAGCGCTTCGGCCTCGACCACCTCGACCTCATCTTCTGCCACCGCGCCGACCCGGACACCCCCATCGAGGAGACCGTGCGGGCGATGGACCACGCCATCGAGCACGGCAAGGCCCTCTACTGGGGGACCTCGGAGTGGACCGCCGACGAGATCCGTGCCGCCTGGGACATCGCCGACCGGCACGGCTGGCACAAGCCGGTGATGGAGCAGCCGCAGTACAACCTGTTCGAGCGCCGCAAGGTCGAGCGCTCCTACCGGCGCCTCTACGAGGACATCGGGCTGGGGCTCACGACCTGGTCCCCGCTCGCGTCGGGCCTCCTCACCGGCAAGTACGCCGACGGCATCCCCGAGGGCTCCCGCGCCGAGGTGATGGACTGGCTGAAGGACCGTCTGACCGACGCCGACGCCAACGCCACGGTGAAGGAGTTCGCGGAGGTGGCCGACGAGCTCGACTGCACGCCGGCGCAGCTCGCCATCGCGTGGTGCGCGTCGAACCCGCACGTGTCGACGGTGATCACCGGCGCGTCCAAGGTCGAGCAGATCCACGACAACATGCAGGCGCTCGAGGTCATCCCGCGCGTGACCGACGAGGTCAAGGAGCGGCTCGACGCGATCTTCGCCTGACGCCGGCCGCGAGGGTCGGCCGCTGCCTCACCAGCCGGAGGGCAGCGGCTGTCCCTCGCTGAACCCCGAGCGGGTCTGGATCCCGATCACGGCCCGGTCGTGGAGCTCGGCGAGCGTCGCCGCGCCGGCGTAGGTGCAGGCGCTGCGGACCCCCGCGACGATCATGTCGACGAGGTCCTCGACGCCGGGACGGTCGGGGTCGAGGTACATCCGCGCCGCCGAGATGCCCTCCTCGAACAGGCCCTTCCGGGCGCGCTCGAACGCGTCCTCGCCGCTGGTGCGGTCCTGGACCGCCCGCGCCGACGCCATCCCGAACGACTCCTTGTAGGGCCGGCCGTCCGGGTCGACCTTCACGTCGCCGGGCGACTCGTAGGTGCCGGCGAACCACGACCCCACCATCACGTTCGACGCGCCGGCGATGAGCGCCAGCGCGACGTCGCGGGGGTGTCGGATGCCACCGTCGGCCCACACGTGGGCGCCGAGCCGGCGCGCCTCGTCCGCGCATTCGAGCACCGCCGAGAACTGCGGTCGGCCGACGCCGGTCATCATCCGGGTCGTGCACATCGCCCCGGGCCCGACCCCGACCTTGACGATGTCGGCCCCGGCCGCGACGAGGTCGCGAACGCCCGCCCGCGTCACGACGTTGCCGGCCACCACCGGGACCGCCGGGTCGAGCGCCCGGACCGCCGCGAGCGCGTCGAGCATCCGCTCCTGGTGGCCGTGGGCGGTGTCGACCACGAGCACGTCGATGCCGGCGTCGAGGAGGTGCTGTGCCTTGTCGGCGACGTCGCCGTTGATGCCGACGGCGGCGGCGATCCGCAGCCGGCCGGCGTCGTCGGTGGCCGGCGTGTAGAGGGCGCTGCGGAGCGCGCCGGTGCGGGTGAGGATGCCGACGAGCCGGCCGTCGTCGTCGACGATCGGGGCGAGCCGGCGGTTGCCGTCGTGCAGCCGCTGGAACGCGTCGTGGGGGTCGGTCGTGTGCGCGAGCGTCAGGAGGTCGCGCGACATCACGAGGCCGAGCTGGGTGAAGCGGTCCACCCCGTGGCAGTCGGCGTCGGTGACGATGCCGACGGGGCGGTCCCGGTCCACGACGACGACCGCCCCGTGGGAGCGCTTCGTCAGGAGGTTCAGCGCGTCGCCGACGGTCTCGGTCGGGGCGAGCGTGATGGCCGTGTCGAAGACGAGGTGGCGCGCCTTCACCCACGCGGTCACCTCCGCGACGATGTCGCTCGGGATGTCCTGCGGGATGACCGCGATCCCGCCCCGGCGGGCGATGGTCTCGGCCATCCGGCGGCCGGCGACGGCGGTCATGTTGGCGACCACGAGCGGGATGGTCGTGCCGGTGCCGTCGGTCGTGGCGAGGTCGACGGCGAGCCGGGAACCGACCGCCGAGCGGTTGGGCACCGTGAAGACGTCGTCGTAGGTGAGGTCGTGGATGGGGGCGTGGCCCTCGAGGAAACGCACGGTTCGGTCCTGGTCGTCTCGTCGGCGGGTCGCGGGCACGTACGCTCGGGGGTCGACCGGATCGTCGCCGCCGAGGAGCCCGCCGTGCTCGACCCCCGCCACCGTCTCCGGCTCGAGTTCTGCGTCCCCTGAAACTACATCCCCCGTGCCGTCGGTCTGACGGACGAGATCCTGTCGGGGTGGGCGTCGATCATCGAGGTGTTCGACCTCGTCCCCGGCTCCCGAGGGGTGTTCGAGCTCACGATCGACGACGAGCTCGTGTTCTCCAAGAAGGCGCTCGGCCGACACGCCGAGCCGGGCGAGGTCGCCGCCCTCGTGCGGGAGCGGCTCGGCCCGGAGGTCCTCCCCGGGTGACGCCGGCGGTCAGCGGGTCGCGACGCCGTCGACGGGGCAGCCCGCTCCCGGGACGCGCGTGCTGATCGCCTGCTGCAGCAGGTCGGCGTCGGCCTGGTCCGCGGGAGCCGGACGGCCGTCGGTCCCGATCCGGGCCGGCGCGACCTCGACGTCGACCACGCCGGTGCGGTCCAGCGTCACGGTCAGCACGCCGGTCCGGCCCGACTCGGCGCTGGTCGCGTACCACAGGAAGTTGCCGAGGCTGTAGGCGGTCAGCTGGTCGGGACGCGGCTGGGCGATGCCCTGGAACACGTGCGGGTGGCTGCCGACGACCACGGTGGCGCCTGCCTCGTGGAGCGCCCGCGCGAGCGTCACCTGGTGGGCGTCGGGGCACGGCTGGCGCTCGGTGCCCCAGTGGACCATCACGACGACGAGGTCGGCGGCGGCACGGGCGGCGCGGACCGCGTCGACCGCGCGGGCGAGGTCGTAGCCGGACGCGAGCCCAGGCGAGCGCGCCCCTGCGGCCCAGGCGTGGGTCGGCAGCACCCGTGACAGCCCCAGGATCGCGACGCGCAGGCCGTCGCGCTCGAGCACGAACGGCGCGTAGGCGTGGGCGGCGTCGGTCCCGCCCCCGACCACCACGAGGCCACGCTCGTGGGCCGCGGCGAGGGTGTCGTCGAGCCCGTCGAGCCCGTGGTCGAGGCTGTGGTTGTTCGCGACCGTGACGGCGTCCACGCCGGCGTCGACGAGCGCGTCGAGGAGGCTCGGCGGCGCGAGGAACGTGTAGGTCTTGGCGGCCGGGGCTCGCCGCGTCCCGACAGGCGTCTCGAGGTTGACGAGCGCGAGGTCGGCGGCACCCAGCACGTCGGCCATCCCACCCAGCACGTCCTCGCCGGCGGCGAGCGCGGCCGCGATCTGACGCTCCCCGTGGACGTCGCCGGCGAACGCCAGCGTCACGAGGCCGTCGCCGGTGGGCCCGGGTGCGGCCGGTGGGGGCTCGACCGGTTCGGGCACGACCGGGGTGGGCGCGTCCTCGACGACCTCCGCGGCGTCAGCGGCGGCACGGGCGTCCTGGGCGGCGATCGCCGCCTGCGGGTGGGCGAGCCGGAGCGTGCCGGCGAGGACCAGCACGGCGGCGGACGCGAAGCCCACCACCTGGACCAGCGGACGCCGCAGCGGACGGTCGGGGACGTGACGCACGTGTGACACCTCGGGGAAGGACGCGACGGCTCCGGGCCGAAGGGTGCCAGGCGTGGACCCCGGGACCCGGGAGGTGGTGCGCGCGGGCAGTAGCGTGCGCCCGAGGCGATCGGAGGGCGGCAGGTGGCGGAACGGGTGCACGACGTGGTGGTGGTCGGGGCGGGCCTCGCCGGACTCGCGGCGGCGCGACGTCTCGACGGGGCCGGACGCGACGTGGTGGTCGTCGAGGCGCGGGGTCGGGTCGGGGGTCGCACCGAGAACGTCGACGTCGACGGGGACACGATCGTCGAGGCCGGCGGCCAGTGGATCGGCCACACCCAGACGCGCATGTACGCGCTCGTGGACGAGCTCGGGCTCGAGACCTTCCCGACCTACAACGACGGCGAGAACCTGCTCCTGATGGGTGGCCGGCGGAGCACGTTCGGCACCACCAAGGGGGCGGTGCCGAAGCTGTCACCGTTCGCGCTCGCCGACCTCGCGCAGGCGACGCTGCGGTTCGCTCGCATGGCCCGGTCGGTGCCGCTGGAGGCGCCCTGGGAGGCGGACCGCGCGGCCGACTGGGACGCGCAGACCTTCGAGACCTGGATCCGCAGGAACGTGCGGACGCGACAGGGCCGCGCCTACTTCCGCATCGTCGCCGAGGCCGTCTTCAGCGCCGAGTCCACCGACATGTCGCTCCTCCACACGCTGTTCTACGTCCACTCCGGGACCGACCTCGACACCCTCCTCGCCGTCGACCGCGGCGCCCAGGAGCACCGCATCGTGGGCGGGTCCGTGCGGATCGCCGAGACGATGGCCGCGGCGCTGGGCGACCGCGTCGTCCTCGACTCGCCGGTGCGGACCATCGCCCACGATGACGCCGGCGTGCGCGTCACCGCCCGCGACGGTCGCGGCTGGCGGGGGCGGGTCGGGATCGTGACCCTGCCGCCCACCCTCGCCGGCCGGCTCGAGTACGACCCGCCGCTGCCGAGCTGGCGCGACCAGCTGACCCAGCGGCTCCCCGCCGGCTCGGTCATCAAGTGCTTCGCGGTCTACGACCGGCCGTTCTGGCGCGACGCGGGGCTGACCGGCCAGGCGGTCTCCGACGAGGGGCCGGTCAAGGTCACCTTCGACAACTCGCCGCCGGCGGGCACCCCCGGCATCCTGCTCGCCTTCACCGAGGCCAACGACGGCCGCGGGCTCGCGCGGCTGTCACCGGCGGCGCGGCGTGATGCGGTGCTGCGCCGGCTCGCGGACTACTTCGGACCGCGTGCGCTGGAGCCGGTGCGCTACCTCGAACGCGACTGGATGGCCGAGGAGTTCACGCGTGGCTGCTACGGGGCGCACGTGACGCCGGGGGTGTGGACCGCGTACGGCCACGCGCTGCGCGCGCCCGTGGGCCCGTTGCTGTGGGCCGGCGCCGAGACGGCGGAGGTCTGGAACGGCTACATGGAGGGCGCGGTCCGCTCCGGCGAGCGCGCCGCCGACGAGGCCGCGGCGCGCCTGGGCTGAGCGCCTCAGGCGGGCAGGCTCGGCCGCGTCCCGTCCTCGTCCTCGAAGACGTCCTCGCCGAGCACCGCGCGGTGGTCCGGGTCGGGGTCGTCGGCGCCCATCCCCAGCATCGCCCGTAGCGTGGTCGTGTCGTCGATCGCGGTGTGGTCGATGTTGAGCTCGTCGAGCACCTCCTCGACGCTGTCGTACACCTCGTCGGCGCGGAGCCGGTCGAGCGCCTCCACGACCTCCGGGGCGGCCTGGTGGACCCGCGCCACCCCGACCAGGTCGTCGCCGTCCGCCGGGAAGGCGGCGCCGGCGAGGGCCGCTCGGATGTCCAGGTGCGTGAGCTCCACGGTGGTCCCCCGTCTCGGGTCGGTCGTCGGTCCGATGCCGGTCGCGCGACCGCGGACGCTGGGGATGGTCCCGGACATCCCGGACACGCGCCAGGACCGCCCGGGCGGTGGACGAGGGATGGTGGCCGCCCACGCCCCGGGCGTGTGCCGGCCGCGTCAGCCGGCCTCGGCGCGGGCGCGGGCGAGCGCGACGCCGGGGGAGGGGCCGGTCGCGAGCCGGAGCGCGGTCAGGGCCGCGCGCGTGTTGGCCCGGACGGCCGCGGCCGTCACCCGGCCGCCGGGCACGCCGAGGAGGTCCCGGAGGTCCCGCGGGATGGTCGCCAGCGCGCCGGCGAGGAGCGGCAGGTACCCGGCACGGATCCCCGCCGGCACGTTCGGCCAGAGCAGGAACGACAGCGCCTCGCGCCCCTGGTCGTCGACGCGGAGCTCCTCGCGGTACCGCCCGAGCGCCCGGTCGAGCTCGGCCACCGAGGTCGGCAGCGACCCGTCCTCGATCATCGGCAGCGGCAGCTCGCCGGCACGCAGCGCCACGAGGGCGTCGGCGTCGTGCTCGATCGCCGCCAGGTCGACGCGCGGGTCGAGCAGCGCCGCGCCCCGGGACTGCTCGGCGACGAACGCGTCGGCCTCGGCGGGTCCGACGGGGGACGCGGCGTAGGCGCGGTCCGTCGCGAGGAGGCTCGACGTGAACGCGATGCCCACCCACGCGAGGAGGTGCGGGTCGCCGGCGGCGTAGGCCCGTCCGTCCGGGGCGGTGCCGCGCACGCCGGCGTGGGCCCGCCGCACCGCCCGCGTGACGGCGAACGCCTCGCGCGTCGAGCCGACGGTGAGGACGGTCACGTACGCGGAGGTCCGCCGCAGCCGTCCGAGCGCGTCGTCGCGGAACGCCGAGTGGTCGGCCACGCCCGCCATCGCGAGCGGGTGGGTCAGCTGGACGACGAGGGAGCGGATGCCGCCCACGATCGCGGCCGGCTCGCCGACCACCCGCCACGACGCCGACCCGGGACCGAAGAGCCCGGGATCACCGAGGTCGGCCGCCGGATCGAACGGCGGTGGACCGAACGCCCGCCGGAGGGTCCCCCGGACGGCCCCCCGGACCCCGGGCACGCCGCGCGGGACGACCCGGGTCACGAGGGCGGACGCGCGGCCCGTCACGGGGTCCGCGCGCCGCGCCCGGCGCGGGTGAGCGTGGCGGTGACGAGCCGGTCGAAGACCCGGTCCGGGAGCAGCCGGCGGGCGGTGATGTTGATCTTGGCGTCCGCCGGCACCGCGTAGCGCGGCCGCGGGTTGGACGAGCGGAGCGCGGTGTGGACCGCGTCGGCGACCACGGCCGGCGAGGCCGCGTCGGCGTAGGCCCGGTCGAGCACCGCCTGGAACTGGCGGGCGAGCTCGGCGTACGGACCGTCGGCGGAGGTCTCGGCGAGCCGGTCGCCGGCGATGTCGGCCCACTCCGAGGCGATCGCGCCCGGCTGGACCACGACGACGCGGATGCCGAACGGCGCCACCTCGAGGCGCAGGGCGTCCGAGAGCCCCTCGACGGCGTGCTTGGTGGCGTGGTACCAGCCGCCCATCGGGGTGAAGATGCGCCCGCCCATCGACGAGATGTTGACGATGTGGCCGCTCCCGGCTGCACGCATGTGCGGCAGGACCAGCTGGCACATCCGCGCCAGCCCGAACACGTTGACCTCGAACTGCCGTCGGGCCTCGTCCAGCGGGACGTCCTCCACGGCGCCGTACGAGCCGTAGCCGGCGTTGTTCACGAGCGCGTCGATGCGGCCCTCCGCGGCCACGACGGTCGCCACCGTGGCGGCCATCGCCGCGTCGTCGGTCACGTCGAGGGCGAGGGCGTGGCCGCCGGCGTCGGCGACGGCCGCGAGCCGGTCGGTCCGTCTCGCGGCGCCGTAGACGGTCCAGCCGTCGTCGAGGAGACGGAGCGCGATCGCCTCCCCGATCCCGGACGAGGCGCCGGTGACGAGCGCGACCTTCGGTGTGCGGGACACGCCGGACTCCTCCACGGGGGGTCCCACGGTACGCGAGACGTCGCGACCTCCGGGAACGCCGGAGGGGGCACCTGTAGCCCGGTGCCCCCTCCGTGCTCGCCGCTCTGCCCTCTAGAGCGGGAGCTCCTCACAGCCGGCCTCGGCGACGATGACGTCGCCGTTGGCCTCGGCGTGGAGGTCGTAGCAGACCTGGCTGGCGCTGGCGGGCAGCGCGGTGGCGGCCAGCGTCGCCGTGGCCAGGGCTGCGGTGGTGATGAACGTGCGGATCTTCACGGGTGCTCCTCGTGGGGGCGGGCCGGGCGTCCCCGGCGTCGGTCGGGACGGAGGGGAGGTCGGGTCGGGATCACAGGATCGGGGTGAACCGCTCGGTGCCGATGGCGAGGGTCGCGCCCTGGCCGTGGCCGTGGGCGTACGCGAGCGCCAGGGCCAGGTCGCTCACCCCGTTGGAGCCGGCGAGCGGGGCGAGGGCCAGCGTCGACAGGGTCCCGAAGGCGCGGCCCTGCGCGTCGAGGAAGCCGGAGCCGGAGTCGCCGGGGATGCCGGGGGTCACCGTGTAGACGGGGTGGTTCCAGCCGTCGGCCTCGGTGCCGAGGCTGACACCCTGCTTGGGGGACAGGGGCGACAGTCCGAACCGGAGCGAGCTGTTGCCGTAGCTGTAGACCGACTCGCCGGTGGCGGTCGCCCCGCCGAGAGCCTCGGGGCCACCCCAGAACGGGACCGAGGGGTTCACGAGGTCGTGGTCGGCGGGGTCGATGCGGACCAGGGCGAAGTCGTTGTACTGGCAGGTGTCCGGGTTGGACTCGCGGGCCTCGCGCATCGCGATCCAGGACGAGTAGACGAGCGTGCCCGGTCGGGTGGCGCCGTCGATCTCGACCTCGGTCCCGAGGGGCAGCGAGCTCGCCTGGCAGCCGTCGGTGTCGGTGGCAGCACCCGTGCCGGAGCAGTGCGCCGCCTGGCCGAGCAGGATGTCGGTGCCGTCGGTGAACACGAAGTTCGCGGTGCACTGGGCGCCGGCGGTGAGGGTCTGCACGCCGGGGTGGATGGTGGCGGTGTCGGCCGGGGCCCAGGTGGGAGCCGCGTCCGCGGGTGCGGCGAGGCCGATGGCGGCGGCGAGCGCGAGGATGGCTGCGCCGGCGGCCGCCGTGGTGCGGCGCAGGGACAGGGGGCGTGTGGAGGTGGAGGTCACCGGTGGGCTCCTGAGGTGGAGGGCGGGTGGAGGGCGGGTGGAGCGGGCACGGCCCGGTGGCGGTCCGCGCGCCTCGGAGACGGACGGGCGGCCGACCCGTTAGCATCACCTGACTAGTACGTGCTCTGAGCGCACGCGTTGTCCCGTCCGCCGGTCGTCGACAGGGGTCGAGGCGGCCGGACGCGAACAGCCGAGTGGCGCAACGATCCCGACGAACCTCCCGGAGGATCCCGATGGCCCGTCGTCTCACGCTCGCCCTGCTCGCCCTCGCGGCGCTGGGCTCGACCGCGTTCGCGCCCGCACCGGGCGATGGGGCGGTCACCCTCGAACCCCGGACCGAGGGCGTCTCGGCGGCGGACCCGTTCCCGCTCGGCGCGTGCGTCATGGTGCGGCCGGTCAACGACGGGCGCCGGCTCTGCGTCATCGTCTACCGCCCGCTCTGACCGGGGTGGCCACGCTCTCCGACGAGGACCTGCTCGCGGCGGCCCGTCGCGGCGACGCCGCAGCCCGTAGCCGGCTGGTGGACCGTCACCACGCCACGGTGCGGGCGGTCTGCGCCAGCCGGTTGCGCTCGCCCCACGACGTCGCGGACGCGGTCCAGGACACCTTCGAGCGGGCGCTGTGCCGGCTCGACCAGGTCGCCGACCCCGGCGCCGTCGACGCCTGGCTCCGCGCGATCGCGGTCCGCGTCTGCGTCGACCACGTGCGTCGGAGCTCCCGGGTCGTCTGCCTGGCCGACCCGGTCGGGGAGACCGCCTCGATCGACCTCGCCCCGGCGGAGGTCGTGGTCGTCGACGAGACGCGCGCGCTCGTCCTCGACCGACTGCGTCAGCTCGGCGAGCGCGACCGCCGCGCGCTGTGGCTGCGCGACGCGCTCGGCGTCCCGGTGGCCGACGTCGCCTCCGACCTCGGGCTCACCGAGGGCTCGACCCGGGTGCTCCTGACGCGTGCGCGGCACCGGCTCCGTGCCAGCTACCAGGGTGTGGCCGCGTGGGTCGCCGCCTCCTGGTCGTGGCTGCGTCGGCGGACCGGGCTGGACGCCGTCCCCGGCGAGGTCGGCGCGTCGGTGCTCGCGCACGTCGCGCTCGCCGTCGCCGTCGTGGCCGTCGGCGTCGGGACCGTCGCCCGCCCGTCGGAGCCCCCGAGTCCGCCGGCGTCCGCCCCCGCCTCCGCGGACCCCGCCCGGGGGACGACCGACGACACGTCGGCGCCCGGGACGTCGGCCCCGACCGCTCCGGCCGGGATGAGCCGGGTCGCCTCGAGCGGCGTCCCGGCGCGTCCGCCGGCGCCGCCGTCGGGCGTCCGGATCGGCTCCGAGTCGCCCGCCGAGCCCGAGGCCCTCGAGGTGTCGACGGCCGACGGCGACGGCGAGCTCGTCGAGCTCCTCGTCTACCTCGGCGACGAGGTCGGGGCGCTCCCCGGTGTCGGCGGGTCCGACCCCTCCGACGACGGGAGCGGCGACGGGAGCGGCGACGCCGGGGACGAGGGCGGCGGCGACGACGGGGACCGTGTCGAGGTGTTCGGCGACGAGGGACCGCTGCGTCGGTGACCCGGCCGCGCGCGGACTAGCGTCGGCGCGACCGTGACCGACCAGGAGCACCGACGTGGACGAGCTGACCTTCGACGGCAAGGCGGCGATCGTGACCGGGGCGTCCCGGGGCATCGGCCTCGCCATCGCCGCCGACATCGTCGAGCACGGCGGCAGGGTGTGCATCACCGCCCGCAAGCAGGACGAGCTCGACGAGGCGGTCGAGGAGCTCGGTGCCGGCAACGCCATCGCCGTCGCCGGCAACACCCAGGACGGCGAGCACCGTGAGGACGCCGTGGCCCGGACGCTCGAGGCGTTCGGCTCGGTCGACCTGCTCGTCAACAACGCCGCCACGAACGTGCAGTACGGGCCGCTGGTCGAGGCCGACCTCGCTGCGGTCGAGAAGATCTTCCAGGTGAACTACGTGGCCGCCCTGGGCTGGGTACAGGCGGTCTGGCGCGGCTGGATGCAGGAGCACGGGGGCGCCGTCCTGAACGTCGCGTCGATCGGCGGGACCGGTCCCGCCCCGCTCATCGGCGCCTACGGCGCCTCCAAGGCCGCCCTCATCCACCTCACCGAGCAGCTGGCGCTCGAGCTCGCACCGGGCGTGCGTGTCAACGCGGTCGCCCCCGCGGTCGTCAAGACCCACTTCGCCAAGGCGCTCTACGAGGGTCACGAGGCCGAGGTCGCCGCGACCTACCCGCTCGGTCGCCTCGGCGTGCCAGAGGACGTCGCGCACGCCGCCCGGAGCCTCCTGTCGCCGGACGCCGCCTGGGTGACCGGCCAGACGCTCATCCTCGACGGTGGCCTGCACCTGACGCGCGGGATGGCCTGACGGTCGGGCCATCCACTCGGCCCACCCCGGCTACGCTGGTCGGTCCGCCAGGACCGTACGGAGGCACCGGTTGAGCAAGCGCGACGAGATCGCGCGCGAGCAGGCCCACGTGGACCTGGCCTACGAGCGTCTCGAGGTGCTGCGCGAGCGTGCGCGGGACCTGGGGCGGGCCGGCATGGCCGCGGGCGAGGGGAGCACGTTCCAGTCGCTCCTGGACCGTGACGTCTTCGTCTACCGCTCCGCCCTGCGCCTCAGCCAGCTCGAGCTCGGTGACGAGCCACTCGTCTTCGGCCGGCTCGACATGGACGACGCCGCCGTCCACCACATCGGCCGCATCGGCATCCCCGGCGAGGACCTCGAGCGGCTCGTCGTCGACTGGCGTGCCCCGGCGGCGGCCGCCTTCTACCAGGCGACACCGAGCGAGCCGCTCGGTGTCGTGCGGCGCCGGTCGCTCCTGTGCCGGGCCGACCGGGTGCTCGACCTCGAGGACGACCTCCTCGCCGAGGATGCCGCCGAGCGCCGTGGGCTCGTGCTGGTCGGCGAAGGGGCGCTCCTCGCCGCGGTGACACGGGCCAAGAGCGACCGCATGCGCGACATCGTCGCCACGATCCAGGGCGAGCAGGACCGCATCATCCGCTCGCCGGCGCGCGGGATCGTGGTCGTGCAGGGGGGACCCGGGACCGGCAAGACCGCCGTCGCGCTCCACCGTGTCGCCTACCTCCTGTACGCCGAGCGCGAACGCCTGGAGCGACGAGGGGTGCTGCTCGTCGGCCCCACCCGCGACCTGCTGCGCTACATCGAGCGGGTCCTTCCCTCGCTCGGGGAGCAGAGCGCGAAGCTCCGCACGCTCGGCTCCCTGGTGGACGGCGTCGACGCGGACCGACGCGAGTCGCCCGCCGCCGCCCGGATCCTCGGCGACGAGCGGATGGTCGAGGTCCTCGAGCGCGCCATCGAGCTCGCCGCCCCGTCCCTGGCGGGGGAGGAGCGCTTCGTCTTCGACGGCCAGCCGTTCACGTTCGTGAGCGACCAGGTCCTCGCGACCCGGCGCGACGTCGCCGGTCGGCACCTGCCGTACAACCAGCGCCGCGAGCACGCCCGGACCGCGCTCGTGGCGCGGCTGTGGCGCGGCTGGAAGACCCGTCACCAGCGCACCGCCGCGGCCGGGGACCGCCGGCGCTACAGCGGGGACGACCTGCAGCGTCTGCACGAGCTCTTCCGCCGCGAGGTCGCGACCTCGGCCGAGTTCCTCGACCTGCTCGAGGTCGTGTGGCCGCTCCTCACCCCGACCGAGGTCCTCGCCGCGCTCTGGCGCGACCCGGCCAGGTTGCGTGCCGCGGCCGAGGGCGTGCTCCGCCACGACGAGGTGGAGGTGCTGCTCGCGCGGGACCCCGACCTGCCCTGGAGCGTCGAGGACGTGGCCCTGCTCGACGAGCTCGACGCCCGCCTCGGCCGTCCCGGCAGCAGCGAGGACGACTTCGACGACGAGCCGTTGCCCGTCGACGAGTACGCGGAGGTGACCACGTTCGCCGACCGCGACGCGGTCCGCCTCGACCCCGACGAGCCCGACCTGTTCGGGCACGTGGTCGTCGACGAGGCCCAGGACCTCTCGCCGATGCAGTGGCGCATGATCGCGCGGCGCGGCGCCGGCGCGTCGTACACGATCGTCGGCGACCTGGCCCAGGCGTCGGGCTCGTGGACCCCGACGAGCTGGCCCGAGGCGGTCGGGCCGCTGGGTCCGCGCCCGCGCAACGAGTTCGAGCTCACGATCAACTACCGCACCCCGCGCGAGGTGATGGACCTCGCAGGTCGGGTGCTGGCGGCGGCCGCCCCCGAGCTGCAGGTCCCTCGCTCGGTCCGTGACGCCGGCGAGCGGCCCCGCATCGTCACGGCCGGCGACGACCTCGAGGCGACCGTCGTCGCCGAGACGCGCGCGCTCCGGGCGGCAGCTCGACGACGGCACCGTGGCGGTGCTGACGCCCGCGGCCGTCGCCGCCCCCCTCGCCGCCGCCCTCGCCGGGGACGACGTGGCGGTCCTCGACGCGCTCCACGCCAAGGGGCTCGAGTTCGACGTCGTGGTGCTGGTGGACCCGGCCGGGATCGTGGCCGAGGCGGCCAACGGGCTGCGCGCCCTCTACGTCGCGATCACCCGCGCGACCCAGCGCCTCACGATCGTCCACGGCGGCGACCTGCCGGCGGTGCTGGCCGACGAGGAGCTCGCGTGGATCGCGTGAGCGCCCGGCGCGGCGACGTGGCGTGGCTCGATGCCGAGCGCCGGCGGCCGGACGCGACCCTCGTCCTCGTCGACGGCGACCGGGTGGCGGTCACGACGGGTGCGCCCGGCCCGGACGCGATCCTCCTCGGCGAGCGGGAGGGCGAGCTCCTGTGGGCGGTCGACGTGGCCCGCCACCGCACCGCCGGCGAGTCGACGGACTGGCGTCCGATCCGGGACGCGCTGGTCACGGACCCGCCGGCCGTCATGACCGCCGCCGGCCTGGTGCGCTGGCACGACCGGACCCGGTTCTGCGCCGGCTGCGGTGCCGCGCTCGTGGCCGAGCAGGCCGGTCACGTCCTGCGCTGTCCCGCGTGCGACCGCCAGCACTTCCCGCACATCGAGCCCGCCATCATCGTCGCCGTCACCGACCCCGACGACCGGCTCCTGCTCGCGCGCTCGCCGGCGCGTCCGCCGGGGCTGGTGTCCACGCTGGCCGGGTTCGTCGAGCCGGGGGAGTCGCTCGAGCAGGCGCTGCGTCGCGAGGTGGCCGAGGAGGTCGGCGTGCGCGTCGGCGAGGTGTCCTACGTCGCCTCGCAGCCGTGGCCGTTCCCCTCGTCGCTGATGCTCGGCTTCCACGCCCGCGCCGAGACGGTCGAGCTCACGCTCGAGGAGGACGAGATCGCCGAGGCGGCGTGGTGGAGCCGCGCGGCCCTCGTCGCGGCGATGGCGGACGGCCGGGTGCGGGTGCCACCACCGCTGTCGATCGCCCACCGGCTCATCACCGGCTGGCTGGGCCACGACCGCGTCGCCCCGTGGTGACCGCGTAGAGTCCCGCCACGGGGCCCGCGTCGTGAGCGCCCCATGGACGACGGCCAGGAGGGGCGCCGTGGACGACCGCATCCCCCACGCGGCGCTCCTCGACGCGCTGTTCCGTCGCAACCCGGCCGTCGTCGGCGTGTTCCTACGACGGGGCGGCGCGGTCGAGGTGGTCGCGGTCAACGATGCGCTCGCGCGCGCCACCGGCTGGGACCAGGGCGAGGTGCGCGGCCGCGACCTCGGCGAGCTGCTGCCGGCTCCGGTCGTCGCCACCGTCCTCGCGGCCCACGACCGGGCGCTCGGATCCGTCGGCCAGGCCAGCTTCGAGACGGCCGTCCCGGTGCCGGACGGACGCCGCGTCTTCGAGGTGACCCTCACCGATCTGGGGGCGGTCGACGACGGACGGTGGTTCGTGACCGTCAACCACGACGTCACCGTCGAGCGTCACACCGTCGCCGCCCTCGACGAGACCCAGCGCCTCGCCCGGATCGGTCACTGGTCGTGGGAGGTGGCCGACGATGTCGTCCTCTGGACGCCCACGCTGTACGAGATCTACGGGCTCGAGCCCGAGGACTTCGAGCCCACCTTCGAGGGCTGGCTCCGCCACCTCCACCCCGACGACGTCCCGGTGATCCGTGAGGTCGTCGAACGGTCCATGGCCGGTGGCGGCAGCTACGAGCGCGACATCCGCGTGCTCCGCGCCGACGGCGAGCAGCGCACGGTGGTGGCCCGGGGCCGGGTCGTCCGCGACGACGACGGGCGACCGGTCCGGCTCGTCGGTACGGCCCAGGACGTGACCGAGCACCGAGCCGCCGAGCTCGCGGCGCGCGCGTTCGCGGTGGCCCAGCTGCGCCAGGCACAGGCCCTGGAGCTCAACGACAACGTCGTCCAGGGACTCGCCACGGCGCGGCTGGCGATGATGGAGGGAGACGCGGACCTCGCGATGGACGTCCTCGACCGCACCATGGAGGCGGCCCGGAGCATCATCTCCGGCCTCCTCGCGTCGCGGCCGGCCGGACCACAGCCGGGCGACCTCGTGCGCTCGTCGTCGGCCCGGCCCGGCCGGGAGGACGCCGGGTGAGCCACACCATCGTGGTCGCCGACGACGCGGTGGACCTGCGCTTCCTGGTCCGGCGTCTGCTCGAGCGTGACGGCCGGTTCGAGGTCCTCGCCGAGGCCGGCGACGGCGAGCAGGCCATCGCGCTCGCGACCGAGCACCAGCCGGACCTCGTCCTGCTCGACCTGTCGATGCCGGTGCTCGACGGCCTGCAGGCGTTGCCGGACATCCTCGCCGCCTGCCCGGGGACCCGGGTGGTGGTGCTCTCCGGCTTCGACGCCGAGCACATGGCGCAGAAGGTGCGCGATCTCGGGGCGGTGGGCTACGTCGAGAAGGGCGCCGCGTTCGCCACGCTCGTCGACACCCTCCTCGACGCGCTCGCCGGCGACGGGTCCCCGCCGGCCTAGGTCGGCCGACCGCGGGTCCGAGCCGGTGCTGGTGGCCGTTACGCTGTCCGCTCACCTCACCCGACCGACCCGTGCCCAGGGAGTCGACGCGTGGCCGACCTCGCCGCAGCCCAGGAGGAGGCGCTCGCCGCCCTCCGGACCGCCTCGTCGCTGGACGACCTCGACGAGGTCCGGGTCCGGTTCACCGGCAAGCGCTCCGACCTCGTGGCCGCGCAGCAACAGATGCGCGCGCTCACGCCGGACGAGCGCAAGGAGCAGGGCAAGGCGATCAACGCGTTCAAGTCCGCGTTCGAGGACGCCTACGAGGTCCGGCGCGAGGCGCTCGCCGGCGCGGCGCTCCGCGAGCGGCTCGAGGGTGAGCGGCTCGACCTGACGCTCCCGCCGAGACGGGTCCGGCCCGGCCGTCCGCACCTGCTGACGCAGGTGCTCGACGAGATCGTCGAGACCTTCATCGGGCTCGGCTACCGCGTGGCCGAGGGTCCCGAGGTCGAGGCCGCGGCGTACAACTTCGACCTGATGAACATCCCGCAGGACCACCCGGCCCGGCAGGAGATGGACACCATCTACGTCTCGGTCGAGGACGACGTGGTGCTGCGCACCCACACCTCGCCGGTCCAGGCGCGGGTGATGACGGCTCAGCAACCGCCCATCGCGGTCGTGGTCCCGGGGCGCGTGTTCCGCGCGGACGCCGTCGACGCCACCCACTCGCCGGTCTTCCACCAGGTCGAGGGGCTGCTCGTCGACGAGGGCATCACGATGGCCGATCTGCGCGGGACGCTCCTCGCGTTCGCGCGCGCCCTGTTCGGCCCCGACCGTGAGATCCGGCTGCGGCCGTCGATGTTCCCCTTCACCGAGCCGTCGGCCGAGGTCGACGTCTCCTGCGGGTTCTGTGCGGCAGATGGCGCGCCGTGCCGCGTGTGCTCGGGCACCGGGTGGATCGAGATCCTCGGCTCGGGGATGGTCGACCCGGCCGTGCTCTCGGCGTGCGGCATCGACCCGGACCGCTACAGCGGCTTCGCCTTCGGCGTGGGCGCCGAGCGCGTGGCGATGTTGCGCCACGGCGTCACCGACATCCGCGAGTTCTACGAGGGCGACGTCCGCTTCCTGAACCGCTTCTAGCCTCCCTGGAGTCCCCGCCGTGAAGCTCCCGATCTCCTGGCTCCGACGCTTCGTCGACCTCGACGACGTCTCCCTCGACGAGCTGGTCGACGTGATGAGCCTGAACGGGCTCGAGGTCGAGGAGGTCCACGTCCCCGGCCGCGGCACCACCGGCGTCGTCACCAAGCGCGTCGTGTCGTGGGAGCCCCACCCGGACGCCGACAAGCTCCGGGTCGTGCAGGTCACCGACGGCGAGACCCAGATCGAGCTCGTCTGCGGCGCCAGCAACTTCGACACCGGCGACGTCGTCGCGCACGCCGAGGTCGGCGCGACCATCCCGCCGCCGGCCGGCAGCACCGAGCCGTTCCGGCTCGAGCCGCGCGAGCTCCGAGGTGTGGTCTCCAACGGGATGCTCGTCTCCGCCCGCGAGATCCAGCTCGGCGACGACCACGACGGGATCATGGTGCTGCCCGACGACACCCCGCTCGGGGCGGACCTCACCGACATCCTCCCCGTCGGTGAGCCGGTCATCGAGGTCGCGGTCCTCGCCGACCGCGGCGACCACCACAGCGTGCTCGGCATCGCCCGCGAGCTCGGCGCCATCCTCGACCGTCCCGTCCGCGAGCTCGGGGTGCCCGTCGCGCCCGACGCCGCCGGCGTGCCGGTCGACATCGCGCCGGCCGGGGACGGCTGCTCGCAGTTCGTCACCTGGACCGTCGAGGGGGTCGAGGTCGGGCCCTCGCCGTGGTGGCTGCGCCAGCGGCTCGAGCAGTGCGGCGTCCGGGCCATCAACAACGTCGTCGACGTCACCAACTTCGTGATGCTCGAGACCGGGCAGCCGCTCCACGCCTTCGACCTCGACCGCCTCCACGGCGAGCGAGCTGACCGTGCGCTGGGCCGAGGAGGGCGAGACGCTCGTCACCCTCGACGATCAGGAGCGCACCCTCCAGGCCAGCGACCTCGTCATCTGCGACGCCGACCGCATCGCGTCGCTCGCCGGCGTGATGGGCGGGGCCGACACCGAGGTCTCCGACGCGACCACGCGCGTGCTGCTCGAGGGCGCGACGTGGGACCCGCTCACCATCCGCCGCACCTCGCGCCGGCTGAACCTCGTCTCCGAGGCGAGCCTGCGCTTCGAGCGGCGCGTCGACCCCGCCGTGGCGGCGGTCGCCGTCGCCCGCGCGGCCGAGCTCCTCGTCGAGATCGGGGGTGGCCGCGCCGTCGCCACCTCCGTCGTCGGGACCGCCGAGGTCGACCGGCCGGCGCTCGAGCTCGACGCCGCCTGGTGCGCCCGGTTCCTCGGCCTCGACGAGCTCGAGGCCGAGACCCAGGCCGCGTTCCTGCGCCGCGAGGGCTGCGAGGTCGACCGTCGACGGCGACCTCCTCACCGTGACCGTGCCGACCTGGCGCGGCGACCTCACCCGTCCCGCCGACCTCGCCGAGGAGGTCGCCCGTCTCTACGGCTACGAGCGCATCCCCGCCACGATGCCGAACGTGGTGCTGCGGGGTGGCTACTCGCGCGCGCAGCAGGCGGAGCGTCGCATCCGCGAGGCCGTCCTCGCCGGCGGGTTCCACGAGGTCCGCACGCGGCCGTTCGTCGGCACCGACGCGCTCGAGGGCGTGGTGCCCACCGACGGACGCGTCACGCTGGCGAACCCGCTCGCCAAGGACGCCGCGGCGATGTCGCCGACCCTGGTCGAGGGCCTCCTCCAGGTGGTCCGCCGCAACGTCGGGCAGGGCCGCCCCGGGACCGCCGTGTTCGAGATCGCGCGGATCTTCCGTCCCGCCGGTGACGAGATCCAGGCGAGCCTCAAGGGCTTCGGTGACGCCTGGCGTTGGACCGACCCCGAGGGGCTCCCGCTGCCGACCCAGCCACGCACGCTGGGGCTGGTGGCCCAGGGGCTGCGGCTGGGGTCGGGCTGGCTCGACGAGGACGACGCCTGGAGCGTCTACGACCTGCTCGCCGTGCTCGACGAGGTCGTGGCTCGCGTCGCCCCGAGCGATGACCCGTCCTGGGCGCTCGAGCGTCAGCCGGCCGAGCGCGATGGCTTCCACCCGGGCCGCACCGCGGTGCTCGTGCTGAAGGGCATGGAGGTGGGCCTCGTCGGTCAGCTCCACCCGGACGAGGCCGACCGTCGCGACCTCGTCGAGCCCGTGGTCGTCGCGGAGCTGCTGCTCGAGCCGCTGTTCGAGCACCTCCAGGACGACGACGTGCCGGTCCAGGCGGTCGAGCTGGTCCGCCACCCGGCGATGACCGTGGACGTCGCGCTCGTCGCCGACGAGGACGTGAGCTACGCGAGCCTCGAGGCCGCGGCCCGCGCCGCCGCCGGCGACCTCCTCGACGAGCTGTGGTTCTTCGACGAGTACCGCGGGCGCCCAGCTGGGCGAGGGGCGGCGCTCGATCGCGATGCGACTGCGGCTGCAGTCACCGGACCGTCAGCTGACCGACGACGACGCCGAGGCCGTGATCGCGGCGGTCGGCCGCGAGGCCGAGCTGGTCGGAGCGGCGCTGCGGGGCTGACGGCGCGGCCGCACGCGTGGGAGGGGACCGGGCCGCCGGCGTGGAAGTACGCACGCGACGACCCGTCGCACCCGTTCCCGGAAAGGCCTGCCCGTGGTGACCCCACGTCGTGCCAAGATCCTCTCAGCCGTGCTCGCCGCCACGCTCGTGCCGGCCTACGGCTTCGTGTCGCCGACCAGCGCGGTCGAGGACTTCGCCGCGGCCAGCGAGAACGTGACCCACGTCGCGCAGCTGCCGTACGCGGACGCCCGGGGCGACGGGGCCAACCAGGGGACCGACCTCGAGTTCACGACCCTGACGGTCGCCCCCGAGGACGTCACCGCCTCCGGGCTCGACGCCACCGTCGACGCCGACGCCGAGGCCCCGGGGCTGCAGCGGACCTACGGGCTCGCGGGCGCCTACGACAACGGGCTGCAGATCGTCGACGTCACCGAGCGCGACGCGCCGACCATCGTGTCGGTCTACGACTGCGGCATCTCCCAGGCCGACGTCCAGGTGTTCAGCCGGGACGAGCGGACCTACGCCACCTTCACCATGGACACCGGCTACAGCGCCCACACCAAGTCGACCTGCTTCGTCGAGGCCGAGGCGCTCGGCTTCAAGAACGCCAAGCGTGGCGGCTTCGGGACCTTCATCGCCGACGTCACCGACCCCTACCGGCCCGCGACCGTGTCGTGGGTCGAGGTCCCGCTCGGGTCCCACAACCAGACGGTCCACCCGTCGGGGGACTTCCTCTACAACTCCAACTCCGAGCTCATCACCAACGCGCGCAACGCCGGCATCGAGGTCTACGACATCCGGGACTTCGCCAACCCGACGCACGTGACGACCCTGCCGCTGCCGGTGCGCCCGGGCCTCGGCACCGACAGCCACGACATCGGCTTCAACGCTGACGGCACCCGCGCCTACTCCGCCGCGCTGTCCCAGACGGTCATCATCGACACCACCGACCCGGCCGCGCCCACCATCGTGACGAGCTTCGTCGACCCCACCATCAACGTCGAGCACGAGGCCGAGCCGATCACGCTGACGGACGCCACCACCGGCCTCGAGCGCGACTTCCTGATCGTCGAGGACGAGTTCGGCGGCGCGACCGAGACCGGGCAGTGCCCCAACGGCGGCGTGCACGTCTACGACATCACCGGCGAGCTCGAGCTCGCGCCGGTCAAGGTCGGCTACTGGAACATCCCCGAGGTCCGCAAGGCCGACGGGGAGCTCGCCGGACTGGGACGCTGCACCGCCCACGTCTTCCAGCTCCACCAGGACGAGGCGCTCATGACGATCGCCTACTACAACGGCGGCGTCCGGGTGGTCGACGTCTCCGGGCTCATCGGTGTGGCGCTCGGCGGCACCGGGGTGGGCATGAAGGAGGTCGCCTACGCGCGCTTCGCCGACTCCGACACCTGGGCGGTGAAGGCCCCGTTCGTCGACCGTGACGGCGTCTTCGACATCTACGGGAACGACCAGAACCGCGGCATGGACGTCTACCGCATCGACCTCAGCGGGGCGCCCGCGGCCTCGACCCTCGCCGCCGGGAAGCAGTGGTACACCCCGGCCGAGGCCTACGAGCTCCTGTCCGGTCGCGAGGTGCCCGCCGGCTACACGCCCTACTGCCTGCTGGGCGACCGCGCGTCGGGCGCCTGACGGCGCGACGCACGAACGTACGTAGGGGCGGCTCCGGCCGCCCCTACGCTCGTGCCCATGGCTGACGTGAAGATCAACCGCAGGGTCCACATCCCCGAGCACGAGCTCGAGTTCCGCGCCTCCCGGAGTGGGGGACCGGGCGGGCAGGGGGTGAACACGACCTCGTCCAAGATCGAGCTCCGCTTCGACGTGGACGCCTCGCCGTCGCTGTCGGCGCGCGACAAGGCGCTGATCCACGAGCGTCTCGGCAGCCGCCTGACCGACGACGGGGTGTTCATCCTCCAGTCCTCGGAGCAGCGCAGCCAGCACCAGAACCGCGAGGCGGCCGTGAGCCGCTTCCAGGCGATGATCTCCGAGGCCATCCAGCCGCCCAAGCGCCGCAAGCGCACGCGGCCGACCCGCGCCTCGAAGGAGCGCCGGCTGAAGGCGAAGAAGATCCGCGGCGAGAAGAAGCGGCTCCGCAAGCCGCCGCCGATGCCCTGAGCGCACGGCGAGTTGGCCCGATGGATAGTTGTGCATAAGGTTGCACTTCCCATCCACCCCGGTCCGAGGCGAGGACACCCGTGGCGTTCCAGGTCGGCATCGTCGGTGCCTCCGGCTACGGCGGTGTGGAGCTCCTGCGGCTCCTCACCTCCCACCCGGCCATCGAGGTCGCGGTCGTCGCCGCGCACTCGCAGGCCGGGGAGCCCGTCGCGACGCTGTTCCCCAACCTCCCCGGCGCGCGGACCTTCGACGCGATCGACGCGGACCGGCTCGCGGGACTCGACGCGGTCTTCCTCGCCACGCCGCACGGACCCGCCCTCGAGCTCGGGGCCACGCTCGCCGATCGCGGGACCAAGGTCGTGGACCTGTCGGCCGCCTTCCGGCTCCCCGCCGAGGCGTTCGCGACCTGGTACGGGGAGCCCCACCCGCGGCCCGACCTCGCACCGGCGGCGGACGGCACCCACGGCGCCCCGCGGGCGGCCTACGGGCTGACCGAGCACACGCGCGGGACGGTCCGCGACGCCACCCTGGTGGCCAACCCGGGCTGCTACCCGACCGCGACGCTCACCGGCCTCGTGCCGCTGGCTCGGCTGATCGAGCCGGGGACGGTCGTCGTCGACGCGAAGTCGGGCACCTCCGGCGCGGGACGGGGGGCCAGCGACGCGCTCCACTTCAGCCACGTCCACGGCGACCTCGTCGCCTACGGCGCCCCGGGTCACCGGCACACGGGCGAGATCGAGACCTGGCTCACGGCGCTCTCCGGCCACGACCTCGGAGCCATCTCGTTCACGCCGCACCTCGTCCCGATGGCCCGTGGCCTCTTCGCCACGGCCTACGGCTCGGCCCGGGCGGGCGTGACCGCGGACGACGTCCAGGACGCCCTCCACGACGCCTACGACGCCGAGCCGTTCGTCCACGTCCTGGCGACCGGCACCTTCCCCCACACCAAGGCGCTCGCCGGCTCCAACGGTGTCCACGTCTCCGCGCTCCTCGACGAGCGGACACGCCGGATCGTCGTCACCGTCGCCGAGGACAACCTCGGCAAGGGCGCCGCGGGCCAGGCCCTGCAGAACGCGAACCTGGTGCTCGGCCTCGACGAGACGACCGGCCTCAGCGCCATCGGGGTGTACCCGTGACCGGCCTCCCCTGGGGTCCGATCGACCGGACCGGGCTGACGCCGGTCGAGGGCGGGATCACCGCCGCCGGCGGGTTCCGCGCGGCGGGCATCGCCGCGGGGCTCAAGCCCTCGGGCAAGCCCGACCTGGCGCTGGTGCTCGCGGACGGCGCGGCCTCGTGCGCGGTGTCGACCACGACCAACCTCGTCAAGGCCGCGCCCTGCGTCGTCACCGAGGAGCACGCCCGCAACGGCCGTGCGCGGGCGGTGGTCGTCAACGCCGGCAACGCCAACGCCTGCACCGGCGAGCAGGGGATGGCCGACGCCCGGGCGACGGCCGCGGCCGTCGCCGACCTCGTCGGCGCCGACCCGAGCGAGGTGCTGGTGCTGTCCACCGGCATCATCGGTGTCCCGATGCCGATGGACCGCGTCCTCGCCGGGCTCCAGCCGCTCGTCGACGACCTCGCCCGCGACGGCGGCGCCCGGGCGGCCGAGGCGATCACCACCACCGACACCCGGCTCAAGACCGTCGCCTACGAGACCCGCGACGAGGCCGGCTCCTGCATCGTCGGGGGGATGGCCAAGGGCGCCGGGATGATCGAACCCGCGATGGCGACGATGCTGTGCGTCATCACGACCGACGCCCCGATGACCGGGGCGGTCCTGAAGCCGATGCTGCGGCAGGCCGTGAACCGCTCGTTCAACCGCATCAGCATCGACGCCTGCGGCTCCACCAACGACACCGTGGCCGTCCTGGCCTCCGGCGCCGCCGAGCGGCCCCCGGGTCTGGCGGCCTTCCAGACCGCGCTCGAGGCCGTGTGCGCCGACCTCGCCCGCGAGATCGTCCGGGACGGCGAGGGCACGACCAAGGTCGGCTACCTCACCGTCCGGGGTGCGCTGTCGGAGGAGGACGCCGCGGGCCTCGCCCGGGCGATCGCGGGCTCGGTGCTCTTCCGGGCGGCGCTCCACGGCGCCGACCCCAACTGGGGCCGGATCCTCGCCGCCATGGGCGGCAGCGGCATCGCCTTCGAGCCCGCCCGCGTGTCGGTCACGTGCGGCGGCGTCCAGGTCTGCCGGTTCGGCACCGCGACCGCCTTCGACCGTGGTCAGGCCGCTGCCGCGATGAGCAAGCCCGAGGTCGAGATCGTCGTCGACCTCGGCCTCGGCACCGCCGCCACGACCTACCTGACCGCGGACCTCACCCCGGACTACGTGGCCGAGAACGCCTACTACACGACCTGACCAAGCGAGCCCCAGCGATGACCGTCGCCCCGCACGACCCGCGCAGCGCCGCCGCCCAGGACAAGGCCGGCGTGCTGCGCGAGGCGCTGCCGTGGATCACCCGCTTCCACGGCAAGACCATCGTGGTCAAGTACGGCGGCAACGCCATGGTGGACGAGGAGCTCAAGCGCTCGTTCGCCGCCGACATCGCGCTGCTGCACTTCGTCGGGCTGAAGCCGATCGTCGTCCACGGCGGCGGTCCGCAGATCTCCTCCCTCGCCGGAGACCTCGGCATCACCTCCGAGTTCATCGGCGGGCTGCGCGTCACCACGCCCGAGCTGATGGACGTCGTGCGGATGTCGCTCCTCGGCAAGGTGAACCCCGAGATCGTCGGGCTCGTCCAGGCGGCCGGCGCGCCGGCCGTCGGCGTCTCGGGCACGGACGCGAACACGCTGCGGGTGCGGCCGGCGATCGGTCCCGGCGGCGAGGACCTCGGGCTCGTCGGCGAGGTCGAGGTGGTCGACACCGGCTACCTGACCGACCTCCTCGCCGACGGGTTCCTGCCGATCGTCGCCACCGTGGGCCGCGACGCCGAGGGCAACGACCGCAACGTGAACGCCGACCTCGCCGCCGGTGCCATCGCGGCGGCGCTCGGCGCCAGCAAGCTCGTCTACCTCACCGACGTGCCGGGCCTCTACCTCGACTTCGGGGAGGAGGACTCGTTGATCAGCGAGGTGTCGGTGCAGCGGCTCGAGTCCATGCTCGCCGACGACCAGCTGCACACCGGGATGCGGCCCAAGGTGCGCTCGATCGTCGACGCGCTGAAGGACGGCGTCCCCCAGGCCCACATCCTCGACGGGCGCGTCCTCCACGCCGTGTTGATCGAGATCTTCACCGACGAGGGGGTCGGCACGATGGTGACGCACGACGCCGGCGGCGACACCGGGGTCCTCCTCGAGCTCGACCGGGACGGAGGTGCCGCGTGAGCGCGTCGACCCCGACCGCCGCCGGGTCGGCCACCGCCGACTGGTCCGCGCGCGACGCCGCCCACGTGATGCCGACCTACGGGCGGACCCCGCTGGCGTTCGTCCGGGGCGAGGGGACCGCGCTCTTCGACGCCGACGGGCGTCCCTACCTCGACTTCCTGTGCGGGCTCGCGGTCACGAGCCTCGGGCACTGCCACCCGGCCGTCACCGCCGCGGTCGCGGCCCAGGCGGCCACGCTCGTGCACACCTCCAACCTCTACGTCACCCCGCCGGCGGTCGAACTCGCCGAGCGGCTCGCGCGGATCACCGGCTGGCACGACGCCACGGTCTTCTTCGCCCAGTGCGGGGCCACCGCCAACGAGGCGGCGCTGAAGCTCGCGCGCCGGCACGGCAAGCGGCAGCATCCCGACAAGATCCGGGTGGTGACCCTCGAGGGATCGTTCCACGGTCGTACGTTCGCCACGCTCGAGGCGACCGGGCAGCCGGCCAAGCACGAGCCGTTCGCCCCGCTCCTCGGCGTCGTGGACACCGTGCCGTTCGACGACCCCGACGCGCTCCGGGCGGCGGTGACCGACGACCACTGCGCCGTCCTCCTCGAGGTCGTCCAGGGCGAGGGTGGGGTCCGGCCGGTCCCCGACGACGTCCTCCGGGCCGCCCGGGACGCCTGCGACGCCCACGGGGCGCTGCTCATCGTCGACGAGATCCAGACCGGCATCGGTCGCACCGGACCGTGGTTCGCGTTCCAGACCAGCCCGGTCGTACCGGACGTCGTCACGGTGGCGAAGGCGCTCGCGAACGGACTGCCGATCGGGGCCTGCATCGCCCGCGGCGAGGCGGCGTCGGTGTTCGGGCCGGGCGACCACGCGACGACCTTCGGGGGCAACCCCGTCACCTGCGCCGCCGCGAACGCCGTCATCGACACCATCGAGGCGGACGGCCTCCTCGACCACGCGGCCGACCTGTCCACGCGGCTCGTCGCCGGCCTCACGGAGCTGACGGCTACCGTCCCCCTCGCGCGTGGGGTCCGTGGTCGGGGTCTCCTCCTGGGTCTGGAGCTCGCCGCACCGGTGGCCCGTGAGGTCGAGGCTGCGTGTCGCGAGCGGTTCCTGCTCGTCAACGCCGTCGCGCCCGACGTGCTCCGGCTCGCTCCGCCGCTGACCGCGGAGGAGCCCGACGTCGCACTCGCGCTCGCTGTGCTGCGCGAGGCGCTGCTGGCCACCGTGGCCGGACAGGAGACCGCGTGAACCCGGACGGGACCCCCCGCGTGCTGATCGTCGAGGACGATCGGGACGTCATCACCCTGCTGTCGGAGATCCTGACCCACGAGGGGATGGAGCCGATCGTGGCCGAGGACGGCCTCGAGGGGCTGCTCAAGATCCAGATGGGTGTGCCCGACGTGGCGCTGCTCGACATCATGATGCCGGACGTCAACGGCGTGCGGGTCCTCGAGCAGCTGCTCGAGGAGGGTGACGGCAGCCTCCCCGTGCCCATCATCGTCATGACCGGCTCGCCCGACGGGGCGGCGCGGTCGCGTCGGCTGCTCGGTCCCGCCGACGTCTTCGAGAAGCCCTTCGAGCCCGACAAGCTCATCCGTCGCATCCGCGACCACCTCGTCGCCGAGGAGACGCCGTGAAGAAGGACTTCCTCCGCACCGACGACCTGACGCCGGACGAGCTCCGAGGGGTCCTCGACCTCGCCGACGAGCTGAAGGCCGACCGGCGCCGCCGGACGGCGTCCACGTCCACGCTCGTGCGCTCGGACCTCCGCGGCAAGACCGTCGCGCTCGTGTTCGAGAAGCCGTCGACCCGTACCCGGGTGTCGTTCCAGGTCGGCGTCCACGAGCTCGGCGGTCACCCGCTGCCGCTGTCGGCTGCCGAGCTGCAGCTCGGCCGTGGCGAGACGATCGCCGACACCGGGGCGGTCCTGTCGCGCTTCTGCCACGGCGTGGTCGTGCGGACCTTCGGCCAGGATCGGCTCGACGAGCTCGCCGCGTCCTCCTCGGTGCCGGTCGTGAACGCGCTCACCGACCTCGAGCACCCGTGCCAGGCGCTCGCCGACCTCCAGACCTTCCGCGAGGAGTTCGGCGCGCTCGCCGGCCGTTCGCTCGCCTACATCGGGGACGGCAACAACGTGGCCAACTCGCTCCTCGTCGCCGGCGCGATGGCCGGGATGTCGGTCCGCGTCGGCCACCCGGAGGGCTACGCCCCCGACCCCGACATCGTCGCGCGCGCCGAGCGGCTCGCCGCCGCCAGCGGCGGTGAGATCCTCGTCACCACCGACCCGGCCGAGGCGGCCGATGGTGCCGACGCGGTCTACGGCGACGTGTGGACCTCGATGGGGCAGGAGGCCGAGAACGAGCTGCGGCTCGGGCTCTTCACCGACTACCGCATCGACGCGGCGATGATGGCCCACGCGGGGCCGGACGCGATCTTCCTGCACTGCCTGCCCGCCCACCGCGGCGAGGAGGTCACCGCCGAGGTCATCGACGGGCCCCGCAGCCGGGTCTTCGACCAGGCGGAGAACCGCCTGCACGCCCAGAAGGCCCTGCTGTCGCTCCTGCTCCGGGACCAGGGCTAGGTGCCGACCGTGGTCGTCGACAAGGTCTCCCGTCAGCAGCTGCTCCGCCAGCTGCTGGCGGAGCACGACCTGCGCTCGCAGCGGGAGGTCCGCGACGAGCTCGCCGACCGGGGCGTCGAGACCACCCAGGCCACCGTCAGCCGCGACCTCGACGAGCTCGGCGCCGTCAAGGTCCGGGGACGCGACGGAGCGCTCGTGTACCGGCTGAGCCCCGACCCCGGCCCCGCCTCGGCGCGGGAGCGCCTGCAGCAGACGCTGCGGCAGTTCGTCACCTCGGTCGCGTCGAGCAGCAACATCGCCGTCCTGCGGACGCCGCCCGCCTGCGCCAGCCCGGTCGCCTCCGCCATCGATCTCTCCGAGATGGACGGCGTGCTCGCGACGACCGCCGGGGATGACACCGTGCTCGTCGTGGCTGCCGACGGCATCACCGGCGCCGACCTCGCCGCACGCTTCCGCGCCCTCCTCGGGCTCCCCGTTTGACCACACACCCCACCCACGTACCGCAACCGAAGGTCACGACATGACGAACAAGCGCGTCGTCCTCGCCTACTCCGGCGGGCTCGACACCTCCGTCGCCATCCAGTGGATGAAGGAGCACAAGGGCTACGACACCATCGCCTGCGCGGTGGACGTCGGCCAGGGCGTCGACGACCTCGACGAGATCCGGCAGCGCGCGCTCGACTGCGGCGCGGTGGAGTCGGTCGTGGTCGACGCCCGCGACGAGTACGCGGACGACTTCGTGCGGCCCGCGCTGAAGGCCAACGCGATGTACATGGGCAAGTACCCGCTCGTGTCCGCGCTGTCCCGGCCACTCATCGTCAAGCACCTCGTCGAGGCTGCCCGCGAGCACGGCGCCGACGCGGTCGCCCACGGCTGCACCGGCAAGGGCAACGACCAGGTCCGCTTCGAGGTCGGCACCATGTGCCTCGCGCCCGAGCTCGTCACCGAGGCACCGATCCGCGAGTGGGGGCTCAGCCGCGACGCCGCCATCGACTGGGCGGCCGAGCGTGACATCCCGATCCCGGTGAAGTCGAAGGAGTCGCCGTACTCGATCGACGAGAACGCCTGGGGCCGGACCGCGGAGTGCGGGATCCTCGAGGACCCGTGGGCCAAGCCGCCGGAGGAGGTCTACGAGCGCACGGTCTCGGTCGCGGACGCGCCCGACGACCCCGAGGAGGTCGTGATCGCGTTCGACCAGGGCGTCCCCGTCAGCCTCGACGGCAAGGAGCTGCCGTTCAGCCAGCTCATCGCCGAGATCGACCGCCGCGCCGGTGCACACGGCGTCGGCCGCATCGACATGATCGAGGACCGGCTCGTGGGCATCAAGAGCCGCGAGATCTACGAGTGCCCCGGCGCCATCGCGCTCATCACCGCCCACCGCGACCTCGAGGACCTCTGCCTCGAGCAGGAGCTCGCCGAGCACAAGCGCACCGAGGAGGGTCGCTACGCCCAGCTCATCTACAACGGGCTGTGGTGGGGGCCGCTCAAGCGCGCGCTCGACGCGTTCATCGACGAGGCGTCCCGGTACGTGAACGGCGAGGTGCGGCTGGAGCTGTTCAAGGGCCACGCCACGGTCGTCGGCCGCCGTTCGGAGTCGAGCGGGCTCTACAACTTCGACCTGGCCACCTACGACACCGGCGACCAGTTCGACCAGACCCTGTCGGAGGGCTTCGTGAAGCTGTGGGGCCTGCCGCTCAAGACCTGGGCCGAGCGGGCACGCTCGCTCGGCGACCAGCTGTGAGCCTGCGTCTGCGCAACGTCCAGGTCGACGTCCCCGCCGGGGGCTTCGACCGGACGGTGGCGTTCTGGGCGGACGTGCTCGACGCGACCGCGCGGCCGACGGGTGGGCCGTTCACCCACCTCGTCGGGGCGCGCTCACCGGTGGGGCTGCACCTGCAACGGCTCGAGGACGGCCCCGCCGGCGTCCACCTCGATCTCGAGGCCGACGACGTCGACGACGAGGTCGAGCGGCTCCAGAGCCTCGGGGCCACCCGGGTCGGACGCTCCGACCACGGGGTGGTCCTCACCGACCCCGCCGGGCTGCCGCTGTGCGTCGTCCCGCGGGGCGAGGTGGTCGAGGACCTCCACCCGGAGCGCACCGACCAGGTGCGGCTGCGGCTCGTCGTCATCGACGTCCCGTCGGCGGCGGTGACGGAGACCGTCGAGTTCTGGGTCGACGCCCTCGGGACCGTGTCCCACGACGTCGGCTACCCGCACACCGCGTTCACCTACCTCGGCGGCGTCGAGGGACCAGGCGGCGAGTACGGCGTCCTGATCCAGGACATCGGCGAGGGCGCCGAGCCGCGCATCCACCTCGACCTGCACGTGCCCGACCCGGCGACCCGCGACCGCGAGGTCGAGCGGCTCACCGCCGCCGGCGCGACCGAGCTCGCAGGGACCCACCACTGGGCCGTGCTCGAGGACCCGAGCGGCCACGTGTTCTGCGTGGTCCCGGACACCAAGGACCACCAGTGACCGACGCGACGGACGCCGGCAGGCTGTGGGGAGGCCGCTTCACCGAGGGGCCGGCCCAGGCCGCCTGGGACCTCGGGGTCTCGACCCACGTCGACGTGGCGCTGTGGCGCCAGGACCTCGCCGGGTCCCGCGCGCACGCGCAGGAGCTGCACCGCATCGACGTCCTCGACCACGACGAGCTCGAGGCGATGCTCGAGGCCATCGACGAGTGCGCCGCCCAGTTCGCCGAGGACCGTTTCACCTTCGAGCCCACCGACGAGGACGTCCACGGCGCGATCGAGCGCTGGCTCGTGGAGCGACTCGGTCCGCTGGGGGGCAAGCTCCGCGCCGGTCGGTCGCGCAACGACCAGATCGCCAACGACCTGCGCCTGTTCCTCAAGGACGCCTGCCGCGATCTCCGGCACGCGATCGGCGACCTCCAGGAGGCGCTGGCGGACCAGGCCGACGAGCACCTCGGCTGGCTCGCGCCGGGCTACACCCACGTCCAACGCGGACAGCCGGTCCTGCTGAGCCACCACCTCCTCGCCTACCTGTGGATGCTCGACCGCGACGCCGGCCGCCTCGCCGACGCCGCCGACCGGATGGACGCCTCGGTGCTCGGGTCCGGTGCGCTCGCCGGCACCACGCTCGGACTCGACCCGGCGCGGTACGCGCAGCTCCTCGGCTTCGACCGGGTCGCGGAGAACTCGATGGACGCGGTCGCCTCCCGCGACTTCGCCGTGGAGTTCCTCTCGGCGTGCGTCATCCTCGCCACCCACCTGTCGCGGCTGGGGGAGGAGATCGTCCTGTGGGCGACCGCCGAGTTCGGCTTCGCCCGCGTCGGCGACGCGTTCTCCACCGGCTCGTCGATCATGCCGCAGAAGCGCAACCCCGACGTGGCCGAGCTGGTCCGCGGCAAGACCGGCCGGATCGTCGGAGACCTGGTCGCGCTGGTGACGACGCTGAAGGGGCTGCCGCTCACCTACAACCGTGACCTGCAGGAGGACAAGGAGCCCGTGTTCGACGCGGTGGCGACCCTGGGGCTGGTCCTGCCCGCCATCACCGGCACGGTGGCGAGCCTCACCTTCGACCGGGCCCGCCTGGAGGCGGCCGCGGCCGGCGGGTTCTCGCTCGCGACCGACCTCGCGGAGGAGCTCGTCCGCCGGGGGGTGCCGTTCCGGGAGGCCCACGAGGTCGTCGGCGAGGTCGTCCGGCTGGCCGAGTCCAAGGGCGGCGACCTCGACGTGCTGACCGGCGAGGAGCTGGCCGCGGCGCACCCGACCCTCGATCGCGGGGTCGCGGAGCTGCTGGACGTCCGCCAGGCCGTCGACCGGCGGAGCTCCAGCCTCGGCACCGCCACCGAGAGCGTCCGCCAGCAGCTCGGCCACGCCCGCGAGGCCATCCGCCGCACCCGCCGCTGACCGTCCGCCACCCAGGTCCGTACCGGGATGTTCCCCCAGAGGGGAAGTTCCCGGTACGAACCCGCTTGTAGGCTCGCGGGCGCACCCCCGTCGGGAGGTTCCGGTGCCGCGAACGAACGACGAGGTGGCGGCGCTCCTGCACGAGCTCGCCACCTTGACCGAGATCGAGGAGGGCTCGCCGCAGGCCTTCCGCGTCCGCGCCTACAGCAACGGCGTGCGGGCGGTGAAGGGCATCCAGCGCGACGTCGCCGAGATGACCGCCGCCGAGCTCCAGCAGGTCAAGGGCATCGGCAAGGCCATCGCGTCGAAGGTGCGCGAGTACGTCGACACCGGGCGGATCGGCAAGCTCGACGAGCTGCGTGAGCGCTACCCGAAGGGGCAGCTCGAGCTGATGCGCGTGCCCGGCCTCGGCCCCAAGGGCATCCAGCTGCTCCGCGAGGTGCTCGGGGTGACCGATCTCGCGGGCCTGAAGGACGCCATCGACAGCGGGAAGCTCTCCGAGCTGCCCGGCATGGGGGAGAAGACCGCCGAGAACCTGAAGAAGGCGATCGGCCGGCTCTCCGAGACCGAGGGCGACCGTCGGGTCCCGATCGCCAAGGCGATGCCCCTCGCCGAGCGGATCGTCGCGCGACTCGCCGAGCTCCCCGAGGCCGGGCGGGTGGAGTACGCCGGCAGCCTGCGTCGGTTCCGGGACACCATCGGGGACCTCGACATCCTGGTCGAGTCCACCACGCCGGCGCCGATCATGGAGGCGCTGGTCGGCCACCCCGAGGTCGCCGACGTCCTCGGGCACGGCGAGAAGAAGTCCTCGGTCGTCACCTTCGACGGCATGCAGGTCGACCTGCGCGTGGTCGCGCCCGAGGCCTTCGGCGCCGCGCTCGTCTACTTCACCGGGTCCAAGGAGCACAACATCCGGCTGCGCGAGCGGGCGCTCAAGCGCGGGCTCACCCTCAACGAGTACGGCTTCGGACCCGTCGAGGACGGCCCCGCCGGCGTCCGCGCCTCGAGCGCCACCGAGGAGGAGGTCTACGCCGCCCTCGACCTCGCCTGGGTCACCCCCGAGATGCGCGAGGACCTCGGCGAGATCCAGGCCGCCGAGGTCGGGGAGCTGCCCGACGCTCGTCACCGTGGAGGACCTGCAGGGCGACCTGCACGACCACAGCGACTGGTCCGGCGACGGTCGTGCCTCGATGGAGGAGATGGTCGCCGCGGCGTCCGACCGTGGGCACCGCTACCTCGCCATGACCGACCACGCCGAGAACCTGCGGATCAACGGGATCAACCGGGCCGGGATGCTGAAGCAGCGCGCCGAGCTGCGCGAGCTGAACGAGCGCTTCCCCCACATGACGCTGCTCCACGGGGCCGAGCTCAACATCGGCATCGACGGCAGCCTCGACTACGACGAGGAGTTCCTGCTGGGCTACGACTGGTGCGTCGCGAGCGTGCACTCGCACTTCCGGCGGCCGGTCGAGGAGCAGACCGCACGGATCATCACGGCGATGCGGCACCCCGCCGTCAACGTCATCGGCCACCTCCAGGGCCGCCGGGTCGGCAAGCGTCCCGGCATCGAGCTCGACGTCGACGCGGTGCTCGACGCCGCCGTCGAGACCGGCACCGCGCTCGAGATCAACGCCAACCTCGACCGTCTCGACGCCACCGCCGAGGTGATCCGCGAGGGCGCGAGCCGTGGGGTCACCTTCGTCATCTCCACCGACGCGCACGCCCCGAACGAGCTCGCCTACCACGCCTACGGCGTCCGACAGGCCCGGCGGGGCGCGCTCGACAGGGCACAGGTGGCCAACACCTGGGACCCGGACCGCTTCCTCGCGTGGGCCCGGGACCAGCGCAGCCGAAGCTGATGCCCTACGCGGGGTTGCGCCAGGTGGGGGAGCGTCGTGCCCTCGACCGTGGCCTGCTCGCCGACGACGCCGTGCGGGTCGCCCCGCGGCTGATCGGCGCGCTGCTCGTCCGGCGGGAGGACGACCGCTCCGAGACGGTGGTGCGGATCGTCGAGACCGAGGCCTACCGCGAGACCGACCCGGCCAGCCACAGCCACCGCGGCCGCACCCCGCGGGTCGAGGTGATGTTCGGCCCGCCCGGCCACGCCTACGTCTACTTCACCTACGGGATGCACTTCTGCGTGAACGTGTCGTGCGAACCCGCCGGCGTCGGCGCGGCCGTGCTCCTGCGCGCCGGCGTGCCGCTCACCAACCGCGACCTCGTCCGGCAGCGGCGGGGGCCGCGCCACCGCGACCGCGACCTCCTGGCCGGCCCCGCCCGGCTGACGCAGGGGCTGGCGATCGGGCGCGCGGAGGACGGCGTCGACCTGCTCGATCCCGGGAGCCCCCTCCGGCTCGAGCGTGACGGGTTCGAGGCGCCGCCGGAGGCGGTCGTCGCCGGCCCGCGGGTGGGGGTGCGCCAGGCGGCCGACGTACCGTGGCGGTTCGCGCTCGCGGAGGTCCCCGAGGTCAGCCGCTACGTCCGTCACCCGAAGGCGCCGCCGACACGGTGACGACGCTGTGCTCGCGCTCGCGGGTGGCGCCGGCGGGGGTCTGTGCCCAGACGACGTCCGGGCTCGCCGCCTCACACCCGTCGGGCGGGCACGCGCGCTGGACCTCCACGACCCAGCCCGCCGCCTCGAGCGAGGCGACCGCGTCGGCGAGCGTGAGGCCCGTGACGTCGGGCACGGTCGCGCGTCCGCGGCTCGACACCGAGACCCAGAGCACGACCGCGTTCGCGTCGGAGGCGAGGGTGGTCTCGCCGGGCGCCGGACGTTGCCGGGTCACCACCCCCGGCGGGTAGCGCAACGACGCCTCGGGGCGCACGTCCACGACGAACCCCTTGTCGCCGAGCAGTCGCTGGGCGACGTCGATCGGCAGGCCCACCAGCGGGGGGACGTCGTCGATCGGCGGGCCGGTCGGCTCGGTGCAGCGCGAGGTGGGCTCGGTGCCACGCAGGTAGTCGCGGACCTCGATCACGTCCTCGGGCGTGTACGGGTTGGGGAGGCAGTTGCGCGTGACGTCGACCTCGACCTGCACGAGGGTGACGTCCGGGACCGGGAACGGCTCCGGCTCGACCCCGTCGAGCGCCTGTTCCGCCAGCGCCTTCCAGATGAGCGCCGGCCACCGTCCTCCCTCCACGACCTCGGGGGTCGCCGGCGGGATCATCGGGACCTGGCCGCTCGCGAAGCCGACCCAGACCGCGGCGAGGAAGTCGGGCGTGTAGCCCACGAACCAGGCATCGGCGTTGCGCTGTGAGGTCCCGGTCTTGCCCGCCTGGGGCCGCCCGTCGACCTGCGCCTGCACCCCGGTCCCGCGACGCACGACGTCCTGGAGCGTCTGGTTCACGAGGTAGGCCGCGGCCGGGTCGATCACCCGGTACGCGGGCGCGTCGTGCTGCCACAGGACCTCGCCCTCGGCGGTCTCGATGCGCTCGACGAGGTAGGGCCGGTGGTAGGTCCCGAGCGTCGGGAACGCGCCGTAGGCGCCGGCCATCTCCAGGGGAGTCACCTCGCCGGCGCCGAGCGCCAGCGCCGGCGCCTGCACCCAGTCGGCCTCGAACCCGAGCGTCCGCGCCATCTCGAGGATGGCGGTCGGACCCATCTCGACCGCGAGCCGGGCGTAGACGGTGTTGGCCGAGCGGACGGTCGCCTCGCGGAGCGTCAGCGGGCCGTAGACGGTGCCGGCGTAGTTGCACGGGCTCCAGTCCGGGATGCTCGGGAAGCTCACGCAGTCGCCGCCGGGGAACTCGCGGTCGAGCGAGATCCCCCGCTGGAGCGCCGTCGCCAGCACGATGGGCTTGAACGCGGACCCGGGCTGGCGGCGCGCCTGGGTGGCGAGGTTGAAACGGGCGTTGGGGTCGTCGGGGTCGTCGTAGTCGCGGCCGCCGACGAGCGCCCGCACCGCGCCGGTCGTCGGGTCGGTCACGACGACGGCCGCCGACGGGCCGGCGTCGGCCGGGACGACCTTCGCCACCGCCGCCTCCGCCTGCGCCTGCACGGTCGGGTCGAGGGTGGTGACGATGCGCAGGCCGCCCGTGAAGAGGGCGTCCACGCGGTCGTCGACCGTCCCGCCGATGACCGGCGCGAAGGTGCCGTCCGGGTCGTGCTGCAGGAGCCGCTTCACCTCGGCGATGAAGTACGGCGCCACGGTCGGCGGGTCCAGCGCCTCCGGCGTGAGCACGATCTCGGCGTCGGCGGCGGTCTCGGCGGTGACCGGATCGAGCTGGCCGGTGTCGACCATCGCGTCGAGCACGAGCGACCGACGGGCGGCGGCGAGATCGGGGGCGACGTAGGGGTCGTAGCGCGACGGCGACTGGATGAGGCCGGCCAGCAGGGCCGCCTGGTCCAGCGTCAGCTCCCCGGGCCCGACGCCGAAGTAGGTCTCGGCGGCCGCACGCGCCCCGTAGGCGCCTTTGCCGAAGTAGACGGTGTTCAGGTAGCGCTCGAGGATCTCCTCCTTCGAGTACCGCTCCTCGAGCTGGTAGGCGAGCGCCGCCTCCTTGAGCTTGCGGTCGAGGGTGGGCGCGGGGCCCGTCATCGTGTTCTTCACGTACTGCTGGGTGATGGTCGAGCCACCCTGCTCGACCCCACCGCCCTCGACGTTGGCGACCGCGGCGCGGGCGATGGCGGCGACGTCCACCCCGACGTGGAGGAAGAAGCGCCGGTCCTCGATGGCCACGACGGCGCGCACGAGGTCGCTGCTCACCTCGGCGAGCGGGACGTCCTCCCGGTCCTGCTCGGCGTGGAGCTCGGCCAGGACCTCGCCGTCGGGAGCGAGGATCTTCGACGTCTGGGGCTGCTGCACGAACTCGACCGGGTCGCCGGGCTCGAGCTCGATGACCCCGCCGCACGCCGTGGCCAGCACGGCGAGGAGCGGGAGCAGAGCCACGAGTCGAGTGCGCACGTCACGGAGGGTACGCGCGGCCCCGCCGTGACCCGGCGAGGTCACGTGCGTTGGGAGGGGATGAACGCCCTCACGTCGAACGGTGACGGGGACGGACCACACGCGGGAGTGTGAACGTATGCACCAGAGAGCCCTTCGCAGCCTGGCAGCCGCCGCGGCGCTGACCTTCGCCGTGACCGCCTGCGGCCAGAAGCCCGGCGTCCACATCGACGGCGCGGGCGCGCCCCTCGCCGGCGCCCCGGCGAGCGGTGAGCTCGCCGGCGACGTCGCGGCACCGGCCACGACCGACGCCGCGACGACCACCACCGGCGACGCCGCCGGCGGGGCGGTCGTCACCGACCCCGGCGCCGGCACGACCACCAGCGGCGGCTCCGGGACCGCGTCGTCCTCGACGACCACGACGTCCGGCTCCACCGGCTCGTCCACGGCCAGCTCCGGCGGCGGTTCGGCCGGCAACGGGTCGACCGGTGGCTCGGGCGGTAGCGGCGACGCCGGCGGCGGGACCGCCGGCTCCGGCCAGCAGGACTCGGCCGCGTCGGGTAACCGCCAGGTGACCGGCAACGACCGCACCGGCGCCTCGGCGGAGGAGCTGGTGTTCGCCTCCCACGCCCCCGTGACGGGCGCCGCGCCGCTGCCGACCACCTCGTTCGAGAAGTCCGGTGACCTCTACTGGCGCTACCTCACCGAGATGAAGGGCGAGACGGTCCTCGGCCGCTCCAAGGTGTCGCTGCTGTTCCGCGACGACAAGTACGACCCGAACTCCGCCCGCCAGGTCTGCCGTGAGCTCGCCTCCAAGGCGTTCGTGGTCTCCGGCGGTGGGGGTACCGACCAGATCCAGGCCTGCGGGCAGTTCGCCCAGGTCGCCAAGGTCCCGTACTTCTCCGCCGGCGTCACCGAGGCCGGCCTGCGCGGCAACCCCTGGTACTACGCCGCCTCGATGTCCTACAAGCAGCAGGGGATCCTGCTGGCGCAGATGGTGAAGAAGAACTTCGCCGGCAAGAAGGTCGCGGCGATCGTCACCGACACGCCCAACTTCGACGACGCCGTCGAGGGCTGGGAGGCAGGGGTGAAGCAGTCGGGGCTCGACTACGCCGGCACGCTGCGCCACCCCAAGGGCGACACCTCCTGGTACAACGCCTTCGCCAACGAGCTGTCCGGCAAGGGCGTCGAGGTCGTCTACATCCTGTCCTCACCGGTGGACTACATCCGCTTCGCCCAGCAGGCCTCCCAGGGCGGCTACACGCCGCAGTACGTGGGCGTCGGCGTCTCGATGGGGCTGAACGCGGTCCTCGGCTCCGGGTGCCCGCAGGTCGACGGCGGCATGTTCTTCTCGCCCTTCCCGGGGCTCGACTACGGCCGCAAGAACGTGCCGGAGTTCTTCGAGGCCGCGTCGAAGTTCGGGGTCCCCAACGACGACATCGCGCTCGCGCTGTGGGGCACGAACGAGATCATGCACCAGCTGCTCCAGGGCTACGGGCAGGTCTACGGCGACGACCTCACGCGCGAGGACTTCCGCGACTTCGTCGAGACCCAGTCGGGCGTCAAGGGCAAGGTCTTCCCCACCCTCAACTACTCCCCGCAGGACCACTTCGGCTCCAAGGCGGTGCACCTGTTGAAGGCGAACTGCGGCACCGGCGAGCACGAGACCGTCGCGACGTTCGCGTCCTCCTTCTAGGGCCCCCGCGCCCGGGACACCGGCCGACCGGACGCGTGCGCTGCGTGCGCGCCGGCGGTAGGGTCCGCCCGAGCGTGACACCCGGGTCACCGACGCTCGTTGGCTCGGGCAGGAACCGGCGTGGCTGGGCGCGAAGTCCCCGTGTGACGGGTCGGTGACGCGCGCAGGTGCCGTCACGGAGCCGTCCGGTGGACCGCGACGGCTGGCAGCCAGCCGGCGCCCGGTACCGACCGACCCTGTACCGCCCCCACGACGATGCGGGAGTAGACGATGGCTCGAGTCCGAACGCGACGCGACGACCACACGCGGGGCACCCGCGCCACGACACGACGCCGGCGCTTCGGCGCGTTCCTCATGGCGGGCTCGGTCGCGATGGGCACGGCTCTGGCGAGCCTCACGCCCGCCGTCGCGCAGGAGGAGCCGACCGCGCCGGAGGAGACCCAGCCGCTCGAGGTGACCTCGACCGCGTACTGGACCTACCCGGCCAGCGACGCCCTGCCGGCCACGCTCACGAGCGAGTTCCCGCCCGGCGTGGTGTGCATCCTCGCCCCCGAGCTCTGCCCCGAGTCCATCGAGCCGGTCGGCGAGCAGGTCGAGGGTGCCCTCGGGACCGCCGAGGAGAGCGAGCCGAACCCGCCCGAGGACCCGGTCCCGCCGGACTCGCTCCCGGTCGGCATCCAGAACGGCGCCGAGCGCTACGAGGCGGCCGCGAGGTTCGAGATCCCCGCCACCTCCGGCGAGCAGGTCGACCGCTTCATCGTCGTCCTGACCGAGAAGCAGCCCACCTACCACAGCTCCAGCCCGGCCTTCCGCCAGGCGGTGCTCGCGGCGCTCACCTGCGCCCGGGAGTGCGAGCAGGAGCAGTTCCAGAAGACCCTCGAGAAGGACCCCGCCGAGAGCGCCGTCATCGGCGTCGAGGCCTGCCCGTTCACCGCTGCCTTCGAGGAGGGCCCGAGCCAGACGCCCCCGGCCGAGGGCCAGCCGGTCGACTGCCTCTACGGCGGCAACGGCACCCGCGTCCCCGGCACCGAGGGCATCTGGTTGTTCGACCTCACCTTCGCAGCCGGCGCCTGGGCCGATGGCAGCCTGGCCAACAACGGCGTGCTCTTCCGTGCCGCCGGCGCCCCGAACCTCGCCTACGGCGACCCGGACCCGACCACCACCGCCCAGGCGACCTTCGAGGCGACCGCGATCGCCGCCGCCATCGAGACCAGCCCCGCCCAGCCCGACCCCGAGCCGTTCGCGCCGGCCCCCGACACCAGCGGCTCCGACGACTCGTTCTCGGGCAGCAGCAGCGGCGGGTTCTCCTCCGCCCCGTCGGGCGGCGTCTCCTCGGACTCCTTCGCCTCCGCCCCCGCCATGACGACCGACGAGGCCGCCTCTGCCCCCCAGGTGGCCGAGCCGGCCCCGGCCGGTGCAGGCGAGCTCGCGACCGCCCCCGTCGCCGGCGTGGTCGACGACACGGCCGCGGGCTCGGCGTGGTGGATCTGGCTCCTCGTCCCGATCTTCGCGGCCGGCTCGTGGCTCACGGCGCAGTCGCTGACGGCCGAGGTGGCCCTCGGGACCGCACGCGAGCGCAGCGGGGCGATGACGCGGCTCATCGCCCGGAACCAGGGCAGCGCTGTGACCTCGTCGCCGATGACGCAGGTCTGACCCCCTCCAGCCGACTAGCAGTTCCAAGCCACCGCTCCCGAGCGGTTCGACGACGGCCGCCCTCGTCGGCGTCCGTCGCCCCCCTCCGACCGACACTGGGGACCGACACCAGATGAACCACCTCCGATCCGTCCGCGCGATGGCCCTCTCCGTCGCGCTCGCGATGACCCTCCTCGCCTGTGGCCAGAAGCCGGGCGTCCACGTCGACGGCGCCACCGGCGGCACCGCCCCCCTCGGGGCCGGCGCCGTCGAGGGCGACGCCACCGCCCCGGTGGGCGACCCCGGCACCACGACCGGGGCCGTCGACGGCTCCGGGACCGGCACGACCACCGACGCCGGCGGGACCACCACCGACGGTGCGGCCGCGGGCGGCACCACCGGCGGTGGGACCACCACCGGCGACACCGGTGGCGGCACCGCCGGCGGCGGGTCCACCGGGAGCGCCGGCGGGTCCGGCTCGGGCGGGTCCGGCTCGGGCGGGTCGAGCTCGGGCGGGTCGAGCTCGGGTGGCGACACGGGGCCACGCCAGGTGACCGGTTCGGACCGGACCGGGGTGACCGACGACGCGATCACGCTCGCCGTCCACGCCCCCGTGACGGGCGCGGCGCCGCTGCCCTCGACGTCGTTCGAGAAGGCCCGTGACATGTACTGGCGCTGGGTGACCGAGGGCCAGGGCCAGAAGGTGCTCGGCCGCTCGAGCGTCGAGGTGCTGTTCAAGGACGACAAGTACGACCCCAACTCGGCGCGGCAGGCGTGCCGGGAGCTCGCCGCCAAGGCGTTCCTGTCCATCGGCGGCGGTGGTACCGACCAGATCCAGGCCTGCGGGCAGTTCGCCCAGGTCGCCAAGACCCCCTACTTCTCCGCCGGTGTGACCGAGAAGGGCCTCGAGGGCAACCCCTGGTACTTCGCCTCGTCGATGACCTACAAGCAGCAGGGGCTCCTGCTCGCGCAGTACGTGAAGAAGAACCTCGCCGGCCAGAAGGTCGCGGCGATCGTCACCGACACGCCGAACTTCGACGACGCCATCGCCGGTTGGGAGGCCGGGTTGCAGCAGACCGGCCTGCAGAGCGACTACTACAAGACCCTGCGCCACCCCAAGGGTGACACCTCCTGGTACTCGAGCTTCGCGCAGGAGCTCGCCGGCGCCGGGGTGAAGGTCGTCTACATCCTGTCCTCGCCGGTCGACTACATCCGGTTCGCGCAGAAGGCCTCCGAGCAGGGCTTCAAGCCGCAGTACGTGGGCGTCGGCATCACCAAGGGCCTGAACGCCGTGCTCGGCTCCGGGTGTCCGCAGGTGGACGGCGGGATCTTCTTCTCGCCGTTCCCGGGCCTCGACGTGGTCAACAAGCTGGCGCCGGACTTCAACAAGGCGGCCGCGAAGTTCGGGATGCCCAACGACGACCTGGCGCTCGCCCTGTGGGGCATCGCCGAGCAGCAGCACGAGCTGTTCAAGCGCTACGAGTCGACCTACGGCACCGACCTCACGCGCGAGGACTTCCGCGCGTTGGCGGAGGTGTCCAAGGTCGAGACGAACGTGTTCCCGGCCGTCAGCTACTCCGCACAGTCCCACTTCGGTGGCAACGCGGTCCACGTCCTGAAGGCGGACTGCGGCACCAAGCAGCACAAGACCCTGGCGACGTTCGCGTCCAGCTTCTGAACCCGCGTCCGGCCCGGCCGCTCCGTGCGGTCGGGCCGGGTCGCCACACACCGCGAGGGGTGGAAACGGTGGAGGAGACAACGGTCCCGCGAGGGTTCGGCGCGAGCCGCACCACGGTCGGCCTGGCGACGACGGCGGCGACGCTCGTCGTGCTCGGCTACTTCCAGTGGGGGCTCGACATCAACCTCGTCGCCGTGGTGGTGAACGGGCTCCAGGTGGGCGCCGTGTACGCCCTCGTGGCCCTCGGGCTCGCGCTCGTCTACAAGGCGACGCGCGTGCTCAACTTCGCCCAGGGCGAGCTCGGCACCGTGCCGGCCTTCCTGGTCTTCATGATCCTCGTCGGCGGGGACCGCGGCATCGAGATCGACCCCGGGAGCGTGGACACGTTCAAGCTCCTCTGGGCGTCCGGCCTCGCCATCATCCTCGGTGCCGGCCTGGCCATCCTCATCAACGTCCTGGTCGTGCAGCGGCTCGCCGACGCCTCCCCGGTCACCTCGCTCGTGGCCACCGCCGGCGTGGCCCTGCTGCTCAGCTCCGCGGAGCTGGTGTTCTTCGAGGCCAAGGCGCGCAAGTTCCCCCGGTTCGTGGCCGGGTCGCCCTGCTTCGCCTCCGACGCCGACGGCGTGTGCACCTCCCCGCTGTCCCTCGGCGGCGTCGTCATCCCGTGGCACACCATCATCGTGGTCGCCGTCCTCGCGCTCGCCGCGGTCCTGCTGGCGCTGTTCTTCCGCACGCCCCCCGGCGTGGCGCTCCTCGCGACCTCGCAGGAGCCCTTCGCGGCCCAGCTCCACGGCATCTCGGTCCGCGCCATGTCGAGCCTGGCGTGGGGCGCCGCCGGCGCCCTGGCCGCGATCGGGGGCATCCTCGGCGGCGGGGTGTTCGAGTTCGTGGCCCCGGGACTCATGACCTCGACCTTCCTGATCCCCGCCTTCACGGCTGCGGTGCTCGGGGGCATCACCTCGATGGTCGGCGCCGTGGTCGGCGGTCTCCTCCTCGGTATCACGGTCGCGTTCGCGAACTCGTTCGTGCTGTCCCAGAACCTGACGAGCGTGCTCCCCGGTCCGCCGCAGATCGCGACCTTCGCGGTGCTGCTCCTCATCCTGCTCATCCGCCCCCGCGGCCTGTTCGGCAAGGAGGCCTGAACGATGGCCGTCGACGACCCCGTCCTCACCAGCGGCGACCGCGCGGGTGACGCCACCCTCATCGGTGCCGATGCCCCGGCCGACCCGCGGGTCCGCTGGCGCCCTTCGACGGCCGGCTACGCGGGCCGTCTCGCGGTCTTCGCTGGCCTCGCCGCCCTGCTGATCGCCATGCCGTACATCGTCACCTCGACCAGCACCAACATCATCTCGAAGGCCGCGGTGTTCGCGATGGTGGGCCTGTCGATGAACGTGTTGATGGGCTACACCGGCCAGGTCTCGCTCGGCCACGCCGCGTTCGTCGGCGTCGGCGCCTTCAGCGCCGGCTACGCGCTCACCGAGGCGCAGTTCCCGTGGGCGTTCGCGGTGGTGTTCGCGATCCTGATCGGCGCCGTGTCGGCGCTCATCCTCGGCGGCATCGCGCTGCGGGTGCGAGGCCTCTACCTCGCGCTCGTCACGATCGCCTACGGCCTGTTCGCCAAGGAGGTCATCTTCAACATCCGGGCGGTCACCCGCGGTGGCGCCGGGATGCCCGCGCCCCGCCCGTCGTTCGCGTCCGGGGACATCGCCTACGTCTACCTCTGCATGGCGTTCGTCGTCGTGGTCTGGCTGTTCGACTGGCGGCTCACCTCCAGCAAGGCGGGGCGCGCGATCCGGGCACTGCGCGACGACGAGCGCGTCGCCGCCTCCTGGGGCATCAACGTCACCGCCTTCAAGCTCCTGGCGTTCGTCATCTCCGGCGCCATCGCGGGCCTCGCCGGCGCCCTGCTCGGTTCCATCGAGCAGATCGTCTCGCCGGTCACCTTCGGCTTCACCCTCTCGCTGACGTTCGTGCTGATGGCGGTCGTCGGCGGGCTCGGCTCCCGTCCGGGCGTGGTGATGGGCTCGGTGCTCTTCGCGGTGCTGCCGCAGCTCCTCGAGCTCGCCCACACCGCCTGGTCGTGGTGGCCGTTCGGGTCGCTGTGGGAGCCCGTCATCGGCGCGGTGCTCCTGTTGCTGACCCTGATCTTCTTCCCCGGCGGCATCGCCCAGCAGAACGAGCACCTGTTCCGGTGGTTGTCGTTCCGTCCGTTCCACGCGTCGAAGTCGACGACCGTCGGCGGCGGCTCCGCCGGCGGCGGGATGGGGGCGCGTCCGTGACCGTCCACGCCGCTCCCGCCCCCACGACCTGCGACCGGAGGTGAGGCGATGTCCGTCCTCAGCGCTGAGAACATCTCGATCCGCTTCGGCGGCCTGCAGGCCCTCGACGCGGTCACCTTCGAGGTGAACGACAACGAGATCGTGGGACTGATCGGCCCCAACGGCGCCGGCAAGACCACCTTCTTCAACTGCGTGACCGGCTTCTACAAGCCCGACACCGGCACCGTCCGCATCCACGGCGAGGACGTCACCGACCTGCGCCCCGACCAGCGGACCCACCTCGGCATCGGCCGCACCTTCCAGCAGGTCGGGCTGGTGCGCTCGTTCTCGGTGCTCGAGAACCTCATGGTCGCCCAGCACCAGAAGGTCGCCTACGGCATCGGCGCGGGCATGTCCGGGATGCCGTGGAGCCTGCGCGAGGAGCACGTGCTCCGCGACCGCGCGTTCGAGATCCTCGACTACCTCGAGCTGACCCACCTCGCGCACGCCCCGCTGTCGGGACTGTCCTACGGCACGCTCAAGCAGTGCGAGGTGGCGGCGGTGCTCGCCACCGACCCCGACATCCTGATGCTCGACGAGCCGCTCGCCGGGCTCGGGCCGGAGGAGTCCGAGGACTTCGGAAACCGGCTGCTCGAGATGCGGCGCGACCTCGGGATCACGATCGTGATCATCGAGCACCACGTGCCGTTCATGCTCCGGGTCTGCGACTACATCTACGTGCTGAACTTCGGCCGGCTCCTCGCCGAGGGCAAGCCCGAGACCATCCGCACCAACCGCGACGTCGCCGAGGCCTACATGGGCGAGGGCGCCGCGGCGCTGGCCTGACGGCCGGCCCGAGAACGCGAGGACGCTGACGATGGCTGACCAGAACGACGAGGACCTCGAGGTGCTCGAGGACGTCGAGTGGCTCGTCGACACCGACGGGACCGAGTACTTCGTCGACGAGGACGGCACCCGGTTCGAGCTCGCCGCCGACGGCTACGCCTACGCGGTCGAGACCGACACCGACGGTGACGACGCCGCTGCCGACGAGGGGCCCTCGCCCTTCAGCCGCGAGGGCGAGGCGTCCGCGACCGTCACCACCGAGCTCCCAGCCGTCAGCACCCGCGAGCGCGCGGCCCCGTCGACCGACGGGTCCGTCGCACCGGTCCTCCTCGAGCTCGACGACGTCCGGTCCGGGTACGGGACGCTGCCGGTGCTCCACGGGGTCTCCACCTCGATCCGGCAGGGCGAGACCGCGGTGCTCCTGGGGCTGAACGGGGCCGGCAAGACCACCACCGCGCTCAACATCTGCGGGGCGCTCAAGACCTGGTCCGGCACGATCACCTTCGACGGGCAGGACATCACGAAGTGGGGGGTCAAGAAGGCCGTCTCCAACGGGATCGTGATGTGCCCCGAGGGCCGGCGTGTCTTCCCCGACCTGTCGGTCGCGAAGAACCTCCAGATCGGCGCGTGGTCGCAGCGGAGCCAGTCGGGCTGGGCCGAGGAGCAGCGCGACCGGGTCTTCGACTACTTCCCGCGGCTGCGCGAGCGCACCGACCAGCTCGCCGGGACCCTCTCCGGCGGTGAGCAACAGATGCTCGCCATCGGTCGCGCGCTGATGGCGAACCCGAAGCTCCTCATCATCGACGAGGCCTCGATGGGACTGGCGCCGGTCATCGTCCACGACGTCTTCGAGATCGTGCGCCAGATCAACCGCGACGGCACCACCGTGCTGATGATCGAGCAGAACGTCGGCGCGCTCGACGTCGCCGACCTCGGGCTCGTGATGGAGCAGGGCCGGATGGTGAAGGAGCTCCGTGGCGAGCGTCTGCGCGACCGCAACGAGGTGTCCGAGGTCCTGATGGGCTAGCGGCGCCCGGACGACGAACGACGGAGGGCGCCCCGGGTGGGGCGCCCTCCGTCGTCCGTGTGCGAGTCGTGCGGTCCTAGGAGGCCTTGACCTGCGGCTCGCAGATGCGGCACGGCGCGAGTCCGCGGGAGCTCGCGTCGGTCGCCGACATCACCTGGAGGTCGGTGCGGCCGTCGATCAGGTGGCAGCCGCTCTTGTGGAAGCTCGTACGGCCGGCGACGACCATCGAGCCGTCGGACGGGACGGCCGTGGGACCGCCGGCGGCCCCGCCCTGGACCAGGAGCTCGGTCAGCTCCTCGAGCTTCTCGGTGACCGCCAGGGTCGAGCGACGCAGCTCCTGGATGACGGCCAGCACGAGGCCACCCACGATGAGGGCCGCGCCGGCCATACCGCCCGAGATCAGGTACGGGACCTGCCCCTGGACGTAGTCGAGGTTCGCCGCGCCGTTCCACCCGAGGACCAGGAGGAGGAACCCCCCGGCCATCATGGCGACGGCGACGTAGGTCGTGCCCTTGGACCAGCCCTTCATCGGATGCGTCTCTCTCGTCGAGGTGTATCGAGCTTCGGTGACCACCGTCGGCCGGTGGAGGCCGCAGGTGAGGTCTCCCGGCGGGCGAGTGCCAGACCGGGGACGCCGTGGGGGAGGAGTTCGCCGCCCGGCGGCCCTCATCCTGCCCATCCAACGACCCGAGCCGACCGGGGGCACGTCGCGCCGTGCGCGGAGCACACCCCCGGTTCGCCATCCGCGCTCCTGACCGGTACGGTCCCACCCTCGGTCTGGGGCGGCAACGCCCGCATCCGACCAGCTACGACACCGTGGCGCGTTGGACAGGCTCCGCCGCCGCTGGTAGGGTTCCCCTTCCGGCTGCGGTACTGGGCCGGACCGAGAACTTCGGCCACCAGATCCGGTAGCCAGCCCCGACGCAACGCCGAACCCGGCGCTGCCGTGGGCGGAACCCGGATCCGGCCGGGACGCTCTTTGAGAACTGCACAGTGTGCCAAAAGCCAGTGATGTGCGTCGGCGGTTCGCCGTTGGCGTGCTTCATACCCCGTCTGCTCTGGTTCGACTTTCGGGTCGGGTTGGGGTGGCGGAGTTTTATGTAGTTGCTGCTCGACTTTCGGGTTGGGTGGCACCCTTTAATGGAGAGCCTTCAGGTTCTTCGTGTGTGGAACGGCCGTTTCGACGGTTCTGTTCTCTTAACGGAGAGTTTGATCCTGGCTCAGGACGAACGCTGGCGGCGGGTTTAACACATGCAAGTCGAGGGACGAAGCACTCTTCGGAGTGTGGAGACCGGCGAACGGGTGAGTAACACGTGAGGAACCTACCTTGTACTTCGGGATAACCGCGGGAAACCGTGGCTAATACCGGATGTTCCACGTTGGCCGCATGGTCGGTGTGGGAAAGCTCAGGCGGTACTTGAGGGTCTCGCGGCCTATCAGCTTGTTGGTGAGGTAACGGCTCACCAAGGCGACGACGGGTAGCTGGAGTGAGAGCTCGATCAGCCACACTGGGACTGAGACACGGCCCAGACTCCTACGGGAGGCAGCAGTGGAGAATCTTGCACAATGGGCGCAAGCCTGATGCAGCCACGCCGCGTGAGGGAAGACGGCCTTCGGGTTGTAAACCTCTTTCAGTGGGGAAGAAGCGCAAGTGACGGTACCCACAGAAGAAGCCCCGGCCAACTACGTGCCAGCAGCCGCGGTAATACGTAGGGGGCGAGCGTTGTCCGGAATCATTGGGCGTAAAGCGCGTGTAGGCGGCCCGTTAAGTCGGATGTGAAAGCCCGGGGCTCAACTCCGGAACTGCATCCGATACTGGCGGGCTTGAGGCAGGTAGAGGAGAGTGGAATTCCCGGTGTAGCGGTGGAATGCGCAGATATCGGGAGGAACACCAGCGGCGAAGGCGGCTCTCTGGGCCTGGCCTGACGCTGAGACGCGAAAGCGTGGGGAGCGAACAGGATTAGATACCCTGGTAGTCCACGCCGTAAACGATGGGTGCTAGGTGTGGGGATCAGTTCACGATCTCCGTGCCGTAGCTAACGCGTTAAGCACCCCGCCTGGGGACTACGGCCGCAAGGCTAAAACTCAAAGGAATTGACGGGGGCCCGCACAAGCGGCGGAGCATGTGGCTTAATTCGAAGCAACGCGAAGAACCTTACCTGGGCTTGACATACACCTTACAGCCGTAGAGATGCGGTGGGTTCGTCCGTGGTGTACAGGTGGTGCATGGCTGTCGTCAGCTCGTGTCGTGAGATGTTGGGTTAAGTCCCGCAACGAGCGCAACCCCTGTCCTATGTTGCCAGCACGTTATGGTGGGGACTCATAGGAGACTGCCGGTGTCAAACCGGAGGAAGGTGGGGATGACGTCAAGTCATCATGCCCCTTATGTCCAGGGCTGCACACATGCTACAATGGCCGGTACAGAGGGCTGCGAACCCGCGAGGGGGAGCGAATCCCAAAAAGCCGGTCTCAGTTCGGATCGTAGTCTGCAACTCGACTGCGTGAAGTCGGAGTCGCTAGTAATCGTAGATCAGCAACGCTACGGTGAATACGTTCCCGGGCCTTGTACACACCGCCCGTCACGTCATGAAAGTCGGTAACACCCGAAGCCAGTGGCCCAACCCGTTAGGGGGGGAGCTGTCGAAGGTGGGACCGGCGATTGGGACGAAGTCGTAACAAGGTAGCCGTACCGGAAGGTGCGGCTGGATCACCTCCTTTCTGGAGCATCCCCGCTCCTCGAGAACCGTGCGTGTTCTCGGGTGATGGGTGTTTCCGTGAACCACTGGCTAGTTGTCTGGTTGGTCCGTGGGTGGGCCGTCCGGGGAGCCCTTCGGGGTGTGACCGGGCCGTTCTTCCCCGCAGCTGGGTTGGCACGCTGTGCAGCTCTCAGGGAGTGATCTCTGAGGGCGCATCCTCGTTGTCCGTCGAACCGCATCCCGGGTGGGTGTAGGCGGCGGTGTGGGGGTGTCTGCGGTCTTTGAGAACTCCATAGCGAGCGCGAGCATCTATACGGCAAGTATCTAAGTGCACATGGTGGATGCCTAGGCACCGAGAGCCGAAGAAGGACGTGGGAAGCTGCGTTAAGCCCAGGGTAGGAGCTAACCATCCGTTGATCCTGGGATTTCCGAATGGGGAAACCCGGCTGGAGTCATGTCCAGTCACCCCCGCCTGAACACATAGGGCGGGGTGAGGTAACCCGGGGAACTGAAACATCTCAGTACCCGGAGGAAGAGAAAGAAACCTCGATTCCGTGAGTAGTGGTGAGCGAAAGCGGATCTAGCCTAAACCTGCGACGTGTCAAGCTGTCAGGCGTTGCGTTGTGGGGGTTGTGGGACCTTCGTGGTGGGGCTGACACCCTGCCGAAGAGTTACAAAACACGCGTGTAGCGGAACAGGTTGGAAAGCCTGACCGTAGACGGTAACAGTCCGGTACGTGAAGCACGACGTGTCTCTTCGAAGTGTTCCCGAGTAAGGCGGGGCCCGTGAAATCCCGTCTGAATCTGCGAGGACCACCTCGTAAGGCTGAATACTCCTCGGTGACCGATAGTGAACCAGTACCGTGAGGGAACGGTGAAAAGTACCCCGGGAGGGGAGTGAAAGAGCACCTGAAACCGTGTGCATACAAACCGTCGGAGCGAGACTTCGGTCTTGTGACGGCGTGCCTTTTGAAGAATGAGCCTACGAGTTTGCCGTTGCTGGCGAGGTTAACCCGTGTGGGGAAGCCGAAGCGAAAGCGAGTCCGAATAGGGCGTCGAGTCAGTAGCGCAAGACCCGAAACGTGGTGATCTATCCATGAGCAGGGTGAAGCGAGGGTAAGACCTCGTGGAGGCCCGAACCGTTGTAGGTTGAAAACTGCTCGGATGACTTGTGGATAGGGGTGAAAGGCCAATCAAACCACGTGATAGCTGGTTCTCCTCGAAATGCATCTAGGTGCAGCGTCGCGTGTTCCTTGTCGGGGGTAGAGCACTGATTGGGCTAGGGGGCCTAAAAGCTTACCGAACTCAGTCAAACTCCGAATACCGACAAGCGAGAGCGCGGCAGTGAGACTGCGGGGGATAAGCTCCGTAGTCGAAAGGGAAACAGCCCAGACCGCCAGCTAAGGTCCCGAAGTTGATGCTAAGTGGTAAAGGATGTGGGATCGCACAGACAACCAGGAGGTTGGCTTAGAAGCAGCCACCCTTGAAAGAGTGCGTAATAGCTCACTGGTCAAGTGATCCTGCGCCGACAATGTAACGGGGCTAAGCATCACACCGAAGCTGCGGATCTCAACCGCGTACACGAAAGTGGGTTGGGGTGGTAGAGGAGCGTCGATACGCCAGCGAAGCGGCGGGGTAACCCAGCCGTGGAGGCGTATCGAGTGAGAATGTAGGCATGAGTAGCGAAAGGGGAGGGAGGAACTCCCCCGCCGAATGATCAAGGGTTCCTGGGGAAGGTTCATCCGCCCAGGGTAAGTCGGGACCTAAGGCGAGGCCGCGAGGCGTAGCCGATGGACAACCGGTTGATATTCCGGTACTACCTTCAACTCGTTCACGCTGAACGCAGTGTGCTAACGGCATCTACGGATGTCGGACCCCGCTGTCAGTAGGTTACCGACGGGGTGACGGAGGAGGCTAGGTGATCCCGGGCGATGGTAGACCCGGGGTAAGTGCGTAGGGCGAGGTCCAGGGAAATCCGGACCTCACACAAGCCTGAGACACGATGCCGAGACTCAGTCGAAGTCACTGATGCCATGCTCCCGAGAAAAGCCTCTAGGGAGAGTGGAAGGTACCCGTACCCCAAACCGACACAGGTGATCAGGTAGAGAATACCAAGGCGATCGAGATAACTCTGGTTAAGGAACTCGGCAAACTGGTGGCGTAACTTCGGGATAAGCCACGCCCCGTCTGGTGATGGACTTCGCGTCCTGAGCTGGGAGGGGCCGCAGTGACCAGGCCCAAGCGACTGTTTACCAAAAACACAGGAGCGTGCGAACACGAAAGTGGATGTATACGCTCTGACGCCTGCCCGGTGCTGGAACGTTAAGCGGAGGGGTTAGCTTCGTGCGAAGCTCCGAAGCCAAGCGCCAGTAAACGGCGGCCGTAACTATAACGGTCCTAAGGTAGCGAAATTCCTTGTCGGGTAAGTTCCGACCTGCACGAATGGCGTAACGACTTGGGCACTGTCTCAACCAGAGACTCGGCGAAATTGCATTGCGAGTAAAGATGCTCGCTACGCGCAGCAGGACGGAAAGACCCCGGGACCTTTACTGTAGCTTGGTATTGGAGCTTGGTACGTCATGTGCAGGATAGGTGGGAGGCTACGAAGCGGGCACGCCAGTGTCCGTGGAGCCAACCTTGGAATACCACCCCTGACGTGCTGAGTTCCTAACTCCGATCCGTCATCCGGATCAAGGACAGTGCCTGGCGGGCAGTTTAACTGGGGCGGTTGCCTCCTAAAGAGTAACGGAGGCGCCCAAAGGTTCCCTCAGACCGGTCGGTAATCGGTCGTTGAGTGTAAAGGCACAAGGGAGCTTGACTGTGAGAGTGACAGCTCGAACAGGGTCGAAAGACGGGCTTAATGATCCGACGGTGGCATGTGGAAGCGCCGTCGCTCAACGGATAAAAGGTACCCCGGGGATAACAGGCTGATCCTGCCCAAGAGTCCATATCGACGGCAGGGTTTGGCACCTCGATGTCGGCTCATCGCATCCTGGGGCTGGAGCAGGTCCCAAGGGTCGGGCTGTTCGCCCGTTAAAGCGGTACGCGAGCTGGGTTCAGAACGTCGTGAGACAGTTCGGTCCCTATCCGCTGCGCGCGTTGGTGAACTGACAGGAGCTGCCCCTAGTACGAGAGGACCGGGGTGGACGTACCTCTCGTGTGCCGGTTGTTCCGCCAGGAGCACGGCCGGTTAGCGACGTACGGACGGGATAAGCGCTGAAAGCATCTAAGCGCGAAGCCCACCTGGAGATGAGTTCACCCACCCCCTCGAGGGGGTAAGGGCCCCAGCTAGACGACTGGGTCGATAGGCCGGAAGTGGAAACCAGGCAACTGGCGCAGCTGACCGGTACTAATAGCCCGAGGACTTGCCGTACCGCTCGCGCTCGCTATGGAGTCCACACGGACCCACACACATACATCTTCGCAAGCCACAGATCTCCCGTGGCCACAGCGGAGGGGACACACCCGGACACATTCCGAACCCGGAAGTTAAGCCCTCCAGCGCCGATGGTACTGCAGGGGCAACCCTGTGGGAGAGTAGGACGCCGCGGGAACCACACACGACACGCCCCCTGACCCCGTCAGGGGGCGTCGTCGTGTCCGGACACCTGCGGCACGGGATCGCCCGGACGGCCCGCCACCGCGACGAGGCCGACACCGGCGCCGGCCGCGGCGAGGACCCCGGTCCAGGCCGCCCCGGTCAGGCGCACCGCCACGCGCCACTCCGCCAACGACCAGAACGTCGGGCCGGTACCGCCCGGCCCCTGGTGGTTGTCCCAGGTGACCGCGGCGAGGATCTGGACGGCGATCGCGAGACCCACGCCGGACCAGAAGAGGGGCGCGACGACGCGCCGGCCCGCCACCGCGCGGTCGTAGGCGAGGGCGAGGAAGGGTGCGGCCACCGTCAGCGCCTCCAGCGGTAGGCGGTAGACGAGCTGGTCGCCGCCGCCGTTGAAGCCGTTGACCCGCGCCTGCACCAGGAGGTAGGCGACCGCCGCGATCGCGGTGGCCCGGACCCAGCCGGGCGCCGCCCGCCACGCCGGGCGCCCCCCGGCAGCGAGGAGGACGAGCAGGAACGGGGACTGGACCAGCGCCCCCCGGCTCGGGCTCACCAGGAGGCCGAGGACGTTGGTCGCGTAGACGCCGAGCGGCATCGACCACAGCGACGAGACCGGCCGGCCGCCGTAGCCGCCTCCGGCCAGGGAGGCCCTCTCGGCGGGGAGGCCGGACAGCACGGTCAGGTTGTAGACGAGGTAGGCCAGCAGGCCCACGCCGGTCCCCACGGCGACGAGCACCACCGGGCGCAGCCTGCGGTCCTGGAGCCCGCGCACGAGCCCGGCGACCGCCGCGATGACCGCCGTCTGGGGGCGCACCAGGAGCGCCACGCCGAACGCGAGGCCGGATCGAAGGTAGGCCTCGGTCGCGAGGCCGAGCACCCCGAGGGCGAGCCACAGCTGGCCGGGGGTGTGCGACCAGAGGGCCGAGGCGCTGATGCCCCACGTCGAGGTCGCGAAGCCGGCGACGAGCGCGCCCACCGCGGCACGCGAGGGGGTCGTGACCCGCCGGAGCACGAGGTGGAGGACCGTCATGGCCAGGGCGGCGAGGACCACGCTCGTCAGGGCACCCGGCTCGTTGGTCACGGCGTCGGGGATGCCGAACAGCCAGTACGCGGGCACGCCGTGGAGGATGGTGCCGGGGAAGCGGTTGCTCAGGTAGCCGCCGTCCACGGCGATGAACCACGGGACCACGCTCGGCACGTCCTGCATGAGCCACGTCCCGTGCTGGCCGAGGCGTTGCGCCGGGAAGATGGCCGCGACCGTGTCGTTCACCTGGGCCTGGTGCCAGTTGGCGGTCGACAGGTACACGAGCGTCAGCGTCAGGAAGACGAAGCCGGCCGAGAGCCAGGTCGGTTGGGCGTCGAGGCGGGCGCGGAGCACGCGCCACCGGTCGCCCAGCCAGCCCATCACCGGCCGGTGCGCGCGGGGGGCGGTGACGGGGCCACGTCAACCCACCGGCGTGAGCGAGCCGTCGTCGCGGCGCGTGAAGTAGCGGATGAGGCCGGCGGCGTTGGACTCGTAGCCGGAGAGGAGCTCGAGCCGGTCGGCGGCCACCGGGTCGTCCGCGAGCGCGCCGGCGTCGATCTCGTCCTCGAAGCGGCGCTTCAGGGTCTCGGCGACGTGGTCGAGCTCGCTCGACTCGTGGTAGGCGGCCTCGGCGGTGGCGGCCCACAGGCGCAGCCGGTCGTCGGCCTCGGCGAGCGCCTCGTCCGGGGGATCCACCGGTCCGTAGTGGGCCAGGTAGACGCGCGCGGGCTCCCGCCGGCGGTACCGGTCGATCGAGGTGAGCGCGGCGTCGAGGTGGAAGTCCGCCGGCGGCGTGGCAGGACGGATGTAGTTCATCCCCGGCAACCGCACGCCGACCGAGTCGCCGCTGAAGATGGCACCGGTCTCGCTGTCGTGGATGCCGATGTGGTGCTTCGCGTGACCGGGCGTGTAGAGGAGCTCGAGCGTGCGACCGCCACCGAGGTCGATCACGTCGCCGTCGGCGACGCCGCGCAGTCGCTCGGAGGGGATGGGCGTACAGGCGCCGTAGACGCGGTCGAAGAGCGGACCGTAGACCCGGTTCGCCGAGGCGTTGAGGCGCTCCGGGTCGTGCATGTGCCGGGCGCCGACCTCGCTCACGACCACGGTGGCGTTCGGGAACGCCGCGGCGACGTCCCCGGCCCCGCCGGCGTGATCGAGGTGGATGTGGGTGAGGACGAGGTAGGCGAGGTCGTCGGGGTCCATCCCCAAGGAGCGCAGACCCGCGATCAGGTTGTCGATCGCCAGCGCCGGCCCGCACTCGATCAGCGCCGGTCGTGGCGCGGGCAGGAGGTAGCCGGCGGTCACGCTCGACATCCCACCCGTGAGCGTGTCGATCGCCACGACCCCGTCGTCGTAGGTCTCGATCGGGGGCGCGGGGGGCCCGTCGGAGGTCCCGGAGGTGTCGGACATCGGCGGCTCCCGTCGATCGTCGTCGCTCGTCCACAGCCCGAGCCATGCTAACGGTGGCGCCGACGCCCGGGGCCCGTAGCGTCACCGCGTCGCGGATCTCCCGAGGAGGATCGACGTGGTGTCGCCAACCGAGCAGCTCGAGGACGTGAACGAGGTCACCGTCGAGGGGAGGCTGTCCGCCCCGCCGGACGTGCGCGAGCTCGACTCGGGCGCCCGGCTCGTGCTCCTCAGGGTCGTCGCTCGCCGGCCCGACGGCACCCGCGTCGACTCCCTCCCCGTCGCGGTCGGCCCCGCCCCCGCGCGGGGCCAGCGGCGAGCTCCCGGCCAGGCGTCGGCGCGGGAGGTCGATCGGGCCGCGAAGCTCGCCGAGGACGACCGCGTGCGCGTGACCGGCTTCCTCCAGCGTCGGTTCTGGGACGCCAACGGGGTGCGTCGGAGCCGGCTGCAGGTCGTGGCCGAGACGGTGCGACGCCGCTGACCGTGGGGACTCAGGACGGCTCGATGTCGTCGTCGACGGCCTGGTCCTCCTCGAGGCTCGGGTCGTCCTCGCCCCGCCACCCGTCGCCCGGGATCCCGATGTGCAGGATCGCCTCGCCCGGCGCGACCAGCGGGAGCGTGGTGCCGCCGATGACGATGCCGTCGTAGGGGCTCAGCATGGTGGCTCGTTCCGCTCCGAGCGGGCTCGTGGTGGTCCAGAGCTCCTGGCCCTCGGCGACGTGCTGACCCATCCCGACGGCCAGGTCGACGATGCCGCCCCGCTCGGCGCGGACCCAGCGCGACTGGTGCATCAGCAACGGCGCGGTGGCGGGGGGCGGGGGAGGGTCGGTGATCATCCCGAGGTGACCGAGCACCCGCAGCACCCCGTCGGTCGCGACCTCGATGGCCTCGGGGTCGAAGCGCAGCGCCTCGCCGGCCTCGTAGGTGAGGACCGGCACCCCGCGCTCGAGCGCGACCTCGCGCAGCGACCCGGACCGCAGTGCCGCGTCGAGCACGAACGGCGCGCCGAACGTCACGGCCAGCTCGGTGGCGTGGGCGTCCTCGGTGTGCACGCGCATCTGGGGCACGTTCGTGCGCCGGTTGGCAGCCGTGTGGAGGTCGATGCCGACGTCGCTGCCGTCGACGACCTCGTCCATCAGGAGCCGCGCGATCCGGGACGCCATCGAGCCGGTGTGCGAGCCCGGGAACGTGCGGTTCAGGTCGCGTCGGTCGGGGAGGTAGCGCGAGTGGATCTGCGCCCCGAGCACGTTGACGATCGGGACGACGATGAGGATGCCGTCGAGCTGGTCGGGCTCGATGCGTCCGAGCAGGTCCCGGCAGACCCCGATCCCGTTCAGCTCGTCGCCGTGGATGCCGGCCGTGACGAACATGCGGGGACCGTCGCCGACGCCGTTGATGACGGCCATGGGGATGGTCGTCCGGTCGCCGGTGTAGGACTCCGACGCCACCGGCGTCACGTCACGACGCTCACCCGGTGCGACCTCGACACCCGCGACCGTGATGGGCTCGTTCACCGTCGCCGCCGGGGGGGTCTCGGGGTGTGAAGGTAGCCGTGGGCCGGGTCGACGACGCAGAGGCCCTGCATGGTGAGGCGGCCCACGAGCATCCGGAAGTTCATCCCGTGCCGGGTCGTGAGGGTGATGTCGGCCTCGGTGTCGACCGGTCCGATGACGATGCGGGTACGGACCACGGGTCGCCGCTCGGCCTTGGCGCCGGTGTCGCGCACGACCTTGTAGCCCACGACCGGGGCCGTGACCTCGTGGCGGTGGGGATCGTCGCGGTTGCCGACGAGGACGTGGAAGGTCACGACCGGCAGCCGGTCGCCCTCGTGCTCGTGGTGGTCGACCACCTCGTCGTCCTCCACGTGGAGGGCGCTGGTGCGGGCGCCCGTGTCGAGCTTGCCGCGCAGCCGGTCGATGCCCCACTCGGGGAGGGCCACCTGCTCCTTCCATCCGAGCACGGGGAGCGGGGCGGTCACGATCGGTCTCCGGAGGTGGCGGCGACGACGGCCAGGACCTCGGCGACGACCCGGTCCGGCTCCTCGACCGGCAGGACGTGGGTCGCCTCCGGGAGCTCGACGAGCCGCGCCCCAGGGACCGCCTCCGCCATCGAGCGGGCGAAGCGGGGTGGGGTCATGCCGTCCCGGCCGCCGGCGATCACGGTCGTCGGCACGTCGATGCTCGGGAGCACGTCCGCGCTGGTGTGCTCCTGCATCGCTCGGAACATCCGCAGCATCACGTCGAGGTCGAGCGCCGCGACGTGCTCGAAGTACTCGTCCATGACCTCCCGCGGGGCGTCGGGCCCGATCCCCCGGATGAGCCGGCCGGTCCAGTACGCGAGCGGCGAGCGCAGCCCGGCGCGGACGAGCGCCGCCGCGGCGCGGGGGGCCGGCCACATGGCGAGCTCGAGCAGCGGGAACACCATCGCGCCGGTGTTCCGGCCGAGGACGGTGCCGAGCGGGTGGCCGTACGCGCCGGCGACGGCGACCAGCCCCCGCACCACGCCGGGGTCGGCACGGAAGGTCTCGCACACGACCTGCACCCCGTAGCTGTGGCCGACGAGGACGGCGTCGTCGAGACCCGCCGCGGCCATCACGGCGAGGAGGTCGCGGACGACCGAGGAGACGATGACCTCCTCGGGGTTGGCTGGCCGGTCGGAGCGGCCGTGGCCCCGGTAGTGCCAGCGCACGACCCGGACCTCCTCGGCGAGGCGCGGCCACACCGCGGTCCAGTACCCGTCGTCGCAGGCGATGCCGTTGCAGAGCACGACCGCCGGTGCGTCGGCGGGGCCGTCGACCCGCCAGGCGATGGCGGTCCCGTCGTGGGACAGCACCCGTTGCCAGCCGTCGGGCTCGGACGGCGACGTCGGGGGGACGGACAGGGCGGTCAACGGTGCCTCGGGCGGAGGAGCGGCGGTCGGGTGCCGGCGAGGGTAGCCACGACCACCGCACGCTCGGCCTCACGACCGTCCACTACGCTCCTGCGCCTATGTCCATCACCGACCGCTACGCGGGCTTCGTCATCGACCTCGACGGTGTCGTGTTCCACGCCGACCAGGTGCTCCGGGACGCCGCCCAGTTCCTCAAGCGGGCCCGTCGGGCGAAGCGACCGGTCGTGTTCGTCACGAACAACTCCACCCGGACCCCGGACGAGTGGGTGACGCTCTTCGAGCGCAACAAGGTGCCGGTCGAGCCCGACCAGATCCTGTCGAGCTCGATCGCCACCGCCCAGCTCCTGGCCGGCGACCCCCCGCCGTCGTGCTACGTCATCGGCGAGTTCGGTCTGACCTCGGCGCTGCGCCAAGCGGGGATCCAGCTCGTCGACGACCCGCGGAGCGCCGACACCGTGGTCGTGGGGTGGGACAAGAGCCTCACCTACGAGAAGCTCCGCGACGCCTGCATCGCCATCAACCTCGGTGCGCGCTTCGTCGGCACCAACCCCGACACGGTCTTCCCGACCGCCGAGGCGGCGTGGCCGGGGAACGGGGCGACCCTCGCCTACCTCCGCACGGCGACCGGCGTCGCTCCCGAGGTCGTCGGCAAACCGCAGGCGCCGCTGTTCGAGCTCGCCGGCGAGCGGCTCGGGGTGGACGGCCCGATCCTGGTGGTCGGCGACCAGGTCGAGACCGACGTGGTCGCCGCGGAGAAGATGGGCTGGGACGCGGCCCTCGTGCTGACGGGCGTGTCGTCCTGGGCGTCGCTGATCGGTGCCGCTGCGACCCCGACGTGGGTCCTGCCGCACCTCGGCGACCTGGACGGTCCGGAACCTCCGGTGATCCGCCACGCCCGTGAGGCCGACCTCTCGGCCATCCGAGGGCTCCTCGAGGCGAGCAGCTTCGACGTCGACGGCGCGTCCCGGCGGTTGCGCGAGACGCTGGTCGCGGAGAACCCGGACGGCGCCGTCGTCGGCACCGCCAGCTGGGAGCTGTTGGACACCGCCGCCCACCTGCGCGGGGTGACCGTCGACGAGCGCGAGCGCCGGCACGGGACCGGCTCCCACCTCGTCGCACGCGCCCTCGACGAGCTCAGCCGCACGACCGTCGACTGGGTCTACCTCCTGACGCCGGGCGCCGACGCGCTGTTCGAGAACCTGGGGTTCTGGCGGGTGCACCGCGACCGGGTCCCCGACGAGATCCTCGCCACCGCCCAGTTCGGCGCGGCGGCGTCGGGCGGGCGGGCGCTGGTCCGGCGGCTGCGCTCCTAGCGCGTCCGCGCGGGCCGGTAGGCGGGGAGGCCGCGCCGGCGGTGCCGCCCGTCGAGGATCGCCACGAGCGCGATCCCGGCGAGGAAGCCGGCGACGTGGGCGGTGTAGGCCACGCCGTCGGCGACGGGGCCGCGCGCCGAGACCACCTGGAGCAGGAACCACAGGCCGAGGACGAGCCACGCCGGCAGGGTCACGATCGCGAAGAACAGGAACCAGGCCGTCACGCGTGCACGCGGGATGATCCACGCCAGCACGTAGACCGGGAACGGCGCGTAGGCGTGCACGTAGGCGCGCGGGTACATGACCAGGTAGGCCCCGAGGATCGCGGCGATCGCCCCCGAGGCGCCGAGGAGCGGTGCGGTCGAGCCGGCGTTCGTCACCGCGAAGGCGTAGGTCGCGACCAGTCCGCCCGCGGCGTAGAAGAGCAGGAAGCGCAGGTGACCGAGGCGGTCCTCGACGTTGTTGCCGAAGACCCAGAGGAACAGCATGTTGCCGCCGAGGTGGGCGAGGTTGGCGTGCAGGAACATCGCCGACAGGGCCGACACGAACACGTTCTTGTCGCCGACCGTGGCCGCGCACGCGTCGGTCATGTACTGCGCGAGCTGCTGGTCGGTGAGCGGGTGGAAGCTCAGGAGCTCACGCGGCACCGCCGCCCACTCGAACAGGAACGCGAGCTCGGGGCAGCCGCCCCGCGGCTGGAGCAGGAGGAAGACCGCGACGTTCGCGGCGAGCAGGCCGACCGTGACGTAGGCACGACGGCTCGTCGGGTTGGCGTCACCGACCGGGAGGACCATCGTGGCTACATGACCGCGCGGAGCCGGAGGAGGTCGGTCATCGACGCGTCGATCCGGATCCGTCCGTCGGCGTAGGCCCGGCCGAAGTCGACCTCCTGCTCGACGAGCGCGAGGAGGTCGTCGGAGTCGATCCGGATGCGGATGTCGGCGCGCCGCTCGGACGGGCCCTCGTGGAGTTCGGACAGCTTCCCGTGGCGCCAGAAGGCGTGGTAGACGAGGTCGACGTCGGGGCACTCGGCCTGGATGGTGCGGCGGCTCGGGAGCATCGCCCGGTAGTTGGGGTCGACGTGCTCGAGACGGCCGATGAGCTCATGCAGGACGCGCTGGACGTCCTCGACGGGCGCCATCGGGTCTCCTGGGTCAACGTGCTGGTCGCGGCCGACGACGCTAGCACCGGGTGGCCAGCCGCCGACCCTCACCGGGGTGGCCGCCCGTTCGTACATCGTCCCGGGGCGCCGCATCACGCACCCTGTGGGCCACGGGGGCCGCCACGACCCGACGGAGGGAAGCCGTGCTCGCGATCGACCCGCTGCCCGTCAAGGTCGGCAACGGCCGCAAGGCCCACCTGTTCCACGCGGCACCGGGCGCCAACGCCAAGCGGCTGAGCCTCCAGGACGGTGACACCGCCTACGACTACGTGCTGTGTGGCGCCTCCGGGGCGCTCACGCTCGCCGAGGACCTGGAGCTCTGCCGCACCTGCGAGACCCTCCGGGACCGCCGAGACGGCTGAACGCTGTCCGACTTGCGACGGATGTCGCCCCGGGACCGGTCGAACGGACAGGTCGCGGGGCCGTTCGTACCGGTTGCGACCCGAACGGCCGTGGTCTCACGGGCGGGGTGCCAGGGACACTGGGCCCACGCCACGAACGCCCGGCACCCGGGCACGGCGCTCGGGGAGTCACCCCACTCCGAGCGTCGCGGGAGCCGCCGTGGCGCCGGCCGCCCGGTCGGACGACGACGGGGGACGTAGGAGCACCGATGAGCGCAGTCGACCAGCCCGCACCCCAGAAGGCCCAGCGGATCGTGCCCGTCCCGACCCTGCGGTTCGCGGCCGGCGCGGCCATCCGCATCGACCAGGAGGAGGGCACGCTGGGTCGCCGCGAGGACAACACCTACGTGCTCGCCGACCCGCAGGTCTCACGGGTGCACGCGCGGATCTCGAAGCGCGGCGGCAGCGTCATCGTGGCCGACCTCGGCTCGAGCGGCGGCACCAAGCTGAACGGCGAGAAGCTCGACGGACCCTTCGTCGTCAACCACGGCGACACCCTCACCTTCGGCACCGCCGAGTGCCGCTTCGAGGACCCCGCCGCCGCGGCCAGCAACGAGGCCCCGACGATGGTGTTCGAGATCCCCGAGATCGAGACCGGGCCGTCGCTGTCCCCGCGGCAGCAGCAGGTCCTCGAGCTCATCGCCGAGGGGATGACCAACTCCGAGATCGGCGACCAGCTCGGCATCACCGAGCGGACGGTCAAGGCCTACGCCCAGGAGCTCTACGACAAGCTCGGCGTGCGCAACCGCGCCGGCGCGGTCGCCGAAGGGGTCAAGGCCGGCCTGCTCTGAGGCGGCCGCCCAGGCGGAGACGGCGGGGCCCCGGTCACCGACCGGGGCCGTGGCGCGGGACGGGGTCGTGGCGGACGTAGCGGTCGTAGGGGCCTGACGGGCCGGTGAGGGTCAGCCACAGCAGCCCGGCCCAGACCGAGCCGAGGGCCGCCCCGACCACCACGTCGGTCAGCCAGTGCGCACCGAGGTAGAGCCGCGAGGTCGCGACGAGCAGCACGACCGCCGCGGTCGCCGTGCCCACCGCCACGCGCGCCGCCCACACGCTGACGGCGGCCAGCGCGAGGAGCCCCAGCGCGGTGTAGAACGCCGCCGCGTCGGTGGTGTGCCCGGACGGGAACGCCAGGCCGGTCTCGGGGTTGAAGGCGATGTCGGCGGCGGGGCGCGCCCGCGCGACGATCCGCTTCGTGGTGTTGAACAGCACCGAGGCCCCGAGGTAGGAGCCGCCGAGGACGCTCAGGACGAACCAGTCCCCGCGCCGCCAGCGCCACAGGAGCCCGCCCACGACCCCCACGGGCACGAGGAACGCGGACGCGCCGACGTCGGTCACCGTGTTCCACAGCGTGCTGAGGAGCGGGGTCCGTCCGCGGTGGAAGTAGTCGAGGAGGAGCCGGTCGAGGCCGGTCGAGTCGCCACCACCGAGCCACCGCAGGAGCGCCCCGAGCGCGGACGTCACCGCGATCAACCCCACGAGCCAGCCGCCGACCCAGACGGTCCAGGCCAGCCGGGGGTCGTCGATCCGGGCGTGGAGCCGGGCGAGGCCCCCGGTCACCGTGTCGCGGGTGGCGAGCGTGCGCCGCCGGACCCACCGCGGCCCGACGAGCGCGAGCAGACCCCCCACCGTCGCGACGGCGACGAGGACGAGGGCGACGAGGACGACGGGCATCAGCGGTCGACATCGACGTGGCGGTAGCGCGCCTGCGCCGCGGAGAAGACCGCGAAGGCGAACAGCCCCACGGCCACGACCCCCAGCAGCCAGGGGCCGTAGGGCTGCCGGGTGAGCTGGCCGAGCGCACCGTCGAACCCGCGTGCCCGCTCCGGGTCGAAGGTCCACGCGGCGGTGACCACGAAGACCCCCATCATCGCGAACACCACGAAGCGGGCCGCGTAGCCGGCCATCCCGACCGCGCCGAGCACGCGTCGCTGCCGGCCGGTCATCTCGTGGAGGGCGAGGTCGTCCTCGAACGCCCGGGTCACGGCGCGGTAGCCCTGGAAGCCGGCGTACGCCAGGACGCCCAGCCCGACCGCGACGCCGAGCGCTCTGCCGAAGGGCAGCTCGAGCACCGTGGCGAGCAGGGTGGACTGCTTGCCCCCGCTGCTGCCCGAACCGCTGCCACCGGCGGTCCTGGCGGCGGTCCAGGCGAGCAGGCCGTACAGCACCGCCCGACCCGCGTAGTAGCCGCGGTGGAGGAGCTCGTCGCCGACGCCATCGCCGTCGTCGTAGGTGATCGCCTGCCACGCGCGCCACAGGGCGTAGGCGGCCAGCCCGACCGTGATGAGGACCAGCAACACGGTCCCGAACGGCTGCTGGGACAGCGTCCGCAACGCGCCGGACGAGTCCTGGGGCGCCCCCCGGCCCCGATCGCCACGCTGAACGCCGTCACGCCCATCACCGCGTACAGGGTGGCCCGCGCCAGGTAGCCGAGGCGCACCGCCGCCTCCGGCGCCGGGGACGCGTCAGCGCCCGTTCCGTTCCGCACGTCGTCCCTCCTCGTCGAGGTGACCGTACGGAGCGTGAGCGGATCCGGGAACCCGCGGGGTCGGCCTCCCGGCCAGGCCGGGCGCCGTGGGGTCACCAGCCGAGACGGTCGAGCCGGGCGACGACGCCCGGCACGTACCCGGCGCCGAACAGGCGCACGTGGACCAGCAGGTGGGAGAGCTGCAGCGCCGGCCGGCGCCGCTCCCAGCCGTCGTCGAGCGGCCAGGCGCCGGCGTAGGCGTCCCAGAAGGCGGAGGGGAAGCCTCCGAAGAGGTCGGCGAAGGCCAGCTCGAACTCGCGGTCGGCGCGGTGCACGGCCGGGTCGACGAGCCAGCGACCGTCGACGACGTTGCCCGACCAGAGGTCGCCGTGCACGAGGCTCGGCACCGCGTCGTGGTCCAGGAGCGCACGCGCCGGACCGTCACCGGCGCGCTCGATCCGGCGCCGGACGGCCGGCGGCAGCGCCGGCGCGTCGAGGTGCGGGCGCACACGCTGGTCGAGGTAGAACCCGGGCCAGTCGTCGGTCACCCGGTTCGCCTGGGGGAGCGGACCGATGACGTTGTCGCGGTGCCAGCCGAACCCCTCGTCCCGTCCGGTGCGGTGGACGTCGGCGAGGGTCGCGCCCAGACCGCCCCAGTCGGGCTCGCCGCGGACGTAGGCGAGGACCAGCACCCGCTCGGAGACGCCGAGCACCGCCGGCACCGGTGCGCCGGCAGCGCCCAGGGCGGCGAGGCCCTCCGCCTCGAGCCGGGCGTCGTAGGTGGTGGCCTTCACGACCGCCTCGGTCCCGTCCGCGAGGGTCACCCACCAGGTCTCGGCGATGGAGCCGCCCGGCAGCGGACGCGAGGCCCGCGGCGTGCCGAGGTCGTCCGGGAGCGGGGGTGGTCCGGTCACCGGGGGCTGAGCGCTCCGTCGGCGACGGCGGCCGCGATCGCGGCCGCCGTGCGCCGGCACATCGTCACGACGCGGCCGAAGCCCTCCGGCCCGCCGTAGTACGGGTCGGGCACGTCCTCGTCGGTGCCCTCGGGGTCGAAGGAGCGGAACAGGCGGATGCGCCCGGCCGGGAGGTCCGCCGGTGCGAGGGCGAGCAGGTCGGCGAGGTTGTGCCGGTCCATCGCCAGGACGAGGTCGTGGTCGACGAGGTCGCGTGGGGTGACCTGACGGGCGGCGCCGGCGAGCCGGAGGCCCACGTCGGCGGCCGCGGCGGTCATCCGCTCGTCGGGCGGCTCGCCGGCGTGCCACGCGGCGGTCCCCGCCGAGTCGACGGTCAGCGCCACCCCGTCCGCGTCGGCGGCCTCACGGAGCGCCGCCTCGGCCGTCGGGGAGCGGCAGATGTTGCCGAGACAGACCAGGAGGATCCTCATGGCCGCGACCGTACCCCGGTCGACACGGGACCCCGGGGCGGCGCGGGCTACCGTGCCGCCGGAGGCGGACCGGAGGGGACCAGGTGCAGCGCGAGACGGTGGTCGTGGTGGGGGCGGGGCCGAGCGGGCTCGAGACGGTCCGCACGCTGGCGGCGGCGGGCATCCCGGTCCAGGGGGTCGAACGCCACGCCGACGTGGGCGGCATCTGGGACATCGACAACCCGGGTACCCCGATGTACGAGTCGGCCCACTTCATCTCGTCCCGGACCCTGTCGGCGCTCGCCGGCATGCCGTTCCCGGAGGACTACCCCGACTACCCGCGGCACGACCAGCTCCTGGCCTACCTGCGGGCGTACGCGGCCCGCTTCGGTCTGCGCGAGCACATCCGGTTCGGCACCGAGGTCGTCTCCGCCGAGCCGGTGACGGACGGCTGGGACGTCCGGCTCGACGACGGCACGACGATCGCGGCGCGGGCGCTGGTGCTCTGCACCGGGAACCAGTGGCACCCCAACCTGCCCGACTACCCCGGTCGCTTCGACGGCGAGACGATGCACTCCCGCGACTACCGCTCGCCCGACGTGTTCCGCGACCGACGGGTGCTCGTCGTCGGTGCCGGCAACTCCGGCTGCGACATCGCCGCGGACGCCGCCCGGGTCGCCGCCCACGCGGCCATCTCGATGCGACGCGGGTACCGGGTCGTCCCCAAGCACATCTTCGGCAAGCCCGCCGACGTGTTCGCCCACGACAGCCCCACGCTCCCGGGCTGGCTCGAGCAGCGCGTGTTCACCAAGCTCCTCGACACGATCGTCGGCGACCTCACCCGCTACGGGATGCCCGCTCCGGACCACGCGGTGCTCGGGACCCACCCGATCCTGAACAGCGAGCTGGTCGGGACTCCTCGCCCACGGTGACCTCCACGTGCGTCGCGACATCGCCGAGCTGAAGGGGGACGAGGTCGCGTTCGTCGACGGCACGGTCGAGCCGTACGACCTCATCCTCTGGGCGACCGGCTACCGGGTCCGGTTCCCGGTGATCGACCGGGAGGTGCTGCGGTGGCGCCACCCCAACGCGCCGGAGCTGTTCCTGAACGTCTTCCCGCCCGACCGCGACGACCTGTTCGTCCTGGGCATGCTCGAGACCGACGCCGGCGCGTGGCCCATCATCAGCCGCCAGGCCCAGCTCGTGGCCCGGGTCCTCCTCGACCAGCGTCGCGACCCCGCGGCCGCCGACGCGTTCCGGCGCCTCAAGCGACGACCGCTCGACCTCGAGGGCGGCGTCGAACACGTCGACAGCGACCGTCACGCCTACTACGTCCGCGACGCGACCTACCGGCGCCTCGCCGACCGACTGCTCGACGCGCTCGCCCGCGGGGAGGTCGACGACCTCGACCTCGCCGTGTCGCCGGCGCGACGGGTGGCGCGACGCGCCCGGGCGCTCCTGCCCGGCCGGGCGTCGTGAGCGAGGTCACCCGCGACGACATCGCCGCCGCGGCCGACCGCATCGCCGGACGGGTGCGGCGCACGCCGGTGCTCGAGCTCGACGCCGGCACGCTCGGCGCCGGCGTGACCGGCGTCCTCAAGCTCGAGCTGCACCAGCACGCCGGGTCGTTCAAGGCCCGCGGGGCGTTCAACCGGTTGCTGTCGAGCGAGCGCGCGCGCGAGGCCGGCGTGTGCGCCGCGTCCGGCGGCAACTTCGGACTGGCGATCGCCTACGCCGCCCGGGAGCTCGCCATCCCCGCGACGATCTTCGTGCCCGAGATCAGCTCCCCGGCCAAGGTCGAGCGGCTGCGTGAGCTCGGCGCCGACGTGGTCGTCACCGGACGTGAGTACGCCGAGGCGCTCGAGGCGTGCCGGGAGCGGGCGGCCACGACCGGCGCCGACGTGCCGCACGCCTACGACGACCACGAGGTCGTGGCGGGCGCGGGGACGCTGGCGCTCGAGCTCGTGGAGCAGGTTCCTGACCTCGACACGGTCGTCGTCGCGACCGGCGGCGGGGGCCTCCTCGCCGGCGTGGCGAGCCAGGTCCGCGACGACATCCGGGTCGTCTCGGTCGAGACCCACGGGACCCGCACCCTCGTCGCCGCGCTGGCGGCCGGCGAGCCGGTCGACGTCCCCGTCAGCGGGCTCGCGGCCGACGCGCTCGGCGCGCGTCGCATCGGCGACCACGCGTTCGCCGCCGCCCGGCGCTGGGTCGACCGGGCCGTGGAGGTCGCCGACGACACCGTCGCGGCCGCTCAGGCGCGGCTGTGGCGCGAGCTCCGGGTCGCCTGCGAGCCGTCGGCCGCGGCGCCGCTCGCCGCGATCGGACCGGGCGGGTACGAGCCGTCCGCCGGCGAGCGGGTCGCCCTCGTCGTCTGCGGCGGGAACGTCGACCTCCGTCAGCTGCTCACGGACCGCTAGCGGCCACGTCCGCGCCGAGGACCAGGACGAGGCCGGTCTCGCTGGCGTCCTCGACCAGCTCGGCCCCCATCGGGAGGTCGCGCCGCAACAGCTCGGCGGCGGCCCGCTGGTCCGGTGGGTAGAGGATGGCGGTCGTCTCGCGCGCGTCGGCGTTGCCGACGTCGCCGACGTCCCAGCCGGCCGCCTCCAACGCCTCTGCGGTGTCACCGGCCGCGCCGGCGACCCCCGCACCGTTCAGGACGGTGACCGTCACCGAGCCCCGGTCGACGGTCACCTGCTCGGCGCCGGCGCCGGCGAACGCCGACCCGTCCCGGAACCCGGCGAAGATCGGTTGCGCGGCGTCGAGGTCGGGGATGAGGACGGCCGCGCCGCCCCGGTTCGCGGGGGTGGCGGGGACGGTCTCGGTGACGGCGCTGCCGGTGGCGAGACCCCGCATGCCCCACGCGATGCGGGCGAGGTCGACCGGACCGAGCCCCTCGTCGGCGGTCAGGGCGGAGCCGATGTTGGACGCGGTCTCGAAGGTGCGCGCGGGGTTGAGCAGCGTCTTCGGGGCGAGGATGCGGGAGGCGAGCGCCTTCAGGAAGCCCTGCTGGCGTTTGATGCGCTCGAGGTCGTTGTCGATCTTGCGCACCCGCACGTAGCCGAGCGCCTCGGTGCCCTCGAGGGTCTGGCACCCGGCGGGGAGGTCGATGCCGGCGTCGCGGTCCGCGATCGCCTTGTCCAGGCAGACCTCCACGCCACCGACGGCGTCGACGATGTCGCGGAAGCCGAGGAAGTTCACCGACAGGAAGTGGCTGATCGACAGCCCCGACAGCTGGCTCACGGTGTCGACGAGGCACCCGGCACCGTCGATCTGCATCGCGGCGTTGATACGGCCGGTGGAGCCGTCGCAGCGTTCGACGAACAGGTCGCGGGGGAAGGCGAGCAGGCCCACCTTCCCGCCCTCCACCGACATCACGAAGATGGTGTCGGTGCGCTCGCCCTCGGCGGAGCCGGTCGTCAGCGCGATCCGCTCCTCCTCGGTCATGCCCGCGCGGCTGTCGGACCCGACCACGAGGACGTGCATCGGGCCCGCGCCGGACCCGAGACCGGCGACCGGCGCCCGCGCGATGTTGTTGTTGGCCACGAACGCGACCGCCACGCCGTAGAGCAGCGGGAGGAGCAGCAGCACCACGACCGCGATCGCGATGACGAGCTTGCGCCGGCGCTTGCGGCCACCGGCGACGGTGGGGCCCCAGGTCTCGGTGTCAGGGGTTGCGGTCACGGGACGGCAGGCTCCTCGAGGGAGGGTGGGGGGACGCGGGGGGCGACGACCGACGAGTCTGTCACCCGACGGCCCGCCACCGCGAGTCCGTTCGGCCGCCGGACGGTCACCGCCGCCTTCACTCGCTCGCCGGCCCGTCGAAGCGGGCGGACCGCTTGCCCTTGATGGCGTCGATGCCCTCGTGGACGTCGGGACCGCTGAACCCGAGGAACTCCAGCGCCAGCGACGCATCGAAGGTCGGCCCGGCCGAGCGCAGCCAGTTGTTGAGCGCGTACTTGGTCCAGCGGATCGCGGACTGGCTGCCCTCGGCCAGGCGGATGGCGACCCGGAGCGCCTCCTCGTGCAGCTGGTCGTCGTCGACGACGAGCGAGATCAGGCCGATCCGTTCCGCCTCCTCGCCCGACAGCGGCTCGCAGGTCAGCAGGTGGTACTTGGCCTTCGCCATCCCGCACAGGAGCGGCCACACGATCGCGGCGTGGTCGCCGGCGGCCACCCCGAGCTTGGTGTGGCCGTCGATGATGCGCGCCGAGCGTGCGGCGATCGAGACGTCGGCCAGCAGACCCGCCACGAGCCCCGCCCCGACGGCGGGGCCCTCCATGGCCGACACGACCGGCTTGGCGCAGTTGATGACGTTGTAGACGAGGTCCCGCGCCTCCCGGTGGACCCGGATACGGGTGGCGAAGTCGTCGGCCATGTCGCGGACGAGGTCGAGGTCGCCGCCGGCCGAGAAGACCCCGTCCGCGCCGGCGATGATCGCCACCCGGGTCTCGGGGTCGCGGTCCACCTCGGTCCACACGTCGGCGAGGTCGCGGTGCATCTCGTGGCCGGCGGCGTTCAGCCGCCCCGGCGCGCGCATCACGATCCGCAGCACGTGCTCGTGGGGCCGCTCGAACCCGAGGCTCGCGAAGCGGGCGTAGCGGTCGGGTACGGGGTGGTCGGTCACGGTGCGGGCTCCTCGTCATCGCGGTCGGCACGGCCCCTCGCCGGGTCCCGTGCGAGGGCACGCCTACCACGTCGGTGGACGCGGGGGGAGGACGCGCGGTGCGCCGGCCGCGCGGTCGCTGTTCGCACACCGGTCCCGTGCCGACGCTGGGACCAGCCGGCCGTTCGGGTCGGTTCCGCGGGTCTGGGGGAGACGTGCCGCAGCCGGACCGCGCACCGGACGTGCTCATCCGGACGTTCCGCTGGGCGATCGTGGCCGCAGCGCTGTGCCACCTGCTCGTCTTCCGCGACCCGCGCGCGCTCGGGCTCGCCGCGGCGACGACCGTCGTGAACCTGCCGTCCGCGCTCCTCGACTGGCGCGGCGGCGAGCGGCGCAAGCTCGCACTCGACGTCGCCCAGCTCGTCGGCGACCTCGCGATCGTCATCTGGTTCGTGGCCGTGATCGACCCGACGACCACGAGCGATCCGCTGTGGAGCCTGCTGCTGCTGCCGGTGGTGGAGGGGGCGACCCGGTTCCAGATGCGGGGGGCGCTGCTGACGCTGGCGGTCGGGCTCGGGGCGCTGTGGTCGACCGCCGACGTCGAGGTCCTGGGCAGCAGCCTCGTCCGGCAGGTCACGATGCTGTTCGTCACCGTGGCGGTCGGGCTCATGGCGCAGCAGCTCGAGTCGCGGCTGGTCGCCCTCTCGCGCTCCCGCGCCGAGACCGACCGGCGGGCGAGCCTGCTCTCCTCGGTCGCGGCCGCGGCGCGCACGGTCACCGTGATGGAACCCAGCCAGGTGCTCCGGGCGGTCACCGAGGCCGCGCTCGGGCTCGGGTTCGACATGGCCGAGATCTGCCTCGTCGATGCCGACACCGAGTCGCTCGTGCCGGTCGTGCAGCGCGGCTGGCCGGACAACCACCCGCCGACGCCGCAGCACTGGACCGCGGGCGTCGCCGGGCGCGCGTTCACCACCGCGCGGACCCAGTTCGTCGACGACTACCAGGGCTGGGAGCACGCCCTCCCGGAGCACCTCCAGACCGGGATCGCACGGTCGGCGGCGTCCGCGCCCGTCCTGGTGGGTACCGACGTGCAGGCCGTCCTCACGGTCGCGAACCGCGAGCGCCGCGAGTTCACGAGCTACGAGCAGGAGTGCCTGGAGCTCCTCGCGACGCAGGCGGGGGTGGCGCTGCGCAACGCCCAGGTGCACGCCGATCGGCGGGCGCAGCAGGAGGTCCTGCAGCACCAGGCGACCCACGACCAGCTGACCGGGCTCGCCAACCGCAGCCACTTCCTCGAGCGCGTGACCGAGCGGCTGGCACGTCCCCTCGCGGACCGCCAACCGACGGTGGTGCTGTTCGTCGACCTGGACGGGTTCAAGGCCGTCAACGACACCCTCGGCCACCGTGCCGGCGACGAGCTGCTCGTGCAGGTCGCCGAGCGGATCGTGGCCGCCGTCCGGCCCGACGACCTCGTCGCCCGGCACGGCGGCGACGAGTTCACCGTGCTGCTGTCGAGCCGTGCCGGCGACCCGCGGCCCATCGCCGACCGTCTCCTGCTCGCCGTGTCCCACCCGGTCGAGTTCGACGGTCGCTCGCTGCCGGGGGGCGCCAGCGTCGGGATCGGGGTCGAGGAGCCGGGGGACACCGTCGACGACCTGATGCGCCGCGCCGACGAGGCGATGTACCGCGCCAAGACCGCCGGCCGCGGCCGCGTGTCGCGCTGAGCTCCTCAGCTCGCCACGGCGAGGACGAACGGGTCGGGCTCGGGGACCGAGGCGCGGGCGCGGCGCTCCTCCCAGGCCGAGGCCGCAGGCCGCGGGGCGTCGAGGGCGGCGCAGACGGGGCAGGGCCCGTCGACCCCCAGGAGGACGTTGATCTCGCACTCGTCGGCCACGATCGGCTCCGCTCGCTCGGGTGGTGGTCTCGTCTCCGTGAGCGCCCGGACCGCACGGTTGGTTACGGAGAGTGATGTCACGACTACGTGTGGTTGCAGAGCGCGCACCGGGTACGCGCAGACCGCACGGAGGAGGGTGTCGCACGACCGGTGGCCACCGCCACCGCGGAGGCCCTCCCCGCGTAGGGTCGGATGCGTGGGCGGCCCCCGTCCGCACGACCGAAAGCGACACCCCACGACGCGGACGCCGAACGGCGACAGCGCGCGTGACCGCGACGAGCGGCTGCGAGCGCTGTTCGACGACGCGCCGCTGGGCTTCGCCGTGGTGGACCGCGGAGGCCGGTTCCTCGAGACCAACACGCGCCTCGCGGAGCTCCTCGGCCGGGACCAGGACACGCTGGCGCAGCTGACCTTCCGCGACGTCACCCACCCCGAGGACCTGGCGACCTCCGACGGGTGGTTCGCGACGATCCGTGACGGCACCCGCACCGGCTACACCTACGAGAAGCGCTACCTGCGTGCCGACGGCCGCACCGTGCGTGCGCGCACGACGATCCGGGGGGTGACGGCGGAGGCGTCGGCGGCGACCGGCGCGTTCGCGGTGGCGATGGTCGAGGACATCACCGACCGGTGGCAGGCCGAACGCGAGGTGCGCCAGCTCCACCGGGAGCTCCGCGGTCGCGAGGAGCGCTACCGGACCCTCGTCACCAACGTCCCCGGCGCCATCTACCGCCGCGACATCGAGGCCCCCTACCGGGTCCGGTTCGTGAGCGACACCCTGCTCGACATCGCCGGCATCAGCGCCACCGAGCTCGTCGCGGAGCGCCGCAGCATGCTGACGCTCGTCCACCCCGACGACCACGACGTCCTCCACGAGCTCGCCGGGCGCGAGCTCGGGATCGGCGAGAGCTACCTGGTCGAGTACCGCGTGCAGCAGCCCGGTGGGGGACTGCGCTGGGTGCAGGACAAGGGCCGCGCCATCGCCCGGCGAGCCGGGGCCGAGGCGGAGCTGTTCGACGGGATCCTCACCGACATCACCCCGCGGCGGGACGCCGAGGAGGAGCTGAAGCGCGCGGCGCGGTTCCGCGACGAGCTGATGGCGGGGCTCTCCCACGACATGCAGACCCCGCTGTCGGCGATCGTCGGGACGGCGCGGATGCTCCAGGACACCCCCGCTGCCGACGAGTCCGAACGGGTCCCGCTCTACGACCTCCTCGGTCGCCAGTCGGCCCGTCTGTACGCCCTGGTCCAACAGTTCCTCGACCACGCGCGCCTCGAGGTCGACCGGCCGCTGGTGGTGCGCCCGCGCGAGATCGACCTCGTCGAGTCCGTGGCCGCCGCGGGACGGCTCTTCGAGCACGAGCGCACCGTCGTGCTCGACCTCCCCGACGCGCCGGTCGTCGTCCGGGCCGACCCCGACCGGCTCCAGCAGATCCTGGGCAACCTCGTCTCCAACGCCATCAAGTACTCCGCCGACCCGGTCACGGTGCGGGTCATCGATGCCGACGAGGACACGGCACGCGTCGAGGTCGTCGACGCCGGCGTGGGCATGGGCTCCGACGACCTGCGCCGGCTGTTCGGCAAGTTCCACCGCGGCGAGAGCGCCGAGGGCACCCACGGCACCGGGCTCGGCCTGTACGTGTCGCGCGCGGTCGCCGAGGCCATGGGCGGCAGTATCGACGTGCGCAGCCAGCTCGGGGAGGGGAGCTCGTTCGCGCTCGCGCTGCCGCGGGGAGCGCCCCGTCGACCGGCTCCCGCGGGCTACCGTCCGTCGTAGGACGACGACCCGACGGAGACCTGCGTGCCGACCGACCCCCACGCGCTGATCGAGACCATCCGCGCCGCCGTCATCGGTGAGGGCGAGGTCGTGGCCGGCCCCTACGGACCGCGCCGGGTGACCTACGCCGACTACACCGCGTCGGGGCGTGCGCTGGCCTTCCTCGAGGACCACATCCGCGACCACGTCCTGCCGCTCTACGCCAACACCCACACCGAGTCGTCCGGGACGGGGCGTCAGACCACCCGGTACCGCGAGGACGCCCGGGAGATCATCCGCGGCTGCGTCGGCGCGGACCCCGAGGAGCACGTCGTGGTGTTCTGCGGCTCGGGCTCGACCGCGGCCATCAACCGCATGGTCGACGTCATGAACCTGCGGATCCCGGCCGACCTCGACGCCCGCTACGGGCTGTCCACCCACATCCCCGCCGACGAGCGGCCGGTGGTCTTCATCGGCCCCTTCGAGCACCACTCCAACGAGCTGCCGTGGCGCGAGTCCATCGCCGACGTGGTGGCGATCCACGAGGACCCGGACGGCCACATCGACCTCGCCGAGCTCGAGGCGGCGCTCGTCCGCTACGCCGACCGCCCGCTCAAGATCGGCTCGTTCTCGGCAGCCTCCAACGTCACCGGCATCATCTCCGACACGCGCGCCATCTCCACCCTGCTGCACCGGCACGGGGCGCTGTCGTTCTGGGACTTCGCCGCCGCGGCGCCCTACGTGGAGATCGAGATGGGGCCTCGGAGGTCGACGCCGGCACACCCCGACGACGACCTCGACTACAAGGACGCGGTCTTCATCTCGGCCCACAAGCTCGTCGGTGGGCCGGGGACCCCGGGCATCCTCGTCGGCCGTCGGGCGCTGTTCACCAACTCGGTCCCGAGCGTCCCGGGCGGAGGGACCGTCGCCTACGTGAACCCCGACCACCACGTCTACCTCACCGACGTCGAGCACCGGGAGGAGGGCGGGACGCCGGCGATCGTCGAGTCGATCCGGGCGGGGCTGGTGTTCCAGCTGAAGGACGCGGTCGGGGTCGACGCGATCCGCGAGCGCGAGGAGTCCTTCATCCGCCGCGCCATCGACCGCTGGTGCGCCCACCCGCGCATCGAGGTGCTCGGCAACCGCGACGCCGACCGGTTGTCGATCGTCTCGTTCGTGGTGCGCGCCGAGGACGGCCGCTACCTCCACCACAACTTCGTCGTGGCGCTCCTGAACGACCTGTTCGGCATCCAGTCGCGTGGCGGCTGCTCCTGCGCGGGCCCGTACGGGCACCGCCTGCTGGGGATCGACCTCGAGCAGTCGCACGCGTTCGAGCGCGAGATCGCCCGCGGGTGCGAGGGCATCAAGCCCGGGTGGGTCCGGGTCAACTTCAACTACTTCATCTCCGAGGCGGTGTTCGCGTTCGTGCTCGACGCGGTCGAGTTCGTCGCCGACCACGGTGCGGCGCTCCTGCCGCACTACGACTTCGACGCCGCCACCGGGCTCTGGCGGCACGAGGACGGGCTCGCCGAGCCGCCGGCGTCGCTCCTGGACATCACCTACGACGAGGGTCGTCTCGTCGCCCCGTCGCGCCGTCAGACCGCCGGCGACGAGGTCCTCGCCGGCTACCTCGACGACGCCCGGCGGATCGTCGCCGGCGTGCGGCAGGACCCGGGGCACGGCGCCTCGCGGGGGCCGGAGCTGACGACCGACGACTTCGAGTCGCTGCGGTGGTTCCCGCTACCGGACGAGGACGTCCGCGCCGGCGGGGTCCAGGCCTGATGCGCGTGGTCGTGATCGCCGACACCCACCTGCGGCGCGACTGGGACCGCCGGCTCACGGACGCGGCGATCGCCGTCCTGCGGACCGCTGACGTGATCCTCCACGCCGGCGACCTCGTGCACGGCTTCGTCCTCGACGAGCTCGCCGCCCACGCTCCGGTGCACGCCGTCCTCGGCAACAACGACCGCGAGCTCACCGGCGAGCTGCCGGAGGTGACCGAGCTCGAGCTCGCCGGCGTGCGGGTCGGCATGGTGCACGACGCCGGCCGCGCGGCCGGCCGGGCGCGACGCCTGCGTGAGCGCTTCCCGAGCTGCGACGTGGTCGTGTTCGGCCACTCGCACATCCCCTGCAACGAGACGGGGGAGGACGGACAGCTGCTGTTCAACCCCGGCTCCCCGACCGAACGGCGCCGGCAGCCGCACCGCACCATCGGCATCCTCGAGCTCGACGCCGGCGCGGTCGTGGACGCCCGCATCGAGGTCGTCGACCCGGCGCCGGTCAGGCGGCCAGCGGGACGCCGCCGAGCTCGCCGGTGACGCACGGGCACGAGGCCAGCGCGGTGTGACAGGACCTGTCATGCTGGTGTCCCGGGACCCCAGGAGCGCGACGTGGCCACCCACCGCGATGCCGGCGAGCACGACTACGCCAACACCACCACGATCCCCGGCCCGATCCTGCGGAGCCGCCACGTCGAGACCGAGGCGGTCGAGCCCGATCCCGCCGGCGATGCCGGTGGTCGGGTGCGTCGCGGGTCCCTCAACGACGACGTCCGTTGCCCCACGTGCGGGCGGTGGCTCCCCGGCATCGCCGCGGCCTGCCCGGATGACGGCACGCCGATCCCCGACCTCGCTGGTCGCGACTAGCTGGTGACGAGCTCGCCCTCGAGGTGGGCGACGCCGCTGAACAGCTCCAGGCTCCAGATGCGTCCGCCGGCGATGGCGGTGGTGTCGAGCACGGTCACCGAGGCGTGGTTGGAGCTGAACCGCTCCCACTCCCACGGCTGCGGGGTCAACCCGAGCAGGTGACCGAGGATCGATGAGTTCGTGCCGGCGTGACCCACGATCAGGAGCCGGGGGAGGTCATCGGGCACCCACCACAGGTTGTCCTCGTCGGCCCGGTGCCGCTCGACCCCGCGCGCGTGCAGCGTCGCCTCGAGCCCGGTGGTGACCCGCTCGTGGAAGTCGCCGAACGACTCGCCCGACCCGGGGATGCCGTCGAACCACGCGTCCCGGGGCCGGTGGCGGTTCTCCCGGAGGACCCGGCCCACCTCCTCCGCCGGCGTGCCGTCCCACTCCGGAGGCAGCCGGATCTCGTGGATCCACTCCTCGTGGCTGGGCTCCAGCGCGAGCGCGTCGGCGATGGGGTCGGCGGTCTCGCGTGATCGGCGCGCGGTCGAGACCAGCAGCTCGGTGGGCCCATCGAGCTGGCCTGCGAGCCGCTCGGCGGTGAGCTCCGCCTGGCGGCGGCCCAGGTCGGTGAGACCGGGGTCGTTGTAGGCGCGGCCGTCGGTGTCGACCCAGGCCGGCTGTGCGTGGCGGATGAGGACGATCTCCATGCCGGGGACGCTAGGCGACCCGACCCCCGCACGCGGCACCGGGAGGGCCGTCCACCTGGACGAGCCCGTCACGCGGGACGACGGGCCCTCGGTGGGGCGTCCGCGATCGCGGGGCGGCGCTCCTGGCCGGGTGTCAGACAGCAGTCGAGCGGGCAGGCGTCGTGGTTCGGGCCCCGCGTGCCCAACGCGAGCCGTGGTGCGCCGGCGATGCGCTCCTCGATCAGCTCCCGGAGGCCGGCGACGAAGCGCGGGTGGGTCCCCACCGTCGCGGCGCGGACGAACGGCAGTCCGAGGCGGTCGGCGGTCGCCCGCGCCTCGACGTCGAGGTCGTAGATCACCTCCATGTGGTCGGAGATGAACCCGATCGGGACGACGACCACCGCCGACGTGCCCCCGGCGTGGAGCGCCTCCAGGTGGTCGTTGACGTCGGGCTCGAGCCACGGGACCGACGGGGGACCCGACCGCGAGTTGAACACGAGGTCCCACGGGCGTGCCGGGTCCAGCCGCTCCACCACCAGCCGGCACGTCTCGTGGTGCTGCGCCTCGTAGTCGGCGTGTCGGGCCATCGAGCGGGGGATGGAGTGGGTCGTGAACACGAGCCGCGCGCCCGCGCGGACCTCGGCCGGGAGCTCGTCCAGGGCGGCCCGGACGAGCTCGACCTGGGGCTCGACGAACCCGGGGTGGTTGTGGAACACCCGGACCTTGTCGACCTCCGGCGCCCCGTCACCGACCTCCGCACGGGCCCGGGCGACATCCTCCCGGTACTGCCGACACCCGGAGTAGGACGAGTAGGCCGAGGTCATGATGGCGAGCGCCCGGGTCACGCCCCCGTCGCGCATCCGCCGCAGGGTGTCGGCGAGGAGCGGGTGCCAGTTGCGGTTGCCGAAGTGGATGGGCAGGTCGATGCCGTGGTCGTCGAGCTCGCGCCGCAGCGCGTCGATGAGCGCACGGTTCTGGTCGTTGATGGGGGAGCGGCCCCCGAAGCGCCGGTAGTGCTGGCCGACCTCCTCGAGCCGGTCGCGCGGGATGTCGCGCCCACGGGTCACGTTCTCGAGGAACGGGATCACGTCGTCGTGGCCCTCGGGGCCACCGAAGGAGACGAGCAGGATGGCGTCGTAGGCGGGGTCGTGGTCGGTGGGCATCGGGGCGTCCCCGTCGGTCGCTGGGTTCGTCGGAGTCAAGCAGCATCCGGAGCCGCTCCCCGACCGGGACGGGTGCGCCGTACGCTCCGGGCCGCCGCCTGGCCGCCGACCCCACCGAGGACGCCGTGCCCCTCCCTGACCACGACGTCGAGCGCGTGCTCGTCGTCACCGCCCACCCCGACGACGTCGACTTCGGGGCCGCCGGGACCATCGCGGGCTGGACCGCCGCCGGCATCGAGGTCGCCTACTGCATCGTGACCGACGGCGACGCGGGCGGGTTCGACCCGAGCGTGCCGCGCGGCGACATCGCCGGCATCCGCCGGGCCGAGCAGACCGCGGCGGCCGCCACCGTCGGGGTCGAGGACGTGGTGTTCCTCGGCTACCCGGACGGTCGCCTCGCGGTCACCCTGGACCTGCGGCGCGACATCGCGCGGCAGATCCGACGGGTGCGGCCCCAGCGGGTCGTGACCCAGTCGCCGGAGCGCAACTGGCAGCGCATCTACGCGAGCCACCCCGACCACATGGCCGCCGGCGAGGCGGCCCTCTGCGCGGTCTACCCCGACGCGCGCAACCCGTTCTGGATGCCGGAGCTCGTGGCGGAGGGGTTCGCCGCGTGGTCGGTGCCCGAGGTGTGGGTGATGGGCCACGAGACCCCGGACCACGTGGTGGACGTCACCGACCTCGTCGAGACCAAGCTCGCGGCCCTGCGCTGCCACGTCAGCCAGGAGACGGGCACCGACGAGGTCGAGACGATGGTGCGCGGGTGGTTGCAGCGGGTCGCCACCGCCGGCGGGCTCGGCGGGGACCGGCTGGCCGAGGGGTTCCGGGTCGTGCCCACGGCCTGACCCGCGGCGCTGCGCGGGTGCGCGCGGCCAACGCCCGATAACGGACAGAACGGGCGCGTGGGCTCCACGCATCGCGGTTGGATGCCGACGGAGGGTGAACGACCCCCACCGTCGGAGTGACGCTCGATGTCCCGCACCCTCCGCGCCGTGGCCGCGCTGTCCGCGCTCCTCGCCGCCCTCCCGGCCCTGCCCGCCCAGGCGGCGGAGCCCTACGACGCCACCCTCGACCTGAGCTTCCCGACGGTCGCCTCGGCCCGCTTCGGGCACGACTACCACGCCGACCGCAGCGGCGGTGCGCGTAAGCACAAGGCGACCGACATCATGGCCCCGAAGCACGCGCCGGCGTACGCGGCCGTGGACGGGACCATCTGCTCCATCAACGGCATCGACGAGCCCATGCCCTCGTGGGGCTACTCCCTGTCGGTGTGCGGCGACGACGGCCGCCGCTACGCCTACCTGCACATCAACAACGACCGTCCCGGCACCGACGACGGCCAGGGCGGTCCCGAGCACGCGTACGCCCCCGGGATCCGCCGCGGGGTGCGCGTGGCCCGCGGGCAGCTCATCGCCTACGTCGGCGACTCCGGCAACGCCGAGAGCACCGGCGCGCACATCCACTTCGAGATCCACGACGACCGCGTGCTCGACCCCTACGGCGACACGCGGATGGACCCCTACCCGTCGCTCGTCGCGGCCCGTGTTCGCGGCGACTACCCCGATGGCAGCATCGTCGCCCCGCCCGCCCCGCGCTCGCGCGTCTCCGGCCCGGATCGGGTCGCCACCGCCATCGAACTGAGCAAGCGTGGGTTCGACCGGGCCGAGGCGGCCGTCCTGGCCCCGTCGACCGCCGCTGCCGAGGCGATCGTCGCCGGACCGCTGGCCGCGGTCCTCGACGGCCCGGTGCTCACCACCCACCCGGACGCGCTCGACCCGCGCGTCCGGGACGAGCTGCGCCGACTGGGCGTCCGACGGGTCGTCGCCGTCGCGCTCCCCGGCCGGCTCGTCGCCGCCGTGGCCGCCGCCGGCTTCGAGGTCGAGCCGCTCGTCGGGCGCGACCGGTTCGAGGTGGCCGCCGAGGTCGCCCGGCGCACGTGGGAGCTCCAGGGCCTCGCCGGCGGGCCCACGCCCGTCCCCGCGGAGGTCGTCGCCCCGGGCGTGGTCGGCCGGCCGGTCGCCGACGCGTCGGAGCCGACCCTCCTCGTCAGCGCGTCGCGCCGGCGTGACGACGCCGTCGCGCTCGACGGTGCCGTGCTCGCCGGCAGGGTCGCCGTGTTCGTCGACGGGGTCGACCCCCGATCCGTCGCCGCGGTCCGGTTCGTCGTCGACGACGGCTACGAGCACACCGAGCGTCACGACCCCTACGACCTCGCCGGGTCGGGCGACCGCGGTGGGGCGCGCCTGTGGGACACCGCCGACGTCGTCGGGACCCACACGCTCGTCGCGACCGTGACCGGCTGGGACGGCACCGAGACGCGGCTCGAGGCGCGGTTCGAGGTCCGGGCCGTGACCGGCGGGCCCGCGGCGCCCGCCGCTCCGCGCCGGCGCGCGATCGTGGCGCTCGGGTCCCACCCCGACGCCACCCGCGCCTGGCCCGACTCGCTCATGGCGAGCTACTACGGGGCGGCGACCGCCCAGCCGGTCCTCCTCGTGGCCCACGACCGGCTCCCGGACGCGACCCGCGTCGCCCTCGTCGGCGTCGACGAGGTCACGATCATCGGCGGGTCGGCGGCGGTCGGCGACGCGATCGCGGCGGCCATCTCGGCCGGCGGTGCGGACATCCGGCGTCTGTTCGGGCCCACGCGCTACTCCACCGCGCTGGCGGTGTCCGACGCGCTCGTGCAGCGGGGGCTGGTCTCGCCGGCGCGGACCTGGGCGGCGACCGGTCGCAACTGGCCCGACGCGGCCACCTCGGGGCCGGTCATCGCGCGCAGCGGCGACCTCCTCGTGCTCGTCGACGGCGACGGCACCGGCGCCGACGCCGAGACCCGCAGCTACGTGAGCCGCCGGGCGGACGCCGTGGAGCGGGTGGTCGGCGTGGGCGGCACGAAGGCGGTGGCCGACACCGCGCTCGCGTCGCTGTCGCTGTGGGCCACCTGAGCGCGGTGTCCCACCCGACGTGGGCGTCTACCCTCGCGCGGAGGTGACGAGAGGCCCCAGGGTGAGAGCAGGCGTGTTCCGCGGCGAGCGTGACGTCCGGGTGGAGGACGTCGCCGACCCCCGGGTCGTCGAGCCGGGCGACGCGGTCATCCGCGTGGTGCGGTCGAGCGTGTGCGGCTCGGACCTGTGGTTCTACCGTGGCTACTCGCCCTGGCAGCCCGGCTGGCGCACCGGCCACGAGCTGACCGGCATCGTCGAGGCGGTCGGTGACGACGTGACCGCGGTGGCGCCCGGGGACCTCGTCGTGTCGGCCTTCGCCTGGTCCTGCGGCCGCTGCGAGTTCTGCCGCGCCGGCCTACAGACCTCGTGCCTGACCGGGACCTTCCCGGGCGGCGCCGACCAGGACGGCGGCCAGGGCGAGCTCGTGCGGGTGCCGATGGTCGACGGCTCGGTCTGGAAGGTGCCCGACGGCACGCCCGAGGAGCGCTACGACGCCGTGCACCTGCTCTCCGACGTGCTCCTCACCGGCTACCACGCGGCCACGCTCGCCGGCGTGGCGGAGCCGGGCCTCGGCGGGGCGCCGGCCACCACCGCCGTGGTGATCGGCGACGGGGCGGTGGGGCTGTCCGCGGTGGCCTCGGCGAAGCTCCTCGGTGCCGAGACCATCATCGCGGTCGGCCACCACGCCGAGCGGCTCGAGCTCGCCCGGCAGCTCGGCGCGACCCACACGACCGATCTACGCGGCGAGGAGCTGCACGACCACGTCCGCGAGCTCACCGACGGCGGGGCGCCGGCCGTGATGGAGTGCGTCGGGGTCGACTCGGCGGTCGAGACCGCGGTCGAGGTCGCCCGCCCGGGTGGGACCGTCTCGATGGTGGGGGTGCCGCGGTTCATCGAGACCTGGCCGATGGGCACGTTCTTCTCCAAGAACGTGGCCCTCAAGGCCGGGGTCGCGCCCGTGCGGGCGTACATGGACGAGGTCGGGCCCGCCGTCGCCAGCGGGGAGCTCGACGTGTCGGCGATCGCGTCGCACCGGTTCTCGCTGGAGGAGCTCCCCGCGGCCTACGAGGCGATGGACCAGCGGACCTGCATCAAGGCGATCGTGGTGCCCGGGTGAGCGACGCCCCCGAGTGGTTCCACGCCGCGCTCGCCGACGGCGGCGAGTCGCGTGAGGTCGAGGTCGAGGCGGCCACGATCCACTACCAGCGCTGGGGGGACCCGGCCGCGCCGGGTCTCGTGCTCGTCCACGGCGGGGCGGCGCACGCCCGCTGGTGGGATCACCTCGCCCCGTTCCTGGCGAGCGGCTACCACGTGGTCGCGCCGGACCTGTCGGGCCACGGTGACTCCGACCGTCGTGAGCGCTACCACCCCGAGACCTGGGCCCACGAGGTGATGGCGGTGGTCGCCGATGCCGGCGTCGCGGGCCCGCCCGTGCTCGTCGGCCACTCCATGGGCGGGTTCGTGTCGATCGTGGCCGCCGCCCGCTACGGCGACGAGCTCGCCGGCGCGGTCATCGTCGACTCGCCGGTCCGCCGCCCCGACCCCGAGGTCCAGGAGTCACGGAGCGGCCGGATGTTCCGCGCGCCGAAGACCTACCCGACCCTCGACGAGGCGGTCGAGCACTTCCACCTGGTCCCTCCGCAGCCGGTCGTGACGCCGTACGTGGTCGACCACGTCGCCCGCCACTCGCTCCGCGAGACCGACGCAGGCTGGACCTGGAAGTTCGACCCGCACGTCTTCGCCGGGTTCTCGCCGTTCATGTTCGGCGACTACCTCGCCGAGGCGCGGTGCCGGATGGCGGTCATCCACGGCGAGCTGAGCCCGATCGTGGACCGCGACATCACCGACTACATGAGCGAGCTGTTGGGTCGCAACGCCCCGTTCGTCGAGATCCCGCAGGCCTACCACCACTTGATCCTCGACCAGCCGCTCGCGTTCGTCGCCGCGACCCGGGCGCTGCTGGCCGACTGGGAGCACACCCAGCCGGCCCACCACCCCTGGCAGCGCCCCGCGGGCTGACCTCGTGGCTCACAGCTTGCGGAGCCGGACCTGCTCGACCATGTGGTCGGCGCCCTTGCGCAGCACGAGATCGGCGCGCGAGCGGGTCGGCAGGATGTTCTCGGCGAGGTTCCGCCCGTTCACCTCGGTCCAGATGCGCTCGGCGAAGGCGACCGCCTCGGCCTCGGACAGCTCGGCGTAGCGGCGGAAGTAGCTCGCCCGGTCGCGGAAGGCGGTCTCGCGCAGGGTCCGGAACCGGTCCAGGTACCACTGCCGGACGTGCGCCTCGTCGGCGTCGACGTAGAGCGAGAAGTCGAAGAAGTCGCTCACGAACACGCGCGGCTCACCGGGACGCCCCGCGCCGGTCTGCAGCACGTTCAGGCCCTCGAGGATGAGGATGTCGGGGCGCCGGATCGTGACCGCCTCGTCGGGGACGATGTCGTAGGTGAGGTGGCTGTAGACCGGGGCGGCGACCTCCGGCGCGCCGGACTTCACCTCCGCCACGAACCGCAGGAGGCGCGCCACGTCGTAGGACTCCGGGAACCCCTTGCGGTCCATCAGCCCGCGCGCCTCGAGCACCGCGTTGGGGTGCAGGAACCCGTCGGTCGTGACGAGCGCGACCCGCGGGTGGTCGGGCCAGCGCGACAGGAGCGCCTGCAGGATGCGGGCGGTGGTGGACTTTCCGACCGCGACGCTGCCGGCCACGCCGATCACGTACGGGACCTTCGCGGCCGGCTCGTGCAGGAACGTGCCCGTCGCGCGGTGGAGGTCCTGGGTCGCGGCCACGTAGAGGTTCAGCAGACGTGACAGGGGCAGGTAGATCTGGGCGACCTCGTCGAGCGACAGGGACTCGTTGAGGCCACGGAGCGTGTCGAGGTCGTCGGCCGACAGCGTCAGCGGGGTCGAGGCCCGCAGCCGCGCCCAGGCAGCCCGGTCGAAGCTCACCCAGGGGGAGGCGCCGTCCGTCTCGATCGTGGTCACGCAGGGTCGCCTTCGTCGGTGGCGGGCGGAGAGGGCGCTGACGGTAGTGCCGGACTCGACAGGTCCCTTCGTCGGCCCTACCGTCAGCGCCACCCCGCGTTGTGAACGAGCGTTCACGAACGGCCCGTCCCGCGGACCCCGACCGATGGAAGCCTCCCGATGAAGACCCGTGAGATCCACCTCGCCTCCCGTCCCGAGGGCGCCCCGACGCCCGCGGCCTTCGACCTCGTCGAGACGGACCTCCCCGAGCCGGGGGACGGGCAGCTCCTCGTCGAGAACCTCGTCATGTCGGTCGACCCGTACATGCGTAACCGCATGCGCGACATCAAGAGCTACGTCCCCCCGTTCCAGCTCGGCGAGCCCCTCGACGGGGGAGCGGTCGGACGGGTCCTCGCCTCGAACGCGGACGGGTTCGCCGAGGGCGACGTCGTCATCCACCAGCTCGGCTGGCGCGAGCACGCCGTCCTCGACGCCCGCGCGGCCCGCACCGTCGACACCGCTCGCGTACCGGCGTCCGCCTACCTGGGCGTCCTCGGCATGCCCGGGTTCACCGGGTGGGTGGGGCTCACCGAGATCGCCGAGCACACCGCCGACGACACCGTCTACGTCTCCGCCGCGGCCGGGGCGGTCGGCTCGATGGTCGGCCAGCTCGCCAAGCTCCGCGGCTCCGAGCTGGTGGTCGGGTCGGCCGGCTCGCAGGAGAAGCTGGACTGGCTCACGGGCGAGCTCGGCTACGACGCCGCCTTCGACTACCACGGGGCCGACCTGCACCGCGAGCTGAAGTCCGCCTGCCCCGACGGCATCGACGTCTACTTCGACAACGTCGGCGGCTCGCACCTCGAGGCCGCGCTCGGGCGCATGCGCGACTTCGGCCGGATCGCGATGTGCGGTGCGGCGGAGGTCTACAACGCCACCAGCGCACCGGAGGGACCCCGCAACCTCACCCTCGCCGTCACCCGACGACTGAAGCTCCAGGGCTTCATCGTGACCGACCACTGGTCGCGCTTCGGGGAGTTCGTGGACGAGGTCGGCGGCTACCTCGCCGACGGGACGCTCACGTACCGCGAGACCGTCTACGACGGGCTCGAGGCCGCTCCCGAGGCCTTCATCGGCCTGTTCGAGGGCGCCAACCTCGGCAAGATGCTGGTCCGCCTGGCCGACTGAGGATCACAGCAGCCGCGACCACAGGTCGATCGCGACACGGAACACGCGTGAGAGCCCGCCGGGGAAGACCAGGACGACCAGCAGCACCACCGGCATCGCGTAGGCGCGCAGCTTGTGCCACCCCGGGAGCGCCCGCTGGGGCAGGAACCGCTCGACCACCGCCGAGCCGTCCAGCGGCGGCAGCGGGATGAGGTTGAAGGCCGCGAGGACGACGTTGACGACCCCGAACGAGACGAGCACGTCGGGGAGGAGCCCGGTGGCGTCGGTCCCGACGGCCCGCAGGCCGACCGCCGCGGCCACAGCGAGCACCACGTTGGTCGCGGGCCCGGCGAGGCTCGTGACGAGGCCGTGGTCGCGCGGCCGGCGCATCCGGGACGGGTTGACGGGCACCGGCTTGGCGTAGCCGAAGGTCCCGGCGCCGGACAGCGCCAGGAGCGTCGGCAGGATGATCGTCCCGAACGGGTCGATGTGCGTGATCGGGTTGAGGGTCAGCCGGCCGGCCCGCTTGGCGGTCTCGTCGCCGAACCACAGCGCCACGACGCCGTGGGCCACCTCGTGGAGGATGACCGAGGGCACGAGCACGAGGACGAGTAGGACGGTGTCGGACACGTGGGGCCTTCTCGGACGCCGGACACGGGCCGGGAGCGTACGCCCGTCCGGCCGTGCTCCCGGTTCGCGCTCGGACCCCCGACCTGCCACCCTCGCCGCTCCGCGACCCACACCCGCGACCCACCCCCCGCACCCGAGCTCCGAGGTCCCCGTGCGCTTCCGTCGTCCCGCCGCCGTGTTCGCCGCCGCGGCCATCACCCTCACCGCCTGTGGCGGTGGCGGTGCCGAGGACCCGTCGACCTCCCAGAGCGAGGGCGCGACGGACGCCGGGGAGGTCGGCGGCGACGTGGCCGCCTCGGTCAACGGCACCGAGATCTCGCGCGAGCTCCTCGACGGGCGGATCGAGACCGCCTCCGCGACCCCCGAGGTCGCGCAGCTCCTCGAGGGCGAGCAGGGGGAGGCACTGAAGGCACAGCTCACCGCGAGCGTGCTGTCCCAGCTCATCCTGAACCGCATCGTCCTCGACGGCGCGGGGGAGATGGGCCTCGAGGTCGACGAGGACGCCGTCGCCGAGACCCGCCAGCAGCTCGTGGACGAGTCCGGCAGCGATGCCGCGTTCGAGGAGCAGGTCGCCTCCGCCGGGCTCGATCCCGATCAGCTGACGGCCGAGCTCGAGGCCATCACGGCCATGCGGTTGGTCCGCGACGAGCTGGGCGGCGCCGCAGCCAGCGAGACTCCCACCGAGGCCGCATCGCCCGGCGCGGAGCCCGGTTCGGCGGAGCTCCAGCAGTGGCTCGTCGAGCAGCTCGAGGCCGCCGAGGTCGCCGTCGACCCCGAGCTCGGCACCTGGGACGCCGCGCAGGGCCGGGTCGTGCCGGTCGGCGGCGACGTGGCACCGCCGGCCCCCGCTCCCGCGCCGGACGGGTCCGAGGCCCCGGCGCCGGGGACCGGGACCACCGAGGCGCCGGCCACGGAGCCGACGGCCACCGAGCCGGCCCCGACCGGGTCCGCCACCGAGTGACCGGACGCGGTGTCGCCCGGGCGGCCGGGCCACACCCCGCCTACCCTGCCACGGTCGCAGGTGTCTGCATCGGGTGACGCGACGCGTCACACTGGCCCGTGGACCTCGGCGGACCACGCCGGGTCCCCGGATCGACACGACAGGTACCCGTGAGAGGGAGCGAACTGCCGTGGCGCTGAGGACCACGCACCGAGTGTGGCTGCAACGCGCGGTCGCGGTCCTCATCGCGGTCGTGGGCGTGCCGGGCCTCGTCTCGGTCGGCGCCATCGCCGAGGACGCCCCGATCCGCCAGGGCCAGGTGGCGCCCCGCACGGTCCTGTCCGACGAACCCATCCGGATCGTCGACGAGGAGGCCACCGACGAGGCGCGACGGACGGCACGGGAGTCGGTCGACCCGAAGCTCGTCTTCGACGACGCCGCGCAGGCCACGACCATCCGCCAGGTCCGCGAGGTGTTCGCGAGCGCCCGCGAGGTGCGTCGTCCCGAGCCGGTCCCGGCGCCCGCGCCGGCCCCCAGCGCCTCCGCGACACCGCAGCCGCAGCCGCGCACGACCGTCCCGCCCGCGGACGTGCAGCTCGCGGCGTTGGCCCAGCGGGTCCCGTTCCTGGCCGAGGACGCCCTCCGGGACCTGATCGCCTTGTCCGCGGGCGACCTCGACCGGGTCGAGCAGGAGGCGGTCGCCGTCGGCCAGGAGCTGGCGCGGCTCCGCATCGCCCAGGACGAGCTCGACGAGGTGCTCGACGAGCAGCTCCGGGTCGAGCTCGCCGTCCGCAGCTTCCCCGGCGACACCGGCGACACCATCGTCGACCCGCTCATCCGCGCCGTCATGCAGCCGACCGTCAAGGTCGACCCCGACGCCACCGCCGCCGCCCGTGACCGCGCCGCCGAGGCGGTGCCCGACGTCGAACGCACCTGGCGCGCCGGCGAGCCGATCGTGCAGGAGGGCGAGGTCGTCGACCCGCTCCAGATGCGCGCCCTGCGCGAGCGCGGGCTGGAGGGCACCGACCCCCGCAGCGCGCTGCTGCGGGCGTTCGGGGCGATGGCGATCGTGGTCCTCGTGGTCGCGACCTACCTCAAGAAGATGCAGCCCCGCGTGTGGCGCTCGGGACGCAAGATCCTGCTCCTGTCGACCCTCATGGTCGGCTACGCCGGACTCGTCACCGCGGCCGGGTTCCTCACCGAGGTCGCCGACCCGGGGTGGTGGTACGCCGCCCCCGCCGGCGCGCTCGCGATGCTGACCGCCATCCTGGTGGCGCCCGTGGCCGGCATCGCGATGATGCTCCCGGCCGTGGCGCTCATCCTGGTCGTGACCCCGCAGTCCTCCGCGGTCGCCGTGTTCGTGGCGGCGGCGGTCCTGGTGTCGGTACCGCTCGTGACCCGCCTCGCCTCGCGGGGGGACCTGCGCACCGCGGTCCTCCGCGCCGGCGCGGCCTACCCCGTCCTGGCGGTCGCGGCCGTCGGCGTGTTCGGCCCCCAGGAGCAGCTCGGCACGGTCGCGCTCGCCGGGCTCCTGAACGGCCTGCTGACCGCGATGCTGGTCCAGGGGACGCTGCCGTTCCTCGAGACCTGGTTCCGCCTGCCGACCGTGACCGCCCTCCTCGACCTCGCCGACCGCAACCACCCGCTGCTGCGCGAGCTCGAGCAGAAGGCGCTCGGTTCGTACAACCACTCGGTGATGGTCGCCTCGCTGGTCGAGCGGGCGTGCCGGCGGATCGGTGCCAACGCCCTGCTCGGGTCGGTCGCCGCGCTCTACCACGACATCGGCAAGGTCCGGCAGCCGCACTTCTTCATCGAGAACCAGCAGGGCATCGCCAACCCGCACGACGAGCTCGAGCCCGAGGTCTCGGCGGTCATCATCCAGAACCACGTGGTCGACGGCGTCGAGATGGCGCGGGAGTACCGGCTCCCGCCCGAGGTCGTGGCGGCGATCGGATCCCACCACGGGACGATGATCGTGACCTACTTCTACCGCAAGGCGCTCGACCGGGTCGGGGGCGACATCGACGAGGTCGACGTCGACCACTTCCGCTACAAGGGCACCAAGCCGCGCTCGAAGGAGGCGGCCGTGCTGCTGATGGCCGACTGCTGCGAGGCCGCGACGCGGTCCGCGGCGATGACCCGGGGCACCCTCCCGCGTGACGAGATCGAGGGCATGGTCGACCGGCTCGTCCAGGAGCGGGTCGACGACGGCCAGTTCGACGACTCCGAGCTGTCCTTCGCCGAGATGTCGAGCTGTCGCGACTCCATCGTCGAGGCCCTGGTGGGGATCTACCACCCGCGCATCGCCTACCCGCAGGCCTCGGAGGAGACGCCCGCCGCCCCCCAGGCGACCGAGGTCACGACCACGATGCGGCGTCCCTGACCCCGGCCGCTGCGCGGCTCACGAACGCCACGGTGAGGCGCTGCCCGCGCTTTCCGGTACCTTCGGCTCGTCCTGCGCACCCGCTGAGGTGCGAACCCCACGGTCCTCGCCCACGTTCGCGAGCCGTGCAACGAGCACCCGAGGTACCACCCGTTGAGCGACAACGCCACGCCTGAGGCCGTCGAGGCCACCGAAGAGACCACCGAGACCGTCGACGCGCCCGAGGTGGTCGAGACCACCGAGGCCGCCGCCGAGGCTGCGCCCGAGGCCACGGCCGACACCGCCGACGAGGCGAGCGAGGACGACGCGACCCCCGCGGGTCCCTACCCGCCGCTGTCGCCGGGCGACATCGTGACCGGCGAGGCCGTCAAGCTGGTCGAGTTCGGGGCGTTCGTCGACATCCTCACGGTCGAGGGCACGGTGACCGGCCTGGTCCACGTCTCCGAGGTCGACCGCGGCTTCGTCGAGAACATCTACGCCCACCTGTCCGTCGGCGAGACCGTGACCGTCAAGGTCGTCTCGGTCGGCGACGACGGCAAGATCGGGCTGTCGATCAAGCAGGCCGACCCGGAGTGGGCCGACGAGCCCGAGCTCGACCGTCCGCGTCGCAGCACCATCGACAAGGACTTCGACCGTCGGCTCCGCAAGTTCATGCACGGGTCGCAGTCGATCCAGGGCGAGGTGCGCCGTCAGAAGCGTGGCCGGCTCGGCAACGACTGACCCGGCACCCACCGACACGACAGAGGCAGCCCGCGAGGGCTGCCTCTGTCGTGTACCCGTTGACGCCTGGTGGACTGGTTGGCTGGACGCCGGGAGAGGAGCGTCCGCGTCACCAGGGCCAGCGTCGGGCCGGGCGGGGTTGCAGGTCGGTGAGGCTCTGGAGCTCCTCGAACCAGTCGTCGCTCGCGAGCTTCTGGTGCAGGTCGAGGAGGTCGTCGGCGGTGAACGCGGGACCGCCGGCGGGGTCCTCGGGGTGGCGCGGGCCGCGCTCCCAGGGGGCGTGTGTGTCCGTCGAAAGCTCCACGCCACCCTCGAGGAGCAGCTCGACGGCGTGCTCGCCGGCGGGCTTCACGACGAACACCTCGCAGGACGGGCACTGGAACCCGTACCGGTTGCCGTCGACGGCGTCCGACCGGATCGGGTCGACGAGGTGCAGCGTGATCTCGTGCGGGCGTAGGTCGACCTCGTCCGTGCACATCGGGCACGTGGCGCGGATCGTCTTCACCGGCTCCTCCATCTCCTGGCGCGCCCCGGGTCCGTCCCGGGTCCGCTTCCTGCGTCTGTCTCTCCGAACGCGTGACTGACGCAGGCGTTACGTCGACGTGTACCCGCGGTTCCTGAGCACCCGCCCCCGGACGGACGGTCCCTTCCCGCGGTCGTCCGTCCTCCCACCCCGTCCGGAGGTGGGCATGGACGGGGACCGTCCGACCGTGCCGCCGCCCGACGTGCCGGATACGTCCGGGGGCCGCGACGGCTGGCGGGAGACGAGCCGGGCGCGCCGTGGGACACGTGTCCCCACCTCGGCCGAGGAGGGCGCGCTGTGCGCTGGCCGGACGACGTGGAGCGGGACGCGTGGCTCAGAGGGACTCGAGCGCGGCGCCGATCAGCGTGTCGCCCTCGACGAGCTCGAACGCCTTGCCGACCGTGTTCGGCGTCCGGAGAGCGGTCACGATCGTCGCGGCCACGTCGTCACGGCTGATGCTCCCGCCGTCCTCGACCACCTCGGCGGCCCGGACCAGCCCGCCACCGTCCTCGTCGGTCAGCGACCCGGGACGCACGATGGTCCAGTCGAGCTCGCTGTCGCGGAGGTGGTCGTCGGCCGCGCGCTTCGCGCGGAAGTAGTGCCGCATCGAGTCGGGCCCGCTCTCGGGGTCGCGCGTCCCCATCGACGAGAGCATCACGAACCGGCCGACGCCGGCCGCGACGGCCGCGTCGACGAGCCGGATCGCGCCATCCTGGTCGACGTCGACGGTCTTCTCGGGGCCGGTGTGCCCGCCCGAGCCGGCCGCGAACACGACCGCGTCGCAGCCGGCGACGGCCTCGTCGAGCGCGCCCTCGAGGTCGGCGACCACGGGGCTCGCGCCGAGCGCCTCGACGGTGTCCGCCTGCGACGCGTCGCGGATCATCGCCCGGACCGTGTGGCCGTCGCGGGCGAGCAGGGTGACGATCCGCTGGCCGGTGTTGCCGTGCGCGCCGGCGACCAGGACATCCACGGTGGAGCTCCTCGGGTGGGGGGTGGGGTGGTGTGCCCCAGCCGTACCAGGCCTGCCGACCCGCGGCCGGCACCGACCCCGTCCGCCCGTCGTCGCGTCGTGCTAGCCCCGATGTTTCATGGAGCCGGCGGGGAGGGGCTGTTCGAGGGGCTGGGAGGGGTTGGCGCCGATCGTGCGGGTCGGCGGCTGCTGTCGGGGGTTGGGTCGCCGGTTCGTGGCAGGTGGGAGCGACGTCGTCGTTGGCGGCGTGGTGTCGGGTGTCCTCGGTTGTCAAAGAGCGCTGCTGCGGGTCACCCGCCGGGGGCGGGGAGCGCTCGGAGACGTTTGAAGCCGTCGAGGATGACGTGGAGCCAGGGCCAGTCGGTGGGGAGTTGCAGCGTGCGGCGGCGGCCGGAGGTGACGAGCCGTCCGGCGACGTGGAGGAGCTGGTAGCGCAGCAGCTTGGGTTCGGCGACGGCATGGCGGCCGGTGAGCGCGAGGGTCTGCATGAACGTGAGCAGGTCGGCGGCGACGAGCACGAGCTGGGTCCAGATCTGGTTGCGGTCGAAGGTGTCGCACGGCATCGCTGCGAGGCCGGTGTTCTTGGCGTTGCGGATGCGGTCCTCGACCCGGGCGTGGGCGCGGTGGCGGTTGTCGAGCACGGCGATGTCGGTGTCGGGCTGGTCGGTGAGGAAGGCGGTGAACCGGTAGCCGTCGATATCGTCGAAGGTCTGCTGGGCTCCGGGGTGGAGTGGCTCACGGCGCACGATCAGCCGCGACCGTTCGGGCCAGCCCGTGAGATCGACGAGGTCGGTGATCTCCGCGACCGACGCGCCTTTGCGTGGCTTGCCGTCCTGCCGGATCGCGCCGACCCAGCGGTCGTCGTCGACGGCGAGACCGTGGATCGCCGCGCGTACGCCCTCTTTGAGCGGCATCCCGACCGAGAACGCGACCTCGTGGTGGTCGCGGAGCCGGTCGACCAGACCGTGGACCGCCCCGGCCGAGTCGGCACGGACCAGCACCGTCACACCGTCGGGGAGTTCCGGGAGCTGGGCCAGGGCCCGGTCCACGATCGCGATCTGGTCGGCGGTCGAGTTCGCGGCGGCGTTGCCGGGACGAAGCTCACCCGCGAGCGCTTCGCCGGTGCCGTCGCCCCGGTCCAGCCACGCCGTCATCGGGTGGAACCCCCAGGTGCGCTTGTAGGTCTTGCCGGCGCCGTCCTTGTCGTCGGAATGAGCGATCACGATGGTGGCGTCGATGTCGACACACAACGGCCCCGCGCCCTCGCCCGCGACAGCTGCCGCCACAGGCACGGGCAGCGCCCCCAGCTCCCAAGCCCGTCGGCGGATCCCGGCGCGTGCGACGTCGAGCGCGGCGACGGTCGCATCGATGTCCTCGGCTACAGCGGCGAGCGTGCGGGTCGCGGTCGACGTCGAGGCCACCTCGCCGAACAGTCCCGGCTGGCCCGCCAGCACCTGCAGATGCCGCAACCGTGTCCCACCGTCAGCAAGCATCAACGACAGATCCGCCAGCACCGCCCCGGGACGGTGACGAGCACCCGGACGGGCCTGCCCTGTCGCCTCCTCGAGCAGCTGCCGGAGCGTGAGGACCCTCGCCGTGTCGGCCAGCAGCCCCGTGCCCGCCCGAGACACCAGACCTCGGCCGTCACCGGTGACCGAGAACTTGCCTACCCGCCGGATAGCCTTCACCCTCAAGGTGAACCCTTCTGTGATGTGCTGGTTCGACTTCGACACTCGAATCCTGCACCAACCGAAGGGTTCACCTACGTAACCGGCCCATCCGCCTCGAAGCCGGTGAAACATCGGGGCTAGTCCTCGACCCCGATGGCGAAGCCCGCGTCGAGGACCTCCTTGGAGTAGGCCCGGAAGGCGATGATGGTCTCGCTGTCGCGGATGCCCGGGACCTTGTCGATGCCGGCGGTCACGACCTCGGCGAGGTCCTCGTTCTGGGTGACCCGCACCTTCACGATGAGGTCGTAGCGTCCGGTCACCGACCAGACCTCGGTCACGTTCGGGAGCTCGGCGATGCGTTCGGCGACCTCGGGGACCGCGTCCACCTCGACGTCGATCAGGACGAACGCGGTGATCACGGTGGGCTCCTCGTGGCGGCGGCGGACCGCGGCGAGCGTAGTGGCCGGCCGCGACTACGGTCGCCGGCATGTCCGCGCCCGCCGACCTCCACGCCCGCATCCTGGCGGTGCTGCGCGCCCTGCCGCCGGGGGCGGTGACCACCTACGGCGAGGTCGCCGCCGAGGCGGGCTCGCCCCGCGCCGCGCGGCTCGTGGGCCGCGTGTTGCAGACCGCCGACGAGGACCTGCCCTGGTGGCGGGTCGTCACCGCGAACGGGCGGCTCGTCCCGGGTCTCGAGGACGAGCACGCCCGCCGGCTCGCGACCGAGGGTGTCGAGGTCGCAGACGGCCGGGTCCGCGGGATGCGCCGGCGGCGGCGGGGGCGGGGCGGCCGCTACCGTGCCGCCCCCGATCCGCCGGCGCGAGGTCCGCGCGCGTGGCACGTCCGCTCATCCTGCTGCCGCCCTCCGAGGGCAAGGCCGACGGCGGGGACGGACCCCCGTGGCGGGGGACGGTCACCGGCACCGGCCCCCTCGCGGGACCCCGGACCGAGCTCGTCGAGGCACTCCAGGTGGCGCTGCGTGACCCCGCGGTCGATGCCGAGACGGTGCTGCGCTACGGCAGCGCGGAGGTCCTGGCCCGCGCGGTGACGCTGGACCGCTCGGTGGACACCGCGCCGACGCTGCCCGCCATCGAGCGCTACACCGGCGTCGTGCTCGACGCGGTGGCCCGGCCCGAGCTCGCGCGGGCTGCCCGGGGCCGACTGGACGACACGGTCTGGTTCGTCTCCGGACTCTGGGGGCTCGTGGCCGCGACCGACCCGATCCCCGACTACCGCTGCAAGATCGGCGCCAGGGTGCCCGGCCTCGGGGTGGTCGGGACGTGGTGGCGCCGGCACGTCTCGCCGGCGGTCGAGGCCCTCGCCAGCGGCAGGCACGTCTGGGACCTCCTCACCGTCGAGCACCGCCGGGTGTGGCGTCCCGCCGGCGCCGCGGCCGCGATCGCCACCGTCGAGTTCACGACCCGCCGGCGGGGACGGCGCGGCGTGTCGAACTACCACGCCAAACACCTGAAGGGGCGCTTCGTGCGCCACCTCGTGACCACCGACGCGTCCGTCGAGGCGGCCGCCACGTTCGCCGCTGAGGGCTGGGCCCTCGATCCGGACGCGAGCGTCCTCGCTGGGCCGGACCCGCACCTGGTGTTCGCCGCCGAGGGCTGACCGACGTCTCCGCGGTCCGGCGCCCTCGGGCGCGCGGACGCGCGGTCGTCGGTACGGGGCGGCGGACGGGGGTGGGAGAGGGCCGTGCGTACCGTGGCGGTCGCCGCCGCCCCCCTCCCGTCGTCGAGGTCGTCCGTGTCCCCCCGCGCCCACTGGCCCGAGCTGGCGCGTCTCGGGTGGCCGGTCTCGGTCACGCTCCTCGTCCGGGTCACGATGCGCACCGTCGACATCCTCGTCGTGGGTGCGACCGTGGGCGCCGTCGGAGTCGCGGCGCTTGGCATCGGCGACGCCGCCGCCCGGCTCGTCCTCATGACGGCCCTCGGGCTCGGCGCCGGGTCGGTCGCGACGGTCTCCCAGCACCTCGGTGCGGGCCGCCGGCACGACGCCGACGTCGCCGCGACGCAGACCGCGCTCATCGGCGTGGTCCTGGGCGTCCCGTTCGCGGTCGCGGGCTGGCTCGGGGCCCCGGCGTTCTTCCGGCTGCTCGGTGCCGCCCCGGACGTGGCGCGCATCGGGGTGACCTACCTCCGCATCGTGATCCTGTCGGCTCCCGCGCGGATGGTGGCCGTGATGCTCACCCGTGCCGCCCAGGCCGCCTCGGACACCCGCACCCCGATGTTCATCCGCTCGGTCGGGACCGGCACGAACATCGCCCTCACGCTCCTCCTCGTGCCCGGGGTCGGCCCGCTCCCCGCCCTCGGGGTCACGGGTGCGGCCATCGGCACCGCCATCGGCAACACCGCCTCGGCGCTGATCCTCGTCGGGTGGCTCGCCCGGGGCGGCACCGCACTCGGGTTCTCCCGTGACGGCGTGCGGGCGTGGGACGTCGGACGGCGGATCGTGCGCATCGGCTGGCCGCAGGTGCTCGAGCGCAACCTCTTCGCCGTCGGCGCCATCCCGCTCAACGCCATCGTGCTCACGTTCGGGACCGCCGCCGACGCCGGCTTCCAGGTCGGGCGCCGGGTCATGCTCTACGGGCTGCTGCCGAGCCGTGGCGTCGCCGTCGCCGCGAGCACACGGGTCGGCAACGCCGTCGGTGCGGGCTCCCCCGGCGATGGGGACGAGCGGGCACGTTCGGCGATCTCGCTCGCCCTGGCCATGAGCGTCCCCGTCGCCGCCGGGCTCCTCGTGTTCGCCGAGCCGGTGGCGCGGATCTTCGTCCGCGAGCCCGACGCGGTCGCCGCGGGCGTCGGCTGGATCCGTGCCTACGGCGTCGCGATCGCGCTCCGTGCCGTCTACGGGGTGCTCCGCGGGGCGTTCCAGGGCGCGGGGGACACGCGTCCCCCGCTCATCGCGGGCGCGGTCGGCATCCTCGGGTTCACGGTGGGGTTCTCGTGGCTCACCGGGGTCGTGCTCGGGCTCGGCATCCTCTGGGTCTACGCGGGCGTGATCCTCGACGCCGCCGTGCGGACCGGGCTCCTCGGCCACTGGTTCCACCGGGGCGACTGGATGGACACGCCCGCCGTCACGAGCCCGTCGGTCACCTCGGCGGCCTGACCGATCAGGCGGGCGCCGCCCCCGCCTTGGCGCGCTTGGCGATGCGGCCGCGCACGTTCTGGTCGAGCTCGACCTTGCGCAGACGGACCTGGTGGGGGGTCACCTCGGCGCACTCGTCGGAGCGGATGAACTCCAGCGCCTGCTCCAGCGACAAGGTCTTGGGAGGAGCGAGCCGCACCAGCTCGTCGCCGGTCGACGAGCGCATGTTGGTGAGCTTCTTCTCCTTCGTGGGGTTGACGTCCATGTCCTCGGAGCGGGCGTTCTCCCCGACGATCATCCCCTCGTAGACCTCGGTGCCTGGGCCGATGAACAGCTGCCCGCGCTCCTGGAGGCTGAACAGCGCGAAGGCGGTGGTGCTCCCCAGACGGTCGGCGACGAGCGAGCCGTTCGGGCGGGTCGTGATCTCCCCGAACCACGGCGCGTACCCGGCGAAGTTGTGGTGGAGGATCCCGGTGCCACGGGTCTCGGTGAGGAACTCGGTGCGGAAGCCGATGAGCCCGCGCGCCGGCACGTCGAACTCGATGCGGACCCAGCCGGTGCCGTGGTTGATCATCTCGCGCATCTGGCCCCGCCGCAGACCCATCAGCTGGGTCACGACCCCGACGTAGTCGTCGGGCACGTCGATCGACAGGTGCTCCACCGGCTCGTGGACGGCCCCGTCGACCTCCCTGGTGACGACCTGGGGCTTGCCGACGGTGAGCTCGAAGCCCTCGCGGCGCATGGTCTCGACCAGGATGGCGAGCTGGAGCTCGCCGCGGCCCTGGACCTCCCAGGTGTCGGGACGCTCGGTCGGCAGGACCCGGATCGAGACGTTGCCGACGAGCTCCTGGTCGAGCCGGTTCTTGAGCAGCCGGGCCGTGAGCTTGCTGCCGTCACGGCCGGCGAGCGGGGAGGTGTTGATCCCGATCGTCATGCCGAGGCTCGGCTCGTCCACGGTGATGACCGGCAGCGGTCGCGGGTCCTCGGCGTCGGCCAGCGTCTCGCCGATCATGATCTCGGGGATGCCGGCGACGGCGATGATGTCACCCGGACCGGCCGTCTCGGCGTCGACCCGCTCGAGCGCCTCGGTGAGGTAGAGCTCGGCGAGGCGGACCCGCTCGACGGTCCCGTCGGCCTTGCACCAGGCGACCGTCTGGCCCTTCTTCACCCAGCCGTGCGTGATGCGGCACAGCGCCAGGCGTCCGACGTAGAGCGAGCTGTCGAGGTTGGTGACGTGCGCCTGGAACGGGTGGTCGTCGTCGTAGGTCGGCGCCGGCACGGTCTCGAGGATCGTGTCCATGAGCGGCGTCGAGGTCGCGGCCCGCGACGTCGAGGTCGAGGGTCGCCGTCCCCGCCCGTGCGTTGGTGTAGAGGATCGGGAAGTCGATCTGGTCGTCGTCGGCCCCGAGGTCGATGAACAGGTCGTACACCTCGTCGATGACCTCGGCGATGCGGGCGTCGGCGCGGTCGATCTTGTTGATGACGAGGATGACCGGCATCCGGGCGGCGAGCGCCTTGCGCAGCACGAACCGGGTCTGGGGGAGCGGGCCCTCGCGAGGCGTCCACGAGCAGCACCACGCCGTCGACCATGGTGAGGCCGCGCTCGACCTCGCCGCCGAAGTCGGCGTGGCCGGGGGTGTCGATGATGTTGAACTTCACCTCGCCGTAGCGCACCGCGGTGTTCTTGGCGAGGATCGTGATGCCCTTCTCGCGCTCGAGGTCGTTGGAGTCCATCACCCGGTCGTCGACGGTCTCGTTGTCGCGGAACGCGCCGGACTGCCACAGCATCCCGTCGACCAGGGTGGTCTTGCCGTGGTCGACGTGGGCGATGATGGCGACGTTGCGGATGTCGTCGCGGGTGGGCATGACGGGTCCTGACGAGCGGCGCGGAGCGCGGAGGAAGCCGGAAGGGCCGGCGGAAGGGGTGCGAGGACGCCGCGCACGCTGGGGCCGCGACGTCGCGCGCAAGGGTACGCGACCGGCCGGACGCCGCGACCGGGCGTGCGACGGCGGGGGCGAACCGGACACCAGGTGGGCAACCTGACTCTCGCCGGCGATCCCTGCGACTCGTAGCATCGGTGGGCACGTCGCTCGGTCGGCGTGGCTCCCACAGGGGGAGGTCCGTGTCCGAGCAGGCGCGCGTGGCGGGGCTCGGTGCGGTGACGTCCGGCGGTCGCGCCGGCGCCGACGGCGGGGACGCCGGAGCCCGCGAGGTCGAGGCGTTCGTCGCGACCGTGTGCCACGACCTGCGGTCGCCGGTGATCGCCCTCGACGGGTTCGTCGCGGCACTGCGGCAGGTGCTCGCCGGCGTCGAGCTCCCCGAGACGGCCGAGCTCATCCTCGACCGGATGGCGGTCAACACCGCGTTCCTGGCGGTGCTGACCGGTGACCTCCTCGCCCTCGCCGGCTCGAACGAGGTCCCCGACGACCCGGCGGTCTGCGATCCCGCCGACGTGGCGCGGGACGTGGCCCACGCGCTGGCCGCCCAGCACCCCGGTGGCCGGTTGGTGCTCGAGGGACCCCTCCCCGCGGTCCGGGTCCCGACCGTCCGGCTGCGTCAGGTGCTCACCAACCTCATGGCCAACGCCTACGCCTACGCCGGCCACCGCGACGTGACCGTGACCATCACCGGCGCCCGGGAGCACGACGAGGCCGTGCTGTGGGTCCACGACGACGGGGTCGGCATCCCCGCAGAGCAGCGGGACGGGGTCTTCGCGGCGTTCGCCCGGATGGGTCGGACCCGCGACAGCGCCGGCAGCGGGCTCGGCCTCGCGATCTGCCGGCGCATCTGCGAGCGCCACGGTGGCCGCATCCACGTCGTCGACCGCGAGCGCGGGGCGTGCTTCGAGGTGCGGCTTCCAGCCGGGTGAGCCTCGTGGGCTAGCGTCGTCAGCCGACCCAGGAACGACCCGAGGCTCGACCGTGTCCAACGACCACCGCGGACTGCTCCACCACGCCGAGATGTACGTCCGGGACCTCGAGCGCACCGTCGCCTTCTGGGCCCCCTTCCTCGGCTCGCTCGGCTACACGCCCTACCAGGAGTGGGACGAGGGCATCAGCTGGCGCCTCGGACCCACCTACCTGGTGTTCGTCCAGGCGCCACCCGGCGCCGCCGAGCTCGACCGTCGCGCGGTCGGGCTGAACCACCTCGCCTTCCACGCCGGCTCCCGCGAGGAGGTGGACGAGCTCACCGCGCGTCTGCGTGACCGGGATGTCCGGATCCTCTACGAGGACCGCCACCCCCACGCCGGCGGGAGCGACCACTACGCGGTCTTCTTCGAGGATCCCGACGGCCTGAAGGTCGAGGTCGTCGCCCCCGCGGGCCTCGACCGGCCCGAGCTCGGGGACGCCGCCCACTGACGACGCGGCTCGACCGCGTCCGCGGGCTCGGACGGGTCCGCCCGCCGGGCGCGCTGTACGCACCCCGCGCGCGCGAGCGGATGCATCGGGCCCTCTCGCGCGTTGTCTCCCACGAACCGGGTCTGCAGCGTCGCAGCCCGTCCATCGGTCCACCGGCCACCGAACCCCCGCTGAGCGGCGTGTCCGTTGGTGGGCACCAGGACCCGACCCCGACCCCCCGGGCGGTGGTTGCGTGTGTACGAGTCCCCACGCGACCACCCGCCGCACCCAACCAGCCGAGGAGGCTACACGGATGAGTTCCGCTGATCTCCCCACCGCCGAGGTCGCCGTCCAGGAGCTCCTCGAACGGTCCGAGGAGCGTGGCTACGTCCTGCTCTCCGAGCTCCAGGAGCTGCGCCAGCCCGACCTCCACGGCGAGGAGTGGGTCGACATCGCCATCAAGGAGGCCCGCAGCGAGGGCCTCGAGGTGATCGACGACGTCGCCGACGACGCCCCCGAGGAGGTCGTCGCTCCGAGCGTGCTCACGACCGACCTCGTCCGCCAGTACCTGAACGACGCCGGCCGGCACGAGCTCCTCACCAAGGAGGACGAGGCCGACCTCGCCAAGCGCTACCAGGCCGGGCTCCACGCCGACCGGATGCTCGCCGAGAAGAAGGACCTCTCCGCCAAGCGCCGCGGCCAGCTCGCCCTCATCAGCCGCGACGGCAAGCGCTCCAAGGAGCGGATGGTCCAGGCCAACCTCCGCCTCGTCGTGCCGCAGGCCCGCAAGTTCTCCGGTCGTGACCTCGACTTCATCGAGCTCATCCAGGAGGGCAACCTGGGGCTCCTCCGTGCGGTCGAGAAGTTCGACCACACCAAGGGCTACAAGTTCTCGACCTACGCCGTGTGGTGGATCCGCCAGGCCCTGCAGCGCGGGGTGGCGTCCAAGGCCCGCACCATCCGCGTGCCGGCCCACGTCTGGGAGCTCTACGGCAAGCTCCGCGCCGCCGAGCTGCGACTGCGCCAGCAGAAGGGCGGGGACCCGACCGAGGAGGAGATCGCGGCCGAGGTCGACCTCACCGTCGAGCGGGTCCGAGAGGTCCGCGACGCGATGCAGGATCTCGTGAGCCTCGACCGTCCCATCGGCGAGGACGGCGACGCGACCATGGGCGACCTCATCGCCGACGCCGACTCGCTCGACCCCGCCGACTCCGCCCAGGAGGTCGACGCGCTGTCCCAGATCGAGGCGGCGCTCGACGCCCTCGACGAGCGCGAGCGCATCATCCTCATCCTCCGCTTCGGGCTGAACGGCGAGGAGCCGCAGACGCTGGAGCAGATCGGGGAGCACTTCGACCTCACCCGGGAGCGCATCCGTCAGATGCAGAACCGGGCGCTGGCGAAGCTGCGTCACCCGTCCCGTGCCCACAACCTGTCGGGCCTCTTGAGCGTGCTCGACCGCGCCGCCTGACCCACCGACACCCCCACGAGCGCCCCGCCCCACCGGCGGGGCGCTCGTGTGTCGGGACCGGTCGCACGCCGACCCGGACGGGTAGGGTGGGCGCCCCGAACTGAAGCCGCGTCCGCCCCCGCGGACGCGACGGAGGACGCGACGTGCCGGACGTGATGCCGACCCTGCTGCTCGCCGCGGAGGCCGGGACCACCGGCGCGTCGTCGGGGCGGGGCCTGCTCCTCGTCGCTGCGCTCGCCGGCGTCGCCTTCATCGTGGGGCACGCCACCCGTCAGTGGATCTCCGAGGTCATCGTCTTCATGGTGATCGGGATCCTCATCGGACCCGAGGTGTTCGGCCTCGTCGACACGGCCTCGTTGGCCGCCCTCGACCCGGTCATCTCGCTCGCCCTGGGCGCCATCGTGTTCGGCATCGGCGAGCGGCTGGAGCTCCCCGTCCTCCGCGAGATCCGGCACACGCTCATCCCCGTCGCGGTGCTCGAGAACGTCGCCACGTTCGCCCTGGTCTTCCTCGGGCTCGTCCTCGTGCGGGTCGACGTGGCGGTGGCGTACCTGCTCGCCGCCATCGCGCTGTCGACCTCGCCGACGACGCTCCTGGCGGTCATCGCCGAGCGTCGCGCCAAGGGCGGGTTCACCGACCACGTCCTCGCCGCGACGGCGCTCAACAACGTGACCTCGGCGATCCTCTACGGGCTCGGCCTCCCGATCGTGCTGGCGGCCCGGTCGGCGTCGACCCAGGAGGGGGCCCTGGCGTTCGTGCAGCTGATCGTCGCGAGCCTCGTCATCGGCGGGCTCGGGGCGTACGCGCTGCGCCGGTGGATGACCACCGTCCACCGCGCCGGTGACCGGCTGCTGTTCGTGCTCGTGATCCTCATCGGGGTCGTCGCCGCGACCCGCGCCGTCGGCGCCCCGGTCGTCATCTCGACGCTGGTCATGGGGGCGTTCACGGCCAACGACAAGCGCGACACGCGGCCGCTGTTCGAGGCGCTGCGGACGCTCGAGGCCCCCATCTTCCTCACCTTCTTCCTCGTCGCCGGTGCCGGCGTGCACTTCGAGGAGCTGCGGGACGTCGGCGTCTTCGGGGTCGTGTTCGTGATCGCCCGCGTCGCCGGCAAGGTCGGCGGCGGGTGGATCGGTGCCGACGCGACCCGCTCCGGACGCCGCTCCGGCTGGGGCCCGTGGATCGGCGGGGGGCTCATGCCGTTCGCCGGCATGGCCATCGGTCTCGCCGCCTTCACCCTCGACAAGGCCAACGCGGCCGGGCTGAGCGACCTCGGCGGCTCGGTCTCGGCCATCGTCCTCGGCTCGGTGGTGGTCTTCGAGCTGGTCGGGCCGCTCACGGTCGGGCGCGCGCTCGACCGGGTCGGAGACAGCGGCAAGGACCGCTCCGAGGAGGCCAGTCACCTCCACACCGAGGCACCGCACCTCATCCGCCACATCCTCGTGCCGGTGTCGAGCCCCGAGATGGCGCGGCGCAAGGCGCCCCAGATCGTCGACCTCGCCGCGTCCACGGGTGCGGTGCTCACGGCCCTGCACATCGTGGCCCCCGGGACCCGCCCCGACCCGATCGTGGGCGACCCCGCCCTGTCCTTCGTGGGACAGGTGGCCGCGAGCCGCGGCGTCCAGTTCGAGCCGGTCGTGCGCGAGTCCGACAACGTGGTCGAGGCGATCGCGGAGGAGTCGCGGCGGGGGGCCGTCGACCTCGTCGTGATGGGGGAGCCGCTCCCGGGCCTGCTCGACCAGGGTGGCTCCCGACGGATCGTCCACGAGGTCGCCGCCCGCGTCCCCGCCGGCGTGCGCGTGCTGGTCGTCCCGACCACGGTCGACGACCGGCCCAAGCCGCCACCGACCGCCACCGAGCCGACCACCACCGAGCAGCGCTCCACGGTCGGCTGACGACGCCCGTCACCCGAGGTCGACGACCTCCCCACGGTCGCCGCCGACCTCGCGCACCGAGCCGTCGGCGAAGCGCAGCGTCCACACCTCGTCGGCCGCCGGCGCCGTGCCGGTGCCGCCGAAGGTGGTCTCGAAGAGGTGCGGGCGGGTCGGGGGCGGCAGGTGCAGCTCGAAGGACCCGTCCGGGCCGGGCTCGACGGTGCGCTCGGCGGTCTCGGGGACCTCGAGCCCGGCCACGGCCGTCGGCGTCGCGAACGACTTCGTGACCGTGAACGGCGCCGCGTCGGGCGCGGAGCCCCGCACCACGAGGTGGCTCGCCGGGTCCATCACCGCGTCGTAGAGGGTGAGGAAGGCGCCCCGGTTCACGGCGTACATCGACGGGATGGTCTGCGCGTAGGGGCCGTGGAACTCGGTGCCGTGCTCGAAGGTGTACGGCAGCGTCCGGATGGCGCCGTGCCCCCAGTCCCGGCTCGTCCCCGACGTCGGGTAGAGGCCGAAGGCCTGCTTGGGCTCGTAGTTGTTGGACATCCGCATCATCAGGCCGAGCCCGTACATGCGGTCGTAGTCGGGGCTCTTCACGACGTTCGGGTCGCGCCCCCACGGGAACAGCATCGTGCGGCCCGACGTGTGGTGGGTGATCTTGGCGATCGGGAGGTTGGCGAGCACGAGGTCGCGGACGTTGTGCGACTCCGGCTCCGAGTACGGCGCCTCGCCCCGGTAGGTCTGGTCCTCCATGGTGCTCGAGGACCCCTCGTCGTCACCCCACAGGAACGGGTAGTTGCGGTTGAGGTCGATGCCGTAGGCGTCCGGCTTCTCCACGAGCACCGGGCCCGCGTCGACCGAGGCGTCGACGGGCAGGTAGCCACGCAGGTTCTTGCGCCAGTACGACTCGCGACCGGCCACCGCGAGCGCGGTGGTGGCGAGCGCCTGGGTCGTCCCGCTCGACTCGTCGGCCTGGGCCAGCGAGCGGACCGTGCGCTCGAACCCGTCGGGGTTGACCAGCGGCAGGATGACCGTGCGGGTCGCGTCGACGATCCGGGTGATGGCGGGGTCGGTGCCGTAGTTCTCGAGGAGGTCGTGGGCCCACATGATCGGCATCTCGCCGGCTGGCCACTCGCGGCAGTGGTGCATCCCGTCCATGTGCACCACCGGGCGGCCGTCACGGCGGGCGACGTCGGAGGCGATCTCGATGGCGAACAGGGGGCGTCCGAGGAGCGAGGTGGTCGGCATCTCGACGAAGCGGGCCAGGTCCGGGTGCGCGTCGGCGAGGGCGCGCAGGTCGGCCTCGTAGTCCGCGAGGACCCGGTAGCCCTCGCGCTCGCCGGGCTGCAGCGGCACCTGCGCCCCGAGCCGCCGCGGGGCGAGCACGTCGTCGGTCACCACGTCGAACCGGATCCCGGCCCGGCGCAGCCGGTCGGCGTCGCCGGGCCACAGCAGGAACTCACGGCTGCCGTCGGCCAGCACCCCGTGGGTGTCGTCGAGCCGTGCCAGGAGCTCGGCCTGACGCCCCGAGACGGCACCGATGCGTACCCGGCTCAGCGCCGGGACGTCGCGGTCCACCGCCGAGGCCCCCGCCAGCACGCGCTCGAGCCCCGAGCGGGACAGGCCGCCGACGAGACCCACGCCGGCGAGGGTCGAGCCCGTCCCCTTGAGCAGGTCGCGGCGGGAGATCGGGACGATCATCGTTGGCCTCACGGGGGTGCGGGGACGCGTCGCGGCAGGGTTCGACGTGCCCGCACGCCATCCCTCCCCGTCGCACGCTCCCCGCCCCGTGCGGTGCCGGACCCCCAGGCCGACGTGGGGGGTTCCCCGGGTGCCCGCCGGTCGCCCCGGCGACGACGCTCCTGGGGTGCGGCACCGCTCCGCGCCCCGAGACGATGCCTGGGAGGCACCGATGACCAGCAGCACCGAGACCCTGGCCCGACCCGCCGAGACCCCCGGCCGCGGGACGGCGGCACCGAGCCTCGCCGCCCTCGCCGCCGCCACGCCGGACAGCCGCGAGCGGTTCATCGACCTCCTGCGGGGGCTGTCGATCCTGGTCGTGGCCCTCGGCCACTGGCTCCTCGCGGTCGTGACGGTCGGTCCCGACGGCGCGCTCGCCGGCGACAACGCGCTGCGCGACGTCCCCGTCCTGCGCGGCGCCACCTGGCTCTTCCAGGTGATGCCGCTGTTCTTCCTCGTCGGCGGCTACGCGAACGCGGTGTCGTGGCGCTCGGCACGCCGGCGCGGGACCCCGTACGGGACCTGGCTCGCCGGACGGGTCCAGCGGCTGCTCGGCCCCACCACCGTGTTCGTCGCGGTCTGGACCGTCGTCGCGGCCGGCCTCGCGGTGGCCGGCGTCGCCGGTGGCGCCCTCACGCTGGGCGCCCGGCTGGTTGCCGTCCCGCTGTGGTTCCTCGCCGTCTACGTGGTCGTGATCGCCGTCGCGCCAGCCATGCTCCGCCTCCACGAGCGCTACGGGCTCGTCGTCCCGCTCGCTCTCGCCGGCGCCGCTGCGGTCATCGACGCGCTCGTGCGCGCCGGTGTCCCGCTCGTCGGCTGGGCGAACTTCGCGCTCGTCTGGCTCGTGCCCCAGCAGCTCGGGTTCGCCTGGGTCGACGGGCGCCTCACCCGCCGGCGAGCCACCGCCGGCGTCGTCGCGGCGCTCGGCCTCGGCGCCCTGGTGGTCCTCACCACCGTCGGCCCCTACCCGGTCAGCATGGTTGGCGTCCCCGGCGCCGCCTCCACGAACAACTCGCCGCCGACCGTCGCGCTCGTCGCGCTCACCGTCCTGCAGCTGGGCCTCGCCCTCCTGGTCCGGCCCGCCGCCGACCGCTGGCTCGCACGGCCGCGGGTCTGGACCGCCGTGATCGCGGTCAACGCCCGGGCGATGACGCTGTTCCTGTGGCACCTGACCGCGCTCGTGCTCGTGGCCGTCACCGTGGTCCCCACCGGGATCCTCGGCGACCACGCCGCTGGCAGCACCGGCTGGTGGCTGACCCGGCCGGCGTGGCTGCTCGTCCTCGCCGTCGCGCTCGTGCCACTCGTCGCGCTCTTCGGCCGGTTCGAGCGGCTCGGCGGCCGCCCCGCCCCGGTCGCCCCCACCCGGGCGGTCGTCGGGGTGGGCGCCCTCACGGTGGCGTTCGCGCTCCTCGCCACCGGCGGGTTCCGCCCCGCCGGCGCGCCGCTGGGCCTGCCGCTGGTGGCCCTGGCCGCGCTGGTGGTCGCCCACGGCGCCATCCCGGTCCGGACCGCACGGCCCGCCTGACGCCACGCGACCGCCGGCAGGAAGCGCGCTGACGGTCGTCGAACCCCCCACCGCGAGCGCTGCGCGCGCCGACGGTGGGGGGTCGCTCACGTCACCGGGCCTGCGCTCCGACGCACCTCCAGACGCCCCTCCCCGCCACACGTCATCCACCGCCGGCGTCGACCTCGCTGACACCTCCGCCGGAGGCCCGTACCATCGAAGATGCTGCCGCCGCGCACGACGCGTCCCGACAGCGCGTGCGCCGCCGAACGAACCGTGCCGGGACCACCGCCGGACCGTCGATCCGGACGAGCACGGCCTGCCCACCCCCGCTTCAGGCGGACCGATGTCCGCCGATGAGTCCCCGTGAGCCCGATGCCGATGCGTGAGACGGACACCTTGACCGACGTGACCCCCATCTCGGAGCTGTTCGAGCGCGGTGCCAGCCGCGGCTACGTGCTGCTGTCCGAGCTCCAGGAGCTGTACGACCCGCTCGTGCACCCCGACAACTGGGTCGACGACACGGCACAGCGGGCCCGGGACCTGGGGTTGCAGGTCCTCGACGATCTCGTCGAGGACGCCGACCGTCCCGAGGCGACCCCCCTGTCGGCCTCCAACGACTCGGTCCGGCAGTACCTGAACGAGATCGGGCGCACGGACCTCCTCACCCCCGAGCAGGAGGTCGACCTCGCCAAGCGCTACCAGGCAGGGCTCGCCGCGGCGGCGCTCCTCGGTGCCGGCCCGAAGCTCACCCCGCGCCGCAAGGCCCAGCTCAACATGGTCAAGCGCGGTGGTGAGCGCGCCAAGGACCACATGATCCGCGCCAACCTGCGTCTCGTCGTGTCCGTGGCGCGCAAGTTCCGCGGGCGGGGTGTGGACCTGCTGTCGCTCATCCAGGAGGGCAACCTCGGCCTCATCCGCGGTGTGGAGAAGTTCGACCACACCAAGGGCTACAAGTTCTCGACCTACGCCACCTGGTGGATCCGCCAGGCCCTCCAGCGCGGCCTCGCCAACACCGGCCGCACCGTGCGCCTCCCCGTGCACGTCCACGAGCTGATGGGCAAGGTCCGCTACGCCGAGTTCGCGCTGCTCCAGCAGCTCGGTCGCGAGCCCTCCGAGGGCGAGATCGCCGCCGAGCTCGGCCTGCCGGTCGAGCGTCTGCGTGAGGTCCGGCTCGCCGCCCAGGACGTCGCCTCGCTCGACAAGCCGATCGGTGAGGACGGCGACGCCACCATGGGCGAGCTCGTCGCCGACGAGGACGCCATCGACCCCGAAGGTGCCGCGACCGCCATCCTCGCCCAGCGCGAGGTCGCCCGCGCCCTGGCCGCGCTCACCGACCGCGAGCGCACCGTGCTGATGCTCCGCTACGGCCTCATGGACGGCGAGGAGCACACGCTCGAGGACATCGGTGCCCAGTTCGGCCTGACCCGCGAGCGCATCCGGCAGATCGAGAAGAAGACGCTCACGAAGCTGCGCCACCCCAGCCGTGGCTTCCAGCTCCGCGGCCTCCTCGACTCGTGTCGATGCCCCCAGCTGACGCTGTGGGCGCGCCGGGCGTGCTCGCTTCGCTCCGCGCCACCGGCGACGTCGATGCCCCCAGCTGACGCTGTGGGCGCGCCGGGCGTGCTCGCTTCGCTCCGCGCCACCGGCGACGTCGACGCCCCCAGCTGACGCTCGGGGCGCGGTCAGCTCGCGCCGCGGGTGGTGTGGCCGGCGTCGTCGACCTCGATCACGATGCAGGTGATGTTGTCGACGCCGCCCCGGTCGAGCGCGGTCGCGATGAGGCCGTCGCACATGGCCTGCGGGTCCACGTCGTGGCGGCGCAGGTGGTCCTTGATGGCGCTGTCCTCGAGCATGTCGGTCAAGCCCGTCCGTGCAGAGCAGGACCCGGTCGCCGGGGGAGAGCTCGACCTCGGCGGCCTCCGGCTCGACCCGACCCGACGTCCCGATGGCCTGGGTGAGCCGGTGGCTCCCTGGCCCACCCCACACGTGGTCCTCGGTCACCCGCACGAGCCGGTCGCCGGTGAGCACGTAGGCGCGGCTGTCCCCGATGTGCGCGCAGGTCAGGAGCCGCTCGTCCTCGGCGACGTGCACGACCACGGCCGTGGTCCCCATGCCGCGGCGGCCGGGGTCGTGGTGGGCCGACTCGACCACCGCCCGGTGCGCCTCGATCAGGGCGTTGGTCAGCGCCGGCACCACGTCCGGGCCGCGCAGCACCTCCGCCTCGAGGGCGGCGTCGAGCGCCGCCACCGCCTCGCGCGAGGCCACGTCGCCCGCGGGGTGCCCACCCATGCCGTCGGCGACGACGAACAGGCGGCGTTCGCCGTCGGCGAGGAGGGCATCCTCGTTGCGGGGTCGACGACGTCCCACGTCGCTCCCTGAGCCGCTCTCCACGGGGTCTCCAGCATCTGTCGGTCCGAGTGCACGACGGTACGGCGCCGGGCGCCTCGCGACCTGCGGTGGGAGGGGTCGAACGAACACCGGCAGTCGCGCGGGGGCGGGTACCCGGACGGGCCCCTGGCCGTCCGTCGGTACGCTCCGCGTCGATGCGACTCCGGACCTCCTTCCTCCTCGTGCCTCCTCGTGCTGCTCGTGGGCGGGTTCGTCGCCACGACGATGCTCGCGGCCACGCCTCCGGACGTCGCCGACGGGTCACTGGCGGCCCCGTCAGCGGCCCCGACGGATGCCCCCACGCCCCAGCCGACCGACCCGCCGGCGCCGGCACCGACCCCCACGCCGACCCCGCCACCGCCGCCCCCCACACGACCGGCGCTGAGGCGCGCCTCGCGCGGCTCGTGTCGTCCCCGGACCTGGCGGTGACGAGCGCCGAGCGTCGCCGTCGCGGTCACCGACGGCTACGGCCGCCCCGTGCTCTCGGTCGCCGCGGACCAGCCGATGCTCCCCGCCTCGACCCTCAAGCTCGTCACCGCGGCGTCAGCGCTCCTCACCTACGGGCCCGACTTCCGGTTCGAGACCGATGCCGGCGTCACCCAGGAGGTCACCGCCACCGGGACCGTCGTCGGCGACCTCGTGCTGGTCGGCAGCGGCGACCCCGTGCTCGGCACCCCGCTCTACGAGCGCTGGATCTACCCGGCCCGACCCCGCACACCACTCGAGACCCTCGCGGACCGGATCGTCGCGGCCGGCGTGCAGTCGCATCACCGGGGGGGTCGTCGGCGACGGCAACGCCTTCGCCGGCGCGCCCGCCGCCGCGGGCTGGCCCGACCACTACTTCAGCGACCTCGATGCGCGCTACATCGGCGGGCTCACCGTGAACGGCGGCCTCGGCTACCGCGTCGACGAGAGCGCACGACCCGCCCGAGGTGGACATCGAGGTCGTCCACGACCCAGCCGCGCTCGCGGCACGCGAGCTGAGCCGGCTCCTGGTCGACCGTGGCGTCACGGTGGAGCGCGGTCCCCGCGCCGCGGCCCTCGCCCCGGAGGTCGTCGACCGCGTCGCCTCGGTCGAGAGCCCCCCGCTGCGCGACATCCTGCGCCACATGGTCCAACGCTCCGACAACCAGGTCGCCGACACCCTCATCAACACCGTCGCGGTCGCCCGCACGGGCACGGGCGCTGGGCGATGGGTGGCCTGTCCGCCCGGGCGGCGTTGGCGTCCATCGGCGTCGGCGGCGAGGGCCTCGTCTTCCACGACGGTTCGGGCCTCTCGCGCGACGACCGCGTGACCGCCGGCTTCCTCGCCCGCCTCGACGCGGCGATGCTCGCCTCGCCTACGGCGACGACTGGCGCAGCCTCATGGCGGTCGCCGGCCGGGAGGGCACGCTCCGCCGGCGGCTCCGGGGCACCCTCGGCGAGGGCCGCTTCCTGGGCAAGACCGGCACGCTGGATGACGTGAAGGCGGTGGCCGGCTGGTCCTCGGGCCCGACGAGCGAACGCTACCACCTGCCGTCATCGCCAACGACGCCCGCGGTGCCGATCGCACGGTCGTCGCGGTGCTGATGGACGAGCTCGTGCTGGCGCTCGACCGAGGATCTCTACGGCTGCACGCGGACGCCGCTGCCCGATCCGGCCGCCACCGCCACCGCGTCCCCGTCGCCGCGCCCGGGGCCTCCCTACGTCCCGCCCTACCGGCTCGACTGCGCCGAGCCGCCCGCCGAGCCGACCGGGCTGCCCTCGCCGGGGAGGCCGGGCGTCGAGGACGTCCCCGGCGGACCCCGCCACCCGTGACCGCGACGGTGCTGACGTCGACCTCGCGATCGTGGGAGCCGGCCCGGCCGGGTCCGCCGCCGCGCTCCGCGCGCTCGCGCTCGACCCGTCGTGCAGGTCCTGCTCGTCGACAAGGCCGCCTTCCCGCGCGACAAGGTCTGCGGGGACGGGATCGGCCCCGAGGGCGTCGACGTGCTCGACCGGCTCGGCGCGACCCGACGTCCTCGACGGCTACCCCGGCCTCGACCGCATCCGCATCACGTCCCCGAGCGGGCGGGAGGCGGTGGGGACGGCCCCGCGCGCCCGGCCACGTCGTCCCGCGGGCGGTGCTCGACGCCCGGCTCCACGCGGCGGCGGTGGCCCGGGGCGCCGAGCCGGTCCGTCACCGCGTCCGCGAGGTCACGCCAGGTCGGCGGCCGCGTGCTCCTCGACGACCGCATCTCGGCGGCCACCGTCATCGCCGCCGACGGCGCCAACTCGAGGGTCCGGCGGGCCCTGGGCGTCGCGCCGCAGCCCCGGTCGCGGACCGGCCTGGCGATCCGGGGGTACGCCGCCGGCGACCTCGACCGTCTCCACATCGGGTTCGTGCGTGACCGCTGGCCCGCCTACGTCTGGGCGTTCCCGACCGGGACCGGCCTCGTCAACGTCGGCTACGGCCCCTTCGACGCCCGCACGATCGAACGTCGCGAGCGACCTCGCCACCTCGCTGCGCGACGCTCCTGCCCGACCTCGTGCCCGACCCGGCCAGCCTGCGGGCCCACCACCTTCCGCTGTCGACCCCCCGACCGACGCCGGAGCCGCGGCCGGGTGCTCCTCGCCGGCGACGCCGCCTCGTTCGTGAACCCGCTGACCGGCGAGGGCATCTACTACGCCCTGCTCTGACCGGCGCGCTCGCCGCCGCGCGGCGCTGCGGTTCCCCGCGGATCCGGGCCGGGCCTACCGGGTGGCACTGCGACACCGGCTCGGCCGGCACCTGCGCCACACCGACCCTCGCGGCCCGGGCGTTCCGCTCGACCCTGCCGGTGGAGGTGAGCGTCGCCGCCGCCGCCCGCGACCCGCGGGCCTTCGCCGACCTCACCGAGTTCGCGCTCGGCACCGGGCTCGTCACCCCGGCCATCGTCGCGGCGTTGACGCGCGCGTCCGTGTCCGCGGCGCGCGGCGTCTGACGGGTCCGCCCGCGCGGCGGCGGCCCCGCGGGTAGCGTCGGGGGATGGCCGACACGACCCGCCTCCCCACCACGCTCGCCGGGCTCCGCGCGTCGGGCTACCCCGACCGGAGCGTCAAGGAGGAGGTGCGCGCGAACCTCCTCGCCCGGATGCGGGCAGGCGAGCCGCTCGTGACCGGGGTCATCGGCTTCGAGGAGGACGTGCTGCCCGTCGCTCGAGCGCGCCATCCTCGCCGGTCACGACCTCATCCTCCTCGGTGAGCGGGGCCAGGCGAAGAGCCGCATCGTCCGCCGGCTCGTCGACCTGCTCGACGAGGTCGCGCCGACCGTGGCCGGCTGCGAGATCAACTGCCACCCCTACCACCCGGCCTGCGCCCACTGCCGCGACCTCCTCGCCGAACGGGGCGAGGACCTGCCGGTCGTGTGGCTCGACCGTTCTCGCCGGTTCGCCGAGAAGCTCGCCACCCCGGACACCTCCGTGGCCGACCTGATCGGTGACGTCGACCCGATCAAGGTGGCGGAGGGTCGCACGCTCGGCGACGAGCGCACCATCCACTACGGCCTCGTGCCGCGCACCAACCGCGGCATCGTCGCCGTCAACGAGCTCCCGGACCTCCCCGAGCGCATCCAGGTCGCGCTGCTGAACGTCCTCGAGGAGCGCGACGTCCAGGTCCGCGGCTACACGCTGCGGCTGCCGCTGGACGTGCTGCTCGTCGCGACCGCCAACCCCGACGACTACACCAACCGCGGTCGGATCATCTCCCCGCTGAAGGACCGGTTCGGGGCACAGGTCCGCACCCACTACCCGCGGACGGTCGCCGACGAGGTCGCGATCGTGCGCCAGGAGGCCACCCCCCCGCCGGACGTCGTCCCGGTCCACGTGCCCCGGTTCATGGACGAGGTCCTGGCCGTCCTCGTCCGCGAGCTCCGGGGGAGCCCCCAGGTGAACCAGCGCTCCGGGGTCTCGGTCCGCTACACGATCGGCGCCCACGAGACGATGGTCGCCGGCGCGGTCCGCCGTGCGGTGCGCAACGGCGAGTCGGTCGCCGTGCCCCGCATCGTCGACCTCTGGGCGGTCGTGCCGGCGGCGCTGGGGAGGGTCGAGTTCGACACCCTCGAGGAGGGTCGCGAGACCGAGATCGTCACCCGCTACCTCCGGCAGGCGATCCTCGCCGTGTTCCGGGGCCACCTCGCCGGCGAGGACCTGTCGGGCCTCGTCGAGCGGTTCGAGCAGGAGGGGATGGAGGTCGAGACCGGCGAGCTCCTGTCCGCCGACCGCCTCCTGCAGCAGTTCGGCGGTCGCGTCCCCGCGCTGCACCGCTGGGTCGAGGAGTTCGGCGTCGGCCCGGACGACCCCGCCGCCGTGGCGAGCGTCCTCGAGCTCGTCCTCGAGGGTCTCCACCTGGCCCGACGGCTGAGCAAGACCGAGGGCCCCGACGGGCACGCCCACTACGGCGGCTGACACGACCCGGACCTCCCGGACAGGTCGGGTACGGTGTCGCTCTTGGTCACCCGCCCGCTACGGTGGCCGCACACCATCCTGTCGTGCCCAGGGGACCCCTCTTGCAGATCCGCCGTATCGGTTCCGTCCTCGCCGGAACCTCCCTCCTCCTCGCCGCCGTCGCCGGCCCCGCGCTCGCCGCGCCCGGCGACCACATCGCCACCGCCACCGGCGACGGCTTCGCGCTGACCGTCCCGATGTCGCCCGTCGGCGACATCCTCGGCGGCAGCAGCCGGGCGTCGGTCAGCCACGCCCCGAGCGCCACCGCGTCCGGGGTCGGCTTCGCCCTCGTCGAGGACTCCAAGACCGAGGCGGCCGCGACCAGCAACGGCGACGCCGCCTCCGAGGGTGAGCTCTGCGGCACCGACGGGCTCCCGGCCGAGGTCACCGCGCTCGTCAAGGCCGGCTGCAGCAGCAGCTCGGCCAGCATCGCCAACGGGCAGCCGACCGCCGCCGCCGACGCCACCGGGCTCGACCTCAGCGTGTCGGGCGCCGACGTGCAGGTGCTGCTCGACACCATCCTCACCGGCATCGACGAGGCCGGGCTCGGCGACGCGCTCGCCGAGGTCGAGGGCCAGGTCCTCGACCCGGTGCTCGGCGCCCTCTCCGAGGCGTGCCTCGCTGGCTCCGCCCCGCTGCAGCCGGTGTTCTCCGGTGCGGCCGACCTCCTCGCCGAGGTCGAGCGCAACCTCGAGGAGAACCTGCCGATCGACGTGACGACGCTCGACCCGTCCGACCCCTGCCTGGCGCTGCTCGACCTCACCGCCAACCCGCCGATCATCGGCGCGCCGGCCAACGTGATCGACACCCTGCGTGACCGTCTCGCGGCCGCCCTGTCCGACGCGACCATCATCGGTGCGACCCTCGGAGCCAGCGACAGCAGCGCGACGACGACCACTGCGACCGTCACCGCCGACGCCTCCGCGGTCGGTGTCGACGTGCGACTGCCGGCGCTGGACGTGGCCGGAACGCTCGTCAACGCCCTGACCGACCTCGTCGACGAGCTGTTGACCGAGGTCACCGACCGGGTCGCCGACGTCACCTTCAACGAGCCGGGCCTGCCGACCATCGCCGACCTCGTCGACACGCTCGAGGCCGCCATCCCGCCGGAGGTCTCCGCTCTCCTCGCCGACACCGAGCCGCTGCTGACCGTCACCGGCGGGGCCGGCCACGCGACCGTCGCCTTCGACCGCGCGTCCGGGGCGTTCACCCCGGCGGGCACCCAGGCGCCGCTGCAGGTCACCCTGTCGGCCGCCTTCGAGACCTTCCTCGAGACGCTCCTCGGCGGCAACGACGTCCCGAACCCGATCACCGTGCCCGAGGGCGGCAGCCAGACGATCGCCGCCGGCACCCCGCTCGAGTCGAGCTTCGGGGTGGGGTCGGTCACCACCGAGGATGTCGAGCGTGACGGGCTCGCCGGCAAGCGCGTCACCTCCGCCGGCGTGGACATCACCCTCCTGAAGGGCCTCGAGGGTGGCATCGGCCTCGCCGTCTCGAAGGCGACCGCCGAGGTCGTCGGCCTGCCCGCGGCCGCGCCGGCGGTCCCGGTCGGCGCCCCGAACCTGCCGACCACCGGTGGCGGGCTGGCGCTCCTCGGCCTCGTCGCCATCGGCGGTGCCGCGGCCCTGCGCCGGCGGACCGCCTGACCCGACGGCACGTCACACCACCGGAGCCCGCCCTCGTCGGCGGGCTCCGGCACGTCCGGGCGGGGTGAGCCCTACCATCGGCGAGGTGGACCGCTACCGCCGCTACGACGGCACCCAGGACCCGCTCGGCGAGCACCTCGACGTCGGTGAGGTCCTCGGGCGTCTCGAGAGCGACCTCCTGAACGGTGCGGGCGGCCGGGCCGCGCTCCAGCGCCTGTTGCGCGACGGGCTCGGTGGACGCCGCGGCCTCGACGGCCTCCGGGACCAGGTGCGTCAGGAGCGCGAGCGGCTCCGGGAGCGCTCCGACCTGTCGGGCCCGTTCGATCGTGTGGCCGCCGAGCTCGAGGCGGTGGTCGACCTCGAGCGGGCCGAGCTCGCCGGGCGCGACGACGAGGACGCCCGCTGGCGCGAGCTCGACCTCGACACCCTCCCCGCCGACCCGGCTGGTCGGCTGCGGGCCCTCCGCGACCACGACTTCGCGTCCACCCAGGCCGCCGAGCGGTTCGAGGCGCTGCTCGACGAGCTCCGCCGCGACCTCCTCGACGCCTACCTGCGCGACCTCACCGGGGCGCTCGAGTCGGTGACGCCCGAGGACGTCGCCGCGATCACCCGCATGCTCGCCGACCTGAACCAGCTGCTCGAGCAGCGGGCCCGCGGCGAGGAGCCCGACATCGAGCCGTTCCTCGCCGAGCACGGGCACCTGTTCCCGGAGGGCCCGCGGACCCTGGACGAGGTGCTCGAGGTGCTCGCGCGCCGGGCGGCCGCGATGTCGCAGGTGCTCGCCTCGATGACGCCGGAGCAGCGGGACCAGCTCCGCGGCCTCGCCGAGGCGGCCTTCGGCGACCTCGACCTGCAGTTCCAGCTCAGCGCAGCTGTCCGAGCACCTCCGCGACGCCGCGCCCCACCTCGACTGGGACCGGGTCCGCGAGGGCGCCGACGGCGACGGTCCGGCGGGGCTCGGCGGGCTGGTCGACCAGATGCAGACGCTGTCGGAGCTCGACGAGCTCGACGACGCGCTGGGCGGCGAGTACGCCGGCGCCAGCCTCGACGACGTCGACGAGGAGGCGCTGCGCCGCAACCTCGGCGACGACGCCGTCCGGGACCTGCGCACGCTCAAGCGCATCGAGGACGAGCTCGAACGGGCCGGCGTCGTCCAGCGCCGCGACGGCGACCTCGAGCTCACCCCGCGCGGGGCGCGCCTGCTGGGGGAGCGGGCGCTCACCTCGCTCCTGGACCGGATCCGGCGTCAGCCGGCGACGCGCACGACCGGGGTCGACCCCGAGCCCACCGGTCAGACCCGGCCGTGGCGGTTCGGCGACCGGGAGCCGATCGCGGTCCAGCGCACCGTCACGAACGCGGTGCTGCGCGAGGCCGGGGAGGGGCGCGCTCCCGGGGGTCGGGTGCGGCTGCGGCCGGACGACTTCGAGGTCGTCGAGACCGAGGTCCGTCCCCGCACCGCCACCGCGCTCCTGCTGGACCTGTCGTTCTCGATGCCGCTGCAGGGCCACTTCGTCCCGGCCAAGCGGATGGCGCTGGCGCTCCACGCCCTGATCGAGGGCAAGCACCGCCAGGACTCGCTGCACCTCATCGGGTTCAGCGACTACGCGCGGCCGATGCAGTCCGGCCCACCTCGCCGCGGCCGGCTTCGAGCGCGTCTACGGCACCAACATGCAGCACGCGTTCCTGCTGGCCCGCCGGCTGCTGCTCGAGGACCCCCGGCCGGTCAAGCAGGTCATCATGGTCACCGACGGCGAGCCGACCGCCCACCTCGAGGGCAGCGAGGCGGTGTTCCACTGGCCGCCGGTGCCCGAGACGCTGGAGCGGACGCTGCGGGAGGCGATGCGGCTCGCCCGCAGCGGCATCTCGCTCAACATCTTCCTGCTCGAGGACGCCCCGGGCCTGGTCGAGTTCGCGGACCGGCTCGCCCACCTCACCGGCGGCTCGGTGTTCCAGATGCGCGGCGACGCGGTCGCCGAGCACGTCATCCGGGGCTACGAGGCGGGGCGCTGACCGGCGCCACGGCTCCGCGGGCTGCCCGCCCGGACGGACGGCTGCCCGACCGCAGCACCCGCTCGGACGGCCGGGGACGGATTGGGAGCGTGACCGGGGGAGGTCGTATCGTCCGCGCGGGAGCCGCACGGCCGGCCGACGCCGGCGACGATGCGACGAGAAGGGCCAGAGACGTGACGACCGACCGCCACGAGGTGGACCTCACCATCATCGGTGCGGGGCCCGCAGGGCTCTACGCCGCCTACTACGCCGGCTTCCGCGGCCTCTCGGTCGCGGTCCTCGACTCGCTGCCCGAGCCGGGCGGCCAGGTGGCGGCGCTCTACCCCGAGAAGATGATCTACGACGTCGCCGGTTTCCCCGCGATCCGGGGTCAGGAGCTGATCGACGACCTCGTCGAGCAGGCGTCGCAGTACGACCCCACCTACATCCTGAACCACCGCGCCGAGGACCTCGTCGCCGAGGACGACGGCACCTTCACCATCCGCACCCACCGCGGGACACAGGTGGAGACGAAGGCGGTGCTCATCACCGGCGGGATCGGCACCTTCACGCCCCGTCCGCTGCCCGACGCCGAGGAGTTCGAGGGCCGCGGGCTGGTCTACTTCGTCCCCAAGCTCGACGTGATGCAGGACAAGGACGTGCTGATCGTCGGCGGCGGCGACTCGGCGTTCGACTGGGCCACCAACCTCGAGGGCATCGCCCGGTCGATCACCCTGATCCACCGGCGCGACCGCTTCCGCGCCCACGAGGACACCGTGCAGAAGGTGATGGACTCCTCGGTCCGCGTGATGACCCACACCGAGGTCGCCCAGATCGCCGGCGAGCACCACGTCGAGTCGGTCACGGTGTTCGACAACCAGACCGACGAGCGCGAGACCCTCAAGGTCCAGGCGGTCGTCGCGGCGTTGGGCTTCAAGTCCGACCTGGGTCCGCTCAAGAGCTGGGACGTCGAGATCGACGGCCGCCACGTGACCGTCGACACGCGGATGGAGACCAACATCCCCGGCGTGTTCGCCGCCGGCGACATCACCGAGTACGAGGGCAAGGTCCGGCTCATCTCGGTCGGCTTCGGCGAGGCGGCCACGGCCGTCAACAACGCCGCCGTCCACATCGACCCGACCGCCCGCGTCTTCCCCGGCCACAGTTCGAGCTAGGGCTACAGCCGCTCCACGCCGCGGACCGGCGTCCGGGGGCCGTAGGCCGGCGCCTTCTGGCCCTCGAGGCCGAGCAGGCGCACGACGCGGCCCCGGTGGCCGGCGAACGGCTCGAGGAGCTCCAGCATCCGGGCGTCGTCGCCGCGGGGCTCGCCGGCGAGGTTCCACGCCACGGCGTTGGGGATGTGGAAGTCGCCCACCTCGACCGCGTCGGGGTCGCCGAGGGCGAGCCGCAGGAGGATGTTGGCGGTCCACGGCCCGATGCCCGGGAAGGCCGTGAGCCGGCGGTAGGCGTCGGCGGGCGCCATCGTCAGCGCCTCCTCCAGGCGGCCCATGCGGCGGCAGGCGTCGATGACGATCACCGCGCGCTTGCGCTCGACCCCGAGCGGGTGGAAGTCCTGGTAGGCGGTCCCGGCCAGCCGCTCGGCGCCGACGGAGCCAGCCGCAGCCCCTCGACCGGTCCCGGGGCGTCCTCGCCCCACCGACCGCACCATCCGCATCCAGGCCCGCACCGCGTCGAGGCTCGTGACCTTCTGGCCCAGCATCGACCGGGACGAAGACGTCGGCCATGGTCCCCGTCCGTGGCATCCGCAGGCCCGGTCGACGACGGTGGGCGCGAGCCACGGTCGGGTGGGCGGGCGTCGAAGCCGTCGAGGGGTCCGCCGCGCCGACGAACGCCGGCGCCTGCTCCAGCGACCACGCGGCACCCGGCCCCCACGCCTCCGCCTCGAACCGGTCGCCGAGGTCGCGGACGGCGAGCGTCGCCGCGCCGGCGGGGGTGCGCCACGCACGGACCACGCGGTCGGCGGCGAGCCGGATGGTCGGGTCGCGGCCGTGGACCAGCGGGGCCAGCGTCACCCGGAGGTCGATCGGAGGGGCGGGGATCCGGAAGGCATGGGGCGGGACGGCATGGCCGCACGGTAGCGCCGGCCACCCGGCCGGCACGGCCCCTCAACGGTTGTCACGAGCCACAGACGGCCGCACGGTGACCCCCTCACCCCGTTCACTTAACAGCGACAGACGCCACATCACGGGCAGCCCGGGCGCGGGGCGGCGGGTGGCCGAGGAGCAGTCGTCCGGACCGCGACAGATCGCGGTGCCTCGCTGGCGGCGGCGGCGCTCGCGGCGGGCCTCCCGTCCGCCTACGTCGTGCAGCCCGGGGACACGCTGTCGCACATCGCCCGCGCGTGGGGATGTCGGTCCGGACCTCGTCGCCGCCAACGACCTCGGCGACCCGGACCACATCCGCGCCGGCGACCGGCTGGAGCTCCCGGCGAGGGCACCGGCACCGGCGCCGGCGCGGGCGCATCCACGGCGGTGGCGCGGCTGCGACCTCGGCGACCACCTACACGGTGCGCGCCGGCGACGCCCTGTCGCGCATCGCCGCGCGGCACGGGGTCACGCTGGCGGCCATCGAGGCGGCCAACGGCATCGCGGACCCCAACCGCATCGTCGTGGGGCAGCGGCTGACCATCCCCGCCGGCGCGGCTCCGGCACCCCCGACCGCGACGCCGCCCCGTCGGCCGCGCCCCCCACGGATCGGGCCGAGGTCGGGCGCCTCATCGAGGAGGTGGCGCGCGAGTACGGCTGGAGTCCCGGCGTTCGTCAAGGCGCTCGCCTGGCAGGAGTCCGGCTGGCAGATGACCCGCGTCAGCACGACCGGCGCTCGCGGGATCATGCAGGTGATGCCCGGGACCGGCGACTTCGTCGCGCGCACCCTCGTCGGCCGGCCGCTCGACCTCGCCGACGCACGCGACAACATCACGGCCGGCGTGGCCTTCCTGGACTACCTGTACGCGCTCACGGGCGGGGACGCCGAGGCGACGCTGGCGGGCTACTACCAGGGGCTCGCGTCGGTGCGCCGGAACGGGATCTACCCCAGCACCGAGCGCTACGTCGCCAACGTGCTGGCCCTCCGCGCCCGCTTCGCCTGACCGCGACGGGGACAGCGACGAGCCCGCACCCCCGGGTACGGGCTCGTCGTGCAGCGTCGACCAGCGTGCGGCTCAGGCGCTCGGGTCGTCGACGTAGCGCAGGTACGGCTTCTGGGCCTCGAACTCCCCGAAGCGCTCGCGGGCGGTCTCGTCGTCGATCGACGGCGAGACGATGACCCGGTCGCCCTTGGTCCAGTCCGCCGGCGTGGCGAGGCCGCGGTCGGCGGTCAGCTGCAGCGAGTCGATGACCCGCAGGAGCTCGTCGAAGTTGCGGCCGGTCGACGGCGGGTAGGTGAGCGTGAGCTTGACGGTGTCGTCGGGCCCCACGACGAACACCGACCGGACCGTCAGCTTGGCGTTGGAGTTGGGGTGGATCATCCCGTAGAGGCCGGCGACCTTGCCGTCGGTGTCGGCGATGAGCGGGAAGTTGAGCGCGACCCCCTGGGTCTCCTCGATGTCGGCCCGCCACGCCTCGTGGTCGTCGATCGGGTCCACCGACAGGCCGATGACCTTGGTGTCGCGGGCGTCGAACTCGTCCTTCAGCCGGGCGACGGTGCCGAGCTCGGTGGTGCAGACCGGGGTGAAGTCGGCCGGGTGGCTGAACAGGACCGCCCAGCTGTCGCCCTTCCAGTCGCGGAAGTTGAGCTCGCCGTCGGTCGTGTTCACGGTGAAGTCGGGAGCTTCGTCCCCGAGTTGGATCGTCACGCTGATGCCTCTCGTCTGGCGGTGAGGTCGGCACGGTACGGAGCGGTCCCGTCCGCCCGACAGCCGCGGGAGTGGGAACCGTGCGTACCGGAGGAAACCCCCGGCTCAGGCGTCCTGCGCGGCCTCGAGGCGGACGAGGAGCTTGCGCAGGACCGCGACCAGCGTCTCGCGCTCGTCGTCGGTCAGGCCCTCGAGCGTGTCCGCGAGGATGGCGACGTTGGCGTCCATCGCCTCGTCGATCAGCTCACGTCCCGCGTCGGTCAGCACGACCATGACGCGCCGGCGGTCCTCGTCGTCCCGCTGCCGCTCGACGAGCCCCTGCTGCTCGAGCCGGTCGATGCGGTTGGTCATCGCTCCCGACGACAGCAACAGGCCCTTGTAGAGGTCGGTCGGGGTGAGCGCGAACGGCGGCCCCGACCGGCGTAGCGACGCGAGCACGTTCAGTTCGCCCTCGTTGAGGCCCCAGCGCGCGACCACCTCGGTCGACGCGCGTCCGAGGAAGCGCTCGAGCCGGACGACGCGCGCGCTGACGGACAGCGCGGCGGTGTCCATCTCGGGGCGCTGGTCGGCCCACTGGGCGACGAGCGCGTCGACGTGGTCGGTGGTGTCCATGGCGGGGGAGCGTAGTGACCGGGGGTGGCCCGGGGCGTGAGCCGCGCGGTGTCAGGTGCGTGGCCGCACCTGGACCTCGCCGTCGAACAGCCGCACGTCGTAGGTGGGCTGGGGAGCCGTCGCGGGCCCCTGCGTCACCGCCCCGTCCCGGAGGTCGAACATCGAGTGGTGCCAGGGGCAGCCGACCTCGAGGGTGTCGGCGTGGACGTGCCCCTCGGACAGCGGACCGCCGGCGTGGCTGCAGCGGTCCGCGACCGCGTAGACCGTCGCACCGCTGCGGTAGAGCGCGACGCGCTCGCCCCCCACCTCCGTGCCGACGAGCCGGTGGTCCGGCAGCTCGGCGAGCGGGCCGACGGTGGTCCAGGTGCCGGACACCGCCCGGGTGGCGTGCTGGTCGACGCCGACGCCCAGCCGGAAGGCGAGGTGGCCACCGAGGAACGCCGCGACGAGCGTCGTGACGTAGCCCAGGAGCGACATCCCGCGTGCGCCGGCCTCGCTGCCGCGGGCGCGGCGCAGGAGCGCGATCCCGTAGAAGCCCACGGCCAGGGCGTTGAGTCCGCCGTGGACCAGTCCGACGCGTCGGGCCTCGCCGGAGGTGTGCGACCAGTCGCTCGCGCCGGTCGCCGCGGTCGGGAGCGCGGCCGCGAGACCGCACACGAGCAGGAAGGTCGCGGCGCGCCGGGCCCAGGTGGTCGGGACCAGCTCGAGCAGGGCGGCGGCGTGCAGGAGCCCCATCGGGACGTCGGTGAGCGCCGGGTGGAGGGGGTGGCCGGACGGGGTCCCGGACAGGAGGTTGCGGAGCCGCCGGTCGTCGGTGACGCGGACGACGGCGTCGGCGATCCGCTCCGCGACCGGGTCGAGCGCGCGGAGCCCCTCGAGGCGCTCCAGCGCCCGTTCGACGCTGCGGCTGGTCCCCGTCGCGGTCTCCACCACCGTGCTCCTCGTCGCCGGTCCTCACGGGGTGATGCTCGCCCACGGGCGCGCCCGCGGAGCGCGGCGGACACGGCCGTCCGGACACGGGGAGCCACCTTGCCAGGTCGCTCGACAGCGAGTATCTTTAGGTCAAGAGGTTCGACGTGGAGTTCATCCTCCGTGCGGGCGCCGCCGGACGCGTCGAGCCGACCCCGAACCCACCCCTGACCCGAACGGATCCGCCGTGATCGAGCACATGCACGTCAGCGACGCGCTCGCCATGGCACGCGCCGAGAACGCGCGCGACCGGCGTCGCGCCGAGCAGGAGAACCTCGCTCGGGCGCTGGTCCGCCGCCGTCGGCAGCGACGCCACGTGGCCTGACCCCACCAGACCCGACCGGAGACCCACTCCCTCGGATCTCCCGGTCCCCACGGGCCGCTCCCCCCGGAGCGGCCCGTGGCACGTCCGGGACCGGGGTCAGAAGAGCGCGACCTGCTCCGCGTCGAGGATCTCGACCACCTCGACCACCCGCACGTCGGGGCGCGCGGAGCCGCGAGCGGCTGCGAGGTCGTCGGGTTCGTCGACCGGCGGCGGTGGCATCGGTGGCAGCGGCGGACGCTCGACCGCGTACCGGAAGCGCCCCGCCGCCTCGCCCATCCCGAGCGCCACCAGCGTCGCGTCGACCCGGTCGAGGTCCACGCCGGCGTCGACCGCCCCTGCGACGTCGACGACGAGGTTCGGCAGCGGCGCCATCAGCAGCAGGTTGCGCTCGACGTCCCGGCGCGACGCCCGCAGCGCCGCCTCGATCCGTGGCTGGCAGTTCAGCAGGTTCGCGTAGATGCCCGGCACGTCGTCGTAGTCGCGCAGGAGCCGAGCCGCGATCTTGGGGCCGACCCCCTTCACGCCGGTCAACCCGTCGGACGGGTCGCCCCGCAGGGCGGCCAGGTCGGTGTACTGGTCGGGCCGGACCCCGTACTCGCGCTGCACCGCCGCGGGGTCGTAGCAGCGCAGGTCCGACATCGACTGCCGGGGCCGCAGCAGGGTCGTGGTCTCGGACACCAGGGCCAGGAGGTCGCGGTCGGAGGAGAGCACCGAGCAGCGCCACCCGCGCGCCTGGCAGGCGTCGGCGGTCGCGGCGAGGAGGTCGTCGGCCTCGACCCCGGGCTCCTCGACCACCACGAACCCACAGGCGTCGAGGTGCTCGCGCAGGAGGTCGAGCTGCGCGGGGAGCTCCGGGTCCTTGTCCGGCCGGTGCGCCTTGTACTCGGGGTAGAGCTCCTTGCGGCGGTTGTCGGGGGAGTCGAACGCGACCACCGCCGCGTGGAACGGGCCCTCGACCCACGCCGACGCCAGCATCCGCACGACCCCGCGGGTCACGAACGCGCCCTCGGGCTCGTCGTGCTTGAGGGCGTGGAAGGCGCGGTGGGCGAGCGAGTTGCCGTCGACGGCCAGGAGGTGCGGCACGGGTACGGACCTCGGGCGGGTGAGGGGCGGGTGTCGGGCAGCGGCCCGACCGTACCCGGCGCCGGCGACACCCCGGCGGCGACCGCCGCCCTCGCCGGCTTCGCCGTGCGGCTGCCGCGTCGTTAGCCTCGCCGCCGCACGGAGCGGTCCTCGTCCCGCCCTGCCACCGACCCACGAGACGGAGCCCACGATGCCCCGCACCGACACCACCATCCGGCGTGCCCTGGTGACCGGAGCCTCCTCCGGCATCGGCGAGGAGTTCGCCCGACAGCTCGCCGCCCGCGGCACCGACCTCGTGCTCGTGGCGCGGCGCGAGGAACGCCTCCACGAGCTCGCCGACGAGCTGCGTGCCCGGGGACGCGACGTCGAGGTGGTCCCGGCCGACCTCACCGAGGCGCGCGACCTCGCGCGGATCGAGGCGCGGCTCGAGACGGCCGTCGAGCCGGTCGACCTGCTGGTCAACAACGCCGGCTTCGGGCTCTACGGCCCGTTCGCCGAGCTCGACCGCGACCGGCAGGCGGCGATGGTCGACCTCAACGCCACCGCGGTCGTGCGGCTGACCCACGCCGCCGTGGGACGCCTCGTCACGGTCGACCACGGCGGCGTGATCAACGTGGCGTCGACGGCCGCGTTCCAGCCGGACCCGTACGGTGCGGTCTACGGCGCCACCAAGGCGTTCGTGCTCTCGTTCACCGAGGCGCTCCACGAGGAGCTGCGGGCGACCGGTGTCCGCGCCATGGCGCTGTGCCCGGGGTTCACGGTCACCGAGTTCCAGGACGTCGCCGATGTCCAGGACGGCGCCATGCCCGCCCCCGGCGTCATGGAGGTCGGTCCGGTCGTGCGCGAGGGGCTCGACGCCTTCACCCGCGGCCGCGCTGTCTGCCTGCCCGGGCTCGTGAACAAGCTCACGGCCGGGGGCGCCGGGGTGACCCCGTCCGCCGTCACCCGTCGGCTGTCGAAGCTCACCCACCGGCGCTTCGTGGGCTGACCGGTACCGTCACCGGCGTGGCCGACGCCCGCCACGAGGAGCCTGGGACGCCGATGCTCGACACGACCGCCGCCGCGCGGTTCCTGCTGGTCCGTGGCCTCCCGCTCGTCGTCGTGGACCTCGAGACCGCCGACCCCGACACGCCGGCGCTCCTCGCCGACGACCTGTTCCGACGCGTCGTCGACCGTGGCCTCGTGGTGTTGCCGCGGTTCTTCGGGGTCGACCTCCCGCGGGGCGCCCGGCTCGGGTTCACGGTCACCCGAGACGACCTGCGCCTCGAGGACGAGCAGGAGACGACCCTGCTCCGGGTCCCGCGCGCCAGCCTCGACCCGGAGTGGCTCCGGCGCGCGCTGGAGCTCAAGGGGACGATGGTCGTGGTGGGGCGTGACCTCGGCATCGACCCGGACCAGACGCCCGCGGAGGTCGCGGACACGATCGAGACCGCCACCGACGCGGCCCGGGTCGCCGGCGCCATCGTGGGCGTGGCGGAGCCGCGCGAGGGCCTCCCGCTCATCTTCTGAGGAGCGGCGTGAGTCGGCTACCCCGTGGGCAGGATGAGCGTGGCGTCCAGGGCGGCGAGTCGGCCCGCCAGCGTCGACTGCCGGCGGTCGAGCGTGACCAGCGGGAGCCCGTGCTCGCGGCACGTGAGGGCGATGAGCAGGTCGTGCACGTTCCCACCGAGGTTCAGGGACCGACCCGTGCGTAGGACCTCCGCGTAGGCCGACGCGGGTGTCGCCACGATGCGGTCCTCACCGGCCCAGGGCGCGAGCGCCGCTTCCACGGTCCGTGCGTCGAGGTTCCAGGGTGCCCGCCTCAGGGCCGCCCAGGTCTCGGCGAGGACGATCCCCGGCACCTGGCCGCGAGCTGCCGCGGCGACGTGCGGACGGGCGATGGTGTGGAACTCGTGGTTGGCGACCAGGCCGGCGACCATGACGGAGGTGTCGATCACCGCTCGTCTCGTTGGGCGTGGATGGCCTCGGTCGTAGCGGCGTTGCTCACCGTGTCGCCGTCATCGAGGGTGACGAGCGGGAGCCCGTCCTGCCCGGACGTGACGGTGGCCTGACGGCGCCGCTCGAGCAGCACCCCTTCGGGCGTCGAGACGAGCTCGAGTGCACCACCATCGGGCAGGCCCAGTCGTTCGCGTTCCGCCTGCGGGATGACGACGCGACCCTGTGCGTCCAGCTTCACGGTGACGGTCACGCGAGCCTCCTTCGCTACCACTTCGATGGTGCCACGGTGGCATCGAAGTGGCAACAGCGCTCGGACTGCCGAGCTCAGGTGCCCGGGAGCTCGACGCGGCCGCCAGCGTCCGGCCTCGGCGACCAGGCGGTCGAACAGCGCGACCGCGTCCTCGCCCGACGGCACCGGATCGCCGACCGCACCGACGAGGACCGTGTGCGCCTCCGCCGGCGCGAGCACCGCGACCGGGGCGGCGCCGGTGCCGGCGGCCTCGGCGGCCTCCTCCATGGCGAGCTCGACCTCGCCGTCCCAGCTCGGGTCCATCGCCGCGCCGACGAGCGACGGCTCCGCCTCGACCTCGCGGACGAGCGCGTCCAGGTCGTCCTCGAGCAGGTGCTCGCCGTCGACGTGGATCCGGCGCATCAGCACGTCGTAGAAGCGCGTCGCCGCTGCGTCACCGTGCTCCTCACGGATGCGCTCGCCGACCCGCAGCGCACGGTGGATCGGTTCGAGCTCCGCGCGGGTGGCCGCGTCGAGGTCCCGGGCCAGGAGCGGACTGTGCGGCCGCAGCCGCACCGTGAGGTCGCGAGGTCGGCTGACGGCGTCGAGCCAGCGCGCCGTGCGCCAGGAGCCGGGGGAGGTGGGATCGACGTGCAGGTCGAGCAGCATCATCACTTGCCGGTCGGGGACGAGGTGACCGTAGTGATGCCCGAGCCGATGTCACATCGACGCGCGGAGCCGGTCCGGTCCGAGCTGCGACACCGACGTCACCCCCGACAGCGCCAGGGTGAGGTCGAACTCGGCCATGATCGTGCGGAGCACGTGCGTGACACCGGCGGCGCCACCCAGCGCGAGACCCCAGCAGTAGGGGCGCCCGACGAGCACCGCGTCCGCGCCGAGGCAGACGGCCTTGTAGACGTCCGCGCCGGTCCGGATCCCCGAGTCGAACAGGACGGTGGTCGACGCGCCGACCGCCGCGCGGACCTCGGGGAGCATCTGCAGCGCCCCGACCGACCCGTCGACCTGGCGGCCGCCGTGGTTGGACACCACCACGCCGTCGACGCCGTGGTCGGCCGCGGCCCGGGCGTCGTCGGGGTGCAGCACACCCTTCAGCACGATCGGCAGCGACGTCTGCTCGCGCAGCCACGCGAGGTCGTCCCAGGTGACGCGCTTGTCGCTGAAGACCTGGGCCCACTTGAGGATCGCCGCCTGGGGGTCGTCCTCGGGCGAGGCGTCGAGGGTCGACCGGAAGTGCTCGTCGGTGAGGTAGTTGGCGATGCCCTCGCCGTGCAGGAACGGCAGGTAGGCGGTCTCGAGGTCGCGCGGACGCCACGCGAGGAGCTTGGTGTCGAGGGTGACGACGATCGCGGTGAACCCCGCCGCCTCCGCGCGCCGCACGAAGCTCGCGGCGAGGTCGCGGTCGTCGGGCCAGTAGAGCTGGTACCAGCGCGGCACCTCGCCCATCGCCTCGGCGACCTCCTCGATCGGCTTCGACGAGGCGGTGGAGAGCACGATCGGGACGTTCACGGCGGCCGCGCCCCGGGCGGTGCCGACCTCGGCGTCCTCGTGGATGATCGACTGCACGCCGACCGGGGCGCACAGGATCGGGGCGGGGAGGTCGGTGCCGAGCACGGTCGTGCGGCAGTCACGGGCGGACACGTCGACCATCATCCGCGGCACGATCTGCCAGCGGTCGAACGCGGCGCGGTTCGCCGCCACCGTCCGCTCCTCGGAGGCGCCGCCGGCGACGTAGCCGTAGGCCGCGTCGTCGAGCGCCTCGCGGGCCTTCGCCTGGAGCGCGTCGTAGGAGATCGGGTACGCCGGCGTCTGTCCGCCCAGGCCGCCGAAGTAGATCTCGTACTGGTACAGCGCGTGCTCGACCGCGTCGGCCATCGCGTCCCTCCCCGGGTGTGGGCGTCGTCCGCGCCGAACGCTAGTCCGCGACGAGCGCCTGGCAGAAGGCCGCCGTGTCGCCGCCGCAGCGGCCTCGGGGCGCGCGAGGTGCGACGCCATGAGCGTGGCGCGTCTCGCGCGGCGCAACCCGTGCACACCTGGCGGGAACGGACTCCACGCCCTACGGCTACCGGCGGTCGGTGCCGGCGGGCTCGGGCGACGGGGTCCGGCGCCTCGCCGTGGCGACGAACACGCCGACGAGCACGAGCGGGGCGGCCGCCCAGAACAGCGGTGCCGGCACCTCGTCGAGGAGGAGCCACGCGAGCACGGTCGACCCGACCGGCTCGGCGAGGATGACGATCGACACGACCGTCGCGGAGACCGACGCGAGGAGGGTGTTGAACACCGTGTGGCCGAGGAGCTGCGGGCCGAGGATGATGCCGGCGATGGCGAGCCAGGTCGTGGTGTCGTAGCCCCACAGGGGGGCGCCGACGGCCAGGCACACCGCCAGCAGCCAGGCCGCGGCCCAGGCGTAGACCGTCGCGGAGTAGGTCGTGGCCGCCACGTCGCGCCGGGTCACCCGGCCGAAGAGCATGTAGCCCGTGACCGCGAGGGCGGCCGCGAAGGCCATCACATCGCCGAGGAGGGCGCGCGGTCCGAGGTCGATCGCGTTGGCGTCGGCGAACCCGATGCCGACGGCTCCGAGCGTCGTGACGCCCATCCCGATCCAGGTGCGCCGCTCGGTCCGCTCGCCCAGGAACCGCCAGCCGCCGAGGGCGACGAAGATCGGCGACATGGTCGTGAGCGTCACCGACGACGCCACGGTCGTGAGCGCGAGGCTGCCGAGGAACAGGGCGAAGTGGGCGGCGAGGACCGTCCCCGACGCGGCCAGCTGGCGGCGCCGGATCGGGCTGAGCGGCGTCGCGGCACGCCGGCGGTTGCGGATCGCGAACGGACCCAGCGCGACCGCGCCGCCGAGGGTCCGCCAGAACGCGATCGCCAGCGCCATGTCGACCGCCGGCTCCGGTCCGAGCGCGACCCGGATGAGGATCGCGGAGAACGACACCGCCGTGACGCCGACCGCGAGGCCGGTGACCACGATGGGACGCGAGTGGGTCGTCACGACTGCCCTGGGTGCGGGGACGGAACGGCCGAGCCTACTGGCCCGCCTGCCGGCGACCGTCCACGCCGAGGTGCGATCAGCCCGCGGCGCGGATCCGCTCGTAGCGGTCGAGGACCCGCAGCACGTACAGCTGCGTCTCGGCGTAGGGCGGGACGCCCCCGTAGCGCTGCACGGCGCCGGGCCCGGCGTTGTAGGCCGCGAGCCCGAGCTCGACCGACCCGAACGCGACCACCTGGGTCCGCAGGTAGCGGGCGCCGCCCACGAGGTTCTGGACCGGGTCCCACGGGTCGACCCCGAGCCCGCGGGCGGTGCCCGGCATGAGCTGGCCCAGCCCGATCGCGCCCACGTGCGACACCGCCGTGGGGGTGAAGTCGGACTCGCTCCACACCAGCGCGGCGAGCAGCCGGCCGTCGATCCCGACACGGGTCGCGACGGCGTCGATCGCCGGCGCCCAACGGCGGCCACGGCTCGGCAGCGCCGACGCCCACGCCGGCGCGGGTCCGTCGAGCGGGACGTCGATCGCGGCGAAGAGCACCTCGTCGAGCCGGACCGACAGCTCCCGGACGCGTGTGGCGAGCTGCTCGATCAGCACCGCCGTGGCGGTCCGGTCGGCCTCGATGCCCGCGACGATCGCGGCCTTCTGGTCGAGGTCGGACGCGATCGCGGCCACCAGCCGGGCCTGCTGGTCCACGAGCGCCTGGACCCGGTCGCGCTGCCGTGCGGCGTGCCGCTCCTCGCTCCTCGCGGTGGCGCGGAGCGTCGCCACCGCGGCGCGCGCGTCGTTGGCGGAGATGGTGAGCGCGCGGTTGCGTCGCAGCAGGTCGCGGTCGCGCTCCATCACCCCGTGGACCGCCTTCACCGCGACGGCCGCCCCGTGCAGGTCGGCGCTGCGCGCCACCCCTTCGAGCAGCAGGCTCGACATCGACGCGGAGCCGTGCTTGTAGGCCTCGGTGATGCGATCGTTGACCGCGTCGCGGGTCGCCTCCCAGTCGGCGATCCGGCCGTCCATCTCGTCGCTGGCCGCAGCGAGGGACGCGGCGGCGCGTCGCTCCGCACCCTGGGCGGTCGCGAGGACCTCCTCGGCGGCCGCGAGATCCTGGGACACCGTGTGGAGCTCGGCGCTGGCGCCGGCGAGGCGGCTCTCGACCGCGTCCACCGCGTCGCGCGCGCGACGCAGCTGCGCCTCGATGTCGCCGAGGTCGCGCTGGGCGACCTCGAGCTCGGCACGGGCGTCCGCGACGTCACGGGGAGCCGTCACCGGCGGCGGGACCTGCGCGAAGGCGGCGCTGCCGCCCGGAGCGCCCCACGGCAGGGCCGACGCGGCGACCGCGATCGCCACGCCGATGCCCACCGGACGCCGGGACATCCCCACCTCCTCATCGCGATGCATCGGCACGAGCTCGCTTCGTCTGGAGGAGTCGGGCTGGTTGGATGTGGCCGCGCCCGCGCGGCCGGAGGTGTCCACGTGCTCCCGGTCGAAGCCTAGAGCGCGGCGGGTCACGGCCGACAGAGGCAGGACCCCCACCCGCCCCCACGTCCTCACGCCCACCCGGGAGCTCACCGTGCGCCGGCTCACCGCCCTCGTCACCACCGCCGTCCTCGCCGCCGGCGCCGTCCCGGCGCTCGCCCAGTCGGGGGCACCACGGGCCGAGCACCAGGCGGTGACCGTCCTGCCGCCCGGGAACTCGATGACCTACACCGTCGACGGGCAGGCTCGCGGCACCGCGACGGGGGACCCGGACGACTTCGGTCCCAACGTCGACGACCAGCGCGAGCTCTACTGGGGCTGGGAGTTCAAGGACGGCGGCTTCCACGACCGCTGCGACGACCCGCAGACGCCGCGCCCGGGCGTGGAGGTCTGCCTCGACGACTTCGGCGTCCCGGTCGTGTTCGGCGAGACGCGTGAGGACGTCTGGTTCGGGGCGGGCTACGGCGTGGCCCAGATCCGGCTGTTCCTGCTCGACGCCACCGTCCGCACCGCCCGCGGCACCCTCGCGGAGCTGACCGGCCCCGAGGGGGTCCCGGAGGACGTCCAGACCCGGACGCTGACCTACTCCGACGAGGAGCTGACCGCGCTCTACGACCGCGTCAACGACGAGGGCAAGGCCGCCGTCGACGGCTACACCGACGGCGTCAACGCCTGGATCGACGAGGTCCTCGCCTCCGGCGAGCTCCCCGCCGAGTACGCCCTGCTCCAGGCCCAGCCGCGGCACATCACCCGTGAGGACGTCGTCGCGACCGGCGTGCTGATGACCCGGTTCGTCGCCTCGGAGGGCGGCACGGAGATGGCCAACGTCGCCTCGCTGCGCGCGCTCGAGGACGCGATGGGGACCGAGCTCGGCCGTGCCGCGTTCCAGGACCTCGTCTGGACCGGAGACGACCAGGCGGCCGTGACGATCCCCGCGGACGAGGCGGTCTTCCCGCGCACCAGCCTGCCGGCCTCACGCCGCGAGGAGGTCTTCCAGCGCTGGGCCGACTACGCCGCGACGATCCCGCTCGAGCTCGCCGACGGGCAGGGCACCGGCGCCCACCCCGTGCCGTCGCCGGCCGGGATGGTCGGGCTCGGCGCGGGCGTGCCGAACCCGGCCGACGCCGCCCGGGCGGCCCTGGAGGAGTGGCGCAGCTCGCTCACCGGCGGCTCGTTCATGGTCGCGCTGGCGCCGTCCCGCACCGCCAGCGGCGAGGCCATGCTCATCTCCGAGCCGCAGCTCGGCTACGACCCGACCCTGCTGGTCGAGCTCGAGGTCCACGGGGGCGGCTACGACGCACGTGGGACCTCGGTCGCCGGCGTCCCCACCGTCGGCATCGGCTACGGCGAACGGGTCGCGTGGGCGCTCACCACCGGCAACGCGAAGACCATCGACAGCTTCATCGAGACGACGCGCCCGGACTCCGACGACGACGGGGCGCCCGAGTACCGCCACGACGGGACGTGGAAGGACATGGACTGCCGCACCGAGGAGGTGGCCTACCGTGCCGCCGTGGAGGGCGTGCCCGCGGGGCCGGCGGTGTTCACCGAACCGGTGCAGGTGTGCCGCACCGTCCACGGGCCGGTCGTCGCGACCACCGCCGACGGCACGATGGCACGGACCGTCCAGTACGCGATGTGGGGTCGCGAGGTCGACACGATCCAGGGCATCCTCAAGTGGAACCGGGCCGCGACGCTCGAGGAGTTCGAGGCGGCCATGCGCGAGGTCACCTGGAACGAGAACACCGGCTACGCCGACGCCGACGGCAACATCGCCTTCTGGCACCCCGGCCTCCACCTCGTCCGTGACCCCGAGACGGACCTGCGCTTCCCGCTCCCCGGTACGGGCGAGTGGGACATGGGGGACTTCCTCCCGTTCGAGGCGCTGCCGCACTCGGTCAACCCGGCACGCGGGTTCGTCGCCAACTGGAACAACAAGCCCGCCCAGGGCTGGGGTGACGGCGTCGGGATGTCCTACACGAGCTACCCGGCCGGGCACGGCCAGCGCGTGACCAACCTGCTCGAGCTCCTGCCGACCCGCGACGACTGGACCGTCGACGGCCTGCGCGAGATCGACCGCCACGCCGGCACCCACGACACGCGGGCCACCGAGTTCCTGCCGCTGCTCCTGGCGCTGCGTGACCGGCCCGACCTCGGCGCCCGCGAGCGCGACGCGCTCGCGCTCCTCGCCGACTGGGACGAGAGCGCCAACTCCGAGGGCGCCGACATGCGCTTCGACCCGGGCTCGGCGACCGCCGACGCGAGCGCCACCGTCGGGGCGGCCCCGACGATCTTCAGCGCCACCATCGACGCGCTGCGGACCGAGCTCCTCGACGACGTCGACCCGGCCTTCAGCGACCTCGCCGCCCGGCAGCACCAGAGCGGCCGGCACGTCTACGACGTGAGCCCGGCGCTGAACCTCGTGCTCCGCGTCGTGGACGCGTCGACCTCGTCGCTGCGGCCGTCCCGCGACTACCTCGAGGGCGCCTCGCCGTCGGACGCGCTGCTCGCGGCCCTGGTCTCCGCGCTCGACGACCTCGAGGCGGCCCAGGGGAGCGACCTCGCGGCCTACCGCTCGCCGTACCGGCTCGAGGAGGTGTGCTCGCCGACCGGGGTGATCGGGCCGTGCCTGCAGATGCCGTTCCTCGAGCGGGGGACGTGGATCCACATGGTCGCGTTCGGCACACCGTCCGGTGGTGGTGACGGCGGCGGACCAGCGCCGGCGCCCGCGCCGGCGGCCCCCGACGCGCCGGGCCTCCCGGCGACCGGCCCCACGACGCCGCTGGTCTGGCCGGCGCTGGTGGCGATCGCGCTGGCGGGCCTGCTCGTCAGGCCCCGGCGTGGTCGCCGCCCGCGGTCTCGATGAGACCGGCGAGGCGGTTGGCCCGGGACGGGTGGCGCAGCTTCGCGAGGGTCTTCTTCTCGATCTGGCGGATGCGCTCGCGGGTCACCCCGTAGCGCTCGCCGATCTCCTCGAGCGTGTGGCACTCGCCGTCGAGCAGGCCGAACCGCATCATCAGCACGCCGCGCTCGCGCTCGTGGAGCGAGGCGAGCGCGTCGTTGACCTCGTTGCGGGTGAGCTCGTAGGCAGCGGCCATCTCGGGGTCGATGGCGTCCTCGTCGGCGACGAGCTCGCCCATCGTGGTCTCGCCGTCCTCGCCGACGGTCCGGTCGAGCGAGGTGATCTCGCGCCCCGCCAACCGGATCTCGCGCAGCCGCGGGAGCTCCAGGCCGAGCGTCTCGGCGAGCTCGTCGTCGGTGGCGTCGCGGCCCAGCTGCTGGAGGAGGTCGAGCTCGGCCCGCTTGATCTTGCTGACCATCTCGTGGACGTGGACGGGCAGCCGTACCGCGCGGGCCTTGTTGGCGGTGCCGCGGGTGAGCGCCTGCCGGATCCACCAGGTCGCGTAGGTCGAGAACTTGTAGCCCTTGGTGTGGTCGAACTTCTCGACCCCCCGGATGAGCCCGAGGTTGCCCTCCTGGACCAGCTCGAGCAGGGACAGGCCGCGGCCGAGGTAGCGGCGGGCGACCGAGACCACCAGACGCAGGTTCGCGACGACCATGTGCTCCTGGGCGCTGCGCCCGTCGGCCAGGACCCGGCGGAGTCGCGCGCGCGTGGCCGGGGTGAGCTTGGTGTCGCCCTCGAGGAGCGCGAGCGCGGCGCGACCGGCCTGGTCGCGCTTGGCGAGGTCGACCTCCTCCTCGGCGGTGAGGAGCGGGATCTTGCCGATGGCGTTCAGGTACATCCGCACGGAGTCGGTCGACGCGGTGAGTGGCGTCGCCGGCGGCGGGTCGGCGTCGTCGGTGAGGTCGTCGACGACCACCATGCCGGTGTCCCGGGCCGCCTGGCAGGCGTCCTCGATCCAGGCGTCGCCGTCGTCGAGGGGGTCGTGGAGGGCGTGGAGCTCGGACAGGAGCACGTAGCCCCGGCTCGCACCGCGCGCGAACAGCTCCCGTAACCCGTCGCGACTCGCGACGACCTCGGTGGCGTCCACGACGCTCCCTTCGCCCACATCGTGCGACCGTGGGTCCGCGTGGCACGCGGACCGTCCGGGCGGACTACCCGCCCCGGGGTGTCGCACCGCCCCAGGTCTCCCGCCCCAGGGGAACCGTACCGGGGGTGGTCCGCGCGTGACGGGAAGTTCACGGACGCTCCACCGCCGCGGTGCGGGTGCGCGGCCGATCAGCCCCCGCCGTAGTAGACCTCCGGGGGACGGGGATGTGGGGAGGTGGTGCGATGGTGAGGGTGCGGACCTGCGTGCCGGTCCTCGCCCTCGTGGTCGCGGCCTGCGTGGCCAGCCCGGACCTGCCCGTCGGAACGCCGTCGCCCTCGCGGTCGGCGTCGACGACCGCGGAGGGCCCGACCCCGGTCGCGACCACCGTGGGTCGGGAAGCCGACCTGGAGCGTCTGGTCGAGGCGTTCGCCGCGCACCCGGAGCCGCCGGACCTCACCGGGGCGGCCGCCGAGCTGCGCGACCGGGCGGATGCGCTCACGCCGGCGCAGTTCCTCGTCGAGGTGATGCGGCTCACGGCCGGGAGGGACGGCGACGGGCACACGGGGGCGTTCCCGCTCGGCCAGCCGGAGCTCGAGCTCTGGCCCCTCCAGCTCTACGCCTTCGACGACGGCTGGCGGGTCGTCGCGGCGATGGAGCCCTACGGCGACCTCGTCGGCGGCGCCGTCACGGAGGTGGGGGGCGTCCCGGTCGACGATGCGGCCGAGCAGGTCGCCCCGCTCGTGTCCCGCGACGACCCGGCGAGCCTGCTCGGCCGGCTCCCGCAGTACCTGGTCGTGCCGGCGGTCCTGGAGGGCCTCGGACTCGGGTCGAGCATCACCATCGACGGGGAGACGCTCACGCCGGATCCGGTCAGCGCGGAGACGTACGCCGCCTGGTCGGACCTGTTCTACCCGCTCGTGTGCCCACCTTTGCCGCGACCCACCGACGAGCTGCTGGCCGTGGACCGGGTCGACGGGGCGGTCGTCGTCCGCCTGCGCCGGACGGTCGCGGCGGCCGGCGGGCGCACGGTGGCCGGGCTCGCCCGGGACGTCCTCGACGCGGTGGAGGGCGTCGGGGAGCCGATCCTCGTCCTCGACCTCCGGGACAACCCGGGGGGCGAGAACGGCAGCTACGCCCCGCTCCTCGTGGTCGCGGAGCAGGTGGCGGCGGAGCACCCAGGCGCCGTCCGTCTGATCGTGAACCGCTGCACCTTCTCGGCGGCCTCGAACTTCGTCGCGCAGGTCCTGGCCGCCATCGACGCGACCGTCGTGGGGGAGACGATGGGAGGCGCCACACGCCAGTGGGGGGATGCGCGGCCGACCCGGCTGCCGAGCTCGGGGATCGTCGTCCACATCGCGACCCGTTGGCACGAGCTGGGGAGCGCCGACGTGCCGACGGTCGTGGAACCTGACGTCGCCGTCGCGGTCACGTGGGCCGACCGCGAGGCCGGCCGGGACGCGTCCCTCGACGCGGCCATCGAGCGGTGATCACGTCAGTCGATGCTGAGCTGGAGCCAGCGTTCCTCGACGTCGGCGAGCTCGGTGGTGACGTTCCGGCGCGCGTCGGAGAGCTCCCGCGCCTTCTCGAAGTCGGCGCCGACGGCGGCGAGCGCCTCGTCGAGTTGCCGCGCGATGTCGGTGAGCCGCGACATCCGGTCCTCGAGCGAGCGCAGTTCCTTGCGCCGGCGTTGCCGCTCGCGGTTGTCGACCGCGGATGCCGCCGGCGCTCGGCGTGCCGCGGCGGCGCTGGCCGCGCGGGCGTCCTCGCGGCGGCGGTGCGCGTCGCGGTAGGACTCCCAGTCGAGGTGCTCCCGGAGCCGCCCGTCGGGCTCGACCGAGATGATCCGGTCGGTGAGCCGGTCGAGCAGGAACCGGTCGTGGCTGGCGACGATGAGCGTGCCGGCGAACCCGTCGAGGTGGTCCTCGAGGAGGTTCAGCGTGTCGATGTCGAGGTCGTTGGTCGGCTCGTCGAGGACGAGCACGTTCGGCGCGGCGACCAACAGGTGCAGCAACGCGAGCCGACGTCGCTCACCGCCGGAGAGACGCGCGACGGCGGCGTGCTGCAGTCGTGAGTCGAACCCGAAGCGCTCGGCCAGCGAGGACGCCGGGAGGGTCTCGCCGTTGGCCAGGGGGATGTGCGGCGCGATCGCGCGGACCGTGCCGATCACGGTCTCGTCGCTCGGCCGCACGCTGGCCTCCTGCTCGTACACGCCGAACTCGACGGTCGTGCCGACCCGGACCGCCCCGGCGGTGGGGTCGAGCTGTCCGGTCATCACGTGCAGGAGCGTGGTCTTGCCCGACCCGTTGGGACCGACGATGCCGACCCGCTCGCCCGGTCCCACGTGCAGGTCCGCGCCCCGGAGGACGTGGGTGTCGCCGAAGCTCACCGACACGTCCTCGAGCTTCAGCACGTCGTTGCCGAGCCGGCGACGCCCCGTCCCCAGCCGGAGCTGCGCGCGGTCGTCGTCCGGTGTCGCGTCCTGCAGGGCGGCCGCCTGGTCGAGCCGGAACTTGGGCTTGCTCGACCGCGCCTTCGGGCCGCGGCGCAGCCAGGCGATCTCCTTGCGGAGGAGGTTCTGCCGCCGCTGTTCGGCCTTGGCCCGGGCCGCCTCCCGAGCGGCCTGGGCCTCGAGCACGTCCGAGTAGGTGCCCTCGTGCCAGAACACCGACCCGGGTGACGTGGAGCTGTCGATCTCGATCATCCGGTTGGTGAGCCGCTCGAGGAAGTAGCGGTCGTGGGTCACCATGAGGACGCCGCCGGCGCGCCGGCGCAGCTCGTCCTCGAGCCAGTCGATCGTGTCGACGTCGAGGTGGTTGGTCGGCTCGTCGAGGATCAGCAGGTCGCTCGGGGGCAGCAGCGTCCGGGCCAGCGCCACCCGCCGGCGTTGGCCCCCCGACATCGTGTGCAGCGGCATCGCCGGGTCGACGCCGACCCGGTCGAGCATCGCCTCGGCCTCGTGTGCCTGCACCGCGTGGTCCGCGCCGGACGCGATCTCCATCGCGGTCGCGTCGTGGTCGAACTGCGGCTGCTGGTGCAGGATCGCGATGCGCGCGGCGTTGGCGTAGACGACCTCGCCGGCGTCGGGCTGCTCGTCCTGCGCCACGAGCCGGAGCAGGGTGGACTTGCCGGAGCCGTTGGCGCCGACGAGGCCGACGTGGTCGTCGGTGGACAACCCGAAGGCCACGTCGGAGAACAGGGTGCGGCCGTCGTAGGACTTCGACAGACCGGTGACCGAGACGATGTGCATGGGCGGGAGGGTAGGGTCCACGAGCGACCCCACCCGCACCCCACCGAGGTCGTCGTGACGTCGCTCGCCATCCGCACGTCCTACGTCCTCGCCGGCGAGCGGCCGATGATGGTCCTCGACGCACGTCACGGGGACCCGGCGCGGCCGCTGTCGGAGGCGGACGACCCGGTGCTGTGGTCGTTCACGTCCTTCGGGCTGCGCCTGCTGCCCGGCTTCTACGGCGTCAACCTGTCGGAGGACACCCGGCTCTCGCTCGTGCGCGAGGCCGGTCAGCTGGTGCTCCAGGCCGTCGGCGGCCACGTGTCGGTGACGTCCCCGATCGACGACCTGCCGCCGGCGTGGCTCGAGCTCGTCGAGGACCAGGGCGGCGCGATCCTGGTGGTCGGACGCGCCATCGGTGCCGCCGACCACGAGACCGTCAAGGGCGTGACCGACGCCGTCGACGCGGCTGCACGCGCCGGCCGCGCCCTCGGGGCGGTGGTCGACCTCCGCGTGCTCCCGCTGGGCTGAAGCGCTGCGGCGGCGGGCCGCCGCCGCGGGGTCAGAACGGGACGCCCACGGCCTCGCACAGGAACCGCAGGAGCGGCGCGATCTCGGCGCAGCGCTCGACGTAGCGCGCCAGCAGGTCGGGACGGGTGATCTCGTCGTCGGACAACGGGTGCCACGCCGCGTAGGAGCGCCGACGCAGGTCCTCGATGTGCCGGTGCGCGGGGTCGAACCCCTTCGGTGCGCGCTTCAGCGCATCCGCTCCCATCAGCTCGAACCCGGCGCCCTCGACCGCCGCGCGCACCTCGGCCCACCGGTCGCCGTCCTCGACGATCCGGGTCCGGATGTCGGTCAGCACCGGCATGGGCGGGTGCCAGACACCCCCGGCCATCCCGCAGTTGCCCGGCTCGACGTGCAGGTAGAAGCCGGGCGCGTGGGCGTCCCGGCCCGCCTCGTGCCGGAACTGCGCGCCCGTGTTGGTCTTGTACGGCGACTTGTCGGCGGAGAACCGGACGTCGCGGTAGATGCGGAACATCGAGCCGCCGTTGCCGCGCGGGTCGGCCACGAGGTGCCGCGAGATGCTCCGCAGCGGCGTCTGGAGGTCGGTGATGAAGCGTTGCATCGGGGCCTTCACGCTGGCCTCGTAGCGGGACCGGTTGGCCTCGAACCAGGACCGGTCGTTGTGGACCTCGAGGTCCTGGAGGAAGTCGAGGGTGTCGTCGGTGAAGTACGCGTCGGCCATGCCGGTCCTCCGTGGTGCTCGTGGCGTCGGAGCCGTCCGTGGGGGACGTTACGCTCCCGCCGATGATCACCCTCTCCCGCGTGTCCAAGGCGTTCGGCGCCGCCCCGCTGTTCCGCGACGTGACCTTCCAGCTCGTCCCGGGCCGGCGCGTCGCGCTGCTCGGCAGCAACGGTGCCGGCAAGACCACCCTCATCGAGATCATCATGGGTCTCCAGGACCCGGACGAGGGTGAGGTCAGCCGGGTCAAGGATCTCCGCATCGGCTACCTCCCGCAGGACGTCGCCGAGCCCGGAGCGGGCACCGTCCTCGCCGAGGTCCTCGAGGGGGCCGAGGAGATCACGGCGCTCGAAGCGCGGATGCGCGAGCTCGAGCAGCGGCTGGGCACGACCGAGGGAGCGGAGCACGACGAGCTCCTGGACCTCTACGGCCGCGAGCAGCACCGCTTCGAGCAGCTCGGTGGCTACGGGATCGAGGCCGAGGCCCACCGGGTGCTCGCCGGCCTCGGCTTCGCGCCGGCGGATGCCGACCGTCCCGTCCGCGACCTGTCGGGCGGATGGCGGGTCCGCGTCGCGCTGGCCAAGCTGCTGCTGGCCGACCCCGACCTCCTGATCCTGGACGAGCCGACCAACCACCTCGACATCGACTCCATCGCGTGGCTCGAGCGCACGCTCGTGGAGTACCCCGGCGCCCTGTTGTTCGTCAGCCACGACCGCGACTTCATCGAGGGCGTCGCGGACCGCGTGGTCGAGCTCGCCCACCGCACCGCGACCGAGTACGTCGGGGCGTTCTCGGACTTCATCGAGCAGCGCGAGCTCCGCATGGAGGGGCTGCGCGCCGCGCAGAAGCAGCAGCAGCGCGAGCTGGCCGACACCGAGCGGTTCATCGAGCGGTTCCGGTACAAGGCGAGCAAGGCCAAGCAGGTCCAGAGCCGGGTCAAGCAGCTCGACAAGGTCGAGCGCATCGAGGTGCCCGAGGACCACGACCCCAAGCTCCGGTTCCGCTTCCCGCCGCCGCGTCGCGCCGGCCGTGTCGTCGCCGAGCTGCGCGGCGTGACGAAGGGGTTCGACGGCATCCCGGTGCTCTCGGGCGTCGACCTCACCCTCGAGCGCGGCTGGAAGGTCGGGGTGGTCGGCCCGAACGGCGCTGGCAAGTCGACGCTCCTGAACCTCCTGCTCGGCATCCACCAGCCCGACGTCGGCGAGGTCGAGCTCGGCACGAACGTCGACGTCGCCCACTTCGCCCAGCACCAGGTCGACGCGCTGCGCCAGGACCGACGCGTCGTCGAGGAGTTCTCCGCCGGCCTCTCCGAGGAGCACCGGGGCAAGAACGTGCGGACGATGCTGGGTGCGTTCGGGTTCTCCGGGGACGCGGGGGACCGCGAGGTCCGGTCCCTGTCGGGGGGCGAGCAGACGCGGCTGGCGCTCGGTCGGCTGATGGCCAACTCCGCCAACCTGCTGTGCCTCGACGAGCCGACCAACCACCTCGACATCGCCAGCCGCGACCTGCTCGAGGACGCGCTCGTGGCCTACCCCGGGACCGTCCTGCTCATCACCCACGACCGGCACGTCATCCGGGGGGTCGCCGACCACATCCTCGACGTCCGCGACGGCGACGCGCGGCTCTACCCCTACGACTACGAGACCTTCCTCGAGCGCACCGGGCGGGCCCCGTCCGCCGGCGAGCCGGCGACGCTCGCGCCCAGCCGTACCGGCGGTGGACCGCGGCCCGACCGGGCGAACGAGAAGAAGCGTGCCGCCGACAAGCGTCAGGCGATGCACCGTGCGACCAAGGACCTGAAGGACGAGGTGAAGCGCGTCGAGAAGGCGCTCGAGCGTGCCGAGAGCGACGTCGCCGAGCTCACCCGCGTGCTCGCCGACCCGAAGGTCTACGAGGACGAGGCGCGGGTCAAGAAGCTCGTCGAGGCCCACGGCGCCGCGAAGGACCACGCCGGCCAGCTCATGGAGCGCTGGGAGGCGGCCCAGCTCGCGCTCGACGAGGCGGCGGGTGCGGTCGAGGCGCGCTTCGCGTGAGCGCCGGGCGGCGGGGCGGGTCGGGCCCCGGGGCTCACTACCCTCCCGCCCCGACGAGGAGCCACCCGTGACGCGACCCGTGCCGGCGGACCGCTACCCCCAGCGGGACGAGGACGTGCCCGCCTTCCTGACCGACCTCGACCTCCCGGGCCTGATCGACGTCCACGTCCACGTCATGCCCGACGCCATCCAGGATGCGGTGTGGTCGTTCTTCGACCAGCTCGACGATCCCGCCTGGCCGGTCCGCTACCGCGCTCCCGAGCCGGAGCGCCGGCGCACCCTCGCCGACCTCGGCGTCGTCCGGCACACCGCGCTCGCCTACGCCCACAAGCCGGGGGTGGCCGCGTGGCTGAACGACCACACCCTCGCCCTCGCGGCGCGCGATCCCCGGGTCATCCCGTCGTTCACCTTCTACCCCGAGCCGAGCGTCGACGAGGACGTGGCGCGGGCGCTCGAACGCGGCGGCGAGGTCGCGAAGGTCCACCTCCAGGTGGGCCGGTTCGAGGCCACCGACCCCCGCCTCGACGACGTCTGGCGCGAGCTCGCACGCCGGCAGGTCCCGATCGTGCTCCACGCCAGCGCGGTCTACGGCGTCGAGGGGGGCCACGAGTACTGCGGCGCGGACGTGGTCCGCGACCTCCTCGACCGCCACCCGGGGCTGACCATCGTCGTCGCCCACCTCGGCGCTCCCGACTTCGCGGACTTCCTCCGACTGGCCGAGGAGGCGCCGACGCTGCGGATGGACACCGCGATGGTGCTCACCGAGCCGGCGTTCCTCGCCCCGGTCCCGCCGGCGCTCCTCCCGCGGCTCGCGGCCATCGCCGACCGCATCCTGTTCGGCTCCGACTTCCCGACCATCCCGCACGCCTACGCGGCGCAGCTCCGCGGGCTGGCCGTGCTCGAGCTCGACCGCGAGGCCCTCGCCGGCGTGCTCCACGACAACGCCGCCGCGCTCCTCAGGCGGAGCCGAGGTCCCGCGAGCTGATCGGTGTCGGCTCGACCGACCGGAGACGCGGACGGCGGGCGAACTCCACCAGCTGGTGCGGCTCGAGCGGACGGCTCACGTGGTAGCCCTGCGCACGGTCGCACCCGACCCGGCGGAGGAACGCGAGCTGGCTCTCGGACTCCACCCCCTCGGCGGCCGCCTCCATCCCGAGGTGGCGGGCGAGCCCGACGATGGCGGCCGGGATCGCCGCGTCCTCGCTCGACTCCGGCCCGAGGTCCTCGAGGAAGGACCCGTCGATCTTGAGCGAGTCGATCGGGAACTTCTTGAGGTAGGACAGCGACGAGTAGCCGGTGCCGAAGTCGTCGATGGCGAGCCGGACCCCGATGCCCTTCAGCAGCCGCAGGGTCGCCGATGAGGTGTCGATGTCCTCGACGAGCGAGCCCTCGGTGACCTCGAGCTCGAGCAGGCTCGCGTCCATGCCCGTCTCGTTGAGCGTGGTCGCGATCGCGGTCGCGAGGTTCAGCTGGCGGAACTGCCGGCTCGACAGGTTGATGGCCATGCGCAGCGGCGGCAGGCCCAACCGCTGCCACTCGACGTTCTGGCGGCAGGCCTCCTCGAGCACCCAGTCGCCGAGCGGCGCCATCAGGTCGGTGTCCTCGGCGAGCTCGATGAACTCGCTGGCGGGGACCTCCGAACCGTCGGGCTGGATCCAGCGCACCAGCGCCTCGACCCCGACGAGCTCGCCGGTCTTGACCGAGATCTGCGGTTGGTAGACCAGTCGGAGCCGCTGCTTGGCGATCGCGGTCCGGAGCTCCGCGATGGTCCGCAGCCGCTTCACGTTCGCCTCGCGCAGCTCCGGCGTGGAGAACTGGAAGGTGTTCCGGCCGGCGCCCTTGGCCTGGTACATCGCCGAGTCGGCGTGGCGCAGCAGGTCCTCGACGTTGTCGGCGTCGTCGGGGTAGACGGCGATGCCGATGGAGGTCGTGACCGTGACCTGGCGCCCGGCGAGGTCGACCGGGACCTCCATGATCTCGAGCAGCTTGTCGGCCACGGTGGCGGCGCCGTCGGGGGAGTCGAGCCCCTCGAGGATGACCGTGAACTCGTCGCCGCCGAGGCGGGCGATGGTGTCCGCGCGACGGGCCACACCCTGGAGTCGCTCGGCCACCTCGATCAGCAGCTCGTCGCCGGCGTCGTGGCCGAGCTGGTCGTTGACGTCCTTGAACTTGTCGAGGTCGAGGTACATGAGCGCGACGCGCTTGCCCGAGCGTTCGGCGGCGTTGACGGCGTGGTCGAGGCGGTCGCGGAACATCATCCGGTTGGCGAGCCCGGTGAGGTGGTCGTAGCGGGCCAGCGTCTCGAGCTGCTGCTTGGTACGGGCGCGCTCGTCCTCGGTCTGCCGGCGGCGGACCTCGAGGACCTCGCGCATCCGTCGGGTGGCCGGGCGGAACACCAGCAGCGCCTCGATGACGAGCAGCGCCAACGTGGCGAGGAGCATCGACCGGTCGATCGACCGCGCCTGCTCGACCCGGGTCCCGGCCTCGAGGTCGTAGTCGCCGGCGAAGGTGTCGAGGTTGCGGGCGTACTCGTTCTCGGCGGCCTTGAGCTCGTCGGCCAGGTCGTCGACCTGCGCGCTCACCTCGTCTGGGGCGGCGTCCGCGGGGAGCGCCGCCACGACCTGGCCGAGCTCGGAGACGATCCGTACGACGTCGGCCTCGGACGAGCGCAGGAGCTCGGCGCCCATGAGCGTGTCCGTGACGCTGGGGGCGGGGATGTCGAGGTCGGGGGCGCCCTCGGTCAGCAACCGGTGGGTCGACTCGAGGTTCGCGAGCGCCGTCTGCATGTCGTCGACGACGACCGCGGCGGACGCCTGGTCAGGAGCCGTCTGGAGCCGCCAGGCCCCCTCCTCGATCCGGTTGGCGGTCGTGCGTTGGTCGGCCACGCGACGCCCGACGGCCGCCGCCTCCCGCTGCAGGTCGAGGGTCGAGCCGACGAGCAGCGTGCTGCCGACCGCCAGGACGCCGATCGCGGTGAGCGCGAGCGCCCACGCGGCGGTGAACCGGTTGGTGGCCGGCTCGGTCTCGGTGGCGCGGTCGACGGCAGGCGAGGGCACGCCGAGGCTCGCCTCGAGCGGCGGCCTCCGTCGCTTCGCCACTGACCCTGCTCCCACCATCCCCCGCCACGACGGCGGGGACGCATCGCGCGCACCCGTCGGCGGGGCGCATCCTGCCCTCCCTATCGGTCGGAGGGGAGCGGTGCTGGACCCGGGTTGACCGTCTCGGGCGGAAACCCCCCGAACGGACTAGATGCAGGTTGACCCTGGGTGGACCGTAACCGGCACGCCCCGCGCTCGTTCGAACAGGTGGAGAGGTCGGGCCCGGGCTGCTCGGGACCGGACCGCAGGCGCCGGGATCGACCCCGGCAGACGCGACGGAGAGGACACGCGGATGGGACGCAGGTGGCTGCTCGGGATCCTCGGCGGCGTGGCGATGACGCTCGGTGTCAGCGCGGCGCCGGCGCTCGCTCAGGAGGTGCCGGGGGTGACGGCACCCGCAACGGTCGAGGCAGGTGACCTCGCGACCGTCACCGTCGAGGCCGATCCGGCGACGACGACGCTCGAAGCGACCGCTGCGACCGACCTGGCTGGTCCCGAGGAGACGGCCCTGGCCCCCGCGGTCGACGTCACCCTGTCGCCGGCGGGTCCGGCGGTCGAGCTCGACGACACGAGCGAGCTCGCCGGCGAGCCGGTCCCGGTGACCGAGACCCTGGCGCCCGTCACCGAGCTCCTCGAGCCGGTCGCCGACGCCACCGGGGAGGCCGCCCCGGTCCCGGCCGGCCCCGCCCCGGTGGCGCCGTCCTCCAAGGCCGCCGGCGGCGAGGTCCGCCCGGCGCCGGCGCCGGCGCAGCCGTCGTCCGCGGCCCTCCCGCGCTCGGCGCGCGCGTCGCTGTCCGGTGCGGACACCGGCGTGCGCGTGGTGCCCGAGGTCCCGGTCGCCGGCGAGCTCGCCCCGCTGGTGGCCCCGCCCGCCCCGGCCGACGAGCCGCTCGCCGTCGCTCCGATGGCCGTGCCGGCGCTCGACACCACCCCGACCGTCCCCGCCGGGCTGCGCCTGCTGGCCGGCCTGATGGTCATCGGCAGCGCGCTCGTCTGGCGTCGGGTGCGCGGCGAGCTCGCCTGACCACCACCGCGCCGCCCCTCCAGCGCGCCGCACACGCCCCTCCCGGGAGCCCGGCCACACGGCCGGGCTCCCGCCACGTCGGGCGTCGTAGGCTCGTCGCGCCCCCCCCGCGACACCCGGACCCGACCTCGCCGTCGAGGCCGCCGGGAACCCCGGCGCCCGTCGTCCTCGATTTGGAGTCTTCGCTACACATCCGCCACGATGGCTCGGACCGGCCGGTGTCCGGGAGCTCTCGCCGCACCGCGACCGCCCCACGCCACCCTCGGCGACACCCCCCGCCCGCCCCGCCCACGAGAGGCCCTCTTGCGATGACCGAGCTCCGCGACGCCTACTACATCGACGGGGTCCGACTCCCGATCGGTCGGGCCAAGGACACCGGCTACTACGCCGACACGCGCGCCGACGACATGGCCGTGCGGGCCGTTCGCGCCCTGGTGGAGCGCACCGGCATCCCGGGCGACCGCGTCGACGACGTGGCCTGGGCGGCGACCGCCCAGGTCGGCGACCAGGGCCTCACCCTCGGGCGCTCCGTGGCGCTCCTCGCCGGCCTCGGCAAGAGCGTGCCGGGCTACGCGATCGACCGGATGTGCGCCGGCGCGCTGACCGCCATCGTGAACGCCGCCAACGCGATCCGGGTCGGGGCGCAGGACGTCGTGATCGCGGGCGGCGTCGAGCACATGGGTCACCACGCGATGGCCGCCGAGGTCGACCCCAACCCGCGCTTCCTCGCCGACAAGCTCGTCGATCCGTCCGCGCTCGTCATGGGCAACACCGCCGAGAACCTCCACGACGAGCACCCCGACATCTCCCGCGAGCGCACCGACAGCTACGCGCTCATCTCGCAGGAGCGGGTCGCCAAGGCCAAGGCCAACGGCGTCTTCGACGACCACGTGATCCCGATGACCGTCTGGAGCGATGAGGGTTGGAAGGTCGTCTCCGACGACGAACACCCCCGCCCCGGCACCACGATGGACGACCTCTCCTCGCTGTCGTCGCCGTTCCGTCCCGGCGGCTACGTCACCGCCGGCAACGCCGCGGGTCTGAACGACGGGGCCGGCGGGGTCGTCCTCGCCTCGAAGGAGGTCGTCGACGAGCTCGGGCTGACCCCGCGGATGAAGCTCGTCGACTACGTCTTCGTGGGCGTCGAGCCCGAGACGATGGGCTACGGCCCGGTTCCCGCGACCGACCAGCTCCTGGCCCGGACCGGCCTCACGATGGACGACATCGACGTGGTCGACATGAACGAGGCCTTCGCCGTCCAGTGCGTCGCCTTCCTCGACCACTTCGGGCTCCCGCTCGACACCGACAAGGTCAACCCCTACGGCGGCGCCATCGCCATGGGGCACCCGCTCGCGTTCAGCGGCGCCCGGCTCGCGATGCAGGTCGCGAGCTACTTCCAGCGCCACCCCGACGCCCGCTACGGCATCACGACCATGTGCATCGGCCTCGGCATGGGCGCCGCCGTCCTGTGGGAGAACGTCACGGCCTGACCGGCCACGCCGCACCCCGCGCCCCCACACGACTCCCACACGACCTCCAAGGAGCCACCTCCGATGGCTGAGGACATCCAGACCCGCTTCAAGATCCAGTACCACACCAGCGCGAAGGCCGGTCGCCTCGCCGTGGTCACCATGGACAACGGCTTCGACTACACGCGGCCGAACGTGTTCGGCGAGGGCGCGCTGCGGTCGCTCGAGGCGGCTCTCGACGAGCTCGAGGGGCAGGACGACGTCGAAGGGGCTGCTGCTCACCGGCAAGCCGTTCATCTTCGCCGTGGGTGCGGACACCTCGCAGTTCCAGGGGATCGCCCCGGAGCAGGTGCGCGAGGGTGTCGAGACCGGCCACGCGCTGTTCGCCCGCATCCAGGCGCTGCCGTTCCCGACGCTCGCCGCCATCAACGGGGCGTGCATGGGCGGTGGGCTCGAGATCGCGCTGCACTGCGACTACCGCACCCTGTCGACCGGGGCGGCCGCCATCGCCTTCCCCGAGGTGTTCCTGTCGATCCTCCCCGGCTGGGGCGGCACGCAGCTGACGCCGCGGCTCATCGGTGGGCCGAAGGCGCTCGAGGTCATCGTCACCAACGCCCTCAACCAGAACAAGATGCTGAAGCCGAAGCAGGCGTTCGAGCTCGGCCTGGCGGACCGGCTGTTCGACTCCGCCGGCTTCCTCGAGGAGTCGCGCGAGCTGCTCGAGGCGATCGTCGCCGGCGAGGTGGCCATCGAGCGCGACGTCGACCCGACCGAGGGTCTCGACGAGGCGCTGACGAACACGCGCGCCTTCGTCGACCAGAAGGTGCACGGAGCGACCCGGGCGCCGTACGCCGCCATCGACTGCATCGAGTTCGCCGCCCGCGGCGGTGACCTCGAGGAGGGTCGGAAGAAGGAGATCGACGCGATGGTCGAGCTCCTGCCGGCGAACCAGGCCCAGGCGTCGATCTACGCCTTCGACCTCACCCAGCGGCGCATCAAGAAGCAGCCGTGGAAGCCGGACGTGAAGGGTCGCAGGATCCGGAAGATGGCCGTCGTCGGCTCCGGGCTCATGGGTGCCCAGATGGGCGCGCTGTTCCTGCAGCGCTACGAGGTCCCGCTCGTCATGAAGGACATCAGCGACGACGTCCTCGCCAACGCCCGCGGGCACATCGAGGGCGAGCTCGACAAGCGGGTCCAGAAGGGCCGGATGAAGCAGGGCAAGGCCGACTTCCTCAAGTCGCTCGTCACCTACACGACGAGCGACAGCGACATCGCCGGCGCCGACTTCGTCATCGAGGCCGTGCTCGAGAAGATGGGGCTCAAGAAGTCGATCTTCGCCGACCTCGAGGCGGTCGTCGACGAGGGCGCGATCCTCGCGACCAACACCTCCTCGCTGTCCGTCGGCGAGATGGCGAAGGACCTCCAGCACCCCGAGCGGGTCGTCGGGTTCCACTTCTTCAACCCGATCGCGGTGATGCCGTTCCTCGAGATCGTGCGCCCCGCCTCGGCCTCCGACGAGGCCGTCGCGACCGCGTTCGAGGTCGCGAAGAAGATCAGGAAGTCGGCGGTCCAGTGCGCGGACACGCCGGCGTTCATCGTGAACCGCATGCTGACCCGCTTCAACGGCGCCGGCATCGAGGCGATCCGCCACGGCAACGACTTCAAGGAGGTCGACGAGGCCTACAAGGAGCTCGGGCTGCCCATGGGTCCGTTCGAGCTGTTCGGGTTCGTCGGCATCAAGGTCGCCTACCACACCGCGGAGACCCTGCACGAGGCGTTCCCGGACCGCTTCCCGCTCGACGAGAACTTCACCAAGCTCGCCGAGAGCGATGTCCCCGGCATCTACGACTGGGGCAACGGCGGCGCCGTGTACCAGGAGATCCTCGACCTGATCGAGGTCGACGAGGGCGCGACCGAGCTCACCAAGGCCGAGATCCAGCAGGCCGCGCTCGAGGCTGCGGCCGACGAGGCGAAGCGGATGGTCGACGACGGCGCCGTGGCCGACGCGCGCGACATCGACACCGGCATGCTCCTCGGCGCCGGCTTCCCGTTCTTCATGGGCGGCATCTGCAAGCACCTCGACCAGACCGGGGTCTCCCAGAAGGTCACCGGCGGCGACCTCGTCACCGACACCGACGCCGCCTTCTGACCCGTCCCCCGTCTCCAGGTTCGTAGCGGGAACATCCCCTGGGGGAGAACTTCTCGGTACAGACCTCCGCCGGCGTGAGACCGCCGGCGGGGGGCTGGTGACGGCGCTAGCGTCGGGAGACGCCACGCCGGCGAGGTGCGTACGCGCCCCGGCCGCGGCGACCGACGGACCAGCCAGCGGACCGGGACCAACCGATGAGCATGCCGAACGCCTCCTACTCGATCACGATGCGCCTGCGCCTCGACCCCGACGACCCGAAGGCGCTCGGACGGGTGACGACCGCGGTGGGGGAGGCCGACGGCGCGGTGACGGCCGTGGACTTCGTGGACACCGCCGGCGGGCGCCTCACCGTCGACCTCACGGTGAACGCGTCGGGCTCCGAGCACGCGGACCGGATCACCGCGCGGGTCGACGGGGTCGAGGGCGCGACCGTGCACCGCGTGTCGGACCGCACCTTCCTCATGCACCTCGGCGGGAAGCTCGAGGTGCGCTCGAAGGTCCCGCTCAAGACCCGGGACGACCTCTCGATGGCGTACACGCCGGGGGTGGCGCGCGTCTGCCTCGCGATCGCGGAGCAGCCCGACGACGTCCGCAAGCTCACGATCAAGGCCAACACGGTCGCGATCGTCACCGACGGCACGGCGGTGCTCGGTCTCGGCGACATCGGGCCCGCGGCGGCCCTCCCGGTGATGGAGGGCAAGGCGGTGTTGTTCAAGCAGTTCGCGGGCGTCGACGCCTGGCCGGTGTGCCTCGACACCACCGACACCGAGGAGATCATCTCGATCTGCAAGGCCATCGCGCCGGTCTACGGCGGCATCAACCTCGAGGACATCGCCGCCCCGAAGTGCTTCGACATCGAGGAGCGGCTGCGCGAGGAGCTCGACATCCCGGTGTTCCACGACGACCAGCACGGGACCGCGATCGTGGTGCTCGCGGCGCTCATCAACGCGCTGCGCCTGGTCGACAAGGACATCGCCGACGTACGGGTGGCGATGACCGGTGCCGGCGCGGCCGGGGTCGCCATCGCCAAGCTCCTCCTGCGCGAGGGGGTGGGCGACATCGTGATGTCCGACCGTCGGGGCATCATCTGCGCGGGTCAGGAGCAGAAGGATCGGTCCAAGCGGTGGCTCGCCGAGCACACCAACCGTGAGCAGCGCACCGGCGGGTTGGTCGACGTGCTCGACGACGCCGACGTGTTCGTGGGCGTGTCCGGGCCGAACCTGTTGCAACCGGAGGACCTGCGGCGGATGCGCGACGACGCGATCGTGTTCGCGCTCGCCAACCCCGACCCGGAGGTCGACCCCGAGGGGGCGCTCGAGCACGCCGCCGTGGTCGCCACCGGGCGCAGCGACTACCCGAACCAGATCAACAACGTCCTGGCGTTCCCGGGGATCTTCCGCGGTGCCCTCGATGCACGGGCCCGCAACATCACCGACGACATGAAGATCGCGGCCGCCCGGGCCATCGCGCAGGTGGTGGGCGACGACGAGCTGCACCGGACCTACATCATCCCGAGCGTGTTCAACAGCGAGGTCGCGCCGGCGGTCGCCGAAGCGGTCCGCCAGGAGGTCGAGCGGGAGCGCGAGACCGCTCAGCCGCGCTCGGCGAGCGGCACGTAGTCGCGCTCGCCGGGGCCGACGTAGAGCTGGCGCGGCCGGGCGATCGCCTGCTCGGGGTCCTCGAGGTTCTCCTGCCACTGTGCGAGCCAGCCGGGGATGCGCCCGATCGCGAACAGCACCGGGAACATCTCGACCGGGAAGCCCATCGCCTGGTAGATGATCCCCGAGTAGAAGTCGACGTTCGGGTACAGCTTCTTGTTGACGAAGAAGTCGTCCTCGAGCGCCACCTCCTCGAGCTTCAGGGCGATGTCGATCAGCGGGTTCTTGCCGGTGACCTCGAAGACGTCGTGGGCGAGCTTGCGGATCACCTTGGCGCGCGGGTCGTAGTTCTTGTACACGCGGTGGCCGAAGCCCATCAGGCGGAAGTCGCCCTCCTTGACCCGCGCGATGTAGCTGTCGACCTCCTCGAGGGACCCGATCTCCTCGAGCATGTTCAGCACCGCCTCGTTGGCGCCGCCGTGCTTCGGGCCGTAGAGCGCCGCGACCGCGCCGGCGGCCGCCGAGTAGGGGTCGGCGTCGGAGGAGCCGATGTTGCGCATCGCCGTCGCGGAGCAGTTCTGCTCGTGGTCGGCGTGGAGGATGAACAGCTTGTCCATCGCCTCCTCGAGCACCGGGTTCGGCTCGTACTTGAGCTCGGTGGTCTTCCACATCATGTTGAGGAAGTTGCCGGCGAAGCTGAGGTCGTTGTCGGGGTAGGCGTAGCGCATCCCGATCGAGTGCCGGTACGCGAACGCGGCCAGCGTCGGGTACTTGGCGATGAGCCGGACGATCTGCTTGTGGCGGTTGTCCGGGTCGTGGATGTCCTTGGCCTCGGGGTAGAACGTCGACAGCGCGCCGACGGTCGAGGTGAGCATCCCCATCGGGTGCGCGTCGTGGTGGAACCCATCCATGAACTGCTTGATGTTCTCGTGGATGAAGGTGTGGTGGGTGATCTCGTAGGCCCACTGCTCGGACTGCTGCTGGTCGGGCAGGTCCCCGTGGACGAGCAGGTAGGCGACCTCGAGGAAGCTGGACTTCTCGGCGAGCTGGTCGATGGGGTAGCCGCGGTAGCGGAGGATGCCGGCGTCACCGTCGATGAAGGTGATCTCGGAGCGACACGACGCGGTGTTCTTGAACCCCGGGTCGTAGGCCAACATCCCGAAGTCGTCGTCCTTCACCTTGATCTGGCGGAGGTCCATCGCCCGGATCGCGTCGTTCTCGATCGGGATCTCGTAGCTCCGTCCCGTCCGGTTGTCGGTGATGGTGAGCGTGTCCTTGTTCTCGTCGCTCATCGCGGCTTCAGCTCCTGGCTCGTCCTGGCTCGCACGTCGACACCCGACGGTAGTCGGAGGAGGTCCCGGCCGCCCACGCGGGGCCCCGTCCCGCGGACGGAGTGCACGACCGCCGGCGCCGGCACGCCGCGGCGTGGTCGTTCGGCGGTGTCGCGCGGTCGCCGGCGTCGCGACGAGCGCACACACTCGCGGCCGTCCGAGCACACCGGCACCAGCACACCAGCACCCGACGAGGACTCCACGACGTGACCGACACCCAGAAGCTCGAGGTCGACCCGATGACCCAGGCGTCCGACGCCGTCGACGCCCGGCAGGAGCCCGGCGCCGACCGCGAGCCGACCCCCGAGGAGGAGGCGGCCGCGGAGCGTGCGGCGCCGGTCGACCCCGACGTGGCCGAGACCTACGCCGAGCAGAACGAGCGCGGCGCCGATCTCGAGGGTGAGGGCCGCATCGAGGTGGCCGACGACGGCATCCCGCCGGCGCCCGCCCAGGGCTGACCCGCGGGCGGCAGGACACGACGGCGCGCGCGGCGAAGTCCTCGGGTGAACTCACGTACCGAGGAGTATCCGAACCCGTGCGCCGTCTCCTGCCCCTCGTCCTCGCGACGCTCCTCGCGCTCGCGGTGCTCGCTCCCGCTCTCCCCGCCGGCGCGGCGGAGCCGGTCGAGACCGAGGGCTACCTCGACCTCCCCGACGGGACCGGGCTGCGCTACACGCTCGTCCTGCCCCCCGGCGACGGGCCGTTCCCGATCGTGCTGCAGTACTCCGGCTACAACCCGGGCAACGACGCCTACGACCGCTCGTTCGGCATCCTCGGTCCGGAGCTGCTGTCGCGCGGCATCGGGGTCATCGGCGTGAACCTCCGTGGCTCCGGCTGCTCCGAGGGGACCTTCTCGCCGTTCTCGCTCGGGTGGGGGAGCGACGGAGCGGCGGTCGTCGACTGGATCGCCGACCAGCCGTGGTCCGACGGCAACGTGGCGATGAGCGGGTCGTCGTTCCCGGCGATCACGTCCTACGTGACCGCCGCGGAGCGCCCCGAGGCGTTGCGGGCCATCGCCCCCATCGTCCCGCTGGCCGACCTCTACCGCGACGTCGCCTACCCGGGCGGGATCTTCAACGCCTCCTTCGCCGAGGCCTGGACCCTCATCCAGAAGTACGGGACCCTCTTCGCGCAGCAGGAGATCGCCGAGGGCGACACCCGCTGCGCCGCTGCCGTGCCGACCCAGAACGACCCGACCGACCTCACCGGTGTCCAGGCCGCCACCAACCCCTACGTCGACTCGCTCGACCGCTACACGGGGTTCCTGTCCCCGGAGGTGCTGTCGCACATCGACGTCCCGGTCCTCACCCAGACCGCGTGGCAGGACGAGCAGCTCGGCTCGCGCCCGCTCTACGCGATCGAGCACCTCCCCGAGGACGCCACCTGGGTGGTGGCGACCAACGGCACCCACGGGGGCTTCACCTCCAACCCCTGGTTCAGCGACCTCGTGGTCGACTTCCTCGAGCACTTCCTGCGTGGTGGCGCGCCTGACGGCTTCGACGTGCCGCCGGTCCAGGTCGCACGCGAGGTCCGCGACGACGAGTCGTTCGCCGACGTCGTCCCCTACGACGCCTGGCCGCCCCCCACCACGGTCGAGACCCTCGCGGCGCAGCCGGACGGCACGCTCGCGCTGGAGCCTGCCGCGGCCGACGCCACCCTCGACTACCGCTACCCGCAGCCGGCACCGAGCTGGTTCGTCCACATCGCCGAGCCGCGCGTCCACGACGAGAACTACAAGGTCCCGGTCCCGCCGGGCGGCGCGGTCACGTTCACGACCCCGCCGCTCGCCGAGGACCTCGAGATCCTCGGACCCGCCAGCCTCGACCTGTGGTTGTCGTCGACGGCCGACGACACCGACGTGCAGGTGTCGCTGACCGAGGTGCGCCCCGACGGCGAGGAGCTCTACGTCCAGCGCGGGTGGCTGCGCGCCTCGCACCGGGCCGAGGTCGACGGCCTGTCGACCGCCACCCGGCCGTGGCACCCGCACACCGAGGCGTCCGTCACCCCGCTGGTGCCGGGCGAGGTCACCCCGCTGCGGGTCGAGGTCTGGCCGGTCGGGCACGTGTTCCGGGCGGGCAGCTCGCTGCGCGTGTCGATCGAGGCCCCGGTGGGGTTCACCGGGTTCCGGCAGCTCGCCATCGACCCGACGCCGGCCACCAACACGGTCCACGTCGGCCCCGACACCCCGACGCGGTTGCGGTTCCACCGGGTCCCCGGCGGGACCGCCCCGACGCGCGAGCTCCCGGCGTGCGACTCGCTCGCCAACCAGCCCTGCCGCCCCAACCCGACCCCGCAGCCACCGGGCTCGCTGAGCTTCGCGCGGGCGTCAGGGGCGGCCGGTGACGGCGACGGCGGGGGCGGGGGCGGGCCGACGGTGCGCGCCGACGACTCGCTGCCCGCGACCGGCGGAGGAGCGGGGCTGGCCGGGCTGATCGCCGTCGCCGGCGCGGCGCTCCTGACCCGCCGGCGCTAGGCGGCTCGTCGGGGACGGCGCGTCAGCCGTCGGCGGCGAGACGCTCCATGACGCGACGGACGGTGTCGAGCTCGTCGTCGCGGATGCGGTCACCGAACTGGGCCGCGACGCTGGCGGCGTGGGACGGGACGCACCGCTTGAGCGTGGCCATGCCGCGGGGCGTGAGCCGGGCGAAGGTGCCGCGGCGGTCGTCGTCGCAGGCGACCCGCTCGACCAGGCTCGCCCGCTCCATGCGGTCGACGAGCCGGGTGAGCCCGGACTTCGACAGCAGGACCCGGTCCGCGAGGTCGAGCATCCGGAGCTGCCACTCGGGAGCTTCCGAGAGCTGCACCAGGACGTCGTACCAGGCCAGGGGGAGGTCGTGCGCCTCCTTCAGCTCGGCGGCGAGCACCTCGGTGAGGCGGGCGTGGGCCTCGAGGAACGCACGCCAGGTGGCGAGTCGGTCCGCGTCGAGGGAGGTGGGGGGAGGGGAGGGGCTCATGCGGGGGCAGCGTAGCCGGCGGAGCAGACCGGTTGTCCGTGCAACCTCCCTGCCGGCCCCGTCGGACGCGGACGCCAGCCCCTCGCCTCGTGCCGGTCGGTGCCGGCCGACCGGGGCGGAGCGCTTCAGTCCGGAGCCGCCGAGCCGACGAGTGGCGCGAAGCGCGCTCGTGGCGCACATCCGGCACTCCGGACAGGACGGACGTCACGCCAGGAGCGCGCCGAGGTCGGTCGGACGCGGACGATGTCGTAGGCTCGGCGGGTCGTGTCCCTGGACGAAGGTGTTCGTGAGATGGTTCCTCCCCTGCGCTTCCGGTCACTCCACACCCCGGTGTTCGCTGCCGCGGTGGTGATCGCGATGGTCGCGGGCACGCTCGCGGTCACCCGCAGCGCGCCCGCCCCCACGTCCGGGGAGGTGGTCGCGGCTGCTGCCGACGCCGTCTGTCCCGACGGGTACAGCTCGATGGCCGACTTCTTCGCCGACGAGCGTCGCGTCGAGGCGACCATCAAGCGTGACGCCGCGTCGGACCTGCGGGCGATCGCCGACGCCGGGCTCGACGAGCTGGCCGACGAGGGGCTCGCCCCCGAGGGCTGTGTCAGCAACAAGCACCCCGAGCCGTTCGCCGAGCTCTACGCGGCCGCCCGCGACCACGCGATGGCGCGCATGGCCCCCACCGGCTACGACGACGCGGCCTTCGGGGCGGCGATCGACCAGCGGCAGGCGATGGCCAACAGCACCGTGCCGGGCGGCGCCGGGACGGCGAAGCAGTACGGCAAGGGCCCGCTGCGCGTGGACGACGAGCGCTTCGGCTCCGTCAACGGACTCGGCCTCGTCAAGAACACCGGGCGGGTCGACGACCTCGAGTACGACGCCGCGCACGAGCGGCTCTTCGCGGCGGTGGGCAGCGGTGGCGTCTGGATGTCCACCGACCTCGGCGGGTCGTGGACCGACATCGGCAAGACGCTCCCGTCGACGATCGTGGGCTCGCTGGCGTGGTCCGAGGCCAACGGCGGCACGCTGATCGCCATCACCGGTGACCCGACCTTCGGCGGCATCACCGGCTTCCCGGGCTTCGGCGCCTACTACACCACCGACCTCGGCGCGACCTGGAAGAAGGCCGCGGGCGTGCCCGACGGTGCACTCGGCTTCCGCGTGGCGGTCGACCCGACCAACGCGAACGTGGTCTACGTCGCCACCGGCAAGGGGCTGTTCCGCTCCACCGACGGTGGCCGCAACTTCGCCAACACCAACCTCCCGACCGGCACCGACGACCAGAAGTGCACCGGGGTGACCGACAGCACCGCCCACCCGGAGTGCACCCTCGCCAACGTGGTGACCGACGTCGTCGTGCAGGCCCCGGGCGGCTCGACCGCGGTGAAGACCCCCAAGGTCACGGCGGCGGTCGGCTGGCGCGGCGGCAACTTCGCCAACCCCGACGGCACGATCCAGAGCCCGAACAACGGCATCTACGTCTCCGACACCGGCGCTCCGGGCAGCTTCACCAAGAGCGGTGCCTCGGGCTTCGCCGACCAGAACCGGATCGGGCGCATCGAGATGGGTGCGGCGTCCGGGCCCGACCAGGACCACAACTACCTCTACGCGATGGTGCAGGACGCGGTCGCGCTGAACGGCGGCTGCGTCACCATCGACATCCCGTGCGGCTCCGGTGACCTCGACCCCACCGGGACCACCGGCATCAACACCGTCCTCGAGGGTGTCTACGTCTCCTCCGACTTCGGGGCCAGCTGGACCCGCGTGGCCAACGCCGAGACGTTCCAGAGCCCGGCCTCCGGGTCCGCGCTGAACGGCACCTTCCAGGCGCTGGGGTACCAGCCGGGCGTGCAGGCTTGGTACAACCAGTGGATCATGCCGGACCCCACCCGCCAGCTCGGTGGCGTCCCGACCCGCATCCTCCTCGGGCTCGAGGAGGTCTGGGAGAACGAGCAGGGTCCGGTCACCCCGCCGGTCGTCGGCCCGACCACCTTCAAGGTGATCGGCCGGTACTTCGCCGGCGACACCTGCCTGGCCCTGAGCCTCGGCATCCCGTGCGCGACCAACCGTGCGCCGCAGAACTCGACCACGACCCACCCGGACCAGCACGTCGGGCTGTTCGTCGCCAACGACGACGGCGGCGTGACCGCGGTCGTGGGCAACGACGGTGGCGTGTTCACCCAGACGATCGCCGCCGGTGCCGACTTCGACAACGGCGGCTGGGGCGAGGGAGCCAACGACGGCTTCCAGACGCTCCTGCCCTACCACGCGCAGATGGCCCGCGACGGGACGGTCTGGTTCGGCCTGCAGGACAACGGGTCCGGCAAGATCATCCCGGGCGAGGACTTCAAGCAGGTCGAGACCTACGGCGGTGACGGGTTCTTCGCCGCGGTCGACCCCAACGACTCCGACATCGCCTACTCCGAGACGCCCGGTGCCGGGATGCGCGTGACCACCGACGGCGGTGTCACGTGGACCGGCGTCGAGCCTCCCGCCGAGGGCGGCCCGTACCGGTTCTCGAACCCGTTCGTCATGGACCCCAACCACGCCCAGCACCTGGCGACGGGCGGGACCACGATCTACGACTCCAACTTCGGGGCGGGCTCGGCCGGCAACTGGGCGGGGGTGTTCGACCTCGGCACCGCCAGCAAGCCGGGTGACGCGGACGCCACCGCGACCGCGGAGGACCCGGACAACACGATGTCGGCGATCGACGTCGAGCGTGACGCGATCTACGTCGGCTTCTGTGGTGTCTGCGACATCCTCAACAGCCCGGTCCCGTTCAAGAACGGCATCGCGACCAACGTGGCCGGCGACGCGCCGCAGAACCGGATGACCGCCGACGGCTGGCACGTCGCGGCGGCCAAGGGCCTGCCGAACCGGTTCATCACCTCGGTGGCGATCGACCCGCGCGACGCGCGGACCGTGTACGTCACCCTCGGTGGGTACAGCCGCAAGTGGGCCGGCCCCGGTGAGCTCCAGGACGACAACGCCAACGTCGGCGAGGGCCACGTCTACCGGTCCACCGACGCCGGCGAGACCTTCACCGACGTGTCGGGCAACCTCCCGGACGTGACGGCGACGTGGGTCGAGACGCGCGGCGACCAGCTGCTCGTCGGCACCGATGTCGGCGCGTTCGTGAGCGCCAGCGACGGCAGCTCGAGCTACGCCCCGATGGCCGGCATCCCGCCGACGCCCGTCGGCAACATCTCGCTCAAGCCGCACGACCCGAACACGGCCGTCATCTCGCTGTTCGGGCGTGGGGTGTGGACCTACACGTTCGACCAGAAGATCCCCGTGGCGAACTACCGCCGGGTCGCGGGCTCGAACCGGTTCCTGACCGCGATCGAGACCTCCAAGCAGCAGTTCGACCGCTCCGGCACGGTCGTGATCGCGCGGGCCGACGCCTACGCCGACGCGCTCGCCGGCGTCCCGGTCGCGTCCTGGAACGACGCGCCGATCCTGTTGTCGAGCACGGGTGGCATCGACGGTGCGACCCGCGCCGAGATCCAGCGGCTCGGGGCCAAGCGGGCGATCGTGCTCGGCGGTGAGAAGGCGCTCAGCAAGAACGTCGAGTCGCAGCTGCGGTCGGCCGGGGTGACCACGATCACGCGGCTGTCCGGCCCGTCGCGCTACGCGACCGCGGCCCGGATCGCCAAGGAGCTCCCCAACCCCGAGCACGTCTTCGTGGTCAAGGGTGGCGACGCCGACCCGAACAAGGGCTGGGCCGACGCGCTGTCGGTCGGGCCGCTCGCGGCGTACCAGGGCAACCCGGTGCTCCTCACCGACACCGACCGGCTGCCGGACGAGACCAAGAAGGCGATCGCCGACCTCGGCGTGACCGAGATCACCGTCGTCGGTGGCACCGCGGTCGTGTCGCAGAAGGTCCGCGACCAGCTCGCCGAGCTGGTGGACGGCAACCTCCGTGACATCGCGGGTGCGAACCGCTTCGAGACCTCGGCCATGGTCGCGGACGCGGCCGAGGCCGCGGGCCTGTCGGACTTCCGGGTCTGGGTCGCCACCGGTGGCAACTGGCCCGACGCCCTGGCCGCAGGCTCGGCCGCCACGCAGAACGGCGGCCCGGTCCTGCTCGTCCCCGGTGACGACATGGCGCACGGGAAGTCCGCTGACGAGTGGCTCGGCGAGCACTCCCGCGACATCGAGCTGGTGCGCTTCCTCGGCGGCGAGAAGGCGATCTCGTCCAAGGTCGTCGACCAGGTGAAGGCGCGCGTCAAGGCGGGTCCCCCGCCGGCGCCGCCGGCACCCCCGCTCAAGGGCGAGGCGCTGGCCGGTCCGTTCGGCTTCGAGACCGGCGCGGAGGGCTGGACGACCGCGACGACCGGCACGGTGGGCTGGCGCAACCAGCCTCCCGGTGACGGTTCGGCGCAGTCGATGGCCGTGGTGCCGTACTCCGACGAGACGACCGCGACCTTGACCTCGCCCGCCATCGAGTTCGAGGGCGGCTCGGTCAAGCTGTCGTGGTCGGCCCGCTACAGCACCGAGGAGTGCTGCGACTTCTTCACGGTCCAGTGGTCCTCGGACGGCGACACGTTCAGCACCCTCTACGGCAAGGGCGGCCTCAACCCGAGCTACCCCGCCTTCGACCGTGAGGAGGTCGAGTTCGTCGCCCCGGCTGGCCAGGTCTACATCCGGTTCGTGATGAGCTCGGACGCGCTGGTCGGCCAGGAGGGCGTCTACGTCGACGACGTCCTGCTCGAGAAGTAGCGCACCTCACGAGCTCCGACGGTGCCCGGCCAGCGATGGCCGGGCACCGTCGCATCGTGGGCTACGTGGGCGGGTGCAGGAGGCGCCCCTCCATCCCGCCGGCGACGGTCACGATCTCTCCGGTGACGTGGCCGGCGGCGACGGGGGAGAGGAGCCACGCCACCGCGTGGGCGACGTCCTCGGGGGTCGCGACCTTGCGCAGCGACATCGTGGCGGTCGCGTGGGCGAGCGTGTCCGCGTCGAGGGCGTCGGCGGTCATGGGGGTCACGACCCAGCCGGGGGCCACGACGTTGACCCGGCCTCGCGGGTGCAGCCGGGGGAGCTCGTTCTTGAGCGACTTGAGGAGGCCGTGCTGCAGCGCGCCCTTGGCGGCGGCGTAGTCGGCGTGGTCGGCCTCGCCGACGCTGCCGGCGGTCGACCCGACCATCACGATCGCGGGTGCGTCGACCGCGCCGGCGTCGCGGGCGACGTGGCGGAGGAACGCACGCACCGTCAGGAACGTGCCGGTGAGGTCGACGTCGAGCGTGTGTCGCCAGCGGTCGACGTCGAGCTCCCACAGCGGGGTCGGCTCGACGGGCCACACGCCGGCGTTGGCGACGACGGCGTCGAGCCGACCGAACGCGGCGACCGTGTCGGTGACGACCCGCTCCGCGTCGTCGGGGTCGGTGAGGTCGCCGGCGACGGCCACCCCGCCGACCTCGGCGGCGAGCGCCTCGGCGACGGCGGCCTGGGTCCGGTGGTGGACGGCCACCCGCGCGCCGTCGCCGGCGAGCTGGCGCACGATCGCCTGCCCGATCCCGCCGGAGCCGCCCGTGACGAGGACGGCCCAGCCGTCGATGCCGAGGTCCATCAGAAGGACGTGGACGGGGCGCCGGCGTCGCGGACCGCCGGCTCGACCTCGAAGTAGCGCTGCTCGTGGAACCCGAAGGTGGACGCGACGAGGTTCGACGGGACCGACTGCACCCGCCGGTTCCAGTCGCGGACGTTGGCGTTGAAGAACCGTCGCGAGACCTGGATGCGGTCCTCGGTGTTGGTGAGCTCGCGTTGGAGCTGGAGGAAGTTCGTGCTGGCCTTGAGCTCGGGGTAGGCCTCGGCCACCGCGAACAGGTGGCGGAGCGCGGCGACGAACACGTTCTCGTCCCGCGCCTGCACGTCGGGGTCCCCGTGGTTCGCGGCGGCGGCCGCTCGTGCCTCGGTGACCTCGGTGAGGACGGCGTCCTCGTGGGCGGCGTAGCCCTTGACGGTCTCGACGAGGTTGGGGATGAGGTCGTAGCGCCGTTGCAGCTCGGTCTCGACGTTGGCCCACGAGTCGCGGATCAGGTTCCGCAGCGACACGAAGCGGTTGTAGGCGAACAACACGTAGAGCCCCACGACGACGGCCGTCCCGCCGAGCGCGTACATCACGATGTCCACACGGGGTCCTCGGTCTCGGTGCTCGGCGGCAGGCTACTCGCCGGAGCCGTGCGGCCGGCCGGACCGCCGCGTCACGACAGCGGGTAGAGCTCGCGGGCCACCGGCGGGATCCGGTCGGTGAACTGCATCAGCACCTGGTGCAGGATGAGCCACGAGGCGGGGTCGAGCCGATCGGTCACGACCATCAGGTGCTGGCCCGAGACGTCGAAGCGGTAGTCGCCGCCCGCCATCAGCAGCCACTGCATCATCCGGGCGTCGACGAAGGCGTAGGCGAACCGGCGGTCGCCGCTCGTCACGTTCCAGGCGCGGTTGAACTCGGCCGACTCGAACTCGAGGTCGCGCAGCCCCACGCGGTCGCCGAGCCGCGTGAGGAGGTTCTCGGGCCGGATCGTCAGCGCCGGCCACCACGCGTCGGTGATCCGGGTGGCCGCGCACGTGTAGCGCTCGTAGCGACGTGACCGGTGGCCCTTGCTGTCGGTGGACTCGTGCATCACCCAGAAGTCGAACAGCTGGACCGGTCGGCCGTCGAGGTCCCCGTGGACGACGTTCTCGACCCCGCGGTCGTCCCCGCGGCGCAGGAAGGCGAACGGCATCTGCCCGAGCCCCAAGAGGTCCACCCGTGAGTAGTCGAGCCCGCGCGACAGGGCGAGCTGCATCAGGGCGGCGCGTCGGGCGGCCTTGCGCTGGTGGTCCCACCAGGCGAGCCCGGCCACGAGGGCGACCGCGAGGAGGAGGACGAGGATCGGCATGGCCGAGGACCCTACCCGGCGGGCCCGGGTGCACCGGCGTAGGCCGGCTGGCAACGCGGGCACCAGTAGGTGCCGCGGGCGTCGACCCCGACGCGGGCGTAGACGATGGGCGAACGGCAGCGCCGGCACGGTCGGCCGCCGCGGCCGTAGACCCACAGCGCGCCGTCGCCGGCGCCCGGGACCGTGGTGCGACGGACGGTCGTGAGGTTGGCGACGAGCAGCCGGGCGGCGGAGGCGAGCGCGTCGCGTCGGGTCGCGACGTCGACGGCGTGGAGCGGCGTCCGGGGGTCCAGCCGGTGCAGGAAGCACACCTCGCTGGCGTAGACGTTGCCGACGCCGGAGGCGACCCGCTGGTCGAGCAGCACCTCCTTGAACGCGGCGTCGGGCGCCGGGGTCCGCGCCATCCGGGTGACCGCCTCGTCGAGGTCCGGGTCGGCGCCCGTGAGGTCCGGCCCGAGCCGTCGCAGGGCCGGGTGCCGTGCGAGCGCGCCGGCGTCGAGCACCTCCACCACGGGGGCGTCGAAGCACACCGCGACCGCGTCGGGCACCTCGATCCGTGCGCGCACGTGGGTCGCGCCCCGCTGCCAGCGCTCGCCCGGGCGGTAGAGGTGCCAGGAGCCGGTCATGCGCATGTGGGTGTGGAGGGTGTAGCCGTCGGAGGTCGTGACGAGCAGGTGCTTGCCGCGCGCCTCGACCCGGTCGACGGTCGCGCCGACGGCGGGGAAGGGCGGGGACAGGCGCGGGGCCTCGAACGCCACCAGCGGCTGCCCGACGAGCGCGCCCCGCAGCCGTGCGGCGGTGCGGTGGATGGTGTCGCCCTCGGGGATCGCGGCACCTCCGACGAGCCGGGAGGTCGGGGAACGACGGACCCCCGCGCCAGGTGGCCGGGGGTCCGTCGGGAGATCGTCAGGCGATCAGAGGTCGTGCGGACGCAGCGTCGAGCGGCCGTTCTCCTTGGCGCGCTTGGCCGCGTCCTTGAGGATCGCGTGGACCTTGTCGTTGAGCGCGTCCGGGAGGTTCCCGTCCATGCGGAGCTCGAGGCCCTTGACGGCCTCCTTGACCTTGCTCTGAACGACGACGGAATCCGCCATTGTCTGTGCCTCCATGTAGTGGTCGCTGTCCGGGGCCAGACTAGGTCAGTCGGACCGCGTTTCCGAGCACCATCCCCCCCTAGAAGGGGGTCTAGCGGTCCTTCCCGCGCGGGCGACGCACGCGGACGGGGGTCGGGCTGGACGCTCCGGACCGTCGTGGTCACGGTCGGTGGCCCCGCCGTCAGCCGCGGAACGTGAGCCCGCGGTAGCCCTCCGTGAACCCGGCGGCGGTCAGCACCTGCGGCCAGCCGGTCTCGTGGATGGGCAGCCCGTCGGCCTTGGTGAGCTCGATCTTGCGCAACCGACCGCGTCGGACGAGGCCCGCCAGCGCCTCGGCCCACCGGGGCGCCTGGGCCTCGCTCGTCGGGAAGGTCGCGATGCTGCGGGCGCCGCGCTCGAGGTGGACCGCCGGAGCGCCGTCGACCAGCACGACGTAGGCCCCGGCGGCGCGGCCGGGCCGACCATCGCTCGGCGGCCACGCGAGCGCCGCGCCGTAGGGCTGGGCCGGGTCGGTGGCGGCGAGGACCACGACCTCGCCGGCGCCGTCGGTGTCGGGCGCACGGAAGGTCCGCAGCCGGTCGACCGCCCCGGGCGGCGCGAACTGGGCCGCGCCGAGACCCTCGACGAAGTAGCCGCGGCGGACCTGACCGGTCTCCTCCATGAGCTTCAGCACCGGGTAGACCGCGCTGAACCCACCGACGAGGGCCTCGACGCGGACGGACTCGCGGGTGACCACGCCGTGCCGCTCGAGCAGCTGGGCCGCCCGGGCGTGCGCGATCAGCGTGTCCGCGGGTCGGGTCCCGCCGGGTGCCACGAGCGCGGTCGTGAGCGACCACCGGCCCTGGGCCGCCGCCGGCCCGGTACGCCGCAGTCGCCCGGGGCGCGGCCGGCCGCGGGTGGCGCGCGACGGGCCGGCGAGGAGCGCCCGGACCGGCGCGAACGTGTCGTTGGTCACCTCGCCGGCCCAGACGAGGTCCCAGAGGGCCGACAGGACCGCCTGCTCGTCGCTGGTCCCGCTGGCCACGAGCAGGTCGGGCCAGAACGAGGCGCCGGCCGTGGCGAGCTGGTGGCGGAGCGCGTCGTGGACCGGCTCGGCCGGCGGCTCCTCGGGCGGGTCCGGTGCCAGGAGGTGCGCCTGGTCGCGGAAGCAGACGACGAGGCGGCCGTCGGTCGCACCCAGCGGCTCGGCCCCGAGCCACACCACCTCGCCCGCGGCGATGAGCTGGTCGAGGTCGGCGGGGGAGTACCCCGCGAGCCGGTCCGCGAGGACGTCGCGCTCGAGCACGCTCGCCGGCACGGGGACGCCCTGGAGCTGCGCGACGGTCTCGACCAGCGCCTCGAGACCCCGGCGGGTGGGTCCGGTCACACCGTGCCAGGCCGGGAGGAAGCGCCCGAGCGAAGCCGCGTCGACCGGCTCGACCTCGCGACGCAGCGCCGCCAGCGAGCGCCGGCGTAGGCGGCGGAGGACCTCGACGTCGACCCACTCGCGCTCGACGCCGTCGGGACGGAACTCGCCACGCAGCACGCGCTCGGTGCGCTCGAGGTGCCGCAGTGCCGCCTCGACGCGCTCGGCGGGGATGCCGAGCCGGCGGGCGGGCTGGCGCGTCAGGAACGGCCCGTGGGTCCGCGCGTAGCGCGACACGAGGTCGACCAGCGGGTCGTCGACCGGGTCGGTGAACGCCGCCGGGAGCCCGGGCGGGAGCGCGACCCCGAGCGCGTCGCGGAGCCGGCTCGCGTCCTCGGCCGCGGCGACCCGGTCCTCGTCGGCGACCCGCACCCGGATGGCGCGTCGTTCCTCGACGAGCTCGGCGACCCACCGGTCGAGCTCGTCGCCGGTGGCGTGCGCACGCAGGGACAGCTCGTCGAGGGTGAGGTCGCCGACCCGTCGCAGCACGTCGTGGAGCTCGTCGCGGTCGCGGGCACGGCGGTCGTCGACGAGGAGCTGGAGCTCGAGCTCGAGGTCGGCCAGCACGTCCGCGTCGATCAGCTCGCGCAGCTCGTCCCCGCCGAGCAGCTCGCGCAGGAGGTCGCTGTCGAGCGCGAGCGCGGCCGCGCGCCGCTCGGCGAGCGGGGCGTCGTACTCGTACATGTAGGTGCCGACCCAGCTGAACAGCAGGCTCTGCGCGAACGGCGACGCGTGCGCGGTGTCGACCGGGACGAGCCGGACCTTGCGGGACCGGAGGTCGGTCAGGAGCTCCCGGAGCGCGGGGAGGTCGAAGACGTCGCGCAGCACCTCGCGGGTGGTCTCGAGCAGGATCGGGAAGGTCGGGTAGGTCGCGGCGACCTGGAGCAGGTTCGCGGCCCGCTGGCGTTGCTGCCAGAGCGCGGTGCGCTGGCCCGGCCGGCGCTTCGGCAGCAGCAGCGCCCGGCCGGCGGCCTCGCGGAACAGGGTGGTGAACAGCGCCGTGCCGGCGAGCTGGTCGATCACGAGCGACTCGACCTCGTCGGGGTCGATCGCGAGCGCGTCGAGCGGGACCTCGTCGTCGGCCTCCTGCACCCGGACCACGATGCCGTCGTCGGCCCACATCATCTCGGGGTCGAAGCCGAGCTCGGTGAGCCGGCGTTCGAGCGCCATCGCCCACGGGGCGTGGACCTGGGCGCCGAACGGCGACAGGATCACGATGCGCCAGTCGCCGATCTCGTCCCGGAAGCGTTCGACGACGATCGTGCGGTCGTCGGGCACCGCGCCGGCGGCCTCGGCCTGCTCCTCGAGGTAGCCGACGAGGTTGTCGGCCGCCCACGCGTCGAGCCCGGAGTCGGCCTGGAGCCGGGCGAGCACCGCCGGCCGATCGTCGGCCGCGCCGGCGCGGACCTCGCGCACGAACGCGCCGAGGGCGCGGCCGAGCTCGAACGGGCGGCCCGGGCCGTCGCCGTGCCAGAACGGCATCTTCCCCGGCTCGCCCGGGGCGGGGGTGACGACCACGCGCTCGTGGGTGATGTCCTCGATGCGCCAGGTCGACGCGCCGAGGATGAAGGTCTCGCCGGCGCGGGACTCGTGGACCATCTCCTCGTCGAGCTCGCCGACGCGGGTCCCGTCGGGCAGGAACACGCCGAACAGCCCGCGGTCCGGGATCGTGCCGGGGTTGGTCACCGCCAGCCGCTGGGCCCCCTGGCGTCCGCGGATGGTGTCGGCCACCCGATCCCAGACGATCCGCGGCCGCAGCTCGGAGAACTCGTCGCTGGGGTAGCGACCGGCCAGGAGGTCGAGGACGTTGTGGAGCACCTCCTCCGACAGCTCCGCGAACGGTGCCGCGCGGCGCACCATCCGCAGGAGGTCGGCGACGGCCCACTCGTCCATCGCCGCCATCGCCACGACCTGCTGGGCGAGCACGTCGATGGGGCTGCGGGGGTAGCGGGTCTCCTCGATGAGCCCGCGCTGCATCCGGTCGACGACGACCGCCACCTCGACGAGGTCGCCGCGGTACTTCGGGAACACCTTGCCGCGCGACGGCTGACCCACCTGGTGACCGGCGCGGCCGATCCGCTGGAGGCCGCGGCTCACCGCGCCGGGGGACTCGACCTGCACCACCAGGTCGACGGCGCCCATGTCGATGCCGAGCTCGAGGCTCGAGGTCGCCACGAGGCCGCGGAGGCGGCCGCTCTTGAGCTCGTCCTCGATCTGGAGGCGCCGGTCGCGGGACAGCGACCCGTGGTGGGCTTTGACGAGCTCGGGGACCGGGGCGGTCAGGATCGCGAGGGCCGCCTCGGAGTCGGGGTCGATGCCCTTCTCCCGGAGCTCCTCGGCGCGCTGGCGCTGGGCGTGGAGCTCGTTCAGTCGTGCCGCCAGCCGCTCGGCCAGCCGGCGGGCGTTGACGAAGATGAGCGTGGACCGGTGCTCGAGCACGAGGTCGAGCAGCCGCGGGTGGATCGCCGGCCAGATGCTCCGACGCACCGGCCCGGCCGCCGCCGGCCCGGACAGGGGATCCTCGACGATGGTCCCGAGCTCGCCCATGTCCTCGATGGGCACCACGACCTCGACGTCGAGCTCCTTCCGCACGCCGGCGTCGACGACGTGCACCGGCCGCTGCGCGGGACGGGCCTCGACGTCGTCGGTCGGGCGTCCCTCGAACCCGCCGAGGAAGCGGGCGATCTCGTCGAGCGGGCGCTGGGTCGCCGACAGCGCGATCCGCTGCGGCGGCCGCCGGTCCGGGTCGGGCTCGCCGAGCCCGTCGGCGCCGCCGCGCAGGACCTCCTCCTCGAGCCGCTCCAGCGACAGCGCGAGGTGGCTCCCGCGCTTGGTCGGTGCGAGCGCGTGGATCTCGTCGACGATGACGACCTCGACGCTGCGCAGCACCTCGCGGGCCCGGGAGGTCAGCATCAGGTAGAGCGACTCGGGCGTGGTGATCATCACGTCCGGCGGTGTGCGCAGCATCGCCTGGCGCTCGCGTGACGGGGTGTCACCGGTCCGCACCCCGACGGACGGCTCGTGGACCTCGACCCCGAGCCGTTCGGCCGCGAGCCGGATGCCCTTCAGCGGGCGCGCGCAGGTTCTTGTCGACGTCGACCGCGAGGGCGCGCAGCGGCGAGATGTAGAGGACCCGCAGCCGCTGGTCCTTCGCCGGCGTGGGCTGGGTCATCAGCCGGTCGATGGCCCACAGGAACGCGGTGAGCGTCTTGCCCGACCCGGTCGGCGCGAGGATCAGCGTGTGCGCCCCGTCGGCGATCGCCGGCCACCCCTGCGCCTGGGCAGCCGTCGGGGCCGCGAACGTGGTGCGGAACCACTCGCGGACCGGCGCGCTGAAGCGCTCGAGGACGTCGTCGCTCATCGCGCGGACCGTACCCGTGCCCCCCGACAGGCGTCCGGGCCAGCGGCCGCTCCGAAGCGGGGGTAGACCTCGTACCACCCCACGCGCGGAGGGCCCCGGGTGTCCACGGCGATCGTCCTGTTCACCCGGGACCTGCGGGTACACGACCACCCGGCGCTGTCCGCGGCGGTCGCCGCCCACGACGAGGTCGTGCCGCTGTTCGTCCTCGACGACGCGCTGTTCGCCACCGGCTACGCGGTCCCGAACCGGGTCTCCTACCTCCTCGACGCGCTCCGCGACCTCCGCGGGGCGCTCGTCGACCGGGGCGCGTCGCTCGTGGTCCGACGCGGTGACCTCGCCGGCGAGGTCGCGACGCTCGCCGCCGAGGTCGGTGCCGACGCCCTCCACGCCACCGCCGACGTGTCGTCCTTCGCGCGCCGGCGCGAGGCACGTCTGCGCGACCTCGCCGGCGAACGGGGCGCGGCACTGCACCTGCACCCCGGTGTCACGGTCGTGCCGGCAGGGGAGGTCTCGCCCAGCGGTGGGGACGTGTTCCAGGTGTTCTCGGCCTACTGGCGACGCTGGCTCGACGCCCCGAGGCGGGAGGTGCTGCCGGCCCCGGAGCGGGTGCGGATGCCGGCCTCGGTGGCCACGGGGCGGCTGCCGACGCTCGCGGACCTCGTCGTCGGCGAGCCGTCGCCGGCGCTCCTGCGGGGCGGGGAGACGGCGGCCCGCCGGCGACTGGCCGCGTGGCTCGCCGGCGCGGTCGAGGGCTACGCCACCGGGCACGACGACCTCGCGACCGACGCCACGTCCCGCCTGTCGGCGGACCTGCACTTCGGCTGCGTGTCGGCGAACGAGGTCGTCGGCCGTCTGGACCGTCGGCGGTCGGGGCACGACGCGTTCGCCCGGCAGCTGTGCTGGCGCGACCACGCCCACCAGCTGCTGTGGGGCCGTCCCGACCTCCCGCGGACCGACCTGCGCCCCCGCGGCGACCGCTGGGTCGACGACGAGGACGCGGTCACCGCGTGGAAGGAGGGCCGCACCGGGTACCCGGTGGTCGACGCCGGCATGCGCCAGCTCCGCCGCGAGGGGTGGATGCACAACCGCGCCCGGATGATCGTGGCGTCGTTCCTCACCAAGCACCTCCGGGTCGACTGGCGCGTGGGCGCGGCGCACTTCCTCGACTGGCTCGTCGACGGCGACCTCGCCAACAACTCCGCCCAGTGGCAGTGGGTCGCGGGGACGGGGACCGACAGCCGACCCAACCGGATGCTGAACCCGTGGGTCCAGTCGACCCGCTACGACGCGGCCGCCTACATCCGGCGCTACGTCCCCGAGCTCGCCGACCTCGACGACGGGGACATCCACGCCCCGCACGAGCTCGCGGGGACGCTCCTCGGCGGCGTCGACTACCCGCCGCCCATCGTGGACCACCGCGAGGCGCGCGACCGGTTCCTGGAGGACCGCGGCGTCGCTCCGCGCTGAAGGGGCCGTGCGTGGCGCCGTGCTCCTACACTGTCGCCAGGGGGGAGGATCGCGCGCCGGCAGGCCGGCGTGTTCGTCGTGACGGGAGAGCACGGTGGTGGCCGAGTCGCCCGCGGAGCTGCTGGCGGCCGACCGTGCCGCCCTCGACGAGGTGCGCGCGCGGGTGATGAACGTCGTCGGCCACGCCCTGCGCACCCCGATGGCGACCGTGCGCGGCCAGGTCGAGGTCCTGGCGCGGACGACCGACCCGACCCAGCGTGAGGAGCTGATCGAAGCGCTCCTGCGCTCGTCGCGCCGCCTCGAGCGGCTGCTCGACGACGTGCTGGTCGTGTCGCAGATCGAGACCCGGCTCCCGGTCGGCCACCGCGAGCACGTGCGCGTCGCCGACGCGGTGCGCGTGGTCTGGGGCGAGCTCGGCTCCGACCACCCGTTCGTGGTCACCGGTGCCACCGACGCGACCGCCTACGTCGCCCCGGACGCGCTGCGTTGGATCCTCCGCAACCTCGTCGACAACGCCATCCGCTACGGCACCGGTGGGGTCGAGGTCGACCTCGCGACCACCGCGTCCGGCGACGTCGAGGTCACGGTCGGCGGCCCCGGCCCGGACCTCCCCGACGACGAGCTCGCCAACGCCTTCGAGCTGTTCTACCGCGGCCACCACGCCGTGATGACGGCGGCCGCTCGGCTCGGGATCGGACTCACCGTCGCCCAGCGCCTCACCGAGTTCGCCTCGGGCGGGCTCGTGCTGCGCCGGCGCCCGGGTGGCGGGACCGTCGCGGTGCTCACCCTCCCGGCGGAGGTGGAGGCGTGAGCGAACCCACGCCCGCCCTGCGCGTCCTGGTCGTGGACGACGACATCGACTTCCGGCTGCTCCTCGGCGTCCAGCTCGACATGGAGGCGGACCTCACCGTCGTCGGGGCGGCCGGCGACGGCGTCGAGGCGGTCGAGATGGTGACCGCGGACCCGCCGGACGTCATCGCGATGGACCTCCTGATGCCGCGGATGAACGGCTTCGAGGCCATCGAGATCCTGCGTGCGTCGCACCCCGACGTCGGGATCGTCGCCTACACCGCCGTCGCGGGCACCTACGCCAGGGAGCAGACCGAGCGCCTCGGCGTCGAGCTGGTGCTGAAGAGCGGCGACCAGAGCGCCCTCGCCGAGGCGCTGCGTCGGGCTGCCGGCGACCGGCAGCGGCGCTCGGCGGCGGGCTAACCGGAGCGGCCGGCCTCGGGGTGGGGGACCGCGGGTGGCGCGCCGTCACCGGCAGCCGCGACCGCGTCGTCCTCGAGCCGGGCGGCGAGCGAGGCGAGCCGGTCGAGTCCCGCCCGGACGCGGTCGGCGCGGCGGCGCCAGGCCGGGTCGTGCGGATCCGCGTCGGTGAGGAGGTCGCGGGCCTCGGCCACCGCCGGTGCCGCGCGCCGGAGCCCCGTGGCCGCCTCGGTGCGGGTGGCCGTGCCCGCGGACGGCGCCGTCGCTCGGGCCCGCGAGATCACGAGCACCCGCCCGACCACCGCGTCGCCGTCGCCGCGGATCACGTTCGAGAACCAGTGGAGGTCGACCGGCTCGCCGGCGAAGCGCCCCTCGCGGCGCCCGTCGAACAGGTCCCGCTCGAGCTGGCGCCACTGGTCGCGCGCGCCGGCGAGGTCGGCGATCGGCGCGTCGCTGCGGTCGATGAGCTCGTGCAGCAGCATGCCGACGGGCACGTCGAGCAGCCGGAACAGCTCGAGGAACGGGCGGTTGGCGTCGCGTACGACGCCGTCGGGGGAGAGCATCACCATCGGTTGGTCGAGCGAGTCGAACACCTGCTGGCTGGCGAGGACCGCCTCGCGCTGCTGCCGGGCCGGGCTCGACCGGTCCCCGAGCGGCGGCATCGCCGGCCGGTCGTCGACCTCCAGCCAGTCGTCGAGCCGTGCCTCGACGGCCTCGACCACGTCCGGGTCGAACTGCGCGCCGGCGGCGTCCCGCAGCAGCGAGAGCGCGTGGTCGGGGGCGAGCGCGTCGCGGTAGGGGCGGTCGTGGATCATCGCGTCGAAGGCGTCGCAGACGATGAACATGCGCGAGGCCAGCGGGATCTCGCTCGCGACCAGCCCCTGCGGGTAGCCGGTGCCGTCGTAGTGCTCGTGGTGCGTGGCGATGATGTTGAGCGCCGGCCGCAGGAAGCTCACGCCCTTCACGAACCGGATGCCGTGTTCGACGTGCGAGCGCATCACGTCCTGCTCGTCGGCGGTCAGAGGACCGGCCTTGCAGAGCACGGCGTCGGGGACGGCCAGCTTGCCGATGTCGTGGAGGAGGAAGCCGTAGACGAGCTGGGGGTCGTCGCGGAGCTCGGGTGCCATCTCCTCGGCGAGGAGCGCCCCGTAGTTGGCGACGCGGTAGACGTGCCCCCCGGTGACCTCGTCGCGGACGTCGACCGCGGCCGCGAGCGCGGCGACGGTCTCGAGGTGGGTGCGGGCGAGCTCGGAGGTCGCGTCGCGGCTGCGGTCCAGCGCGACCCGGAGGTCGCGGGCGTAGGCCATCATCTGCGCCTGGAGGAGCTCCGGGTCGGTGCTGCCGGAGATGCGGAGCGGGAACCCGCCGACGGCCTCAGACACGTTGGTGGTCCCAGCTGTCGAGGAGGTCGAGGAGCTGGACCGGGCTGAACGGCTTGCTGAGGAACGCGTCGACGCCGGCGTCGGCGAAGGCGCGACGGACGGCGGGGTCCGCCGAGCCGGTGATCGCGACCATGCGCGTGTCGGCCGCCCACGCCTCGCCGCGGAGCACCCGACAGACCTCCGAGCCGACCACCAGCGGGAGGTCGTGGTCGAGGATGATCGCGTCGGGACGGTGCTCGCGGGCGAGCGCGATGCCCTCGATGCCGTCGCCGGCCTCGACGACCTGCCAGTCGTCCGGCAGCGTCACCGCGATGAGGGTGCGGATGGACGGGTCGTCCTCCACGACCAGGACGGTCATCGCCACGCTTCCCCTCCCCGCCTCGTGCCACCCCGTCCGTACCTGTCCTCCGCGCCGTCGGTAGTCACACGGACGGGTGGTTGACCGCGTGGCCACAACGTACTGGTCACTTCGTATCACGCTGCGCCGTCAGTGGACACTCGTACTCACGGACAGTGGGTTGGCGACCACCCATCTGGACATCCCGGACGGGGGGTGTCCGACGACGGTGGCTAGGCTCGGCCCCCGCCCCGCCGCCGGGTGCGAGCCCCCCGATCCCCGACCCGCAGAGGTGCACACGATGGACGTCGCCGGCAAGACCGCGCTCGTCACCGGAGGAGCCTCCGGACTCGGCAACGCGACCGCCCGCACCCTCGTCGAGGCCGGCGCCAACGTGGTGCTCGTCGACCTCCCGAGCTCCGAGGGGACCGCGCGTGCCGGCGACCTCGGCGACGCGGCGCTGTTCGCCGCCACCGACGTCACCGACCCCGACCAGGTGAGCGACGCGATCGCGATGGCCGTCGAGGCCTTCGGCGGCGTCCACATCGCGGTCAACTGCGCCGGCATCGCGCCGGCGCAGCGCACCGTCGGCCGCAAGGGCCCCCACGACCTCGACGTGTTCGCCCGCACGATCCAGGTGAACCTCGTCGGCACCTTCAACGTCGTCCGCCTCGCCGCGGCCCAGATGGTGAGCCAGGACCCCGACGGCGAGGAGCGGGGCGTGATCGTCAACACCGCTTCCATCGCCGCCTTCGACGGCCAGGTCGGCCAGGCCGCCTACGCGGCGTCGAAGGGCGGCGTCGTGGGGATGACCCTGCCGATCGCCCGCGACCTCGCGCGGTCGCAGATCCGCGTGGTCACGATCGCGCCGGGGACCTTCGACACGCCGATGCTGGCGGGCCTCCCGCAGGAGTCGCGCGACGCGCTGGCGGTCGACATCCCGCACCCGCACCGGCTCGGCGACCCGCGCGAGTACGGTCTGCTCGTGCGTCAGATCGTCGAGAACAGCTACCTGAACGGCGAGGTCATCCGGCTCGACGCAGGTCTGCGGATGACCGCCGGCTGAGCGCCGCGGGCCCACCCCCCGGCGACCCCCCGACCCCTACCGTGGGAGAGGGACGTGCGACACCGCCCCGACGACCACCGCGACGACCGGCCCCGCCCCCCGGGGCGACCGGCCAGTGCCGCGGAGCTCACCGGTCAGCTCCCCGCGTTCGTGCGGGACGCGGTCGAGCAGCCACCGACGACGCTCGATGGGCACGACGAGGAGACCGTCGAGGCGCTCGTCAGCCTCGGGCTCGCCCGCGAGGCCGCCCGCGACGCGGTTCGGGAGCGACGCGTGCCGCTGGTCCTCGCCCAGGGGGTGCTGGGCGACGAGGGTCGCTACGAGCTCGACGAGCTGGCGGAGCGCTCGGGCGTGCCCGCGTCGGTACTCACCCGGGTGCGGGTCGCGTCGGGGCTCCCGGAGCCGGACCACTACACCGAGGCCGACCTGCGGTGGAGCCTGCTCCTGGGCGAGCTGATCGAGGTCATCCCGGTCGAGGCGATCGTGCGCTCCGCCCGCGCGCGCGGCGCCGCGCTCGCCACCATCGCCCGGAGCGACCTCGGCATGATCCGTGAGGAGCTGGTCCTGCCGATGCGGCAGTCGGGCGCCGACGACCTCACCGTGTCGGTCGCGCTCGCCGAGACCGCGCGGGGGCTCGACGAGGTGTCCCGCAAGCTCCTGATCGAGACCTACGGGCTCCAGCTGGTGCAGCAGCTCGGCTCGGAGCTCCTGGCCGTCGCGGCGCGCAGCGACGCGCAGGAGGTCGACCTGTCGGTCGGGTTCGTCGACGTCGTCGGCTACACCGCCCTGTCCTCGCGCATCGACCCGGGCGGTCTCGACCAGGTCCTCGACCGGTTCGAGCAGCACGTCATCGACGTGCTCTCCGAGGCGCGTGACGTGAACGCCGTCAAGTACCTCGGCGACGCGGTGATGCTGGTCGCGCCGGGGCCGGTGGCACTGGCGCACGCGATGCTGGACCTGACCCGCGAGGTGGAGCCGCTGGCCGACGCCCCGCTGCGGGGCGGGATGGCGCACGGGGCGACGCTCGTCCGGGAGGGCGACTACTTCGGCCCGCCGTCAACCTCGCCGCGAGGCTCACCGACATCGCCCGGCCCTGGAGCGTCCTCGCCGACGACGACCTCGCCGACGAGCTCGGCACGGTGTTCGACGTCAAGCGCGATCCTGCCGACCCGGGTCCGGGGCGTCGGGCTGCGCCGCCCCGTCCGCATCCGCGGCGTGCTCGACGGGGACGCGTAGGACCAGCGCTCAACCCGGGCAACGGGCCGGGTCCCACAGGCCGCGTCGGTCGTCGCGGGCGTCAGCCTGCAGCGCCCGGACCTCGTCGTCGTAGGCGGTGTTGGGCGGGAACGTCACGACCTGGGCGTACCCGTCGGCGAGCATGGCGCCGTTGACCCACCGGCCGTCGTCGGTCCAGAGGTGGACCAGCTCGCGGCCGTAGCGGTCGCGCCGCTCGACGTCGTAGGCCCCGTGGACGGTGCTCCCCTCCGGCACGAGCCGTGCCAGCGCATCGCTCGCCTCGTCGGCGAGGCAGTCGGCGGGCTGCCCGTCACGGGCGAGCTCGGGGGTGTCGATCCGCAGCAGCCGGAGCTTGGCCTCCTCGCGCGTGTCGATGCCGGTCGCGCCCGGGTCCTCGACCGACACCCACAGCGTGTCGCCGTCGGAGATGTGCGTCACGGTCGCGGTGAAGGCGCCGGCGGGGACCGCTACCGCGTCGGTCGCTGGCGGGTCGGCGACCGGGACGGACGGGGCCGGACCCGTGCCCGCGCAGCCGGCCACGAGTGCGCACGCAGCCCGAGGACGGGCAGGGCGCTCGCGCGGCGGCGGGTCACGGGGGAGCTCCGGGTGGGCGGGGGGAGGAGCCTACGTCGCGCCGGCGGCGCCCTCCCGGCCGACGTATCGTCAAACCTGACGGACCACCCGGGTGAGGATGCACCTGCACCGGATGAGGAGGGCAGATGCACGGCACGGGGATGGTGGCGACGACGGCGGCGGATGGGGCCACCACGGGGGTACGGCGGGCGCGGCGCGTCCGGGGGCACGTCCCGACGCGCGACCCGCGCGGCGGCGAGGTGCGCTGGTGGGAGCGGCCGGTGCCGACCGACGCCCGCGACCCCGAGGCCTGCCTCGCGGCCCGCGAGCTCCACCGTCTGCTGCACGCCACCGGCCGCTACGACGTGTCGGCGCTGGCGCGAGCCTGCGCCCACGCCGGCCGCCCGCACGCCCGTTCCACCATCTCGCGGGTCCTGAACGGTCGCCAGCCCGCCTCGCGCTGGCTGGTCGAGGACCTCGCCCACGCGGCGGGGATCGACCTCGCCTACCTCATCCCCGACCACGTCGCCTAGCGCGACGTGGCCGCCGGTCCGCGCTGCAGGGGGAGGCGCGGACCGGTCGGCCCTCACACCCCGGGCAGGTCCACCTGTGAGGTCGCGCCGCTGGTGGTGACGTCCCAGGTCTGGAACGGCACGTCCCAGAACGAGCGGAGCTTCACCACGCCGGTCCCCGTGGCGAGGCCGACGCCGTCGTCGGCGCAGCTCGCGTCGCCGGACAGCGACTCGACGGTGATCCGTTTCGTGAGGTTGGTCTGCCAGCCGGAGGCGTCGCGCGCGACGATCGCCGCGGCGCAGTCCGCGGTCGGGCCGGTCACCGGCTCGCCCGCCCAGGGGGCGGTGCCGAGGAAGAGGACGGCCGCGGTCGCGAGCGCCACCAGCTTCACCGCGAGCTTCACCGCACGGTAGGCGAGGTACAGCGCGACGAGACCGGCACCGACCAGCCACAGCGTGAGGTTGCCACCGCCCAGCGCCTCCTGGACGCGGTCGAGCACCTCGATGGCGACGACGATCATGCGGTCCTCCGCCCGTGCGGGCCTGGTCACGCTCCGTGGTCCGGACTAGGGTAGTGCGGCGCCGTCCCCCGCCCGCGGGGGCTCCACCGCTGGGCCAGCCCACCACCTCGCGATCGTCGCACCGCGATCGCCGCACCGGCCCGGCGGCGGGCGGCGGACGACTGTCCTCGACCCCCGCGAGACCGATGCGACGCCCACACGCGCCCCGACACGTCCACGCCCGCTGGCACCTGCTCGTGCTCGTCAGCCTGCTCGCGGCCCTGGTCGTGCCGCTGACGCCGGCAGCCGCGGCCGACGACGCCATCGCGGGGGCGCCGCCGGCGACCATCCGGGTGTGCGACGGGGACGGGACGCTGGTCGACGTCGTGCCGTTCGACCGCTACGTGAAGACGGTGCTGCCGCGGGAGTTCCCGCCGGAGTGGCCGACCGCGCTGCTCCAGGCCGGCGCGATCGCGATCAGGTCCTACGCCTGGTACCACGTCCGCCACCCGTGGCGGGACGGCTGCGACCTGTCCAACACCACCCGGCACCAGCTCTACTGCCCGGACTGCGGCAACCCGCCTGACGCCCGTTCGGACGCGGCCGTCGACGCCACCTGGCACCTCCGCCTCGACGACGCCTCCACCGGCGACGTCGCGTTCGCGCAGTACTGCTCCGGCTGCAGCGGCTTCCCCGAGGGCCGGCACATCGACGAGTACGACGCCAAGGCGAAGGCCGAGGCGGGCTGGTCGGCAGCCGAGCTGATCGCCCACTTCTACCGCGACATGCCCCCACGGCTGGTGGACTGGCGCGAGCCGTTCGGGCTGACGCTCGACGGGGGCGGCCCGTACCCGTTCGCCGAGGACCCGCCGCTGCGGCTCACCGCCGCGGTCGCCGGCGTCCCGGCCGACGACCCCCGCGGCGACGCACACGTCTACGCCACCTGCACGATGGGCGACCAGCACGGCACGTTCCACCTCGACGAGGCCGGCGTGATCGACGTCGACGGTCGGCCCTCGGTCGTCCTCGACGATCTCGGCCGGATCCGTGACTGCCGTGAGGACGAGGTGCTCCTGACGGTCCGTCTGACCGTCAACGGCTGGACCGCGGCGACCCGGCAGGCCCAGGCGTGGCGTCCCTGGTCGAGCCGGACGCCCCGTCAGGTCGACCGGCTCGCCGACACCGACGACCCGGTCGCCGGCGCGGTCGCCATCAGCCAGCGTCTGTTCGCCGAGGCCGGCGGTGGCGGGACGGGGCCGGCCGCGGTCGGGGCGCTCGTGGCGATGGCGACCGGCGACGACCGCGGGGCCGCCACCACCGCCGTCGTGGCGCGCGACGATGCGTTCGCGGACGCCCTCTCGGCCACGGCGCTCGCGGGACCGGACGGGCCGATCCTGTTCACCCCGGGCGGTCCGGACGCGCCGCTCGCCGGCGTCACCGGGGACGAGCTCGAGCGGATCCTCGCGCCCGGGGCGACCGTCCACGTCGTCGGTGGCCCGAACGCGGTCTCGCGTGCCGCGGAGGACGACCTGCGCGCCCGCGGGTTCGTCGTGCAGCGGCACGCCGGCGCGACCCGGATCGAGACCGCCATCGCCGTCGCCGACCACCTCCGCGGAGCGGGTGGCGACACCTCCACGGTCCTGGTCGCACGCGGCTACCCCGACACGAGCGCTGGGTGGGCCGACGCGGTCACCGCCGGCGCCTTCGCCGCCATCGACCGTCACCCCATCCTCCTGACCGGCAGCGACACCCTCGACCCGCGCACGGCGTCGTGGCTCGACGCTGCGGTCGCCGACGGCGGGACCGACGAGGTCGTCCTCCTCGGCGGCACCGCGGCCGTCCCCGCCGACGCCGAGACGGCGGTCGACGGCGCCGCCGTTCGGCGCGTCGCCGGCGCGACCCGGGACGCCACCGCCGTGGCCGTGATCGACGAGCTGTGGTCGCGCCCCGAGGCACCCGACATCGCCGGCGCGGTGGTCATCGACGCGTACGGCGACGCCGACTGGCCGTTCGCGCTCGCCGCCGCGGTCTACTCGGCCCGACTCGGCGCACCGCAGGTCGTGACCCACCGGCTGGTGCCGCGTACCACGACCGGGGCGTGGCTCGACGGCGAGCCGGGCCTGCCGGCCGTGGTCGTCGGTGGGACCGGCGTCGTCGGGGCGCGGGTCGAGGAGGACGTCGCCGGGGACTGACGCGCCTACCATCAGCCCCGGTCGGCGGGGTCCCCTCGGCCGGCCACCCACGGGACGGCGGGACAGATGGACCGAGGACACGGCGAGCGGCTGAGCTCGGTGGACGCGGCGTTCCTCAACATGGAGACGCCCACCCAGCACATGCACGTCGGGGGCCTGTTCGTCTTCGACGCCTCCAACACCGACGGCTTCGACTTCTCACGGTTCGTGGCGCTCGTGCGCTCGCGGCTCCACGCGGTGCCGCGGTACCGCCAGAAGCTCGCGTTCACCCCGCTCGGGCTCGGCAACCCGGTGTGGGTCGACGACCCGGATTTCGACCTGTCCTACCACGTCCGCCACGCGGCCCTGCCGAAGCCGGGCGGCACGCCGCAGCTGATGGAGTACTGCGCCCGCATCCTGTCGCGCCAGCTCGACCGCGACCGGCCGCTGTGGGAGCTCTACGTCATCGAGGGGCTGGAGGAGGGCCGCGTCGCGCTCCTCGGCAAGAACCACCACGCCATGATCGACGGGATCGCGGGTCTCGACATCGCGAGCGTCATGCTCGACACGGCCCCGGACGCCTCCAGCGAGATCCCGCCACCCGAGCCCTGGACGCCGCAGTCCGCCCCCAGCGGCTACGAGCTCGCGTGGTCCGGTGTCCGCGACCTGGTGTCGTCGCCGGCGTCGATGGTCGAGTCCGCGCAGCGCGTCGCCGCGGCGCCCACCAACGCGGCCAAGCGGGCCTTCACCGTCGGGCGTGGCATCGTGTCGGTCGCCCGGGCGAGCCTCGCGAGCCCCGCCCCGCGCAGCATCCTGAACGTCGCTCCCGGCCCCCACCGCCGGTTCGCCATCCAGCGCCTGTCGCTGGAGGAGGCGAAGCTCGTCAAGAACACCTTCTCCACGACGGTCAACGATGTGGTGCTCGCGGTGACCGCCGACGCGACCGGCAGGTACCTGCGCTCGCGTGGCGTGCGGACCGACGGGCTGTGGCTGCGGGCGATGGTGCCGGTGAGCGTGCGCACCGACGACGACGCGGCGCTCGGCAACCGGGTCGTGTCGGTGTTCGTGAACCTCCCGATGTTCGAGATGGATCCGATCGAGCGGCTCGAGGTCTGCCACGACGCGATGAAGGAGGTGAAGTCGAGCCACCACGCCGCCGGCGCGGGCTTCCTCATCGGCCTGACGCAGTTCGCCCCGCCGACGCTGCACGCGATGGCGTCGCGGCTCGCGGCGCGGGGCCGCCTGTTCAACTTCCTCGTCACCAACGTGCCCGGCCCCCAGGTACCGATCTACTGCCTCGGGGCGCGGCTGATGGGGGCGTTCCCGTTCGCGCCGCTGGCGGCCACGCACTCGTACGCCGTGGGGCTCACGTCGATCGACGGGTGGATGAACTTCGGCTTCACGGCGGACTACGACGCGTTGCCCGACATCGAGAACGTCACCGGGTTCCTGGTGTCGAGCATGGCCGACCTGGTGGCGTCGGCCGAGGCGGCCCAGTCGCGGCAGGCGCGGCGGAGCGCCGTGGTGGACCACGCCGAGGAGACCGCCGAGGCCGCCCGCGCCGAGGCCCGCGCACGCCGGGAGGCGGGCTCCTAGGAGTCCGTGTCGGCCGGCGGGGCGAGCCGGGTCGCCGTGTGCCGGCGGAGCGCGTCGAGCGCCCGGAGGAAGCTCAGGAGCCGGCGCCGTTCGACGTCGACCGCTTCGAGCGTCGGCGAGCTCGCGGCGGCGGCGGTCGCCGCCGTGAGGTCGTCCAGCAGGGCCACGTCGCGCCCCTCGGCGGTGACCTCGGCGAGGCGGGTGTTGTAGGTCTCCACCTCGTCCGCGGCCAGGAGGGCGGCGGCCTCGCGCGCCCACGCCAGGTTGGCAGCCGCGTAGTCGCGGTGCGCGGCGGCGAGCTCGGTGAGCCCCGGGATCTCGCCCGCAGCCTCGGCCGCGGCGACGTAGGCCTCCAGCGGGGCGACCTCGGCGGTCCACCGCTCGGCGACCCGCGCCGGCTCCGACGGGAGGTCGGCCGGGTCGGTCGCGGCGGCCGCGTATGCGCCGTTCGCCGCGATGAGCGCGGCGACGGCCGACCCCCAGCGCTCGCTGCCCTGGAGCGTCCCGTCGACCTCGTCGGCCAGGAGCACCGCCTGGGCCTGGAGGTCGGCGACCTCGCGGAGGAGCGGCGTGACGACGGCGGGGTCGAGGGCCGCCGGGGCCGATGGGACCCCCATCGCCGCCGCGCCCCGCAGGGCAGCGGCCGACCGCGAGAGCTGCTCCTCCAGACGGTCGCGCTCGGCGGTCACCTCCGCCGGCCCGCGCTCGGAGGCGGTCACGTACTCGAGCAGGACCAGCCGCAGCGACGCCGCGGCATCGCTCGCCTCGGAGGTCGGGCCGGCGAGCGCCGTGCGACGCTCACGCACGTCGACGCCGAGCGCGAACCGGGCGGCGGTGAGCGTCGCCTCCTGGCGGGCGTCGGCCTGCGCCCGCAGCTGCAGCACCACGCCAGCGACGACCACGACCGCGAGCACGGCCGCGACCGTGGTGAGGACCCGGGTCCGCGCGCCGGCGCCGGACGTCGACGACGCGGGCACGGTGGTCCTTCGGCGGACGGGGGCGAGGGGGACGGTGACGCTCGCGGAGGAGGCTAGCGTCGGGGCAGGCCCCGACCCGTGGAGGAACGCGCCGTGGACCTCGACCTCGCCGTCGTCCGGCTCGACCCGACCGCCGCGTTGCCGAGCTACGCCCATCCGGGCGACGCCGGTCTGGACCTCGCCGCGAACGAGGCCGTGACCCTGGCGCCGCGTGCGCGCGCGGCGGTGTCGACCGGGCTCGCGGTCGCGATCCCGGAGGGGTGGGTGGGCCTGGTGCACCCGCGGTCGGGGCTGGCGCTGCGTCAGGGGCTCACGGTCGCCAACGCCCCCGGCACGATCGACGCCGGCTACCGCGGCGAGCTCAAGGTCATCCTCGTCAACCTCGGTGAGGAGCGGGTCTCGATCGCTCCCGGCGACCGCATCGCGCAGCTCGTCCTCCAGCGGGTCGGCCACGCCACCGTGGTCGAGGTGGACCGCCTCGACGACACCACGCGGGGGCGCGGCGGCTTCGGCTCCACCGGCGTCACGACCCCGTAGCCCCCTCCCGACCCTGCACGCGCTGAGGGCTCCGCACACGCCTGTGCGTGGTTTGCGGGCCCGAGGGGAGAGGGTTACAGTTCGCACCCGCTGGGCCAGGAACCGCCGCATCTCGGGCGTTCTCGGACCCGCGTGCGGATGTAGCTCAGTTGGCTAGAGCGCCACCTTGCCAAGGTGGAGGTCGCGAGTTCGAATCTCGTCATCCGCTCCACCGAGGACCGGTCCCGATGGGGCCGGTCCTCTGCGTTCCGGGGGGAGCGCCGCGTACGCAGGGAGCATCCCCGACGGCCATCCACACCGGGACCGCGACGACCCACGCACCACCGAGGGCGCCGTCACGATGTCGTCACCACCAGCGCGCTGCCCCCGGGGGCTACTCGGTGACCGCCCCGAGTGAGTGCTGCCCGCCCCGTGGCCAGCTGGCGTTCAGTTGCGCCTCAGCGCCCACCTGACCGCGAGCGACGCGATCAGAACGCCCACGCCCGACAAGGCGATCCCTGCGGAGGCGACGTTCCCGCTCATGAAGGCCGCGACGATGACACCGACTTGCAGGGCAACCAGAACGACGATGACGACCCGGGTGGAAGACGACCACGACGACCATCCGCCTTCCGTCTGCATGTCATCCGTGATCTCCCGTGCGTACCTCACCGGCGCTCCTCTCACGGCCACGGGCAAGCTGGGACGTCCCCGCTCGTGGATGGGCCACGAGTCTCGCTCACGCCGGCCCATCGAGCACACCGACGTTCGACCTTCGTCGGATCCTCGACTCGTACCGGCGGCTCTCCGTCATCGACGGGGTTGCTGAGGTTGGCGATGTCCCGGACGTCCTGGGGGGCGAGTGTGGTCGGACCCGTCGGCCTCAGCCGGATGAAGCGTGCGCGTACAGCTGCCGTCGTACGACCCGCTGCCGATGCGGAACGCGCGCTATCATGCGATAGCACAAGGAGGCGTACGATGCCTGACCTGCTCATCCGAGACGTCCCCGACGACGTCGTTGCGGCCCTCGACGCGCGCGCCAAGCGACTCGGCGTCTCCCGCACCGAGTACCTCCGGCGAGAGATGGTCCGCGCGGCCTCGACCTCCGATGAGCCCGTCACCGTCGAGACACTGCGCCGGTTCTCCGAGACGTTCGCCGATCTCGGTGACCCCGAGGTCATGCGGGGCGCGTGGGAGTGAGCGACTGGCTCATCGACAAGTCGGCCCTCGTCCGCCTCTCGGCCTCGAAGGACGCCGACGCCTGGGCGGACCGCGTCGAGCGTGGCCTCGTGCGCATCAGCACCGTGACCCGGCTCGAGCTCGGCTACAGCGCTCGCAACGGGTCCGACCTCCGCGACGGGATGCGGCGGCCCCCGGTCGCTTCGATGCCGGTCGAGTACCTGACTCCAGCTATCGAGGACCGCGCCGGCGAGGTCCAGGCCCTGCTGGCCGATCGGGGGCAGCACCGCGCCGCTGCCGTGCCGGACCTCCTCGTCGCGGCCACGGCCGAGTTGGCCGGCCTCATCGTTGTTCACCTCGACGAGGACTTCGACCTCATCGCCGCCGTCACCGGTCAACCCGTGGAGCGACTCGCCACGTAGCGCGGCTGTTCGCTCGCGTCCCGTTCGGAACCAGGGGCGGTCGTAGCGGCCCGTCCGTCGGCGAGTCCGGCCGCGTGCCGAGCGGACGGCCGCTACCGTCGACCGACGCTGTGAACGGGGGAGCGTCGTGTCCGGTCTTCGTGAGTGGCGCGGGGCGTGGAAGCGGTGGACGTCCGCTGGGCAGGCGCTCGCGAGCAGGTCGCCGACGCAACAACGAGAGGTACGCGCGGCTCTACGGGAAGGCCGGGCGGTACGCGATCCGGAGCTGGCAGTGCTCGCCGCTGAGCTCGCCGAGGCACAGGTCACCATGTTCTCCGGTGGCATGCGAGCTCCGGCAGTGAGACGTGTGTCGGCCATCACCGCTGCGACCTCTGCGGTCATCGTGTCGCTGAACTGGCTGACGACCGGAGACCTCGGCCACGCACTCGTCTCTGCCGCCTACCTCCCACTGTTCCTGTTGGTCATCGCCGTGCTCGTGTTGCCGCTCGGCCGTCGCCGGCGGGAGGCCGTACGCCGAGCAGCGGAACTGAACCGGCCCCTTGCGGACGAGCGGGAGGCCGAGGCGATCCGACGGGCGGCTGCGGACGAGGAGCAGCGGCAGAACCGCAGCCTGGACCGACAACTCGCGGATCTCGACGGAGAACTCGCCGCGTGGCGCAAGGACATCGGGCCTCCGTAGGAGGAGCCGTCGTCTTCCAGGGCGAACATCTCTGCGCACGAGCGCGATCCGATGGGGGCGATGAGGTGAACGCGACACCGAGCGAACCCGGACTGACCGTTCCGCCCCCTCCAGGCTGGTACGAGGACCCCGAGACCCACGCCCCCCGCTGGTGGGACGGTGAGCGATGGGGGCCCGTCTCCTCACGGCCACCCTCTGACGGTGGCAGCACGGTAGCCCTGTCGGTGATCTGTCATCTCGGTGTCCTGCTGTTCGCCGTCCTCCTCCCGCTGATCATCTACCTCACGGCCGCACGAGACGACTCCGAGGTCCGCCATCATGCGCGTGAGGCGGTGAACTTCCAGATCACCGTGTTGATCCTCTGGATCGTCGGCTTCGCGGTCGCGTTCGGCTCGTTCGGATCCGAGCTTTCTGCCGCCAACGAGGCGCCGCCGCTCGGGTTCATCGTCGTCTTCGGCGCGATGTTCGTGCTGTTCTTCGTCGCGATCGGGTTCGCGATCTACGGCGCGGTGCAGGCAGGTCGTGGACGCCGATGGCGCTATCCCGTGAGCCTCCGACTGGTGGGGAGGAGCGAGTCCCGGGCCCGTGAACCGAGCGGGTACCCCCCGCGCTGAACCGTTACCGGCCCTCGGTCCGTTCCAGCTGACCGTCACAGGAGACGGGCAGCGCCCCGTCGAACGTTGACAGCGACCCTCCCTGCCCCGTCCTCCCCGGGAGCCGCTGCATGCGTGCCCTCTCCGCCCTGCTCGCCGCCGCCCTCGCCGTCCCCACGCTCGCGGCCGTCGACGTCCCGGCGCGGGGCGACCTCGCCGGCGAGGACGCGAACGCCACCCTGCGGTCGGGGACGCTCGTGGTCGAGGTCGACCGCGACCCGTTCGTGCTCCGGGTCGTGCAGGGCGGCGAGCCGGTCCTCGAGACCGTGCCGGTGCCGGCGGTGCCCGCCCCGGCGGTCCAGAGCGACCTCCCCGAGGTCCCGGACGCCGCGCCGTACGGGCCGCTGTCGTTCGCGCTCGGCGACGGCGGCTCGGTCCACCAGCTCGGGTACGGCTCCCACGCCGAGGTCGACCTCGCCTGGGTCCACGCCACCCGGGTCACCGAGCTCGCCGAGGAGCGACCCGGCCGGCTCGACCTGACGCTCGCGACGGATGCCCCGGACGGCCGCACCATCGCGCTCACGATCGAGGCCCGCCCCGATGCGACGGTGGCGTTCGAAGCCACGCCGTCGGACCTGACGGGCGTCGTCGCCACCGCGGCCTCGTTCCGTACCGACCCGGAGCAGCACTTCCTCGGGTTCGGTGAGCGTTCCGACCGCGTCGACCAGGCGGGCCACGAGGTCGTGACCTGGAACGAGGAGGGACCGTTCTCGTCGGGGGACCTGGGGGTCGCGACCGACCCGGTGTTCGGCGACGCCTGGCAGGGACCGGGCTTCTTCCCGGGCACCAACTTCGCGATGCCGTGGATGCTGTCGAGCCGCGGCTACGGCTTCCTGCTCGACAGTGACTGGCTGAACGGCTTCGAGCTCGGCTCCGACCGTGCCGACGCCTGGCGTGTCACGACGCGGGAGCCGGTCCTGCGGGCGCGCGTCTACGGCGGTCCGCGCCCCGCCGACGCGCTGCGCCGGTTCACGGCCGACACCGGCCGCCAGCCCGAGCCGGCCGAGTGGTTCTTCGGCCCGTGGGTGCAGCCCGGCCCCGACGCGGCGTGGTTCGCCGACAACGACGTCCCGATCACCGTGGCGCAGACCTACACCCACTACCTGCCCTGCGCCGCCCAGGAGGGCCAGCGTGAGGCTGAGCGCGAGCGCGTCCAGCGGTGGCACGACCAGGGCATCCGGGTCACGACCTACGTGAACAGCTTCGTGTGCAACCGGCACCCGCAGGGCGCCTACGACGAGGGCGACGGATCCGGCTACTTCATCCGCTCGCCGCGGACCGGGAACACCTACCCGGCGCCGTACGTCGCCTACCTGAAGGAGGACGGCCAGTACCACGGCATCGTCGACTTCACGAGCGAGGCGGCGACCGGCTTCTGGCAGGACCTCGTCAGCGAGGCGCTCGAGGACGGCTACGACGGCTGGATGGAGGACTTCGGCGAGTACGTCCCCGCCGACGCCGTCACGAGCGACGGACGCAGCGGTGTCGCGTACCACAACCGCTACTGCACGGACTACCACCAGGCGAGCCACGAGCTGACGTGGCCGGCCAAGGGCGAGGACTTCGCGCAGTTCGTCCGCTGCGGCTACACCGGCACGGCCCCGTACGCGCGGATCGTGTGGGGTGCCGACCCCTCGGAGGACCACTCCGCCGCCGACGGCCTCGCTGCCGCGGTCCACCAGGGCCTGTCGATGGGCGCGTCCGGCATCGGCTACTGGGGCTCCGACATCGGCGGGTTCCACGCGCTCTTCCACGCCGAACGCACCGACGTGGAGCTGCAGTCCCGCTGGCTCGCGTTCGGGGCCTTCTCGGGGATCATGCGGACCCAGAAGAACGGCTACCCGCGGCCCGGCCCGGACACCTACACCAACGACCGCGCCGAGGTCTACGACCCCGAGGTGCTCGAGACCTACCGCCTGCTGGCGCGGCTGCGCACCCAGCTCTTCCCCGAGGTGTGGGAGGCGGCGCAGCGCTACCAGCAGGACGGGATGCCGATGATGCGGCACCTGGGCCTGGTCGATCCCGACCACGAGATGTCGTGGTCGCCGGAGACCGCCACCGAGTTCCTCTTCGGTGACGACCTGCTGGTGGCGCCGGTGGTCGAGGAGGGTGCGACCGAGCGCGACGTGTGGCTGCCCGCCGGCGACTGGGTGGACCTCTGGGAGGTCCTCGCCTACGACGCGGACGCGCAGGCCTTCGTGGCCGCCGGCGGCGATCCCGAGGTCCTGGCCGGGCACCGGACCGTGACCGTCGCCGCGCCGCTCGACCGCATCCCCCTGTTCGTGCGCGCCGGCGCGTGCCTCGAGCTGCTGGACCCGGCGGTCGACTCCCTCACCCGACTCGAGACCGAGGGTGCGCTGACGACCCTGGCCGACGCGGGACCGACGCGGTCGATCTGCGCACCCGCCGGCGAACGCTGACGAGGGGCTAGGCCGCGGAGGTCGCTCGCGCGGCGTCGTGGAGCGCCTCGACCGCGTCCCACTGGTCGCTGCGGAGCTCGTACAGCGCGTACGGGAAGAGGTCGGTCTCCTCGGCGAGGATGTGCTCCGACAGGACGTGCAGCAGCCGTGCCGCGGTGCGCTGCCAGCCGTCCGCCCCGCGCCGGATCTCGGCGAGGGCGTCCTCGATGTCGCGGTGCTCGTCGACCAGCTCGCCGAGGCGCGCGTCGGCCTCGCCGGTGGCGAGGAGCTGGGCGAACAGCCCGCGCTCCTCCTTGGTGGTGTGGTGGTCGAGCAGGGGAGCCAGCTGGTCGTCGACGATCGCGACCACCTCGGCGTGCGTCCCGTCGAGTGCCAGCCTGCGGAGACGCGATGTCAGCTCGAGGATGTCCTCGTGCTCCTGCGACAGCTCGTCGATGGCGGGTTGACGGCGGCAGCCGCAGTAGTCACACAACGCGCTTCTGCTCCGGGGTCGGCTCGAGGACCGTGGCGCGGATGTCGCGGACGATGGCGTCGAGCTGGTCCAGGACGGGGCGCACGTGGGCGGCGACCTCCGCGGGCCACCGGGTGGCGAGGGCCTCCAGCGTGAGCCCCGTGGCGAAGAGGCGTTGCACCACGGTGTCGTGCAGCTCCCGCCCGACCCGCTCGGTCTGCTCCAGGCTGGCCAGCCGCTCCAGCTCGCGCCGCGCGCGGCAGACCTCGATCGCGACCGCCACCTGACCGGCGAAGAGCATCAGCTCGCGTAGCGCGTCGTCGTCGAACGGCTCCGACCCGCGCCGGCGCGCGACGAGCAGGCTGCCGAACGGCACGGCGTCGCGTTCCAGCGGCACGATGAGCGTGGGGCCCATGTCGCCGAGCTCGCACACCGGCTGGTAGGCGTTGCAGGCCGTGCTGGCGTCCGCGACCCGCATCCCGGCGCGCGTGGTCATGACCTCGCCCGACAGCGACTCCGAGATCGGATAGACGGCGTGGCGCAGGTCCTCGGCGCGGTAGCCGGCGGCCCCGATCAGGGTCAGCGACTGGCCCGGGAGGTGGGGTGCGGCCAGCGTCGCGACGTCCCCGTCCACGAGGTCGCGGGCGGCGGCGGCGACACCGTCGAGGACCAGCTCGACCTGCTCGCCGGACAGGACCTGGCTCTGCACCCGGAGCGCCGCATCGCGCCAGCGGGTGGTCGCCTCCGTCGCGGTCCGCACCTGCCTCACCTCCTCGTGTCACCGTTGGGGATCCCGCACCGCACGTGCGGATCCCTCCACGCTGACACGCAGTGTGGGCGAGGCGCCCGCCGTGGGTGAGGGGCCAACGGCCCGTCCCGCCTGGACGTTCGGCACGGTGGCGCCCCACGGGCGAACCGGACGTAGCGAGCGGGGACGCGCGGTGCGCGCCGCCGCCACGGTGGGTAGCGCACCCCCACGGAGGGACGGGCCGCCAGGGCAGCGAAGCACGCGGGTACGGGCTGTCCCTCCCAGCCGGTCCGATGCACGCCGTCCCGGAGGATGACCTGATGCACGTCAGAACCGCTCTGCCCCTGCTCGCCGTGGGGCTCCTGCTCGCCGCCGCACCCGCCGCCGACCCGGCGGGCTCGAGCGAGGCCGAGACCGTCCAGCGCGAGTGCGGTGCCGCCGAGGACGCCCACTACGACCCGCCGTCGGGTCAGGGGCTCGCCGAGTGCACCGACGCCGACGGGACCTTCGACCCCAGTCGCACCTACGAGGCGACCCACTACACCAACGAGGTCACGTGCGGCACCGACCACCAGCTCGTGCCCGGCACCGAGGCGGCCGGCGTCGTGGTGAGTGGCGACCTCGCGCAGTCGGGGACCGGCGGCGACGGCTTCCTGCAGGCCTGCTCCGACGGTGACCTCCCGATCAACGGGCGGGCGACCCTCGAGGGCGGCGCCGGCGCCAGCGGCGGCGACGGGACCGTGACCATCGACGGCGACCAGTCCAACACGCCCGAGCAGCTACAGGGCTGGGCGCAGGTCGACCTCGGCGACCAGACCGTGCGGTGTGGCCAGGCCTACGCCGAGGGTGGCCGCGGGGACGCGCACAACCCGACCGACGAGGACGGCCAGGAGGACTGCGGCTGATCAACCTGTCGGGACCGCGCCGGCCAGGTGTGCCGGCGCGGGCCCGGCTCGTGGTTCAGCCGATGGCGTCGGCCGCCCGGTCCACCTCGGACCAGCCGGGGAGGTCGGCGCCGTCCGCCCAGGTCGCGTGCGTGCCGCTCGAGATCCGCTGGGGGAGCCGGATCCGCGCGATCGGTCCGCCGGCGAGGTCGGCGGCGTCGAAGACCAGGCAGTCCGACCGGTCCCGGTCGACGTCGGTCGTGAACGTGACGAGGTAGCCGTCGTCCTCGGCGGTGGCGCCGGGTCGGGGGGCCATCACGGTCTCGGACCCGAACACGCCCGGGCCGAAGGCGTAGCGCTCGTCGCGTCCGGTGAGGACGTCGTGCTTGACCAGGCCGTTGAACAGGAACCAGCCGGGCTCGCCGGTGACGGCGTAGGTGTAGCGGTAAGGCCGGCCCTGGTGGCGCGGGTTGATCATCCCGAACTCGGTGTGCTCGCTCGCGCAGGTGCTCCTCCTTGACCTGCCCCGTCACGAGGTCGAAGCGCCAGCGGTGCAGTCGCGTCTGCATCCAGTCGAGCGCCAGGTAGCGGAAGATCCGCATGCGGTCGTCCGCCGGCGGCCTGGGTGCGGGGCTGTCCTGGTAGAAGCCCTCGAGCACGATCTCGTCGCCGTCCTCGTAGGCGTTGGTCCAGTGCAGCACGTAGGTCGGGTCGGCCTCGAACCACCGGATGTCGGCCTCGTTGCCGCGCCGGGGGATGACCGCGAACCGGCTCGGCCGGTCGTGCATGCGCGCCGCGTAGACGCCCTTGGTCAACAGCTCCTCGTCCCAGTGCAGCGGCAGGTCGTTCAGGATCGCGTAGTTCTCGGTGAACGCCATGTCGTGCGGGAGCCGGGGTCCGTCGAGCGGGATGTCGGTGTAGTGCTGCAGCCGGTTGTCGGCGTCGACGACGCCGTAGTGCATGAACGGCGCCTGGGTCGAGTAGTTGAAGAACAGCATCTCACCGGTGCGGTCGTCGACCTTCGGATGGGCCGAGACCCCCTCGGGCGGGAACCAGCCGTCCCAGGAGGTCTTGCCCAGCGTGTCGAGGCTCAGCGGGTCGAGCCGGTAGAGGTCACCGCACTGGTAGAAGGACGTCACCGCCTGGCCGGCGTGCACCACGACGTCGGTGCTGGAGGCGTCCTTCATCCGCCCGCGGGCGCCCCAGCCGTCCCGCTCGGAGGTCGTCCGGTCCTCGGCGAGGCCCGCCCACAGCGGCCGGCCCGCCTCGTTCTCGGCCCGGAGCCCGTCGGTGTCGACGAACCGGTTGCGGTAGAAGGCGCGCCCGTCCCGGAAGCCCATCACGTGGACCATCCCGTCACCGTCGAACGGGTGGTAGCGACGGATCGCCGGGTGGACCGGGTTCTCGGTGTTGCGTAGGTACACCCCGTCGAGGTCGGCCGGCAGCTCGCCCTCGACCTCGAGGTCGTCGGCGCGGAACTGGTCGACCTGCGGTCGCCACGGACCGGTCCGGTAGGGGTGGTCGTCGTCCTCGGGGAGGGTCGAGATCGCCCGGGCGACCAGTTCGATGTCCACGCGTTGTCCCGGTCCCGACGCCGGCCTAGGGGCGGGCGGCGTCTGTCGCGTGGACGCAACACGACGCGCCCGCCGCCGTCAAGCATCGCCTCACGCGATCCGGTCCTCGATGGCGGCCCGCAGGCCCTCGACGTCGGCGACGGTCACGGTGAGGCCCGGGTGGCGCTTGAACCCGCCGAACAGCCCCTTCACCGGCTCGCGGAAGCACACGCACAGCCCGGCGTCGGTGTTGGTGCCGAACGTGGCACCCCAGTCGGCGAGGCTCGCGCGGATCCCGATGGCCTTGATCGCCCGGTAGGAGCCGGAGGTCTGCGTGCCCTCGATGTTGCTGAACCGGGTCGAGATACGCATGCGGCCGAAGTGGGCGACGAAGCGCTCGTCGGTCAGGACGACCTCGCTGTTGTCCGGCCGGATCCCCATGAGCGCGAGGAGCGGGCGGTACCTGGGGTCGAACGCGAACTCGAAGCGCTGCTCCACGGTGAGGTCCTCGCCGGGTCGGGGGTCCCACGAGGCTAGTGGGTGGTGAGACGGATGGTCCTCGACCGTTCCGTGCTTCTGTAGTCTCCGTTCCACATCGGACACGAGCCAGGAGCGGGACGTGGAGCGCACCATCTTCGACGAGGAGCACGACCAGTTCCGTGCCATGGTCCGCGCGTTCGTCGCCGAGGAGATCACCCCGTTCCACGATGCCTGGGAGGACGACGGGATCGTGCCGAAGGAGGTGTGGAAGAAGGCCGGGGCGCAGGGCCTCCTGTGCACCGACGTCGCCTCGGAGTACGGCGGCGGTGGCGTGCCGGACTTCCGCTACAACGCGATCGTCGACGAGGAGATCGCCCTCGCCGGCGCCTCGGGGGTCGGCTTCGGTCTGCACAACGACGTGATCGTCCCCTACATCCAGAAGTACGCCAGCGACGAGCAGAAGGCCCGCTGGTTCCCGCCGATGGCGTCGGGCGAGAAGATCACCGCCATCGCCATGACCGAGCCCGGGACCGGCTCCGACCTCGCCGCCGTCCGGACCACCGCCGTGAAGCAGGAGGACGGCTCCTACCTCCTGAACGGCTCCAAGACCTTCATCACCAACGGCATCAACGCCGACCTGGTGATCGTCGTCGCCAAGACCGACCCCGCGTCGAGCCACGCCGGCATCTCGCTCCTGATGGTGGAGGAGGGCATGTCGGGGTTCAGCCGCGGCCGGCGGCTCAAGAAGATGGGGTTGAAGGCGCAGGACACCGCCGAGCTCCACTTCGACGACGTGCGCGTCCCCGCCGAGAACCTCATCGGCGAGGAGGGCAAGGGGTTCATCTACCTGATGCAGGCGCTCCCGCAGGAGCGGCTGTCCGTGGCCGTCAACGCCATGGCGGGTGCCGAGGGAGCCCTGCAGCTGACCCTCGACTACGTGAACGAGCGTGAGGCGTTCGGACGACCGATCGGCAAGTTCCAGCACAGCCGGTTCGAGCTCGCCAAGATGAAGACCGAGATCACGGTCGGCCGGCAGTTCGTCGACCGCTGCATCACCGTCCACAACGAGGGGACCCTGTCGGTCGAGGACGCCGCGATGGCGAAGTACTGGACCACGGAGCTCCTCGACGAGGTCGTCGACGTCGGCGTGCAGCTCCACGGCGGCTACGGCTACATGCTCGAGTACCCCATCGCCCGCGCCTACGTGGACTCCCGCGTGCAGCGCATCTACGCCGGCACCAACGAGATCATGCTCGAGATCATCGGCCGGAGCATGGGCCTGTAGGCCGACCGGCGGAGAGGGCAGCACCTGCGCCAGCGCCCATCCTGACCGTTCGGGCGGCACGTGGCGTGCGCGCTGCTAGACCTGATGGTGCTCGGGGGGATCGACCGTCAGGAGATCTCCCCATGCTCGCTCGCCCTCTTCGACTTCGCCATGCCATCACGCTCGGTCTCGCCTTCGCGGTCGCCGTGCCGGTGACCGCGTGGGCCACCCACGACTTCGCCGACGTCCCCACGACGAGTCCCTACCACGACGACGTGTCGTGGCTCCGCGACAACGGCATCACCGCCGGGTGTCGGACGGCCGAGGGCGAGACGTTCTTCTGCCCCGGCGACGACGTCACGCGCGAACAGCTCGCGGCGATGCTGCACCGGCTGGCCACGTCCGACGCGGTCGTCGGGGAGCCCGGCCCGGCCGGGCCGACGGGAGCGACCGGTCCACAGGGTCCGTCCGGCGGGTCGGGAGCGGCGGGTCCTCGCGGACCGTCCAACGCCTACGCCTCCTCGAGCGGTGGCGGCTGGGTGGGCACGACCGACACGACGCTGTGGTCGGGCACCGTGCCTGCAGGTGACTACGTGTTCGACGCATCGCTCTACTACTTCAACAACAGCTCGAGGACGACGGTGCTCTGCACCTACTACGTCGACGGCACCTCCACCGGCCGGACGACGTCCCTGCCCGCGGCCGGGTCCGACTTCGAGTCGGGCTCGTGGACCGAGACCATCACGGCCGGGAGCCAGGTCGACCTGAGGTGCCGTGCGTCCGATCACAACCTGGTCGAGGTCCGCGAGATGCGGGTCACGGCCATCGCCGTCGCGTCGGCCCAGCCGTTCCCGACCGCGTCGCCGGTGCCGGGCTGACCTCGCGAGCCTGACCCGATCGGAGCGTTCGGGTCAGGTCGGCGGGCCGCTGTGCATGCGGGGGCCGGGCTCCTGGGCGGCGGCGACCTCGGCCTCGAGGCCCAGCAGCTCCTCCCACCGGGCGGCGACCGCGGTCGCCGGGACCGCGGCCTCGGCCAGGCGCAGGAACAGCCGGTAGTGGCCGACCTCGCTGGCGGTCAGCCCGGCGTAGAGGGGGCTGAGCTCGTGGCCGGCGCCGGCGAGCAGCCCGAACCGCTCGCAGGAGCGGACCTCGATCAGGGCCGAGACGAGCAACCGGTCGACGAGGTCGCGCGGTCCGTCGCCGGCGCGGACGTGGGTCCGCAGCGCCGCGGCGTAGGGGTTCCGGTGCTGTCGTGACAGCTCACCGCCCCGCGCCGCGAGCTCGCGCGAGACGAGCGCGAGGTGGTCGACCTCGTCGCGGGCGACCCCGGTGAGCCGTTGGACCCAGCGGTCGGCCGGGAAGCCGTCGGGGATGCGGCGCACCAGCGCCAGCGCGTTGGCGCCGGCGTCGCGCTCGAGGTGCGCGTGGTCGTTCAGGAGCGCGACCGGATCGGCGAGGACGGCGTCGGCCCACGTGTCCGGCGTGCGCCAGCGCAGCGGGAGGTCAGCGGGGGTGAGGGTGTCCATCGGGGCGCGACCGTACCCCGCCGCGGATCGGGTGCGAGACCGACCACCTCCCCCGGATCGGGTTCGCGGGCGACCCTCTGGAGGTCGCCGGTGCACCCGATCGCGGCTGATGGTCAGGGCTGCACCCGATCGCCGGGGAGGACCCAGGTGGCGTCGGGGTCGACGGCCACCGCGACGGCGTCGCCGACGTGAGGCGCTGCGCCACCCCAGACCGCGACGGCCACCTGCGGTCCGGCGGCGAGGTCGATGGTCACGACGACGTGGTCGCCGACGAACCGGCGGGCCATCACCGTCCCGGCGAGCCCCTCCGACGCCAGCCGCAGGGCGTCCGGGAGGAGCAGGACGCGGACGTCGCCGGCGTGGCCGGACGTGGTGGGGAAGCGCCCGACCGGGGTGTCGACGTGCCCGTCGGCGACGGTGCCGTCGATGAGGTTGTGCTGGCCGAGGAACCGGGCGACGAACTCGTCGGCGGGCCGGCGCCACAGCTCGTCGGGCGGGGCGACCTGGGCGATCCGCCCGGCCCGCATGACCACGACCCGGTCGGCGATGGCGAGCGCCTCGTCCTGGTCGTGGGTGACGTAGACGACCGTCAGGCCGAGCCGGTCGAACAGCGGCGGGAGCTCGGCGAGCAGCCGGTCGCGCAGCCCCCGGTCGAGCGAGCCGAGCGGCTCGTCCAGCATCAGGAGCCGCGGCTCCGGGGCGATGGCGCGGGCGAGGGCCACCCGTTGCTGCTCGCCGCCGGACAGCTTCGCGACGCTCCGGTCGCCGTACCCCGACAGCCCGACCAGGTCCAGGACCTCGTCGACGCGCCGGTCGACCTCGGGGCGGGGGCGCCGTTGCATGCGCGGGCCGAAGGCGACGTTGCCGCGGACGTCGCGGTGGGGGAAGAGCGCGTCGTCCTGGAACATGAGCCCGATGCCACGTTCGTCGGGACGCAGGCCCGCGAGGTCGCGGCCGTCGAGGGCGATGCTCCCCGCCTCGGGCGTCTCCAGCCCGGCGACGGCCCGGAGCAGCGTCGACTTCCCGCACCCGCTGGGGCCGAGGAGGCAGACGACCTCGCCGGCGTCCACGTCGAGGTCGACGTCGTCGACCGCGAGGGTCGTGCCGAAGCGGACCGTGAGCCCGCGGATGGACAGCATCAGAACTCCCCGACGTGGCCGACGCGCACGCGCTCGATCGAGCACGACCGCGGTGGCGGTGACACCCATGAGGATGGTGCTCATCGCCATCGCCTGCCCGAAGTTGAGTGCGCCCGGCTGGCCGAGGAAGCGGAAGATCGCGATCGGCAGGGTGGGGAGGTTGGCGCGGGCGATGAACACGGTCGCGCCGAACTCGCCGAGCGAGATGGCGAAGGCGAAGCCGGCGGCGACGAGGAAGGCGCGGAAGACGATCGGCAGGTCGACCTCGCGCCACACGTCGCGGGGCCGCGCCCCGAGGGTCGCGGCCACCTCGCGCAGACGCTCGTCGATCGCACCGAGGACGGGGACGAGCGTCCGCACCACGAAGGGCGTGGCCACGACCGCCTGCGCCAGCGGCACCAGCACGGGCGAGCTGCGCAGGTCCAGCGGCGGGGTGTCGAGCGCGATGAGGAAGCCGAACCCGACCGTGACCGCGGAGGTGCCGAGCGGCAGCATCAAGAGGCCGTCGAGCAGCCGACCGGCCGTTCCGCGCGACCGCGCCACCGTCCACGCGGCCGCGCCGCCGACGATGCACGCGACCGTCGTGGCGCCCAGGGCGAACACGACCGAGTTCCGCACGGCTTCCCACGGCGGGACGAACATCACGCTGCCGCGCCGGCTCGTGGTGAGCGCGCGGTAGAAGTCGAGCCCGTAGCCGTCCGGGGTGGCGAGCGACCGCTCGACCAGCACGAGCAGCGGGAGGCCGAGCAGCAGGAGCATCACGACCAGGTTGCCGGCGAGCACCCACCGCTGGCCGCGCGAGCGGATCGGGCGGGCGACGTCGGATGTGGCACGCAGCTGCTGGCGTTCGACCCGCCGGCGCTGCAGCCGCCCGTAGGCCGTCAGCGCCGCGACCACGCCGGCGAGCTGGGTCACGGCCAGGGCGGAGGCGGTGGGGAGGTCCAGCAGCTGTGCGGTGTAGCGGTAGATCTCCACCTCGAGGGTCGCCAGCCGCGGTCCGCCGAGGATCAGCACGACCCCGAACGACGTGAAGGTGAACAGGAACACGATCGCCGCGGCGGCGCTGATGGCCGGGCGGAGGAGCGGCAGGGTGACCTCGCGGAAGGTGGCCCAGCGCCCGGCGCCCGAGGGTCCGCGCGGCCTCCTCCATCCGCGGGTCGAGGTGGCCCCACAGCCCGCCGACGGTCCGCACCACCACGGCGTAGTTGAAGAACACGTGCGCGAGCAGGACCGCCCAGATGCTGTGCTGCAGGCCGAGCTGCGGGGCGCCCGTCCCGAACACCGCCGTCAGCAACGAGTTCACCGGGCTGCGTGGTCCGAGGAGGCTCAGGAACGCCGACGCGACCACGACCGTCGGCAGCACGAACGGGATCGTGACCGCGGCCCGCAGCAGCCGCGCCCCGCGGAAGCGGTAGCGGGCCAGCACGTACGCGCCCGGCATCCCGACCACCAGCGTCAACACCGTCGAGACGACCGCCTGCCACACCGTGAACCAGAGGACGCCCCGCAGGCCCGCGTCGGTGGCGATGCGCTGGAACGGCGACAGGTCGAGGGCGCCGTCCGGGACGAGCCCCGTGGCGACGATCGTCGCCACGGGGTAGGCGAAGAACAGCAGCACGAAGCCGAGCGGCACCGCGGCCAGCGCCCACCGGCCGGCTCGACCCCGCGTCGCCGTCGCCACCGTCAGCGCAGCACCGTCTCGGTCCACGCCTCGATCCAGGCGTCACGGTTCTCGCCGATCTCGGCCGGGTCCATCGTGATCGGGGCGTCGGGGAGCACGGCGTGCTGCACGAACACGTCGGGGAGGGTCGCGTCGCGGTTCACCGGGTAGACGAACATGTTGAGCGGGATGTCCTCCTGGAAGGACACCGACAGCATCCAGTCGATGACCCGCTGGGCCGCGGCCTCGTCGTCGGTGCCGCGCAGGATCCCGGCGAACTCGACCTGTCGGAAGCACGACGCCGCGATCACGCCGGTGGGCGACTCCTCGGGCTGCGGGTCGGCGTAGAAGACCTCGGCCGCCGGCGAGGACGCGTAGGACACCACGAGCGGCTTGTCGCCCTCGCCGGAGCCGCCGGAGAACTGGCCGTAGTAGGCGTCCTCCCAGCCCTGGGACACGGTCACGCCGCCGTCGGCGAGCTGCTGCCAGAAGTCGAGGTAGCCGTCCTCCCCGAAGGTCTCGACGGTGGCGAGCAGGAACGCGAGCCCGGGGGAGGAGGTCGCCGGGTTCTCCACCACGAGCTGGTCGGCGTGGTCGACGAGGTCCTCGAGCGTCTGGGGGACCTCGTCGTCGGCGAGCGCTTCGCGGTCGTAGTTGAGGCAGACGTCGCCGGTGTCGATCGGGGTCACGCGGTGCTGGTCGTCGAGGACCGTGCTCGGGTCGACGTCGGCGAGTCCGGGCGACTCGTACGGCGACGAACAGGTCGGCGTCGAGCGCCCGGGTCAGGAAGGTGTTGTCGACGCCGAAGAGGACGTCGCCCTGCGGGTCGCCGGCGGTGAGGATCGCCTGGTTGACGGTCTCGCCGGCGTCCCCGCCGGGCAGGAGCTCGACGGTGATCCCGGACTCCTCCTCGAAGGTGGCCAGGACCTCCTCGGAGATGTTGAACGAGTCGTGGGTCACCACCGTCACCGTGGCTCCCGCGACGTCGTCGGTCGCGTCGGTCGCGCCGGTCGTGGGCGTGCCGGGAGCGTCGCTCGCCGGCGCGGTCGGGTCAGCCTCGCCCCCGCAGGCAGCGGCGAGGAGGGCCGCGGTCGCGAGGGCGGTGACGGTGCGGAGCGGGAAGCGTCGGTTCATCGGTCAGGTCCCTGGTCGTCGAGCGTGAGTCGCGAGCGCACGTGGGTGCCGAGGGCGCCCGGCTGGACGACGAGGAGCACCCCGTCGGTCAGGGACACCGTCGCGGCGGCCCCCGTGAGCTCGTTGCTGACACCCCGGGTGGAACCGGGCGGGAGGTCGTCGCCGGCGAGGGGGTAGAGCAGCCCCTCGGTCACCACGCCACGGGCCGCGCCGTGCACCGGCAACAGCGAGACGAGCTCGCCGCGGACGCCGGTGATCTCGACCCGCCGGCGCACCACGTGCAGGTGCGCCGGTCCCATGAAGGCGTCGACGTCGAGGTCGGCGTAGCGGTCCGAGGCGAGCAGCAGCGCGTTGGCGAGGTGGTGGTCGAGCCGCCCGCCGTGTCCGCCGACGACCGTGACCCGCTCGCTGCCGCGGCGGAGCGCCGCGTCGAGCGCGATCGCGATGTCGGTGCGGTCCTTGGCGGTCGGGTGGCGTTCGACCTCGACCCCGGCGTCGACCGCGGCGGCGAGCGCCCCGGCCTCCACCGAGTCCATGTCGCCCACGAGGAGGTCGACGGTGAGCCCCAACCCGGCCGCGTTGGCGAGCCCGGAGTCGGCGGCGATCACGTACGCGCCGGTCGGCAGCGCCCCGGCGAGCGCAGGGCTCACCGGGTCGCCGCCGGTCAGGACGATGGTGTGGCTGGTGGCCGGGGCCACGGCGTCACGTCTCCCTCCGCTGGCATTACCCAGCTCAGGTTCCACGGGTCGGTGACGCTGCCGCGAGCGGCGTGGCCACACCTCTCAGCCCGACTGCTCGAGCTCCCCGGGTGTCGCACGGCGGAGTGGTCCGCCGGCCCCCAGCGTAGCGGTCACGTCGCCGGCCCGGCCCTGCGGGGCTCAGCCGTGGACGAAGGCACGCACGGTCCGGATGTCGGCGGCGTGGGTGTCGTCGTCGCCGGGGGTCTCGACGATCGCGGCGCTGGTGCCGAGCTCGGCGGCGGTGGCGACCATCGCCTCCAACGCATCGAGCCCGATGCGTCCGGCGCCGAGGTTGTCGTGACGGTCGCGGCCGGCGCCGGCCTCGTCCTTGGAGTCGTTGACGTGGAGGAGGTCGATGCCGCCGGTCGCCTCGGCGAAGGCCTTCAGGTACCCGGCCGGGTCGGTGGCGCAGTCGGGGTCGCCGGCCCAGGCGTGGCAGGTGTCGAAGCAGGCGCCGATGGTGACGTCGAGGTCCTCGGCGCGGAGGGCCGCGAACAGGCGGGAGACATCGGCGAGGTGGCGACCCGGCGCGGTCGTGCCGGAGGCGGTGTTCTCGATCAGGAGCGGCACCGACGACCGCAGCGTCCGCGCGACGTCGATCCAGCGTTCGATGGCGTCGTCCATCGAGCCGCCGCCGGCGGCGTGGCCGGCGTGGACGACCACGCCCTCGACGCCGCACCGCTCCGCCTCCGCCAGCGTCACCGCCAGGCTCCGTGCCGTCTTCGCGCGGACGGCGGGGTCGCCGGAGGCCGGGTTGCACAGGTAGGGAGCGTGGGCCGATGCGACGAGGCCCTGGTCGCAGAGCTGCTGGGCGTCCTCGCGTCCGACCGGGTCGCGCCACATCCGCGGCGACGACAGATGCAGCTGGATGACCTCGGCACCGATCCGGCCAGCGCCGGCGAACGGGTCCTTGGCGGCGACGTGGGCACCGACGCGCACGGTTGGCCTCCTCGGGTCGGGAGAGGGAGTCGGGGCGCAGGGTAGGGGGCGCCACCGGACGCCCCGGTCGGCGACCCCGACGCCCGCGTCCGCGTCCGACGAGCGCGGGCAGGTCGCCTCAAGCCGTCGCTCGCGTGGGCCGGTACCGCAGGGCGACCGCCCCCGACGGGAACTCCTGGCTATGGACGAGCTCGAGCTGGATGCGCTCGCGCAGACCGGCGAGCAGCGTCGGCCCGTGCCCGGCGAGGACCGGCTGCACGAGGAACTCGTACTCATCGATCAGCCCCAGATCCGCCAACGCCGATGGGAGCGTCACGCCACCAAGGGACAGGTAGCCCTCGCCTGGCTGCTCCTTGAGCTGCTGGACCGCCTGCCCCAGGTCGCCCCGCACCAGCTCGGCGTTCCAGTCGACCTCACTGAGCGTGCTCGACACGACGTACTTCTTCGCCCGGTCGAAGGTCTCGGCGAACGGGATCTCCCACGCGTCCATCCAGTCGGGCCACCCGCCCGAGGCCGGACGCCGCCACGCCGACTCCATCATCTCGTAGGTCACGCGGCCGAGGAGCAGGGCATCGGCCCGCTGCATCTCCCCGGTCCAGTAGCGCATCGACTCCTCGTCCGGGGGGAGCCCCGCCTCGTGATGGCAGCAGCCGTCGAGCGTGACGTTGATCGCGTACCGAAGTGGTCTCACGTCGCTCTCCAGGGATGTGCCACGCGTTCAGCGGTCAGGCGTCGAGGGCCTCGCGGACCAGGGTGCGGAGCCGATCGACGTTCACGTTCTTCTCGGCGCTGACCCAGAGGACGTCGCCGACCGCGAGCCCGCAGCCCTCGGCGAGGTCGCGCTTGCGCCGCTCGCGCTTGGAGGACTTCACCTTGTCGTGCTTGGTCGCGACGACCGTGAAGGGCACCTCGCGGTCACGGAGCCAGGCGAGCATCTCGCGGTCGAGCTGGGTCGGGCCGACCTCGCCGTCGACGAGCGCCAGCGTCAGGACCAGTGAGCGGCGCTCCTCGAGGTACTGGTACATCCGGCCCTTCCACGCCCCGCGCTCCTTCGCCGACGCGTGGGCGAACCCGTACCCGGGCAGGTCGACGAGGCCGGCGTCGGAGCCGTCGAGGGTGAACAGGTTCAAGAGCTGCGTCTTGCCGGGCTTGCTCGACGTCTTCGCGAGCCCCTTCTCGCGGGCGAGCGCGTTCAGGAGCGAGGACTTGCCGACGTTGGAGCGGCCGATCACCGCCACCTCCGCGCGGGTCGGCGGCAGGTCGCCGACGGTCGGGGCGGACGTGACGAAGCGCAGGGCGAGGGGCTTGGACATACCCGTAGTGAACCAGCCCTCCCGGATCTGTCACGCCGATGGGTCCCGTGCGGACCCTTCCGCGTGACAGATCCTGCGTCGGTCAGAGGAGCTCGACGACCTTCACCCCGAGCGCGACCAGGCTGACGGCGAAGATCGCGATGAGCACGCTCCGGAACGCCCACAGCGGCACGGGGCTGCGGAGGCTGGCGACCGTCTCGGGGTAGCGCTCCACCGCGGTGACGGCGGCGGTGCCACCCGCCGCGAGGATGCCGAGGGGCCAGAGCAGGACGTAGGCGACGAGCGGAAGGAGCACCCACCGTGGGCCGGTGTGGAAGCGTGACTCGGGGCGGTCCCACCGGTCGACGAGCAGGGCCAGGGCCAGGGCGAACAGGCCGGGGAGGGCGACGAAGAGCGCGATGGCCAAGACGGTCGGCTCGAGCACCCGGAAGTCGATGCCGTCGGTGTGGATGAGCATGTTCCCGACGACGACGGCCGGCCCCACGGCGAGCGCCACGAGCTGGAACCACCGGGGCCCGAACCGGAGCCCGCGGATCGCCAGGTAGGCGAGACCACCGAGCACGCCCACGACCGTGCCGAAGCCGACGAGACCCAGGGTGTCGGCGAGCGTGAACTGGCCCATCCGGAAGCCGTCGTCGCTGATCCGCCCCGTCACCTCCGGGTTCAGCCGCGCGAGGAGCATCATCGCGAGCCGGCTGCCCCAGCCGTTGACGACGAAGCCGAGGAGCGACCCGGCCGCGGCGGCCGCCGCGAGCGTCCGGGCGTGGCGCTCGACGCGGACACCGGTCGCTGCGGCGGGGAGCGGGTGCGCAGTCGCGGTCATGGGCAGGGCCCTCACGGGGCCGTGCCCCGACCAACGGATGCTAGCGCCGTGCCCCGGCCCAGCCCGGTGCGGGTCAGCGCTCGTCGGAGGGGAGCTCCGCCCGGGCCACCTGGCCGTGCGCCTCGAGGTCGTAGCCGACCTGGCAGAAGCCGTGGTTGCAGTAGCCGCCGGGGTTCTTCGCGAGGTACTGCTGGTGGTAGCCCTCGGCGTAGTACCACGGGCCGGCGTCCTCGAACGAGCGGATCTCGGTCGTGATCTGCCCGAAGCCGGCGGCCGACAGGGCCTGCTGGTAGCGGTCGGCCGAGCGCTTCGCCGCTGCCAGCTGCTCGTCGGTCGTGGTGAAGATCGCCGTGCGGTACTGCGTCCCGAGGTCGTTGCCCTGGCCGTTGCTCTGCGTCGGGTCGTGGTTCTCCCAGAACGCCTTCAGCAGCCGCTCGTAGCTCACCACGGCAGGGTCGAAGACGACGAGGACCGACTCGGTGTGCCCGGTGCGGCCGGTGCAGGTCTCCTCGTAGGTGGGGTTGGGCGTGTAGCCACCGGTGTAGCCGGCGGCCGTGGTCCAGACGCCGTCGAGCTGCCAGAAGATGCGCTCGGCACCCCAGAAGCACCCCATCGCGAAGTAGGCGACCTCGTGCGCGTCGGGCCAGGGCGGCGTCAGCGCGTGACCGTTGACGTGGTGTGTCTCGGGAACGGGCAGGGGCTGGTCGCGGCCCGGCAGCGCGTCGTCGGGGCTGACCATGGTCGGCTTCCTGAACACGTCGATCCCTCACGGACGGCGGAGCTGGGTCACCTCGTGGTTCGGGGCGGAGCGGGCGCCGGTCTGGTGGCACGCCCCGCGACCGACGACGGTACCCCCGCCAGCTCAGGCTCGGACGCCGCCGGCCACGCCCACCATCGGAGAACTTTGAGGGGACGAACTTCAGGATGTTGAAGTTCGTCGGGGCAAAGTTCCAGGCGCGGGACTCCCAGGTCTGTCACGAGGTGCCGCGGTCGCGGAGGTCGCGCCGGCGGATCTTGCCGGTGGTCGTCATCGGCAGCTCGTCGAGGAAGGCGACCTCGCGCGGGTACTCGTAGGCCGCGAGCCGCGACCGCACGTGGTCCTGGATCGACGCGGTGAGCTCCTCGGACGGGGTGTGCCCGTCGCCGAGCACCACGAACGCCTTCACGGCCTGACCGCGGATCTCGTCCGGCACGCCGATGACCGCGGCCATCACGACCGCCGGGTGGGCGATCAGACACTCCTCGATCTCCGCCGGGCCGATGCGGTAGCCGGCGGAGTTGATGACGTCGTCGTCGCGGGCGTGGAACCACAGGTACCCGTCGGCGTCGCGGTGCCCGACGTCGCCGGTGTGGAGCCACCCGTCGCGGACCTTCTCGGCGGTGGCGTCGGGGCGGTTCCAGTAGCCGAGCATGGCGACCGGGTCGGGCAGACGCAGGCACAGTTCGCCGAGCTCGTCGTCGTCGGCCCGGCTGCCGTCGGCTCGGAGGACGTCGACGTGGTGGCCGGGGTAGGGACGGCCCATCGAGCCGGGGCGGACCTCCCACACGCTGCTGCAGTTGCCGACGAGGATGTTGGCCTCGGTCTGGCCGTAGATCTCGTTCACCTCCGCGCCCAGCGCGTCGCGTGCCCAGCTGAGCATCTCGGCACCGAGCGGCTCCCCGCCGCTCATCACGGCGCGGACGCAGCCGTCCTCGAGCCGCACGTCGGCGGCACGCATCATCTTGAGGCTCGTCGGTGGGAGGAACGCCGCCGTCACCCGCTGGTCGCGCAAGAGGTCCACCGCCCACTGCGGGTCGAAGCGACGCTTGGCCGTGGCGACGAGGGTGATGCCGTGGAACAGCGACGGGATGGCGGCGTCCATCAGCCCGCCGATCCAGGCCCAGTCCGCCGGCGTCCAGCAGCGGTCGCCCGGCTGCGGCACGAACGCGAACATCGAGCTCGTAGCCGGGCAGGTGCCCGTACAGGACGCGGTGCCCGTGCAGTGCCCCCTTGGGGTTGCCGGTCGTGCCGGAGGTGTAGATGAGGAGGGCGGGGTCGTCGGGTCCCGTGGCGGCGTCGCTCGAACCCGTCGTCGTGCGCGGCGACGAGCTCCTCGAAGCCGTACTCGTCCTCGCGGTCCGTGCCGCCGACCACGACCAGGTGGGTCGGCAGCTCGGCGACGACGTCGCGGGCGAGCGCCAGGGTCGTGTGGTCGGTGACGAGCGCGGCCGCCCCGCTGTCGCCGAGTCGGTACGCGAGCGCGTCGGGCCCGAACAGCTGCGTGAGTGGGACCGCGACGGCACCGCAGTCGGTACACGGCGAGGTGCGCGAGCACGGTCTCGTAGGACTGGGGGAGGAGGACCCCCACGCGGTCGCCCCGGCTCACGCCGACCGCGGCCAGCCCGTTGGCCAACCGGGCGCTGTCCCGTGCGAGCTCGCCGTAGGTGTGCTCCCGGACCTCGTCGTCGCGCACGTCGACGAGGGCCAGGTCGTCCGGCGGGTGGGCGAGGCAGGCGGTGCCGATGTTGAGCCGCTCGGGGAGCTCCCACCGGAACCCGTCACGCAGGTCGTCGTAGGTGAGCCCCGGTCGTCGTTGCAGCATCCGTCACCTCCCGCGCCGGTTCCGCGATGCTAGAGGCGACGCAACCGGCGGGGACGGGATGGCGTCGGACCGGGTGCGGCAGCGACGAGGGAGATCCGCGTGAGCATCAGGGGTATCCGCTGGGCCGGTGTCGCGGCGGCGGTCGGTCTCCTCGCTGCCGCCTGCGGTGGGCCGTCGGCGCCGACCGTCGACCCGCTCGCCAGCAGCCCCGACGACAGCTCCGCGGGCGGACCGCTCCACGGCTGCCGCCCGGCCCTCACCGACGACGATCCCGCACCCGCTCGACGCCGCGCCGTGCACGGCCCCACCCCGCCTTCAGCGGCGAGGACTGGACCGGGCCGCTCGCGCAGGCCGTCAACGGCGAGCACGCCGACGAGCTCGGCGGGCTGTGGCTCGACCAGCACGCCGGCGAGGTCGTCGTCATGGTCCCGAGCGGCGTCGGCCGTGAGGTGTTCGAGGAGCTCCGCCTCTCCGCGCCGCATCCCGACCGCGTCGTCTGCATGGAGGCGACCTACACCGCGAGCGAGCTCGACACCCTCCTGGGCAGCGTCACCGAGCGGCTCGCCGGCCTCGGTGCCGACCAGCGGGGGCGTCGACACGGTCCGCAACCAGGTGCGTCTCGACATCGAGGGCGACCTCGACGCGGCCCGCGCCGCCCTCGGGGACCTCGCCGACCACCCGGCGCTGCGGCTCTCCGTCCCCGACTGTGCCCAGGTGCTGCCGCCACCGGACGGTGCGATCCTCCTCCACGGCGACGGGTCGACCTGCGTCGGGATGGACGCGCTCGCGGTCGCGACGCTCGACGGGGACCCCGCCGACGGGTGCGCGTGGTTCGTGGGCGAGGACGGCCAGCTCACGAACGTGATCTGGCCACGCGGGCTGGTGGATCACCGCCCGACGGCGAGGTGCACGACCACCGGGGTGAGCTGCGGGCGCGGCTCGGGGACGAGATCGAGGCCGGCGGCGGCCAGCGTCGACGCCGCTCCTCCCTGCCCGAGGCGTGCCGCGTCGCCGAGGGCGAGGGCGCCTGGGTCCTGTCGAGCCTCGCGCCCCGGTAGCGTCGGGGGCCATGTCCCCCGACTCCCGGCTCCCGGTCGACGAGGTCCTGCCCGAGGTCGTGCGCGCCCTCGACGCGGGCCGCCCGGTCGTGCTCCAGGCCCCTCCCGGCGCCGGCAAGACCACCCACCTGCCGCTCGCGCTGCTCGACCGACCGTGGCTCGGCGACGGACGCATCGTCGTCCTCGAGCCGCGCCGGCTCGCCGCCCGCGCGGCCGCACGGCGGATGTCGCAGCTCGTCGGCGACCGGGTCGGCGGCACGGTCGGCTACGTCGACCCGCGACGAGCGCCAGGTCTCGGCGCGCCACCGCGGATCGAGGTCGTGACCGAGGGCATCCTCGTCCGTCGGATCCAGCGCGACCCGTCGCTCGCGGGCACCGCCTGCGTCGTGCTCGACGAGTTCCACGAGCGCAGCCTCCAGGCCGACCTCGCGTTGGCGCTGACGCTCGAGGCCCGCGACGCGCTGCGCGAGGACCTCCGGCTGGTGGTGATGTCCGCGACGCTCGACGGCGACCGCGTGGCGGGGCTCCTCGACGACCCGGCCGTGGTGACCAGCCAGGGCCGGATGTTCCCGGTCGCGACCCACCACCGGCCGCGGGAGCTCCGCACCCCGGTCGAGGACGCCACCGTCCGTGCCGTCGACGAGGCGCTGCTCGAGACCGAGGGTGACGTGCTCGTCTTCCTCCCGGGGCGCGCGAGATCCGCCGGGTCGCGGCCCGGCTCGGCGGGATCCCCGACACCGTGGTCGCCCCGCTGTACGGCTCGCTCCCGCCGGCCGAGCAGGACCGCGCCCTCGACCCGGCGCCGGCGGGGCTGCGCAAGATCGTCCTCGCCACCGACATCGCCGAGACCAGCCTCACGATCGAGGGGGTCCGCGTCGTCGTCGACAGCGGTCTCACGCGGAGCCCGCGGTTCGACCCGAGGACGGGGATGTCCGGGCTCGACACCGTCCGGATCTCGCAGGCGTCGGCCGAGCAGCGGCGTGGCCGCGCCGGCCGTGTCGCGCCGGGCGTGTGCTACCGGCTGTGGGCCGAGCGCGAGCACGCCGGCCTCGACCCGTTCACCCCACCCGAGATCGCGCAGGCCGACCTCGCCGACCTCGCGCTCGAGGTCGCCCAGTGGGGCGCCGGCGACCCGTCCGAGCTCCGGTTGCTCGACCAGCCGCCGGCGCGCGCCTACGCCGCGGCGGTCGACCTCCTCACCGCCATCGACGCCATCGACGCCAACGGTCGGATCACCGACCACGGCCGCGCGCTCGTCGAGCTGCCGCTGCACCCGCGGCTCGGCCACCTCGTCGTCCGCGGGACCGAGCTCGGGCTCGGCGGGCTGGCGTGCGAGGTGGCGGCGCTCCTCGCCGACCGCGACGTGCTCTCGACCGGGCGGGGCGTCGTCCGCGGTCGACCTGGCGCTGCGGGTCCGGCTCCTGCGCGGCGGCCCGGCTCCGCGCGGGGCGCACGTCCGTGGCAAGGCGCTCAGCCGTGCGCGACGGGAGGCGGACCGGCTGCGACGCGTCGCCGGCGCGGGCGGCGACGCCCCCGGCGACCCGGAGCGGACCGGCGAGCTGGTCGCGCTCGCCTACCCCGACCGCATCGCCCAGCGCCGCGGCTCGCAGCGCGGCGCGTACCGGCTCGCCACCGGACGCGGCGCCCAGCTGTGGGCCGACGACGTGCTCGCGGGGGAGCAGCTCCTGGCGGTCGCCGACGTCGACCTCGGCAGCTCCGAAGCGCGCATCTGGCTGGCCGCCGCGGTCGACGCCGAGGCGCTGCGAACCGTCCTCGGCGAGCACGTCGAGTCCGGCGAGGTGGTGGCCTGGGACGACGAGCGCGGCGACGTCGTGGCGGAGTGGCGCGAGCGGATCGGAGCCGTCGTGCTGGCCCGTCGCCCCGCCGGTGGCCCCGGCGGGGTCGCGACCGGGGCGCTCCTCGCCGGCGTGCGGTCGCTCGGGCTCGACGCGGCGCTGCCGTGGGACCGGGAGTCGCGCGCGCTCCGGGCGCGGCTCGCGTTCCTGCACCGCCACCTCGGTGACGAGTGGCCCGACGTGTCCGACGAGGCCCTGACCGACACGCTCGAGGACTGGCTCGCGCCGTTCCTCGCCGGCGCGACCCGGCGCGCCCACCTCGCCCGCGTCTCCCTCCGCGAGGCGCTCATGACCCTCGTCGGCTGGCAGCGCCAGGCCGAGCTCGACCGGCTCGCACCCGAGCGGTTGGAGGTCCCGAGCGGCTCGCACATCCGGCTCGACTACGACGCCGGCGACGTGCCGGCGCTGCCGGTGAAGCTGCAGGAGATGTTCGGGGCGACCGAGACGCCGACCATCGCCGGCGGCCGCGTGCCCGTCGTCGTCCACCTGCTGTCGCCGGCGCAGCGGCCGCTGCAGGTCACCCAGGACCTCGCGAGCTTCTGGCGCGACGTCTACCCGCAGGTCCGCGCCGAGAACCGCGCCCGCTACGCCAAGCACCCGTGGCCGGAGGACCCGCTCGCCTACCGGCCGACCAAGCTCACGAAGAAGCGCGGGGGCTGACCGCGCCGCGTCGCGGAGGTCTGTACCGGGAAGTTCTCCCCCAGGGGATGTTCTCGGTACGAACCTGGTGAGGGCGCGGGGTGGACGGTCGAACACACGTTCGGGTAGGCTCGCGACGTCATGAGCGCGACCGTGACCCGCCCCGAGCTGACCTGGCAGGCCTCGCTCCTCGCCGCCGTCGAGGTGCCCGCCTTCGACGCGTCGTTCGCCGGCGTGGACCGGCGCGAGCTCGCCCACGGCGCCTGGGTGGACCACCTCCCCGGGTGGCTCGCCGGCGCGGACGAGCTGTTCGCCCGGGTGCTCGACCTCGCCCCGTGGGGGCAACGCACGGAGCAGATGTACGGCGAGCACGTCCTGCAGCCGCGCCTGACCGCGAGGTGGCACGTCGAGGACGTCCCGCCCGAGGTGACGGTCCTCGGCGCCGTCGGCGCGGCCCTGAGCGACCGGTACGGCGTGCGACTCGGGGACATCGGCATCAACCTCTACCGCGACGGTCGCGACAGCGTCGCCTGGCACGGCGACCGCATCGCCCGCGATCTCCCGACGGCGACGATCGCGATCGTGTCGTTGGGCCACCGCGCGGCCGTTGCGGCTGCGTCCACGCGAGGGCGGCCCCAGCCTCGGCTTCGAGCTCGGGCGTGGCGACCTGTTCGTGATGGGTGGCTCGTGCCAGCGCACCTGGAAGCACACGGTCCCCAAGGTCGCCCGGGCGTTCCCACGGATCAGCGTCACCTACCGCCACCACTACGCCCGCCCCACCCACGACGACCTCTCCCCGGTCCGCGTCGACCCCCTTCTGGATGCCCTGCGAAGTAATCGAAGGGGCAAACTTCGGGGGCCGGCGGGTGGGACACGGGGGCGGGGTGGCTCGGAAGCGGGGTGGTCGGCTAGGTTGTTAGCGAGCGTTCACCTACCGGGAGTTCGACGCCGTGAGCGAGACCACCGTGACGACCGACGAGCAGCGCGTCCGCGACGCGATCGACCGGCTGCTCTCCGAGCACCCGCCGGCGGACACCGACGAGCGCACCTTCTGGGGCGCGCAGTTCGACCTCGGCCTCGCCTGGGTGCAGTTCCCCGAGGGCAAGGGTGGACTGGGGGTGAGCCCCAAGTTCCAGAAGACGATCAACGAGGCGATCGTCGCGGGGGGCGGGTCGGTGCAGAACCGCCGGATGAACGTGCTCGGCATCGGGATGGGGGCCGGGACGCTGATCGCCCACGGCACCGAGGAGATGCAGGACCGGTGGCTGCGCCCGATGTTCACCACCGAGGAGATGTGGTGCCAGATGTTCTCCGAGCCGGGCGCCGGCTCCGACCTCGCGGGGCTGTCGACCTCGGCGGTCAAGGAGGGCGACACCTGGGTCGTGAACGGCCAGAAGGTGTGGACCACGCTCGGCCACCTCGCCAAGTGGGGGATGCTCGTCACCCGCACCGACCCGGATCTCCCCAAGCACGCCGGGCTCACCTACTTCATCGTGGACATGGAGTCCGAGGGCGTCGACGTCCGCCCGCTCTACCAGATCACCGGTGAGGCCGAGTTCAACGAGGTCTACTTCGACGACGTGCACATCCCCGACTCGATGCGGGTCGGCGACGTCGGCCAGGGCTGGTCGGTGGCGATGACGACGCTCATGAACGAGCGTGTCGCCATCGGGGGCAACGCCATCCCGCGCGGCGACGGCGTGATCTCGCTCGCCGTGAAGGCGTGGGAGGACTCCGGCAGCCACGACCCGGTGCACCGCGACGAGCTCACCCGGCTCTGGATCGAGCACGAGGCGATGCGCCTCACCCAGGTGCGGGCCAACGACATGCGCAAGAAGGGCACGCCCGGTCCCGAGGGCTCGACCGGCAAGCTCATGTGGGCCGACCTCAACAAGGAGATCTCGGCGTTCACGATGGAGCTGCTCGGGCCCGACGGGATGCTCTACCCCGGTGGCTACGAGAAGATCCGCCCCGAGGTCACGAGCAACCAGACCACCTCGCCCCACAAGGCGTTCCTGCGCGCCCGCGCGAACTCGATCGAGGGCGGCACCAGCGAGATCATGAAGAACATCCTCGGGGAACGCGTCCTGGGTCTGCCCGGCGAGCCCCGCGTCGACAAGAACATCCCGTGGAAGGAGGTCCCGCGCGGCTGAGCGCGAGGACACCACGCACGACCACGAGACGCGAGGAGCAGGCGAGATGAGCACCGACACCACCGCAGCACCGCAGCACCGAGCACCAGGCACTGTCGTTCACCGAGGAGCAGGACCTGCTGCGCCAGACCGCGCGCAAGTTCCTGACCAGCAAGCTCGGCACCGACGTCGTCCGTCGGCTGATGGAGACCGACGACGCCTTCGACGCCGCCCTGTGGTCCGAGACCGCCCAGATGGGGTGGCAGGCCATGGCCATCCCCGAGGAGTACGGCGGCGCCGGCTACGGCTTCGTCGAGCTCTCGGTGCTGATGGAGGAGATGGGGCGCGCCGTGGCACCGCTGCCGTTCCTCTCCTCCGCGGTCCTCGCGGCGCAGGCGATCCTGCTCGGAGGTGACGAGGCGCAGCGCAAGGAGCACCTCCCGGCCATCGCTGCCGGGGAACGCCGCTACGCCTTCGCGCACCTCGAGGGCCGCGACGCGGGTCCCTCGGGCGTCCAGCTGACCGCGACCCCCGACGGCGACGGCTGGCGGCTCGACGGGACGAAGTCCTACGTGCTCGACGGCCACGCCGCCGATCGCCTCGTCGTCGTCGCCCGAACCGGCGAGGACCCCGGGGACGTCGGCCTGTTCGTCGTGGCCGGCGACGCCGACGGGGTCACCCGCGAGGTGCTCGACGTGATGGACCAGACCCGGCCGCAGGCCCGGATCCTCCTCGACGGCGTCACGGTCGCCGGCGACGCCCGCCTCGGCGGCGACGCCAGCGCGTGGCCGGTCGTCGACGCCGTGCTGATGCGGGGCGCGGTCGCGCTCGCGGCCGAGCAGGTGGGTGGGGCGCAGGCGGTCCTCGAGATGGCCACCGACTACGCCAAGACCCGCTACCAGTTCGGTCGCGCCATCGGGTCCTACCAGGCGATCAAGCACACCCTCGCCGAGATGCTGGTCGAGGTCGAGGCCGCCAAGTCGGTCGCCTACCACGCGGCCCGCACGGTGGCCGCCGGCGACGACGCCGAGCTCGCGATCGCGGCGCCGATGGCGAAGTCGTACTGCTCGGAGGTGTTCGAGCACGCCGCCGGCGACAACATCCAGGTGCACGGTGGCATCGGGTTCACCTGGGAGCACGACGCGCACCTGTGGTTCAAGCGGGCCAAGACCTCGGCGCTGCTGTTCGGCGACCCGGCCTACCACCGGGCCCGGCTGGCGGACGCGCTGGGGTTCTAGTGTCCGCCGCCGAGGCTCCCACCGCCCGCGGCCGCCGGCGCCGCGAGGCGATCGTCGACGCGGCCACGGCCCTGTTCCACGCCCAGGGGTTCCACGGCACGAGCATCGACGACATCGGGGCTGCCGCCGGCATCAGCGGCCCCGGCCTCTACCGCCACTTCGACGGCAAGGACGCGCTCCTCACGGCGGTGTTCGACCGGGTCTGGGAGCGGCTGCGTCCGGCGGTGCTGTCGGCTCGCCACCTCGACCCGGAACCGGCGCTGCGTCTGCTCGTGGACGCGCACGTGGACCTCGCCCTGGGCGACCCGGCGCGCGCTGATGCTGCTCGTCCGCGAGCTCCGACACGTCCCCGAGGACTACCAGCGGCTCGCAGCCCGGAACCACGGTCGCTACGTCGATGCGTGGGCGGACCCGATCCGTGCCGCGGCCTCGCCGGCGCCCTCGGAGGGGGAGGCCCGCGCGGTCGCCCTCGCGGCGCACGGCCTGATCGACTCCGCCGCTGTGAAGCCGGACGGCCTCGCCCCCGAGGCCCGCAGGCCACTGCTGCGCCGGCTCGCCCTCGGGGTGGTCGGGATCAGCGCCTGACGTGATCAGGGCTCCTGGAGCTCGGCGAGGTCGTCGAGCAGCTCCTGCGGGTGCGCCGGGATGTCGCGCACGACGTAGCTGCGTCGGACGATGCCGTCGGGGTCGATCAGGTAGCTGATGCGACGCGCCCAGTCGGCGCGGTCGTCGTCGGGGTCGCGGGCGGCGCCGTAGGCGGCCGAGACCTCGCGCTCGGTGTCGCAGAGCAGGCTGAACGGGAAGTCGAACTTCTCCGCGAACGCGGCGTTGTCCGCAGGCGTGTCGAACGAGACGCCCAGGACGGTGGCGCCGCGCTCCTCGAACTCGGGGGCTCGATCACGGAGCCCCTTGCCCTCCAGCGTTCAGCCGGGGGTGTCGGCCTTCGGGTACCACCACATCACGAGCCAGCGGCCCTGCTCGCGCAGGTCACGCGAGTCGATGGTCGAGCCGCGGTGGTCGGGGAGGGAGAAGTCCGGGGCCGGGGTGCCGGGCTCGAGCACGGGTCCTCCGTCGGTCGGGGGTGGGAGACGGTAGCGGGCCCGCACCGCCGAAGTCGCCGGGTCACGTCGGCCGGTCGGGCGGGTGCGCAGCCGGGTGTCCGGCTGGCCGGGGCGACCCGGGAACCCCCCACAGGGCCGTCCCTACCGTCGTCCCCGGCGCCGCCCCCTGACGCCCCGCCACGACCGTCCCCCGGAGAACCGCCATGCGCCGAGCTCGGCCTGCCGTCTGGCTGGCGACGCTGGTGGTGCTGCTCACGGGGTGCGTCTCGCCGACGCTCGGCGCCGACCACTACGCCGCGATGGCCGCGAACACCGCCGCCACGGCACGCTCGACGGTGGAGGCCGCGCGGCTCGTCGCCGGCCACGCCGAGGCGGGCCGGTTGACCGAGGCCTACGTCTCGGTCGAGCTCCGCCACGACGAGGAGAACCTCTCCCACGTCCTGAGCGCCTTCGGCACCCGGCAGCCGCCCGACGCCGCGAGCGACGAGGTCCGCCACGCCGTCCTCGACCGGGTGAGCCGTGCCCACGAGGTCGTCACCGAGATGCGGATCGCCGCCTTCCGCGGCGAGCTCGACCGTCTCGTGGCGATCGCCGCACCGCTCGAGCAGCTCTCCGGCGAGCTCGAGGACCTCCGGGCGAGGTACGGCGGATGAAGAAGCTCCTGTCGGTCACCCTCGGGATCCTCACCGCGATCGGTGGGTTCATCGACATCGGCGACCTCGTCACCGACGCGCTCGTCGGGGCCCGCTACGGGCTCAACATGGTGTGGGTGACCGTCATCGCCGTCATCGGCATCTCCGTCTACGCCGAGATGGCCGCCCGCGTGACGACGGTCACGAAGCGGGCCGCGTTCGACCTCATCCGGGAGCGGCTCGGTGCCGCGCGCGGCGCTGCTCAACCTGTGCGCCAGCTACGCGGTGACCTTCATCATGGTGATCGCCGAGCTCTGCGGCGTGGCCCTGGCGATCGAGCTCGCGACCAGCGTCCACTACCTCCTGTGGGTGCCGGTCGTGGCGTTCGTCGTGTTCCTGTTCATGTGGCGCATCCCGTTCCAGAAGATGGAGAAGACCTACGGGGTGCTCGGCCTGGCGATGCTCGTGTTCATCGTCGCGTTGTGGCAGATGGGCCCGGACTGGGGGAGCCTCCTCCACCAGGCCGCCACACCCGAGATCCCGCCGGCGAGCCCGTCCCGACCTACTGGTTCTACGTGATCGCGCTGCTCGGGGCGCAGATGACGCCGTACGAGGTGTTCTTCTTCTCCTCCGGCGCGGTCGAGCACTCGTGGTCCCCGAGCGACCTCGGCCAGGCGCGGCTCAACGTGTTCGTGGGCTTCCCGCTCGGCGGGGCGCTCGCCATCGCCATCCAGGTCGTCTCGGCGATCGTGTTCGAGCCGCGCGGGATCGCCGCCGAGTCGCTCTCGCTGACCGCCTTGCCGGTCGCCATCTCGCTCGGCAAGGTCGGGCTGGCGGTCGCGATCCTGGGGTTCGTGGCCGCGACGTTCGGCGCCACGATGGAGACGTTGATGTCGTCCGGCTACACGGTCTCGCAGTACTTCGGCTGGCGGTGGAGCAAGCAGGTCCGCCGTGTCGATGCCGCGCGGTTCTCCACGGTCCTGCTCGTGACCCTCATCGCCGCCACCGCCATCGCGCTCACCTCGATCGATCCGATCACGGTCACGATCTACGGCGTGTTCCTGGGTGCGATGACGCTGCCCCTGACCTACATCCCCATCCTCGTCGTCGCCAACGACGAGCGGATGATGGGCGAGCACGCCAACGGCCGGCTGTCGAACACGCTCGCGAGCATCTACCTGGTGCTGCTGCTGGTGGTGTCGGTGGCGGCGCTCCCGCTCCTCATCGCGACGACGGCAGGGTGACGCCGATGACCCGCATCCTGGACCTCCAGCTCGAGCTGCTCGACCGCGAGATCGTCGACGTCGACGGCACCCACATCGGCAAGGTCGACGACCTCGAGCTCCACGTCGCCGACGACGGCACCGTCACCGTCAGCGCCTTCCTGCTCGGCCCCGAGGCGCTCGGACCGCGGTTCGACCACCGCATCGGGACGTGGATCGCGGGGATCGGGCGGCGCCTGCGCGGCGACGCCGACGGCCCGCTGCGGATCCCCACCCGCCACGTCGCCGAGCTCGGCAACGTCGTGCGCCTGTCGGCCACGGCCGAGGCCATCGGCGCCGAACCGCGCTCGGAGGCGTGGCTGCGCGACCACCTGATCGCCCGCATCCCGGGAGCCGACCATGCGAGTGAGTGAGCTCCTCGGCGCCCCCGTCGTCGACCCCGACGGGCGTGCCGTCGGCCACGTGCGTGACCTGCGGCTCCGCCAGGGCGAGGAGCCCGGCGACTGGGAGGTGGTCGGCTGCATCACGGGACGGGGCGTGGTCGCCGAGCGGCTCGGCTACGCGTACGGGACCGCCACCGGACCGTGGCTCGTCTCCAGGCTGATGCGCCGGATCGGCCGGGGGATGCGCTACATCGCGTGGTCGGACGCCACCTGGGACGCGGGCGCGCGGACCCTCACCCTCCAGCGGCCGGCGTCCGAGCTCCAGCATCCGGACGACGTGGAGGTCGCCTGATGGTCATCGGTCTCGACATCTTCATCGGCTGGATCGTGCTGCTCGCGCTGCTCGTGGCGCTCGCGGTCGTGGTCCTGCGCCGCGGGTGACGTCCTCGCCGGCGGGCGCGGCGCGCTGCGAGACGCGCGCGAGGAACGTGGTGACCTCGCGTTCGAAGCGGGCCCGGTCGGTGTTCCAGGCCCGCACGTGCCCCGCACCGGCGACCCGCACGTAGGTCACGAGATCGGGCCGTGCCGCGGCGAACGCGTCCGACAGCCACACCGGCACGGTCGGGTCCTCGGTGCCGTGGAAGAGCAGGATGGGGTGACGGAAGTCGCCGGCGGCCGCGACGTGGTCGAGGGCGTGCCAGTCGAGCTTCGCCCGGACCCGCGCGACCTGCATCACCAGCGGGATCAGCGGACGCGGCAGGTGCCGGCGCTCCGCGACGTGCATCAGGATCGGGTGCCACTGCAGCGCCGGCGCGTCGAGGATCACGCCCGCGACCCGGTCGGCGACCGTCGAGCGTCGCATCGTCTGGGCGACGATGGCGCCGCCGAGCGAGCACCCGGCCAGCACGACCTGCTCGGCACCCTCCTCGACCGCGAGCCGGATGGCGGCGTCGACGTCCTCCCACTCCTCCTGCCCGAGGGTGGTCAGCACGGCGGGCTGTCGGGTCCACCGGTCGGTGCGGTAGCTCGTGACGAGGCAGGTCGCCCCGCCGGCGACGACCGTCGAGACGAGACGGAACAGCTCGGTGCGCCGGGCGCCCCGCCCGTGGACGCCGATGACCCACACGCCGGAGCGGTCGGGGCGGTCGCGGGCGGCGGGCGTGAACCGCCACGCCGGCAGGTGGCCGACCGACGTCGGGACCGCGTCGAGCTGCCACCGTGCTCCGATCCGCGCCGCGAGGAGCTGGGGGTCGTCCGGGAAGGCGTAGGAGCTGAGGGCCGCCCGGACCGGCCACGGCCCGGAGGCCTGCGCCTGCCGGCGGTCGACGCCCCGCCGGTCGGGCCCCCGACGGTGGCGCCGGGCGAGGAGGGAGCGCCGGCGACGGGCGCCGCGGGCCGGGCCTGCGCTGCGGCGTTCGCTGGCGCGTCGCGGGCCGCGACGCCGATCGGCCTGGACGCCCTCACCCGGGAGGGTGCCGTCGAGGGCCAGGAACGGGCGGAGGACGCGCCGGTCGACGGGGCCGCCGGTCCAGCCGGTGGGATCCAGCACCTGCGACATCCCGCCGTCGTAGAGGAGCCCCCAGGTGCCGGGGAGGTCGGCCTCGTCCCCGGACAGCTGCACCTCTCCGCGGGCGCTGCCGTCGTCGTCGGGCCGCACCGCCGTCGGGAACCAGGCGCGCAGCGACGGGCGGGGCGGTCGGAACCGGGGCGCGTCGGTGAGGATGCGCGCGCCCACCCAGCCGGACAACGGGACGCCGACCGCGACGAGGCCCGCGGCGATCGAGGCGACCCGGCGCGCCGGCGAGACGTGCGCCGGCGGCGGCGGCGTCCTCGCGGTCCTCGCACGGTGCGCCATCGTGGCCCGATCCGCTCGCGGTCGGTGGTCCCCGTCGGCGTCGATGGTCCCAGACCGTCCGGTGGGTTGTCAGCGCAACCGCGGAACTCGTCGTGCGCGGTTAGCCTCGCCCGCCATGAGCGACGACACGACCACGACCCCTCCCGACGCCGACGAGCTCCGCGGGCTCGCGCGCGCCTGGCTCGCCGGCGACCCCGACCCGGCGACCGTCGCGGAGCTCGAGGCCATCCTCGAGGCGGACGATGTCGACGAGCTCGCCGAGCGGTTCGCGGGGTCGCTCGAGTTCGGCACGGCGGGGCTGCGTGGCGTCGTCGGCGCCGGACCGATGCGGATGAACCGGGCGGTCGTGATCCGCACCACGCGTGGCCTCGCCGACCACATCCTGGCGACGGTGACCGACGCTACCGACCGACCCGTCGTCGTCGGGTTCGATGCGCGCACCGACTCGGAACGCTTCGCGCGCGACACCGTCGGCGTGCTCCGCGCGGCCGGGCTCCCGGTCGCGTGGTTCCCGGACCCGGCACCGACGCCGCTCGTGGCCTTCGCCGGCAAGGAGCTGGGCGCGTCGGCGACGGTGGTCATCACCGCGAGCCACAACCCGCCCGAGTACAACGGCTACAAGGTCTACGCACCCAACGGCGCCCAGATCGTCCCGCCCGATGACGAGCGCATCGCCGCCGCCATCGCCGACGTCGGACCCGCCTCCGAGGTCCCACTCGAGGCCGCACCCGACGGCGACGTCGAGGAGCTCGGGACCTTCGCCCGCCGGCGCTACCTCGAGGCCATCGAGGAGGCACGCCCCGCGCTCGACGTCGACCGGGGCTTCGCGGTCGTCTACACCCCGTTGCACGGCGTCGGCGGCCGGCTCGTCGTCGACGCGTTCGACCGCGCCGGCTACGACCCGGCTGACCTGCGTCGAGGAGCAGTTCACCCCCGACGGCCGCTTCCCGACCGTGGCGTTCCCCAACCCGGAGGAGCCGGGTGCGCTCGACCTGGCGCTGGCGACCGCCGCCCGGGTCGACGCCGAGCTGATCGTCGCCAACGACCCCGACGCCGACCGACTGGCCGCCGCCGTCCCCGACGGCCGGGGCGGGTGGCAGGCGCTCACCGGCAACCAGATCGGTGTGCTCCTCGCCGACCACCTCCTGCGCCACGACGCGGGCGGCGGCCAGCGCATGGTCCTGTCGAGCATCGTGTCCTCGCCGATGTTGGCGGCGGTCGCCGAGCCACCACGAGGCGCGCTACGAGCCGACGCTGACCGGCTTCAAGTGGATCTGCAACGCCGCGATGGACCTCGAGGCCGCCGAGGGTGTGCGGTTCGTGTTCGGCTACGAGGAGGCGCTCGGCTACTCGGTCGGGACGGTCGTGCGCGACAAGGACGGGATCAGCGCGGCGGTCGTGTTCGCCGACCTCGTCGCCGAGCTCCGTGCCGACGGGGCGACGGTCCTCGAGCGGCTCGCGGAGCTCTACCGGCGTGACGGGCTGTGGGTGAGCCACCAGAAGAGCGTGGTCCGACCCGGCTCGGACGGGCCTGGCCGAGATCGCCGCCGCGATGGAGGTCATCGGCGTTCGCACCCCCGACCGGCTCGCCGGCCACCCCGTCACCGGCGCGACCGACTTCCGCACGGGCGCGGATGCTCGGCCGCGGTGGCTCACGGAGACGCCGCTCGTGGCGCTCGACCTCGACGGGGGCAGCCGGGTGCTGATCCGCCCGTCCGGGACCGAGCCGAAGCTCAAGATCTACGTCGACCTGCGCGACGAGCTCGCCGACGGCGAGACCCTCGCGGACGAGACGGCGCGGCTCTTGACCGACGCGACCGCGATCGCCGACGACCTCGCCACGTTCGTCGGTCTGACCTGACCTCGGTCAGGCGACCGCTGCGCGGAGCTGGCGGTAGAGCCAGGCGGGGTCCCCGAGCAGCCGCTTCAGGTGACGCTCCAACCCGGCGATCGGGTAGAGGTTCTGCGGGGCGCGGCCATCCTTGTGCGGCTGCGACGCGAACCGCGGCAGCGACGTCGCCGACAGGTCCGCCAGGCGACGGGCGTCGTCGAGCCCGAGGTCCGCGGACGCCTCGCCGCGCACCACCCCGGCCCAGGGGTGCCCGTGGCCGTACGGCAGTCGCAGGTACCACGCGTACCGGCTGAACGAGGTCTGCGTCACGAACAGCGGGGTGCGCTCGCCCGGAGCGAGCTCGGGCACGACGTCGCTGACGATCGGCGGCAGGTAGGCCACGTGGTGGGTCTTGACGTACCCGATCGCGTTGGGGATGTCGGGCCGCCCCGACAGGGGACCGTCGACGACGACCAGGTCCGCGGAGAGCCCGGAGGCGGCGACCTGGATCTCGAGCTTGCGGCGGCGTTCCTGCAACCCCGCGCGGAGGGTGTCGGCGTCGTCGGCGGCCACCGCCACGGGGGCGTAGGTGGCCGCGCGGGTGGTGAGCGCCGGCGCGCCGGCGGGGGCGATCAGCGAGCGTCGGACCTCGCACGCCTCGACGCCGGCACGGCCGTTGCACCGGACCGTCCCGGCGGCGTAGCTGGCCGCGTAGCCGAGCCGCGTGCCGTGGTCGTCGTCGGTGATCCAGACCTGCGCGTCGACACGCTGGACCCCGTCGATGAAGACGACGTCGGTCGCCGGTGCCCCGTCGGCCCGGAGCGGGCGCCAGTCCCGGGCGTCGACCTCGACCCCCACGTCGACCGGGCCGGGCGTCGGCGGCGAGCTCGCCGGCTCCGCCCATCGCGGCGCCGTACTCGGGTGCCCACGCCTCGACCGCCATCCGCACGTCGGTCACACCGTGACCCTCTCGACCGACGAGGCGTTGCCGGACTTGCGCACCTGGAACCGGACCGGGAGTCGCTCGGCGAGGTCCTGGACGTGGGTGACGAGACCCACCATCCGGCCCCGCGACCCGAGCTCCTCGATGGCGGTCGCCACGGTGTCGAGCGTGTCGGCGTCGAGGGTCCCGAAGCCCTCGTCGATGAACAGGGCGTCGAGCCGAGCGGAGCCCTGGGCCGCGAGGTCGGCGACGTGCTCGGCCAGCGCCAACGCCAGGGCCAGCGACGCGAGGAAGGTCTCGCCGCCGGACAGCGTCCGGGCGGACCGCGCCTCGTCGGCGTTGCGGTGGTCGATGACCTGGAAGACGTTGTGGTCGTCGAGCGACAGCGTGTACTGGCCCTGCGAGAGGTCGTTCAGGATGCTCGACGCCCCGACCACGAGCCGCCGGAGCGCGCGGTTCAGCAGCCACTGCTCGAACCGGCGGGCGTTCAACAGCTGGCCCAGCTCCTTGGCGACGAGCGCCTGACGCCGCTTGGCGTCGCGCTCGGCCTTCACCTGACCGGACCGCTCGAGCGCGGCCTCGAGGCGTTCGAGCCGGTGGGCCTCGCGCTGGAGCGCGTCGACGCACGCGTCCCGGGGGTCCCCGCTGGAGGCGTCGAGGCCCTCGTCGGCACAGGCCTGCCGGAGCTCCTCGATGGCGGCCTTGTAGCGGCGGGTCGCGTCCGTGACCGCCTCGTCGGCCTCGCGTGCGAGGCGGTCGAGCTCGGGAGCCTGCGCCGCGGCCCACCCCGCCAGCGCGGTCCACGCCCCGGCGAGATCGGTGCGGTCCACCGGAGGCGGGCCGGACGCCGCCACGGTGTCGCGGACCTCGTCGAAGCGCGACCAGGCGAGGTCGCGCTCGTTCCCGATCGCCTCGACGGCCGCCTTGGCCTCGTCGCGGGAGCGTCGCGCCGCGCGCTCGTGGTCGCGGGCGGCGGCGACGTCGCGGAGGACGGCGTCCACGGCGACGAGGCGGGACCGGATCGCCTCCGCGTCGAGCGGCAGGGACAGGCGCTCCGCGCGGTCGGCGAGGTCGCGCTCGTGCGACTCGCGGCGTTGTGTGGCGGCCACGAGCTCGGCCTCGGCCCGGGCCGAGGCGGTCTCGGCGGTCTGACGGGCGGTCGTGGCCTCGCGCTCGGCCTGCTCGGCGGCGGCGAGGCCACGCTGGGCGTCCTCGGTCGCGGCGGGCGGGGCGTGGTCGGGCAGGTCGTCGATGGGCCGCTCGCACACGGGGCAGTCGTCGCCCGGTCCGAGACCCTCACGGAGGGTGTGGGCGAGGTCCTGGCGCCGTGCGACCTCGAGCTCCTGCCGGGCTGCGGTCGTCGCCGACGCCGCCTCCTCGGCCGCCTCGCGCGCCCCGTCGGCGGCCTCCCGGGTCCGCTCGAGCGTCGATCGGGCGGTGTCCTCGGCGGTCGCGAGCTCCGGCACGCGCTCGAGTCCCGTCAGGACCTCCTTCAGGGCGCCCGGCTCGGGCAGGCCCTCGGCGCGGGACTCGGCGGCCTCGCGGGCGCCGCCGGCGTCCGTCAGCGCCTGCTCGGCGTCGCTGGCCGTCCGCCCCGCCGACGCGATCCGCTCGGCCAGCTCGGTGACGCCGTCGGGGACCCGCACGGCGGCGACGCGGTCGCGCTGGGCCGCCGACTCGTTGGCACGGTGTCGCAGCTCGCGGCCCTCGTCGGTGATGGCGTCGAGCTTGGGCTTGGCCGACTCGATGCGTTCCTTGAGCGCGGTCAGGGTCGTCGACCCGCGCCCGAGCGGTGTCGCGCGCCTCGGGGGTGGCCTCGGCCAGCTCGCCCTCGAGCTGGCGCTGGAGGATCTCGACCTCCATGTCGAGGTTCTTCGCGCGGCTGTTCGCCATCGACGCGATGCGCCGGTAGATGTCGAGGTCGAGCAGCTCGATGAGGAGGTCCTGGCGCTCCTTCGGCTTGGCGTGCATGAAGGCCTGGAAGGCGCCCTGGGGGAGCACCACGCAGGTCGTGAAGTGGTCGAAGGTGAGGCCCAGGAGCGACTCGACCGCGGCCGTGAGCTCGTCGGCGGTGCCGGCGAGCGTGACGGTGTCGGCGGTGGTGACCCGCTCGAGCCGCGCCTCCTTGGTCGTGGCGCCGGTCTTGGTCCGCCGCACGACCCGGACGGCGCGGTAGTGGTCGTCGCCCACCGTGAAGTCGAGCTGGACCCGCGCCTCGAGCTGGCCCTGGGAGATGACCGGAGCGACGAGGTTCTTGTTGTCGTAGCGCGGCACCGACCCGTACAGGGCGAAGGTCATCGCGTCGATGATCGACGACTTCCCCGCGCCGGTCGGACCCGACAGGACGAACAGGTCGACGTCGGTGAAGTCCAGCACGGTCGGCTCGCGGAAGGACGCGAACCCGTGCAGCTCAAGGCGCGTCGGTCGCACTGGCGTCCTCCAGCAGGTCGCGGAACAGGTCGGTCAGCGACGTGTCGTCGATGCCCTGCTCGTCGAGGTACTCGCCGAAGAGCTCGACCGGGGAGCGCTGGAACGCGCCGAGGTCCCAGACCTCCTCGTCGCGCTCGCGCTCGTCGGGATCGGCGACCGTGACGTCCACCGCCTCGGGCAGGAGCTCCCGGACGTCGTCGGCGAGCCCGATACGGGGCGTCTCCTCGACCACGACCCGCAGGTAGGCGTCGCGGAGCTCGTCGCGCTGTGCGGCCGAGCTCGTCGACGGTGCCCCGGACCGTCCGCAGCCGGCGCCCCGTGGTGAGGTCGACGCGTCGGACCTCGGCGGGGACGCCTGGCGCGGCCTCGACGATCAGCACCGCCTTGTGCTCCGTCTCGCGCTCACCGAAGTCGAGCTGCAGCGGCGAGCCGCAGTACCAGATGGGGCAGGCCCCGGGGATGCGGTGGGCCAGGTGGAGGTGGCCGAGGGCGACGTAGTGGGCGGTGGACGGGAACACCGCAGGCGGGACGAAGTAGTCGAAGATCGTGTGGGCCATCCGCTCGCCGCCGCCCATCACCGGCTGGTCGGAGGCGACGGTGAGGTGGCCGGCGACGATGTTGACCGTGTCGCCGCCGAACTCGTCGGTGAGGGCGGTGATGATGGCGCGCATCCGGTCGGCGTAGCGGCCGGTGTGCTGGTCGGCGTCGTGGGCCATCAGCTGCTCGCTCTTGACGATCGAGCGCTGGGACAGGAACGGCAGGAGCGCCACCCGGGCGGTCTCGCCGGAGCGGGTCGACAGGTCGATGACGCCCCCGCGGTCCGGGCGGGCGACCTGCGAGGCGGCGTGGACGTTGGTGAGCGACAGCAGCGGTCGGATCGCCCCCCACCGGCGTGGGTTGTCGTGGTTGCCGGACAGGACGACGACGTGGGCGCCGGTGTCGGCGAGGTCGAGGAGCGCGCGGTAGACGATGTGCTCGGACTCCGGCGACGGCGCGGCCGTGTCGAACTGGTCACCGGTCACGAGGACGAGGTCGACCTCCTCCTCGTGGGCGATGCCGGCGACCTCGGCCAGCACGGCACGGTGCTCGTCGGCGCGACTGCGACCGCGGATGGTCCGGCCGACGTGCCAGTCGGAGGTGTGCAGGATCTTCATGCTCGGCAGGGTAGGGGCGGGCTGTGACGTGACCCGTCAGGCCTCGTCGCCACGCGGCAGCGCCAGCTCGTAGACGTGCTCGTCGAGGCCGTCGTCGCCGGTCCGCGTGCCCACCCGCTCGAACCCCAGCCGTTCGAACAGCGCGATCGACGCCAGGTTGTCGACGAGGATGAGCGCCCGCGCCCGCACCATCCCGTGCTCGGCGAGGAGGTGGTCGAGCACCAGGCGGATCGCCTCGGTGGCGAGCCCCGCGCCCCGCGCCGCCGGCGCGAAGGTGACGCCGATCTCGATCGTCGTCGGCTCGTCCATGAGGGTGTGGACCGCCACGTCGCCCACGAGCGCGCCGGGGTCGTCGCGGCGCTCGACGGCCAGCTGGGCCCAGGAGCCCGGGACCGCCAGCGACGCACCGGACGCCCAGGTCACGAACGCCTCCGCCTGCGCCCGCGAGTACGGCACCTCCCACCCCTGCATCGAGGCGGTGTCGGCGTCGTCGCGGTAGGCGTGGAGCGCGTCGACGTCGGCGTCCTCGAACGTCCGGATGCGCACGCGGGTCCCGGTCAGCGTGACCATCAGAACGGCAGCGGGTCGCCGAACGGGTCGGTCCCGGTCCCCCCGTCGCCCTCGTCGAGGCCGTCGAACGGGTCGGCGGGCTGGGCGGAGACCTCGTCGTCGGGCGGCGGCGGGGCGCCCGCCTCCGACGACCGGGTGGCCCACGCGGGGAACGGGAACTCGACCACCAGCGGGACCGGCAGCTCCGGCTGCGACACGATCATCGTGCCCGGCTTGACGATGGTGGCGCGCTGGCGCTGCGCCTGGGGGAGGAAGCCGTACTCCTCGCGCTTGGCCTCGGCGGAGTCGAGCCGGCCGACCACCCGGATGGCGGAGTTGGAGATGATGCGGCGCTCGACCTCGGAGGCGGTCTGCTGCGCCCCGATCAGGATGATGCCGAGCGACCGGCCGCGCTCGGCGATGTCGAGCAGGATCTCCTTGATGGGGGAGTAGCCCTCGCGCGGGGCGTACTTGTTGAGCTCGTCGAGCACCACGAACGTCAGCGGCTTGGCGGTCCCCGAGCGCTCCTTGTCCTCGAAGGTGCGGCGCAGCACGACGCCCACCACGAACCGCTTGGCGCGGTCGTTCAGGTTGTGGATGTCGACGACCGTGACCTGCTTCTGGCGCTGGATGCGGTGGCGGTCGGGGTTGGTGACGTCGCCGCGGATCAGGTCCTCGACGTGTCGCTGGACGCCGTAGAGCCGGCGCACGAACGCGTTGCTGGTCCCGATGCCGATGGCCCGGCCGCACCAGTCGTCGCGGGTGGCCTCGTCGTCGATCCGCGCCTGGATGATGTCGACGAGCTGGCGGAACGTGCGCGCCTCGTCGCCGTCGACCTTCACGCCGCCGTCGGGCAGCGCGACCGCCTCGCGCTTGAGCTTGGCCATCACCTGGTGGACGACCATCGTGTACTGCTGGCGGTCGTCCTGCGCGTCGGTGAACAGGAACTGCAGGAGCTCGTCGTGGCAGAACTCGGCCAGCGTCCAGAAGAAGCTCGTGACGCCCTGGACCCGGCTGGTCACGTCGGGCACCGCGGCGCCGGAGCCGCGGCGGGGCGGCGCCCAGAACTCCACCGACCGGAACGCGGAGGGCTCCAGGCCGAGGGCCCGGTAGCGGTCGGCCTGGTCGGGCTCGAGGGTGGTGTTGTCGTGGTCGAGGAACAGCAGGTCCTCGCCCTTGACGTTGAACACCAGCGCCTTCGTGTTCGTCGCGTCCTTGCCCAGCACACCCGAGGTGAACAGGCTGTGCAGCAGGAAGGTCGCGTAGGTGGTCTTCGTCGCGACGCCGGAGACACCGGAGATGTTGACGTGGGCGCCCGCGCGTGCCGTCGACGAACTCGAGGTTGAGGTAGATCGGGTCGTCGTCGCGCGACAGGCCGGCGGGGAGCTTGGCCTTCATCCCGTCGAAGAACAGCGCCTGGTCCCGCTCGTCACCCTGGGCGCGGCGGACCTCCTGGCCCGGCAGCGGCGGGACGAACAGCTCCGGCTCGAAGCGCGTCGCCAGCACCTGGGCGGCCTCGGTGACCTCGGCCGGCAGCACCCCGTCCTCGATCAGGAACACGTCGGAGTCGAACCGCGCGCCTTCGTGCCGGGCGCGGACCTGGTTGACGACGCCGTAGATCCGCACCGGCTCGCGTCCCGGGCGGGGTGCGCTCGAGCGCGACGACGTCGTCGAGCTGGATGAACTGGTCCGGCGCGACCGCCACCCAGAAGTCGAGCGGGGTCGCGTCCTCGGTCCCGAGCACCCGCCCCACGACGGGTCCGGTCGCGCCGGCGGTCGCTGCGGGTTGCTCGCTCACGGTGGGTCCTCGTCGCCGGCGTCGGCTCGCCCGGCAGCCTAACGAGGTCGTGTGACGTGGCCCGCCACCCCGACGCCGGCGAGGGAGCTCAGAGCTCCTTGGTGAAGCGGTACTCGGTGGTGTGCGACGGGTCGTGGAGGTCGCGGGTCTCGCCCGTCGGCACGAACCCGCAGCGGAGGTAGAGCCGGTGCGCGTCGGTGAACCGCGTGTCGCTCCACAGCTCGACGACCTCGGCATCGTGGTCGCGGGCCGCTCGCTCCACCCGCCGGACGAGCCACGTCCCCAGACCCGCCCCGCGCTGGTCGGACCGGACGTAGAGCCGCTTCAGCTCCACGCCGGCGCGGCCCTCGACCGCGTGGGGTGCCCAGCCGACGCAGCCGACGAGCTCGCCGGCGCGCTCGACCACCCAGAACTCGCCGCCGAGGTCGGTGATGTGGCGGGGCATGACGGGGAGGTCGGCGTCGATGCCGGGGAGATCGAGGACGCAGCCGGGGTACTCCGCGTACACGCCGGCGATGAGCGCGACGAGGTCGTCGACGTGACCCGGCTCGACCGCGGCGACGACGCCGACCGGCGGGCCGGGGGGAGGGGACGACACGGGCGCTCCGGAGGTCGGCGGGGTGGTGAGGACGCGGGCGGGGGGAGCGTCCGGCGGGGGGACCGGGCGGCGCGTGGACGCTACCGTCCCCGGCGGCCGACCGGCTCCCCGCACCACACGAGGCCGCCCCGATCGCGTCCCCAGCCGACCTGCAGCCGATGCTCGCCACGCCCGGCGCGCCCGACGAGGTGCGCGACGGCTTCGTCTACGAGTTCAAGTGGGACGGCGTCCGGGCGCTGGCGGTCACCGACGGCTCGTCGCTGGTGCTGCGCTCGCGCAACGGCAACGACATCACCCCGGGCTACCCGGAGCTCGCCGGCCTCGGCGCCGCGATCGGTCGGCCGGCGATCGTCGACGGCGAGATCGTGGCCTTCGACGACGCGGGCCGGCCGAGCTTCTCCCGCCTCCAGCGCCGGATGCACGCCCGCGATCCCCACCGGGTCGCGATGCTGGCCCGGGAGGTGCCGGCGGCCTTCCTCGCCTTCGACCTGCTCGTGCTCGGTGAGCCGGTGGTGGACCGGCCGTACGAGGAGCGCCGCCGCCTCCTCCTCGACCTCGGGCTCGCGGGTCCCCGGTGGCAGACGCCACCCACGGTGGAGGACGACCTCGACCACGTGCTGACGGTGGCCCGCGACCTCGGGCTCGAGGGGGTGGTCGCCAAGCGTCGGGGCAGCACCTACCAGCCGGGGCGGCGCTCCCCGGACTGGCGCAAGATCCGGCTCATGAACCGCCAGGAGTTCGTCGTCGGCGGGTACCGGACGGGCCAGGGGAGCCGCGCGGGCGGGTTCGGCTCGCTCCTCGTCGGCTTCCACGACGACGTCGGGCTGCGCTACGCCGGCAGCGTCGGGAGCGGGTTCACCGACCGCGAGCACGCGCGGGTCCAGGCCCTGCTCGACGCTCGCCGGCGCGATACCTCACCGTTCGCCGACCCCGTGCCGCACCGCGACGTGGTGTGGTGCGAGCCCGACCTCGTCGTCGAGGTGCAGTTCGCCGAGTGGACCCCCGACGGGATCCTCCGCGCGCCGAGCTACAAGGGCCAGCGCCACGACAAGCCCGCCGGCGACGTGGTCCGCGAGACCTGACCCACCCCGGTCCGCGACCTCAGGCCGGCGGGGTGGCGTCGCCCTCGTCGACGAAGAGCGCCAGGAGGCGTGCGAGGAACGACGCCATCTGGTCGCGGCGCACCGCCTGGTCGGGCGCGTACACGCCGGTGCTGGTGCCGCTGGCGATGCCCGCCTCGGCGACCCGGTTGATGCTCGCCTGGTGGGTGGAGCGCTCGTCGTCGTAGAACCAGTCGCGGGTCGCCCGCCAGCTCACGGCCGAGGACCCTCCCGGCGGCGCTGGCGAGGAACGTCGCCATCTGCGCCCGCGTCACCGGCAGCCCCGGGGCGAAGCGGCGCTCGCCGACGCCGCCCACGATGCCCGCGGCGGCGAGCTGGTCGATGGCGTGCTCGTGGAGGAGCCCGTCGTCGTCGTCGAACGCGTCCGGCGGGTCCGCGGGCAGCGCCCCGCCGGCGGCGACCACGGCGCGGGCGATGAACGAGGCCATCTGCCCCCGCGTGACCGCCGCGGCCGGGTGGTAGGCGCCGTCCGTCCCCCCGTGGGCCACCTCCCACCAGGTGACGCAGTCGACGGCCGCTTCGTGGGTGTTGCTCGCCGGCACGTCGGTGGCCCCGTCCTCGGGCACCTCGCCCGTCGGGCATGCCGGGGTGGCGTCGCGGACGGTGACGGGCGGCCGGGACGGCGGGGCGGTGCCGGCAACCCGCACCGGTCCGGTGGCGTAGGTGCGGCTGGTCGAGGTCCCGTCGGAGGCCGTCAGGTGGATCCAGTAGCGGCCGTCGGGCACGTCGCCGGCGACCCAGTGGAAGGTGTTGACGCCGGCGTGTTGCGCGACGTCGGCCGCGATCAGGCGGCCGTCGAAGCCGCGCGCGTCGGTGTCGGCGTAGAGGTCGACGGTCGTGCCCTCGGCGTGGGCATCGTCGTGCCAGCGGATGTCGAAGCCGCGCTGGCCGTCGGTGGCGTCGTCGCTGCGGAGCTCGACCGAGTCGAGCCGCCAACGGCGCGACCCGCGGTCCTCGTTCGGGTCCCAGCGGACCGCCGTGACGGCGCTCCCGAGCCAGCCCGGCCCACCCTCGGCGATGGCCCCCGGCGGGTCGGTCGCGAGGTCCACGGTGTAGGTGTCCACGGTGGTGTAGGTCACGATCTCGCGTGAGTCCTGGAACGTGTCGCCGAGGTCGCTGCGCCGCCAGAGGAAGCGGCCGTGGGTCCCGCCGCCGGGCGCGTCGGCGAGGTCGAAGGGTCCGTCGTAGCTCGCCCGGACGGTCAGCCGGTGGTAGCGGGCCGGGTCGATCGTGCCCTGCTGTCGCAGCCACACGAACGGGTCGTTGCGCGTCGACCCGCCGTTGGTCGCCGCCAGCACGCCGTCGGTGAACGACACGCCGGTCACGTTGCCGAGCCGCGTCACGTCCGTCGCCTGCGACAGGTCCCACGGGTCGTGGAGGACGGCGGTGGCGTAGTCCGCACCGCCCACCTCGTCCGGGTCGTCGATGACCGGCTGGGGCGGCCGGTCGACCACGAGCGGCCGGCTGTAGGCGGTGCGTGCCGCCCCGGCGGTCGCGAGGAAGCGGTAGGTGCCCGGCGCCATGCCGGCGGGGAAGGTCGCCGTGCCGGACGCTGCCGTGGTCGTGCCGAGGACCCCCCAGCCGGGGTCGCCGGCGACGTTGTCGGCCGGGTCGGCGTCGTCGTCCCACACGAGCGAGGACGGCGTTCCCGGCGACGGGTTCTGCCAGCGCACGGTGACCCCGGGTGCGGCCCGGTGGAGCCGGAACCAGTCGAGCTCGACGCGGGTGGTGCGCTCGGCGTTGAGGCCGAGGCGCAGGCCCAGCACCTGCCCGGTCCAGGCGCGGGGGAGCCCGGGGAACTCGTTGACCATCGGCAGGTCGTAGGTGTGCCACCCCTGCTCGGCGGTGAACCGGTGGCCCCCCAGGCAGCGGTCCTCGAACTCGGCGCAGCCGAACCAGAACACCGCGGCGGGCGTGCGGGCGCCGGCGTACATCCGGAACGTGGCGTGGTCGTACCGGGAGGCGTCGATCGGCCGCCGCGTGCCCTCGCGGCCGGCCGGGATGGCGCCGGGGAACCCGGGGAAGACGGGCGAGACGTAGCCGCTGCCGGTCACGTCGAAGACGAGCCGACCGTCCCGCAGGGTCGTGCCGGCGACGTTGAGGGTGGGCCCGTTGCCGTCGACGAGGATGTCGTCGGCGTTGCGGTAGTCCCACGGGTCCCCGAGCACCTCGGTGGCGTAGTCCGCCGGCGGGGCGAGCACCTCGGGGCCGTCGATGCTCGGCGGTGCCGTGGCAGCGGACGCGCCGGCGGTCGGCAGGATCGTCGCGACCACCGCGAAGGCCACGAGGCCGTGTCGGAGCGTGCGCGTACCCATCTGGTGTCCCCCCGGACGTCACCCCGGACCCGCGTCGGGACCGCAACCGGTCCGAGATGTCCGGAGGTCCGCGACCGTACCCCGGGGGGCGACTAGCGTCGGGGAACCCAACCACGGAGGAGTCGACATGCTGCGCATGACCGTCCTGTACCCCGCCGGCGAGGACGCCACGTTCGACTGGGACTACTACCGCGGGTCGCACATGGCGCTCGTCGGCGACCGCTTCGGTCCCCACATGGCACGCGAGCCGGAGGTCACCCGGGGCGTCTCGCTGGTGCCCAAGGGCGACGCCGCCTTCGCCTGCACGGCGGCGATGTACTTCGCCGACCGCGACGCGCTGAACGCGGCGCTGCAGGCCGGCGGGATGGACATCCCCAACGACATCCCGAACTTCACGAACGTCCAGCCGGTGATGCAGCTCGACGAGGTCGTGGACTGATCGGAGGCTCCCCGGCCGGCTGCGGCCCGTCGAACCGGCCGACGTGTTCGCGTCCCCCCGGAGTCGGTCAGCGGCGATACTGGAGAGCGACCGACGCAAGGACCTTCCCCATGCCACGCTCCATCTGGTCCGGCGCCATCTCGTTCGGGCTCGTCAACATCCCCATCAAGCTCGTGACGGCGGTCGACCGCAAGAACGTCGGCTTCCGCGAGATCCGACGAGGCGACGCCTCCCGCATCCGCCACCGCAAGGTCGCGGCGAACGACGGCGAGGAGGTCGCGAGCGAGGACATCGTCAAGGGCTACGAGGTCGGCCCGGACCGCTACGTGGTCGTCGACCCCGCCGAGCTCAAGGCGCTGAACCCCAAGGCGACCAAGACGATCGACATCGAGGACTTCGTCGACCTCGACCAGATCGACCCGATCTTCTTCGACGCCCCGTACTACCTGCTGCCGGCGGCCACGGCGGCGAAGCCCTACAAGCTGCTGCACGACGCGATGCTGCAGACCGGCAAGGCCGGGGTGGCACGCTTCGTGCTGCGGACCAAGCAGTACCTCGCCATCATCCGGCCGCGCGGCGACGCGCTCGCCATCTCCACGGTGGTCTACGCCGACGAGGTGATCGACCCGGCGACGCTCGAGGGGCTCCCGGGCGACGACGTCGAGGTGTCCGAGCGCGAGCTCGCCATGGCGACCCAGCTGATCGAGTCGCTGGCCACCGACTGGGAGCCGGAGCGCTACCGCGACGAGTACCGCGAGCAGGTGCTCGCGATGATCGAGGCCAAGGCCGAGGGGCAGGAGGTCGTGACGGTGCCCGACGACGAGAAGGAGGCCGGCGACGTGGTCGACCTCATGGCCGCGCTCGAGGCGAGCCTGCAGGCGGCGAAGGACGGCCGCGACAGCACGGCGGAGTCGGCCTGATGGAGCACGTCCTGCGCGCGGGTCGGCTCGAGCTCGACGGGGCGCCGCTGGCCTTCGACGTGACGGGCGACGGGCCGGCGATCGTGCTGGTCCACGCCGGCGTGGCCGACCGGCGCATGTGGGACCCCGTCGTGCCGCTGCTCGCGACCGACCGGACCGTCGTGCGCTACGACCTGCGCGGCTTCGGCGCGTCGCCCAGCGCCCCCGGCCCCTTCGCCCACCACGAGCAGCTCCTGGCCCTGCTGGACCACCTCCACATCGGTGACGTCGACCTGGTCGGGTGCTCCTTCGGCGCGTTCGTCGCGCTCTCCGCGGCGGTCGCGGCGCCCCACCGGATCCGTCACCTCGTCCTGCTGAGCCCGGTGCTCGACACGGTCGACCCGACCCCCTCGGTGCGTCAGGCGTGGCGCGAGGAGGCCGAGGCGCTCGACGCCGGCGACGTCGACGCGGCCGTGGAGGTGAACCTCCGGGCCTGGTTCGACGGTCCCCGGCGGGAGCCGGCCGACGTCGACCCCGAGCTCCGCGCGTGGGTCGGTCGGATGCAGGCGGACGTGTTCGCGCACCCGGAGGTCGGCGAGGAGGACGAGCTCGAGCCCGGGCCCGGCGAGCGCCTCGTGGAGGTGGCCGCCCCGACCACGATCGTGACCGGTGCGCTCGACCAGCGGTGGGTGCTCGACTGCGCCGACGCGTTGGCGGCGGGCCTCCCCGTGGTCCGCCTGCACGCCATCGACGGGGTCGGCCACCTCCCGAGCGTCGAGGCGCCCGAGCGGGTGGCCGAGGTCGTGCGCGACGCGGTCGCCGAGGACTGAGCGTGTCGCGACGCACGGTCGAGATCGGGGGGCAGCAGCTCGCCGTGTCGAACCTCGACAAGGTGCTCTACCCCGAGGCGGGCTTCACCAAGGCCCACGTGCTCGACTACTACGTCCGCGTCGCCCCGGTGCTGCTGACCCACCTGGCGGGCCGACCGCTCACGATGCTGCGCTTCCCCGACGGGGTGACCGGACCGTCGTTCTTCGAGAAGCGCTGTCCCGACCACGCGCCAGCGTTCGTCGGGCGCATCGGTCTCGGCCGCGAGGGCAGGGAGAAGGTCGTCGAGCACTGCGACGTCGACTCGGTCGCGGCGCTGGCGTGGGTCGCCAACATGGCGAGCCTGGAGCTCCACACCTCGCTCGCACGTGGCCCCGACACGACGCGGCCGACGATGGTCGTCTTCGACCTCGACCCCGGGGCGCCCGCGGACGTCGTGACGTGCTGTCGGGTGGCCCTGTGGCTGCGCGAGGTGTTCGACCGCCTGGGCCTGGAGGCGTTCCCGAAGACGTCCGGCAGCAAGGGCCTCCAGGTCTACGTGCCCGTGAACGTCCCGACCGACTACGACGCGACCAAGGGGTTCGCGCTCGCGATCGGGCAGCTCCTCGAACGGGTCCACGGCGACCTCGTGACCACCAACATGAAGAAGGACCTCCGCCCCGGCAAGGTGTTCGTCGACTGGTCACAGAACACGCTGACCAAGACCACCGTCTGCGCGTACTCGTTGCGCGCGAAGGCCCAGCCGACCGTCTCGACGCCGGTGACGTGGGACGAGGTGGCCGACACCGCCGACGGGGGGCGCGCGGAGGACCTGCGGTTCGTGGCCGCCGAGGTGCTCGCCCGGGTCGAGCGGCTCGGCGACGTGTTCGCCCCCACGGCGACGCTCGAGCAGGAGCTCCCAGCCCTCGGGTGAGCCCCCGGGGTGTCCGGACGGACGACCCCCGCCCCGACACCCCCGCCCGGTCGGGGTCGCCGACTGCGAGCGCTGATCCTCACCGGCACGGTGGGACCACGCCCGCGAGGAGGAGACGACGATGGCGAAGGACCACGGACCGCAGATCAAGGACGACGAGCAGTACGAGTCGCTCCGCGAGGACGGCATGTCGAAGGAGAAGGCGGCGCGGATCGCCAACACCGACCGCGAGAAGGCCGCCGAGCGCGGCGGCTCGAGCCAGGCCTACGAGGAGTGGACCAAGGACGAGCTCTACGAGCGCGCCCAGGAGGTCGGCATCGAAGGGCGTTCCGACATGTCGAAGGACGAGCTCATCGACGCGCTCCGCAGCTGACGGGAGCCCGCCCCCACAAGCGAGAGAGCCGGATCCTCGGAGGGATCCGGCTCTCTCTACGTGAGTAGCACCACGGGGGCTAGTGCTGCCCACGGTCCTCGGGGCGTCCGCGTCCGGACGTGCCCACGTCGTCGGTGTCGGTGACGTCCTCGATCTCCGGCACGATCTCCTGTCCACCCTTCGTCGCCGCGTCGCTCCCGGACGGGTCGTCGTCGGCGGGCTTGCCGGGCGCGTCGTCGGAGCGGCCCTGTTCGGTGGGCTGACCGGGCGCCTGGTCGGCACGGCCACGGTCCTCAGCGGGCGTGTCGGCCGGCTCGCCGGCGTCGTCGGGCTTGCCGGGCGCCTCGTCGGAGCGGCCCTGCTCGGAGGGCTTGCCGGGGGCCTCGCCGGAACGGCCGGGTGCGTCCTCGCCGTCGTCGGTGCGACCGGGGGCCTCGCCGGAGCGGCCGCGGGTGTCGTCGTCGGTGTGGCCCGGCGCGTCACCCGAACGGCCGGGCGTGTCCCCGCCGTCCTCGATCAGGCCAGGGACACCACCGCGGCCGATGCCGGGTTGGCCGTCCTCGCGGTCACCGGGGGTGTCGTGCTCGGGCGCCGGGAGGTCGAGGCCGATGCGGGCGCCCACGTCGGAGACGACCTGCTGGGCGGGGTCGGGGAGGTTGCCGGTGACGGCCAGGCCGGACCCGGTGGCGGCCACGGCAGCGGTGGCGCCGGCGGCGAGCTTGAGCGCCCCGATCGCGGACACGCGGCGCAGGCGTCGCGCCCAGCGGTCGCGGGTCGTCGGGGAGGTACCGACCTCGGCGGAGGCGGCCAGGATCGCCCGGAGGTGGGTCGCGGCGACGTCGTTGGGGACCGCCTGGCGGTACTCCCAGCGGATGCCGTCGAGGATGTCGGCGACCTCGTCGGGCACCTCGCCGCGGAAGTCCCAGTAGGTCCCGGAGGCGGCACGCGCGGACGCGTCCTCGCCGGCGGGGCGGGGCGAACGGGGGGCGGGGCGGGGTGAGGTGTCCATCACCGAGGTGAGCGGCATCCGGTGGCGGTGCGTCACGGGTGGGCGCCCGAGCGTGGCTAGGTGTGCGCGCAGCGCATCACGTGTGGGGCGGTGCGTTCGGGTCCTCCCGGGCGACCTCCCGGCGCAGGGCCTCGACGGCCCGGTGCTGGAGCCCCTTCACGGCGCCGACGCGCTTGCCCATCACCTCCGCCACCTCCTTGAGCGGCAGGTCACCGACGATGCGCAGCAGGAGCACGGTGCGCTGCTCCTCGGTGAGCCCCGACAGCCGCTGCTGGAGCTCCGCCTCCGACGAACGGGCGAGCACCTCCACCTCCGGACTCACCTCGTCCGGCTCCGGCTCGAGCTCCTCGTTGGGGACCGGGATCGACGGTCGCCGCTGGGCCTTCCGGCGGTCGTCGACGAGCCGGTGGTGGGCGATCGTCAGCACCCAGCTCCGGAACCGGTCGCGGTTGCCCTCGAAGCGGTGGATGTCCCGGACCATCTGCAGGAACACCTCCCCGGCGACGTCCTCGGGGTCGGGGAGCCGCTGCCCCCGCAGGTAGCCGATCACCAGCGAGCCGACCTCCTCGTAGAGGTCCGCCCAGGCTGCCGCCTCGCCGGCGCGGGCGCGGGCGAGGATCTCGTCGAAGGCGTGCGGCGTCGGCATGCGACCTCAGGTGGGAACCGCGGCGATCCGGGCCGGGACGCGGCCACGGACCGTGGTGTGGGGCGGGCCGTGACCGCCCCGCGGCGTGCGCATCCTACGGTTGCGCGGCGGGGACACGAGGAGGCGGCGGTGCAGAGGGCTCTGGTGGCGGTGGTCGTGACGGCGGCGGTCCTGGCCGTGGGCTGTGCCGGCGACGCCGGATCGGACGGCTCCGGGACCGGGGATCCCACGACCGCGCCGGCGCCATCGCCGGGGTCGTCCCCGTCGCCGACCGCGCTGGCCCTGGAGCCGGTGGCCGAGGGGCTCGACGCCCCGCTCCAGGTCCTGCCCGACCCCTGGGGCGAGCTCCTCGTGGTCGAGCAGGTCGGTCGCGTCGCGCGGGTCCGCGCCGGCGAGGTGACGACCTGGCTCGACCTCACCGACCGTGTCACCACCGGCGGCGAGCGCGGGCTCCTCGGCGTCGCCTTCGACCCGCAGGACCCGTCGCGGCTGTTCGTGCACTACTCCGGAGACGACGGGGAGACGACGCTGTCGCGGCTCGTGGCCGGCCCGGACGGCGCCGACCCGGGCTCCGAGCAGGTGCTCCTCACCGTGGCGCAGCCGGCGTCGAACCACAACGGGGGCCAGGTCGCCTTCGGACCCGACGGGATGCTCTACCTCGGGCTCGGCGACGGCGGCGCCGGCCGGGGACCGCTTCGGCAACGGGCAGCGGCCCGACACCCTGCTGGGCGCGATCCTGCGGCTCGACGTGTCGGGTGAGCGCTACGCGATCCCGCCCGACAACCCCTGGGCGGACGGCGGCGCCGGGGCGCCGGAGGTGTGGGCCTACGGCCTGCGCAACCCGTGGCGGTTCGCGTTCGGCGACGGCGTGCTCGTCGTCGCCGACGTGGGACAGGACCAGGTCGAGGAGGTCGACGCCGTGCCCCGCCGACGCGTCCGGCCTCAACTACGGCTGGCCGATCCTCGAGGGGTCCCGCTGCTACCGCGAGGACGACTGCGATCCGGAGGGAACGTCGCGCCGGTGGCGGAGTACACCCACGACGACACCGGCGGCTGCTCGATCATCGGCGGCGAGGTCTACGCCGGCACGGCCCTTCCGGAGCTCGTCGGCTGGTACGTCCACACGCGACCTGTGCGCCGGGTTCCTCCGCGCCGTGGCGGTGGACGGCGCCGAGCGCGGACGCGTCGTCGACGTCACCCCGGCGGACGGCGCCGTCCCGGGGATCCTCGGCTTCGGCCACGACGCCGCCGGCGAGCTCTACGCGGCGGTGCAGGACGGACGGGTGCTGCGGCTCGTCCCGGGGGGCTGAGCAGCGGCTCAGATCAGGTGCACCGCGTCCGCCCGCGGCCCGCGGGAGTCCGACGTCCGACGGTAGGCGACGCGCTGCCCGGCCTCGAGCGACCGGAAGCCATCGCCCTCGATCGAGGAGAACCGCACGAACAGGTCGTCGCCCCCGTCGTCGGGCGCGATGAACCCGTAGCCCTTCTCCTCGCTGAACCAGCGCACGGCGCCGTAGCTCAGCTCCTCGGTCAGGACCGGGAGCTGCTGCGTGCGCGTCTGGAGATCGGCGCCGTCCGGGGGTGGCGCAGGGGTCATCGCAGGGCCTTCGACGTGGTCTCCTCACGCGGCGGCGACGTCACGCTGCGTGAACGAGGTCAGCGTACGGTGCTGACGCGCCGTCGTGCAGCCCCGCCGTCCCCGTCGGACGGTCAGGGGGTGGGCTCGGCGTCCTCGCTGCCCTGCTCGACCACGACCGGTCCGGTGACGCCGCCCTCGAGCGCGCCGCCCTTGCCGGTCCTGCGGGCCTCCGGCACCTCGACGGGGCGCACCACGAGCCAGCTGTCGCCGGCGCCGATGTGGGCGTCGCCCGATGTGCCGCACCACAGCAGCGGCTCGGCGCCGGTCTGCACCCCCTTGCCGCCGCGGCCCTTGGGGGTGTACTCGTCCGCCGGCGTGCGCTTGGCGGTGCCGTCGGCCCCCACCGTGAGGACCTCGGCGTCGTCGCGGCCGCCGGCGAGCACCGACAGGGACACGACCTCGGCGCCCTTCGGCACGCTCATCCCCGCGACCCCGGCGGCGGTGCGGCCCATGACCCGGACCTCCTCGGCGGCGAAGCGGGTGACGTAGCCGGCGGAGTTGGCGACCACGAGGTGGTCGTCGTCGTCGGCCAGGGCGACCTGCACGATGCGGTCGCCGTCCTTGACGCCGGCGGCCTGGATGCTGCGCTGCCGGGCCTCGACGTACTCGTCGGATGCGGTCCGCTTCACCTGGCCCTGGGCCGACACGGTCACGAGGGTCGTCCCCGGGTCGCAGCAGCACCGCGCCGGCGAGCTTGGCGTCGGGGCCGGTGCCGATCACCTGGGCGACCTGGGTCCCGCGCTGACTGGCCTTGACGACCGGCACGTCGGCGACGTCGACCCGGAAGCCGTTGCCCTCGGTGTCGACGAGCAGCAGGGCGTCGTCGGTCGTGCAGCGCACCACCGCGACGAGCGGGTCGCGCTGGGACTTGTGGGTGGGGGAGGTGCGTCGCTGGGGGACGGGCTTCACGTAGCCGTTGGCCGAGACCATCACGGTCACCGGCTGCGCCTCGAACCCGGCCTGCGATCCGCCGGCGAGCACGTCCTCGGCGGTGATGCCCTGGGCGACGATGCGGCTGCGACGCGGGGTGGCGTGCACGCGCTTGAGCTCGCGCAGCTCCTCGGACAGCAGCGCGTCGAGCTCCCCCGGGTCGGCCAGGATGGCCTCGAGGTGGGCCATGAGCTCGACGAGCTCCTGGTACTCGTCCTCGAGCTGGGCCCGCTCCATGGCCGCGAGCCGGCGCAGCCGCATGTCGAGGACGGCCTGGGCCTGGACCTCGCTCAGCTCGAAGCGGTCCATCAGGCCCTGCTTGGCGTCGGCGGACGTCTGCGACGCACGGATGAGCGCGATGACCTCGTCGAGGTGGTCGAGGGCCGTGAGCAGTCCCTCGAGGATGTGGGCGCGATCGCGGGCCTGGCGCAGCCGGAACTCGGTCCGGCGGGTCAGCACCTCACGCTGGTGGCCGATGTAGGCGGTGAGCGCCTCCACGAGCCCGATCGTGCGGGGCGCCCCGTCGACGAGCGCCACGAAGTTCACGTTGAAGTTCGTGCGGAGGTCGGTGGAGGTGTAGAGCTTGCCGAGGACGGCGGCCGGGTCCTCGCCGCGCTTCAGCTCGATGACGATGCGCATCCCGTCGCGGGAGGACTCGTCGCGCAGATCGCGGATCGCGTCCATCTTCTTCTTCTGGACGAGGTCGGCGATCTTCTCCAGCAGCGTGGCCTTGTTGACCTGGAACGGGATCTCGGTGATGACGATCCGGGGCAGGTTGCCCGAGCGGGTCTCGGTGGAGGCGACCGCCTCGCAGGTGATCGCACCCCGGCCGGTCTCGTAGGCCTCACGGATGCCGGCGGTGTCGATGATGCGCGCCCCGGTGGGGAAGTCGGGGGCGGGGACGAGCTTCATCAGGGTGTCGAGCCGCGCGTTCGGGTGCTCGATCAGGTGCAGACACGCGTCGATGACCTCGCCGAGGTTGTGCGGGGCGATGTTGGTGGCCATGCCCACGGCGATGCCGGACGCGCCGTTGACGAGGAGGTTCGGGAACCGCGAGGGCAGGACGGTCGGCTCGGTCTCGTAGCCGTCGTAGTTCGGGGCGAAGTCGACGGTGTCCTCGTCGATGCCGGCGATGAGCTCCATCGCGAGCGGCGACAGCCGGGCCTCGGTGTAGCGCATGGCGGCGGGCGGGTCGCCGTCGACCGAGCCGAAGTTGCCGTGGCCGTCGACCAGCGGCTCGCGGGAGGAGAAGTCCTGCGCCATCCGCACGAGCGCGTCGTAGATCGAGGTGTCGCCGTGCGGGTGGTACTTCTTCATCACCTCACCGACGGCGGAGGCGCACTTGCGGTAGGGCCGGTCGGGGTGGAGCTTGGACTCCCACATCGAGTAGAGGATGCGGCGCTGGACCGGCTTCAGCCCGTCGCGGACGTCGGGCAGGGCACGACCCGACGATGACCGACATCGAGTAGTCGAGGAAGGCCTGCTCCATCCGGTCGACGATCGACACGTCGACGACGTTGGCGCCGCCGTTCCCGATGGACATCTGACGTGGCAAGACGGGTTCCTCTCGTGCGGCGCGTCACGCGCCCGCGGGGTCGCTCAGACGTCGACCACGTCGGCGAACTTGGCGTTGTTGACGATCCACTCGCGCCGGGGGTCGGTGGCGTTGCCCATGAGCAGGGTGAACAGCTCGTCCGCGCGCATCGCGTCCTCGATGTTGACGCGCAGGAGCGTGCGGCGGGCGGGGTCCATCGTGGTCGCCCACAGCTGCTCCGCGTCCATCTCGCCGAGCCCCTTGAAGCGCTGCACGTCGACCGTGGTGTACTTCTTGAACTCGCTCTTGAGCAGGCTGTCGCGCTCGCGGTCGCTCATGGCGTAGGCCACGCGGTCGCCCTTGCGGAGCTGGTAGAGCGGCGGCTGGGCGATGAACAGGTGGCCGTTGGTGATGAGCGTCGGCGTCAGCCGGTAGAAGAAGGTGAGGAGGAGGGTCGTGATGTGCCCACCGTCGACGTCGGCGTCGGCCATCAGGATGACCTTGTCGTAGCGCAGCCGCTCGTAGTCGAAGTCGGGCTCGACGCCCGTGCCGATGGCCTTGATCAGCGCTTGGATCTCGTTGTTCTCGAGCACCCGTCGCAGCTGCGCCTTCTCGACGTTCAGGACCTTGCCGCGCAGCGGCAGGATGGCCTGGGTGTGGCGGTCGCGAGCCATCTTCGACGACCCGCCGGCCGAGTCGCCCTCGACGATGTAGAGCTCGGTCTCCTCGGAGTTGCGCGAGGTGCAGTCGGCGAGCTTGCCGGGGAGCCCGGCGGACTGGGTGTCGAGCAGGCCCTTCCGGCGGGTGAGCTCGCGGGCCGCCTTCGCGGCCTGTCGCGACCGCGCCGCGACGACCGCGCGCTTCAGGATCTTCTTGCCGCCCACCTTGTGCTTGGCGAGCCAGCGGGCGAGCTCCTCGGAGACGACCTGCTCGACGTAGCCGCGCGCCACCGAGGAGCCGAGCCGGCCCTTGGTCTGCCCCTCGAACTGGGGGTCGGGCATCTTGAGCGAGATCACCGCGACGAGGCCCTCACGCAGGTCGTTGCCGGTGAGGTCGGGGTCCTTCTTGGTGAGCACCCGGGCGGTCTTGGCGAACTCCTTGAAGCTGCGCGTGATCGCGAGCCGGAAGCCCTCCTCGTGGGTGCCGCCGTCGGCGGTGCGCACGACGTTCACGTAGCTGCGCGTGCGCTCGTCGTGGAAGCCGTCGCTCCAGGTGAGCGCGACGTCGAGCGCGACCCGGCGCCCCTCGTACTCGCCCTCGTGGTGGATCTGGACCGTCGGGACCATCGCGTCCTTGCCGTGCAGCAGCTCCTTGACGAAGTCGACGAGGCCGTGGGCGAACCGGAAGGTCTCGGACCGGCCGCTGGCGTCGTCGATGAGCACGCACGTGAGGCCGGGGTTCAGCAGGGAGGTCTCGCGCAGCCGCTGGGCGACCGTGTCGTAGGACAGCTCGGTGGACTCGAAGATGTCGGGGTCGGCCCAGAAGCGCACGGTCGTGCCGTGCCCCTTCTTGGCGTTCATCTTCTTCAGGCCCTCGACCTTGGCGCCGCGCTCGAACGCGATGAAGTAGCGGTGGCCGTCGCGGACGACCTCGACCTCGGTGCGCGTCGACAGGGCGTTGACCACCGAGACGCCGACCCCGTGGAGGCCGCCCGAGACCGCGTAGGACTGCTGGTCGAACTTCCCGCCGGCGTGGAGGGTCGTGAGGGCGAGCTCGACCGCCGGCAGCTTCTCGGTCGGGTGCTTGTCGACGGGGATGCCGCGCCCGTCGTCGACGACCTGCACCCCGCCGTCGGCGAGCAGGCGCACCTCGATCGTCTTCGCGTGCCCCGCCAGGTGCTCGTCGACGGCGTTGTCCACGACCTCCCAGACGAGGTGGTGCAGGCCCCGCACGTCGGTCGAGCCGATGTACATCGCGGGCCGCTTGCGGACCGCCTCGAGGCCCTTCAGCACGCTGATGTTCTTGGCGCTGTACTCGGTCACGCTGTCGGTTCCGTTCCGCGAAGAGATCCGGGTGCACGGGGCCCACGGCACCGCCGGCGCGTCGCGCGAGGGACGCGGAGCGGTGTCGGGGAAGGTGCCCGGAACCGTACGGGATGGCTGCGACGCGGCCGAACACCCGTGGTGGGCGACGGCGTCCGCCGGCGTGACGGTGCGCCCCTCGCGCGGGGGAGGGGCTGGTAGCGTCTCGCGGCACGAGCCGGGGAGGAGGCGCAGGTGGTGGGTCCCTGGTTCGTCGCGACCGAGCTGCCGGCGACCCCCGCGAGCCCCTTCCCGCTGCAGATCGACCCGCCGGCGGACACGGGTGAGGCGCTCGAGGTCATCCGCGACACGCTCACGTCGCTGTGGACGGCGCTGCTCGCGAACCTCCCGCTCATCGTCATCGGGGTGTTGATCCTCGTGCTGGGGGTGCTCGCCGCCGGCTGGATCGCGCGCACGGTCGTGCGCGGGCTCGGTCGCACCAACGCCGACGCGATGGTCATCAGCCTGTCGAGCCGGCTCATCCGCATCGCGGTCGTGATCGCGTTCGTCCTCCTGGCGCTGTCGGTCGCCGGCGTCTCGGTCGGGGCCGCGCTCGCCTCCCTCGGGCTCGCCGGCCTGGCGCTGGCGTTCGCGCTCCAGAACATCCTCGAGAACTTCGTCTCCGGCGTGCTGCTGCTGATCCGCAAGCCGTTCCGCGCCGGCGACCAGATCCAGGTCGCCGACCTCGAGGGCACGGTCGACGAGATCGATCTCCGGGTCACCAAGCTCATCGACTACGACGGCGAGCTGGTGCTGATCCCCAACGCCGACGTGTTCCGCTCCACCCTCGTGAACCGCACCAAGCGCGGGGTCCGACGGACCACGGTGACCGTCGGCATCGACTACCGCGACGACCAGGACCGCGCCCGCGAGGTGATGCTCACCACCGCTCGATGCGCGTCGAGGGGGTGGTGCGCACCCCGCCACCGGAGGTGCTGTGCCGGGCCTTCGGCGAGTCGAGCGTCGACTTCGACGTCCGCTACTGGACCGACGCCCGCAACGCCGAGGTCCAGCGGGTCCGTGACCTCGTGCTGCGCTCGCTCAAGCGCGCCATCGAGGCCGAGGGCATGACCATCCCGTGGCCGATCCGCACGCTGTCCTTCGACGACCGGCTCCGGCTCGACACCACGCCGTCCGGCGCCGAGACCCTCGACGACCACTGAGCGTTTCTGGTAAGAACGCAGAGTGGTTGGTGTGGTCCAGCGTTGCGGAAGTCGTGAGATGAGGGATGAAGGCGTCACCCGGACGGGTGGTGAGGACGGCCGAACGGCCGCCACCGAGCTCGCGGAGCGCGCGGAGCCCGAGCGGGTCATCGTGCTCGACGAGGGCTCCCGGGAGCGCGACGTCGCCGACCTGATCGGCGCCGTGTCGCACGAGATGCGCACGCCCCTGACCGCCATCTCCGGCTACGCCGCCACGATGCGGGCGCACTGGGACGAGCTCGCGCGCGAGGACAAGCTGGGCTTCCTCGAGGTCATCGAGCGGCAGGCGACCCGGCTGTCGCGGCTCACCTCGGACCTGCTGTCGCTCTCCAAGGTCGACGCCGGACGGCTCGAGACCGAGCTCGACGACGTGGCGGTGGCGCCGGCGATCGCCCACGCGCTCCTGACGCTTCCGGAGCTCGACGGCGACGTCCGGCTGCGGGGCGACACCACCGTCGTGGTGCGGGTCGACCCGTTCCACCTCGAGGAGCTGGTGGTCAACCTCATCACGAACGCGGCCAAGTACGGCGCCCCGCCCATCACCGTCGAGGTGAGCCGCGAGGACGACGTCGGCGTGATCCGGGTCCGCGACGAGGGCGAGGGCGTCCCCGAGGGGTTCGTGGCGCGGATGTGGGACCGCTTCGCCCGCGCCCGCTCCGCGGAGCGCCCCGCCGGCGCGGCCGGCAGCGGGCTCGGACTCGCGGTCGTCGCCGGCGTCGCCGCCGCCAACCTCGGCCGCGTCTGGTACGAGCGCAACGAGCCCACCGGCGCCTGCTTCTGCCTCGCGTTCCCGCTCGTCACGCGCCCCGACTGACGCACGGGCCGGTGGCGCACTCCTAGGCTCCGCGCGAGCGACCGACACGAGAGGAACACGGTGCCCGTCGAGGAGACCCCGATCGAGGGCCTGCTCGTCGTCCGCTGGGACACCCACGGCGACGAGCGTGGCTTCTTCCGCCAGACCTACCAGGTGCGCGAGCTGACCGAGGCGCTGGGGCGCGAGCCGGTCCTGCGCCAGGGCAACCACTCGCGCTCGGCCCCCGGCGTGCTGCGCGGCTTCCACGCCGAGCCGTGGGACAAGCTCGTCTACGTCGTGCGCGGGGCCGCGATGGCCGCGATCGCCGACATCCGCCCCGACAGCCCCACCTTCGGGGAGGTCGCGACCTTCCACCTCGGCGAGGGACCCGACGGCGAGCGGATCCGGCTGTTCATCGCCGAGGGGCTCGCGAACTCCTTCTGCACCTACGGCGACGAGACCGTCGACTACCTCTACGACGTGTCCGACTACTGGCGGCCCGACATCGACAAGCCCGCCGTCGCCTGGGACGACCCCGACCTGGGGGTGACCTGGCCGGTCGACGACCCGGTGCTCTCGGACGCCGACGCGGCCAACCCGACGCTCCGCGAGCTGTTCCCGGACCACGCGCGGTTCCGCTGACACGCCGCCGGGGCGGGGCGGCACTTGGAACCGAACGGAACGATTCCTAGAGTTCCGTTCCGGTCGGTGGGAGGGTGGAGATGACGGCGCAGCGGACCCCGGCGGACGTGCTCGGCACGCGGGTGGATGCCACCTCCGAGCCGTTCGTCCGCAACCGGGAGGCGAACCTCGAGCTCGTGGCGCAGCTCCAGGAGCAGCTCGAGGTCGCCCGGGCGGGCGGCGGCCCCGAGAAGGTCGACCGGCACCGCACCCGCGGCAAGCTCCTCATCCGCGAGCGCATCCAGCTCCTGCTCGACCGCGACTCGCCCTGGCTGGAGCTCCAGTCGCTCGCCGGCTGGGGCAGCGACTTCACCGTCGGCGGCTCGACGGTCCAGGGCATCGGGGTCGTGAGCGGGGTCGAGTGCCTGGTCGGCGGCGCGGACCCGACCATCAAGGGCGGGGCGATGAACCCGCACTCGGTCAGGAAGGGCCTCCGGGGGCTCCAGATCGCGCGCGAGAACCGCCTGCCGGTCATCAACCTCACCGAGTCCGCCGGCGCGGACCTGCGCACCCAGAAGGACATCTTCGTCCCCGGCGGGCGCACCTTCCACGACCTCACCGCGCTGTCCAAGGCCGGCATCCCGACCCTGTCGGTCGTGTTCGGCTCCTCGACCGCCGGCGGCGCCTACGTCCCCGGCATGAGCGACTACACCGTCCTCATCAAGGAGCGCTCCAAGGTGTTCCTGGGCGGCCCGCCGCTGGTGAAGATGGCGACCGGCGAGGACGCCGACGAGGAGGAGCTCGGCGGCGCGGCCATGCACGCCCGCACCTCGGGCCTCGGCGACTACCTCGCCGAGGACGAGCACGACGCCATCCGGACCGCGCGCCGGATCGTCGGCCACCTGAACTGGGAGAAGCTCGGCCCCGGCCCGACGCTGCCGGCCGACGACCCGGTCCACGACCCCGAGGAGCTCCTCGGCATCGCCAGCGTCGACCTGCGCGAGCCGTTCGACAGCCGCGAGGTCCTGGCCCGCATCCTCGACGGCTCCCGTTTCGAGGAGTTCAAGGCCCCCTACGGCACCAACCTCGTGACCGGCTGGGGGAGCCTCCACGGCTTCCCGGTCGGGGTGCTCGCCAACAACGGGGTCCTGTTCAGCGAGGAGTCCGAGAAGGGCGCGCAGTTCATCCAGCTGTGCAACCGCGCCGCGGTCCCGATCCTGTTCCTGCAGAACATCACCGGGTTCATGGTCGGCACGAGCTACGAGCAGGGCGGCATCATCAAGGACGGCGCCAAGCTCATCAACGCGGTGACCAACTCCGAGGTCCCGCACCTCACGATCATGATGGGCGCGTCGTACGGCGCGGGGAACTACGGCATGTGCGGCCGCGCCTACGACCCCCGGTTCCTGTTCACGTGGCCCAACCACCACATCGCGGTGATGGGTCCGCAGCAGCTCGCCGGCGTGCTCTCCATCGTGGCGAGGGCGGCGGCCGAGAACCGCGGCCAGGAGTGGGACGAGGAGCAGGACCGCGGGATCCGCGAGATGGTCGAGACCCAGATCGAGGCCGAGTCCAACGCGTTCTTCGCCAGCGGCCAGGGCTGGGACGACGGGATGATCGACCCCCGCGACACCCGGCACGTCCTCGGGGCGGCGTTGTCCGCGGTGCACTCCAACGAGGTGGTCGGCGCGTCCGGCTACGGCGTGTTCCGGATGTGAGGGGCGGACCGGTGACCACGAGCATCCAGAAGGTCCTGATCGCCAACCGTGGCGAGATCGCCGTCCGCATCGCGCGGACCTGTCGGGCGATGGGCATCGCCACCGTGGCGGTGTTCTCCGACCCCGACGCCGATGCGCTCCACGTCGAGGTCTGCGACGAGTCGGTGCGCCTCGGCGGCGCCACCCCGGCCGAGTCCTACCTGCGGGGCGACGCGATCGTCGAGGCCGCGCACCGGACCGGCGCGGACGCGGTCCATCCCGGGTTCGGCTTCCTCGCCGAGAACGCCGACTTCGCCCGGGCCGTGATCGACGCCGGGCTCACCTGGGTGGGACCCTCCCCGGAGGCGATCGCGGCGATGGGCGACAAGCTCGAGGCCAAGCGGCGCCTCGCCGACGCCGACGTCCCGCTGTTGCCCAGCGTCGAGGTCGGTGCCGACCGCCACGACGACCTCGCGGCGCTCGCGGACTCGGTCGGCTACCCGCTCATGGTCAAGGCCGCCGCCGGCGGGGGCGGCAAGGGGATGCGGGTCGTCCACGACCCGGCGCAGCTCGCCGACGAGGTCGCAGCGGCGCAGCGCGAGGCCGTCGGTGCCTTCGGCGACGGGCGCGTGTTCCTCGAGCGCTACCTCGAGCAGCCGCGCCACGTCGAGGTCCAGATCCTCGGTGACCACCACGGCACGCTCGTGCACGTCTTCGAGCGCGAGTGCTCCATCCAGCGCCGCCACCAGAAGGTCATCGAGGAGTCGCCGTCGCCGGTGCTGTCCGAGGAGCTCCGGGCGGCGATGGGGCGTGCGGCCGTCGCCGCCGGCGAGGCCATCGGCTACACGAACGCCGGGACGGTCGAGTTCATCCTCGACCACCCCGACGGCGGGGCGCCCCGGTTCCACTTCCTGGAGGTCAACACCCGCCTCCAGGTCGAGCACCCGGTCACCGAGCTCGTCACCGGGCTCGACCTCGTCCGGCTCCAGCTCCTCGTCGCGATGGGGGAGCCGCTGCCGTTCGCGCAGGACGACCTCCGGCAGGACGGGCACGCGATCGAGGCCCGGCTCTACGCCGAGGACCCCGGCAACGGCTACCTCCCCGCCACCGGGACGCTCCACGCGTTCGAGCCGGCCGCGGTCGACGGCGTCCGCTACGACAGCGGCGTCCGGAGCGGCGACGTCGTCTCGCCGCACTACGACCCGATGCTCGCGAAGGTCGTCGCCTGGGCGCCGACACGGCACGAGGCCGCCGCGCGCCTCGCGCGGGCGCTCGAGCGGACCGTCGTCCACGGCTGCCGCACCAACCGCGACCTGCTCGTCGCGGTCCTGCGCGACGAGGCGTTCCTCGCCGGCGCCACGACCACCGACTTCCTCCCCGTCCGCTACCCGACCGACGCGGACCGCCGGTTCCCGCCCGACCCGGGGGCTGTCGAGACCGCGGCGATCGCGTGCACCATCGCCGCCGCCGAACGCCACGCCGGCGACCGGGCGGTGCTGTCGTCGCTCCCGGCCGGCTTCTCCAACACCGGGCTCCTCGACCCGGAGGTGCGCTACCGCGTCGGCGAGGACGAGATCGCGGTGCGCTACCGCCGGCAGCGGGACGGGACCTACCAGGTCGACGTCGGCGAGACGACCCGGACCGTCGTGTGGCACGGCGCCGGCGACGCCGGACGTGACCTCGACGTCGAGGTCGACGGCCACCGCCAGCGGGTCCGCCTCGTCGGCCACGGGCGCCACCACCACGCGGTCACCGCGGGTGGCGCCGTGACCCTCGACGAGGTCCCGCGCTTCCCGGATGCGGTCGCGGAGGAGGCCGCCGGCGCGACGCTCGCGCCGATGCCCGGCTCCGTGGTGACCGTCGCGGTCACGGTCGGGCAGACCGTCACGCGGGGCGAGCTCCTGCTCGCGCTCGAGGCGATGAAGATGGAGCACCGGATCACCGCCCCGTTCGACGGCGAGGTCACCGAGGTGCGCGTGACCGAAGGCCAGCAGGTCGACGCCGACGACGTCCTGGTGGTCGTCACGGCCGAGGGCGACGACGGAGACGACGCGTCCTGACGCCCCCGAGACGACGGTGGCCGCCCCGGATCGGGGCGGCCACCGTGCGTGCGGACGTGCCGTCGGGTCAGCCCGCGGTGCAGGCGCGCCCGCGGTCCGGGATCGGGGTGCAGCTGGCGAACCGGAAGCCCGGGAACAGCTGGTCGAGGGTCGCCCCGTCGGCCAGCGCCTGAGCGGCACGCAGCGCCGGCATGATCTGGACCAGGCCGTAGCCCGCGCCCTCGTCCCGGCCCGGGTCGAGGATGTCCTTGGCCGTCGCCGCCGAGGATCGTGCGGACCTCGGTCGTGGTGAGGTCGTGGTTGACGCTCAGCAGCAGGGCCACGACGCCAGCGGCGTGCGGAGCGGCCATCGAGGTCCCGTCGAGCGAGCCGTACGCGGCGTGGTTGATGTACTCGTCCTGGGGGCTCTCGCCGCTCCAGTCGCCGGCGAGCTGCCCCAGCGCCCAGATGTCGGAGGCCGGGTTCATGGGCGAGACGATGTCGACGCCGGGGGCGGCGATGTCGACCGACGCGCCACGGCTCGAGAAGTCACCGATGCTCTTGTCCGACTGCGCGGGACCGCCGGTGCGGCACGAGTTCGTGGCGGCGCCGGGGTGGCAGGAGGCGGCGACGGAGATGACCTCGGGGAGCCCGTTGGGGATGACGTCGTCGCGCACGTCGTCACCGGGGCCGTCGTTGCCAGCCGAGAACACGGTCACGACACCGGCGTCCTCGACCTGGCCGAGGATCTCGGCGAGCGGGTCGTAGGACGGCGTGCCGGCGTACACGTCCTCGGGGAGGAGGCCCCACGAGTTGGTGTTGACCTCGATGCCGTTCGGGCCGAACTCCGGGTCGTCCTTGTGACGCAGCATCCAGTCGAACGCCGCGATGGCGTTGGCCTCCCAGCCCATGTCCTGCACGAGGCCCTGCATCGGGCCGGCGGCGATGCGGAGGTCGACGAGCATCGCGCCCGGTGCGACACCCTTGTTGTCGTTGGCGCGGCCCTGGGCCACGACGCCGCGTCCGGCGACGATGCCGGCGACGTGGGTGCCGTGTCCGATGTCGTCCTCCTTGGCGGAGGGGCCGGTGACCTCGGACCACTGGTCGATGTCGGTGGCGTCGGCGAGGTAGTCGTTGACGAGGTAGGCGAGCTCGAAGTTGCGGTGGACGATCACGGAGTCCATGAGGTCCGGGTGGGTGTCGAAGATGCCGGTGTCGAGGATGGCGACGACGCTGCCGGTCCCGTCGGTGGCGGGCCGGGTGCCCTCGACCGTGTTCGCTCCCTCACCGTACGTGTAGGTGTCGTCGGCGCCGGCGAGGGCGTCCCCACCGCCGATGTACGGCACCGAGTTGGCGAGGTCGAGCTCGAGCTTGCGCTGGTGGTGGACCGCCAGGACGTCGGGACGGGCCGCGAGGGTCTCGACCGCGGCGGCGGGGCCGGTGACGGCGACGGCGTTGATGGTCTCGAACGCGACACCCCGGACGCCGAGGGTCTCGAGGGTGGACTCGAGCCCGGCGGGGAGGTGGGTGCCGTCGAACTTGAGGATGACGCGCTGGATCGCCGCGTCCGCGGACACGGACGAGGCGTGACGGGATGGTCGCCGCGACGGACGAGATGGCGACGGCGCCGGCGACGAGCAGGGACGAGATACGCACGGGAGGGCTCCTCGTGGAGGGCTGGTCTCCTCGGGGGTTCGACGCCCGGCGCCCGTTCCCTTCCCGCGCAGCCCGACCGTCGGGACGGGCGCGCCTGGCGCGCTCCCCGGTTACGTCCGGTTCGCCCGGGCGCGTCAGCGCGAGCCGACCCCGGACGCGAACGCGAGGAACGTGGTCGCCATCGCCATCAGCGTGGTGTCCGCGACGTCGCGCGTCGCGTCCACCTCCACCAGGTCGCACGAGACGACCTTCGGGTGGGCGCCGGCCAGCCGTGCCGCCGTGGCGAGCTGTCGCGGGGTCATCCCGCCCGGCCGCGCACCCGGGCAGGCCGGCGCGTGGACGCGGTCGAGCACGTCGATGTCGAGGTCGACGTGGATCGCGTCGCAGGACCCCGCGAGGAAGTCGAGCGCCTCGGAGACCACCCGGGCGACGCCGTAGTCCTCGACCATCCGCATGGTCGCCACCCGGATGCCGTGGTCCTCGGCCCACCGCGCGGTAGGTGCGGGAGTTCGAGAACGCGTTGATCCCGATCTGGACGACCTGGTGGCCGGGGAGTCCCGCCTCGACCAGCGCCCGGATCGGGGCGCCGTTGGTGACGCCCGCCTCGAGGTGGCGGACGTCGTGGTGCGCGTCGAGCGTCAGGACCCCGAACCGCGTCCAGTGGCGCGTGGGGGAGCCCCTCGACCAGGGGGTAGGTGATCAGGTTGTCGCCGCCGAGGAAGACGTGCACCGGACCCGGTTGCGAGCGCCGCTCGCCGCGTGGCGGATGCGCTCGACCGCGGTGGCGGCGTCGAGGTGGGCGACCGGCCAGTCGCCCCGGTCGGCCACGGTCAACGGGTCGAGGTCGACGCCGGACTCGCCGTCGAAGGTCGGGAAGCGCGCCAACACCCGCCGGAACGCGGCCGGGGTCTCCCACGCCTCCGAGGGGCTGATGGAGCCCGCCGAGGTCGGCACCCCGACGACCACGAGCCGTGGGTCCTCGTCGGAGCGGGCCAGCCAGTCGCTGGCCCGGGGCCAGTACGGGTCCGAGGTCGTCATCGCGGCGAGCGTAGTCGCCGGGGTCGCGCCGACGGCCGTGGTGACGTGCCGACCGACGACCGGGTCAGCCGGCGGCGGGGCCGGTGCCCGTGCGCTAGCGTCGGGATGAGGTGTCGCTGGGCGCCGACCCCGACACGAGGAGGACGCGGTGACACGGCTGGCAGGACGACGGGCGCTCGTGACGGGCGGCGTCGAGCGGGATCGGCGCCGCGACCGCCCGCGCGCTCGCCGTCGAGGGGGCGACCGTGGCCCTGCTCGCCCGGAGCGAGGACGAGCTGACCACGCTCGCCGACGAGCTCGGCGGCGTGGCTGTCCCCGCGCGACGTCACCGACCACGAGGCGGTCGCCGCGGCCGTGGACGGAGCGGCCTCGGAGCTCGGTGGCCTCGACGTCCTGGCCAACGTCGCCGGCGTGTCGCGTCCGGGGAGCCCGAGCGCCGGCGACCCCGCCGACTGGCGCCTGATGGTCGACGTGAACCTGCTCGGGCTGCTCCACGTCACCCGCGCCGCGGTGCCGCACCTGCGCCGGGCCGACCACGCGGACATCGTGAACCTCAGCTCCATGTCCGGCCGACGGCTCGCCTCGGTGCCCGGGACCGTCTACAGCGCCACCAAGTTCGCTGTCCACACGGTCGGCGAGGGGCTGCGGCGCGAGCTCGGGCCCGAGGGCATCCGGGTCACGACGATCGCCCCCGGCTACGTCGACACCGCGATCTTCGACGACGTCGACGACCCCGACCGCCGCGAGGAGCTCACCGAGACCGTGGAGGAGCAGGGGCTCGCCCCCGAGGCGGTCGCCGCACAGATCGTCCACGTCGTGAGCCAACCGCCGGACGTCAACCTCATCGAGGTCGCGCTCATGTCGATGCGGCAGCACTGACGCGGGTCGGCCGGGGGGGCACCCGCTCTCCGCGCACGGCGCTACGGCACGGTCGGGCCCGTGTTGACCCGACCCGCCGCTCCGGGACCCGCCCGGCCGCCCACACCAGGGCGGCGGCCGCGACCAGCAGCGTCGTCAGCGCGGCGCGGAGCCCGACCCACTCGGCCACGAACCCGATCAGGGGCGGCCCGGCGAGGAAGGACGCGTAGCCGACGGTGGCGACCGCGGCGACCGCCTCGCCCTGTGGTGCCTCGCCGGCGTCCCCGGCGGCCGAGAACGCGACCGGGACCAGCGAGGCGAGCCCCACGCCGGCGATGGCGACCCCCGCGAGGGTCCCGACCAGGGTGGGGGAGAGCAGCAGGGTCACCGCGCCGGCGCCGGCGAGGAGCCCGCCACCACGGACCACCCGTCGACGGCCGAGGCGGTGGACCGCCCGGTCGCCGGCGAAGCGGGTCACCGCCATCGTGGCCGAGAACACCGCGAACGCCGACGCCGCCGTCCCCGCCGAGGTCCCGACCACCCGGCGCAGGTAGATCCCGGTCCAGTCGCCGATCGCGCCCTCGGCGAAGGCGGAGGCCAGCGCCACCCCGCCCAGGAGCCACAGCGCGCCGCGGGGACGCGCCAGCAGCGGGGCGCGGCTGGTCGTGTCGACCTCGGCGGCCCGGCTGGTGCGGGCTCCGACCAGCCCGAGCACGGCCAGGAGGATCCCGACGACGCCCAGGTGCCACGCCGTGGACACGCCGAGCCGCACCGAGGCCCCGCCCGCCGCCGTCGCGAGCAGGCCGCCCAGGCTCCAGACCCCGTGGAACGTGACCATGATGGGCCGGCCGTAGCGGGTCTCGAGCGAGGCGGCCTGGCCGTTCATCGACACGTCGGTGCCGGCGCTGCCAGCGCCGTAGAGCACCAGCGCGGCCGTGAGCGCCCCGATGCCGGTCGGCAGCCCGACGAGCGCCAGCCCGAGCCCGGAGACGACGAGCCCCCAGCGGGTCACGGTCCGCGCCCCGACCCGGGTCGTGAGCCCGCCTGCGACCGGCAGGGTCACGACCGTGGCGATCGCGAGCCCGGTGAGCGCCAGGCCGAGGCTCGCCTCGCCGAGCTCGAGGTCGCCGGCCACCTTGGGGATGCGCGACACCCACGACCCGAACATCGCGCCGTTGACGAGGAACACGGCCGCGAGCCCGCGGCGGTCGCGCTCGGAGCGTCGCCAGCGGCGTCGCCGTCGTCACCCGACGACCGCCACGACCTCCACCTCGACCTTCCAGCGCGGATCGAGCAGCCCCGCGACGACCACCATGGTCGCGGCCGGTCGGGCGCTGCCGAGGTGGGCGGCGTGGGCGCGGCCCACGGCATCGGCGTCGGCCGCATCGGTGAGGAACATCCGCGTGCGCACCACGTCCTCGGGCCGCCGCCGAGCTCACGGACGGCAGCGAGCGCGATCTCGAAGCAGCGTGCGGCCTGGACGCTCGGGGTCCGGGTCGCAGCTGCCGTCCGGCCAGATGGGGGCGGTGCCGGCGACCTCGATGCGGTCCCCGACGCGGACCGCGCGGCTGAACCCGACCGTGTCCTCGTACGGCGAGCCCGACCGGGCCCGTGCGCGCTCCGTCCACCGGGCAGACCTCCTGGGAGGTCCGCGACGCTACCGCGCACCGGGGGAGGAGGAGACGCCGAGCACGTCGAAGTCGCCCCGAGGTCGCCACCGGCCCTCGCACCTCCCACCCCGCGCCCATCCGAGGAAGAACCGTGAGGAAGACCACCAAGCTGGCCGCCGCCCTCGTGATCCTGGGGCTCGCCGCCGCGCCGTTCAGCGACACGCTGAAGTTCGACGCCGAGCGCAACCACCTCGCCAAGAAGGGCTTCGTGCGCTCGCTCGCGGCCCCGTCCGAGCGGCTGTCCGACGTCGCCTGCGACGAGGCCACCGGTATGGCCGAGATGTTCCCGTGCGCGAACATCGACCTGCTGTCGTTCATCCCCGACGACGAGATGATCAACGTCGGCGCCGCCCCGCTCGGTGGCGGCCTGTCCGACATCTGGGGCTGGACGTCGCCCGAGACCGGTGACGAGTACGTCTTCTTCGGCAAGACCAACGGCACCGCCTTCTACCGGATCACCGACCCGACCGCGCCGGAGTACCTCGGCGAGGTCCCGAACCCGGGTCCGGCCGAGCTCATCTGGCACGACATCAAGGTCAGACAACGGCTACGCCTACATCGTCTCCGAGACCCCGGGCCACGGCGTCCAGGTCGTCGACCTGAGCCTCCTCGACAGCCTGCCCGGCGTCACCCTCGCCGTTCAGCGTCATCCCGCAGGTGTCCCACTACACCGTCGACGGGGTGGCCCACAACATCGTGATCGACGCCGAGAACGACCGCGCCTACCTGGTCGGCTCCGGCCAGGTCCTCGGCATGGGCGGCGCGTGCACCGCGACCGGTCGGGCCACCGACAACGCCGGGCCTCCACGCGCTCGACATCTCCAACCCGCTCGTGCCCGTCTACCTCGGCTGCTACGTCACCGACGGCTACGTCCACGACGCTCAGTGCGCCACCTACCACGGCCCCGACGTCGCGCACGAGGGCAAGCAGATCTGCATCAACGCCCACGAGGACGGCGTGTCGATCGTCGACGTCACCGACTTCGCCAACCCGGTTCGGCTGTCGGCGACCGACGACTCCGACCTACCCGCGCGTGGCCTACAGCCACCAGGGCTGGATGTCGGAGGACCAGGCTTCTACTTCCACGGCGACGAGCTCGACGAGGAAGACACGGCAGGAGCCGACGCGGACGTTCATGTTCGACATCCGCGACCTCGACGACATCAAGCTCTACGAGGACCTCGAGCACGTCGCGGTCCCGGTGGCATAGCAACACCAAGGAGGTCCACGGCGACGGCGTCGAGTACCGCGTCAACATCGACCACAACATGTACACGCGTGACGGGCCTCCTCTACCAGAGCGACTACGAGGCCGGCCTGCGGATCTTCGACTACACCGACGTCGGCGTGACCAGGCGGACGGCAGCAAGGGCACGCTGCGGGAGGTGGCCCACTTCGACACCTACCCGGACTCGAACCGGCCGCGGTTCAACGGCACGTGGTCCAACTACCCCTACTTCCCGTCCGGCACCATCGCGGTCACGGGCATCGGCGAGGGGCTGTTCCTGCTGCGCCTGAAGACTGCATCGCCCCGGGCGCTGGGACCGGTCGCGGCCAGCTGACCGGAGCGCCCACCGCGACCCGGGCCCCGGGGCCCGGGCGTCGTGCGTGGTCCGTGTGCAGGACGCGGAGAGGTCGCCGCGGGCCCGGGCGCGCCGGTGTCGGTTCGACCGCAGCCGTGACCGTCGCGATGAGGTCCGCCTCGTGCCCGGCCCACCCGGCTCCGCCGCCGACCATGCGTCGACAGCAGCGCCGCCCGGCGCGCGGCGCCGAGCCGAGCGAGCAGCGCCACGCGAGGCATCCACGGCTCGCCGCCGGTGGCGACGGAAGCGCCACGGGCGACGGCACGTCCCTCCGAGCGTCCTGATCGCCTTGGTCCACATCATCAGCGGGTGACCCCGCAGGCGCGAGCACGACGACACGTCGACCGTCGGGCCCCGGCGCCGCCACCGAGGCTTCGATGCCGGGTGGTGGTCGGCGCGTCACTCCTCGCCGCCTCCTGGGAGGTAGCGCTGCTTGATCGACTCGACCACGCCGGCATCGGCCAGGGTGGTCGTGTCGCCGAGCTGCTTGTCCTCGGCGATGTCCTTCAGCAGCCGCCGCATGATCTTGCCGGAGCGGGTCTTCGGCAGGTCGTCGGTGAACAGCAGCGTCGCCGGCTTCGCGATCGGGGAGATGACCTTGGCGACGTGGTCGCGCAGCTCCTTGGCGAGCGCCTCGTCGCCGGCGTGCCGCCCCGCGGGGTCACGAACGCGGCGATGGCCTGGCCGGTCTGGGCGTCGTGGCGGCCGATGACCGCGGCCTCGGCGACCGACGGGTGCGACACCAGCGCCGACTCGACCTCGGTGGTCGAGATCCGGTGCCCGGAGATGTTCATCACGTCGTCGACGCGGCCGAGCAGCCAGTAGTAGCCGTCCTCGTCGCGCTTGGCGCCGTCGCCGGCGAAGTAGCGGCCCGTCGAACCGCGACCAGTAGGTGTCGCGGTAGCGCTCGTCGTCGCCCCAGATGCCGCGCAGCATCGACGGCCACGGCTGGTCGAGGACGAGGTAGCCGCCGCCCGGGATGCCGGCCGACTCGCCGCTGCTCGTCGACCACGTCGGCGGAGATCCCGGGGAGCGGGAAGGTCGCCGAGCCCGGCTTGGTGGTGGTGGCCCCGGGGAGCGGGCTGATCATGATGGCGCCGGTCTCGGTCTGCCACCACGTGTCGACGACCGGGCACGACCCGGCGCCGATGGTCTCGTGGTACCAGACCCAGGCCTCGGGGTTGATCGGCTCGCCGACCGTGCCGAGGAGCTTCAGCGACGACAGGTCGTGCTTCTGCGGGGTGCTCCTCGCCCCACTTCATGAACGCGCGGATCGAGGTCGGGGCGGTGTAGAACTGGGTCACGCCGTAGCGCTCGATGATGTCCCAGTACCGGTCCTCGTGCGGGTGGTTGGGCGTGCCCTCGTACATCACCGAGGTGGTCCGGTTGGCGAGCGGCCCGTAGACGATGTAGCTGTGGCCGGTCACCCAGCCGATGTCCGCGGCGCACCAGTAGACGTCGGTGTCCTCGTGGATGTCGAAGACGTACCGGTGGGTGAACGCCACCTGGGTGAGGTAGCCCCCGGTCGTGTGCATGATCCCCTTGGGCTTGCCGGTCGTGCCGGAGGTGTAGAGGAGGTAGAGCAGGTCCTCGCTGTCCATCGGCTCCGGCTCGCAGTCGGTGCTCTGGCCCGGGACGAGGTCGTGCCACCAGTGGTCGCGGCCGTCGGTCATCTCGACCTCGTTCTCGGTGCGCCGCACGACCAGCACGTCGGTGATCGAGGGGGTGTCGCTCGAGCGCGTCGTCGGCGTTGTCCTTCAGCGGGAACACGTCGCCCCGGCGGTAGGAGCCGTCGGCGGTCACGAGCACCTTGCACTCGGAGTCGTTGATGCGGTCGCGCAGCGCCTGCGCGGAGAAGCCCGCGAACACCACCGAGTGCACCGCGCCGATGCGGGCGCAGGCGAGCATGGTGGTGGGCAGCTCGGGGATCATCGGGAGGTAGACCGCGACGCGGTCGCCGCGCCCGACGCCGAGCTCCTTCAGCGCGTTGGCGGTGCGCGTGACGTCGTCGAGGAGCTCGGCGTAGGTGATGGTGCGCGTGTCGCCGGGCTCGCCCTCCCAGTGGTAGGCGACCTGGTCGCCGTGGCCACCCTCGACGTGCCGGTCGAGGCAGTTGTAGGCGACGTTGAGCTTGCCGCCGACGAACCACTTCGCGTAGGGCGGCTGCCAGTCGAGGATCGTGTCCCACTCGTCGAACCAGTCGAGGCGGAGCGCCTGCTGGGCCCAGAAGCCCTCCCGGTCGGCGCTCGCCTCGTCGTAGATCTCGGCGTCGGTGACGAGCGCGCGGTCCTTGAAGCTCGCTGGGGGCGGGAACGTCCGGCCCTCCTGTAGCAGGTCCTCGATCGCATCCTGTCCCACGCGCGGGCTCCCTTCGCTCGACGACGGTCGTGCGTCCACGCTAGCGGCGGGCCCGGACGGTCGCCGTGGGCGCCAGCCGGCCCGGACGGACACGGCCGTCTCAGATGCCCCCGAGACGGGAGGCCACCGCGACGACCCGACGCGTGATCGCCGACGGCAGCACCCGCGACGCGCTCGTCGACAGCTTGTACTGCAGCCCCGGCACGACCGTGGCGCGGTCCGCGGCGATCGCCTTGAGCCCCGCGGCGGCGACCGGCTCGGGGTCCATCCAGATGACGTCGGGGATCTTCGAGGCGTCCTCGCCGGCGCCGGCGGTGTCGACGAAGTTCGTGCGCGTGAAGCCCGGGCACAGGGCGGTCGCGTGGACCCCGCTGCCGGCGAGCTCCTCGTGCACGGCCTCGGTGAAGCTCGTGACGAACGCCTTCGTGGCGGCGTAGACGGCCATGTTCGGGATCGGCTGGAAGCTCGCGATCGACGAGACGTTGAGGATGCCGCCGCGGCCCCGGGCGGTCATGCCGCGGACGGCCGCGTGGCTGAGCCGGACGAGCGCCCGGACGTTGAGGTCCACCTGCCCCGCCTGCCGCTCGCGGTCGCTGTCGACGAACCGTCCGGCGGTGCCGAAGCCGGCGTTGTTGATCAACAGGTCGACCGGCGCGGCCACGTCCTCGAGGCGCTGCTCGACCTGGGCGAGCTGGTCCGGGTCGGTCAGGTCCGCGGTCAGCACCGTCACGTCGACCCCGGTGTCGGCACGCAGGCTCGCCGCGAGCTCCTCGAGGGCGTCGCCCGACCGCGCGACGACCACGAGGTCGGTGCCGTCAGCGGCGAGCTGCCGCGCGAAGGCGGTGCCGATGCCGGAGGAGGCGCCGGTCACGAGCGCGCGGGTCCAGGTGGGTGACGGCATCGGGGAGTCCTCGGTCGTGGCGGTGCGACACCGTAGCCGGCGGCCTCGGTGCCACCGCGGCTGTGGCAGGATGCACAGATGCCGCACAACATCGACATCGAGCTCCTCGAGGAGGAGTTCGACGACGACTTCCGACCACCGACGGGCGCCCGGTACTCCGAGCGCGCCCGCGAGCGCATCCGGCGGGACGGGACCGGGCGGGTGGTGGCCGTCGACCGGGGCCGGGTGACGGTGCTGTTCGAGGGCGAGGTCCTCGAGGCGGCGTACGCCGGCTCGATGCGGCGCGAGAAGGTGGCGGTCGGCGACCGCGTGCGGGTCCGCCCCCCCAAGCGCGACAACGACGCGGCCCGCGTCACCGAACGCCTCGACCGCGACACCGTCCTGCTCCGGACCTCCGACGACGCGCTGGAGGACGAACGGGTCATCGTCGCCAACGCCGACCAGGTGGTCGTCGTGATCAGCGCCGACTACCTCGACGTCGGGGTGCGCTTCCTCGACCGGGTGCTGGTCGCCGCCAGCACGGGTGGGCTCACCGGGATCGTCTGCATCAACAAGACCGACCTCGTCGAGGACCAGGATCAGGTCGCCGACGTCGCCCGCCGCTACGAGTCGGTGGGCTACGAGGTCCTGCGCACCAGCGCCAAGGCGCGCGAGGGGGTCGAGGAGCTCCGGTGGCGGCTGGAGGGCTGCTGGACCGCGATGACCGGGCACAGCGGCGTGGGCAAGTCCTCGCTCTTCAACCTCCTCATCCCCGAAGCCGACCACCTGGTCGGTGCGATGGGCCCGCGGGGCGGCCGGCACACGACCGTGTCGGCCCGGGCCCTGCCGGTCCCGGGCCACGAGGACACCTGGCTCATCGACACCCCCGGCGTGCGCTCGTTCGGCATCGGGGGGCTCGCGCCCGGCGACCTCGCCCAGCACTTCCCCGAGCTCCGGGGCCTCGCCTGCGCGCTCGACGACTGCCTCCACGACGGCGAGCCCGGCTGCCGGATCGACGACGCCGAGATCCATCCGGACCGGCTCGCGAGCTACCGCCGGTTCCTGGCCGCGCTGCGCGGCGAGGACCGCTGGGAGGGCTTCGAGGACGCCGAGCCCGACCGGGACGACGCCGGCGCGGGGGACTGACCCCGCACCGTCAGCGCGGCCAGCCCGGCGGGGCGACCTTGGCGGCCTTGCCCCCCGTCCGGGGCGGCTCCGGCGGCACGAGCAGCTGGTGGGCGGTCTGGAACACGCCCACGAGGTCCGTGCCGAGCCCCTCGAGCCGCTCGCCGGCGTCGGCGAGGTCGCGTCGTGGGTAGCTCGGCTGGTCGCCGCGCTCGGGCTGGGTCAGCTGGGTCAGGAGCCCCTCGACGCAGCGGACCGCGAGCGCGTGGCCGAGCCAGGCCGGCTCGACGATCCGCACGCTGCCGGTGAACGTCAGGAGCGGCCGCAGCGCCTCCCAGCCGATCTCGGGGTTGATGCGGCCCTCGACCTCCCAGACGGTCCCGTCCGCGACCTCGACCTCGCGGGCGGCCCGGGTGTCGATGTCGAACAGCCGGCGCTGGCGGAGCACGCCCAGGAGCGCGTCGGTCACCTGGAGCACGAGCGGCACCTCGGGGTCGTCGAGCGCTCCGTCCGCGACCACGACGTCGACGGGGACCACGTCGACGAGCCGATCGAGCGGGATCTGGAACCCCCGGCGGCGCTGGCCGGTGGTCGGGTCGAGCTCGACGACGTAGGCGCCGACGGCGGTGTCCCCGGTGAGGTAGTGGCGCGGCACGACCGCGTCGTACCACTTGGGGCCGTGCTGGGCCCGCCGGTAGTGCATCCGCACCGGGGTGGCGTTGCGCAGCGCCGCGTCGAACGCGCCCAGGACGCGGTCGCTGGGGTAGTCGACCCGGCTGGCCTCGACCGGCGACGGGGCGACGTCGGGGAGCATCCCGTCGAGCGCCGCCCGGGCGCGCGCCCCGACCCCGCCCAGCGCGGACATCGTGCCCTTGGCGACGCCGAGCGCCTCGGTCGCGTCCGGCGACAGCGCGGGGAACCGCTCGGTGAGCCGGTAGGTCTCGGCCGCCCCGTCCGGCCCGGTCTCGATCGGCAGCGGGGTGTGTCCGCCGCCACGCTGGCCGCGGCCGCGGAGCTCGTCCATGCGGTTGCGCCAGTCGTCGCCGCCGACGTAGCCCGCCGCCTGCCGCATCGTGGCCAGGAGCTCGGCCTTGGTCGCCGGCCCCGCCGCGAGGAGGCGCAGCATCGCCATCCGTTGCCGGGCGGGCACGTTCACGCCGCCCTGGGCGTCGGGCGTCGGGCGGGGGTTGTGCACGACGTAGTCGGCGGCGACCTCGGCCGCGAGCCGGCGGGCCTCGACCGGGTCGCTCGGTGCCAGCTCGCGCCAGGCGAGGACGTCGTCGACGTCGACCGAGATCCGCTGGCCCTCGACCTCGACCTGCAACCGTGCCACGCGCGGCCTTCCCGTCAGGCGTGGACGCGGACCCTACCGTCCGACCGCCCGCGTTCGTCAGACCTGACCGCGTGAGGCGGGCGGCGTGCCGGTGACGCGCGGCGTCTCCGGTTCGAGGAGGCGGGCGCACCCGCCTCGCCTACCCTGCCGGCGGAGAGCCCACGTGAGTCGAGAGGAGCCGGCGATGGCAGCAGTCGACGTACGCACCGGACGCGAGATCCCGCCCGATGTCCAGGAGTTCCTGAAGGGGGCCGGCGTCCTCGTCATCGACGGGCAGGAGCGGCCCGGCGCGGACGGCGAGACCTTCGACACGGTCGACCCGGCCACCGAGGAGACGCTGGCGCAGATCCCGCAGGCCACCGCCGAGGACGTCGACGCCGCGGTGCAGGCGGCCAAGCGTGCCCACGTCGACGGCCGCTGGCGCAGCCTCGCGCCGACCAAGCGGGCGCGGATCCTCTACAAGGTCGGCGACGCCATCCAGAAGCACGCCGCGTCGCTGGCGTGGGTGGACACCCTCGACCACGGCAAGCCGCACAAGCACGCGGTCAACGAGATGATCGCCGCCGCCAACTGCTTCCGCTACTTCTCCGGCTGGGTCGACAAGGTGACCGGCGACACCATCCCGGCCCGCGACGGCCGTTTCGTGTACTCCCAGCGCGAGCCCATCGGCGTCTGCGGCCAGATCATCCCCTGGAACTTCCCGTTCCTCATGGCCGCCTGGAAGGTCGCGCCGGCCCTCGCCTTCGGCAACACGCTGGTGCTGAAGCCCGCCGAGCAGACCCCGCTGTCGGCCGTGTGGCTCCTGCGGATCCTGAAGGAGTGCGGGGTCCCCGACGGGGTCGCGAACCTCGTCCAGGGCGTCGGCGAGGTGACCGGCGCCGCGCTCGTCGCCCACCCCGGCGTCGACAAGGTCGCCTTCACCGGGTCGACCGAGGTCGGCAAGGCCATCATGCGCTCGTCCGCCGACACCCTCCACAAGGTGACCCTCGAGCTCGGCGGGAAGTCGCCCAACGTGGTGTTCGCCGACGCCGGCGACGTCTCCAAGCTCGCCTCCCGCGCCGCCTTCGCGTGCTTCTACAACGCCGGCGAGGTCTGCACCGCCGGCACGCGGCTCGTCGTCGCGGACGAGATCCACGACGAGGTCGTCGACAAGGTGGCTGCGGCCGCCGAGGGCATGCGGGTCGCGCCGGGCTGGTTCGACGACGCCGCGATGGGCCCGCTCGTGTCGACCGAGCAGCTCGAGCGCGTGAAGGGCTACGTCGACATCGCGCGTGGCGAGGGCGCCGAGCTCGTCGCCGGCGGCGGCCAGCCCGACGAGTTCGACGGCGGCTACTTCTTCCGCCCGACCGTGTTCGCCGGCGTCGCCTCCGGGATGCGCATCGCCCAGGAGGAGGTGTTCGGCCCGGTGCTCGCGGTCCAGCGGTTCTCCGACGAGGACGAGGCGGTCGCGCTCGCCAACGACGTCTCCTTCGGTCTCGCCGCGGCGGTGTGGACCCGCGACATCGGGCGCGCCCACCGCGTCGCCAGCAAGCTCCAGGCCGGCACGGTCTGGGTCAACACCTACGGCGAGCTCGACAACCCGGTGAGCTTCGGCGGCTACAAGCAGTCCGGGCTCGGTCGCGAGCTCGGCCCCCACGCGGTCGAGGCCTACACCCAGGTCAAGAGCGTCTGGATCAACACGCAGTGAGCCGGAAGGCCACCCCGACACCGACCCTGCGGGCACGCGTCCGCGCCGGCGCGGTCACCGCCGCCCAGGCGCGTGACCTGGGTCGGGGGGCCCGCGTCGCGCCGGACTGGCGCGTCGCGCGCGGTGGGCGTGCCCCGCGGCTCGGACCGCGCGAGTACATCGGCACCGGGCACGCGACGGGTGGGCCGCTTCGCCGCCGTGGACCCGCTCGCGACCCCGCGTCTCTGGAGCGTGTGGCGGTGGGTGGGGCTGGGCCTGTGGGCCGGGATCGCCGGCGCGGCCGGCCGGCGCGCCTGGCGGCAGCACGGCGGCCTCCGGGGCCAGACCGGTCCGACCGGGCAGGAGTGAGCGTCGCCGACGGCCTCGGGGTTACGGGCCGTCCGCATGCGTCGACCGCGTGTGCGCGGGACGTGTCGGTGACGGGCCCGTGGGAGGTGCCGGCGCGGCCGCGGGCGAACACGCTCGTTGAAGGCCCCGACACCCCGACAGAGGACCTCCCCGTGCGTTCGATGAAGCTCCTGTCCGCCGGCATCGTGACGGCGCTCGCCGTCGCGGCCCCCGCCGCCGCCGGCAACACCGACCACAAGAACAAGCTCGGTGGCTCCGAGCCCCAGACCTTCGCCTGCGGTGACAACGACCAGGTCGTGTTCAACGGCGACGAGCAGCTGTGGCCCCCGAACCACAAGTACGCGCCCTACGCCATCGAGGCGATCGGCGGAGACGGCGACGAGGACATCACCCTGACCACGCGCGTCACCCACGACGAGTACGTCGAGGACTTCCTCCCCGAGGACGAGACGTCGCAGCCGGGTGAGGAGGAGGTCGGCTCGGGTCACACCGTCAACGACGCCAGCCCGTTCTTCGCGTCGAACGCCGGCAGCGGCGCCGTCACCAACACCCACGAGATCCGCTCCGAGCGCTCGGGCCGCGGTGACGGCCGCACCTACACGTTCAGCATCGACGCGACCTTCGACGGTCAGGACTGCGACGTGCCCGACGTCCTGGTCAGCGTCCCGCACGACATGCGGTCGGACAACGCCCCCGCCAAGGAGGACAAGACCGACTCGACCGGCCCCGACCAGGGCTGAGTTCCATCGCACGGCCGACGGGGAGCCCACGGGCTCCCCGTCCGCCGTTCACGCGTGCAAGGCTCCCCTCCATGCCCCACCGCCTCCGCGCCACGCTACCGTCCTGCCCGTCGCTCGGCAGTCCTGGGGTCGGTCGCTCGCCGGCTGCGCCCAGCCGGAGCCCGTGGTGAGCCCCACCCCGCTGCCGGAGTTGGCCGCGACCGCGGCGCCGCTGACGCCGGGCGAGGTGTCGCTGCCGCCGACGGCCCCGGGCGAGCCCGGCGCCGCTCCCTCGGACACGCCGGACGTCACCCCGCCCACGGCCTCGGAGACGTCCACGCCGGCGACCCCGCGGCCCGCCGAGCCAGCCGCCACCGGCCCGGGGTCCGAGCCCACGGCCCCGCCGGCCGAGGCCAGTTCCGAGGGCCCGCCCCGCGTCCTCGCCGACGCGAGCGACCGTGCCGGTGACGCCGGCGTGGAGGGACCCCGGTGGGCCGACCTCACCCGCCTCGCGGTCCTCACCGCCGGCGACGACCTGATCGTGGTGGTCGAGCTCGCCGACACCGCACCCGAGCAGCTCGACGAGGGCGAGGTCGTCGGCATCGGCGTCGACCTCTTCCGGCCGGGGACGGGCGAGAGCGGCTACCAGCTCTTCGTCGACGGTGGCTCCGACGGCTGGCACGCCTACCTGCAGACGCCCGAGGGGTTCGTCGCCTACCCCGGGACCTTCGCGGTCGGTGGGTCCCGCCTCGAGCTCCAGGTCCCGTGGCGCGCCGTCGGCGACCCCCGTGAGGCCGAGGTCCGGGCGTTCCTCGACTGGTCCGGCGAGGCGCTCGTCACCAACCTCGTGGCCCGCGACGACCTCCCCGACCGGGGGCGGATCAGCGTCGTCCGTTAGGTCGCGTGTGGACACCGCCCACGCCGGCGGCGGATGCGACACCCGTGGGTGCCTTCGCTACCCTCCGGCCCGCGCCACGCGTGGCATCCGGCGGGATAGCCAAGTGGTAAGGCAGAGGACTGCAAATCCTTTATCGCGGGTTCGATTCCCGCTCCCGCCTCTCTCGACGACGAACCGGCCCCCGCGGCCGGTTCCTCGCATCTCCGGGCTCCCGCCCGACCACGCGGTCAGGCGGTCTCGGCCGGAGCGCGCGGGACGGCCGTCAGGTGCGGCGGGGCGGGGCGGCTCTGGGCGCGGCGGGCCTCGACGAGGAGCCGCTCGGCGTCATCGGCCTGCACGGCCTTGGCGAACAGCCAGCCCTGTCCGACGGGGCAGTTCCACTCGGTGAGGCGGGCGAGCTGGTCGGGGGTCTCGATGCCCTCGGCGATCGTGTCCATCGACAGGGCCCGGCTGAGCTCGATGATGGCCCGCGCCAGCACGCCACCGTCACCGACCTGGGTGATGCCGTCGACGAAGGGCTTGGCGATCTTGACGATGTCCATCGGGAACCGACGCAGGTAGGCGAGCGAGGAGTAGCCCGTGCCGAAGTCGTCGATCGCGAGCTGCACGCCCACGGCCTTCAACGCGGCGAGCTTGTCGAGGTTGGACTCGGAGTCGTCCATCACGTCGCGCTCGGTGATCTCGAGGATGAGGCTCTCCGGGCGGATGCCGGTGTCATCGATGGCGTGCTGGATGGTCCGTAGCAACGTCTCGTGCTTGAGCTGGCGCGCCGAGATGTTGACCGACATGACGAGGCCGGGCGAGAAGCGCGCCTGCCACTCGGCGAGCTGCCGGCAGGCGGTGCGGACGACCAGGTCGCCGATCGGGAGGACCAGCCCGGTGTCCTCGGCGAGGGCGATGAAGTCGTCGGGCGGGACCAGCCCGCGGACGGGGTGCTCCCACCGCACGAGGGCCTCGAAGCCGACGATGGCCTCGGTGCGCAGGTCGTAGAACGGCTGGTAGTGGACGACGAACTGCTCCGACTCGACCCCGAGCAGCAGCTCGGTCCGAAGCTCCAGGCGGTCGCTGAGGGCGTCGTGCATGCCCGGCTCGTAGATCGCGTAGCGGCCCTTGGTGGTGTGCTTGGCGCGGTACATCGCGATGTCGGCGTTGCGGATCAACTCACCCGATGACTCGTGGTCGTGGACCGCGATCCCGATCGAGGAGCGGACGGCGAGGTCCTTGTCCTGGACCCGGATCGGGTAGCGCAGGGACGCGATGATGCGCTCCGCGAGCTGCTCCGGCAGGTCGGGGGTCGCCGGATGCTCGACGAGGACCGCGAACTCGTCGCCGCCGAGCCGTGCGGCGAGGTCCCCGGGGCGCAGGCAGGCGCGCAGCCGCTCGGCGACCTCGACCAGGAGCTCGTCGCCGGCGTCGTGGCCGAGCGTGTCGTTCACGGTCTTGAAGTCGTCGAGGTCGAGGTAGAGGATCGCGAGCTGGCCGGGGCGGGTGGCCGCCGAGACCCCTTCGTCGACCCGCTGGGAGAACAGCGCCCGGTTCGCGAGCCCGGTCAGCGAGTCGTGGTAGGCCCGGTGGCGCAGCTCGTCCTTGAGGGTGCTGAGCTCGGTCAGGGTGCGCTCGAGGCGGGTGTTCTCGAGCGACACGGACGCGTTGTTCGCCAGCGTCTCGAACAGCCGGAGCTCGTCGTCGCGGAAGGGGGTGACCTGTCCGAGCCGGTCGGCCAGCACCATCGCCCCGATGATCCGTGTCTCGCCCCGGAGCGGCACGATCATGGCGTCGCGGAACCCGCGGTGCGTGAGGTAGGGGTGGAGCTCGGGTCCCTGCGCGGTCCCCGGTGTCACGACGTGGGACCGTCCGTGGTGGATGGCGTCGACGAAGGCGAGCTCCTCCGGGGTCAGCGGGACGGGGACCATCTCGGCGTGGTGGTCGCCGGGCCCGACCGAGGTCCGCAGCAGCGGCTCGTGCTCGTCGGCCGGGAACAGGGTCACCTCGGCCACGTCGGAGCGGAAGGTCCGGCGCGCCTCGGTCAGGAGGCCGGCGACGGCTCCGGAGACCTCGGGCGCTTCCTGCAGGATGCGCGAGGACTCGTAGAGGAACTCCAGGCTCTGGTGCTTCTGCTTCTCGGAGGCGTAGGCGCGGAAGGCGAGGTAGAGGCTCGTCGCGGGGATGGCGAGCAGGACCGCGGCGGCCGGGGCGACCCACATGAGCATGACGCCGATCAACGCCAGTGCCGACGCCGTCACCGCCGCGACGGTGGCGGCGGTGAAGATCTGGGGGAGGTTGGCGGACTCGGCGCGGCCCTCGGACAGCGCGATGGCGACGTAGATGGCGAGCACGTTCACGAACGCGGCCGCGATCGCGGCGAGGCCGGCCACGAGCCACGACGCGGGACCCGGCGGTCCACCTGCCGGGGCGAGGTTGTGGAAGAACCACACCGCGAGGACGGTGGCGGCGAGCAGGTGCCCGGTGTTGACGCCGAGCTTCACACCGCGCTGCCGGCGTGACACCACGAGCGCCGCGACCCCACCGATGGTGGCCGCGACGACGAGCTCGATCGGCGGCGAGAAGTAGAGCCCGAGGACGAGCGGGATCTCGTTGAGCGAGAACGTCTGGGTCTCGCGCCGGAAGTGGATGTGGATGACCTTGATCTCGGCGAGGTAGAACATCGCCGTCATCAGCGGCCACGGGATCGTGAACGGGCGGGGCAGGTCGTCGAGGGGCAGGATCCCGAAGACGAAGGACAGCCCGCTCAGCACGAGCAGCAGCACCGCGAACGCGCCCACGCGGCGGTAGGCGGCGGCGTGCCCCGCCCCCGAGCGGCGCTCGGCCACGGCGGGCGACCTCGCCTCGCTCACCTGGTCTCCCCCTCGCCAGCCACCGCAGGGGCCCTCATCCGGAGGACGCTCGGGTGGTGGTCTACTCCCACCGCACACCCCGGCGGGGGCGGCCGTGCTCGGTGACGGATCGTGCGCGCACCTGGCCTCCTCCCGGTCGGGACGGTACGTGTAGGTCAACGACCACCGCCGGCGTCGGCTTGACCTCATCTTCGGGGTTGAGCGGCGCTGCCGGTCGGACTAGTCACCTCCACGCGCCCGGGGGCGCGTCGAGCGCCCGGGGCGGGGGTGGGTTTGCCGCACCTGGGGGCCATCGGTAACGTTCCGTCCCCGTACCCCCGGGGCGTTAGCTCAGTCGGCTAGAGCGCTTGCTCGACACGCAAGAGGTCGCAGGTTCGATTCCTGCACGCCCCACCACGAACGCCCCCGGTTCCGGCCGGGGGCTTCGTCTTCGACACGGCGTTCAGCCGGGGGAGTGGCGCGGGGTCTCGCCGGCTTCGAGGTCGGCGATGAGGTCGAGCAGTCCGACGGCTTCCCAGGACCGGTTCCGGCGGCCGCCCGTGAGTGGGAGGAGCACGCCGGCCTCGGCAAGTTGGTCGAGGGCCGCGTGGATGGAGGCCCTGGCGCGTCCGGTGGCGGCCTTGGCGACGGCTGCGGTGATGACGGGATGGGCGGGCAGGGTGTCGATGATCGCCCAGGCGGCGGCGTCGGATCGGGGGTCGGCGGCCTCGGCGAGCATGCTGCGCCAGCGGTCTCGGAGGGTGTCGACCTCACGGAGGTAGGCGTGGGCGAGGTCGGCGGACCTCCGTGCTGCCGTGGCGAAGCGTTCGATCCAGCTGTCGATGTCCCCGTCGCGGTAGGCGGTGAGTCCGTCGATGTATCCCTCGCGGTCGCGGGCGAACAGGACGCTGATGGGTGGGACGTAGGCGGGAGTGAGGCCCCGCCGGCGGAGGACGATGTGGATGAGGGTGCGGCCGGTGCGTCCGTTGCCGTCGTCGAAGGGGTGGATGGTCTCGAACTGGGCGTGCACGAGCGCTGCCTGGACCAGTGGCGGGAGCGTCTCGTCCATCACGGCGCGGCAGAGGTCGTCGAGGAGAGGCGCGACGCGGTCGGGTGGTGGGGGGACGAAGTCGGCACCGCAGGGGTTGTGGTCGTTGCCGCCGATCCAGTTCTGGGTGGTGCGCAGGCCGCCGGCGATGCGGGCGTTCGGGCTGCGGTCATCAACCGGCGGTGGATCGCGATGATCTGGTCGGCCGTGAACGTCGGGACGGTCGCGGCGTCGTCGATGGCGAGTTCCATCGCGTCGATGTTGGCGAGGATCTCGGCGGTCGTGGGGCTGACCTTGCCTTGGGTCTCGGCACGGGCCTCACCGCGGGCGAGGTCGCGGACGTCGACCTGGAGGCCCTCGACCTTCGACGAGGCGATGGACTCCGTACGCATCAGGAGACGCGCGAGCGGGCCGAGGGCAGTCGCGGTGCCGGCGGCGCCGACCTGTGCAAGGGTCGCGCTCGGCGTCGGAGACCGTGCCGGTGGTGGCCGGCTCCAGGCCGGGCGTGAAGCCCGCCAGCCCATCGGGGAGGAAGGTGTCGTACGTGCAGGCTCGCCGGTACCGCGCTGGTGCGTACGCGGTCGGGTCGTGCTGCCACGTCCGTGTCTTCGTACGTCCCGCGCATCTTGAACCACCCGTCGGCTGTAGTTCAGTTCAGATGATAAACCGAACTAAGCTGGGAGGTGAGTTCATCTCGGTCATGGGCCGCTGTGGGGTCGCGGGGATCCCATCTTGACAGCAGGATCACTGGGACGGGCCGGGCCGGTCGGCACCTCCGCTCGGTCGTGCTGCGACGTAGGCTGACCGCGACGCCCTCGGCGTCCACCCCCCTCGGAGGATCGACACGTGGCCGGAGCCGAAGCCACCTCCGTGAGCGCCGAGGAGCGGCTGCAGCGCTTCATCGAGCTCCAGCAGCTGCTGTTCCGGGTCAGCCGCGAGATCGGGCCGGCGGTCGACCTCCACCAGGTGCTGACCACGGTCCTGCAGGCGATGCGCGAGCTGGTGGCCTTCAAGGGCGGGTCGATCTGCCTCGTGGAGGGGGCCGTCGATCCGGATCGCGGCCTGCGATCCGCCCGTGTCCCAGGACGTCCTCGACCTCCGGCTGCCGCTCGGGGTGGGCCTGTCGGGACGGATCATCGCGAGCGGCGAGCCGCTCTACAGCCCGGACCTGCGGGAGGACCCGCGGGCCGACGTCGTCGGCCGCCGCGACCGGGTCCAACGCCACGATCCGCGTCCTACATGGGCGTCCCGCTCGTGGTGCTCGGTGACGTCATCGGACTCATCCAGGTCGACTCCGCCGAGCCGGACGCCTTCACCGAGGACGACCTCTACGTGCTCGAGGGGCTCGGCGCGCAGGTCGCCGGCGCCATCGAGTCCGCCCGCCGCTACGAGGCCGTGGTGGAGCTCGAGCGGCTGAAGAGCGACTTCATCGAGCGCGTGTCCCACGAGCTGCGGACCCCGATCACGATCATCTCGGGGTTCACCGCCACGCTGGCCGACCACGGCCCGCACCTGCCCGAGGACGAACGTCGCGCCTTCATCGAGCGGCTCGCGACCGCCAGCGGTCGGCTGCGCTACCTCGTCGAGGAGATCCTGACGCTCACCAGCCTCGACTCGGGGCTCACGAGTCCGATCCCCGTCGACCTGCCGGTGCACGCCACGCTCCACCAGGCGGCCGAGGCGACGAGCCGTCCCGGCGACGTCGAGATCGACTGCGACGAGGGCCTCGTGGTGCGGACCGACCCCGCCATCCTCGGCCGGGTCGTCGGTCCGGTCGTCGACAACGCCATCAAGTACGCCGGCCACGCGCGCGTCTCCGCACGGCCCACCTCCGACGGCGTCGTCATCGAGGTCACCGACGAGGGGTCCGGGGTCCCCGAGGAGCTGCGGGCCACGATGTTCGAGCGCTTCGTCCGTGGTCGGCACACGGTCGCCGGCATGGGGCTCGGCCTCCCGATCGCGCGTCACCTCGCCGCCTCGATCGACGCGACCATCGAGTTCGAGGCCCGCGACCCCGGGAGCACCTTCCGGATCACCGTCCGGGGGCTGTGAGCCCGCCGGCGTCACGGCGCCGGCGACGCTCAGCGGTCGCCGTAGCCCTCGAGCACGTCCTCGAGACTGAGCTGGGCCGGCGGGGCCGCGGGCTCGGCGGCCGGGGCCGGGCGCAGGTCGGCTCCTCGCCGGTCAGCGCCCACCACCACCAGCGCATGCCGCGGGGTGCGGCCCCGACGCCGAGCTCGGCGAAGGTCACGTCGGTGCGACCCAGGAACGCGACGTCGGCCACGACCCGGTGGACCACGTCGCGTACCAGCGGGTCGCGTGGGTAGTCGGCCCGCAGCAGCGGGACGACCTCGGTCCGGCTGTTCACCGCGGCGTACCGCACGGCGGCCGGGGCGGCCGCGGCGACCAGCCGCGAGCGGGCCTCACGCCAGAGCAACCGCTGACGGGAGAACCAGTCCCACGCGTAGGCCGGAGGGCCGGAGAGCGCCATACGGCTGGACTGTAGGCGGCGCAGCGCGGGTCCGGGCGTGTGCCGCTCAGTCCGCCACGAGCACGCGGACCTCCACGAAGCCGAGCGTGCGGAGGAAGGCCTCCAGCCGCGTGCGCGTGGCCTGGCGTGCCTCGTCCAGGATCCCGGCCTCGAGCGCCCGCTCCTCGAGCAGATCCTCGGCGGCGCGACGTGCCTCGGACTCGAGCTGGGGGTCGCCGCGGGTGAGCAGGCCCGTGTCACGGTCGTAGACCTGGGTGGCGTCGTTGTCGAGCGAGACGAACGTGATGCGCGGGGCCGGGACGCGGATCCGGATCGTGCGCGCGTCGAGGTCGACGACCACGTCGTCGTCGGCGACCTCCGCGAGGTCCACACCGGCGCCGATCCGTGCGACCGCCAGCAGCGAGATCCGGTCGCCGCGGAGGAAGTTCAGGATCCCGGCGTCGTTGCCCTTCTCGAGGGTCATGGCCTCGACGACCTCGACGGTCGTGAGCTCGCTCAGCTCACGGATGGACTGCACGACCGTCGTCCCGGACTCGGTGTACTCCCCCCGGCCGAAGTCGAACAGACCGAACCCGCCGGCTGCCCGGACCCCGATCCACACGCCGAGGACGAGGACCACCACCCCCACGGACACGGCCGCGACGAGCAGCAGCGGACGGCGGAGCGGCGTCTCACGCGGCACGGGCGACCTCGGTCGGTGGTGGCACCCGGGAGCCTACGAGCCCGGACGCCTTCCGGCCGGTCCCGGCCGCGATCAGCCGGTCCGCGATCGGTCGGGGGCGCCGCGGACGCCGCTCCCGCTCGCGACCGGCAGGTCCACGGTGAACAGCGCGCCGCCGCCCTCCGCGGCGCGGTAGGTGATCCGGCCGCCGTTGGCGTCCACGAGCGAGCGCACGATGGACAGCCCCAGCCCGAGCCCGCGGGCGGTCCGGCGGTCGCCCATGGACGCCTGCGAGAACGGCTCGAACAGCCGCGGGAGGAAGTCGTCGGGGACGCCGGGCCCGTGGTCACGGACGGCGATCCGCACGTGGTCGTGCTGCCGAGTGAGGCGGACCTCGATGGGCGGAGCCCCGTAGGTCGCCGCGTTGACCAGCAGGTTGTCGACGATCTGCCGCAGGTGGACCTCGTCGACCGTGGCCGCCACCGGTCCCATCGAGGTGACCTGGACCGGCACGTCGATCTCGTGCGCGAGGTCGACGATGGCATCGCTGACGGAGGCGGCCACGTCGACCGCGCTGGGATGGGGCGACAGGCCCGCGTGCTGGACCCCGGCCTGGGCCTGCAGCGCCATCACCAGGCGGGACAGCCGGCGGGTCCCGCGGTCGACGACCTCGACGCAGCGCAGCCGCTGCTCCTCGTCGAACTCCGTCCACCGGTTGAGGAGCGTCTCGGTGAACCCCGCGATCGTGGTGAGCGGGGTCCGGAGCTCGTGCGAGACCCGCGAGACGAGATCGGCGTGGAGGTTGTCGACCTCGCGCTGGCGGGTGACGTCGCGGATGATCACCACCTGTCCGCTGGGCATCGTCTCGGCGTCGAAGAGGGTGGTCGAGTCGACCGCGACCACCCGCGGCGGGTCGCTCACGTGGTTGTCGGCGTCGACGGTGCGGTGCGGGGCGTCGGGGGTCGCGGTCGGGTCCTCGAACCGCAACGGGAGCCCCTGGGCGTTGGTGAGGGCGATGTGGTCCTCGAGCCGCTGGCCCACGAGCCGGTCGGGGCGGACGTCGAGGATCTCGCCGAACGCCCGGTTGCAGACCTCGACGTGTCCGTAGCCGTCGAGCAGCGCGATGCCGTCGGAGGTTCCCTCGATCGTGCGCATGAGCTTGTCGCGCTCCTCGGCCGTGTGCTGCTGGGCCTCGCGGGTCCGGGCGGCCCGGGTGTGGCCGAGGACCGCTGGCAGGAGCAGCAGCGGGAGCAGCTCGGGCGCGGTGTCGAGCAGCCGGAGCCCGACGATCCCCACCCCGCCGATGGCGACCGACGTGGGGTACGCACCCCCGAGCTCGCCGCGGGCGACCTCGGAGAACGGCAGACGGTCGTGGGCGCTGCGGATGTGGGTGAGCGCGACGAGGTTGACGAGCGGGTAGGTGACGGCGGCCGCCAGCAGGCCGAGGTCACGCTGCAGGACGCTCGGCTCCGAGCCCGCCACGAGCGCGAAGGCCCCGTAGGCGGCGAGCGTCGCCACGATGCTCCAGGCGACGTTGAAGACGAACTTGAGGGCCGTGCGGTGGAAGGTCGTGAGCTGGATGACGAGCTGCCCGAGGAACAGCGCGGCGAGCCCCCACAGCGGGTCGAGCAGGCCCACCGCGAGGATCACCACGGCCTCGTCGATCGAGGTCGTCTGGAGCACGCCGCCGACCGCGATGTTGACCGTGACCCGGCCGAGGATCGCCGCACCGGCGGCGACGAGCAGGAGCGTGGACCACGACGCGTCCGGCCCGGGCGGCCACGCGGGTGGTGCCACGGCCGTCGCGACCACGAGCGCCACGGCCGCGAGGGCGGACCACGTCCAGACCACCGGCGGGACCGTGGGGGGGAGAGGCTCCTGCGGGGTGTCGCTCACGCGCGCTCCGGCGGACCGGCGCGGACGCCGGCGTGGTGTCGTCCCCCGAAGCCCCCGACCGTCGGAAGCGGGCATATCGTGGCACGTCGAGGCCCTGGCGTCACGTACGGGGGTCGTCGTCGACGCCGGCACGCGACGCACGTGCGCCCCGACGGTCACGGTCGACCGCCGCTCGGAGCGCCCCGGCGGAGCTCCGGGGGAGCGCGCGGACGAGATCGCGGTGCCGACGCAGCTCGTCCGCGCCGTGCGCCGCCAGCCGGGCCACCAGGGCGGTGCGGTGCTCGGGGGAGCGGCGGAGCGCGTGGAGGAGGTAGGCGACCGCCTGGGGGTGGTCGCGGTCGTCGAGGACCGTGGCGGTCGCGACCAGCCGTCGGTCGTCGGCGTTGAGCAGGCCACCGTCGGCCTTGGCGAGCACGTGGTCGGTGGGCAGACGCGCGTAGACGGCGGCGTCGGGGAGCGGTGCGTCGCCGCTCGCCTCGAGCGCGTGCTGGCGACGACGGCGGACCTGGTCGACGATCACGAGCACCACGAACGCCAGGACGAGCGCCGCGACGACCCAGGCCGGAGGACCGCCGAGCGTGGTGGCTGCGAGCGGAGCGGACGGGGCGGTCGTGTCCAGGGGACGGCTCCTCGGGTCCGGGTCGGGGACCTCGCCGGTGAGGATGCCAGGTCGGTCCGGCGCGGACCGCACACCACCGCGTCCGGGTTGTCGCCCGACGGTCTGATGAGGTTAGGCTCACCTAACTTGCGACCAGAGACCCCGCACCAGACGAGGACCCCGTGCCGACCTCCCGCCCCGCCCCGCTCGCCATCACGCTCGCCCTCGCCCTGGCCGCCTGCGGCGCCGCCGACGACGGCGCCTCGGTCCGCTCGATCGACGGCGCCGGCGGAGAGATCTCCGGCGGGTCCGCGAGCGGCTCGATGTCGGGATCGGCGTCCGCGTCGGCGGTCGCCGGCGCGACGTGCGACCCGGTCGGCGACCCGGCGGACGCGGACGCGACGGTCGCGGTCGAGCTCGCCGAGTGGACGATCGAGCCGACCGGCGACGTGCCCGCCGGGACCGTGGCCCTCGAGGCCGTGAACCGCGGCGCCGAGCCGCACGAGCTCGTGGTCATCCGCGGCCTCGCCCCGGCCGAGCTCCCCACCGACGCCGACGGGTCGCTCGTCGAGGACGAGCTGCCGGACGGGGCGCTCGTCGGGGAGGTCGAGCCGTTCCCCAGCCGGCGAGACCTGCACGGGCGTGTTCGACCTGGAGCCGGGGACCTACACGTTCCTGTGCGCCATCGTGGAGACCGAGGCCGACGGCACCGTGGAGTCCCACCTCGCCGAGGGGATGGTGACCGAGGTCACGGTCGGCTGACGACGTGCGGGGGTGGGGTGGTCCGTCGCACCGCCCACCACGAGAGCGCCGCGAGCAGCACGACCCACACCGACTGGAGGACCCAGGTCCGGGCGGACACCTCGAGGTAGTCCACGAACCCCGGTCGCACCAGCCGGTACCAGGGCGCGCCGGTCTCGGCGAAGTCGACGACCCACCGGATCCGGCCCGCGAGGCCGTCGATCACGAGCCACGCGTAGCTCGACACGCCGAGCACGCCGGCGACCACCGCCGCCGCGAGCCACCCCCGCCCGCGGTCGGCCAGCGCCGCGACCGCCACGAGGACGAGCGGGAGGACCACCACCAGCTGTCGGCCCGGGAACCACCAGCCCTGCATCGTGAGGGCGAGGAAGGTGGCCGTGAGCCAGCCGGCCGCGACGGGCGCCGCCAGGGCCTCCCAGCCCGCAGGGCGCCGACGTACCCAGACGGCGAGCCCCGGCGCCGCCAGGAGCCACAGCGGTTGCCACACCGCCAGACCGAACTCGTGGTCGACGAGCAGCCCCACGAGCCGGCGGGCACGGCCGAGGTAGTCCGGGCGCAGGCCCACGACGGTCAGCTGACCGCCGTGCTCCCGGAAGAAGTCACCCGCGGCGTAGACCGTGAGGCCGCCGTACCAGGCCAGGTGGGCCGCCACGTACGCGCCGCCCGCGACGACGAAGCCGGCCACGGCGCTGACGAGGACCCGCCGCTCGCCCTGTCGCCACCACCGCCACAGCGCCACGGCGGCGAGCGCGCCGGCGACGGGGACGTACTTGACCGACAGCCACGGCAGCGCGACGACCGCGAGCACGGTCCCGACCACCGTCGCCGCGCGGACCCGGCCGAGCAGCGCCGCCACGGCCAGCACCACCGCGAGCGCCGCCGGGACCTCCGGGTAGACCTGCGTGCCGTACGGCGCGAGCGGGACCGAGGCACCCGCGAGCCCGACGACCACGGCGGCGGTGGCGGGACGGACGCCGAAGCGCCGCACGGCCAGCCACACCGTCGCGCCGGCGAGGACGCCCGCGAGGACCGCCAGGCCGAGCTTCGCCCCGATCCAGCCGCCGAGTGCCCAGGGGAGCGCCAGGAGGGCTGGCAGGAGCGGGTCGTGGGGGGCCACGAGCCGCCCGTCCGCCATGGGGGCGGCCTGGTCGGGGAGGCGCACCTCGTGGAAGTCGCGGTAGCGCTCGTCGGCCATCTCGTCAGCGACGTCGAGGTCGCCGTCCTCGGCGAGGCTCATCGCGGTGAGGAGGTAGTGGGGCTCGTCGGCGGTCGTGGCGGCCCCGTGGGTGGCGCGCACCCACGCCCCGGGGACGGCGGCGAGGGTCGTCGCGAGCGCCACCGCGACCACGACGGCGGCCAGGCGCGCTCGGGAGACCGTCACACGCCCTCCAGGGCGAGCGGACGGCGGGGGCCGGAGCTCGCCGCTGAGCGCTGACGTCGCACCAGGTCGACGAGGTCGGTGCGCGGGACGAAGCCGAGGAGCCGCCGGCACCGCTCGGTGTCGGCGCACGTCGCGGGGACCTCGACGGCCGCCGCCGGCACGAGCTCGACCCGCGGCTGGGTCCCGGTGGCGACCGCGACGGCGTCGAGCAGGTCGGCCAGCCGGCGAGGCTGGCCGGTCCCCAGGTTGACGGTCGCGGTGACCTCCCGCTCGACCATCCGCACCAGACCCTCCGCGACGTCGCGGACGTCGGTCACGTCGCGCAGCCGGTCGGAGGAGCCGAGGACCGTCACCGGGTCGTCCCGCTCGGCCGCGGCGAGCCAGCGGGCGATCGCCATGTCGGGGCGCTGTCCCTCGCCGGCGACCGTGAACGGACGGGCCACGGCGACGTGGCCGCCCTCGGCCGCCCGTCGCGCGCACCGCCGCTCCAGGGCGAGCTTGGACCGGGCGTAGCCGCCGCGCGGCCGCAGCCGGTCGTCCTCGTGGCTCGGCTGGCCGGGGAGGGCGCCGCCGTACACCGACGAGGACGACGCCACCACGACCGTGGTCGTCGCCGGGGTGGCGGCGAGGACGCGCGCGCCGGCGACGACGTTGTCCCGCCGGCGTCGCGCGGCCAGGTCCGGTGCCGTGTCGCGCACCCCGGGACAGCCGGCGAGGTGGATGACGGCGTCGGCCTCGCGCAGCGCCGTCGTCACGTCGTCGTCGGCCTGGCTCAGCTCCGCGACGAGGCGCGTCTCGCCGGCGAGTGGCTGCTCGTCGCGCCGGTCGACACCGACGACGTGGTGGCCGCGGGCGACGAGCACCGCGGTCACCTGCCGTCCGATGAAGCCGGCGGCGCCGGTGACGACGAGGGACATGCGGACTGCTCCGTCGGGGTCGACACGCGATGCGCGCACGGGGGGACACCCCGGTGTGCGCGAGAAGTTAGGTCAGCCTAACCTCTGCTCGCCGCCGGCCCCAGCCGGCGTCCCGTCCCCGTCCGTCGCCCGCACGTCCCGAGGCCCCGATGCCCCCCGCCCTGTCCCGGCTCCGTCGCCGTCCCGCGCTCGCCTGGTGGCTCGGGTCGGCGGTCACCGTCGCGGCCGTGCTCGTCATCGTGCCGGCGGTCGACGCGTCCGCGCTGACGCGCCGCGCTCGCGAGCGCCGGCGACCACCCGGGCCGGTTCGCGGTCGCCGTGGCCGCCTACGCCGCCGCGTTCGGCCTGCGGGCGCTCGCCTGGCACCGCGTCCTGCCGCGGTTGTCGGTCCGGCAGGCGCTCGCCGCGATCCACGTGTCGCTGGCCGGGAACCACCTGCTGCCGTTGCGTCTGGGTGAGGCGCTGCGGGTGACGAGCGTGGTCCGCCGCGCCGGCGTCGCGCTGGTCGAGGCCGCGGCGTCGACGGTCACCCTCCGCGCGGCCGACACGCTCGCGGTCCTGGCGCTCGCCCTCGCCACCGGTCCGGCGGTCGTCGCGGACCTCTCGGTGGCTGGGCCCTGTGGCTCCTCGGCCTGTCGGTCGCGGCGGTCGTCGCCGGCGTCGTGTGGTTGCGCCGACTCGGGACGCAGCGTGGGCTGCGGGTACCGGGGCCCGGTGTGTTCGCCCCGACGCTGTCGGCCTGGGTGCTCGAGGCCGCCGTCGTGCACGAGGTCGCGACCTGGTTCGGGGTCGGACTGAGCTACCGCGACGCGGTGCTCGTGACGGCGGTGACCATCGCCGCGCAGACGGTCGCGATCGCGCCCGGGGGCTTCGGCACCTACGAGGCGGCCGGGACGGCGGCGCTCGCGGCGCTCGGCGTCGACCCTGGCGCGGGCTCGCCGTGGCCCTGACCACCCACGCGGTGAAGACGCCGTACGCGCTGGTCACCGGGGCGCTGGCCGCCGTCGCGCCCCGAGCCCCGGGCCTGCTCGGCCGGCTCCGCCTGCCGCGCACGCTGGCGCCCGGCCAGCCGCCGAGTCCGGGACCCGGGTCGCGCCGAGGGCGGCCCGTCGTGCTGTTCCTGCCCGCCACCACGACGAGGCGCGATCGTCGGACGGTCGTCGCTCGCGCCCCCAGCGACGGTGCGCGGCCGTCAGGTCGAGCTGGTCGTCATCGACGACGGCTCCACCGACGCACCGCCGACGTCGCCCGGGCGCCGGCGCACGGTCGTCGTCCATCGCGCGGCAACCGCGGGCTGGGAGCGGCCGTCCGGCGCGGGCTCGCCGAGGGCGTCGCGCGCGGCGCGGCAGCCGTGGTCGTTCTGCGACGCCGACGGCGAGTACGCCCCGGAGGAGCTCGACCGGCTGGTGGCGCCGATCCTCGCCGGCGAGGCCGACTACGTGATCGGCTCGCGGTTCGCCGGCGACATCGAGCGGATGCTCCCGCACCGCCGCTTCGGCAACCTCGTGCTCACCCTGGGGTCCGGTTCCTCACCCGCGAGGCGGTCACGGACGGCCAGTCCGGCTACCGGGCCCTGTCGCCGGCGGCGGCGGCGCGACGCCGAGATCGTCCACGACTTCAACTACGCCCAGGTGCTGACCCTGGACCTCGCTGGCGAAGGGCTACCGCTACGCCGAGGTGCCCATCAGCTACCGCTTCCGCGAGACGGGGCGAGTCGTTCGTCCGGCTCGGCGCGCTACCTCCGAGCGGTCGTCCCGGCCGTCTGGCGCGAGGTGAACGACCGCGCCGAGGACGCCGCCGTCCGCGCGCACTCCCGTGGACCGGGAGCGCTCGTCAGCGGTCCTCGCGCGACCTCGCGCTGCCGTCGCGCCGCCGCTCCTCGGCGACGGTGGCGCCTCGGCGGCGGCCTCCTCGAAGGTCGGCGCGGTCCCCCGAGGTGGGCCGGGAGCCACCAGCGGTCGTCGTCGGACCGCGGCGCCTGCGGGTAGCTCCGCTGGGCCTCGTCGACGAGCGTGCCGATCGCGGCCATCATCCGGTCCGTGACCGCCTGGGGGTCCTCGTCGGCGTGTACTCCATCCGGCGGGCCGAAGCTGACGGTGATCGCCACGTTCGGCGGAAGTCACGCGGCCGGCCCTTGGTCCACAGCCGCTGGGTCCCCCACACCGCCCCGGGGATGATCGGCGCACCGGTCTCCATCGCCATCCGCGCCGTGCCGGTCTTGCCGACCATCGGCACGAACGACTTGTTGATGGTCGCCTCCGGGAACATCCCGATGAGCTCCCCCTGCTGCAGGTTCGCGACCGCCGCGTCGAGCGACTCCGATGCCCGGCCACCGCGGTCCACCGGGATGTGCTTCATCGACCGCATCATCGGGCCGGCGATCGGGTTGTCCCAGATCTCCTTCTTCGCGAGGAACCGGAGCCGGCGCTTCTCCTGCTCCCGTACCCCGTACCCGACGAAGATGAAGTCGAGGTAGCTGACGTGGTTGGTGGCCACGACCCCGGCGCCGTGGGCGGGAAGGTGCTCCGCACCGGTCACGCGCACGTCCCAGTCCATGACCTTGAAGGCCGCGATGCAGGTGCCGATGACCGGGGTGTAGACGGGCTCCACGTGGGTGCTCCTCGGTGGTATCAGTCCTCGACGACGTGCGCAGCGAACCGCTCGCGAGCCCGAGCCCAGGCGGCACGGTCGATGCGACCCGCGTCGTCGAGGCTGTCCACGGCGGCCCAGGCCATCGCCAGGGCGTGGTGTGCGTTGTCGTGCACGAACAGTCCCTGTCGGCCGAAGGTGAGGAGGCCGTCGAGTTCGTCGGCCCACCGGTCGATCACCTCGAGGTGCTGCTCGTAGCCCACACGGTAGACGGGGTAGGCGCTCGGCAGGTGACGCGACGCGACGGCACGGACGGGAGCGCGCGGAAGGCCGGCCTCTCGGAGGGCCGCCACGACCGTGTCGCGCAGGTCGTCGGCCGAGGCGGTCCACACGGCGTCGCCGCGTCGACAGGGGATCTCGGCGCACAGCACGGTGCGGTCCGGTGGGTCCTCGGGGTTCGTGCGGTAGTTCTTCGGCTCGGAGACCCGGGTGACGGGCGTCTCGCCGGCAGGGAGGTAGTGGGCGTCGAAGCGCGTGTACCGGGGGACGTCGAGGACGAGGTAGACGAGCACCATCGCGCGGGTCTCGAGCGCGGCGTGCGGCGGTGATCACGGCCGGGGGAGCGTCGTGCCACAGGTGGGCCAGCAGCGGGAGTGGGACCGTCGACAGCACGGTCCGGGTGCGCACGATCCCGTGCGCGGTCTCGACCCGCCGGCGTGAGGCCCGTGACGGTCGTCCCAGACGGAGGTCCGCACCGTTCGCCACGGCTGCCTCGGCGAGGCTCTCCGACAGCTGGCCGAAGCCCCGTCGTGGGTAGCGGAACGTGCGGGAGTCGGGGTCAGCGCCCCCGGCGCACCCCGCGTGCAGGACCTCGCCGGGCGTGCTGGCCGGATGCGGCGCGCGCCTGCTCGCCGGCGAGCTCGTCGGGCGCGCAGCCCCACAGCTTCCGTGCGTAGGGACCGTAGAAGCGGTCGAGCATCGTGGGGCCGAGCCCCGCGCGGACGACCTCGGAGAAGGTGTCCTCCCGGGTGAGCGCAGCGGTCCGGTCAGGCATCCGGATCGCGCGGCGCGAACCCCGGCGGCAACGACCGGAGCAGGCCGGCGGGGGTGAGTGGGAACCCGACCCACCGACCGGCGAGCCGGATCCGCCCGGCGCGGGTCCGCATCTGGAGGTCGTCGCCGAGGAGGTCCTGGAGCACGTGAGGATGCCCGGGTCGATGCTCCGGTGGAGGCGGTGCGAGCCGTGATCGACCCGGATCCCGGCGACCTCGAAGCTGCCGGCGGCCCCGCCGACCCGGTCCTCACGTTCGATGACGACGACCGAGCGTCCCTGCTGCGCGGCACGGTAGGCCGCACCCAGGCCGGCCGGACCGGCCCCGAGACGACGAGCTCCGCGTCGGGAGCGGGGGAGGCCACGTGCCACCTCGTGAGCGGTGGGGAACGGTCCACAACGGACCCGGACGTCGCGAGAGGCTACCCCTGGTGGACCGCTAGTCTCGCCGCATGAGCGCTTCCACCCGTCTCGAGCCTCCGTCGCAACGTCGCGGTGATGGGCGACCGTGTGCTGGTGACCCCGCCCGGCGACGCCGAGCGGAAGTCCAAGGGAGGCATCCTCATCCCGGCCACGGCACGCTCCATCGACCGGAAGGGGATCTGGGGCGAGACGATCGGTGTCGGCCCCCACGTCCGGCACGTCGAGACCGGCGACGAGGTCCTCTACCTGCCCGAGGACACAATGAAGG
>CAVUJQ010000003.1:0-9063 GCA_963741855.1 uncultured Actinomycetes bacterium | reverse complement strand
AGATCAGCAGCGTCGAGACGAGCCCGCCGTCCTGGCCGGCCTCGTGCACCGCCCGGTCGGTCGCGCGGGTCAGCAGGATCGACCGGGCGATGCCGTAGACCTCGTCCTCGGTCCGCTCACGGCCGAACAGCTCCCGGTCGAGATCGGACTCCCAGTTCCGGAACCGGGGGCACGCCCGGGTGCAGATGTCACAGCCCCGGTCGCCGATCACGCACTGGTCGTGCGCCATCCCCTCACCGATCTGGTGCGGGTAGTACTCGTCGGTGTAGCCCAGCACGTCCTGGGGGCAGGCCATCACGCACGCGGCACACCCCGTGCACAACCCCGTGTCGACCACCTCGTGGTAGAGCTCCCGCCAGTGCACGTCGCCCATCGTCGGTGGCCTCGTCTCGGTGGTCTCCCCGCCCTCGGGGACTCTACGTGGTGGCGGCGCGGTCCCGCAGAGGACCGGGACGGTCGGCCCGGCAGGTGTGGTCGGTCGCCGGTCCGGTCGCGACGAGCCGGCTGGTACACCTGCCGGTACCGACCACGACCGAGGCCCCGCGTGTCCACGCTGCGTCCCCACGCCACCACCACCGACGAGCTCGTCGACCTCGTCCGTCCCGGCGACGACCTCGTCGTGCCGCTCGCCAACGGCGAGCCGGTGACCCTGCTCGACGCCCTCGAGAGCGCCTCCACCCGGTTCCGCGACGTCCGCATCCACCAGATGCACGCGCTGCACGACCGGGCCTACCTCGCCGGCGACTTCCGCGGCCGGCTCGAGCACGTGTCCTACTTCCTCTCCCACGTGACGCGGCCGCACTTCCACGCGGGCGGGCTCGACCTCGTCCCGGCCCACTTCAGCGAGGTGCCGGAGCTCCTGCGCCGGCGCCACCCGGCGATGGTGCTCGCGGCGTCGTCACCGATGGACCGGCACGGCTACTTCTCGCTGGGGACCAACGCCGACTACGTCTCGCCCTTCATCGGGCACGTGCCGTTCTTCCTCGAGGTGAACGCCCAGATGCCGCGGACGTTCGGGCGCAACCAGGTCCACGTGAGCCAGATCGCCGGCGTCGTCGAGGTGGACCGTCCGCTCGTCGAGGTCGCGCCGGCCGTACCCACCGATCTCGACGGGCGCATCGCGATGCTCGTCGCCGAGCGCATCGAGGACGGCGACACGATCCAGGCCGGCATCGGGGCCATCCCCGACACGATCCTGTCGCTCCTCACCGACCGGTCCCACCTCGGCCTCCACACCGAGCTCATCTCCGACGGTGTGGTCGACCTCGTCGAGGCGGGGACGCTCGACGGTTCGCGCAAGGTCCTGAACCCGAACAAGATGGTCGGCACCTTCGCGCTCGGCACCCGGCGCCTGTACGACTTCCTCGACAACAACGCCGCGGTGGAGCTGTGGCCGGTCGACTACGTCAACGACCCGCGCATCATCGGCCAGGAGCCACGGTTCGTGTCGATCAACGCCACGACCGAGGTCGACCTGCTGGGCCAGGCCGCGTCGGAGACGATCGCCGGCCGGTACTACTCGGGGTCCGGTGGACAGGCGGACTTCGCCCGCGGGGCGATGTACGCCGAGTACGGCCGCGGCTTCATCGTGCTGCGCTCGACGACCCGCGACGGCGTGTCGCGGATCGTGCCGCAGCTCGCCAGCGGATCGGTGGTGACCACGCTCAAGAACACCGTCGACCACGTGGTGACCGAGTTCGGCCTCGCGGAGCTGCGTGGCCGCTCCATCCGCCAGCGGGCGGCCGCCCTGATCGGCATCGCCCACCCCGACCACCGCGACGAGCTCACGAAGCAGGCCCGCGAGCTCGGCTACCTCCTCTGAGCGTGTTGCGTTGACGGTCCACCCCGGTATCCCGGGCCAGACCGTCAACGCAACCGGCGGGTCACGCGGGGAAGGCGGCGAGCAGGGCGGTGATGTCGTCCTCGAGGCCGTTGGTGACCGCGTCCGCGGCCATCCCGCGCAGGCGCCGCTTCGTCCCGGCGTAGGCGGCCGGCGGGAGCTCGGCGAGCTCGGCGGCCTTGGCCTGGGCCCGTGCCACCACCTCGTCCTGCGGCGCGAGCTCGTCGGCGTAGCCCACGGCGACCGCTTCGCCGGCGGGGATCTGGGCGCCGGGGAGGATGAGGTCGTCGAGGCGGTCGGTGCGGACGTTGTGCCGCGCGAGCGCGAGCCCGAAGTGGGGCATCTCGAAGTTGATGCGGGTCTCGGTGAGGCCCCACCAGAACGGGCCGTCGGCCGCGATCGTGTGGTCGCACGCCATCGCGAACATCGTCCCGGCGGCGAGCGCGTGGCCGGTGCAGGCGGCCACGGTGGGCCGCGGCTCGAGCCACACCCGCATCAGCGTGCGACCGAACGCGACCAGGAGCTCGTGGACGCCCTCGCGGCCCGCCGACGCCATGAACTTGACGTTCAGGCCCGCCGAGAAGATCTCGTCGTTGCCGGCCAGGACGATCGCGCGGACGTCGGGTCCCGCCTCGTCGAACCCGGCGGCGATGGCGGCGAACGCGTCGGTGTCGAGCGCGTTCTTCTTGCCGTCGTCCATCCGCAGGGTCAGGACGCCGTCGTCGGACAGCGAACGCGTGATCTCCATGGTGGTGGGTGCCTCCGTCGTGGGTCGCGCCCGGAGCCTAGGAGCAGACTCCCAGGCGCCGCGACCAGCCGACGGACGCCGGCGCCCGACCGCGCGGTCGCGGTCGGACGCCGCCCCCCGTTGACCGAGGGTCAGCGGTGGATGCTCGCCGGCGTGAGCAGCGCGCCGGGCCCGCGGACGTGGAGGTCGCGCGCGGCCAGGTCCTCGTTGGTGACGTCGGACAGGGCCGACACCGTCTCCGCGAGGTCGCGGTCGTCCAGCATCGCGCGTCCCTGCGGGGACAGGTGCGGGCTCAGGTAGTCCTCGACGGTGACCGTGTCGCGTCGGCCCAGCACCTTCTCGACGACGGCGAGGATGCTGACGGACCCGCCGGCGCGGATCGGGTCGTCCACACGCAGGTGCTCGCGGGGGAGGACCATCAGGTAGCCGCGCTTCGCCGAGGGGTGGTCGAGCCGGACGACCAACGGGGCGGTCTCGGTCGTGACCTCGTCGGGGCGCACGCGGCTGACCGTCGCGGTGCCGCCATCGCCGTGGCCGTTGCTGCTGGCGCGCTGCAGGAGCGGTGCGGACAGCTCGAGGATCTCGGCCGCGTCGGAGGCGGGGTGCCGCACGAGCGTGCCGGTGAGCACGACCGCGGTGCCCTCCTCGAGGTCCGCGTCGGGGTCGGCGTCCAGGTCGGTCAGGATGGGGGACCCGTCGAGCGCCGCCAGCGTGTCGTTGAGCCGGCGGGTCTCCTCGGTCCGGGCCGAGCCGGCCGACGTCGGGCTGCCGCTCGTCGTCGCGGTCGTGGCCCCGGTGGTCACCGAGGTGGGCACCTCGGCCTCGCGCGCCCCGTGGGCTCGGAGGTCGTCGAGGAGGTCGACGTCGAGGTAGACGGGCCGGCGGATCCGTCCGGTGGGGCGCTCGACCACGCGCTGGTCGCGTCGGTGGCGCAGGGCGCGGTACGTGAGCCACGCCAACAGCAGCACCACGATCGCGCCGCCGATGACGGCGATCTGGGTCTGGTACAGCTCGATGAACTCCAACACGGCATCCACGGGGGGCTCCCTTCGTCGGCCCCGGGGAGGGGGCGTCCCTCGACGCTACGGGGCGTGTCGGAGCCGGCACACCGGCCGATAGCGCCCGCGGGGCGTGGCGAGCGTGTTCCCGGGTCGGTCGGACGGGGGTCCCACCGCCGCCTGCCGGTGGCCGCACGGTCAGGGCGGGGCCGCACCTCGTCCCCGCCGTGCCGCGGAGGCACGCCGGCGCGGCGACAGGCCGTAGCCTCTGCCCCACCGGGAGGTCGTGGTGGCGCAGGACGCGGGGCACGGGGACGGGCCGGTGGCGCCGCCACCGGTCCCGCGGCGCGCGCCGCTGACCCGGGAGGAGCGACGGTGGGTCGCGCTCGCGGCCCTCGTACCCGTCCCGGTCGCGATGCTGGTGTTGGTGCCCTTCGCGGCGTGGGGGAGCGCCACCGCCGGCGACGTCGTCGGGGCCGGGATCGTCTACGGCGGGCTGCTCGGTCTCGCTGCCGGCTTCGTGACCGTGGACCGGCTGCACGCGCGTCAGTGCCCGCGCTGCGTGACGCGCTCGGGCCGGGGGGACGCCGTCTGCGAGGTCTGCGGCTACGACCTCGCCGAGCGGCCGCGGTTCGTCTGCGAAGAACGCCACGCCGTCCACCTCGAGCCCGGGGTCTGCGCGTGCGGGCGCCGGCTCCAGCGCGTCCCGGTCGTGCGCGGGCTCGGGCGGGAGCTCGTGCTCACCCTGAAGATCGGGGCGTGGCTGCTGGCGTTCCTGATCGGGCTGGGGGTGCTGCTCCAGCTCGTCGACCGCGCCGGCTGAGCACGCCTCAGACGAGCAGGCGGGAGGAGGGTCGCGCGCCGCCGGCGGGTGCGTAGGCCTCCCAGGCCGTGGCGAGTCGTCGTACGCCCTCCACGATGACGTCCTCGGGCAGGGTGAACACCAGGCGCAGGGCGCGCCGGTTGCCCTCGTCCACCGACAGGACGGGGCCCGTGATCACCGCCACGCCGTGGCGGAGAGCGACCTCGGCGAACTCCTCGGCGTTGCCGTACGGGAGCTGGCACCACAGCGACAGGCCACCGAGCGGACGGACCCACGACCAGTCCGGGAGCTCGGTCCGAAGCGCCGACAGCAGCGTCTCGAGCCGCGGCAGGAGCTCCGCCCGTCGCTGTGCACGCACCTCGTCGGTGTGCGGCAGCAGCCGCGTGGCCACGAGCTGGGACAGCATCGGCGAGCCCAGGTCCGCGATCGTCTTGGCGGTCGCGATCCGGGCTGCGGCCGCGGGGTCCTGGGCGCGCACCCAGCCGATCCGCAGGCCGGCCCAGAACAGCTTCGACATCGAGCCGACGCTGAAGACCGGGGCGCGGGGGTCGCCGGCCGCGATCGGCGGTGGCGGCTCCTCGTCGGTGAGGCCGGTGTCGACGAGGGAGAGGTCCTCGATGACGGGGATGCGGGAGGTGGCCGCCAGCCGGGCGAGCTCGGTCCTCCGCTCGGGCGGCATGACGGCCCCGGTGGGGTTGTGGAAGGTCGGGACCACGTAGAGGAGCCGGGGCGTCGTGCGTGCCACGAGGTCGGCCAGCACGTCGGTCCGCGCCCCGTGCTCGTCCACCGGCACCGGCACGAGCCGCGCCCCGAGCGAGCGGAAGACGTCGAGCGCGCCCGGGAACGTCGGCGACTCGACGAGCACGCTGTCGCCGGGCTGGACGGTCTCGCGTGCGACGAGGGCGATCGCCTGGTGGACGCCGGTCGTGACCACGACCTGGTCCTCGCTGGTCGGGACCCCGCGGGCGGCGAAGCGCTGTGCGACGGCCCGGCGGAGGGGTCGGATGCCGGCGGGGAGGTAGCCGTGCGACGCCGTCAGCTGCTCGAGCGCGGCGCGGTCGAGGTCGCGGACGGCGTCGACCACGGCGGCCGCGCCGGGGACGGCGGCGACGGTGAACTCGATGAGGTCGCTGGTCGGCTGGGGGAGCGGGTGCACGCCGAGGTCGTCCTCCTCGCCGTCGAGCAGGAGACGGGACGACGACGTGCGTGGCTCGGGGGCGGTGTCGGGGCGGCGCACCCAGGTGCCGGACCCCTGCCGCGACTCCAGCCAGCCCTCGTCCTTCAGCCGGCCGTACGCGGTGACGACGGTGCTGCGGCTCACCGACAGCGCGGCGGCGAGGGCACGCTCGGGTGGCAGGACCGTGCCGAGCGCGACCTCGCCGGCGTCGACGGCGAGCTTCAACGCGGTCGCGAGCTGCCGGTAGAGCGGACCGTGGCCGGGGAGGTGGCTGGCGATGATCGTCGCCAGGTGCGGTCCACTCTCGGGCAGTGGCTCGACCAATTCCGGACCATTCTGCGGCGGTTGGTGTGTTCTGGACCGGGAGACGCGCGCTACGCTCGCATCCACCGGTCCAACCCTACCCCTCTTCCGGTCCAATATCGCGATCGGACCGCAGGACCCACGGAGCACCGCCATGTTCGACGTCTTCTGCGAGCACCACCACAGCCGGGTGCTCCTCGGTACCTCCCGGATCCGCGAGATCCGCAACACCGCCGACGGCATCGACGTCTCGTTCCGCTGCTACTGCGGCGGCGAGGGCGTGTGGCGGACCGGCCGTGGCGTCGACGCCGCCTGACGACCCGACCCCACCCGACCCCATCCGACCTCTGACCGCACGACCCGGCGTCTCCCAGCTCTCCCCCGGGTGACGCCGCCGGTGCGAGGTGCCGTTCCCTCCCAGTTCTGGCACCCGCACCTCGCCGGGACCGACCGCCGCGGTGTGTTCGCGGTGGATCCCCCCTCCCCGGCGACCACGACGACAGCCCTCGGCCACCTCTCTCCCTCGGCCGGGGGCTCTCGTCTGTCCCGGAACGCCCGCGAGCCGGGCGGGCGTCAGGTCACAGGGGGGTGGGCGCGGACTCCTGCTGGAGGTCGAGCACCGGCAGGCCCTCGAGCCCGTCGAGCAGGCGGATGCGGACGTCGCTGCGCAGGAGGAAGTCCCGCACCCGCTCCCAGCCGTCGTAGCGACCGCCGGAGGCGACCACCTCGGCGATGCCGGAGTTGGCGATCAGCTTGGCGCAGCCGAAGCAGGGTGCCCCGGTGCAGTACAGGGTCGCGCCGTCGCGCTCCTCGGGGGAGGAGAACAGCAGGGCGTTCGCCTCGGCGTGGATCGCGATGCAGAAGTCGTAGTCGTGACCCTGCGGGGCCGTCGACTGGGCCCGGGGACACGCGCCCTCGTCGCAGTGCGGGTAGCCGGAGGGCGCGCCGTTGTACCCGGTCGAGACGATCCGGCGCTGCTTGACGATCACCGCGCCGTGCTTGCGCCGTGAGCAGGTCGCGCGGGTGGAGGCGGTGCGGGCGAGCTCGAGGAAGTAGTCGTCCCAGGACTGTCGTTGGGGGTGGGCGACGTCACGCGGGTTCCAGGTGGTCATCCCGAGCCTTGCGTCGGTGGGAGGGGCCGAACGTAGTCACCCGCCGGCAGCGGCGGACGGGCGCCCCGCAGGCTCAGGCGTCGCCGTGCGCGTGTCGACCGCCGGGGTGCGCCGCGCGGCGACCGAGGTACGCGGCGAGGAGCCGCACGGCGGCAGCCACGACGCCGAGCCCGGCGACGGCGACCCACGGGACCTCGGTGTCGACCGCGGCCACGGTCGCGAGAAGCGGTGCCGCGACGAGGGGCACCCCGGCCGCCGCGAGGGCCGGGACGAGCTGCTGCCACCGACTGCCCCCGTCGACCGCCGGGGGCGGCGTGGCCTCCGTCGCGCGGAGGGCCGTCTCGACGACGAGCCCGAGGGCCACGGCCCACCAGGCCACAGCCACCGCATCCACCGGGCGGGTCGTCAGCGGGGCGGCCACGGTCGCCGCCACGAGCAGACACCCGAGCGCGACGGTCGTGTGGCGGCGTGCCAGGACGCCCGCGCCGAGCGTCGCGGCCGGACCCAGCACGACGAGCCCGCGGAGGCGGAGCGCCAGGTCGACGTCGCGGAGCGCCACCGCCGCGAGGGCGGTCGCCGCGCACACGGTGACGCCGGCGAGGACGAGGTCGACCGTGGTCCGCCGCCTCACGGTCGCACCGCCGGTGCGCGTCTGCGCCAGTCTGCGAGCTCGGCCAGCGCGACGTCGATGGGGTCGGCCGGGTCCCACCCGACCGCCGCCAGGCCGCGCACGTGCAGGCGGTCGCGCACGGCGCGTCGTTGGAGCGCCAGCAGCCGACCGGCCAGCACGTCGAGCTCGTCCTGCGGACGTGGTGGTGCCGGCTCGACCACGATCACGACGACGTCCCGACCGTGGGCCCGCAGCGACGTCGCCACCGTCGTGATCCGGGGGTCGGTGGCCGGGGTCACCACGACGATGAGCGCCCCAGGTGGGAGCGTCCGGGTGGGGAGCGACTCCACGGCCGGGAGGGCGTAGGACTCGAGCACACGCGTGTCGAGGAGTGCCTCGACCACACGGTGCAGGTGTGCGGTCCCCGAGCCGGGCACGAGCCAGCGCATCACGCCGCCGAGGCTCGTGACCCCCACGCGGTCGCGGGCCGCGAGGTAGCCGTCCGCGAGCTCCAGGGCGCCCCGGAGCACGTCGTCGAGGTGCTCGCCGTCGAACGCGTCGACGAGGAGCACGGTGTCGACCCCACGGTCCGGGTGTCGTTCGGTGACCCAGGGCGTCCCGTGCCGCGCGCTGGCACGCCAGTTCAGGTCGCGGGCGCGGTCGCCGGCCGCGAACGGTCGGAGCGTCGCGAACTCCGAGCCCTCGCCGCGGGCGCGCGCGGTCCGGTGGCCCGAGCTCGCGTGGGTCCGGACGGGGCGCACGCAGCGCCGTGGCGCGCGCGGCGCTCGGCAGGACCCGCAGCGGGATCCGGTCGCGCACCGTGCCGACGAGCTCGAACAGGCCCCCCGGGGACCGCCACCGGAGCGTGACGGGACCGACGGTGCCGCCGCCCCAGCGTCGCGCGGTCACCTCGGCTTCGAGGTGGACCGGCACGCCGGGGCGCAGCGTGACCCTCCACGCGGCGGCATCCCGCGACGTGAGAGAGCCCGGCAGGTGCACGCGTGCCTCGACGGTGGTGCGGGCGGGCGCGGTGAGCTCGAGGTGGACGGTCGTCGTCTGGCCCTCGACCAGCCGGTCGGGGGTCACGGACACCGCCGCGCGCACGTCGGGTTCGGGTCGCCAGAGCAGGTCGAGCGCGAGGAGGGCCAACGACGGCGTGGCCAGCACGACCAGGGCGGGGGCGCGGGTGACGAGCGCCCCGAGGACCCCGGTCACGGCCAGGAGCAGGTGCACCCGCATCCGCGGCGTCGGCCGTGGCGTCACGCCGGGGCCGTCGGGACGATCGCCGGCGGGGCGGGGACCTCGGACAGGACGTCGTCGACGATCGTCTCGGGGCGTACGCCCCGGACCCACAGGTCGGGTCGGAGCACGACCCGGTGGGCCAGGGTCGCTGGCGCCACCCGCTGGACGTCGTCGGGGACGACGAACCGACGGCCCTCGAGGAGCGCGCAG
>CAVUJQ010000002.1:0-264652 GCA_963741855.1 uncultured Actinomycetes bacterium | reverse complement strand
CTCCGGTCGCTGGCGATCGTGCGGCGGGGTCCTGGTGCCTCCGGTCGCGGGGAGGCGGCGGAGAAGGACTGGTTGCGCTACCGCTGGGCCATGGGGGTCGCACTTCTGCTGCTCCTGGTGGCGGGGGGGCTTGCTGTGTTCGCCGGAGCCGTGCTGATGGCCCTCCTGCTCTCTCCGCTGGGCGTCGTCGTCGGGCTCATCGGTCTAACGCGCAACTTCATCCTGTACCAGAAGGCGATGTTCCGCTTGCTGCACGCTCGGAGACCGCCCTCGCCCAGTACGAGACCGCTCTGTTAAGCGTGACGAACGATGCCTGGAGGTGCGTAGGCTCGCCATGGTCCATGCCCACCACCAGGAGTGGTCGAGGATCATCGGGCTCGTCATGCACCGACGCGTACCGCCTGACTCGATGGCCGGCCACGACGAGAGTGACGCTGCCCTGCGCCAGCCACGCGCACTCCGGATCGGCGAGGAACTTGACCGAGGAACGGCTGCAGGCGCGGCTCGCCCGGAAGCTGGCGCGTTCGGTCCTCGGCCGGGGGTGGCTTACGGAGCTGTACGAGCAGACTCGCAGGGAGAGCACCGAGGAGTGGAAGTTCGAAGCCGGGCTCGACCTCGATGCGGCCGACCCGAGCCCCGAAACGGAGACGACCGAGCCGTCCTTCAGGCGCGCACTCGCGGGGTACATCGCTGGGGAGCGGTTCGGTCATGCCTGGACATCTTCGGTGAGACGGCGGGTGGCGGCCCTCATCACGAAGCTGCCGTTCTCCGAGGTGCTCACCACGGTGGCGCTCGCGGGAGGGCGCCGCCGAGTGCGGACGCGTTCTTCACGGAGATCCTTTCGTTGGGGGTCGGCCAGACCCTCGGTCCGGAGAGCTGGGGTATCGACGCACGGCTCCAAGGCGACGACATCGTGGACGTCTCGCGCCTTTGGGGGCCCTCGGGCCTCAGTAACGTCGCGGAGGGCATCGAGATCGTCGAACCTGCGCCCGGCGCAGAGGGCCCCATGGTCTTCAGTTCCGTGCGGGTCGATGTCACCCGCCCCATCCGCCCGGCGGCCTTCGGGCAGCTCTTTGCCCCCGCCGATCCGTCCGTGGCCGCCGAGCCTGCGGCCGCTCCCTGGTCCGACGAGGACGTGCTCTGATGGCGACGAACCCGTTCATGGAGGATGCGACGCCACCGGCGGCCGTCGAGCCGATGGCCGGGGGGTCCGCTGCTCGTACCGAACCGGTCCGTCTTCGTGTCGGTCCGTTCCGCGCTCCATCCTTGCGTGTTGGACGCGCGGCGTGCGAACCTCGCTGGTCGACGGCCGGGCCGTTACGGCCGGCCCGCTCGTCCAGCGCGGCCTGGCGCGACTCCTCGACCTCGCACTCATCGCATCGTCGACGGCGCTGCTTACGACGTTGGGCGTCCGAGCTGCCATCCGAAGACTTGTCGCCGAGCCGTCCACTACGTCCGCCATGAGCGGTGTGAAGATGCTTCTAGCCCACGCTGGTCCTCGCAGCCTGCCTCGCCGGCTTGTACGAGGTCCTGTTCGTGTGGCGGATGGGCGCGACACCGGGGAAGCTCGTCATGGGCTTGAGGGTCGTCGATCTAGAGCGCGGAGAGCGACCATGCCTGCTGCCATCGGTGCGTCGTTTCGCCGTTCCCCACCATCGCTTGGATCCCAGTGATCGGGTGGACGGTCTGATCCGGCGTTATACGTAACCATCCCCGTTCTCGACGCCAATAGGGGTGTCCACGACCGTCTGTCAGGTACGTTAGTAATCCTCCGAAGCTGAGGGATATGGACGGGCGCAGGGGTTCGAGGGTCTAGACTTGCGCATCCGAACCGAACCGCTGACCTCGAAGGCCGGTCCCGATGGCTACCGTCGACGTGATGACGTCCCGCGTGCGCCGGGCAACGCGCCGCAGTGACGGGAGGCTCGCAGTGGCCATTGGACTGAGCCGTCCAGGCAGCTGGGGCTGCGGAATCTAGGGGTCGCGGGCATCGCCGTCGTACTTGCGAAACATCGAACCCCGCGCGTCCGGCGTCAACGTGCCAAGTTGGCTCGTCATTGACCTCCCGCGGACTGTCGCTGGCCTCTTCCTGGCCATCACTACGGCGCATAGCGGGCCCTTCTCCATGGGACATCCTTCCCGTGAGCCGTCGGCCCACGATAGATGTCAACCAAAGCTGGGCAGTCCCCTGCCTATGTCTGTCCGAGGCGTGAGGGGATCGGGCCGTAGTTGTCGAAGTTGGTGAACCCGCGGGCGACGCGCTTGATGTTCTTCACGTCCAGGTTGATCGCCTCGACCCGTGCGGAGGAGACGCCGCCGGTGTGGTGGTAGGCGAGGATCTTGACTTGCCAACGCGACAGGGTGGTCGCGAGCCGGGCGAGCTCGGGGACCTCGACGAGCGTGACCCACTCGTAGAACTCGACGAGCCGTCGGGGGGCGAGCTCGTGATCGCGGGTGGCTCAGTCACGCTGGCAAGCGCGGCGAGTCCTACACGCGAGTTCCATCATCTGGATGCTGTGTCTTCCGGGCGGAGCCGGAGAGGGGGAGTCGAACCCCTGACCTGACGATTACAAATCGCCTGCTCTGGCCAACTGAGCTACTCCGGCAGGGGGCGCAGCCTACCGGCGGGCGGGACCGCTTCGACCCGACCACATCGGTGCCGAGGCCCTCCACGCCCTCGGGCGGTTCCTCCCCGTTCGCCCGCTCGCTCCATCGCGCTGCCGTACCTTGGCTCGGAGGGCGGGGAGCTGGCGTGGCGGCACCGGGCGACCGGTGCCGCACACCGCACGGTCCCTTCAGACCGTCGGCGTGGTGGTCGACGGCGAGGTGACACGCTCGGGGGGCAACAGATGAGCGGACTTCCTCCTGTTCCACCGCCACCTCGGTGGCGCGAGCCGGACGGGGCGACCGACTGGCGGGGATCCATCCGGGCGGGGTTCGGCTGGCTCCGTCGCCGGCCGACCTGGCTGCAGCTCGGGGCCTGGACGCTCCTGTTCTGGGTCCTACCGGTGCTCTGGCTGCTGCAGTGGCGGCGCGGTCGCCTCGGTACCGGTCTGGCGGTCGCCTTCGCCCTCCTCGTGACACTGCCCGTACTCGCGGCTGGCCTGACGGGGGCCGGGGATCCGGCACGCGTGAGTGTCGTCGGACTCACCGGCGAGACGCTCAGCCCGTCTCCCCTTCCTGTCGCTCCCCGAACCTCCGAGCCGACGACCGCGTCGCCCTCGCCGGCGAGCACCGCTGCTCCGATCCCTTCCGGACCCACCGCCGCGCCCGAGACCACGCCGCCGACCACGGGCGCGGAGGCGGCGTCGACGGGCTTCGTCACGACCGTCACGCGCATCGTCGACGGGGACACCCTCTACCTCGCGGACCTGGACGAGCGGCTGCGCCTGATCGGCATCGACACCCCCGAGACCAAGCACCCCTCCAAGGGTGTGCAGTGCTTCGGGGAGGAGGCGACCGCACACCTCACCGAGCTGGTGCCACCGGGAACCGAGGTGCGCGTCGAGTGGGACGTGGACGGCATCGACCGGTACGGCCGGCCGCTCGGCTACCTCTACCGGACGGACGACGGCCGCTTCGTGAACCTCGCGATGGTCGAGGACGGCTACGCGTCCGCCTACACCGTTCCGCCGAACGTCGCCCACGCCGAGGAGTTCGACCGAGCGCAGGCTGCCGCGCGTGAGGCATCCGCTGGGCTCTGGGCCGCCTGCGACGACGAGGACGCGAGCGCCAGCTCCGATGCCGGCACGGCGCGAGCCGCGTCACCTTCCCCGTCCGACGACGCCGGGTCGGTCGCCGTCGTCGCGCCCCCCGCCCAGGCGTCCGGGTCGACGGCCGGTTCGGTCGGCATCGCGACCATCAGGTGGGACGGTCCGGGACGGTGACGTCGAGTACGACGACAGCGAGTACGTCGTGCTCGCCAACTCCGGTCGAGAACCCGTCGACGTAGGCGGGCTGGTCGGTGACCGACCTGAAGGACCACCGGATCACCATCCCGTCGGGTTACGCCATCCCCGCGGGCGGCGAGCTCCGCATCTACACCGGTCCAGGCGAGGACACTGCGACCGCGTACTTCCACGGCGCCACGCAGGCCATCTGGAACAACGACGGCGGCGATACGGCGACCCTGCGTGACGCATCGGGCTCGCTCGTCGACGAGTACAGCTACCACTCCTGAGTCAGGGTGTTGAGTTCCCCAAGGAGCCGCTCGATCGGGGGGCGGGATCCGCGCTCTCTTCCGCGATCCGGACGGACACCTCTTCGAGATCAGCCAGCTCGCCTGACCGGCCCGCCTACCGTGGGGCAGACCGACGGAGGAGTGCCGGCATGCCGATGCCGCTGTGGTGGGGCCACATCAACAAGCGGGTGTTCAACCCGCGTGAGCTGGCGCGGGGCGAGCGCCCGGTCATCACCCACGTCGGGCGGACCTCCGGCCGGACCTACCGGACCCCGCTCGACGCGCTCCCGGTCGAGGGTGGCTACCTCTTCATGCTGGTCTACGGCTCGCGGTCCGACTGGGTCCAGAACGTGCTCGCCGCAGGCAAGGCCCGTCTCACCGTCGACGGCGAGGACATCGAGCTCACCGCCCCGCGCGTCGTCGGCGACGCCGAGGCGTGGGCCGCTCTTCCCGACACCGTGAAGCGCCCGCCGGGGTTCCTGCGGATCTCCGAGTACCTCCGTATGGACCGCACCGCAGCCTGACCCCCACCGCACCCCGCGATCCCCGCGCCTCCCCGCCCGCGGCTGGCACACTGGACGGGTCCGCGGCTCGGGAGGCGGCGATGGTCGAGCCCGCCGCGGGGGCCGTCGGGTCCCCCAGGGAGCAGGTCCGCACCGCAGGGGTGATCGCCTCGCTGTGCCTCGCGACCGACCTCGGCATGGGCTTCCCGTTCGAGCACGGGCTGACCGCGACGCTCACGACCATGCGGCTCTGCGACGTCCTCGGCGTCGACGCCGAGACGGCGCGCGCCACCTACTACGCGTCGCTCCTCCAGTACTCCGGCTGCACCGTCGACGGAGAGGAACGCGCCGACCTCTTCGGCGACCGGCTCACGCGGCACAACACCCACCGCCAGCACGGTTCGCAGTGGGAGAGCCTCGTCGGCATCGCGTCCGCCCTTCCCGACCCCGAGGCGTCCTGGCCTCGACGCACCTACCAGATGGTCACGCGGCTGCCGCGCGCCCGGTCCTTCGCGACCCGGCACTTCAACGCGTTCTGCGAGATCGCCGGGATGCTGGCCGAACGGCTCGGGCTGCCGGACACCGTCACCGAGCTGTTCCCGTACCTGTCGGAGCGGTGGGACGGGGCGAGCGTCCTCGGACGGGCCAAGGGGGAGGAGGTCCCGCTGCCGTTGCGGATCTCCCAGGTGGCCCGCGACGCCACCTACCAGCGCCTGGTGGCCGACGACGACGAGCAGGTCGCGGCCACGATCGGGTCCCGATCGGGCCACGCGTTCGACCCGGCGGTCGTGGACGCCTTCCTCGCCAACGCGTCCGACGTCCTCGGACCCGCCGAGCCCGACGGGTCGGTGTGGGATGCCGTCCTCGACGCCGAACCCGGCCCGCCGTTGCACCTGGCAGGCCAGCAGGTCGACCGGGCGCTGCGGGCCATGGGCGCCTTCGCGGACACCGCCTCGCCCTACCTCACCGGCCACTCCCGGAGCGTCGGGGAGCTCGCGTGCCGCGCCGCGGAGCTCGTCGGCACGTCGCCGGCCGAGGAGACGGCTGTCCGTCGTGCCGGCTACCTCCACGACCTCGGACGGGTCGCCGTCGCCCCGGGGGTGTGGGCGAAGCAAGGACGGCTGACCGCGGACGAGTGGGAGCAGGTCCGTCTCCACCCGTACCACACCGAACGGGTGCTGGTCCGCTCACCCTTCCTCGCCCCGTACGCGCAGATCGCCGCCGCCCATCACGAGCGGCTCGACGCCTCCGGCTACCACCGCGGCCTCAACGCGGCGGCGCTCCCGCTCACGTCCCGGATCCTCGCCGCTGCCGATGCGTTCCAGAGCAAGATCGAGCCGCGGCCCTACCGCGATGCCCTCTCACCGGAGGAGGCGACGAGGGTGCTGGTGGCCAAGTCCGAGGGCGGCGGGCTCGACCCCGACGCGGTGGTCGCGGTCGCGGAGGCCGCCGGCCAGGAGCCGCCTCAGGTCGAGCGTCCCGCGGGGCTGACCGAGCGCGAGGTCGAGGTGCTCCGGCTGCTCGCCCGCGGCCGGGCGACCAAGCAGATCGGCGCGAGCCTGGGCATCTCGGCCAAGACCGCCGACCGGCACATCCAGAACATCTACGCCAAGCTCGAGGTGTCCTCGCGTGCCGCCGCCACGCTCTACGCCGCCGAGCACGGCCTCGTCCGGTAGGGGGCGTGACCGCCGCCGCCGTGGGGAGTTCTCCCGATACCCGTGACCGACGCCCGTGCCTAGCGTCGGTCACGAAGCGACGACGGGAGAGCGCATGGAGACGCCCGAACGGACGCGCGAACGCACGGGCACGCTGGTCATCGGCGGGGGACAGGCCGGGCTCGCCGTCGGTCACGAGCTCCACGAGCGGGGCGTGCCGTTCCTGATCGTCGACGCCAACCCGCGCACCGGTGACGCGTGGCGGAACCGGTGGGACTCGATGACGCTGTTCACGCCGACCTGGGCGGACAGCCTCCCGGGCCTCGCGATGCCCGGCGACCCGTGGGACTTCCCGACCAAGGACGAGGTCGCGGACTACCTCGAGTCCTACGCCGCGTACTTCGAGCTCCCGATCCGCCACGGGACCCGGATCGACCACCTGACGCGCGACGGCGACCGCTTCGTCGCCACGGGGGGAGGGGCCACCTTCGAGGCGGACCAGGTGATCGTCGCGATGGCGGCCTACCAGCAGCCCAAGGTCCCGGCGTTCGCGGACGAGCTCGCCGACGACATCGTCCAGCTCCACATCGCCGACTACGTGAACCCCGACCAGCTCCGCGACGGCCCGGTCCTGATCGTCGGGGCCGGCAACTCCGGGGCCGAGATCGCGATGGAGCTCATCCGCACCCACGAGGTGACCGTGTCTGGCCCCAGCACCGGGGCGCAGCCGTTCCGCCCCAACCGGTTCAGCGGGCGCGTCCTCATGCCCTTCTTCGGCAAGGTGCTGCTGACCCACGTCGTGTCGAGGAGCACACCGATCGGCCGGAAGGTGCTCCCGAAGCTCCTGCACCGAGGGGCCCCGTTGCTGCGGGTCAAGGAACGCGACCTCCGACGCGCCGGGGTGACGCGTGCCCCGCGCACCGTCTCGGTCGAGCGCGGTCGGCCGGTCCTCGACGACGGCACCCGGATGGACGTCACCAACGTCGTCTGGTGCACCGGGTTCCATCCGGGCTACTCGTGGGTCGACCTGCCGATCCTCGACGAGCACGGCGACGTCGAGCACGAGCGCGGGGTCGTCGCGTCGGTGCCCGGCCTCGCGTTCGTGGGGTTGAAGTTCCAGCACTGCGTCCTGTCCGACACCCTGCTCGGCGTACCGCGGGATGCCGCCCACGTGGTCGAGCAGCTCGCTGGCCGACGTCCGGCCATGGTCACCACCTGACCCGCGGGCCAGCAGCCGACGGCGCGTGCCACCGCCGTCGCGGCCCTGCGACACCTAGGGTCATCGAGATGGAACGGTTCACGGCGTCGGCGATGACCCACCTGCTCGTGGTGGCGGACACGGACGTGAGCCGGGACTGGTACGTCGCGGTGCTCGACGCGTCCGTCTACGGCCAGTACGGGACCTCGGTGGTGCTCGAGCTCCTCGGCAACTGGCTGCTGCTCGTCGAGCAAGGGCCACCCACCGAGGACAAGCCGACCGTGAGCTTCGCTCCCCCCGCCGATCCCAACCGGATGAGCACCGAGCTCATCTTCCGTGTCGACGACTGCCGCGGCACCTACGAGCTCCTCCGTGCCCGGGGTGCGCAGTTCCTCACCGAGCCGGTCGACCGCGGCGGCGAGATCCGCGCCTTCTTCCGTGATCCCGACGGTCACCTGTTCGAGATCAGCGAGCTGACCTGACCGCCACTCGCGGAGGTTCCGACCGCGGCGCCGCGACACCGGACGGACGAGGTAGGAGGGCGAGGATGGCGACGGATGGGTACCCGGCTCCGAGGTACGAGGGCGAGGGTGGCGAGGTGAGCGCCCACCTCCGACGTGCTGACGTGCCACCGGAACTCGTCCTCGGCAACACGGCCGTGCACTACCTCGCGACGGGGAGGTCGACCGAGGGGTCGTTCGGCATGTACCGCTGGGAGATGTCGGGCGACCGCGGTGGTGCGGCCCCGCACTTCCACCGCTCGTTCTCCGAGTCCTTCTACGTCCTGTCGGGGGAGGTCCGGATCCACGACGGGGCGGGGTGGACCGACGCGGGTCCCGGCGACTTCGCGCACGTCCCGCCGGGCGGTGTCCACGGCTTCGCCAACCACTCGGGGGCGCCCGCATCGATGCTCATCCTGTTCTCGCCAGGGGCGCCCCGGGAGCAGTACTTCGAGGGGCTGCCGACCCTCGGGTCGATGAGCGACGCCGAGCGTGCGGAGTTCCTGCGCCTCCACGACAACATCTACGTCGAGGAGTGACGGACGGGCAGGCGTGACGACGGACGTGTCCGTCGTCCACCTCTCCCTCAGCGTTCGTCGGTGCGTCGATGCTCCCTCGAGGTCGCGGACCACTTCCCGCGCTGTCGTGGGTCGTGCCGATCCCGAGCGTCGGTCCGCGGAGGAACGCCCCCTGCGGGGCGCCGCCGATCGTGAGGCGGACCTTCTCGGTGCTCGCCGTCGCTGTCGCCGGCGTCATCGCGTGCGCGCACCCCACCCGAGGCGTCGACCGGTCACGAGCAGGAGCACCGCGACGCCGACGATGTAGCTGATCCCGATGGCGACGTCGGTGACGCCGTGGGTCTCCTCGGCGAGGAGGACCAGGTGGTCCTGGCTCGCGGTGAGCCCACCGTGCAGGACGATCGCCGGCAGCACGCTCCCGGTGTGGTTGAACAGCCTCCGCGGGTGGTCAGCATCGATGAGCCGATCGGTGTGCGGGCTTCTCACCCAAGCTGGAGGGGACCGTGCGGACAACGGGACAACGACCCGGTGCTGTAGGGCCGGAGTGCGGACCGTGGGCTGGGCCGTCCGAGGCGTCGTCGGGGTGCCGTCGTGACCTGACGGTTCGGGGCCGTTCGCCCCTCGTGAGGCGGACGGCGTCGGCGCAGTGTGGATCGAGGACACCGATGAGGAGCCAACTCATGTACGCGCTCGAGATCGAGCACGTGACCAAGCGGTACGGGCAGAACGTGGTCGTGGACGACCTGACGTTCACGGTCCAGCCCGGCCGGGTCACCGGCTTCCTCGGCCCCAACGGGGCGGGGAAGTCCACCCTGATGAAGATCCTCCTGGGTCTGGCCGCCGCCGATGGCGGACAGGCCACGATCGGCGGGACCCGCTACCGCGACCACCACGACCCGGCCCGGACGGTCGGCGTCGTCATCGAAGCTGACGCGTTCCACCCGGGACGCAGCGGCCGGAACCACCTCCGCGTCCTCGCCGACGGCATGGGCGTGCCGTTCTCGCGGGTGGAGGAGATGATCCGGCTCGTCGGTCTCGCGGACGCGGCCGACCGCAAGGTCGGTGGCTACTCGCTGGGGATGCGACAGCGCCTCGGTCTCGCGGCGGCGCTCCTCGGCGACCCGCCGGTGCTCGTGCTCGACGAGCCGGGGAACGGGCTCGACCCGCAGGGCATCCGGTGGCTGCGTGACCTGCTCCGGCTGCGCGCGGCCAACGGCGACACCGTGTTCGTCTCGAGCCACCTCCTCGCCGAGGTGGAGCACCTCGCCGACGATGTCATCGTCATCAACCGCGGCAAGCTCGTCGCCGCCGGCGCGATCCACGAGCTGCAGACCCGGACCACGCTGGTGCGGACGCCGGCGCCCGACCGGCTGACGGAGGTCCTGGAAGCGGCCGGCGCGACGGTGCGACCCTCCGACGGGGCGCTGCTGGTCAGCGGTCTCGCCATCGACGACATCGGTGACCGTGCACTGCTCGCCGGCGTGGCGCTCCACGAGCTCTCGTCGAGCTCCGGCTCCCTCGAGCAGCTGTTCCTCGGCTGGACCGAAGCGCCGGTCGCCGACCGCACCGACGCACGAGAGGTGGTGGCGTCATGACCTGGTTCCGACTCGTCCGCGCCGAGCTCCGCAAGATCTTCACGACCAGGCTGCCGTGGGGCTTCCTCGCCTTCGTCGCCCTCATGGCGGTCCTCAACGCCGCCCTGATCCTCTTCGTCACCGAACCCGATGGCTCCAAGGCGTTCATCGCGACCGCCGAGGACCAACGCACGCTCCTGGCGTTCGGGTTCAACGCGCTCATCGGTGCCGGCCTGTTCGGCGCCATCGCCGCCTCGCGCGAGTACGGCCACAAGACGATCGTCCCCACGATGCTGGTCGCCCCGCGCCGGCACCTCGCGATGCTGGCGCAGCTCGCGGCCGTGATGGCCGTCGGAGCGATGCTGGCGCTCGCCGGGGCCGCGCTCCTCGTCGCCGCAGCCGCCATCGCGGTGCCACTGGTCGACCTGTCGTTCCTGCTCTCCGCGGGCACGATCGTCCAGCTGCTCGCCGCCTCGACGCTCGCCGGCGCGGTCGGCGCCGTGCTCGGCGCGGGTCTCGGCGCGCTGGTACGCAACGCCGGCGGTGCCGTCGCCGTCGTCGTCTTCGTGCTGTTCATCGCGCCGCCGCTGATCGTCCAGCTGACGACCAGTGCCGCGGACTGGGTGCCGCAGACCCTCATCGAGATCCTGTCCGGCGGCTCGGGCGGACCCGGCGTGGCCACCGCCGTCGCCGCGCTCGCCGCCTGGGCGCTCGTCCCCGCCGCGATCGGCATCGCGGCCGTCCAGAGGAGAGACGTGATCTGACGCCGAACTCCTCGTTGCCGGGGTCGTGCGTCCACTGCGTACGCTGCCCGCGGCCGAGAGGGGTTGTCGTGATGCGTGGTCAGGTCGTGGGGTCAGCGGTGGTCGTGGCGCTCGCCGGCGCGTTGGCGTTCGGGGCGCCGGTGGCGGCGCAGGACGCGGAGCCGACCGGTAGCACGCCGGGCACGGCCTGCCGCGCGACCGACAACCCCGAACCGGCCCAGCAGGGTCGCGTCCCGACCGAGGTCTACGAGGCCGGCTGGACCGAGCCGTTCACGTGCAACGCCGACCTCCTCGCGAGCCACAACTCGACCGGCGGGTTCAAGGTCCAGCGCTACGTCGACGCGGACGGCCACGAGTGCGCGTACTACGACTCGACGCTGGTGTTCCCGCTCGACGCTGGCACGCAGGCGGCCGAGGGCGCCGGCGTGGTCGTCCTCGACATGTCCGACCCGGCCGCGCCGGTGCAGACGACGACGCTCACGACGCCGGCGATGCTCTCGCCCCACGAGTCGCTGGTGCTCCACCAGGGCCGGGGACTGCTCCTGTCGGTGCTGGGCAACCCCGCCACCTACCCGGGCCAGGTCGAGATCTACGACGTCTCCGCGGACTGTCGCGACCCGCAGCTGCTGTCCTCGACCCCGGTCGGCTTCCTCGGCCACGAGTCCGGACTCTCGCCCGACGGCGACACCTTCTACACGTCCTCGCTGTTCACCAGCACCGTCGCCGCCGTCGACATCAGCGACCCGGCGCTGCCACGCACGCTCTGGGTCGGCAACCACAACTCCCACGGCATGTCCGTCAGCCCCGACGGCACGCGCCTCTACCTCACCCCGTTCCGGACGCTCGACGACACCCTCGGACCGGTCGACGGCGTCGACGGCGACTTCGACGGCGGCCTCATCGTCCTCGACGTGTCGTCGATCCAGGACCGCGAGCCGCTCCCGCAACCGGAGGTCGTCTCGACGCTGCAGTGGCCGGACGTGAGCATCCCCCAGATCCACCTGCCGGTGACCTACGGCGGGGTCGACCACCTCATCGACGTCGACGAGTTCACCGACGGCTTCGACCCGGCCAAGCTCGCCGTCAACGACGTCGGCGACCCGGGCGCCGCACGCATCATCGACATCGGCGACGAGACCGCTCCGGAGGTCGTGAGCAACATCCGGCTCGCGGTCCACGACCCGGAGGTCCGCGCCACCGACGGCATCCTCGATGACCCCGGCGCGAGCAAGATCTACCAGGGCTACGCCGCGCACTACTGCCAGGTCGACCGCCAGGACGACCCGCAGCTCCTCGCCTGCTCGATGATCCAGTCGGGCCTGCGGGTCTTCGACATCCGCGACCCGTTCGCCCCGCGCGAGATCGCCTACGTGAACGTCCCCGGCACCCCGAACACCCCGCCCGGCGTCAACCCAGAGGGCGCCCCCTACGCGATGTCGCAGCCCGCCTTCGCCCTCGAGCGCAACGAGGTCTGGTACTCCGACAGCGCCAGCGGGTTCCACGTCGTCCGGCTCGCACCCGAGGTGTTCCCGTTCGACACTGCTGGCGTCCCGGCGGCACCGGCAGGCGACGGCTCCGCCGGCGCTCCTGCGGAAGCAGACGCTCCTGCGGCCGCGCCGGCGCTCCCGACGACCGGGGGCGGCGCGCTGGCCGCCGGCGGCGGGCTGCTGCTCCTCGCCGGCGCGTGGAACCTGCGACGCCGGCGGTGACCTCCGCGCCGCCCCGCCGTCGCGGTGCGTCGCTCGTCGCGGCGGCCGTGGCGATGGTGAGCGCGCTCGGTGCGGCCCGGCCGGCGTTCGCCCACCCCCGGACCGACCCGGCCGACTACGCCTGGGTCACGCCACCGCCGGGGGTCACCTCCACGCTGCCGCCGGCGCAGGGCCGCGAGGTGACCCTCGGGGAGGACCTCCTCGCCCAGGGCCGCGCCGACGTGTGGACCCCGGACCTCCAGGCGCTCGTCACCGTGACCGGTGCCGCGCCCGTCAGCGTCCGCCTCGTCCCGCTCGACCCGGCGATCCTTCCCGAGCTCCCCGAGCTCCACCCCTCCGGGAACGCCTACGAGGTCGACCTCGAGGGTGAGCTCGCCGAGGCGGTCGTCACCCTGCGGCCGCCCCACGTCGTCACGACCGTCGAGCGGTGGGACGGCGCGCGGTGGCAGCCGATCCCGGTGACGCCCGGCGCGGGCGGCGAGGTCCAGATCCCGTGGGACGGCCCCGGCCCCTACGTCGCGGCCGCCGCCCGCCTCGATGGGCACGGCTCGACGCTCGGCGCGGTCTTCCACGACCCGCTACGAGTGGGGTTGGCGTTCCTCGGTCTCGTCGGTGTCGGCGTCGGTCTCGACCGCCGGCGCCGCGCCGCGCGGTGACGCCGGGAGGGAGGCGTTCCGGCTCGAACCGGACTCGAACGTGCGTTCGATGCACGGGTGTGGACGGGATGGCGCCGCGGGGCCGTGAGATGTCGCACCCCCTCCGTAGGTTGCTGTCCATGTCCACGACCACCGTTGCTGTTCGGCCCGCCGGGTACCGGCGCCGGGTCGGGTCGAGCCTGCACGTCTCGTTGGTCGCTGATCAGCGTGCTCACCAGCAGGCCGCGCAGGATCTCGCGGCGGAGCTCGGGTGGGACCCGGGTCGTACCGCCCGGACGGTTCGGACCGACCGTGAGCTGTCGACGTTGCCGGTCGCCGGTCGGGCGGCGCGTGACGGGACGTTGGCACCGGACCCCGCCCGGCTGCTCGCCTCGGTGCTGCGTCATCTCGTCGGTGACGAGCGGACCGCGGTCGGGATCGAGCTGGTCGCCGATGCCGACGGGCTGGGCCCGGTCGGGTACGGCCGGGTGTGTCGCCGGCCGGGGGCGTTCCGGTCGAAGCGGACTCGAACGTGCGTTCGATGCACGGGTGTGGACGGGATGGCGCCGCGGGGCCGTGAGATGTCGCACCCCCTCCGTAGGTTGCTGTCCATGTCCACGACCACCGTCACGGTTCGGCCCGCCGGGTACCGGCGCCGGGTCCGGTCGCGTCTGCACGGCGCGGTCGTCCGCGAGGTTGGCGGCGGCTACGCGGCCGGCCGTCACGACCGTCTCGAGGACGCCGTGGACGAGGTCGTGTCGGTGCGGTTGGACGAGCTTTCGGAGGACGAGCTGCGCCGTGAGCTGGTCGTGTTGGAGCGTGTGGCCCGTCGGGTCACGGCCCGGCAGGGTGAGGCGGCCGGGGCGTTGGCCTCACGGCAGGCACGCCGTGCGGCCGACGCGGCGCCGGACGATCCGCGTGCGGGGGAGCGTGCCCGGCGGCAGACCGCGCAGGACCTCGCGGCCGGGCTCGGGTGGGACCCGGGCCGTGCCACGCGGACGCTGAAGACCGACCGCGAGCTCGAGACGCTGCCGGTCGCCCGGGACGCGGTCCGTCAGGGGACGCTCACGGGGGAGCACGCCCGGCTGCTGGCCTCGGTGCTCCGCCACCTGACCGGCGACGAACGGACGGCGGTCGAGACCGAGCTGGTCGAGAAGGCGGCCGGGCTCGGCCCCGTCGAGTACGGCCGGATCTGCCGCCGGCGGTTGGCCGAGCTCGCCCCCGAGGAGGCGCAAGCGGACGCCGACCGGCTCCACGACCGCCGGGCCGCGTCCATCTCCCCGCAGCCGGACGGGTCCACCACCCTGTGGGCCACCCTGTCCGGGCTGGATGCCGAGACGGTCGCCACCGGCATCGACGCCTTCCGCACCTTCGACGCCCCCGGTACCCCGCCCCGCAGCCCGGCGCAGCGGACCGCGGACGCGCTGGTCGCGATGGCCCGCGCCGCGCTGGACCACGGGCTCACCACCACCGACCACGGGTCGCGTCCGCACGTGACCGTCACGATCGGCTGGTCGGAGCTGTGCGCCGCCGCCGGACTCGGCGAGACCACGTGGACCGGCCCGATCACCGCCGCCGACGTGCGCCGGATGCTGCAGGATTCCACCATCACCCGGGTGGTCACCGGGCCGGACTCGTTGCCGTTGGATATCGGGCGGCAGTCACGGTCGACCTCGGTGGGGGTGTGGAAGGGCACCGTGGCCCGCGACCGGCACTGCACCTACCCGGGCTGTGACGCGCCCCCGTCGATGTGTCAGGCCGCCCACCTCGACCGGCGCTGGCGCCACGGCGCCGGCGTGTCGGTCGCCGAGGTCGCCCTGGCCTGTCACGCCCACCACCGGCTCATCGACCGGCTCGGGCTGATCGGCCGCATCGAGAACGGCCGGGTCACCTGGCACCCGCCTGACTGACCCCGCCCCCGACGCGCCACAGCGATCACACCGGCCGACCGACGGCCTGCGGCAGCCTGCCTCCGACACAGGCCGATGCGCCGACCCCGACCCGCGGCTACCCCTCCGCCCTCCGCGCTCCTTGACAACTGCACAGAGAACACGACGACCGGGCGGCGGCCCCGCGGCTCAGCCGCGGACGCGGGGCCGCCCGGCGACGCCGGCGCTCGACTCGCGCACGATCGTGGCCAGCCACGCCGGCACGGGCTCGGGCGTGAACGTGGCTGCGATGTAGGCCTCGTCGATCGCCGCGACGGAGAGCTCGCCGGCGAAGGTCGCGCGCAGCTCCTCCTGGCGGATCCGCCGCGGGCCGGCGTCGCCGGGCACCCGGTCGCTGAAGCACAGGAGGTGGGCGCTGCCACCCGGGACGAGCAGCTGGCGCAGCACGTCGGCGTAGCGCGGCCGGTCCGCATCGGCCAGCACGTGGAAGAACCCGCAGTCGAGCGCGACGTCGAAGCTGCCCCCCACGACCGACCCGTCCAGCGCGTCGCCGACCACGAAGTCCGCCTCGAGTCCGCGCTCGGCGGCCTTGGCCCTCGCCTGCGCGATGGCGGTGGGGGAGAGGTCGACGCCGGTCGCCGCGAGACCCCGGGAGGCGGCGAGCAACGCGTGCTCACCCGTCCCGCACCCGAGGTCGAGCACGCGGCCGTGCAGGGCGCCGGCGTCGGCCAGCTCGACGAAGGGGGTCTGCGGGCGACCGATGTCCCACGGCGGGGTGTCGGCGTAGCTCGCGTCCCAGTCGTGTGGCAGCCGCTCCCCGCCACGTCCCGGCTCGCTGCCTCGCCCAGGATCCCGATCAGCGCTCACGCCACACCTGCCTCACCGTCGTTGGCCCGCTGGGCCAGGTACGCCACGACCCCCTTCGCGTCGACCATGAGCGCGTCGGGCGGCGTCACCTTCGCCCGCAAGAGCGCCAGGAGCAGGTGCCCCGACCCCACGTCCGATGCCCCCAGCCGCAGGGCCTCACGGAAGGCCAGCTCGATCACCTTCCGCGCGGCCGCGTCGTAGGGCACGAGCTCGGGGCCGTCCGTGACCGGGGACGGGAGCAGCGCCCGTGCGGCCTCGGCCACCGCCTCGAGCGTCACGCCCTGGGCCAGGATGGCGCCCACCGCGTCGCTGTCGGGTGCGGCCACCAGCCCGAGCAGCACGTGGGCCGGCGTGACCTCGGCGTGGGACCCGGCTACGGCCGCGTTGTGCGCCGCCGCCAGGGCGTTGCGGGCCGCCTCGGTGAAGCGGGTGAACCCCTGGCTGGGGTGTAACGGCGGACGCTCCGGGACGGTGCGGTCGACGAACCTCTTCTGCGCGGCCTGCTTCGTCACGCCCATGCTCGCGCCGATGTCACGCCAGGACGCGCCGGCGTCGCGCGCCTCCTCCACGAAGTGTCCGATGAGCTGGTCCGCGACCGCCCCGAGGTGCTCGCCCGCGAGGACCGCGGTGGACAGCCGGTCGAGGACGTCGGTGTGGGTGGCGGTCACACCCCGCACGAGCTCCTCGAGACGGACGGGCGGGTCGAGAGGGGTCGGGTGGGTCACGGTGGGCGCTCCGGCTAGGTGAGGTTCGTCAACTCTACGTTGACGAGGGATGGCGGTCAACCCTGGGTTGACGCCCTGCCGCGCTCGACCGAGTTCGACCGAGTTCGACCGCGTCGCCGCCTCCGGGTCGGCGCCTACGCTCGCCGCCGACCAGACCAGCGCAGGAGCACCCCCGTGACGACCGACGAGACGGCGCGCCCTCGCTTCGGGCAGATCGTCCTCGACACCACCGACGCCCGCGGGATCGCGGAGTTCTGGCGCCAGCTGCTCGGGCTCGTCTACCGCCCCGCCCACGAGCCGCCGCCCCCCGGCGAGGACGACCCGGCCGGCCGCGACTGGCTGAACCTGTTCACCCCCGACGGGACCCCGCTGCTGGCGTTCCAGCAGGTCGACGAGCTCGCCCCGACGACCTGGCCCGACGCGACCGTGCCGCAGCAGCTGCACCTCGACCTCACCGTCGAGGACGTGGCCGAGCTCGACGCCGTGCACGACCGGGTGCTCGCGCTCGGCGGGGCGCTGCGCTCCGACCGGTCCGACGACCCCGACGAGCCGCTCCTGGTGTTCACCGACCCCGCCGGCCACACGTTCTGCGTGTTCGTCGCGTGACGCGCGTCGGCGACGTGCCCACCGCCGGCGCGGCCGTCAGGCGACGCCGAGCACGTGCCACACCCAGGTCACGGCCGTGAGGAGGAACGCCAGCCCGGCGAGGTCGAGGAACGCCCCGATGCGCAGGATCTCGGCCGGCCGGAACAACCCGGTCGAGTAGGCCAGCATCGTCGGCGGGGTCCCGATGATGAGCGCGAAGTCGATCGACGAGGCGATCGCGACCACCACGACGAGCAGCGTCACGTCGACGCCCAGGAGGCTCGCGAGCGGGATGGCCAGCGGGATCAGCGTGGCCGCGGACGCGGTGTTCGACGCGACCGTGGTCAGGAGCAGCGTCACGCCGGCGACGATCCCGACCGCGGCGAGGTCCGGCAGCGATCCGAGCCCGCCCAGCCGGGTCGCGACCCAGTCCGCGACGCCCGTGGCGGTGAGCGCGAGCCCGAGGCTCAGCCCCGCTCCGAAGGTGAGGAGCGCCGACCAGTTGATGCGTCCGAGGTCGTCCTCGCGGAGGTCGCGGGTCAGGGCCAGCACCACCACCCCGCCGAGCGCCACGATGCCGGGGTGGATGCCGTGCCAGGTCTCGGTCAGCCACACCGCCGCGACCAGCCCGAACACCGCCAGCACGCGCGCCTGCGGCCGGCCGAAGCTGGTCGCGGCGGACTGCGCACGCGCGGCGACCCGCACGGCCGCGAACGAGGCCGGCTCGACCTCGACCCCGAACCGCCACCACAGGTAGACCGCGATGACCGGCAGGAACACGACCACGAGCGGCAGGCCGTAGACGAACCAGCCGGCGAAGGTGATCGCGCGCACGTCGAAGGTGTCGAGGTACTCGATCGCGAGCATGTTGGCCGGCGTGCCGATCGCGCTCCCGACCCCGCCCAGCGTGGCGGCGTAGGCGGTCCCGAGCACCAGCACCTTGGTGAACCCGGTGTGCCCGACCGGCGCGGCCACCGCCAGCGCGATCGGGATGAGCACGGCCACCGCCGCCGTGTTCGACATCCACATCGACAGGAACGCGGCGGTGACGAGGAGCGTCAGGAACACGCTCCGCGGGCTGCGTCCCGCCGCGCCCATGACCCGCCCCGCCGCCCAGGTGTCGAGCTCGACGCGTCGCATCGCCTCGGCCAGCAGGAAGCCGGCGAGGAACAACGCGATGATCGGGTGGAAGAACGGCGCCAGCGCGTCGGTCGGGGTGGCGACGCCCCCGACGACCAGCACGACCGGGATCGTGACCGCGGTGGCGAACAGCGGGACCACGCCGGTCACCCACAGGACCACCGCGACGGCCAGGAGCCCCAGCGCCACGTCGGCGTGGACCGGCGGGTGTCGGGTCGCGACGAGCGCGCCACCGCCACCCGCGCCGGCGTCCCCCGCCGGCTCCCAGCGCAGGACCGGGACCGGCTCGTGCCGACCGTCGGGGAGGACCAGGTCGATGGCGACCCCGTCGAGGTCGGGCCGCACGACCGTCCCGTCCGCGGTCGTCACCTGCAGTCGTGCCGTCACGGCCTCGTCGACCGGCACGCCGTCGGGGAGGGCGAGGGCGAAGCCCCGGTCGGTGCCGGTGGCGCGCGCCTGGACCGCATCGGCGGACCCGACCTCCACGTCGACGGTGAGGACCAGCGCCCCCCGCTCGTGGACCTCGATCGTCCCGGGTCCGGCCGACCAGCCGGCCGGCGCCACCAGCGTGGCGACGGCGCCGGCGAGGAGCGCCGCGACGAGCCCCCACCACGGCCGTGCGGGCCGGGAGCCGTCCTTCGGCGGGGACGCGTCAGGGGGTGCAGCCGCCCCGGCCGGTGGTGCCGGGCCGAGGGTCGCCCCGGCGGTCTGCCCGACGGTCTGCCCCGGGGCCCGACGGATCACACGGGTGCCGGTGTCCTCGGCACGGTCACGGCCTTCACGTCGACCCCGCCGAAGATCGCGGTGGCGTGCACCGTGAGCGTCGGTGCGTCGAGCTCGAGCGGCTCCGGCACCTTGGCGTCGTGCCCACCGAAGATCGCCGGCCCGTCGATCCGGACCCGCCACCCGGCCGGCACCGTCACCTCGACCCCGCCGAAGATCGCGACCGCGTCGAGCACCGCGCCGTCGACGAGCACCGCTCCGCTGAGGTCGACCTCGATCCCGCCGAAGAGGGCCGTCACCGACCCGCCCGTGAAGGGCCGCCCGGCGCTCACGAGCTTGCGCCCGGAGAAGATCGCCGTGGCCTGGACCTGTTCACCCACCGTCTCGCCTTCCGGTCTCACCGGGACGCGGCGGAACAGCAGCCACACCCCGAGGACGACGATGGCGAGCGGCCACACGAGGCCCCACACCGACGCGTCCACGACCCCCGTCGTCGCCGCCAGGAGGCCCACCCCGACCACGGCCGACACGGCCGCGCTGACCGGCCGCGGCGGGCGCGAGACGAGGTCGAACACGGCCGCGACGAGGAACAGCACCGGCCACCAGTCCCCGATGACCGCGCCGGCGTCGACCGTCCCCGCCTGGTCCAGCAGGAACACCGTCCCCAGCGCCACGAACGCGGTCCCGACGACGGCACGCCCTGTGTCCACCTCGAACCCTCCCGGTGCGGAGCGTGCCCCGCGTGACGCGGCGCGCCGCTCACCTGACGACACCCCGATGCAACCACCGGCGCGACGGGCGGAGCAGGGCCCACCGGCCCTCCGCGGAGCGCCGCTCGACCCTGGCTCGGCGCATCCCGGTGCCGCACGATGCCGACGTGAACCGAACCGTCCGGGCCGACCGACGGACCGGTCGCTGTCGGCCCGGGGCACCTCGGAGGCCGTCGTGACCACCAAGACCACCGTCGCCGTGGACCTGCCCGACCAGGGGCAGGCCGGCCAAGAGCTCCCACCCCCGGCGTCACCGCCGCCCCACCACAACCGGCCGTCCGGCTGGTCCGCAGCCGTGACGACCGCGTCGTCGCCGGCGTCGCGGCCGGTGTCGCCCACAGCCTCGGCGTCGACCCGGCGATCATCCGCCTCGGGTTCGTACTCCTGACCCTGGCCGGCGGCTCGGGCCTGCTCGTCTACCTCATCGGCTGGATCGTGCTGCCCGAGGCCGACACGCTCGGTGCGCCCACGCACCACACCCCCGGTACGAGCGCCGCGGTCCGCCCGGCTGTGCTGCGGGCGGCAGCGGGCGCCTTCCTCGTCGTCGTCGGGGCCGGCCTGCTCCTGGAGCAGCTCGTCCCCGGCCTCAGCCGCTTCACCTGGCCCGCCGCGCTGATGCTCGTCGGTGCGGCCGTGATCTTCACCGGAGGACGTCGATGAGCGCCCCGACCACCACCCGTCCGCCCGCGGCCGACGTCCCCACCCCCCGGCCCCCCGTCCACGCACCCTCCGCCCCGGGCACGCCGCCGCGCCGCCACGTCGGCGCGATCACGCTCGGGGTGCTGCTGATCGCCGGCGGGCTCCTCGCACTCCTGGCCCAGGCCGGCGTGGATCTGCCTCTGGCGACCATCGGCCCGCTCGCGCTGATCCTCCTCGGTGTCGGGGTCGCGGTCGGCGCCGTCCGTGGTGAGCACACCGGGCCGGCGATGTCGTTGCTGATCACGCTGGGGGTGCTCGCCGCCCTCGTCGTCTCGGCGATCGCCATCCTCGACGTCCCGCTCCGTGGCGGGGTGGGGGACCGGGTCGTCACCCCGACGAGCGCGGCCGAGCTGGATGCGAGCTACCACCAGCTCGCGGGCCAGCTGGTCGTCGACCTCCGCGACATCGAGCTGGGACCGGGAACCACCGTGCTGGCGGTCTCGACCGCCCTCGGTGAGGCGACGGTCCGTCTCCCCGACGGGATCGCCGTGTCGGTGGACGCCGCCGTCGGGGCCGGCACCGCGACCGTCCTCGGGACCACGCAGGACGGGGTCAGCGTCGACAACGACCAGGCGACCGAGGGCTACGCCAACGCCGACCGGCGACTCGCGCTCGAGGTCCGCGTCGGCCTGGGCGAGCTCACCGTGCTCGGCGCCCTGCCGGTCACGACCAGCCCGCCGGCGGACGAGCCGACCGCCGGCGAGCCGGAGACCTCCACACCTCCCACCATCACCTACGCAGAGGAGCCACGTGCCAACTGGGATGTCATCGGCGTGACGCCGGGCGAGCGGCTCGACGTGCACGGCGGGCCCGGGAGCACCGAGCCCGTCGTGGCGAGCCTCGCCCACGACGCCGCCGAGTTCGAGTCGACGGGGCGCATCGCCACCGTCGACGGAGCGCTCTGGCGCGAGATCGTCGTCCCCGGAGACGGGGTCGGCTGGGTCCCCGCCGAGCACCTCACCCAGACCCGGTAGGTCACCCTCCCTCGGGGCGCAGGATCCCCGGACCTGCCGGCGGAGGCCGCCCGTCTGCGCGGGCGGCCTCCTCCACGCCCCGAGACCGGAGTACGGGGCATGTAGTTGCACCGGTGTCGTTCGTCTGCGACGCTCCAGGCGACCATCCTGGCGCCCTGGAGGATCCGATGGCCTTCCACGAAGCAGACACCGACGTCCTGGACGCGCGTTCGCGCGAGATCCTCGACTTCGAGCGGGACTGGTGGAAGTACGCCGGCGCCAAGGAGCAGGCGATCCGCGAGGCCTTCGACCTCTCCCCGACGCGCTACTACCAGCTGCTGAACCGGATCATCGACGACGCCGAGGCCGAGGCGTACGACCCGATGCTGGTCAAGCGTCTGCGCCGGATGCGCGCGTCGCGCCAGCGCCAGCGTGCGGCCCGTCGTCTCGGCGCCGACGCCCGCTGACGAAGGCGCCCCCGTGGCCAAGCACACCCCCGCAGACGACGCCAGCTTCACGCTGTCCCTGGCCCGTCACCTCGGTGCCGCGGTCGCGCTCGTCGCGGTCGTAGCGGCCGCGTTCTGGGGCGTGGGGCAGATGCAGGCGACCGACCCCGTCGGCGACCCGGTGATCGCCGCCTCGCCCGCGGGCGAGCCGGCGCGCACCACCGAGGACCCCGCCGACCTCGCCAGCGAACCCGTGGCCGAGCCCACGACCGAGGCCGCGAGCGAGCCCGCAGCCGCGCCCACGACCGAAGCCACGACCGAGGCCACGACCGAAGCCACGACCGAGCCGACCGCGACGCCGACCGAGACGTCGACCACGCCTGCCGCCACGGCCACGTTCGCCCCCGGCGACATCACCGTGCAGGTCCTCGACGCCGTCCTCGACGACGACGGTGCCGCCTCGAAGCGCGTCGCCGAGGAGCTGCAGGCCGACGGCTTCCACTTCGTCGCCCGCAACCAGGCCGTCAAGCGCTACGAGCAGACCACGGTCATGTACTCGCCGGGCGCCGAGGCCAAGGCCCGCCAGGTCGCCGCGACCTACGGCTACACCGTGGTCATGCCGCAGCCGGGCAACCTCTCCGAGCAGGTCGACGTGCACCTCGTGGTGGGGGCCGACGCCTGACGGGCCGGGCCCCCGCGTGACCCCCGAGCTCCGCGACCGGCTGGTCCGACGCTTCCAGCGCTTCGCCGACAGCGAGGCGCCGGCGGTGGGCTCACCGCTGTACGCGCGGCTGGCCGCCGGCGTGGCCGCCCACGACGAGCTCCTGTCCGTCCTCGCCGACGCGCCCGAACGGCAGCAGCGCCCGACGACGTTCTTCGCCGCGGTCCAGGCGGTCCTGCTCGAGCACGTCGACCACCCGCTCGCCGCCCACTACCCGCGCATCACGCGCGGGATGCCGGCGCCGCCGCGCGACCCGGTGGCCGACCTCCTCGACGTCGTGGACGCCTTCCGGGACGAGATCGTGCGGCTGGCCTCCACGCGCGGGACCCAGACGAACGAGGTGCTGCGCGCGGTGGGGCTGGCGCCGGCGCTCGCGCTCGTCGCCCACGACGTCGGCGCCGAGCTGAGCCTGCTCGAGGTCGGCCCCAGCGCCGGGCTCCACCTGCGTCTCGACCGCTACGCGTACCGCTACGTCGCCGGCGACACGACCGCCGAGGTGCCGGTCGCCGGCGACCCGGACGCGCTGCTGCTCGAGACCGAGGTCCGTCACGGCCGTCTCCCCCCGACCCACCTCATGCCGCCGCCGGTCCGCGACCGGCTCGGCCTCGACCTCGCCCCGGTCGACGTCACCGACCCCGACGACGTCCGCTGGTTGCGGGCCTGCGTGTGGCCCGAACACCTCGAACGCGCCGACCGGCTGGACCACGCGCTCGTCGCCGCGCGCCGCGACCCGCCGCGCATCCTCGCCGGCGACATGCTCGCCGGCCTCGGCGACGCCGTGGCCGAGCTCGACCCCGCCGGCCACCTCGTGATCGTCCACTGCGTGGCGCTCATGTACCTCGACCGTGGCCGGCGCGAGGCGTGGCGGGCCCGGGTCGCCGAGCTGTCCCGCGACCGGCCCGTCGACGTGATCGCGTTCGAGGACCACCGCATCGAGCCGTACGGCGACCTGTTCCCGGCCGCGCTCGCCGGCGCCGACGCCGTCCACGGCGTCGTGGCCCGCTCGGCCTACCGCGCCGGCGAGGCGACCCACACGCTGCTCGCCCGCCAGCACATGCACGGCCGCTGGACCGGCTGGCTCGCCTGACGCGCCGTTGCGTTGACGTTCTGGCCCGGTATCCCGGGGTGAACCGTCAACGCAACCGGGGGGAGGTCAGCTGTTCTGGAGGAGCTGGAGCTTCTCGAGGATCATCTTGCGCCGGCGCTCCTCCTCCTCCGGGTCGTTGTTCAGCACGTCCTGGAGGACCTGCGACAACGCGAGAGGGGAGAACGGCTTGGTGATGTACTCGGCGGCGCCGGAGCTCCACCCGCGGATCTGGTCCTGGTCCTGGACCTTCGCGGTCAGCATGACGACCGGGATGTCCTTGAGCTCGTCGTCGGCCTTGAGGCTCGACAGGACCTGCCAGCCGTCCATCTTCGGCATCATGACGTCGAGCAGCACGACGTCGGGTCGCTCCTCGCGGACGCGCTCCATGGCCTGCTCGCCGTCGGACGCCTCGATGACGTCGTAGCCCTCGAACTCGAGGTTGACACGGCAGAGCAGCAGGACGTCGGGCTCGTCGTCGACGACGAGGACCTTGTGCCGGTCGGTCACTGCTCGCTCCTCACGGGGCGGGGGGTCGCGGAACCCCGTCCCGCTCCCCGGTGGTGCGCCCATGGTACGGGACCTGACGCCCGCGTTGGGGGCGAACCGGTCGGGAAGGCCCTCCTAGAGTCGTCGGCCCAGCCGTCCGGACCTTTAGACCCATCTCGGCTAGCGTCGCGGTCCGGGTGGACGTTGCCGCGAGGGATCGCGGACGGATGGACCCGACAGGAGCGCTCCTTGGACCAGCCGGACGCGGTGGGGACCGGGGGGGCCGCCGGACCCACGTCCGGGGTCCCCCGCAGCCGGCTGTGGCTGTGGCGGATCTGGATGGTCATCGGGGCCGCCGTCCTGCTCGTGCTCACCTGGTTCGTCCTGCGCGAGCCGCTCGCGATCATCCTGCCGCCGTTGGCGCTCGGGGCGGTCATCGTCTACGTGCTGAACCCCCTCGTGGGCTTCCTCCGCGCCCGCGGGGTGCCACGCGCGCTCGGTGCCGCCATCGCCTACGTGACGGGCATCGTCGCGCTCGTGTTCCTCGTCCGGTCCATCGGCCCCGTGATCGGGCGACAGGCCGGCGAGTTCGTGGAGCGGCTGCCGGAGATCAGCGCCGGCCTGCAGAAGTTCGTCAACACCCAGTTCGAGCGGATGAACCTCACGACCCGCGTCACCCTCGACCTCGAGAGCCGCTCGACCCACCTCGCCATCCAGGAGTTCCTGCGCGACAACCGCGACACCATCCTGAACGTCCTCGGCGGGGCGGTGACCGTCGTCGGCCGGCTCGTCCACGCGCTGCTGACCGTGATCCTCGCGCCGATCCTGGCCTTCTACATCCTGGCCGACCTGCCCCGGATCACCGAGGGCATCGAGCGGCTGGTACCGCCCGGGCCCCGGTCCGAGGTCATCGACGTCGGCCGACGCATCGGCAGCACCGTCGGCGGCTACTTCCGCGGCCAGCTCCTCGTCGCCACCTTCGTCGGGGTCGCGACCGCCATCGGCCTCGCCATCATCGGGCTGCCGTTCTGGGCCATCGTCGGCGGCCTCACCGGCGTGTTCAACCTCATCCCGCTCGTCGGTCCGTTCCTCGGCGGCGTGATCGGCGTGCTCATCGCGCTGACGGTCGGCGACGGGCCGTCCCAGGCCCTGTGGGTCGTGGTCGTGATGACCGCCGTCCAGCAGGTCGACAACCACGTCATCACCCCCAACATCGTCGCGCGGACGGTGAAGATCCACCCGATCACGGTGATCCTCGCCCTGCTCGTGGCCGGGAGCCTGTTCGGCCTCGCCGGCATGTTCATCGCCATCCCGGTGGTCGCGACCGTCAAGCTCGTCGTCATGTACCTGCTCGTCACCCGCGTCCCCGCGATGCAGCACCTCGCGGGGCAGGGGCCGGGGCTGTTCGGCGAGGCCCACCACGAGCCGGCCGACGGGTCGCTCTTGGCGATGGGCAAGGAGCTCTACCGCGGCTGGGAGGGGCGCCGGCGTGCGGAGGTCGACCCGGGGGAGATCCCGCTGCCGGACGACGATGCGGACAGCGACAGCGACAGCTGACGGGTCACCCCCAGAGCGTCACCCCCAGCGCGTCACCGGTGGGCGCGTCGCCACTCCACCAGCGGTGGGCGCTCGGACGGGGCGATCTCGACGTGCTCGAGCGCCAGGTCGCCGGCGGCGTCGCGGAACGGCTGTGCGAGCAGCTGCGCCGGCGCGTCGGCCAGCACCATCCGCCCCTGCGCGGCCAGCCGCTGCAACGCGACCTGGAGGATCTCGGTCGCCATCCGCGACAGCGCCGCCAGCGGCTGGTTCTCGTGGGTCCGCACGTCGAGGTCGACCTGCGCGATGACGTCGACGCCGTGCCGGTCGGCGATGTCGACCAGCATCGCGAGCTCGATGCCGTAGCCGCGCACGAACGGCAACGACTCGAGGAGGGCGCGCCGGCCGGCGTACTCGCCCGACAGGGGCTGGGCCAGCCAGGCGAGCTCGGGCCAGAACGTCGCCAGCAGCGGCCGGGCCATGAGCTCGGTGACGCGTCCTCCGCCGGTGGCCCGGACCTCCTCGCCGAGCTTCATCGGCCGGTCGTAGGTCGCCTTCACGAAGGCGACGTCGGGGTCGGTGAGGAGCGGGCCGACGAGGCCGACCACGAAGCGGGCGTCGACGTCGTGGATGTCGGCGTCGACGAACGCGACGAGGTCGCCGGTCGAGGCCGCGAGGCCCTTCCACAGCGCCTCGCCCTTGCCGCGCGCGGTCCCCGCCTCCGGGAGGACCGCGGACTGCGAGACCACGCGCACGCCGGCGGCGTGGGCGGCCGCGACGGTGGCGTCCTCGGAGTCGCCGTCGACGACGAGGATCTCGTCGACGAGCGCGACCTCGTCGACCAGGAGCCGTCGCAGGGTCCCCGCCACCTCGCCGACGGTGGCCTCCTCGTCGCGGGCCGGGATGACGACCGAGACCGTGAGCCCCTGCGCGAGCTTGCGCGCGGCGAGGTCCGCCGCGTCGAAGTCGGCGTGGTGGTGGGTGCGGCCGGCGAACCGGGCCAGCGTCTCCTCCATCGGGACCTCACGGCGGGGCGGGCGGGGGAGCGGCGGACGTGGCGGGACCCCGACAGGGTGCCCTAGTCGCCGATCGCCGGGCCGCATCCGTGCGCCGGAGGCGTCGCGGCGCTCAGGCCGGCTGGGCCGGGGCGTGGGCGCCAGCGCCGGCGACGCCGGAGCGTCCGGCGCGGAGGAGCTGGCGCCAGCGGTCGCGGTCGTGGTTGGCGGGCTCGGTCGAGGCGATGAACTCGCGCAGCAGCGCGACGAAGCGCTCGGGGTCCTGCCGGAACGGGAAGTGGCCGGCCTCGTGGAAGATCTCGAGCCGGCTCCCGGGCATCGCGGCGTGAGCGATGTGGGCGTGGTGGAGCGGGATCATCGGGTCGCGCGCCCCCCAGATCAGCAAGGTCGGCAGCCCGGCCGCGAGGTAGCAGCGGTCGATCATCGTGACCGCCTGCCCGCGGACGTCGACCACCGCGCGCAGCGTCCGGGTGAAGGCGCGGCGGGCGTGGAGGTCGGGCAGCCCGTCGAGGATCCGCAGCAGGTCGGCGGCGTCGAGCCCGGGGGCGGTGTTGAGCCGCTCGAGCAGCCGCACGACCGCTCTGACCTGCCGCTTCACGCGCCGGGAACCGCAGCGTCGAGATGCCCAGCGACGCGCCGGGGAGGGTCGCGGCGCGCAGGATCGGTGACACCGACCGGGACACGCCGCCGGCGCCGACCAGCACCAGGCGCTCGCACCGGTCGGGGTACTGGTAGGCGAACTGCATCGCCACCCCGCCGCCGAGGGAGTGCCCCACGACCGTCACCCGCTCGACGTCGAGCACGGTCAGCAGGTCGCGCATCGCGTTGGCGAACCCGCCGATCGAGTAGTCGGCGCGGGGCTTGTCGGAGCCGCCGTGGCCGAGAAGGTCGGGGGCGATCACCCGGTGGTCGCGCGGCCAGCGCGGTGAACACGTCACGCCAGGTCTCGGAGTTGTCGCCGATGCCGTGGAGCAGCAGCACCGCCGGACCCTCACCCGCCATCCGGAACGCCCGCCGGTAGCCGTGGACGGTGCGGAACTCGAGCGGGGGGAGGTCGCCGGTACCGGGGACCTCGGTGGGGATCACGTGCAGCGGCGCAGCGCTGGCGGTGGTGGCGGACATCGAGCCTCCTGGCGACCCGCACGTCCTCGACCCGGCTCCACTCGGGCGTGCGCATGGTGCCACACGAGGCGTGCCGCGAAGGCGGCGGACGGTCACCACCGGTGGCGACGCGCCCGTAGCGGGTGGTTCCGCGGGGCACGGACCGCCCCGCCCCCGCCGTGGTGCCCCGTTCACCGCGCGGGGGGACACGCAGAGCGCGCGGAGTAGGAGGGGGTGGAGGACCGGTTCGACTTCCCGCGAGCGCCGTGGCACCTTCTCCGGCACTGGTAGCTCATCCAGAGAGGTCGAGGGCTCGGGCCCGCAGACGCCTCGGCAACCCCCACAGGGCTGTGGGAAGGTGCCAAACCCGGACCGTCGGGACGCCAACCGAGGCGAACCGGTCGATGAGCCGAACGCGTGGCTGCGTTCACGCAGGGACTCACGGCCTCCCCGACGGGAGGCCGTTCGACGTCCGGCGGCCTCCACACGATGAGCGCCCGTGAGGAGGCACCACCGTGACGACCACCACCGCGACCATCACCCCGAACGTGTCGCACCTGCGATGTCGGGAGTGCGGCGAGACCGAGGATCTCGCCGCGAGCCACGTCTGCGGCTTCTGCTTCGGCCCGCTCGAGGTCGCCTACGACGAGGACGCGATCGCCGCTCGCGTCTCCCGCGACCGCATCGAGGCCGGCCCGCGCTCGCTGTGGCGCTACCAGGACCTGCTGCCGGTGCTGTCGGCCGACCCGGACGACCGCATCGACCTCGGCACGGGCCTGTCGCCGCTGCGCCCCGCCCCGCGCCTGGCCGAGCGGCTGGGCCTCGGCGAGCTCTACCTCAAGGACGACACCCGCAACCCGAGCGGCTCGTTCAAGGACCGCGTCGTGACGGTCGCGCTGTCGGCCGGTAGGGCGCTCGGGATCGAGACCTTCGCCTGCGCCTCGACCGGCAACCTCGCCAACTCCGTGGCCGCGCACACCGCGGCCTGGGGTGTCCCGAGCTACGTGTTCATCCCGCACGACCTCGAGCGCGGCAAGGTGGTCCAGTCGGCGGTCTACGGCACGAACCTCGTGACCGTGAAGGGCTCCTACGACGACGTGAACCGGCTCTGCGCCGAGATCGCCGACTCGAAGGGCTGGGGGTTCGTCAACGTCAACCTGCGCGCCTTCTACGCCGAGGGGTCCAAGACCATCGGCTTCGAGATCGCCGAGCAGCTCGGCTGGACGCTCCCCGACCACGTGGTCGGGCCCGATCGCGTCCGGGTCGATGTTCAGCAAGATCCGCAAGGGCTTCGACGAGCTCATCCGGTACGGGCTCATCGAGGACACCCCGGTGCGGATGTCGGGGGCCCAGGCCACCGGCTGCTCACCGGTCGCCGAGGCGTGGGAGCGCGACTCGCTCGACATCCGGCCGCAGAAGCCCGACACGATCGCGCGCAGCCTCGCCATCGGCAACCCCGCCGACGGCTACTACGCGCTGCAGGTCGCCAAGGCCTCGGGCGGGGCGATCGGCCACGTCAGCGACGACGAGGTCGTCGACGGCATCCGGCTGCTGGCCGAGACCGAGGGCATCTTCGCCGAGACCGCCGGCGGCGTGACCGTCGCCAACCTCAAGCGCTTCGCCGAGTCGGGCCACGTCCGCGCCGACGAGCGTGTGGTCGCGATCATCTCCGGCCACGGCCTCAAGACCATCGAGGCGGTCGAGCCCCACGTCGGCCCCACCTACGAGGTCACGCCCGCCTACGACGACTTCGAGTCCCGCCTCACCGACCAGGCCTGAGCGCCCCGCCGCTCGCCCCCCAGACCACAGGAGCACCACCGTGCCGACCGTCCGCATCCCGTCCCCGCTCCGCAAGCTCACCGAGGGCCAGGCGGAGGTGACCGTCGAGGGCGAGGACCTCCGCACCGTCGTCACCAACCTCTCCGCCGCCCACCCGGGCATCCAGGAACGCCTGCTCGACGACGACGGCAACCTCCGCCGCTTCGTCAACGTGTTCGTCCGCGACGAGGACGTCCGCTTCCAGGACGGTCTCGACACCCCGATCGGCGAGTCCGACACGGTGAGCATCGTCCCGGCCGTCGCCGGCGGCTGACCCGGGACGCGTCCGCACGTGCCGGTGCTGACCGTCCTCATCGTGGTCTTCCTCGCCGCCGCGTCGTGGCGGGGGTGGCTGCGCGGGATCTTCGTCGAGACCTTCGACCTGGTCGCGCTCGCGCTGGTGGTCATCGCTGCGGCGTGGGTGTGGCGGGTCGCCGGTCCCGGTGTCGGGGTGGCGTCGCTCGTCGGCGGTGCGGTCGCCGTGCTCGTGGCCTCGCGGCCCATCGCGCGAGCGGTCCTCACCCTGCCGCGGTCGGTCGACCAGGTGAGCCGGATCGCGGGGTCGCTGTTCGCCGGCGTGTGGGCCATCCTCCTCACGACCGCGGTCCTGCTGGTCGGGACCACCACCCCCGGGGCGCGGGCGCGGGTCGCCGGCCCGGTCTGCGGCGACCCGCTGGCGCGCTACCTCACCGTCGCCGACCACCCGCTCCACACCGCCGGCGAACGGCTCGCGCGGCTGGGCCGGCCGGTGATGGTCTGGGCGAGCCGCCAGCTGTTCGACACCTTCACCCTCACGCTCGCTGCGGACGGCCGGACCGACGTCTGCGTCGAGCTCGACCGCAGTCGGGACGCCGCCGACGCCGCCGCCTCGATGGGACCGGAGGGGTTCACCTTCCCGGCGGCCGGGCCCGATGAGGTGCGCACGGCCCCCGACGCCGAGACCGAGGTGCTGGCGCTCTTGAACCGGGCACGGGCGGACGCCGGGCTGCCCCCGCTCGACGCCGACCCGTCGCTCGCCGAGGTCGGTCGCGCCCACGCCGTCGACATGTACGTCCGCGGCTACTTCGCCCACGACACCCCGGAGTGCGAGGCCGGGGTCGTCCCGGGCTGTCGCGACCCGTTCAACCGCATGCACGCCGCCGGCATCACCTACGCCACCGCCGGCGAGAACCTCGCGCTGGCGCCGTCGGCCCGGGCCGCGCACGAGGGGCTCATGGGCTCACCCGGCCACCGTGCCAACATCCTCGACCCCCGCTTCCGTCGCGTGGGGATCGGCGTGGTCGACGGCCCGTTCGGGCTGATGGTCACCCAGGAGTTCGCGGGCTGACGCAGGAGCCGGCGGGGTCGGGGGCGAACTCCCCGGTGTCCGGCGCGGTTCCCGCCGTGCGGGCGCCGACGCCGGTGGTTGACCTCGCCGTCACCGGCGGGCAGCCTCCGGGACGGACAGCGGCCGACCGACCGAGCTGCGCAGGCCGTCGCGAGCTGTCCGGAGATGTCCGTCCCACCCCGGCCGGGGGGTCCCGCTGCTCCCGGCCCGTTGCCTGACCCGCGCTCAAGGCTGCGCGCGCGCCTGTCGAGACCACTCGGTGTGCGCGTGCCCGCTGCCCCACCTGCCGCCCCCCCGCCGCCACTGTCCCCGAGCCGGAGCCACCGTCCGTGCGTCGAGCCCTCTCCACCAGCCTGCTGCTCTCGCTCCTCCTCACCCTCGTCGTCGCCCTGCCGGCGTCGGCGATGTCGGCGGAGATCTGGTTCCCGGTGCAGGTGACGGACGGGGTCGTCCACCACGACAACTACGGCGACTGTCGGTCCGGCTGCAGCCGGACCCACCGCGGCAACGACATCATGGCGCCGCAGATGACCGAGATCTACGCGGCCGAGTCGGGCTACATCCGGCGCGCCTACGGCGGCGACTCGCGCGAGTGCTTCGACGGGGCCTGCTCCGCGTACGGCTTCCTGGTGTACGGCGACGACGGCAACTCCTACTTCTACCTCCACCTCAACAACGACTCGCCCGGCCGGCCCGACGGCTGCGACGCGCGGGGCGGCCCGGCCAACGCCTTCAGCCCGCGGCTGACCCAGGTGCTGAAGGACCGCGGCACCCTGGAGCCGCTGCCCAACCCGTACTCGCCGTCGAGCGTGGTCCACGTCGAGGAGGGCGAGCTCATCGGCTACGTCGGCTCGTCGGGCAACGCCGGCTGCCGGACCGACCACCTCCACTTCGAGATGTGGGAGGGCCACAAGTTCTACGGGGCCGACGACTCGCGCAAGTCCGACCCCTACCCGTTCCTCGCGTCCGCCCGTGACGCCGGCCGCTTCTGGGGTCCGACCGGCGCGAGCGCCGCCGCCAGCCTCGCCGGCGAGCCGCTCCCGGCCCCGGACCCGCGCGGCCGCGTCGCCGGCAGCAACCGCGTGCTGACCTCGGTGGAGCTGTCCAAGGCCGCCTTCCCGTCCGCGCAGACGGTCGTCATCGCCCCGGCGGAGGTCTACCCCGAGGCGCTCGTCGCCGCGCCGCTCGGGACCACCATGGGCGCCCCGGTGCTCCTCACGTGGGACCAGCAGGCCGACGGCCGTGACCTGCTCGACCCGGCGGTCGCCGCCGAGATCGAGCGACTCGGCGCCACCTACGCCGTCATCGTCGGCGCGCCGGACCGCATCGGCCCCGAGCTCGAGGCCCAGCTCGTGCGCGACACCGACCTCGCCCCGACCTCGATCCGTCGCATCGCCGGCACCGACCGCTACGACCTCGCCCGCCGGGTCGCCGACCAGGTCGCCGCCTACCACGGCGGAGGCGGCGTGGGCTCCGAGCCGCTGCCGTTCGACCGGACGGCGCAGGCCGCCGGCGGGGCGCCGCTGTCGCCGATCCTCGCCCTCGGCGAGCACGAGGTCGAGGCGCGCGGCTGGCCCGACGCGCTGGCCTCGTCCGCCCTCGCCGCCCACGACGTCGTCCCGATCCTCCTGACGACCACCGACACCCTCCCGGACCAGACCCGGGCGTTCCTGCAGAGCACGGCCATCGACGAGGTCCGCATCGTCGGGGGCACCGGCGCGATCTCGCAGGCGGTCGAGGACGAGATCCGCGCGATGGGGCTCTCGACCCGGCGTCTCGCCGGGAGCAACCGGTTCCAGACCTCGCTCGCGGTCGCCGACGAGGCCGTCCGCGACGGCGCCTCGCGGTCACGGGTCTGGGTGGCCACCGGCGGCAACTACCCCGACGCGCTCGCCTCGGGCCAGCCGGTGGCGACGCTGAACGACGTGATCGTGCTGGTCGACGGCAGCGACGTCGACGGCGCCGCGAGCGTCGACGAGTGGCTGCGTGACCACGCCGACCACGTCGACCGGGTCTACGCGATCGGTGGCACCGGCGTCGTGAGCGACGAGGTCCTGCGCGACCTCGCCGTCCACGCGAACTGGCCGCGCTGAGGCGGCTCGGCGCGGCTCAGCGCCGGCGTCGCGGGGTCGGGTCGTCGGCCCCGACCACGCCGTCGAGCCAGCGGCCGACGAGGCTGACGCCCGCGGCGCGCAGGAACGCCGCCCGCCGGCGGACCTCCTCGACCAGCGCCTCGCCGTCCACGCCGGCACGCTCGTGGAGGTCGCGGAGGTCCGGCGACGCGACCCACTCGGCGAGCAGGTCCGGCCCGGTCTCGGGGTGGAACTGGACCGCGTAGCCCGACCCGTCGCCGGTCCGCCAGGCGGCGGTCCCGTCGCTCCCCTCGAGCATCGCGATGGCGCCGGTGGGCAGCGTCGTGACCTGGTCCTGGTGGTGGAGCAGCACCGGGGACCCGTCGGCCCAGCCGGCGAAGATCTCGTCCTCGGTGCCGCCGAGGGTGCGGTCGAGCGCGAACACGCCCACCTCGGGCACGTCGCGCCGGGTGACCTCTCCGCCGAGCGCGGTCGCGAGCAGCTGGGCCCCGAGGCAGATCCCGAACACCGGCACCTCGCGGTCGATGGCCGTGCGGAGGAGCGCCAGCTCGTCCTCGAGCCACGGGAACGCGTCGGTGTCGTGCACCCCCATCGGCCCCCCGAGGACGAGCACGCCCCGCACCCGGTCCGACAGGGCCGGTACGCCCTCGACGTCGAGGTGGACGCGCCGCCACGGCCGCCGGTTCGCGCGTCCGTCGAGGGTGGGGACGAGCAGGTCCGGCCCGGTCCGGTCGTGGTGCTGGAGCACCAGGAGCTCGCCGTAGTCGTAGACGTCGTCGTCGGACACGCCGCACCTTCCGGTCAGGGTGGCCCGAACGCTAGCCACCTCACGACCACCGCGGCGGCGGCCGGACCCGGGTGGCGATCACCCGTCGGTCACGCCAGCAGCGGGACGACGGCCACGTAGCCGACCAGCAGCGCCACACCCTCCCAGCGCACGACGCGGCGCCCCGACGCCATGAAGACGGTCGCGGCGATGCTGATGCCGACCATCAGCGAGACCCCCAGGCCGGCGAGCTTGGGGTCCTCCAGGGGGCCGGGGCCCACGAGCCCCGCGACCGCTCCCACCGCGAGCGCGTTGAAGAGGTTGCTGCCCAGGAGGTTGCCGACGATGAGGTCGGTCTCGCCCTTCCGCGCCGCCTGCAGGCTCGTGGCGAGCTCCGGCAGCGACGTGCCGATCGCCACGATCGTCAGCCCCACGAACCCCTCGGCCAGGCCCAGCTCCGCGGCGATCGCGGTCGCGCTCGACACGAGCACCTGAGCGGCCACGAGCGTGGCGGCCAGGCCCAGCAGCGTCCGGCCGGACTCACGACCGATCCGCACCGCGCCGTCGCCGTCGAGGAACTCCTCCACCTCCTGGGAGATCTCGGCGTCCTCGCCTCGCGCCGCCCAGAGGATCGCGCCGAGCCCCACCACCAGGGCGAGCGCCAGGATCAGCCCCTCGCCCCGCGTCAGTCCGTCCTGCACCAGCCACGCGAACAGCAGCGTCGCCGCCAGCGAGATCGGCGCCTCGCGCCGCATCGTGGGGGAGCGGACCGCGATCGGGAGCACCAGGGCCGCGGTTCCCAGCACCAGCGACAGGTTCGCGATGTTGGAGCCGATGATGTTGCCGGCCGCGATGTCGAGCGACCCGCTGGCGGAGGCGAGCCCGGAGACGAGCATCTCCGGGGCGCTCGTGCCGAAGCCGATGACGACCGCACCGATGACGACGGTCGACAGGTTCAGGCGCGCGGCGCCGCGCGCGGCGCCGATCACGAACTGGTCGGCCGCGAAGGTGAGGAGCAGCAGCCCGGCGACGATGCCGAGGAGGGGGAGCAGCAGGCACGCAAGCGAGGCGCTCGGCTGCCCGCCGCGGTTGAGTGGCCCGCGCTCCGTCACGACCGCGCACCGCCACCGGTGCCCCCACGCCATCGCACACCCCCCGGAGGACACCCGTGCGCTCGTCCCGCTCGCGCCGGTCGGCGGCCATCGCCGCTCGCCCTGACCGTCGCACTCACCGCCTGTGGCGGAGGCAGCGACGCCGACATCGCCGAGGAGCCGGCGACCTCCCCGACCGCTACCGAGGATCTCGCCATGAAGCCCGAGTTCGACGTCCCGTCCGGCGAGACCCCGCCGGCCCAGCTCGTCACCGAGGACCTCGTCGTCGGTGACGGCGCCGAGGCCGTCCCGGGGAACTTCGTCGAGGTCCACTACGTCGGCAAGTCCTGGTCCACCGGGGCGGAGTTCGACTCCTCGTGGGACCGTGGCCAGACCTTCGAGTTCGGGCTCGGCCAGGGCCGCGTCATCCAGGGCTGGGAGCAGGGTGTCGCCGGCATGAAGGTCGGCGGACGCCGCAAGCTCATCATCCCGCCGGAGCTCGGCTACGGCGCCCAGGGCGCCGGCGGCGCGATCGGCCCCAACGAGACCCTGGTCTTCGTCGTGGACCTCATCGGCGTCAAGTGACCGCGTGCCCTCGGTGACCGCGTCGTCCGAGGACCTGTCCGCGCTCATCCAGCGCGGTGACCTCGCCGGCCTGGTCCGGGAGGTCGACCGACGCGCCGCGCAGCACGTTGGGATGAGGTCCTCGAGCTGCGCGACCGCTGCCAGCGTGCGGTCGAGGAGGTCGGCCGCCAGCTGTGGGGGCCGGCGCAGTACGCGGAGTACCGGGTGGCGTTGGACGCGCCGGCGCCGGCGGCCGCGTGCGGTCCTCGTCCCGGGCGCGGCGCCGTTCGCGCTGGGGCCGCTCACCGAGGTCGCGGCCCAGCACCACCGCTGGGACGACCTCGCCGACCACCTCGAGGCGTCGGTCGTGGCCGTCACGCGGTCGCGCACGAGCGGGTGCTGCGGGGCGAGGACCTGACCGGGGACCCGCGCGCCCACCCCGACCACCTCGAGCTGCCGCTGGTGCTGCAGCCGTGGGAGCCGGCGTACCCGCTGCCGCGCTACCGGCCCACGGAGCTGCTCGAGAACGGCCCCGGACCGCTGGGCGGCTGGCGCGGGTCGTGGCGCCACGGGCGGGTCGGCTCGCCGACCTCGGCGAGCTCGAGGTCGCGCTGCGCGACCTGGCCGCCCCGTGGGAGGAGCAGTCCACCGGCGAGGTCCACGTCGCCGCGGTCGAGGGCGACGCGGCCGCCGCGGTCGCGGCGCTGCTCGCCGGCGGGTCGCGGCGGCCCGCTCACGCTCGGGCACGCGTTCGCGTCGATGGCCTGGGCGGCCGCGTCCGGTGGCGCGCACGGGCGCCGGCGTGGGATGGCGGCGGGTCGATCGGCGGCGTGGTGGGTCGGCCACCTGGCGACGGGCCTGCCGTTCCCCGCCGACCCGGACGATCTCGAGTTCGAGCCTCGAGGACCTCGCCTGGTACGCCTTCGACGACGGTGGCGACATCCCCGGTGGCGCTCCGCCTCGCCGTCGCGCACCCTGCCGAGGGCTGGGCGCGCCTCGCCGCCCAGACGCCCACGACATGCCCCGTGCCGTGACCCGCGACCCGACCGGAGGAGCCCCCGACGTGACGACCCCGCCGCTGCACGACGCCGTCACCCACCTCGCCGGCCTCCTCGGCACCTGGGAGGGCGACGGCGAGGGCCACTACCCGACCATCGACGACTTCGTCTACCGCGAGCGGACCGTCTTCGGACACGTCGGCAAGCCTTCCTCACCTACCAGCAGCGCACCTGGCACCCCGAGGCGCGGCCACCCGATGCACGCCGAGGTCGGCTACCTCCGGCCGGCGCCGATGGCCGGGGTCGAGTTCGTGCTCGCGCACCCGACCGGCATCGTCGAGGTCGAGGAGGGCACCTTCGACGACGGGGTGATGCGGCTCGAGACGACCTCGATCGGGACCACCTCGACCGCGCTGGAGGTGCGCCGGCTGCGCCGGGAGTTCCGGCTCGACGGCGATCGCCTCGACTACGACCTCTGGATGGCGACCGGTGACGTCGAGGAGACCCACCACCTGACCGCACGGCTGCGGCGCGTGGAACACTAGGGCGCCCCACCGCGTTTGTACGTACAAATCCCGTCCGCTGCCCGGAAGGCGCGATCCGTGAGCTACACCCTGACCGTCACCATCGACGCCACGCCCGAGGAGGCCGAGTCGCGCATCCGTGAGGCGCTGTCGGAGGAGGGCTTCGGCATCCTCTCCGAGATCGACATCCGCGCGAAGCTCCAGGAGAAGCTCGGCGAGGACATCGGTCCCTACAAGGTCCTCGGCGCGTGCAACCCGCCGTTGGCCAACCGCGCCTCGCCGCCGATCGCGACATCGGGGCGCTCCTACCCTGCAACGTGGTCGTGCGCGCGAACCCCGCCGGCGGGACCGACATCGTCGCCGCCGACCCCGAGGTGATGCTCGGCGTCGCCGACAGCCCCGACCTCGCCGACCTCGCCTGCGACGCCAAGGAGCGCATCGAGCGGGCGCTGGCGGCCGTCGCCGGCTGAGCCCACCGTCACCGCACCTGACCACCGCCCCGCACGCACGGAGGCCCCGTGGACCCCAAGACGACCTACGACCGCCGTGACGACGTCCAGCTGCTCGACGTGCGTGAGCCCTACGAGTGGGACGCCGGCCACATCGAGGGCGCGACCCACATCCCGATGGGTCAGCTCGCCGCACGCCAGGACGAGCTCGCCCGGGACCGCACGATCGTCGTCGTGTGCCGCAGCGGCAACCGCAGCGCCCAGGTCACCGGTGCGCTGCAGCGCGCCGGGTACGACGCCCACAACATGGAGGGCGGGATGGCGGCCTGGGACCGTGCCGGGCTGCCGTTCCTCGCCGCCGACGACGGCGAGGGCCGCGTCGCCTGAGAGGAGACACGGTGCCGCAGCGACTGGTGGTCGTCGGAGGTGACGCCGGGGGGATGAGCGCGGCCTCGCAGGCCCGCAAGCGCCGCGACGCCGACGACCTCGCCATCGTCGCGTTCGAGCGCGGCAGCTTCACCTCGTACTCCGCCTGCGGCATCCCCTACTGGATCGGGGGCGCGGTCGAGGACCGCGACCAGCTCATCGCCCGCTGGCCCGACACCTTCCGCGACGCCTACGACATCGAGGTGCAGCTGCACCACGAGGTGGTCGCGATCGACACCGCCGCGGCGACCGTCCGCGTCCGCGACCTCGCGGCCGGCACCGAGCGCGACGAGTCCTACGACGAGCTCGTGGTCGCCACCGGCGGCAGCCCCATCCGCCCCGACCTCCCCGGCATCGACGGCGCGGGGCGTCCACGGCGTCCAGACCCTCGACGACGGGCAGGCCATCCTCGACGACCTGCGCTCCGGGTGCTCCCAGGCGGTCGTCGTCGGTGGTGGCTACATCGGCCTCGAGATGGCCGAGGCCATGGTCGAGCGCGGCATCCACGTCCACGTCGTCGACCGCGGCGAGCAGCCGCTCAGCACGCTCGACCCCGACATGGGGGCGATGGTCGCCGACGCGCTCGAGTCGCTCGGCGTCACCCTCCACCGTCGCACGAGCGTCCAGGGGTTCGAGCTCGACGGCGACGGCCGCGTGTCGTCGGTGGCGACCGACGACGGCGACATCCACGCCGACGTCGTCATGCTCGGGCATCGGCACCCGGCCCAACAGCCGGCTCGCCGGCGAGGCCGGCATCCCGCTGGGGCCCACCGGGGGCATCGTCACCGATGTCCAGATGCGCACCCCGGTCGCCGGCGTGTGGGCGGCCGGGGACTGCACCGAGACCTTCCACCGGGTCTCGCGCCGGCCGGTGGCGATCCCGCTCGGGACCATCGCCAACAAGCAGGGCCGGGTCGCCGGCATCAACCTCGGCGGCGGCTACGCCACGTTCCCGGGGGTGGTGGGGACCGCGGTCACCAAGATCTGCGGCGTGGAGGTCGCCCGCACCGGCCTCAACGAGCGGCAGGCCACCGACGCCGGCTTCGCCCACGTGAGCGAGACGGTCGAGAGCACCACCCGCGCCGGCTACTACCCGGGCGCCAAGGAGCTCACGGTCAAGGTCGTCGCCGAGCGCCGCAGCGGCCGCCTCCTGGGGGCGCAGATCGTCGGGCAGGAAGGTGCGGCCAAGCGCATCGACGTGCTCGCGACCGCGCTGTGGAACGAGATGACCGTCGACGAGCTCCTGAACGTCGACCTCTCCTACGCCCCGCCGTTCTCGCCGGTCTGGGACCCGGTCCTCATCGCCGCCCGGAAGTCGTGGCAGGCCGTCGAGCACGACCTCCTCGCCCACCCCCCCGAGTAGCCCCGCCCCGCCCCCCTTCGCAGCGACGCCGGGTGGGTCACGCGGCGAGGGCGGCGGCGACGGTGCGGAGGACCTGGTCGGGGCGCAGCATGAGGTCCGCGAGGTCGAACCTCAGGATGGTCCAGCCCTGCACGACGAGGGCGTTCTGGCGGGCACCGTCGCGTCGGCGCCCGATGGTCGTCCCGTGGCTCGGGTGCAGGTCGAGCTCGACCGCCACCCGGCGATCGAGCCAGGCGAAGTCGAGGTAGCGGCGACGGCCGTCGGCGTCGGTCACGCGCAGGTTGGCGATCGGAGGCGGGAACCCACCGATCACGATGATCCGCGCCCAGGCAGCCTCGCCGTCCGAGCGGGTCCAGCGGGCGGCCGGGTTCAGCTCCGCGAGGGCGTGCCGGGCGGTGGCGACACCGTCGATCCACGCGAACCGCGTGACGGCGGCGTGGAGGTCGCCGGCGGTGAGGAGCGAGGCGGCGACCAGCCGGTCCACCCACGAGACGAGCCGGTTGATGCCACGCCGAGGGGTCTCCATCACGCCGCGCTTGCGTAGCCGCGACAGCTCGCGTGGGGAGACGCCCGGCGCGCGGGGTCAGAAGGTGATGAGGGTGCGCACGCCCTCGCCGCGGGCCATCGCGTCGAGCGCCGCGTCGGCGTCGTCGAGGGTGACCCGAGAGGTCACGAGCGCGTCGAGGTCGAGCTCGCCGCGCTCGGCGAGGGTCAGCATCCGGGCGAAGTCGACGTCGGGGTCGGCGCTGCCGTAGACGCACCCGATGATCGTGCGGGCCATCCAGAACAGCTCCATCGCGTTGAACTCGACGGTGTCGTCGGCGCTGCCCACCCCGACGATCACGGTCGTCCCGCCCCGGCGGGTGGCGCTGTAGGCCTGCCGGATCGTCTGCGACCGGCCCAGCACCTCGAAGACGTGGTCGGCACCGATGCGGTCGGTGAGGCCCTTGATGGCCTTCACCGGGTCCTCGGTGGACGCGTCGACGAGGTCGGTGGCGCCGAAGCGCTCCGCCAGCGCGAGCTTGTCGTCACGGACGTCGACGGCGACGATGCGGCTCGCGCCGGCGACGCGTGCACCCTGGATGACCGACAGGCCGACGCCGCCGCAGCCGATGACCGCGACGGTCTCGCCGGCGTCGACCGCGGCGGTCCGGAGCACCGCCCCGACGCCCGTGGTGACCGCGCAGCCGACCAGCGCGGCGGTCTCGAGCGGGACGTCCGCCGCGATCGGGACGACCGCCCGGTCGAGCACCAGCGTCTCCTCGGCGAACGCGCCGGCACCGAGGAACGGCTGCGCCCGGGCGCCGTCGACCGTGCCGTAGGGATGCTCGAGCACGTCCCCGGTGGCGCGGCCGCACAGCCAGGGCTCGTCGCGCAGGCACCAGAAGCAGTCACGGCACGGCTGGTTCCAGGCGAGGATCACGTGGTCGCCGGGGGACACGCGGGTGACGTCGGCCCCGACGGCCGTCACGACGCCGGCGCCCTCGTGACCCAGGACGAGCGGCATCGGCCACGCCATCGTGCCGGCGCGCGCCGACAGGTCCGAGTGGCACACGCCGGCGGCCGCGAGTCGCACCCGGACCTGGTCCGGGGCCGGGTCGTCGAGCTCGAGGTCGACGACGCGCAGCGGGTCGCCGGCGGTGAAGGCGACGGCAGCTCGGGTCACGGACGCGGCTCCTGTGGGTCGGCGGCGAGGGCGACCGTAGCGGCGCCCGGAGGCGGTGCCGGGGTCAGCCCTTGCTGCCCTTGGTGCGCTGCTTGCCGGGCTTGGCGTTCTTCTCGATGAACTCGACGATCTTGCCGGCGACGTCCACGCCGGACGCGCCCTCGATGCCCTCGAGGCCGGGGGAGGAGTTGACCTCGAGCACCACCGGGCCGTGGTTGGAGCGCATCAGGTCCACGCCGGCGACGTTCAGGCCGAGGATCCGGGCCGCCCGCTTGGCCGCGGCCCGTTCCTCGGGGGTGAGCTTCACCTTCGAGGCCGAGCCGCCCCGGTGGACGTTGGAGCGGAACTCGCCGGGCGCGGCCCTGCGCTCCATCGCGGCGACCACCCGGCCGCCGACGACGAAGGCGCGGATGTCGGACCCGCCCGCTTCCTTGATGAACTCCTGCACGAGGATGTTGGCGTTCAGCTGACGGAACGCACCGATCACCGACTCGGCGGCCTTCTTGGTCTCGGCGAGCACCACGCCGAGGCCCTGCGTGCCCTCGAGGAGCTTGACGACCAGCGGCGCGCCGCCGACGAGCTCGATGATGCCGTCGATGTCCTTGGTCGAGTGCGCGAACGACGTGACCGGCAGCCCCACCCCCTCGGCGGCGAGCAGCTGCATCGAGCGCAGCTTGTCGCGCGAGCGGCTGATGCCCTGCGACTCGTTGGTCGGGTACACGCCCATCATCTCGAACTGACGCACGACCGCGGTGCCGTAGAAGGTGTAGGACGCACCGATGCGGGGGATGATCGCGTCGACGTCCTCGAGCTTGGCCCCGCCGTACATGATCGCCGGCCGGTGCGAGGTGATGTCCATCACGCAGCGCAGGTAGTCGACGATCTTGACCTCGTGTCCGCGCTCCTCGGCCGCCTCGCGCAGACGCGAGGTGGAGTAGAGCGAGGAGTTGCGCGACAGGATCGCGAGCTTCATCACGGGAGCCGTTCCACGGTCGGGGCGGAGGTGGTGCGACGGGGCACGCTACTCGCCGCGGCGATCCCGCGTGGCGCCCGTCCCGCCCGCCCGGTCCCCGTCGCGGGGCCCGCCGGCGCCGGCGCGGCGTGCGTGCCACAGCACACCGGTTCGCGGCATGCGCCCGAACCGGCGGGCATCCCGCTCGCTGCGTAGGCTCCGGCGTACCGGGCACCCGATGGGCCGACTCCCCCTCGGTCTGACGGGATCGTCTCCCGGTGGCGGCCATCGCCCCCCGCGAGGTCCGCCGACGGGCGGACGGCGCGCCTGGAGGGTGGGGGCGGCCCGAGCGGTCGCCCCCACACCTCCTGGCGACCCCGGGTTACGGGTGTGCGGGCCGGCCGACCGGGGGCCGGATGTGGGGGTCGGGGCCCCGAACGGTCGAGCGCGCGCGGGAGGGATGTGCGGCACGCTCGTCGACGACGCCGATGGCCCCCGGCGTGCCGGACCCGAACTGACCCGTAGGCGGAGATCCCCGTGAACGACGTGCGTGACATCCTCGACGAGCTGGCGACCATCGACCACCAGCTGTCGACCCCGGGAGCGTTCGTCGCCGCAGATCGCGACCTGCTGATCGCGCGGCGTCGCAGCCTCCAGGCCCGCTTCGACGCGCTCCAGCAGCGGCCCGACTACCTCGACCAGGTCGCCGCCTACACCTCGAGCCTGGAGTCGCCCGGCGGTGGCGGCCCGCTGGCGATGACCGCCTGAGGTCGGATCGTCACCGACCGCCGCTGTCCCCGAACAGGCCCCGGTGGACCAGCAGCGCCAGCGTGTCGAAGCCCTGCTCGCGGGGGAGCGCCTCGTCGACGGTGGGGCTGAGGTAGGTGTAGCGCTCGATCATCGCCACGACCGCCAGCGCGACGACCGCCGGTTCGAGTGCGATCACCGCCCCGCACTCCCGGATCCGCGTCTCGAACGCCTCCGTCAGCCGCCGCATCACGTCGGAGGCGCGTCGGGCGAAGTCGGTGCCGGTGGGCTGCGCCTCGATCCAGGCGCGGATCACCGGACCGTAGGCGCGGTACATCCGGTCGTACTCGGCGATCCACTCCCGTAGCCGGTCGAGGCCGTGCGTCGACGGCTCCAGTCGCGGGACCCGTGCGGCCATCCCCAGCAGCGCCTCCTCGCAGTCGCGCACGAGCGCCCGGAGCAGGTCGTCCTTGTTGGAGAAGTAGAGGTAGAAGGTCCCGTGCGAGGTCTCGGCCCGCGAGACGATGTCGTCGACGCGGGCGGCGTGGAAGCCGCGCTCGGCGAAGACGTCGCGTCCCGCGTCGAGCAGGCGGCGCATCGTGCGCCGGCCCTGCGCCCGGAGCTGGCGGTCCCGGGTCGGTTCCCCGCCCTCGGCTGCCGGGTCCGGTCGGGTCGTCGTGTCGTGACGGTCTGGCATCGTGTCCCCCGTGGTCGTGCGGTGCCAGCCTAACCTGGCGGCGGTGTAGAACCGGATGAACCGGACATCCACGGGGGAGAGGGTGACCCACGATCGCGGTTCCCGCTGCTCGGCGTGCGGTCCTGCTGACGATCGCCCCGGACGGCCACGCGCGGTGACCCCCGGGGTGACGCGGCGTCAGCGAGGGGGCGCGTGGTCCGGGCGCCGGCGCTGGCCCCGGAGCTCGGTGAGCCGCGGTGCCCGGTCCGAGGACCACGGCGCGGGGGGTGCGACGACGGTGGCGGCGAGCGCGAGCAGCACGGCGTCGTAGTTGACGCGCCACCCGGCGAAGTCGCGCCACGCCTGGTCCCGGTCGGCGACGACGGGGATGCCGCCCCCGCCGAGCTCGTCGTAGGCCGCGTCGAACTCGGCCCGGGTGATGCTGATCGGGTCGTCCGGCCGCGGGTCGGGGTCGAAGCCGATGGCGTGGACGGTCGGCGATCCGGCGGAGGGCCACGAACCCGGCCCGGATGCACAGCTGCGCCTGCGGCGAGGCCCCTCCGGCCACGGTCGAGACCTGCAGGCTCGCGGCGTCGAGCACCGCGCCGGCCGCGGTCACCCAGCTTCGGTCGGGCTGCGGCGAGCGGAAGAAGGACAGGGCGGCGAGCGAGGTGTGCGACTCGTCGATGTCGGCGAACCACTGCTCCCACCGCTCCCAGGTGCCCTCGAGCGAGTCGCTCCAGCCGATGCGGTGGTAGCGCAGGAGCATCTCGACGGCTCGGGGCGGCGATCCGGCACGCACCTCGAGCAGACCCACCAGCGCCTCCCGCCGGGCGAACGCGGCGTACATCGTCGGGAGGTAGGCGATCAGGAGCGCCAGCAGCCCGAGGCCGATCGTGGCGTCCGCGAACGCCACGGCGGTCTGGGCCAGCCCCTCCGCCGGCTCGAAGCCGAGCGTGAGGAGCGAGGACCCGCTGAGCCGGAACGCCGCGGCGAGGGACCCGACCCCCAGCGCCCAGAAGATCGCGGTGAAGCCGACGCAGGACGCCAGGAGCCACGCGACCGGGAGCAGCAGCAGGGCGAGCGGTGCCAGGAGCGCCATCCGGTCGTCGCGCTGCTCGAAGGTGGCGTGGCGTCGTGACGACACCAACAGCGCGCCCCGCACGATCGTGAAGGGGAGGCGGGCGAGCAGCGAGGACACCCCGCGGGGGAGCACCACCGTCCGCACCGCCGACAGGAGCGTGCCGAGCACCACGACCACGCCGGCGGAGCCGACGAGCACGCGCACCACGACCACGGGACCTCCTCGGCGTCGGCGACGCCGCCGCGAGGCGGATGACGCTAGCCGTTGCGCTGTAGGCTCCCGCGCCGTCACCGTCGCCAGCGTCCCGGACCTCGCGTGCTCCTGCTCCCCGTCGTGCTCGTCGTCACCGTGCTGCTGCTCGTCCTGCCGGTCTGGCCGTGGAGCCGCGGGTGGGGCTGGGTGCCCGTCGGGATGGTCGGGATGATCCTCGGGACGGTCCTGCTGTTCCTGGTGGCCGCGCTCGACCGCGCCTGACGGTCGGCCGATGTGGGGTCGCGCTCGGTGACCTCGCCCTGCGTGCCGGCGACGTCGCGTGACGCGACGACGTACGGCCCGCGTGCGGTGCGAGTTCCCGCCTAGACCTGTCCGAGCGGACAGTGAACTTCGACGGCCACTGTCCGAGATACCGGGGAAGTCGTCGGAGGGGTCGATCCGGGTAGCTGACGGGGTCTAGCACCCCGTGCGTGGCACTTCCCGCCCCGTGGAGGGTGGTCGCGGCGGGGGCGCCGGGGGTTCACCATCCCCGCGGCCCGACCGACAGAACGGACGAACCGCACCGCGTCCGTCCGCGAACTCCCCGGAGCGAACTCCGATGAACCTCCCCTCCACGCGCCTCCTGACCCGCGCCCGCTGGGTCGCCGGCACCCTGTCCCGCACGGCTGCCCGTGTCGCCGCCGGCGCCACCGCCCTCGCGGTGGCCGCCACCGTCGTCGCCCCGGCGACCCCCGCGGTCGCCGCCACCCGCGACGACGTCCGGCTGTCGTTCACCGCGGCGGGGTTCGGGTTCGGGGAGAGCGTCGACTGGCGCGACTACGCCGACGCCGCCCGGCGCTTCGGCGTCGACGTCGGCAGCCACATCGACGGCGTGGACATCGACCGGATCGTCGCCGCGGCCTGGAACGCCTCGGTCGAGCGGTTCGCCACCGCCGGCATCGGCATCGGTGAGCGCCCGGACGCGACCGACTTCACCGACGCCGCCGCGTGGCTCGGCGTCTCCTACGGCGCCGCCCTCGACGCCACCGACGCCGAGCGCATCCTCGCCGCCGGCCGGGCGCGTGTCGGCCGGGCGCTGCACGCCGCCGGGATCGGCTACGGCTCCGTCCTCGACGCCGGCGACGTCCGCGAGGCGGGCCGCCGCCTCGGCGTGGCGACCGGCGAGCGCCTCGACCCGCAGGACACCCGCGGCGTCGTCAACGCGGCCTGGGGGAAGGTGGCGTCGCCGCTGATGGCGACCGCCGCCGGCGTGCACCTGTTCAGCCCCTCGCCGCAGGCCGTCTACCACGGCTGGCACCAGGCCTCCGGACGCACGTCACTCGCGATGCACGCCGAGCTGGGACGCAAGATGCCGAGCCGTGGCCGCGGGACCCCCGGCACGTCGGCCGTCGACGTGGCGCTCGAGGCCGGCGACCCCGTCCGCGCGCCCGTCACCGGCCGGGTGGTCGAGGTGGCCCCGTACGCGCTGTACGGCAAGTACCCCGACTACCGCGTGCGGATCGTCCCGGACGAGAACCCGGCGGCGCTCGTCACCATGATCCACATGGTGTCGCCCCAGGTCCGGGTGGGGGAGCGGGTCCAGGGCGGGGTCACCCACGTCGCCGGCGGGTCGCGCAAGTTCCCGTTCTACAGCCAGGTCGACGGCCAGGGTGGCCGCGGTCGCGGGCACGTCCACGTCGAGCTCCGGCCGCGCTGACCGGCCGCGTCGACGCGTCGCACGACGCGGACGACCTCCCCGGGCCGCGGGGAGGTCAGCCGCGCGCCGCGGCCTTCTTCGCCTGCTTGAACTCGCGGACCCGCTGGAGCGCCTCCGGGCTCGTCACGTCGGCGATCGAGCGGTACCCGTCGAGCGCGTAGTCGCCGGCCTGCCCCTCCCAGCCGTCGCGGTCGACGCCGCACTGCTTGGCGAGGAGCGCGGTGAAGATCTGCGCCTTCTGGGTCCCGAAGCCCGGCAGCTCGCGGATGTTGGCGTAGAGCTCGGCGCCGTCGGCGGCGTCCTCCCAGACCCGCGCCGCGTCTCCGCCGTAGTGCGCGACGAGGTGCTCGCACAGGGCGTGGACGCGCTTGGCCATCGCGCCCGGGTAGCGGTGCAGGGCCGGCTTGTCGCGGAAGACGGCCTCGACCGCGTCCGGGCCCATCTCCGCGATCGGGGCCGCGTCGAGCGGACCGTCGAGCCGCTCGGCGAGCCGCGCCGGCGAGGTGAACGCCCACTCCATCGGGACCTGCTGGTCGAGCAGCATGCCGACGAGCAGCGCCAGCGGGTTGGTGGACAGCAGCGCGTCGGCGTCGGCGTCGCCGGTCAGCGTGAGGGTCGGCACGGGGGACCTCCTCCGAGGGTGGGCTCGCGGCGACGGCGACGGTAGTGCGCCGGTCGCGATGCGGCCCGGCCACGCGGACCCGGGGGGCCGGCGCGACGGCCCGTCAGCCCGACAGCGCGTCGAGCTCGCGGAGCACGCGGGCCGCGATCGGGGCCGCCACCGAGCCGCCCTCGCCGCCGCCTTCCACGAGGACCGCGAACGCGAGGTCGCCACGGAAGCCGATGAACCAGGCGTGGGTCGGCTTCGGGTCGCCGGTGCCGAACTCGGCGCTGCCCGTCTTGCCGGCGACCGGCGGGTCCCCGGGCACCTGGGCGGCGGTGGCGGTGCCCTCGGCGACCACGGCCCGCATCATCGTCGTGAGGTCGCTGGTGAGCTGGGGCGGGAGCGGACTCGGCTCCCCGGGACCGTCGTCGGCGAGGAGGTAGGGCGGACGCCACGCGCCGGACGCGACCGCCGCGGCGACCGACGCCATGTGCAGCGGCGAGGCCTCGACCCGAGCCTGGCCGATCGCCGCGGCCGCGCGCTCGGCGAGGTCCGCCGGCGCGGGGAAGCTCCCCCCGAAGGTGTCGAGCGGCAGGCCGTAGTCGACCCCGAAGCCGAACGATGCGGCGGCCTCGTCGAGCGCACCGTCGTCGAGGTCGGCGGCCAGCGACGCGAAGGCCGTGTTGCACGACACCGTGAACGCGCGCGCCAGGGTGATCTCGCCGAGCGCGAGGTCGTGGGCGTTGCGCAGCCGGAGCCCGCCGAGCACGACCTCACCCGGGCACGGGACCGGGTCGTCGGGCTGCACGCCGGCGGTCATCGCCGCGGCCGCGGTCACCACCTTGAAGGTCGATCCGGGCGGGTAGCGGCCCGCGAGCGCCCGGTTGAACCCGGCGAGCGGCCGGCTCGCGACGCCACGGATGGCGCCGCTCGACGCGTCGATGACGACCACCCCGGTGGGGTCGGACACCCCGACGAGTGCGTTCTCGACCGCCCGTTGCACGTCGGCGTCGAGGGTGGTGGTGACCGGCTCCGGCGGGTCCCCCTGGTAGTGGTGGACGGTCGTGGTCACCTCGCCGTCGGCGTCGCGGATGACGACGTCGAGCGCCGGCGTGCCGGTCAGCCGGTCCTCGAAGACGGCCTCGAGCCCGTACTGGCCGACCGGCTCGCCCGGGGCGACGCCGAGCTCGGCGGCGCGCTCCTCGTCCGCCGGGCCCACCCGGCCGAGCGTGTGCAGGGCGAAGCCGTCGTCGGAGCCGACGCGCGCCTCCTCGGTGCGGACCACGATCCCCGGCAGTGCCATGACGTCGCGCTCGACGTCGGCCCACCGGTCGGGGCGGAGCGTGACCAGCGGGTAGTACCAGTCGTCGTGGAGGTCGTCGCGGGCGAGCAGCTCGACCAGCGGCTCGCCCGCCTCGGGGAGCAGGCCCGCGAGGTCGCCGAGGAGCTCCTGCTCGTCCTCGATGCGGCGCGGCTCGACCCCGACGCTGACGAGCTCGCCCGGGGCCGTGAGGGCGGTGCCGTCGTGGGCGCGGATCTCGGCGCGGCCGGCGGGTTCCTCGATGACGTCCCAGGTCGAGCTGGCGCGCAGCTCCGGGTGGATGACCGACGGGTCCCACAGGACGCGCCACTCGCCCTCGAGCCGCTGGGCCGTGAGGTGGCTCGTCCACACCGCGTCGTCGGCGTCCGGCAGCCCCACGCGCACGGTCAGGTCGGTGTCGGCCTGCGACCCCTGCAGCACGACCTCCTGGCGCTGGACGCCGAACGAGGTCGGCTCCAGGGCCTCGCGTAGCTGGGCGTGGAGGTCGTCGAAGGCGGCCGGCGGGTCGGTGACGAGCGTCCGCATCGTCGCGGTGTCGCCGGCCTCCCACGCCTGGAGGTAGGCGTCGACCGCGGCCTCGGCCTCGGCCTGCGGGTCGACCCCGACCCGGTTCGTGACGAGCCACAGACCGCCGCCGACCACCGCGAGCACGACCACCCCGAAGACGATCGCGATCAGGCGGTCCCGCACGGGCACTCCGGGGGTCGTGGGGGGTCGGGGGGTCGTGGAGGCGGTCGGCCGCGGTGGCGTCCCGCGATGGGCCGACGCTACCGCTGTCGGCCCATCCAAGCGTCGGCCGTGGCGACGGTGGGCGCCGTCGCCACGGCCGACGGGTCGGGGCTCAGCCGGCCGTGGGGGAAGGGTCGGCCGGCCGAGCCGTGCGGCGCCGCAGCGTGCGCCGCACCCCCAGCGCCACGGCCAGGGGAAGGCCGAGCACCAGGACGAGGAGGGGCAGGAGGGTCAGCGCGACCCAGATCGCGCCGTCGACGACGCCGCGGAGGGCGTTGACGGTGGAGCGCAGCGCGTCGCGCGCCACCTCGCCCGGCCGCCACTCGTCGGTGGCGATCGGCGCGGCGGTGGGCGTCGGCTGCAGCTCCACCTGGATGGTCGCGAGGGAGACCAGGTCGTCGAGGACCTGACGTCGACCCTCGAGCTGCTCGATCTCGCCGCGCACCTGGCGGATCCGCTCGAACACGGTGAGGACCTGGGTGGCGTCGTTGCTGCGCTCGCGGATGTCGGCGAGGAGCGCGAGGAGCTCGGTCTCGAGGGCCCGGAGGTTGCGGAGCTGGGCCTGGACGTCGGCGTACTCCTCGGTCACGTCGTCGGAGTCGAGGCCCTCGTCCACCACCTCGCTCGCCATGTCCTTCAGGGCGGCGAGCGTCGTGCTCAGCCGGTCGGCCGGCACCCGCAGCGTCATCGAGCCAGCGAGGAGCCCGCCCTCCCCGACCCGGTGCAGGTCGGCCCCGGCCACGAACCCGCCCGCCTGCTCGACCGAGCGGCGGATCGCCTCGACCGTGGCGGCGGTGTCGTCGACCTCCAACGACAGGCGCGCGTTGAACACGACCTGGCGTCCCAGCGGCGAGCTGATGTGGATGGTGGCCGGCGCCTCGCCGTCGGAGCCGAGCGCCGCGCCGGCCTCGGAGGTCCCGCCACGGTCGCCGGCGGACTCCTCCGCGACGCCGCCGTCGTCCGGCTCCGCGGCGCCGACCGGCGCCCCGACGGCGGTGTCGACGCCGCTCACCGCGCCGCCGGTCTCGCCGTCGCTGGCGCCGGAGCAGCCGGTCGCCAGGAGCCCCGCGGCCACCAGCGCCGCCGTGATCCTCGTCGTCCTACGCATGTCGTGCCTCCTCGGCTCGTCACCCGTCGGACGCCCCCGGGGCCGGCGCGGTTCCCGGACCCGACCGGCTCGTCCGACCGGACCTGTCACCGGCTTGACTCGCCCTCGGGCGACCGGTCCACTTGCGGCGTCTCGAGCACGCCACCCAGCGTGAGGCCTCCCCCTGCCCCGCTGGAGAAGGCCCTCTCATGGATCCGATCGCGCTCCACCGGCGCGGCGTCGCCCTGAACCGGGCGCTCGTCCGCGGCATCGGCGAGGACCAGTGGTCCCTCGCCACCCCGGACGCGGACTGGGATGTCCGCGCCCTGGTCGACCACCTCACCCACGAGCACGTCTGGGTGCCGCCGCTCATGGACGGCCGGACGGTCGCCGACGTCGAGGCGTCGGGCGAGCTCGACCACGACGCCGACGCCGAGGATCCCGTGGGCGCCCACGACAGCGCGGCCGACGCGGCCCAGCGCGCCATCGAGGCGCCGGACGCGCTGGACCGGACCGTCCACCTGTCCTTCGGCGACGTCGACGGACGGTTCTACGTCCTCCAGCGCACCGCCGACCTCGTCATCCACGGCTGGGACCTGGCGGTGGCGACCGGCCAGGACCTCGACCTCGAGCCCGACGGCGAGCTCGTCCAGGCGGCGTGGGACGTCACCGCCCCGGTCGTCACCCCCGAGGTGCGCGAGATGGGCGTCTTCGGCCCCGAGGTCGCCGTGCCCGACGACGCCGACCTCCTCACCAAGCTCCTCGGCCTGACCGGCCGGGACCCCGACTGGCGGCAGGGCTGACCCACCGGGTCACCCGCCAGACCGGTCCCCACCCCGGAGTACCATCCCGCCCATGGCTACCAACCCCACCACCCCGTCCGGCTCGCGGTCGGAGCTCAACGCCTGGCTGGTCGAGGAGATGTACGACCAGTACCGCGACGACCCGAGCTCGCTGTCGGAGAGCTGGCGTGACTTCTTCGCCGACTACCGCCCCGGCGACAAGCCAGCCCCGTCGTCCAACGGCGAGGCGGCGGCCGAGGCGCCGGCCGCGAAGCAGGCGCCGGCGAAGACCGACGGGGAGGACGCGAAGGCCGACGCCGAGGAGCCGAAGAAGGCGAAGGCGAAGCCGGCCGAGGACGCCGACGGTCCCACGCCGGAGCGCATCCGCGGCGTCGGCGCCCGCATCGTCGAGAACATGGAGGCCTCGCTCGAGGTCCCGACCGCGACCTCGGTGCGCGACGTCCCGGCCAAGCTCCTCGAGGTCAACCGGCGCATCATCAACAACTACCTGCGCCGCACCCGCGGCGGCAAGGTCTCGTTCACCCACCTCATCGCCTACGCGATGGTGAAGGCGGTCGAGACCGTCCCGGCGATGAAGAACAGCTTCGCCGAGGTCGACGGCAACCCCGCGGTCGTCAAGCCCGACACCTTCGGACTCGGGCTCGCCGTCGACGTCGAGAAGGACGACGGCTCGCGCACCCTGCTCGTCCCGGTCATCAAGCACGCCGACGCGATGGACTTCGAGGAGTTCCTGCGGGCCTACGAGGAGGTCATCCGCAAGATCCGCACGAACAAGCTCGACCCGGCGATGTTCGCCGGCGGGACCATCACGGTCACCAACCCCGGCACCATCGGCACCGTCCACTCCGTGCCGCGGCTGATGCAGGGCCAGGCCGCGATCCTCGGGGTCGGCGCGATCGACTACCCGGCCGAGTTCCAGGCCGCCGACGCGCGCACCGTCGCCCAGCTCGGCGTGTCGAAGCTCATCACCCTCACCTCGACCTACGACCACCGGGTCATCCAGGGCGCCGAGTCCGGGCTGTACCTCAAGAAGGTCCACGAGCTCCTGCTCGGCGAGGACGGCTTCTACGACGAGGTGTTCCGAGCGCTCGGGCTGCCCTACGAGCCGGCCCGCTGGCGGCGCGACCACTCCGCCCTCGACAGCCAGACGGCGCTGCTCGAGAAGCAGATGAAGGTCGACCAGCTCACCAACATGTACCGCGTCCGTGGGCACCTCATCGCCGACCTCGACCCGCTGCGTCAGAAGGACGCGGCGATGCACCCCGAGCTCGACCCGACCTACTACGGGCTCTCCATCTGGGACCTCGACCGCGAGTTCCTCACCGACGGTCCCGACGGCACGACCACGATGCAGCTCGGCGACATCCTCGGCGTCCTCCGCGACGCCTACTGCCGCACCATCGGTGTGGAGTACATGCACATCCAGCACCCCGAGCAGAAGCGCTGGATCCGCGAGCGCGTCGAGGGCGTCGACGTCGACGTCTCGGCCGAGGACCAGCTCTGGATCCTCGAGCGCCTGAACGCCGCCGAGGCGTTCGAGAGCTTCCTCCACACCAAGTACGTGGGTCAGAAGCGCTTCGGGCTCGAGGGTGGCGAGTCCCTGATCCCGCTCCTCGACGCCATCGCCGAGGCCGCGGCCGACGGCGGCGTGGTCCGCGACATCGTGCTGGGCATGGCCCACCGCGGCCGCCTGAACGTCCTGTCGAACTTCGTGGGCAAGCACTACAAGGACATCTTCCGCGAGTTCGAGGGCGACATCGACCCCGACACGGTGCAGGGCTCCGGCGACGTCAAGTACCACCTCGGGACCGACGGCGAGTACCACGCCCGCAGCGGCAACACGGTCGCGGTCCACATGCCGCCCAACCCGTCGCACCTCGAGACGGTGAACCCCATCGTCGAGGGCATGACCCGCGCGATGCAGGACCTCTACGACCAGGGCGAGGAGGGCAAGTTCCCCGTCCTGTCGCTGCTCATGCACGGCGACGCCGCGTTCGCCGGTCAGGGGGTCGTGGCCGAGACGCTGAACCTGTCGCAGCTGCGGGGCTACCGCACGGGCGGGACGATCCACGTCGTCATCAACAACCAGGTCGGCTTCACGACCGCGCCCGAGTCCTCGCGCTCGTCGGTCTACCCGACGGACGTGGCGAAGATGGTCCAGGCACCGATCCTGCACGTCAACGGCGACGACCCCGAGGCCGTGGTGCGGGTCGCCCGGCTCGCCTTCGAGTACCGCGAGGCGTTCAACGCCGACGTCGTCATCGACCTCGTCTGCTACCGCCGGCACGGCCACAACGAGGGCGACGACCCGAGCTACACCCAGCCGAACATGTACAAGACGATCGACGACCAGCGCTCGGTCCGCAAGCTCTACACCGAGCGGCTGGTGCGTCGCGGCGACATCTCGATCGAGAAGGCCGAGGAGTACCTCGAGGACTTCTCCAAGCGCCTCGAGGGTGCGTTCCAGGAGACCAAGCAGGCATCTCCGCCGGAGCCCCCGAAGGCGATCCGCCCGGTCGAGAAGGTGGCGTTGCTCCCGCACGTCGACACCGGCGTGCCGAAGGAGCTCCTCGACCGCGTGGCGTCGGCCCAGTTCGACGTCCCCGACGGGTTCACCCGCCACCCCAAGCTCGACCGCATCTTCAAGAAGGCCAGGGAGCGCTACGAGAAGGGATCCATCGACTGGGCGCTGGGCGAGACCCTCGCGTTCGGGTCGCTCCTGCTCGAGGGCACCGCCGTCCGGGTGGCCGGCCAGGACTCGCGTCGCGGGACGTTCTCGCAGCGTCACGCCGTCCAGGTCGACTTCGACTCGGGCGAGGAGTACCTGCCCCTGGCCGAGATGTCCGACGACCAGGGCAAGTGGTTCATCTACGACTCGCTGCTCTCCGAGTACGCCGCCCTCGGCTTCGAGTACGGCTACACGCTCAAGGCGCGTGAGGCACTGGTGTGCTGGGAGGCGCAGTTCGGCGACTTCGTCAACGGCGCGCAGATCATCATCGACCAGTACATGGTCGCCGCGGAGGACAAGTGGGACCTCGAGTCGGGGCTGGTCCTCCTCCTCCCGCACGGCTACGAGGGCCAGGGCCCCGAGCACAGCTCGGCCCGCATCGAGCGCTTCCTCACCCTCTGCGCCGAGGACAACATCCAGGTCGTCAACGCCACCACCGCCGCTCAGTACTTCCACGTGCTGCGCCGGCAGATGCACCGCGACGTCCGCAAGCCGCTGGTGATCTTCACGCCGAAGTCGCTGCTGCGCTCGCCGAACGCGTTCTCCGACATCGACGAGTTCACCGCCGGCAGCTTCCGCGAGACGCTCGACGACCCGGCGGTCGAGGACCGCGACGAGGTGCGGACCGTGGCGTTGTGCTCCGGCAAGGTCGTCTACGACCTCGTGGGCCGGCGCGACGAGCTGGGCGCGCCGGTGGCGATCGTCCGGGTCGAGCAGCTCTACCCGTGGCCGGAGAAGCAGATCGCGAACATCCTCACCGACTACCCCAACGCGACCGACGTCGTGTGGGCCCAGGAGGAGCCGCAGAACATGGGCCCCTGGGGGTTCGTGGACGGCCGCATCTGGAACATCCTCGACGGGCTCGACGGCGACCGGAAGCTGCGCTGCGTCTCGCGCGTCGCGTCGGCGTCCCCGGCCGCCGGCCAGCACGTCGTGCACGAGCAGGAGCTCGAGCAGCTCCTCGACGACCTCTTCTCCGCCGTCCCCACCGACTGACCCCGAGCCAGCAGGCCCGCGCCGGCGACGGACTTTCCGTCGGATACGACGGGTCCAGTCGTCGCGCGGTCAGCCGGCGTGACGGTCGTCCGGCCCGTGACGGCTTCCCGTCGCCCATGCGCGGAGTTCCTGTCGCCGGGCGGGTCGGGGTGTCGCCGGCTCGTCCACAGGGTCGGCGGCGCTGCGGCCGGACGAGCCCGGCTCGCGGCGAGGCTGTGCCCATGCCACGTTCCCGCTACCATCCAGCGCCTGCTCCTGCGCCCAGCACGGCGTCGCGGGGCGGGTCCAGCTCATCCGGTACGTCACCGGCCCGCACGGTCGACGGCTGGTCCGCCACGGCGCCCTGCTCCCCGTCGAGCGCGGCGTCTACCGGTCGTCGCCGGCGCCCGTGACCCGCCCGAACGGGGGGCGATGGCCGCGCTGCATCCGGGCGCGCCCGATGCACGGCTGACGGGCGCGTTCGTCCTCGGTCGCGCTCGACTCGACGGGTTCACGCGTCGAGGACCCCTTCACCGTGCTGACCGCGCCCGGGGCGTCGGATGCGCAACGTCGGGTTCGCCCACCGGCCCGACCCGGTCCCCGACCGCCGTCCCGTCACGGTCGGGCCGCTCACCTGCCTGCACCCCTCCGAGGCGGTGTTCGACGCCGTCCCGGACCTCCGCTCGGAGCGCGCCCTGCGCGTCGCGGTCGACGTCCTCCGGCGCCGCGGGGCAGCTGGGTCGACGAGCGCGTCCGACGCGAGCTGGCGGCGCGACCGAGGACCGACGCCGGGAGCGCAGGCGATCGCCTGCCTCCTCGCTGATGGCGCCCTCCGACAGCGAGACCGAACCGGAGCGCGACCTCGGTCGCTACGTCCTCGAGGTCGCGCCGGACGCCGAGCCGCAGGTGTGGATCACGGCCGCTCCGGCGCGTCGACTGGTTCGTGCGACGTCTCCGGCTCGCGTTCGAGTACCTCGGCGGCGTCGACCACGACTACGCGGAGGATCGGCTCGCCGACGCCGCACGGACCGACGAGGCCGCCGGCGGTGGGCGTCCGGATCGTCCCAGTCGTCCAGCGCCGACCTCCTCGACGGTCCCGCGCTTCCGCCGACTGGATCCGTCGGTTCCTCGCTGCCAACGCGCGCATCGAGCTCGCCCAGCTCGCCCGCTGACCCCGCGCCGTCGCCGACCGCACCGATGACGGTTCCCCGTCGCCCACGCGGGTTCCCGTCACCGGCGCGCGGGCGTAGCGACCCGGAACCGGCACGGCCGGCGGACGGATCCCGTCGCACCACGCGGGTTTCCGTCAGCGAGGTCGGGTCGTACGCTCGCGGGTCATGGGCCGCATCGTCGCGATCGACGGACCCGGCCGACGAGCGGCTGGGCGACTACGCGTGCCTGTCCGACCCGGAGCTGCGCAAGCGCTACGAGAACCGCACCGGGGTGTTCATCGCGGAGGGGCCCAACGTCGTCCGCGAGCTGATGCAGGTCGAGCTACGTCACGAAGTCGCTGCTGCTCATGCCGCACCGGCTCGACGACCTCGGCCGACTGCATCGACGCGGTCGACGGGCCGGTGTTCCTCGCCGAGCGCGACCTCATCCGGGAGGTCGTCCGCTTCCCGAACCACCAGGGCGCGCTCGGCTGCGGGTGGCGACGCGAGCTCCCGGCCGGGACGAGGTCCTCGCGGCGCGCGGACGGTCGCGGTCCTCGAGGAGACCAACGATCCGGCCAACCTCGGCGCGATCTTCCGCTCGGCCCGGGCGCTCGGCGTCGACGCGGTGTTGATGGGTCCACGCTGCGCCGACCCGCTCTACCGGCGCACCGTGCGGACCTCGATGGGCCACGTCCTCCACGTCCCGTTCGCCGACCTCGGCCCGGTGGAGGAGGGGCTCGCCGCCCTCCGCGCCGGCGGGTTCCGCGTCCTGGCGCTCACCCCCGACCCCGCGGCCGTCGACATCGACGACGTGCCGGCGGGGGAGAAGGTGGCCCTGCTCCTCGGGGCGGAGGGGCCGGGACTGTCCGACGACGCGCTGGACGCCGCGGACCTCCCGGTCCGCATCCCGATCCACCCGGCGGTCGACTCGCTGAACGTCGCCGTCACCGCCGGCATCGCGTTCCACGCCCTCGCCCACCGCCACTGACCCCGAGTTCGTCCCCCTGTCCTCGCGCGACGCGCAAGAACGGGGGGAGGAACCCGTAGTCGGGGGGTCAGGTGGGGACGGGGTCGGACTCGAGGCGGGCGCCCATGGCGGTCGCGAGCGCGATGAGCCCGGACAGGGGCCGGACCATCACCGTGAACTCGGTGATCAGCCCGTCCGCGTCGAGGACGAGGTGGTCGAGCCCCTGGACGTCGCGGTCGCCGACGCGGGCGCGGAAGATCAGCACGATGCGGTCGTCGGTCTCGACCTCGTCGACGTAGCGGAAGTCCTGGAACACCTGCTCGACGTGACCGAGCAGGTGCGCGCACGCGGCCTTGCCGCGGTAGGGGGCGTGGACGGCCGGGCTGTTGAAGACCACGTCGTCGTGGAGGAGGGCCCGGGCGGCCTCGCCGTCGTGTGCCTCGATGGCGCTTCGGAACGCGGACGGCACGGCGGCTCCAGCCTGGTCGGAGGTCGGTGACCCTCCCACGCTAACCGCTACCGTCGCGGGTCCGCCTCGTCACCTCGGAGCACCCCGTGCAGAGCAACCGCCTGCTGCCCGACGATCCGGTCGCGGATCTCGACCGCCTACCTCGCCGGCGACGGCGGGGCGGGCTACGCCAACGCCCTCGACCGCGACCGCGACGACGTCATCGAGGAGGTCGCCCGCGCCGGCCTGCGCGGCCGCGGCGGCGCCGGCTTCCCGACCGCCACCAAGTGGCGGGGCGTGCTCGAGGTCGCCGGCGACGCGGGCTCGCCGGTGTTCCTGGTCGCCAACGCCGCCGAGGGCGAGCCGGGCACCTACAAGGACCGGACCCTGATCGAGGAGGACCCGTACGCCTTCCTCGAGGGGGTGCTGATCGGGATGTACGCGACCGGCGCCGAGCGGGCGTTCATCGGCATCAAGGCGAAGTTCACCGAGCCGGTCGCGCGGCTGCGGCAGGCGCTCGCCGAGCTGGTCGAGGCCGGCTGGCAGCGCGCCGACCACGTCGAGCTCGTGCTCGGTCCCGACGCCTACCTGTTCGGCGAGGAGACCGGGATGCTCGAGGTGGTCGAGGGCCGCCTCCCGATGCCGCGCATCCTCCCGCCCTACCAGCAGGGGCTGTGGCCGACGGTCGTGTCGCCGAACCCGACGGTCGTCAACAACGTCGAGACGTTCTCGCACGTCGCGCGCATCCTCGCCCACGGCGCTGACTGGTTCCGCGAGACCGGTACCGACGACTCGCCCGGCACGATGGTGTTCACGGTCGTGGGCGACGTCGCCAGCCCGGGCGTCTACGAGCTGCCGCTCGGGACCCCGCTGCGGACGTTGCTGGTCGACATCGCCGGCGCCCGCGACATCAAGGCCGTCTACTCGGGGACGTCGAACGCGGTCATCACGCCGGCGATGCTCGACACCCCGCTGGACTTCGACGCGTTCGCCCGAGCCGGCTCGGGGATGGGCTCCGGCGGGTTCGTGGTCTACGACGACAGCCGGTCGATCGTGGACGTCGCCGCCACGATGGCGCACTTCCTCGCGATCGAGTCCTGTGGCCAGTGCAACGCCTGCAAGCTCGGCAACCTCGACATCGACGCGCTCCTGGCGAAGGTCCAGCGGGGCGAGGCGACCCAGCGCGACCTCGAGGACATCCTGAAGCGCACCCAGACCGTCACCGACCAGAACCGCTGCTACCTCCCGGTCGGGACCCAGGTCACGATCGCCAGCACCGTGCAGGCGTTCGTGGACGAGTTCGTCGCGACCGTCGACAAGGGCGAGCCGACCCCGGCCGACATCCCGGTGCCGCTGATCGACCACATCGACACCGACTCGGGCGAGGTGACCTACCACCCGCGCTACCACCTCAAGCAGGCGGACTGGTCCTACGCCGACGAGGACCCGCAGGCCGCGAGGCTCCGAGCCATCACCGAGCGGTAGCGGCGCTGCCGGCGAGCGTCACAGCGCGAGGCTCACAGCTCGTCGCGACGCGGCGGGTCCGCGCCCCGACGGGTGCAGGTCACCGCGGCGACGTGGGTGGCGAACCGGAGCAGCTCGGTGGCCGCGTCGGCGTCGAGCCCGACCAGCGCGGCACGGTCGAGCCGGCCGGCGTCGGCGAGCCACGTGACGGTGGCGCCGAGGAAGGCGTCGCCGGCGCCGACGGTGTCGACGACCGGCACGGTCTCGCCGGCGACCTCGGCACGGGCGCTCCCCGTGACCGCCACCGGTCCGCGGGCGCCGCGCGTGACGACCACCAGCGACCCGTCGCCGCGCCGCCCAGCGCGCCGCGGTCGCTGAGCGGGTCCTCGTCGGACAGCCAGGCGAGGTCCTCGTCGCTGACCTTGACGACGTCGGCGAGCCCGACGAGCCGGTCCACGCGCCGGCGGAACGCCGCGGGGTCCTCGACGAACTGCGGCCGGACGTTGGGGTCGAACACGATGATGCGTCCGGCACGCTCGCGGGCGACCAGCGCCTCGACCGTGGTCGCGACCGGCTCGAGGACGGTCGAGACCCCGCCGACGACGAGCGCCTCGTCGCCGGCGAGCGACCCCGGCAGGTCGGCGAGCGCGAGCAGGCGGTCGGCGGTCCCGTCCCACAGGAAGCGGTAGCTGGGGTGCCCAGACGGGTCCAGCGTCACGACCGCGAGGGCGGTGGGCTCCTCGCCGACGGGCGCGCCGGCGAGCGACACGCCCTCGCCGGCGAGGTGCGCCCGGAGGCGCTCGCCGAAGACGTCGGCGGAGGTCCGGCCGAGGAAGCGGACGGTGCCGCCGAGCCGGGCGATGGTCACGGCGACGTTCATCGGGGCGCCGCCGGGGAGGGCGTGGAACGTGCGACCGTCGGCGTCGGCCACGAGGTCGACGAGCGACTCCCCGACGACGGCGATCACCCGCCGGTCGCCGTGAGGTAGACGCCGGTCTCGCCGGCGAGCCGCACCCGCGTCCCGTCGACGGTGGCGGGCGCGCCGGAGCTGTAGGCCAGCTCCCAGGCCCCAGCGGGGAGGTCGAGGTCGCGCGCACCGCCCGCGGTGTTCACGGCCACGACCACGTCGCCGCGCCGGAGCGCGATCACGGCCGGGTCGCCGTCGAGCCAGGCGACCGCGAGGCGTCCGTGCAGGTCGGTGAGGCCACGGCGGACCTCGAGGAGCCGGCGGGTCCGGGCGAGGTGGGAACCGGGGTCGGCCTCCTGGACGGCGGCGGTGTCGGCGTCGCGCCGGTTGGCGCCGAACGGCAGCCACGGCTCGCCGGTGGTGAAGCCGTACCCGGGGCCGGGCTCCCACACCATCGGGGTCCGGGACCCGTCGCGGCCGACCGCGCCGGCGTTGCGCACGGCCATCGGGTCGCTCGCGGCACCGAGCTCGAGGTCGCCGTCGGACAGGCCCAGCTCGTCGCCCTGGTAGAGGAACGGCAGGCCCGGGAGCCCCGCGAGCAGGGTGAGGTAGGCGAGCTGCCGTCGGGCGCCCGCCTCACCGCCGCCGAACCGGCTGGCGGCGTGCGGGTCGTCGTGGCTCGACAGCGGCCACGACAGGGCGCCGGCGCCGTCCCGGACCGCCGCCTCGAGCGTCGAGCGGATGTCGTCGGCGTCCCAGCCGACCTTGAGGACCGGGAAGCAGAACGCGGTGTGGAGCCCGTCCTGGTCGGCGACGTAGCGCGTGAGCCGGTCGGTCTCGAGCAGGTAGACCTCGCCGATGAGGATCGCGTCGTGGTCCGCCGCGACCCGGTTCCAGCGGCGGAAGACGTCGAGCACGCCGGGCTGGTCCTGGTCGTAGCGGTGCTCGTAGGCGGCGAAGACCTCGCGCGGGTGCGCGTCCGGCTCGGGGGCGTCGCCGAGCAGCGGGTTGTCGCGGAACTCGGGGTCCTCGACCAGGGAGTGGGCGACGTCGATGCGGAAGCCGTCGACGCCCCGCTCGAACCAGAAGCGCAGGATGCGGTCGAACTCGTCGCGGACGTCGGGGTTGGCCCAGTTGAGGTCGGGCTGCTCGGGCAGGAACAGGTGCATGTAGTACTGCCCGGACGCCTCGTCGAGGCGTCCACGCCGGCCCGCCGAAGTTGGAGACCCAGTTGTTGGGCGGGCCGCCGTCGGGGGCGGGGTCGCGCCAGACGTAGTAGTCGCGGTAGCGCTCGTCGCCGGCGAGGGCGGCCTGGAACCAGGGGTGCTGGCTGGAGCTGTGGTTGGGGACGAGGTCGATCACGAACCGGAGCCCGAGCGCGTGGCACTCCTCGACCAGTCGGTCCACGTCGGCGAGGCTGCCGAAGGTCGGGTCGACGCCGGTGTAGTCGGCGACGTCGTAGCCGTGGTCGGCCTGGGGTGAGGGGTAGAACGGCGTCACCCACACGATGTCCACGCCCAGGTCGGCGAGGTAGGGGAGGTGCCGGCGGATGCCCTCGAGGTCGCCGATCCCGTCCCCGTCGGTGTCCTGGAACGAGCGCACGTAGACCTGGTAGCCGACGGCGCCGTGCCACCAGCGGGTCGGGTCCGGGGCAGGGGACATCGTGGATGCCTGACGGGGAACGGGACGGTCGCGCGCCACGCTAGCGGCGCCGCACCCCTTGATGGAAGCGTTCTCAGTCCGTAGGGTCCGAAGCGAGGTGGTCCCGCGCCTCTGCGCGCGGGCAGGGGGCCGACATGGCCAGCATCGGGGACGTCGCGCGCGAGGCCGGGGTGTCCGTCGCGACGGTGTCGCGCGCCCTGCGCGGGATGCCGAACGTCGCCCCGTCGACGCGGGAGCGGGTGCAGGCGGCGGCCCAGCGCCTGCACTACGTCGCGGACCCGCACGCCTCTCGGCTGGCGGCAGGGCGTTCCACGACCGTCGGGCTGGTCGTGCCGATGCTGGGGCAGTGGTACTACGCCCAGATCTTCGCCGGGATCGAGGCGGTGCTCGACGCCGCCGGCTACGACGTCCTGCCGTACGCGGTCTCGGGCCCCGAGGCCCACGCCCGGTTCGTCGCCACCCTGCCCTTCCGCAAGCGCGTGGACGGGCTCATCATCGTCGACACGGGCTTCGACGGGACCGCGTGGGGTCGTCTGCGCGACAGCGTCGGCGTCGTCGTCACCGTGGGGGCGCCGCACGGGGACGAGGTGGCGCTGACCATCGACAACGTCGGCGCGGCTCGCACGGCGACCGACCACCTGCTCGGCCTCGGGCACCGGCGCGTCGGGGTCATCGGCGCGCTGACCGACGATCCGTTCGCCTTCGAGGCTCCGAAGGAACGGGTACGCGGGTACCGGGAGGCGCTGGTGGCACACGGCATCGACTTCGATCCGGACCTCGTCGTGCCCGGGAACTTCTCGCTGCGGGGCGGGGCCGAGGGGATGAGCCGGCTGCTGTCGCTGGCCGAGCCGCCGACGGCGGTCTTCGCCCTGAGCGACGAGATGGCGATCGGGGCGCTCCAGGTCACCCGGGACGCCGGCATCGCGGTCCCCGCGGAGCTCTCCGTGGTCGGCTTCGACGACCACGACGTCTCCCCGTACATCGGGCTCACGACCGTCCGCCAGGGTGTCGTCGAGCAGGGCGAGCTCGCCGCCGAGGCGATGGTCGAGCTGCTGCGGCCGGGAGGTCCAGGGCCCGCGCCGCGGCACCTCCGCCTGCCGACCGAGCTCGTCGTCCGCGCCACGACGGGGCCTGCACCGGGCCGAAGGACCCGGGCCGGACCGGCGTGACGTCCCTCGACAGGGCCCACGCGGCCGACTTCCGTGAAGGTGCTTGACGTAGCGCGAAAACGCTTGCAGGGTGCGGGGTACGAGTGCCGTAGTTGGGAAGGCCGGAAGGCCTCGACGGGAGACAAGAGGGATGGCGAGGATCGAGCTCGACGGGGTGTGGAAGATCTACCCCGACGGCACCGAGGCCGTGAAGGACGTCAACCTCGAGATCGAGGACGGCGAGTTCGTCATCCTGGTCGGGCCGTCCGGCTGTGGGAAGTCGACGGCGCTGCGGATGGTCGCCGGGCTCGAGGACATCTCCCGCGGCACGCTCACCATCGGCGACAAGGTCGTCAACGACCTGACCCCCAAGGAGCGGGACATCGCGATGGTGTTCCAGTCCTACGCGCTCTACCCCCACATGACCGTCGCGGACAACATGGGGTTCGCGCTGAAGCTCGCCAAGGTCGACAAGGACGAGATCGAGAAGCGGGTCAACGAGGCGGCCGAGATCCTCGACCTCACCGAGTACCTGCACCGCAAGCCGGCGGCGCTCTCGGGTGGTCAGCGGCAGCGGGTCGCGATGGGCCGGGCCATCGTCCGCTCGCCCCAGGCGTTCCTGATGGACGAGCCGCTGTCCAACCTCGACGCCAAGCTGCGGGTGGCGATGCGCGCCGAGATCGCCTCGCTGCAGAGCCGTCTGGGCGTCACCACGCTCTACGTCACCCACGACCAGGTCGAGGCGATGACGATGGGCGACCGGGTCGCGGTGCTGAAGCGCGGCGTCCTCCAGCAGGCCGACGCACCGCAGCGGCTCTACGAGCACCCCGACAACCTGTTCGTGGCCGGGTTCATCGGCTCGCCGGCGATGAACCTCGGGCTCGTGAAGATCGGTGGAAGCGCGAGCCGGCCGGTCGTCGAGCTCGGCGAGGGGCACACCCTCGAGGTCCCCGACGCGGCCCTCGAGCAGTACCCGGGGCTCTCCGAGCGGGTCGGCTCCGATGTCGCGGTCGGGATGCGCCCCGAGCACTTCGTGTTCGGGGAGGAGGCCGCACCCGGGGCGCGGTGGCCCGACCGGACCGTCCGGCTGGTCGAGATGCTCGGCTCCGAGATGCTCGTCCACTTCGAGACGAGCATCGGGCCGATCCTGTCCGACGACATGCGCGAGGCCGTCGACGACGACGACGCCTTCGAGCGGCTCCAGCAGTCGCAGAAGACCGGCCAGGTGTTCGTCGCGAAGTTCGACCCCACGAAGCCGCCGAAGGTCGGGGAGCAGATGACGGTCGGGTTCGACGCCGGCCGCCTCCACTTCTTCGACCCCGCGAGCGGGAGTGCACTGAGATGAGACGTCGCGGACCGGTGGGGATACCGCCGATCCGCCCGCTCCGCCCGGACCGGGCGGAGAGCGGGTCGTGACCGTCGGTCGCGACCCAAGACGATCAGGGAGAAGACCGTGTTGCAGACCAAGCGCAGTCTGCGGCTTCTGGCCGCAGCAGCGTCGGTAGCCCTCATCGCCACCGCCTGCGGCGGCGGCGACGACGATGGTGGGGCCGAGCCCGACGCGACCGAGACCAGCAGCGAGCCCATGGGCAGCGAGACGATGGCGCCGACGGAGGGGGGCTCCGAGGCGATGGACCTGTCGGGCACGCAGGTCGCCATCTTCGGTGCCCCGACCTCGATCGAGGGCGACGCCATCAACGCCGTCATCGACGAGTACTTCAACGGGCCGACCGGCGCGGACGCCTTCTACGAGGGCTCCGACAGCTTCGAGACCCAGATCAAGATCCGCATCGACGGCGGGAACCCGCCCGACATCGCGCTCTACCCGCAGCCGGGCTCGGTCGTCCAGCAGGCGGAGCAGGGCAACGCCATCGCCCTCGAGGACCTCGGCTTCGACATCGCCGAACTCGAGGACCGGTTCGGGTCCTACCTGCTCTCCCTCGGTGAGTTCGAGGGCAAGCACTACGGCATCCCGACCAACGCCAACCTGAAGAGCCTGATCTGGTACAACATCCCGGTCTTCGAGGCCCAGGGCTACGAGGCACCCGAGACCTGGGAAGACCTGATGGCCCTGTCCCAGCAGATGGTCGACGACGGCTTCACCCCGTGGGTGGTCGGGACCGGTTCCGACGACGCCACCGGCTGGCCGGCGACCGACTTCCTCGAGGACATCGTCCTGCGTGCGCAGGGCACCGAGGTCTACGACCAGTGGGTCAACCACGAGATCGCGTTCGACGACCCGGCGATCGTGGCTGCCGGCGAGCGCTTCGGCGAGATCCTCTTCACCGACGGCTGGGTCGTGGGTGGCCCGTCGGCGGTCCCGAGCACGGACTTCCGTGACGCCCCGGCGGCCATCATCGGCGACGAGCCCGCCGCCCTGATGATGCGTCAGGCGAGCTTCATCACGAACTTCTTCCCCGACGGGTCGGAGTTCGGCACCGACTACGGCGTGTTCCCGTTCCCGTCGATCGACGGACAGCAGGGCGCGCTCATCGCCGGTGAGCTCGCGGTCGTGTTCAACGACCGTCCCGAGGTGCGCGAGTTCATCCGCGTCTTCACCGACACCGACGCGCAGTGCGCGGGCGGCAGCTTCGAGGGGGTCTCGCGTATCTCCCCGAACGTCAACACCAGCGCGGACTGCTACGAGAACCAGGTCGTGGCCACCTCGGCCGAGACCATCCTGAGCGCCCTCCGCGAGGAGAGCGCCCGGTTCGACGCCTCCGACCTCATGCCCTCCGAGGTCGGGTCCGGGACCTTCTGGACCGCGATGAACGAGTGGATGCGCGGCAAGGACCTGAAGGCGGCGCTGGCCGATGTCGAAGCCAGCTGGCCTTCGTGACACCGGGCGGGGAGGACGCGGCGACGCGTCCTCCCCGCGTCACGACCCCGGACGGCGGTGACCGTCACCGCTGACCGGAGCAGCACCCCACCGACCGCACAGGACAGAGGAGGCCGCGGATGGCTACCACGCCACCGCCACCGGTGGACACGCCCGACGTCGATCCCGGGCTCGAACCCGAGCCGCGCGAGATGACCGCCCCGCGACGTTCGGCGGTGGAGTGGGTGCTGGCGATCGGGCTGCCGGTGGGCGCCGTCGTCGTCGGGCTCTGGTCGTTCCAGTGGATGCGCGAGACCGAGACCAACCGGCTCCTCGTCGCGCTGGTCGCGGTCGTCGTCGGGGTCCTGGGCGTGTTCGCCGCCTTCTTCGGCATGGACCGCCTGGTCAACATGCTCCCGCTGCGCCACCAGGAGTCGGTGCGGCCGTGGGTGTTCGTCGGTCCGGCGCTCGTGCTGTTGGCCGTGTTCCTGCTCTACCCGGCCGTCAACACCATGCTCGTCAGCCTCCAGAACCAGACCACGACCGAGTGGGTGGGGCTGCGCAACTACCAGGACATCTTCAGCAACCCCTCGATCCTGCGCGCCATCCGCAACACCATCGCCTGGATGGCGGTCGTGCCCGTCGCCGCCACCGTCATCGGCCTCGTGTTCGCCACCCTCGCGGACCGGTTGAAGCGCGGCGAGTCGCTGGCCAAGTCGCTCATCTTCCTGCCCATGGCCATCTCGTTCGTCGGTGCCAGCGTCGTGTGGGCGTTCATCTACGACTTCCGCGCCTTCGGCAACCAGACCGGTGTGCTGAACGGGATCTGGACCGCGCTGGGGAACGACCCGGTCGACTGGATCTCCATCGAGCCGTGGAACAACCTGATGCTGATGATCATCATGATCTGGATGCAGACGGGGTTCGCGATGGTCATCCTGTCGGCGGCCATCAAGTCCGTCCCGGGGGACATCATCGAGGCCGCCCGGATCGACGGGGCCAGCGAGTTCCAGGTGTTCCTGCGCGTGATCGTCCCGTCGATCATGTCGGCGATCGTCGTGGTGATGACGACGATGACGATCAACGTGCTGAAGATCTTCGACATCGTCTGGGTGATGACCGGCGGCCAGTCGGGGACCGAGGTCCTCGCCGAACGCATGGTGCGGTCGTTCTTCTCGTTCCAGAACAACGGCCAAGGCGCCGCGATCGCGGTGCTGCTCTTCGTGTTCGTGCTGCCGGTGATGATCTGGAACATCAAGCGGTTCCGGGCTGAGGAGGAGATGCGATGACCGCCACCGACGTGGCTGCGGGCCCGGCATCGAAGAAGCCGGAGACCTCCCGCGGCATCAACAAGCGGATGAAGAGCGAGGCGGGCTGGTTCGCCCGGCTGACGATCCTCGCCATCGTCATCATCTGGCTCATCCCGACGGTGAGCCTGCTCATCTCGTCGTTCCGCACCGAGGCGATCGTCGAGTCCGAGGGGTGGTGGACGGCGCTCCTGAGCCCGTTCGACTTCGCCCAGTGGACGCTCGACAACTACACCCAGGTGCTGGGAAGCTCGCGCGGGTTCGGCAACGCCTTCCTCAACTCGATCGCCATCACGATCCCGGCGACGATCATCCCGATCACGGTCTCCGCGTTCGCGGCGTACGCGTTCTCGTGGATGCACTTCAAGGGTCGGCAGCTGCTCTTCGTCGGCGTCGTCGCGATGATCGCCGTGCCCCTGCACGTCGCCCTCATCCCGATCCTGCGGCTGTTCACCCAAGGTGCCCACCTCGGCCCCGTGACCCTGTTCCCGGACCTCGACCTCGTGGGGACCTTCCCGGCGATGTGGCTCGCCCACACCGGGTTCGGCCTGCCCCTGGCCATCTACCTGTTGCGCAACTACATCGGGTCGCTGCCGTCGTCGATCATGGAGTCCGCCCGCGTCGACGGCGCGAGCCACATGCAGATCTTCACCCGGCTCGTCGTCCCGTTGTCGGTGCCGGCGCTGGCGGCGTTCGCCACCCTGCAGTTCCTGTGGGTGTGGAACGACCTGCTGGTCGCGCTGGTGTTCCTCGGCGGACGTCCCGACGTGCGCGTGCTGACGGTCGCGTTGGCCGAGCTCCAGGGCGCCTACGGCCAGAACCGGCACCTGCTGCCCGCGGCGGCGTTCGTCACCATGGGCCTGCCGATGGTCGTGTTCTTCTCCCTGCAGCGCTACTTCGTCCGCGGCCTGACCGCCGGGGCGGTGAAGGGCTGAGGCCCGTGACGGAGGAACCGGTCCGCGAGGCCTCGCCCTCCGGGCCCATCGACCTGCGCCGACGCTGGATCGCCATCATCGTCGGCACGGTCGTGCTGCAGTTCACCTACTGGCCCATCGTCGGGTCGGTCGCGGTGCGCGCCGCAGAGGGCACGGAGTTCTCGCCCGGCCTGCTGGCGCTCGGGCTCGCACTCGCGCCGTTCGCGTTCATGGCGCTGGCGTTCACCTCGCGGCACCCGAGGGCGGCGACCGCCACCCTCAAGGGCCTCGGGCTGTTCATCCTGGTCGGCCTACCCCTGATCGTCCTGCTCGACGTGATGGCCGGCGCCGTCGCCGGGCTCGGGGCCGGTGGGGCCGTGGCGCTGCGACGCGACGAGGTCCACTCGGCGAAGGCGCGCTGGATCGCGGTCGGGGTCGCCACCATCTACGTGATGGTGCTCCGGCTCGTCGCGGTCGAGTTCGCGCTGGTGTCCGGGGCGGTGCTGCCGTTCGCGATCCACGGGCTCGTCGACCAGGCCGCCGAGACCCGCTGACGACGTGGACCGCTCACCCGCCCCCGTGTCGGCGCTCGAGGTGCTCGCGGTACCACCCGAACGAGGACTTCGGCACGCGGACGAACCGGTCCGGCTCGGAGCGCACGATCCCGAACCGCTTGCGGTAGCCCTCGGCCCACTCGAAGTTGTCGAGCAGCGACCACAGGAAGTAGCCACCGACGGGCAGCCCCTCGTCGACGCAGCGCTCGACCTGGGCGACGTGGGCGGCGAGGTAGTCGACCCGCTCGGGGTCGCGGACGGCCCCGTCGACGACCTCGTCGTCGAAGGCCGCCCCGTTCTCGGTGACGACCACCTCGGGCGCGCCGGCGTCCACCACACGCCGGATCGTGTCCCGCAGGCCCTCGGGGTGGATCTCCCACCCCAGCGCCGTCCGCGGCGCGTCGGTCGGGACCGACCGCGCCGCGGCCCAGTCGCCCGGGTCGGCGGGCACCACCGTGTCGCGCCGGTAGTAGTTGAGGCCGAGGAAGTCGATCGGGACCGACATGAGGTCGAGCTCCTCGTCGGTCGGCTCGGGGGCGAGCCCGTCGTAGTAGGCGACGACGTCCTCCGGGTAGCCGCGCCCGAGCACCGGGTCGAGGAACCAGCGGGCGAGCTGCCCGTCGTAGAGGGTGGCGGCCGCGGCGTTGGCCTCGTCGTCGGGATCGAGCGGCTCGATCACGTTGATGTCGAGCGTGATGCCGGCGTGGAGGTCGGCGACGGCGTCGCGCAGCTCGTGCATCGCGAGCCCGTGCGAGACCAGCAGCTCGTGGGCGACCCGCAGGGCGGTGCCGATGTCGCGGATGCCGGGGGCGTGGACGCCGTCGGCGTTGGCGACGAGCGAGACGACCTGTGGCTCGTTGTGGGTGATCCAGCGCGTGACCCGGTCGCCGAGGGCCCGCGCCACCGTGCGCGTGTAGGCCGCGAAGGCCGTGCTCGTCGACCGGCGGGTCCAGCCCCCCTCGGCCTGCAACGCCGACGGCAGGTCCCAGTGGTAGAGCGTCACGACCGGCTCGATGCCTGCTTCGAGGAGCGCGTCGACGAGCCGGTCGTAGAAGCCGAGGCCGGCGGTGTTCACCCGGCCGCGGCCCTCCGGGTACACGCGCGGCCACCCGATCGAGAAGCGGTAGGCGTCGACGCCGAGGTCGACCATCAGCGCGATGTCCTCGGCGACGTGGTCGTAGTGGTGGCTGCCGCCGTCGACCCGGTCCCCGCCGGCGATGGCACCCGGCCGCTCCTGGAGGTCCTCCCAGATGGAGCGGCCGCGACCGTCGCGGTCGGTCGCACCCTCGATCTGCAGCGCGGCGGTGGCGACGCCCCACAGGAACTCGCGGTCGGTCATCTGTCGTCTCCCTGGCTCGTCGCGGTCGACGCTAGCGACCGGACCGGCTGATGCGCTTCCAGCTGGTCACCCGGACGGGACATCCCGACTTCCTCGACCTGCCGTGGGATCAGCCGCTCGCGGACTGGCAGGACGAGCGGCTCATCCGCATCCGGACCGGCATCCACCGTCACGTCGTCCGGACCGTGCAGTACGACGACCGCATCTACGTCATCAAGGAGCTTCCGGGCCGGCTCGCGCGCCGCGAGTACGACTTCCTGCGCTACCTCGCGGCCGAACACGTCCCGGTCGTCGACGTGGTCGGCGTCGTCACCCAGCGCGCCACGCCGGACGGGGAGGCGCTCGAGGCCGCGCTCATCACCGCCTACCTCGACTTCTCGCTGCCGTACCGGCTGCTGTTCGAGCGCGAGCACGCCGAGACCCTGCGCGAGCCGATGCTCGACGCGCTGGTGGACCTGCTGGTCCGCATCCACCTCGTCGGGTTCCGGTGGGGGGACTGCTCGCTGTCCAACACCCTGTTCCGGCGTGACGCCGACGGCCTGCGTGCCTACCTCGTCGACGCCGAGACCGGCGAGCAGCACGACGTCCTCACCCCCGGCCAACGGTGGTCGGACGTCGAGGGCGCCATCGAACGCTGCGCCGGCGAGCTGTTCGACCTCCAAGCCGCCGGGTGGGTCCGCCCCGACCTCGACGTCGCCGAGCTCGGCGACGACCTGCGCGAGCGGTACGCGGCGCTCTGGGACGAGCTCACCCGCGACGAGGTGTTCGCCGGCGACGAGCGCTACCGCATCCACGAGCGGCTCCGCCGCATCAACGAACTCGGTTACGACATCGAGGAGCTCGAGCTCGAGGGCGAGGACGACGACCGGCTGCGGTTGAAGCTGTCCACGCGGGTGGTCGATCCGGGGCGCCACCGCCGGCGTCTCCGCGAGCTCACCGGCCTCGACGTCCAGGACCGTCAGGCACGGCGGCTGCTGAACGACATGGAGTCCTTCCGCGCGTCGATCGAGCGCGAGGACGGGCGCAGCTACCCCGAGCACGTGGTGGCGGCACGGTGGCTCGCGGAGGCGTTCGAGCCGACCGTGGCGGCGGTGCCCGAGGAACTGCGCGGGAAGCGCGACCCGGCCCAGGTGTTCCACGAGGTGCTGGAGCACTGGTACTTCCAGTCCACCATCGAGGGCCACGACATGGACCTCCCCGGGGCGGCACGGTCCTACGTCGACACGGTCCTGCGCTTCGTCCCGGACGAGCGGACCTCGCCGGTCGACCCCGACGAGGACACCGTCGACGAGCTCAGCTGAGGGTCGCGAGGTGGTCCCGGATCACGGCCACGAGCCGGTCCGGGCACTCCTCCTGGGGCGTGTGCCCGCAGCCGTCGAGCTCGACGTAGCGGGCGCCGGGGATGGCCGCGGCCGTGCGGCGGTTCCAGCCCGGGCGGATGACCGGGTCGCGGTCGCCGCCGACCACGACCGTCGGCACGTCGATGGTGCCGAGGAGGGCGCGCAGGTCCGGCGGCGGCTCGGCCACGAACAGCTCGTAGAGCGCCTCCTCCCAACCGTCGACCGCGAGCGGCCGGGTGTAGGCGGCCACGTCGTCGTCGCTGCCGCGGCTCGGGTCGGCCCACGAACCGGTCACCCGGTCGAGCGTCACGTTCGCTCCGAGCCGCGCGATGAGCCGCGGCGCCAGCCGCCGGACCGCCGGGTTCCGGAGCGCGTTGCGGAGCGGGGGTGGGGCGCCGACGTCGCCGGTGATCGCCGGCGAGACGAGCACCAGGCCGCGGACCCGTTCGGGGTGCCGGGCGTAGACCTCCAGCGCCGCCGTCCCGCCCGCCGAGGAGCCGACGAGCACGGCCGAGTCGATACCGAGGTGGTCCATCAGCGCGACCGTGATGGCGGCCGAGGTGGCGCGCGTGTAGGGGTTGTCACCGCCCCAGTCGTCCCGGCTCGGCCGCTCGGTGAGGCCGAACGCGGGCCGGTCGAACGCCGTCACCAGCACGTCCTCGGCCAACGCGTCGAGCACGTGCCGCCAGGTGAACACGTTGCCGTAGAAGTGGTGGAGGAGCACCACCGCCGGGTCGCCCTCGCCGGCGACCTTGTGGTGCACGTCGACGCCCGCGAGCTGGGCGAAGCGGCTGTCGGGGTCGGCGTGCTGGCGGTGGGCGAGCGTGGTGTCAGGCTCGGGGGTGGGCACGTGCAGGGTCCTCCGGCGACAGGGCTGGCCGCGGCCGACGGCCGGTCTCTCCCTGGCGTTCGGAGGCTAGCGGCGGCCGGTTGGGTCGCCCCCGCGGGGACGACCCGACCGTTACCGGTCCGTCACCGCTCGAGCAGCAGCTGGGCCTGGTAGCCGAGCCAGCTCGACATCGTCGAGCGGTCCCCGAGCACGGTGAGCGTCGCGAGGTCGTGGGCCGTCAGCCAGCCGTTGCTGGCGGGGGAGCGCTCGAGCCCGAGCCGGTCTACGAGCAGCACCGCCTTGCGCTCCTTGGCCCCGAACGGTCCCGCCACGATGGCGTCGGTGTAGCTGTCACCACGGGCCAGCATCGCCGTCCGCGGGTCGACGCCGCCGTGGTCCTGCGACCACGTCGCGAGCGCCGCCGAGGTCGCGAACCGGTCGGGGCCGGACACGCGCTCGACGCGGTAGCCGAGGGCGCGGAGCTGGTCGAGGACCGACTCGTTCACGGCGGCCTGTCCGCCGGCGACGACGACCTCGGTGGCCGCCACGTCGCGCAGCGCGTCGATGACCTCCGGGTGGAGCTCGCCGGGCGGGGTCAGGAGCAGCGGGGCGTCGGCGAGCGACGCCGGGACGCTGGCGCTCGCGGAGTCCGGCCACGACTCGGCCGAGGCGAGGAACACCCGGCCGGTCGGCGCCTTGAGGATGCGCGCGATGCGGGCGGCGGTGTGGACCCGGGTCTCGCCCGAGACCCGCCGCGGCCGGATGCCGGCGGCGCGCAGCTGGTCGGCGACCTTGTCGCTCACCGCGGCGGCCCCGCCGAGGATGATCACGTCGGTCGTGCCGAGGTCGCGCAGCGCCTGCAGCGTGGTGTTCGGGAGTGCGGTGGGTCGCGTGAGGAGGATCGGCAGGTCACGCTCGGCGGCGAGCGGCCCGCCGGCGAGCGCGTCCGGGAACGTGTAGGAGCTCGCGAGCAGGACCGTGCGGGCGCCGGTCGGCCAGCCGGTGCGGGCGATGTCGGCGGCGATCTGGTAGCGGTCGCCGGCGCCGACGCGTCGCACGTCGGGCTCGCGCAGGGTGGAGCTGAACAGCACGAGGTTGCTGGCGACGCTGCGGTAGCCGGCCGAGTCGCAGCACGGGGTGTTCACGATGGCGTCGTCGACGACCATCTGGCTCGACCCGCCGCCGTCCATCATCACCGCGTCCTTGGCGCCGAGGTGGATGAGGAGCGTCTGGGCGTCGTGCATGCTGAGGCCGGCGTTGCGTGAGGTCCGGCCGTCCATCGTGACGAACCACAGCTCGCCGTCGGCGGTGCGCGCCACGGCGGTGCGGGGGTGGCGGGTGTCGGAGTGGTCCTGCGGGTTGAACCCCTCCTGCTCCCACGAGGCGTGCGAGGTGCGGCCGCCGTCGCGGAGGAGCATGGGCCCGCCCTGGACCGCCTGCCACAGGTCCTGCCAGCCGTCGGTGGTGTCGAACTTGAACGTCGCGGTCGCGCCCGGGGTCAGGCCGGCGAGCATCCGCTGGCCCTCCTCGTGGGTCGCGGCGAGGACGAAGCCGTCGCGGGGGATGGCGGTGTTGCCGGCGGTCGAGGACGACTCGATGGTGAGCGTCTGCTCGAACCGGGGCGTGATCGTGGCGTTGCGGACCACGAACTCGTAGGTGCCGGCGCCCGTGCCGGTCGAGGCGCCGTAGCCCGGCGTGAACACGGTCGCCTCCATCCGCCAGGGCTGCTCCTGCGTCGGGCCCTTGGGCCAGCGGTTGACGGCGTTGATGGGGAACTGTCGCGAGTCGCCGTTGGCGAGGGTGTAGGTGATGCGACCCATGTAGGCGGGCTGGCCGAACAGGATGTCGCCGTCGCGGGTGACCCCGAACCCGCCGCGCCAGACGGTGCCCTTCTCGGGCTGGGACAGGTAGGCGCCGTCGCGCACCATCACCCCGATCGGGTCGCCCATCGGGATCCCGGACCAGGAGAAGAAGTGGCCGTTGACGGCGGCGACCGCACCCTGCGGCGCGAGCCGGCGGGTGACCTGGTGCGGCGCCTCGCGGCCGGGGACGACGCCGTCGCCGAGCTCGGGCTTGAACGTGACGCGCGGGTCGTCAGGGCGGAAGCGCAGGACCTGCACGTCGACCCCGCCGCGGTCGCCCTGGTAGCGGTAGTACTCGCGCGTGATGCCGGGCGCCACGGTGACGCGGTCGAGCCGCGCCGGCGGCGGCCCCGCGAACGCGGGCGCCGGGACGAGCGTCGCGACCAGCGCGACGGCGGTCGCGAGCGCGAGGCTCAGCTCGGCGAGCCGGCGGCGCCGGGACGAGGTCAGCTCGGTGGTGCGTGTCACGGTTCCCCCACGTGGTCCTACGGGCACATCCCCGGGGCAGAGGTACCACCCCGGACGGCCGGGACCCGAACGGTGCCGCCCGTAGCGTGCCCCGGTGCTCGCCGGGCGCCCGTGGGGCGGGGGACGGGAACTCGGCGCGTCGGCCGGGCGTACCCCGACGGGAGTGGCCTCGGGAGCCGCTGGTAGGTTCCACGGCCATGACGACCTCACCCCGACACATCCTCGTGGCCGTGGCGTGGCCCTACGCCAACGGGCTGTCCCACATCGGCCACATCGCCGGCGCGTACCTCCCGGCCGACGTGTTCGCGCGCTACCACCGCATCGTCGGCGACCGGGTCCTCATGGTGTCGGGCTCGGACGCGCACGGGACCCCGATCACGGTCAAGGCCGACCAGGAGGGCGTCGACCCGAAGGTCATCTTCGACCGCTACCACCCGCGGTTCCTGGAGCAGTGGGACCAGCTCGGCATCTCGTTCGACAACTTCACCTCGACGATGACCGACACCCACCGCGAGGTCACCCAGGAGATGTTCCTGCGGCTGCTCGACAACGGCTACCTCGACACCCGCACCACCGAGCAGTTCTACGACCCCGAGGCCGGTCGCTTCCTCCCCGACCGCTACGTCGAGGGGACCTGCCCGAACTGCGGGTACGAGGCGGCCCGCGGCGACCAGTGCGACAGCTGCGGCAAGACGCTCGACCCGACCGACCTCATCGACCCGCGGTCGAAGTTCACCGGCGCGACCCCCGAGCCGCGCGAGACCGAGCACTACTTCATCCTGCTGTCGAAGCTGCAGGACGAGGTGCTGGCGTGGCTCGAGGGCAAGCAGGACGCCGGGTGGCGCAACCACGTCCTCAACTGGGCGCTCGGCTTCGTCCGGGGTGGGCTCCACGACCGCGCCATCACCCGCGACATGACCTGGGGCGTGCCGATCCCCGACCGCGACGACCTCACCATCGACGCACGCGAGGACAAGCGCATCTACGTCTGGTTCGAGGCGGTCATCGGCTACCTGTCGGCCGCGGTCGAGTGGGCCGAGCAGCAGGGCGACCCCGACGCCTACAAGGCGTGGTGGGAGGACCCGACGGCCGAGACCTACTACTTCATCGGCAAGGACAACATCCCGTTCCACGCGGTCTACTGGCCGGCGCAGCTGATGGGCTACAACGCCGGCGACGGTCCCCAGCTGAACCTCCCGACCAACGTCCCCGCCAACCAGTACGTCACCTTCAAGGGCGAGAAGGCGTCGAAGTCGATGGGCATCGGCACCCCGGTGCTCGACTACCTCGAGCTGTTCTCGCCGGACGCGCTGCGCTACGCGATCGCCGCCAACCTCCCCGAGTACACCGACACCGACATCTCCACCGAGGAGCTGGCCCGTCGGGTCAACGAGGAGCTCGCCAACGGCTGGGGCAACCTCGTCAACCGTGTCCTGTCGATGACGCACAAGAACTTCGACGGGGTGGTGCCCGACCCGGGCGAGCTGCGCGACGAGGACCGTGAGCTCCTGGCGACGGCGGACCGGCTCCTGGCGGAGGAGGCCGACCTCCTCGAGCGGGTGGAGCTGCGGCAGGCGCTGAAGGCCGCGCTCACGATCGCGCAGGAGGCCAACGCCTACCTGAACGCGATGGAGCCCTGGCGGACCGCCAAGACCGACCTCGGCGCGACCGCCACGACCCTCAACACGGCCCTGCAGGCCATCGCCGCCGGCGTGGTCGCGTTCGCGCCGTTCACGCCGTTCTCGTCGGCCGAGGTCGATGGCTGGCTCGGCGGCTCCGGCGAGCTGAACGGGACCGGCTGGGCCCGCCGTGAGCTCGCCGCCGGCACCGCGCTCGGCACGCCCCACCCGCTGTTCCAGAAGGTCGAGCTCCCCGACGACCCCGACGACGCCTGACCCTCTTCAGGTTCCGTCGGGGTTCTGTCGCACCCGTGGCGACAGAACCCCGACAGATCCCGGGGGTCGGGTCGAGGTGTTCGGGATCCGCACGACCGTGCCGGCGATGACCTCGTCTGCGACGGCCCAGGGGTCGCGCGACCGGCCGGCGGCGATGACGTCGGCAGCGCGGTCTCCGAGGTGGGTCCGTGCGGTGGCGAGCGAGGTGTCGTGGTAGGGCCGCATGAGCGGCCAGATGGGCAGCCCGATCCGTTCGCGGACGGCCTCGGCGGCCGCGAGCGCGGTCGCCGCGTCCTCCCACCGCTGCTCGGCCACGGCGAGCGTCGCGGCGCCGTCGAGCGCGTAGCCGAGCCCCTCGAGGTTCCCGCTCCTCCGCAGCGTCTCGACCTGCAGGGTGAGCCGCGTCCGGGCCGCCGTGAGCTGGCCGGTCAGCAGCTCGATGAGCGCGAGCTGCCCGTGTGCCTGGCCGACCATCACGTCGAGCTCGATGCGCGTGGCCACCTCGAGGGCACGCTCGTGGAGGATCCGGGCGCCGTCGAGGTCGCCGCGTAGCAGCCGCAGCGAGCCGCAGATCGAGTTGGCGTAGCCGGTGAGCCACCCGTTGCCGATCTGCTCGGCCAGTCCCAGCGCGGCGACCGCGTCGGTCTCGGCCTCGTCGATCCGGTCGAGGCCCACGAGGACCGTCGCCGTCGTCATCCGCAGCGGTCCGACGATCTGGGGCGGGTCGTCGGGTCGCAGCATCGTGCGGGCGAGGCTGAAGAGCTCGGCGGCACCCTGGAGGTCACCGGTCATGAAGCGCGCGTTCGCCGCGACGTAGAGCACCCGCAGCCGGTCGACGCGGTCGGTGTCGGCGGGGAGCAGGTCGAGGAGGAGCTCCATGGCCTGCCGCAGCTCGCCGAGCCGGCCGCTGAGCCACGCCCAGGTCCAGATGTGGAACAGCAGGTCGACGGCTACGTCGAGCCGGTGCTGCTCGAGCGCCCACGCCGCCGCGATGCGGAGGTTGGAGACGTCGGCCTCCAGCGCGGGCCAGTGGGTCTGGCCGTCCTCGTGCAGGAACGGGTCGGCCGCCTCGCTGAAGGCGGTGTACCAGCGGGCGTGACGGTCGCGGACGGTCGCCTCCTCGTCGGCCTCCTCGGAGAGGTGGCCGGCGGCGTACTCGCGCACGACCCGGAGCAGCCGGAGCCGGGGCAGACCGCCGTCGAGGTCGGCGGAGACGAGCAGGCTCTTCTCGAGCAGCGAGGAGAGGGTGCCGAGGACGTCCGGGACGGCCTCGTCACCGCACACGGCCTCGACCGCGTCGATGGTCGCGCCGCCGCCGAACACGCTGAGGCGGCGGAGGAGCGTCCGCTCGTGGGGGTCGAGGAGCCCGTAGCTCCAGTCGAGCGTGCCCCGCAGCGTGCGCTGCCGCTCGGGGAGGTCGGCGGCGCCCCCGGTGAGGAGGTCGAGGCGGTGTCCCAGGCGGGCCAGCAGCGCGTCCGGTGGCAGCAGCCGGAGCCGTGCGGCCGCCAGCTCGATGGCGAGCGGCAGCCCGTCGAGACGACGGCACAGCTCGGCGACGACCTCCCGGTTCTGGTCGGTGAGGGCGAAGTCGGGGCGGGCCGCCGCCGCCCGCTGCACGAACAGGTCGACCGCAGCGGCCTGGTCGACGACGTCGTCGGCGTCGCCCTGCGACGGGAGCGCGAGCGGCGCGACCGGCCGTTCGTGCTCGGCCCGGAGGCGCAGCACCTGACGGCTCGTGACGAGCGCGTGCAGATCGGGACAGCGGTCGAGCAGCGCGCCGAGCGCCGGCGCCGCCGGGATCACCTGCTCGAAGTTGTCGAGCAGGAGGAGGAGCCGCCGGCCCTGCAGCGCGTCGGCGAGCACGTCGGCCAGCGGACGGCCTCCGCTGTCGCGGATCCCGAGCCGCTCGGCGATGGTCCGCACGACCTGGTCGGGGTCGCCCACGGCCTCGAGCGGGACGAAGGCGATCCCGTCCGCGAAGACCCCCGCGAGCCGCCGGACGACCTCGAGGGCGAGCCGGCTCTTGCCGATCCCACCCGGGCCGCTCAGCGTGAGGAGCCGCACGCCTCCGCGGAGCAGCTCCACGACCTCGACGATGTCGGCCTCGCGGCCCACGACCGGCGTCAGGGGCACCGGCGGGCGGGCCGGGTGGATCGTCGGGCGGGTGTCGTCCACGGCGGGCGCCGCCGGGCGGGCGGCCGGGGCGGTGGTGGACTCGAACCGTTCGGTCAGCAGCACCGCGAGGTCGTCGAGGACGAGCCGGCGGAGCTCGTCGGCGTCCCGGAAGTGCCGGTAGGAGGCGTCGCCGCCCTGCTGGAGCTCCTCCAGCATCTCCGTGAGCCGCGGCTCGCGCGCCGGCGCCGGGTCCTTGACGTAGATGAGTCGCGGCATGCCCGTGCTGAGTCGGAACTCGTCCTCCAGCCCGGAGATGGTCTCGCCCGGTGCGACCCAGCCGTAGCGTTCCCAGTAGAGGCCGAGGAAGACGTGGCTCTGCTGCAGGTAGGCGCGGTAGAGCTCGCGCGGCGGGTGCGGGCGGGCGCCGAGCTCGAAGAGCACCGGGATGAGCCGCAGCTGCTCGATCGCGGCGCGGACGGCGAGGCGCTCGGTGGCGAGCTCACCGAGCGTGGAGCTGACGAAGACCCTCACGCGTTGATCCGGTGTCCGGATCGTCGCGGGGGCCACGGCCCCGTCGTCCGTCTGCAGGTCCTCCGTGCGAAGCCCGGAGCGTACGCCCGCGAGGGCGGCGGGGTGACCGGTTCGCGGAAGTCGGCGCCCGTGCTTCGCGCCGTGGGCGGGACGCGGTTGACTCGGTGCCGACGCGACGACGGACGGAGGGGACCGGTGGCGGTGCGACGCACGCTCTCGGCCCGGGAGCTCAACCGGGCCACCCTCGCGCGGCAGCTCCTCCTCGAACGGGCTGCGGTCACCGTGCCGGAGGCCGTGCGGCGGGTGGTGGCGGTCCAGGCCCAGGAGCCGGCCGCGCCCTACGTCGCGCTGTGGAACCGCGTGGCGGACTTCGACGCGGCCGAGCTCGACGCCGCGCTCGCGTCGCACGAGGTCGTCAAGGCGTCGCTGATGCGCATCACGCTCCACGTCGTCGACGTCGACGACTACCCGGCGTTCCACGCCGCGATGCAGCCGACGCTCCGCGCAGCCCGCTACAACGACCGCCGGTTCACCGAGACGGGCCTGACCGCGGAGGACGCGGACGCGCACGCCGCCACGGTGCTCGGCGCAGCCGCCGAGCCGCGCCCGTCGGCCGAGCTCGAGCGACTGCACGACGAGCCCCGGATGTGGTGGGCGCTCCGGCACGTCGGCCCGTTCTGGCACGCCCCCTCCGCGGGGGCGACGTGGGGGTTCGGCCAGCGCAACCACTTCCTCGCCGCGCGGACCCGGGTGTTGGCCGCGGCCGAGCGCGACGATGCGGCCCGCTACCTCATCCGCCGCTACCTCGAGGGGTTCGGGCCGGCGTCCATCGCCGACATCTCCCAGTTCGTGCTGTTCCCGAACTCGAAGACGCGCACCCGCGAGCTAGTGGCCTCCATGAGCGACGAGCTGGTCCCGTTCGAGGACCCCGACGGCACGGAGCTGCTCGACGTCCCGGGCGCGCCGATCCCGGACGCCGACACGCCGGCGCCGGCGCGGCTCATGGCGATGTGGGACAGCACCCTCCTCGCCTACGCCGACCGGAGCAGGGTCATCCCCGACGCCTACCGGCCGCTCGTCACCCGCCGCAACGGTGACGTCCTCCCGACGCTGTTGGTGGATGGCCACGTGGTGGGGGTGTGGCGGCCGCTCGACGGCGGCATCGAGGCGACCGCGTTCGAGACGATCGACGAGGCCGGCGTGGGAGGACCTCGCCGGCGAGGCACGGATGCTCGTGGCGTTCCTCGCCGATCGCGACCCGAACGTCTTCAGCCGCGCGCGCCACTGGTGGGACAAGGGCCTCCCCGGCGTCGACGTCCGCGTCCTCCCCGGCTGAGCCCGACGAGCCCGCGACGGTTTCCGTCGTATCCGACAGCTTCCGTCACGTCGCAGCCCCTCGACGTCACCGATGGGGCCCGACACGGACGGAAACCGTCGCATGCGACGGTTTCCGTCAGGTCGACCTCGAACGTCGCGGCGCCCCCGGCAAGAATCGAACTTGCGCTAGACGGGGTCTAGGAACGCTCCTGACCGCGATTCCGCCTCTTCCCGCCCCGTGTCGCCAAGTGCCGTATTGTGCCTCCTAGGTGGGTCTAGGAGCCTGAACGCGTCTAGCTTGGCTCGAGTCTCCGGGTCGGTCGGGTCCACATCCTTGGACCAGCGCGCAACCTCGACCTGGATGACCATCGGGGCCCACAGTTCCAGCCTGCCCGCCTCGGCATCCGTCAGCAGCTCACGTGACTTGGCGAACCGACCCTCCTCCTGATTGAGAAAGGCGAGAAGCACGCTCGCGTCAACGACGGCACGGGAAGACTGGTCAGCCACCCCGCTGCTCCCGCAGCCACGCGACGGAGTCAGGTCCGCCTGCCAGCGCGCCGGCCATCTCGGCCACGGTCACGCGACGCGGCTCCGGCGTGGCTTCGATGCGGGAGTTCCGAACCTGCAGGGCACGGCCCAGGTAGTCCCGGCGGAGGTTGCCTACGACGGTCACGCGCTCACCGAGAAGTTGCCCGGCCGCCCGAATGTCGGCCTTCCCGACGTAACACAGCACGCCTCGGTCGTGGATCTCGTCCTTGACGGTGACGTGCGGACCGTTGCTGAGCGTCGCCGTCACCAGCGTGCCCGTCACGGACCCGATGGCGTCGGTCTGCTCGTGCAGGACGCGGTCGAGCGTCCGGTAGGTCCGGCGCGTCAGCTTCCGGGCATGGCCGTTCGTGTTGAAGGACACGCCGTCGACGCTGCCCTCACCGAAGTCGGAGGAGGCCTGGTAGAGGGCGTTGGCCGTTGCGGCAGCCATCCAGTCGGGGACGCCCTGGTCGGCCTCCAGCATCGTGACGCCCTCGTCGATGCGGTGGGCGACCTTCGTGAAGGCCTCGTCCACGTCCACCTCACCGCCGGTGACCTGCGGCTGCCACACGATCGTGGGCGCGGAAGCGTGGAGGGACTCGACCGTGAACTCGACGCCCTCGGATCGAGAGGCGTCCTTCATGATCCGCACAGCGACGTCCACGAGGGTGCGGAACTGCTCCGCGGTCACCTCGTGGGACTCACCGTTGATCACGAACGTCAGCAACACCGTCACCTCCCTGCGTGCAGCGTAGAGCACCCCGACCTGGGACTCCGGGGTGATCATCCCCTCGACCTGTGACAGCGGGCTGGACGTGACGCGCGCCTCGACGGGCTCACTCATCCTCAGGAAACGCTCGTTCGCGATCCCGGCCGCGGAGCTCGAACACCTTCGCCGTCTGGATCAGGATGCGATGGCCGAAACGGACATGGGGGAGGTGACCGCCCTCGACCGCGCGGTAGGTCGTGCGGAGCCTGAGGCCCGTCAGCTCGCTGGCCGGGGTCACGGTGATCGTGGCGTGTGATGTGACGCCGTCGTGCTCGAACCCCGCACGTCCACTACCGCCGGTCGCCCGCGGACGCGTGGCTCGACGAGCACGCCGAGTGGGACAAGAGCCGCCCGGGCGTCGATGTCCGCGTGCTCCCGGGCTGCCCCGAGGTGGGCCACGGCGGCTCGATCCCATCGGTGTCGCACGGGCGATGTCGCACCGGAGTGCGACCATCTCTCGCGAGAGGGGGTGCCCCATGCGGACGTGCGCAAGATGCCAGGTCGCGAGACCGGTGGCGGACTTCCACGCCCACCGAGGGACGTTGCACGGCTACTGCCGGGCGTGCCGCCGTGAGTACAACCGAGAGTGGTACGCCCGCAACCGGAGGCAACACATCGCGAACGTCCGTCGGAACTCGGCGCGCTACATCGCGCGCAACACGGCGTTGGTTGCGAAGATCAAGGACCGGCCGTGCGCTGACTGTGGAGAGCGCTTCCCGCCGGAGGTCATGGAGTTCGACCATGTCACCGACGACAAGGCGTACGACGTGAGCTACCTCATGCGCAGCGGGGCAGCGGAAGAGACGATCCTGGCCGAGATCGCGAAGTGCGAGTTGGTCTGTGCGAACTGCCACCGGATCCGGACGATCACGCGACTGGGCCGATCGACGCCGATGGACCCACCCGGGTGATGCGCCCGGCGGCGAAGTCGGCGCCCCCGGCAAGAGTCGAACTTGCGCTGACGCGGTTTAGGAAACCACCGCTCTATCCACTGAGCTACGGGGGCGGGACGTCCGCGCGAAGCTCCGCGTGGAGAACCGCGGGAGGAGCTGGCTGCGCGGGGCGAACCGTCCGGGGAAGGATACGTGCCGGCACACAGTCGTCGGCAACACCGGCCGAGGAGCGCGATCTCCCCCGGCCGGTGGGTCACCACCGCGTGAGGTCAGCCGGGGAGCGGCGCCGGCGCCGGCGGGTGCGCCACCGGGTACCCGTCTCGGCGCCACGCCTGGAACCCTCCGATGACGTCGGTCGCACGGGCGAAGCCGAGCACCTGCAGCCTGGCTGCGGCGAGGCTGGACGAGTAGCCCTCGTCGCACAGCAGCACCACGTGGTCGCCCAGGTCGGCGATACCGGGCTCGAAGCCGGTGGAGGCGGGGTCGAGGCGCCACTCGAGGTGGTTCAGCGACAGCTGGACCGAACCGGGGACGGCGCCGTCGCGGGCGATCTGGCTGTCGGTGCGGACGTCGATCAGCACCGCGCCCGACCTCCTCGCCGCGTCCGCCTCGGCCGGGTGGAGGCGGACGAGCCGCTCGCGCGCCGCGACGAGCATCCCGATGATCGTGAGCCGCTCGGTCATCCCTCGCCTCCGCCGCTACGAAGAGCCTACGTGCGGCCGTCACCGCCGTCCCGCGCCGCGGTCGGCTGCGGCTACGGTGGCGGGACAACCGAGGTGTGCCGGGAAGACGGGTCGGCGACAACCACTCCCCACCGGAGGGTCTCGCCACCCATGTACACCACCCGCTCGCTCCGTGAGTTCCTCCAGACGGAGGTCGGCGGCGCCGTCGTGCTCGCCACCGCGACCGTGGCCGCGCTCGTGCTGGCGAACAGCCCGGTCGCCGACGGCTTCCTCGACCTGCTCCACCGCGAGCTGACGCTCGGGGTCGGGGACCTCGCCATCACCGAGGACGTCCAGCACTGGATCAACGACGGTCTGATGGCGATCTTCTTCTTCGTCGTCGGCCTCGAGATCAAGCGTGAACTCGTCGTCGGCGAGCTGCGGGACCCGCGCGCGGCGGCGCTCCCCGCCATCGCCGCGCTGGGCGGCATCGTCGTCCCGGCCGGGATCTACCTCGCCATCAACGCCGGCGAGCCCACGGCCTCCGGGTGGGGCGTCCCCGTCGCCACCGACATCGCCTTCGTCCTCGGTGTGCTGGCGTTGGTCGGGCGGCGGCTGCCGTCGTCGCTCCGGCTGTTCATGCTGACGCTCGCGATCGTCGACGACCTCGGGGCCATCCTCATCATCGCGATCGCCTACACCGACGAGCTCGACACGGGGTGGCTCGCGGTCGCCGCGTTCACGATCATCGTCATCCTCGCGATGCGTCGGCGCGCGGGCTCGCCGTGGGCGTACCTGGTGCCGGCGCTGGTGCTCTGGGTCGCGACCCTCGAGTCCGGGATCCACGCGACCCTCGCCGGCGTGGTCCTGGGCCTCCTGACCCCCGCCGGACCGGTGCGCGGTCGGCCCGTCCTCGAGGACCTCGAGCACCGGCTCCACCCGCTGTCGAGCTTCGTCGTCCTGCCGCTGTTCGCGCTCGCGAACGCCGGTGTGGCGCTCGACGCCGCTGCCGTCACCGAGGCGATCAGCAGCCGGGCTGCGCAGGGCATCGTCGCGGGTCTCCTCGTCGGCAAGACCGTCGGGATCGGGGTCGCGGTCGTCCTGGCGCTCCGGTTCGGCATCGCCCGGCTCCCCGACGGGGTGCGGCTCGCCCACCTCGTCGCGGTCGCCCCGCTCGGCGGCATCGGGTTCACCGTGTCGCTGTTCGTCGCCGGGCTGTCGTTCGGCGGCGCCGACCTCGACGCGGCGAAGGTCGGGGTGCTCGTCGGCTCGATCGTCAGCGGTGTCGCCGGCGTCCTGGCCCTCCGCGCCGTCCGCCGGCGTGGCGAGACCCGGGCCGCGGCCGTGCCCTGACCTGCGCCCGGTCGCCTCGCGCGGTCAGCGCCGGCGGTCAGCGCCGGCGACGGGCTTTCGCGGCGCCGGCGACGAGCATCATCAGCGCCCCGACCTGCACGGCGAGGGGCGCGCCGGTTGCCGGCAGCGGTCCCGCGCCGTCGGCCTCGCCGGCCGTCCCGCCCGAGCCCGCTGCGGACCCATCGGGCGCCGGCGCAGGCGCGGCAGGGTCATCGGTGCCGGGTGCGGCGGGCCCCGTGGCGGACGCCGACCACGGGTCGAGGAGCGTCGGCGTGTACGCGCCGCGCCGGTAGTCCTCGCAGAACGCGGCCTCGTCGCCGGCGTAGGTCGGGTCGAGGTCGACGAGCGCGGGACGGATGGCGTTCCAGACGTCCTTGTGGCCCTCGTTGTCGACGTCGTCGCGGACGCTGATCACGAGGTCGAGCGCGCGGTGGATCGACGTCTTCTGCCCGCCGGCGCCGGCGGCCCAGGCGAGACCCACGTCGGCCGAGGCGTCGAACGGGGACCCGCCGTTGTCGTCGTCCCACGCGAAGAACGGCGCGTGCGGGTAGCTCGGCCACGCGGTGTACGGCGCGCACTCGTGGTCGGGCGTGCCCGACGAGTAGGTCACGTTCTCGGCGGCGTTGACGTAGGTGAGGTAGCCGTAGCCGGTGTTGACGTCCTCGAACGCCGGGTGGGTCATCCGGTAGACGTAACGCTCGTCGACGAGCTGCCGTCCTTCCCAGCGGCCGCGGCGCAGCAGCAGGAGCCCCAGCCGCGCGAGGTCCTCCTGGCTCGAGATCATCGAGTACCCGATGACCTGGCCGGGCCAGGACGAGTCCTCCATCCCGAGCGGCTCGAACAGCTCGGCGATCGCGAACTCCCGCGCGTTCGACACCCCGGGGAAACGCTCCGGCTCCTGGGCGATGGCGCGGTCCATCACGCCGACGAGCGTGTTGATCTCGCGGTCGCCCGTGATGTCGTAGCTCCAGGGTTCGCGGTGCCCGGGGCGCATGTCCGGCGAGGTCGACGTCATCGACAGCACGTGCGCGAGCGTCGCGTCCGGGTTGATGCCCTTCGCCTCGATCACGTCCGGCGGGATCCACTCGGTGACCGGGTCGGTGTCGTCGAGGCTCGACCGTGAGGCGATCATCCCGAACAGCAGCGAGCCGAGGGTCTTCGTGATCGACCACACCGAGTACGGCTGGTCCCAGCCGGTCGGGTAGCCCCCGGTCCAGCACAGCCGCCCGAACCGGACGATGACGAACGGCGTGTTCACGAGGAGCGTGCTCGCCTCCTCGAGCCGGTCCGGGTCCAGGCCGCACACCTCAGCGACCTCGTCACGCGGCACCGGGACCCACGGCTCGTCGCCGGGGTCGGTCGCCGCCGGCGAGGCTGACGCCGCGGCTGTCGCCGGGGTCACGGTGGGCGGTTCCGCGGCTGCCGTGCCCGCCGCGGCGGCGGTCGCCGGCCCGGCGGTCAGCACCGCCAGCAGCGCGCCGGCGGCGACGCCGCGCATGGCGAGCGGACGGCGGGTGGGGGTCTTCGTCGAGGAGTCCATGACGGGAGAGTTCGCCCCGCCGGCCCACCGTTCCTCCACGCCCGGCACCGCACGCGACCGACGGCGTGGCGAGACCCGGGCCGCGGCCGTGCCCTGACGTCAGCTGACGGTGCGCAGGACCGGCCGGGCGACGGCGTCGACCGCGGAGGTGGTGGGGGCGTGCAGACCGGGCGCGTGCTCGGCGACCGCGCCGAGCCCACCGAGCTGGAACAGGTGACGGACGTCGACCGCCCAGTGCAGCAGCGGGACCGTGAGGTCGACGACCGGGGCCGCGAGGCGCAGGGGCCCGACCTCGGCCACGCCGCGGCCGCCACCGATGGTGGCGACCCAGCCGAGGTCGAACAGGTGCGCGGGCCGAAGGTGCTCGCCGGCGACGACGCGTGCGGCGTTGGCGCCCGGCGACCTTGCCGGCCTGCACGGCGATCTGCGCCGACATCGCCAGCGGGCGACCGAGGACGTCACGGTGGGCGGCGGCGTCGCCGGCGACGAACACCCGCTCGGACCCGCGTGAGCGGAGGAAGCGGTCGACCTCCAGCCGGCCCTCGAAGCTGGGTGCGTCGGGAAGCAGCCGGTTGCCGGTCGCCGAGAAGCCCCCGGCCCACACGACCAGACCCGGCAGCGCGCTCCCGTCGGCGAAGCGGGCGCCGTCCTCGTCGACCGCCGCGAGCGACAGGCCGAGGTGGACGGTCACGCCGCGGGAGGCGAGGACGCGGCCGGCGTGGGCGCCGAGCGCCGGCGCGAAGCTCGGCATCAGCCGGTCGGCGGCCTCGACGAGGGTCACGTCGATGGACGGGTGCGCGGCGGCGACCTCGCCGGCGAGCTGGGTCCCGGTGGCCCCGCCTCCGACGATCGTGACCCGGTCGAGGCCCTCGATGGCACGCCGGATGCGGAGCGCGTCGCGGGCGCTCTTGAGGGTCAGCGCGCGGGTGTCGAGGCCGGGGATGTCGGGCACGGACGCCTCCGCGCCGACCGTCACCACCAGCGCGTCGTAGGCCAGGTGCGAGCCGTCGGCGAGGTCGAGCGTGCGGCCGTCGACGTCGACGTGTGCGGCGTCCTCGCGGACCACCTCGACGTCGAGGAGGTCGCCGAGGTCGGCCCAGGCGTCGCCCTCGGGGACCGCGCCGGCGGCCACGGCGGCGAGCCGCGGCCCGAAGTCGTGGTGGCCGTCGTGGTCCACGACCGTCACGTCGGCGCCGGCGCGGCGGGCGGAGCGGGCTGCGTGGGCACCGGCGTAGCCGGCTCCGACGATGACGACGCGGGACATGGGGGCTCTCTCGTGGGGGTGGAGGACGAGGGTGGCGCACGTCCGGGCACGGAGGCGGCCGCGGGTGGGTCCGTCCGTGCAGGGTTCGCGCTGGAGGGGGGTGGGCTGCTTCGATCGCGGGGTGTGTCGCTCGGCGGGTCCGATCGACCCGCCGGGAAGAGCCCGGAAACGCCGACGTGTGGAGCTCGACGTGGACATCGTGCGTACACCCGAGGAACGCTTCGCCGACCTCCCGGGATTCCCCTTCGCCCCGCACTACGTCGAGATCCCCGACGGCGACGGCGAGACGCTGCGGGTCCACCACCTCGACGAGGGCCCCCGGGACGCCCCGACGGTGCTCCTGCATGCACGGCGAGCCGCAGCTGGTCCTACCTCTACCGCACGATGATCCCCGTGCTCGTCGAGGCGGGCTACCGCTGCGTCGCCCCGGACCTCGTCGGCTTCGGGCGTTCCGACAAGCCCACCCGCCAGGACGACCACACCTACGCGCGGCACGTCGGCTGGATGGCGGCCGCGCTGTTCGACGTACTCGACCTCACCGACGTGACGCTCGTGTGCCAGGACTGGGGCGGGCTGATCGGCCTGCGGCTCGTGGGCGAGCACCCCGACCGCTTCGCGCGCGTCGTCGTCGCCAACACCGGCATGCCGACCGGCGACCAGCAGATGCCCGACGCGTTCCTGCAGTGGCAGCGCTACGCGTCGCGCACGCCGACGACTTCCCGGTCGGGGCGCTCGTGAACGGCGGCTGCACGACCGACCTCGCACCCGAGGTCGTCGCCGCCTACGACGCGCCGTTCCCCGACGACTCCTACAAGGCCGCGGCGCGCGCGCATGCCGGGCCTGGTGCCGACCTCGCCCGACGACCCGGCCGCGCCGGCGAACCGCGCCGCGTGGGAGGAGCTGCGCCGCGTTCGACCCGGCCGTTCCTGTCGCGTTCAGCGACGGCGACCCGATCACCGCCGGCGGCGACCGGGTGTTCCACAAGCTCGTCCCGGGCACGGAGGGCCAGCCCCACACGACCATCGCCGGCGGCGGGCACTTCCTCCAGGAGGACCGCGGCCCCGAGCTCGCCCGCGTCGTCGCCGCCTTCATCGCCGCCACCACCTGAGCTGACCCCCCGCTCCCAGGTCACGACCCACCCCCGGAGAAAGTTCGCCCGCCCGCACCCGACTTTGTCCCCCTGTTCTGCCGCCCAGCGCGAGAACAGGGGGACAACTCCGTACCGGAGGGGTCAGCGCGGGAGGGTGAGCGTGAACAGGGAGCGCTGGACGTCGGCCCACAGGGCCACGTCCACCGCGCTGGCCCCCAGGAGGTCCGACCACAGCATCGACTCGCCCAGTCGGACGAACATCTCGGCGAACTGGCCCGCCTCGAAGGGCAGGGTCAGCTCGCCCGACTCCTCCGCGTGGCGCAGCAGGCTCGTCCAGTGCGCCACGGTGCGCTCGTGCACCCCACCCGACGCCGTGAACAGGACACGGAAGGCGCGCTCGGGCTCGGTCGCGGTCCAGCGCCGCAGCGGGTCGAAGCCCTGGACCTGGTCGTGGAAGCGGTGGCTCACGTCCATGACCCAGGCGACGCCCGTCCCGCTCGCATCGTGCTCGGCGATCCGCATGGTCCGGGCCGTCAACACCCAGAGCACGTCGCCGAGCAGGCGGTCCTGGTCGCTGATCACGCGGTAGAGGGTGGCACGGCTCACCGACAGCGACTCGGCCAGGTCGGTGGGGTTGACGGAGCCGTGCGCCGCGAACCAGCGGGTCGCGCGGTCGACCACGTGCTCGTAGCTGACGACGCGCGCGGTCGGGGTGGAGGTCGGCACGTCGGCGGGATCGCGACGGTGGGTGGGGTCGGCCATCGTGCGCCACGATAGGTGAGGGGCCTGGCGTCGTGGCGCCAGGCCCCTCGGACTTCAGACGCGACCGGCCCGGGGTCCGGTCGCGCGCTGGGTCAGCGCGGCTCGCCGAGCGCGTCGGCCACCCAGCGGGCGGAGTCGCGCAGGCGCCGGCGCAGCTCGCGCGCCCCCTCCGGCAGGACCATCCGCTCGTGGACGGCGCGATCGAGTGCCTCCTCGAACTCGGCCACGTAGGCCTCGGAGCTGCCGTAGCGCTCGGCCAGCTCGGCCGCGCTCATCATCCGGGTGGCACCGACGAGCGGCGCCACGCCCGCCTGCCCGCAGGCGTCACCGCCGTCGGGCGCGTTGCCGGCGTAGTAGTGGGCGATGGGCACGTCGATCAACGGGGACCGCACGCCACCGACGAGGTTGTCCTGCTCGTCCCAGTGGAGCGTTCCGTCGGTGCGGTCGGCGCGGTGTCCGTCCGGCACCTCGCCCTTCGTGACCCAGCGGTCGAGCGCCACGAGCGCCGCGCTGTAGCCGTAGGACGGCTCGTAGATGTTCGGGACGACGCACTCGTCGGGGGACTTCTGGTAGCCCCAGGCGCCGCCCTCCTCCGGGTCGTAGATGTCCACGACGCCGTTGGTCTCGTGGAACACGTAGCCGGAGTTCTGGTACTGGCTGTACCCGTGCGGGGCGTGGGCCGACCCGACGATCTCCCACAGCACGAAGTTGCCGCTGTCCGGCTCGACGGTCTCGGCGTCGATCTCGGACTGGCTGTTCAGCCATAGGACCGGGTCGAGGTCGCGGCGCACGCCGTCGGGGCCGCAGATCTCGGGCATGAAGCCCTCGAACACGTCGGCGTCCTCGGCGAAGTCGTTGATGTAGGTCTTGAGACGCCCGCCGGACTGCGACGCGCCGATCGCGTAGCGGCGCGTGACCCGGGGCGGAGGTCGTCCAGCACCAGCGGGTCGAGGATGGCCTCCGACGCCTGCGAGAAGATGTCGAACGAGTAGTCGTCACCGGGGTGCGACAGCGAGCCGTAGCGCACCGGGTCGAACTGCTTGAGCGCGATGGGGCTCGCCTCGATGGCCAGCCGTTGCGCCGCGACCGCGACGTAGGCGAACCCGCGCTCCATGATCGTGTCGTGCATCGGCAACCAGCCGACGTCGGTGTCGTCCGGGACCGTGACGTTGGTCCAGTCGAGGATGACCGCCCCGTTGAAGTCCTTGGGGTCGCTCGGCCGCCGCACGAGGATGCGGGTCTTGTACGGCTCGCGCGTGCCGTCGGCCGCGGTCGCCATCCCCTCGTAGAAGAACTCCTCCTCGACGTAGCCGTGCTCGAGCGGGAACCGGCTGCGGTTGTAGGCGCCGCCGCGGGTGCCGTAGGTGATCGGCCCCGTGACCTTGGGGTTCGCCACGGTGGGGCTGTCGGTCACCGGCTTCGGCTCGTGGCCGACGTGCGCGGCGGGCCGCGCAGCGGTGAGCACGAGGCTGCTGAGTCCGATGCCCACCGCCAACGCGAGCGACAGACGACGGGTGCCAGGGTCGTGGGAACGCAACGGGGCCTCCTCCGGGTCGCGCCGGGGTCGTTGGCTCCCCGGCTTCCCTGGGCGTTCGCCGGTCGACCCGTCCGCCCCTGCTGCGCCGCCGGTCCCTGAGACGGCCGTCTCACCCTCCGCCGCCCGCCCCCCTCCCGCCCCTCACGGGAGTTCGTAGTGGGACGTTCCCTCAGAGGGGAACTTCCCCGTACGGACCGTGCGGGACGAGGGGGTCAGGCGCTCGGGAGCGGGGTGAGGATCTGGTCGACGGGGGCGTGGTCGTCGGTGAGGACCATCGCGCCGTCGGTGAAGCCGGCGAGGGTGCCGTCCGCGGTCGACACGGCGGTCTCGTCGTCGCCGCGGGCGGCGTTGTGGGCGAGTATCGCGTCGACGTCGATCGGGGCGTCGCTCGCCACCACGATGAAGTTGCCGCCGGCGCCGGCGTCGCGCGGGGCGAGCCGTGGCGCCGGCGCGAACACGGCGACGTGGTCGAACACGGTCGCGAGCGTCGCGGCCTCGGCGCGCGCGAACTCGCGCGGCCCGAAGTCGATGAGGTTCAGCGCGTAGGTCCCGCCGGGACGCAGCCGCGAGTGGATGAGCTCGGCGAACTCCTGCGTGGTGAGGTGCCACGGGACCGAGACCCCACCGAACGCGTCGCCGATGACGAGGTCCTGCGACGCCGGCGGGACCTCGGCCAGCGTGAGCCGCGCGTCGCCGACCTCGACGTCGATGTCGTCGCCGAGCTCGAGCCCCAGCTCCTCCTCGCCGATCGCGACCAGCTCCGGGTCGAGCTCGAGGACGAGCGAGTCCGTGCCCGGGCGGGTCGCACGCAGGTAGCGGGGCATCGTGAACCCGCCGCCGCCGACGTGGACGACGTCGAGCGGCTCGCCGGCGGGCCAGCGGGTGTCGAGCACGTCGCTCAGCGTCTGCGCGTAGGTGAACTCGAGGTGCGTCGGGTCATCGAGGTCGACGTAGCTGTGGCGCAGCGTGTCGAGCCACAGGACCCGCCCGCTGGGCCGGGCCGGATCGGTGACGACGAACGCGCAGAAGTAGGCCGACTCCCGCTCGCACGGGTCCGACGCCGCGAACGACAGCGACCCGGCGGCGAGCACCGCCACGATCACGCCGGCGGAGATCGACCGCACCGACCGCAGCCACCCCCACAGGGCGAGACCGAGGAGCACCAGCGCGCCGGCGACCACGCGGATGATCGGCCGGGTCGGGAGCGCCGCGACGAGCAGGAACCCGGTGACGAACGTGCCGAACAGCGCGCCGGCGGTCCCGATGGCGGACATCCTCCCGACCACGCGGCCGGTCTCGGCGAGGCTGTCGAGCTGGAGCTTGACGACCGTCGGCGTGACCATCGACAGCACCGTCGCCGGCACGAAGAAGCCCGCGAACGCGAGGGTCACGATCACGCCGGGGCCCGCCCCCTGCACGCCGCCGCCGAGGAAGTCGACGAGCGGCACCGCGAGGAACGCGCTCGCCCCGCCGGCGACGAGCTGCGGCCCCAGCAGGGCCCGCGGGTCGAACCGGTCGGCGAGGCGACCTCCCCACCACGCGCCGAGCGAGATGCCGGCGAGGATGGTGCCGATGATCCCGGTGAAGGTCTCGAGCGTCACCCCGACGTACGGGGCGAGCAACCTCCCCGCCAGGATCTCGAGGACGAGGACCGCCGCGGACGCGACGAAGACGAGGGCGGAGGCGGCGAGGGCGGGCATGGCGCGGAGTATCCCGTGCCCACCTCCCCGCCGCGAACTCGCCGGCGCGACCGTGGGCACCGTGAGCACCGTGGGCACCGCGGGCACCGTGAGCACCGCGGGCACCGTGAGCACCGACCCGACCGTGAGCAGTTCCTCCCGGGATGTCGGGAGGAGCTGCCCACGGTCGTCGGTTAGCCCACGGTCACGCGATCGGCGCCGCCGTGCGGGGGCGTCGTCAGCTCACCGGGCAGGTCGAGCCGGACCCCGGCTCCGCGGGGCAGCGCTCGGGGAACTTCCAGCTGAGGTACGGCGCACCCCCGAGGACGTCGTAGACGAGCCCGTCGGTGTAGAAGCGCTTGCGCTGGTCGCCGCTGCGGTCGTCCTTGCGCGGGTCGCTGTGCGGGTCCTGACCGAGGTCCGCCGGCGGGACGTTGATGCTCGGCGGCACCGGGTTGCCGCTGTCCCAGTAGACGAACGCCGACCGCTCCGGCAGGAGCATCCCGTCCGCGTCGACCTCGAAGGTGTCGAACCCGAACGTCGGGTCGTCGGACCAGTGGCGGCCAGGCGCCAGCGCGGTCTGCAGCATCGGGACGCCGGCGGTCCGGGCCTCGACCTCGGCCGCGACGTTGGCGACCTGGTAGTCGCCGTAGGCGGCGTGCATCAGTACCTGGTGCGGCGGGGTGTTGGGGTAGGGGTCGTCGGTGAGGTGGTGGGCGTAGCCGTTGGCCTCGCCGCGGTCCCACAGCATCTGGATGAGCGCGAACATCAGCTGCTGGTCGATCTTGTCCGGGTAGAAGGCGTAGGAGATGGCGCCGTAGCTGCCCTCCCAGTCGACCGAGCGGTTGAGCAGCGTCGAGTAGTTCATGCCCGAGCACGCCCAGCGAGCCGCGCACGATGTCGGGGGAGAGGGCGACGAGCGAGCCGCCCATGATCCCGCCCTGCGAGTTGCCGTCGTAGAACAGCGCGCTGGTGTCGATCGCCGGCGAGCCGTCGGGGAGCGCGAACGCCGGGTCGGTGACGAGCCCCTCGGGGTGGATCAGCGCACGCCCGACGAACATGAAGTTCAGGAACCCCTGCTGGGCCCGGTCCGGCAGCGAGCGCGAAGTTCGACTGGTCGGCGAGCAGCAGCCCGACGGTGCCGAGGTCCTCGGTCGCCATGCCGATCCAGTCGACACCGCAGATGAGGCTGTTGCGCTCGCGCAGCCGCTCGGTCGAGCCGCCGTTGGCCTCACCCTTGCCGCCGAGGAGGCCGTGGCCGTACAGGGTCGGCAGCGCCGGCCCCTCGGTCAGCGCGGAGCGCGGGATGTTGCAGGTGAAGCTCGCCTCGAGGGTCGGGCTCACCGGGTTCTGGGTCGGGAGGTCGGCCACGCCCGGGGTCGGCGTGTCGTAGTGGAACCGCGACAGCGGGGCCACGAGCGACGGCGCGTCCTCGAGCTCGCCGGTCGGGTCGTCGATCGCCGGCGTGCGGGTCTCGTCCTGGCCGCGGTCGAGGTAGTTCGGGACCGTCACGGTGCCCTCGACGCGGCGCCAGGTGTCGTCGCCCTCGCTCATGTCCTGGACGTCGGTGATCGTGAACGCCGGCGAGGACCCCTGCACGACCCCGTCGGCGAGGTCGGTGTCGCCGAGCTGGGCGAACGCGTCGTCGCGGATCGTGAGCGCCCGGCCGGCGATGTTCTGGGCCGAGGCGATCGTGAAGTCCCAGGCCAGGAACAGCGACTCGTCCCGCGCGACGCCGGCGTCGGCGAGGCGGGCGAAGATGTCCTCGAAGTGGGCGGGGCGACCCTGCGCCTTGTCGCCGCCACCGCCGGGGGTGCCGTCACGGAAGCGGGCGAAGGCGCTCCCGGCCTCGATGGTGTCGCCGTTGGCGTCCTTCAGGTCCCGGAGGGCGACGATGTAGCGGTGGCCCTCCTCGAAGTTCACGAGCGGGCGGATGATCAGCGTGCGCTCGTCGTCGCCGGTGTCGGGGTGCCGGTCGAGCTCGGAGAAGAACGGGTGCCGCTCGCCGGTCGCCGCGTCGATGATCACGATCGGCGCGTCGTCGGCGAGCGAGAGCCCTGGACGCTGCAGCTGCTGGACGCCGTCCGGGAGGTCCCAGGTGCGCTGGAGGTCGAGGCCCGCGACGTGGGTGAGGAGCATCGATCCCGGCGAGAACCCGTCGTTGCGGTTCCACTCGGTCGGGTCGATGGGCTTGCCCGCGGCGTTGCGCGGCATCGCGAGCGGGTCGAGGTCGACGCGCCGTCCGGTGGCCGTGTTCGCCTTGGTGGTGAACAGGTCGTTGGGGAACGGGAACAGGCAGCGGGTCGGGTCGAGGTCGTCGCAGGCGTCGCCGTCGAGGGTCGTGGCGACGTCGTCGACCGGGCCGGCGATGGCGGCGTCGGTCGACGCGGAGGCGAGGGAGGTGGAGAGGTCGGTGGCGGGCGCGGCGGCGACGAGCGCGGCCACGGCCAGGGACGCCGTGAGCGCCCGGGTCCAGGTCTGCATGGAGGGGCCCCGTTCGGAGGGTGTCGGTCGAGGGCGACCGGGTGAGGTACCGGTCGGTACGTGGGACTTCCACGCACGGTGACCGACCTCCTGCTCCACTACCCCGACCCGAGGACGAGGTGCGCCTCCTGCTCGATCCCACCACCCGCCGCGACCTGGTGTGGCTCCACGCCGGGTTCCTGCCGCTGTGCGCGTGGCCGTGGCGTCGCTGTCGATCGGCGTCGCGGCGCTCGTCGTGGTCGTCGCCTACAGCGCGGCCCTGTGGACCCTGGCGCGGGTGCGTCACGACGACCGCCTCCTGCGGCTGTGGCTGTTCGCCGCGGTGCTGTCGCTGTGGCAGGTCCTGCCCGACCTCGTGCTGGTCGAGGTCGGCGCGCTCGTCTTCCCACCCGACGGGGTGCCCGATATCGGCACGGTGACCCTGCCGATGGCGGGGATGTGGGCGGTCCCGACCGTGCTCGTGGTCCTCGCCGGCGACGAGGCCGAGCGCCGGCGCTCGGTCGCAGCGGGCACCCTCGTGGCGGTGGCTCGTCGCGCTGGTCTGGTCTACGGCACCGCCGAGGCGATCCTCCCCGCGCTCGGCGTGTGGGAGCCCGTCGGGGTGCGGACGGTCGGCTGGGTCGCGCCGTACGTGCTCGCTCGCCGAGGTCGTCCTCGGGGCCCTCACGTGGCACGCCTGGCGGGTCGCCCGCTCGGCGCCGGCGATGTTGACGCCCGTCCTCACCCTGGCCGTGAGCCTCGCCTACACCGGCGCCGCCGTCGTCTCGTGCGCGCTGCTGGAGGCGTGAGCCGTCCGCGGCGCCGTCCGCGGTCCGGAGCGCGGCCGGTAGCCTCGCGGGTCGAGTCCACCACCCCACCTTCTGCACCGAGCGAGGATCACCCGTGGCCGAGTACTGCTACGTGATGAAGGGTCTCACCAAGACCGTTCCCGGCGGCAAGGAGGTCCTGTCCAACATCTGGCTGTCGTTCCTGCCCGGGCGCCAAGATCGGCGTCATCGGCCCCAACGGCGCCGGCAAGTCGACCCTGCTGAAGATCATGGCCGGGGTCGACACCGAGTTCGAGGGCGAGGCGTGGCCGGCGAAGGGCTACAGCGTCGGCTACCTCCCGCAGGAGCCCGAGCTCGACGAGGACGCGACCGTCCGCGAGAACGTGATGGCGGGGCTGGGCGAGACCGCCGACCTCGTCGGCCGGTTCAACGAGCTCACGGCGAAGCTCGCCGAGCCGATGGACGACGACGAGATGCAGAAGGTCTACGACGAGATGGCCCAGGTGCAGGACGCCATCGACGCCGCCGACGCCTGGGACCTCGACCGCACGATCGAGATCGCGATGGACGCGCTGCGCGTCCCGGATGGCGACGCCGAGGTGACCCACCTGTCCGGCGGCGAGCGCCGCCGCGTGGCGCTGTGCAAGCTGCTGCTGTCCAAGCCCGACATCCTGCTCCTCGACGAGCCCACCAACCACCTCGACGCCGAGACCGTCGCGTGGCTCCAGCAGCACCTCCAGCAGTACAAGGGGATGGTCGTCGCGATCACCCACGACCGCTACTTCCTCGACGAGGTCGCCGAGTGGATCCTCGAGCTCGACCGCGGCAAGGGCTTCCCGTACGAGGGCAACTACTCGGGCTGGCTCGACCAGAAGCGCAGCCGCCTGCGCCCAGGAGGAGCAGGAGGAGTCGGCCCGGCAGCGCCAGCTCGCCGAGGAGGCCGAGTGGGTCAAGGCCTCGCCGCAGGGTCGGCGCAAGAAGGCCAAGGCGCGCGTCGCGTCCTACGAGACGCCTGCTCAACCAGGACCGCCCGAAGCAGGTCACCAAGCCGATCATCATGATCCCCGACGGCCCGCGGCTCGGTGACGTCGTGGTCGACGCCAAGGGCGTCGTGAAGGGCTTCGGCGACAAGCTCCTCTACGAGGACCTGACCTTCGAGCTCCCGCCCGGCGGGATCATCGGCGTCATCGGCCCCAACGGCACCGGCAAGACCACCCTCTTCCGCATGATCGTCCGGGCGAGGAGACTCCCGACGAGGGCGAGGTCGTCGTCGGCGACACCGTCCGCTCTCCTACGTCGACCAGTCGCGCGCCGACCTCGACCCGGAGAAGTCGGTGTTCGACGAGGTCACCGGCGGTGGCGACTGGGTCCAGCTCGGCAAGACCGAGATGGCGTCCCGCGCCTACGTCGCGGCGTTCGGGTTCAAGGGGGGCGACCAGCAGAAGCCGGTCGGGTCGTGCTCCGGAGGTGAGCGCAACCGCATCCACCTCGCCAAGCTCCTGCAGAACGAGGCCAACCTGCTGCTCCTCGACGAGCCGACCAACGACCTCGACGTCGACACGCTCCGTGCCCTCGAGGACGCCCTGCTCGACTTCGCCGGCTGTGCGGTGATCACGTCCCACGACCGGTGGTTCCTCGACAAGGTCGCCACCCACATCCTCGCGTTCGAGGGCGACTCGGAGGTGGTCTTCTACCCCGGCGGCTACTCCGAGTACCACGAGGACCTCGTGCGTCGGAAGGGCGAGGAGGCGGCCCAGCCGCACCGCATCAAGTACAAGCCGCTCACCCGCCGCGGGGCGTGACCCCGGTGATCCCCGACGAGCCGGCGTTCGACATCACGGGCCTCCTCGCGCGCGAGCGCGGAGGGCTGATGGCGACGCTGGGGCGTCTGTCGGCGTCCGACTGGGAACGGCGCACGCCGTGCCCCGGCTGGCGGGTCCACGACCTCGTGAGCCACATCTGGTCGACCGACCTGCACGTCATGTCGCGCCTGCGTGACGGCTACCCGCCGCCGCAGCCGGCGCCGGCGGTCGACCACGCCGACCTCGTCGACGCGGTCAACGACCACAACGCCCGGTGGGTCGCGGCCACCCGGTCGCTGTCGCCCCGGGTGCTCGTCGAGCGGCTGCACGAGACCGGCCCCCAGGTCACCACCGCGTTCCGCATGGCTGACCTGACCGCGCCCGGCGAGCCCGTCACCTGGGCCGGCGACGCGGTCGCGCCCGTGTGGTTCTGCGCCGCCCGCGAGCTGACGGAACGCTTCGTCCACCAGCAGCAGCTGCGCGAGGCCGTGTTCGTGCACGAGTTCGACGACGAGGACGTGCTCGCCGCGGTCGTCGACACCTTCGTCCACGCCTTCCCGGTCGCGCTCGCCGGCGTCCGCGCCGAGCCCGGCACGTCGGTCGGGATCGAGGTCACCGGCCCGGTCTCCCGCCGCTGGACGTTCATCCGGTCGGTCGACGGGTGGGACCGCGAGGACGACCTCCTGTCCCGGTCCTCGGCCGCGCTGATGCGGACGGATACCGAGGGCTTCTGGCGGCTGCTGTCGGGCGGGCTCGACCGTGCCCGGCAGGTCGCCCGCGTCGAGCTCGCCGGCACCCCGACGCTGTTCAGCGCGCTCCGCGACGCTCGCGCCGCGCTCATCTGACCGCTCCGCCGGAGCCCGTGCAGGGACGCCGCGTCCGGTCGTCGAACTTCCTCGCCGACGAGGAGGACGGATCGTGATCGTACGGATAGCGACCCTGGCCGCCGTGGTGCTGTCGAGCGTGGCCGCGATGCCCGTCGCGGGGACGGCCGATGGGGGCGTGTGGGTCCCGTCCATGGTCGGACAGCCCCAGGGGTGGACCACGGCCGAGCTGTTCGACGACGGTGCCGGCTACCTCCAGCGGGACAACGAGGATGGGCGGTACCTCTGGCGGACCACCACAGCAGGGGCCGCGTGGGAGCCCGTCCTCGACCTGCCGCCCGGTCAGCTCGTCGACTTCACGAGTGGGGACGTCGGGTACGCCGCTTCCTCATCCGCGCTGTGGCGGACGACGGACGCCGCCGGGAGCTGGGGCGAGCTCGCTACCCCGCCCGTCCCGGACGGCCGGCAGCAGGACATCGACGCCATCTTCGCGGCGGGGACCGCGGGCGAGACGGTCGTCATCGGTCTGTCGCACGAGGCGCTGTCCGACGATGGCTGCCCGTTCAACCCCTTCACGCAGGAGGTCGCGCTGGCCATCAGCCGCGACGGGGCCGCCACGTGGGACCGCGTCGAGCTGCTCGACTCCCCGGGCAGGGTCCAGCAGGTCGAGTTCGTCGACGGCGACTTCGGCGTCGCGATCGTCTCCGAGTACGAGTGGACGCGGGACGGGGCGTGCTCGTTCACCGGCCAGGGCACGCTGGGACAGCTCGTCTACACCGTGTCCCGCGGCCCCGACGGCTGGCAGGCCGAGCTGGTGATGGACTGTCGCCCGCGGGTCTGTGGTTCGGTCGGCGTCGCCAGCCCCGGCGTGTTCACACTGGGCTTCGCCGACGGTGCCATCGCGCACACCACCGACGGCGGGGGCACCTTCTCGACGGGCAGGCTCGACCACCCGGTCGCCGACGGTCTCGCCGACGCTGTCGGCGAGGACAACACGTTCTGGGTCACGGACATCGAGTTCGCGACCGCCACCATCGGCTACGCCGTCACGAACGGCCGCGGGATGTGGCGCACCGACGACGGCGGGGCGACCTGGACCGCCGAGCCTTCCACGCGCGAGGGCTACGACCTCGGGATCGCGGACCTCGCGGTCGCCAGCGCCGACGTCGCGCTCGCGGGCGGGCCCACGATGGTCGTGCGCCGGGTCCCGACGGGGTGACGTCCTGGTGCCGGTAGCGTCGGGACCCCGCCCCGGAAGGTCACGCCGCGTGCCGGACACCCCCGAGATCCGCGCCTACCTCGAGATCCGCACCGCCGCGAACGGGTCGTTCAGCCCGGACGGCAGCCGCTGGCTGGTCTCCTCCAACCTGCCCGGCACCTCGCAGGTCTACCGGCAGGACGAGCCGGGCGGGCCGCTCACCCAGCTGACCGCCTTCGACGAGCCCGCCGGCGCCGGCTACCTGCCCACCGAGGACCGTCTGCTCGTCGCGATGGACGCCGGCGGCAACGAACGCCACCAGCTCTACCTCATGCCCGACGACCCCGCGGACGCCCCGCTGGGCGACCCCGACCAGCTCGACCCGCTGGTGGTCGACCCCGAGGCCATCCACCGGCCCGGCGGGGTGTCGCGTGACGGGCGCTGGCTCGCCTACGCGACCAACCGGCGCAACGGCACCGACTTCGACGTCGTCGTGCGCGAGCTCGCCACCGGCGAGGAGACCGTGGTCTGGGACCGCGGCGGCTGGAACGGCGCCGCCGGGTTCTCGCCGGACGGCGGCATCCTCGCCATCTCGCGGCTGACCGAGCGCGCCGGCGACAACGAGCTGTGGCTCGTGGACCGCGACACCGGGGAAGCCTGGGAGGTCGCGGCGCATCCCGACGAGGACGCCTCGGTCGGTGGGCCGTCGTGGTACCCGGACGGTGCGGCGTTCCTGTTCTCGACGAGCGTCGGCCGCGAGTTCTCGGCGCTGGCGCGCTACGACCTGGCGGCGCGGACCTGGGCCTACGTGGTCGAGGGCGACTGGGACATCGGCGGTGCGCTCGACTGGCCGGGCGAGCACCTGCTGGTCGCCTCCAACGTCGATGGCATGTCGACGGCGTGGCTCCACGACCCGCGGACCTTCGAGCGCCTGTGGGAGCTGCCCTACCCGCACGAGGGTGTCGCGGGCGGCCACCGGTTCTCCCGCGACGGACGCTGGCTCACCTACACGTTCTCGTCCTCGACCATCCCCGGGGACGCCTTCCGCGTCGACCTCGACTCGCGCGAGCTGGTCCGGCTGACCGAGAGCCCGGGCGAGGTCGACCCCGCGAGCTTCGTCGCCCCGGAGCTCGTCCGGTTCGACAGCTTCGACGGCGAGTCGATCCCGGCGTTCGTGTTCCGCCCGACCGGTGAGCACGACGGCCCCCGGCCGGTGGTCGTCGTCGATCCACGGCGGGCCCGAGAGCCAGTACCGGCCGTCGTTCGCCCCGCTCACCCAGTACCTCGTCGCGCAGGGGTTCGCGGTGGTCGCCCCGAACGTGCGCGGCTCGACCGGCTACGGCAAGCGCTACGAGCACCTCGACGACGTCGACAAGCGGCTCGACTCGGTCGCCGACCTCGCCGCGCTCCACGACTGGATCGCGTCGACCGACGACCTCGACGCCGACCGCTGCGCCCTCTACGGCGGCAGCTACGGCGGCTACATGGTGCTCGCGGGCCTGTCGATGCAGCCCGACCGCTGGGCAGCCGGCGTCGACATCGTCGGCATCTCGAGCCTCGTCACCTTCCTCGAGAACACCTCACCGTGGCGCCGGAAGTTCCGCGAGCGCGAGTACGGCTCGCTCGAGCACGACCGCGACCTCCTCGTGGAGGCGTCGCCGATCACCCACGTCGACCGGATGCGGGCCCCGCTGTTCATCATCCACGGCGCCAACGACCCGCGGGTGCCGCTCGGCGAGGCGGAGCAGATCCACCGCATCCTCACCGACAAGGGCGTGCGCTGCGAGCTGGCGGTCTACGAGGACGAGGGCCACGGGCTCGCCAAGCTCGCCAACCGCGTCGACGCCTACCCGCGGGTCGCCCGGTTCCTCCACGAGGTGCTCGACGCCTGAGGGCGACGACGCCCGGCCGTCAGATCGTGCTGGGCGGACCGATCCAGAGGTAGCCGACGAAGGTCAGCACCCCGAAGAACACCACGTAGCGGGCGAAGCCGCTGAGGTCGTCGCGGGCGACGAGCCGGAGCAGGAACCGGATGGCCCAGTAGCCGCTGGCGGCCGCGACGGCGACCCCGACGACGATCTCGCCGTTGGAGAACAGCCGATCGGTGCCGGCGCTGGCCAGGTCGCCGACCTTGAGGATGGTCGCCCCGAGGATGATCGGGACGGCCATCAGGAACGAGAACCGCGCCGCGCCCTCACGGCTGAGGCCCCGGGCCATGCCGGCCGCGATGGTCGACCCGGACCGTGACACGCCCGGGAGGAGTGCCAGCGCCTGGGCGGCGCCGATCACGATGGTGTCGACCCAGCCGACCGTCCCCTCGTCGCGGCCCGGGTCCATGGCGCGCTGCTGGGGCGAGAGCTGGGAGGTGCTCACCCCGACGATGCGTGCGGCCCGGCGCCGGCGCATCGCCTCCGCGCCCCACAGGATGAGGCCGGTGAGGACGAGGAACCCGGCGACGTAGCGCGGGTCGCGGAAGACCGTCTCGAACGCCCGCTCGAACGTGAGCCCGATCACCGCTGCCGGGATCGACGCGACCGCCAGGATCGCGACCGTGCGGCGGGCGCGGGCGGCCTCGCCGTCGGCGACCGTGCCGATCCCGAGCGACCGCGTCGCGAGGTACCACAGGTCCGCCCAGAAGTAGGCGACCACCGCGGTGAGGGTGCCGAAGTGGAGCGCCACGTCGAACGCCAGCGGCGGCTGCGGCCACGACAGCAGGTACGGCACCACGAACAGGTGGCCCGAGCTCGACACGGGCAGGAACTCGGTCAGCCCCTGCACGAGGCCGAGCACGATCGCCTGGAACAACACGGGGGATCCCTCGACGACGGGTGGGGGGCGAGGGCGCGCAGCGTACTGCCGACCGCGGAGGCGACCGTGCGTCCGTCCGACCGGACGTCCACACTGGGGGGTGGTCCCGAACCTCGGGGTCGCGACGACACGACGGAGCCCACGTGCACGACCTCGACGGGACCATCCTGGTCACCGGCGCCACCGGCTACATCGGTGGTCGCCTCGTGCCCGAGCTGCTGGCCGCCGGCCACCGGGTGCGGTGCGTCGCCCGCACGCCGGCGAAGCTCGACGACCGCCCCTGGCGCGACGACGTGGAGGTGGTGCGCGGCGACGTGACCGACCCCGACTCGCTCGCCGCCGCGATGGAGGGGGTCGTGGCGGCCTACTACCTCATCCACTCGATGGACGGGGAGGGCGACTTCCGCGAGCGCGACCGCGCGGCCGCCCGGACGTTCCGCGACGCGGCCGCCGGCGCCGGCGTCGCGCGCATCGTCTACCTCGGCGGGCTCGGATCCGAGGCGGGCGGGGACGAGCTCTCCGAGCACCTGTCGTCGCGACACGAGGTGGGCCGGATCCTCGCCGACGGACCGGTGCCCGTCACCGAGCTGCGCGCCGCGATCATCATCGGCTCGGGCAGCGCGTCCTTCGAGATGCTCCGCAACCTCGTCGAGGTCCTGCCGGCGATGGTCACGCCGCGGTGGGTCGAGACGCGCTGTCAACCCATCGCGATCCGGGACATCCTGCACTACCTCGTGGCGGTCCTGGACGAGCCGGACGCCGCCGGCCGGATCATCGGCGTCGGCGGCCCGGACGTGCTGACCTACCGCGAGATGATGCAGACCTACGCCGAGGTGGCCGGGCTGCGGCGGCGCCTCATCGTGCCGGTGCCGGTGCTGTCACCGTGGCTGTCGTCGCTGTGGGTGGGGCTCGTGACCCCGCTGCCGACCGGGCTCGCGAAGCCGCTGGTCCAGAGCCTCGTGAACGAGGTGGTGGTGACCGACGACACCGCCGAGCGGCTGTTCGACCACGACTGCCTCACCTTCCGCGAGGCGCTGGGGCTCGCGCTGGCACGCGTCCAGGACCTCGAGGTGACGACGACCTGGGCCGGCGCGGACCTGCGTCGCACGCGGCGCCCCGCGGCCCCCGCCGACCGGGACGAGCGGGCCGAGCCGTCCCCGGAGGACCCGGCGTGGTCGGGCGGCCTCATGCTGACCGACGAGCGTGTCGTGTCATCGACCGCACCCGCCGACGTGCTCTTCGACACCGTGCGCGGGATCGGCGGCGACCGGGGCTACTTCGCGGCCGACCTGCTGTGGGAGGTGCGGGGCCTGCTCGACAAGGTGATGGGCGGCACCGGGCATCCGTCGGGGACGACGCCACCCGGACCAGCTGTCGGTGGGCGAGGCGGTCGACTTCTGGCGGGTCGAGGCGCTCGAGCCCGACCGGCTGCTCCGGCTGCGGGCCGAGATGCGCGTGCCGGGGGAGGCGTGGCTGGAGTTCCGGGTCACGCGCGTGGGCGACGGCAGCCGCCTGGAGCAGCGCGCCCGGTTCCACCCGCGCGGTCTGTGGGGCCGGCTCTACTGGCTCGTGATGCTGCCCTTCCACCGGCTGATCTTCCCGCGGATGGCGCGCCGGCTGGTGCAGGCCGCCGAGGTCGAGGCGCTCCACCGCCAGCGCGGCCGCGAGGAGGCGGCCCGGGCCCCGGTCGCCGACGCCAGCTGACGGCGGGACGACGCGGGACTCAGCCACCCGGTCCGGGCAGGAGCACCAGCCGCAACCCGTCCCAGGTCGCGGCGGCGGCGAGTGCTGGCGCGTCGTCCCGCCCGATGTCGAGCCACACGACCCCGTCGACGACGCTGATCACGCGCGCGTCGCGGGCGAGCGTGCGGCCCTGTCCGTCCACGTCGCCGGCGACGACGTCCACCGCCTGCCCCGGGGTCACCCGGACCAGCGGGCCGACCTCGACCGGGAACGCCGCGCGACCGGCGAGGAGCCCCGCCGCGAGCCCACCATCGCCGGCGAGGTGGCGTCGGGTCAGGACCGTGCCGGCGACCACGGTGGCAGCCAGGACCGGCGCGGCGTCGGCCTCGGCGGCGGTCACGACGTCGGCCGGGACGAGGTCCGCCGGCCGGCGCTCCCACCGCAGGGCGTCGGCGTCGACCACCGCGCCGGCGGGCAGGTCGGCCGCGGCGACGGGCACCTCGACCGGAGGCCCCCACGCCGAGCGCCCCGCGCCGGCGCCGGCGAGCGCCAGGACCGCGACGGTCACGATGCCCGACCACCACGAGGCGGACCCGTGGCGGCAGCCCGAACCACCGTTCGGCGACCCGCTCGCCGATGCGGGGGAGCGCCGGCGGCGGGCCGTGCACGCCGGTCGACCACGCCGGGGCCCACCCGCCGGCGCGACGGCGGGGCGGGGACGGGGCGCGGGGCGAGGTGGGCACGGAGGTCATCCGACCAGCTCGGCCGTCGCTGTCGAGCGCCGCGGTGCGCGGGGCTGTGGACGGACCTGCTCAGCCGGCGCAGTCGCAGCCGCGCTCGGCCGGGAGCCGTCCGACCGTGCGCCGGACCAGCTCCTTGACGTGCACCACGTTGGCGGCCGCCACCTCGAGGACGGCCTCGTGGGTCACCGGCTCGACCTCCGGGTGTCCCTCGAGCCCCGCGTCGTGGTCGGTCACCATCGCGACGCCGAGGGCGCACATCCCGAGCTCGCGCGCGAGCGGGATCTCGGGGTACTGGGTCATCCCCACGACGTCCCAGCCGGCGGAGGAGAACCAGCGGGACTCGGCGCGGGTGGAGAAGCGCGGCCCCTGGATGACGACCACGGTGCCGTGGTCCTGGTGGGGCCGGCCCATCGCGCCGAGCTCGGCGGTCGCGATCGACCGGAGCTCGTCGCAGTAGGGGTCGGCCATCGCGGTGTGGACCACCGGGTCCCCGTCGAAGAAGGTGTCGGCACGACCGGTGGTGCGGTCGACGAACTGGTCGAGGACCACGAAGTGCCCCGGCCCGAGCTCGGGCCGCAACGACCCGACCGCGCACGGGGCCAGCAGTCGGGTGACGCCGAGCTCGTGCAGCGCCCACACGTTGGCGCGGTAGTTGATGCCGTGGGGCGGGAGCCGGTGGCCCGTGCCGTGGCGGGGGAGGAAGGCGACCTCCCGGCCGGCGAGCTGCCCGGTCACGATCGCGTCGGAGGGCTCGCCGTAGGGCGTGGCGACGACCTGCTCCTCGGCGTCGTCGAGGAGCTCGTAGAACCCCGACCCCCCGATGATGCCGACGTCGGGCACCTCAGGCGCTCTTCTCGGCCGACGTCGAGCTGGAGGAGCTGTCCGAGGACGAGCCGGACGAGGACGTGTCGCCGCTGCCGCTCCCGCTGTCGCCGCCGGCGGTGCCGGTGGTCGACGAGCTGGTCTTCGAGCCGCCGTAGTCCTTGATGTGCCAGCCCGAGCCCTTGAAGATGATCCCGGCCGCGCTGAAGACCTTGCGGAGGTCACCCTGGCAGTTGGGACACACGGTCAGCGCGTCGTCCTTGAACGACTGCACGACCTCGAGGTGCTCGCCGCAGTCGCGGCAGGCGTACTCGTAGGTGGGCATCCGATCGCTCCTCGGGTGGGTCGTCTGGGGGGTGGGTCGTCGCGGACGGCAGGTGTCCGCGGGTCTGGCGGGGTGGAGGGTGGCTGCCCGGTGCGAAGCCGGGGCGGCGGAGGTCGGCGACCAGCCGTTAGCACTCGCCCGGGGGGAGTGCAAGCCTCCCCGGGGAGTATGCGGGAGCATCCCGTCCGTCGCAACACCGCCACCCGCCGGCGCTCACGCGTCGTCGAGGAGGTCGCGGGCGTGGGTGCGGTAGAGGGCGCGCTCGGTGACGACCAGGTCGACCGGCTCGTCGTGCTCCTCGCACGGGACGAACGGCACGACCTGGCAGCTGAAGCAGAACCCGACGCGGTCGCAGTCGACGTCGAGGAAGCCGAGCAGCCGGTCGTAGTGGCCGCCGCCCTGGCCGAGCCGGCCGCCGACCACGTCGAAGGCCACCCCCGGCACGACCGCGATCTCGACCTCCTCGGGGTCCACGGGCGGGCCCGGCCGGTTCGAGGATGCCGGCGTAGCCGGGCCGGAGGGTCGTGAGGTCGCTCACCTCGACGACCTCGAGGTCGTCGCCCCGGACCCGGGGGAACAGCGTCCGCGCCCCGCGGGCGTGGAGACGCGGCAGGACGCCGGTCGGGTCGGCCTCGTCCGCCGACGCGGCGTAGAGGAGGACCGTCCGCGCCTGGCGTAGCTCCGGCAGCGACGCGAGCCGCATCGCCGCGACCTCCGAGGCGCGCTGCCGGTCGGCGGTGTCCAGGCCCGCGCGTGCACCGCGTGCCGACGCGCGGAGCGAGGACTTCACGGTCGCGGTCTCGGTCATACGGGCCCGTCGTGGGTGGTCGCCGCATCGTACGTGGACGACACCGGCGTTGGTCGGCCTCGCGGGGCGTGCGTCGGGGATGCGCTGAGTAGGCTCGGGACCCCGCGGTCCGCAGCACGCGCCGGCCCGCATCCCCCGCCACCGACCGACCCGCCAGGAGGGCCGTCCCCACCGTGAGCGCCGAGCCGAACCGCAAGGTCACGAAGGCGGTCGTCCCCGCCGCGGGTCTCGGGACCCGGTTCCTGCCCGCGACCAAGGCCATCCCGAAGGAGATGATCCCGCTCGTGGACCGGCCGGCCATCCAGTACATGGTCGAGGAGTGCGCCCGCGCCGGCATCGACGACGTGCTGCTCGTGACCGGCATGGGGAAGGCCTCCGTCGAGGACCACTTCGACCGTCGGCTCGACCTCGAGACCGCGCTCGAGGCCAAGGGCAAGACCGATCTGCTGGATGAGGTCAAGGCGCTGGCCGACCTCGTCCAGGTCCACTCCGCCCGGCAGGGTGTGCCGCTCGGGCTGGGGCACGCGGTCCTGATGGGCCGCCACCACGTCGGCGAGTGCTCGTTCGCGGTGCTGCTCGGCGACGACATCGTGCACCCGGACGACAAGTTCCTCGAGCGGATGGTCGCCGTCCACGAGCGCACCGGCCGGCCGGTCGTCGCCGTGATGGAGGTCCCCGAGGACCAGGTCGACCTCTACGGCGTCGTGACCGCGACCGCCACCGACGAGCCGGGCGTGTACGAGGTCACCGACCTCGTCGAGAAGCCGGCGGTGGACGAGGCACCCTCGAACCTCGCCGTGATCGGGCGCTACGTCCTGCCCTGCGAGATCTTCGACGTCATCGCCGACACCCCGCCCGGCCGCGGCGGCGAGATCCAGCTGACCGACGCGCTGAAGACCATGGCCGCCGACGAGCCCATCCTCGCGGTGCGCTTCGACGGGGTCCGTCACGACGTCGGCGACAAGCTCGGGTTCCTCAAGGCCACCGTGATGATGGCGCTCGACCGGGACGACCTCGGGCCCGACTTCCGCGCTTGGCTCGTCGACCACGTGGCCTCGCTGTGACCCACTTCCACGGCAGCGGACGCGGCGAGGTGGTCGACCCCACCACGCTCGTCAGCGTCGACCGCTGGCGCGAGATGATCCTCGGCGACCTGCCCGCGCTCGATCCCATCGAGCTCCGCATGCAGGACGCGCTCGGCCTGGTCCTGGCGGCGGCGGTCGACAACCAGGAGCCGGTGCCGTCGTTCGCCAACTCGGCGATGGACGGCTACGCCCTGCGCGCGGAGGACGCCGTCGGGGCGACCGTCGACGAACCGGTGACGCTCCAGGTCGTCGGCGACGTCCCGGCCGGCGCGAGCGAGCTCCCGCGGGTGGTCACCGGCACGGCAGCGTCGATCATGACCGGTGCGCCGCTGCCGCCGGGCGCCGACGCGGTCGTCCCGGTCGAGCTGACCTCGGCGTCGGGCGCGGACATCGCCATCCACCGCGAGCCCTCGCGCGGCGACCACGTCCGCTCGGTCGGCGAGGACGTCGCCGCCGGACAGCAGCTCCTGCCGGCCGGTCACCGGCTGCGACCGGCCGACATCGGCCTGCTGGCCGCGACCGGACAGACCCGCGTGTCGGTCCGCCCCGCGCCCCGGGTCGTCATCCTGTCCACCGGCGACGAGCTGGTCCCGGCCGAGCGGCGCCCCGGCCCGGGCCAGATCCGCGATGCCAACGGGCCGATGCTGATGGCGCTCGTGCGCCAGGCCGGCGGGCTGCCGTACTCGGCGGGCATCGTGGCCGACGACCTCCACGCGATGACCTACGCGATCGACTCCAACCTCGGCCACGCCGACCTCCTCATCTGCACCGGCGGGGTCAGCGCCGGCGCCTACGACCACGTCGAGGAGGTCATCGCACGGCTCGGCAAGGTCCGCTCGGAGAAGGTGGCCGTGAAGCCCGGGATGCCCCAGGTCTACGGTCGCATCGGGGACACCCCCGTGTTCGGCCTGCCCGGCAACCCGGTGTCGACGTTCGTGTCGTTCGAGCTGTTCGTCCGGCCCGCCATCCGGGCGCTGCAGGGACGCACCGACGGCGCCCGACCCCAGGTGAACGCCGTCCTCGCCGAGCCCCTGACCGCGCCGCCGCACAAGCGCGCCTACGTCCGGGTCCGCCTGAAGCGTGAGGACCGGCGCTGGGTCGCGACCCCGACCGGTGAGCAGGGCTCGCACCTGCTCACCTCGGTGGTGCGTGCGGACGGCCTCGCCGAGGTCCCCGAGGACGTGACCCGGCTCGAGGCCGGCGACAAGGTCGTCGTCCACCTGCTCGTCGACGTGTAGAGGAGGACGGCGGTGGGTGAGCTGACACACCTCGACGACGACGGCTCGGCCCGGATGGTCGACGTCGGCGACAAGGACGTCACCACCCGCGTCGCCCGGGCCGGCTGCCGGGTGGTGATGGCGGTCGAGACGGCGCGGCTGCTCGCCGCCGGCGACCTCCCCAAGGGCGACGCGATCGCCGTCGCACGCATCGCCGGCATCCAGGCCGCCAAGCGCACCAGCGAGCTCATCCCGTTGTGCCACCAGGTCCGGCTGTCGGCGGTCGACGTCGACATCGCCGTGGACGTGGACGCCGGCGTGGTCGAGGTCACGAGCGTCGTCCGCGCCGACGACCGGACCGGGGTCGAGATGGAGGCGCTCGTGGCGGCCTCGACCGCGGCGCTCGCCGTCTACGACATGGTCAAGGCGGTCCAGCGTGACGTGGTCGTGACCGACCTGCGTGTGCTCGCGAAGTCGGGCGGTGCGAGCGGCGACTTCGAGGCTCGCTGACCGTCTCGAACTACACGCGTGTCGTTCACCGTCGCGCCTCGTTCGCGTCGTGTCCGGAACGTCGTAGTCTGGGGGCGATCCGGGGTGCTAGGTGCGCCCTGGAGCCGGTGTTACCGTCGGCCTGACCGACCAGGCACCCAGACACCGTCACGTCGCGGAAGAGGACGCGGTGAACGAAGCGCTCGTGGTCATGCTGGCCCTCCTCTGGGCGGTGGTGCTCCTCCCCAGCGCGCTGCGCTCCCGCCGCGGCAACACCCACGCCACCGTCGGAGGGTTCGAGCGAGCCATGGACGTCCTGCGACACCAGCCCGATGGTCGTCACCTCATGGTCCCGGCCGACGCGGGCCGCATCGTCGGCCACGACGGTGGTGACCGAGCCACGATCGGGCCGGCTCCCCGGCTCCACCGGGAGGACCCCGTGATCGCCCGCCGGCGTGCGACGTTCACCCGGCTGCTGGTGGCGTCGGCGGCGCTCCTGCTCCTCGCGCTGCTGGTCGGCGGGTTCGCGTGGACGCTGACGGTCCTCGCCGTCGCCGTCACCGGCGGCTACACGGCGCTGCTCCGCCACCACAAGCTCCGGCGCGACGAGGTCCGCGAGGTCGTGCGCGAGATCCGCGGCGACGAGACGTTCGGGCCGCGGGAGGAGCGCATCCCGGTGGCGGTCGGCCAGACCCACGAGCTGCGGTTCGGTGTCCCGGTCGCGTCGCACCCCGACGAGCCGTGGCAGCCGATGACCGGGGTCCGGATCCGTCGCTGGGACGACTGAGGTGGCGTCGGGGCCGGACCTCCTCGCGCTGAGCGAGCCCGTCCGCACGCGCTTCCAGGCACGCCACCTCGCGCGTGAGACCGCCTACCAGGCGTCACGCGACACCATCCGCAACGCGGCCAACGCGATCCGGGCCATCCACCGCGGCGAGCTCGACACCGCTGACGCCCTCATCGCCGACTCGCGTGGTGACCTCGACACCGCCTACGCGGCGGCCGGCGACCACCCCGACGTCCTCCACAGCGGGTTCGTGCAGGACGCCGCCAAGGAGTACGCCGAGGCCCGGCTGACGCGCGCGGCGGTCGCCGGCGACGCGCTCCCCGGACCCGACGAGGTCGGGGTGGACGACGGGTCGTGGCTGCACGGGTTGGCCGAGACGGTGGGGGAGTGCCGGCGCGCCTGCCTCGACCACGTCCGGGCGGGACGGCTCGCCGAGGGCGAGGCGCTGCTGGCCCTGATGCAGGAGATCCTGTCGGTGCTCGCCACCATCGACGTGCCCGACGGGCTCACGCGTGGGCTCCGCCGCAACGCCGACGCCGCCCGCGCCATCACCGAGCGCACCCGCGGCGACCTCACGACCGCCGCGTCGCAACGGGACCTGCGCGAGGCGCTCGACGCGCACCGGGCCGTGCTCGAGCGCAGCCTCGGCAGCGGGGGGCGGTGACGGGCCGGCGTCAGGCCGCCGTAGACGTTGCTGGGGCTGGTGCTCCGGTCGGTGCTGGTCGCGTCGCCGAGTTGCCTGTCGGCGTTGAGCCCCCAGCAGGCGGCGGTGCCGGCGCTGCGGACGATGCAGCCGTGCTTGCCGGCGGCGGCGAGGTCGACGACACCGGTGAGGCCCGGGACCTGCACCGGGTTCGCCGAGTCGGTCGTGGTGCCGTTGCCGAGCTGGCCCTTGTCGTTGCGGCCCCAGCACGACACGGTCCCCCCGGTCGTGCGGGCGCACGTGTGGGACTCGCCGCCGCGGACCTCGACCGCGCCCGTGAACGGGCTCCCGCCGCCGACGACGACCGTGACCGGGGCGCTGCGGTCGGTGGTGGTGCCGTCGCCGAGCTGCCCCTTGTCGTTGCGGCCCCAGCACGCGACGCCGGACGCCGGTGGTGACGACGCAGGTGGACTTGTCGCCGGCGCCGATCGCGGCCGCGCCGGTGAACGTGCCGCCGGCGCCGTCGGAGACGACGACCGGGAGGCACGAGTCGGCCGTCGCGCCCGTGCCGAGCTGGCCCTCGTCGCCCTGCCCCCAGCAGGCGACGCTCGTGTCGCTCTTCACCGCGCAGGTGTGCTTCTCGCCGGAGGCGATCGGCCGTGACGCCCGACAGCGGCACGAGGCCGGTGAGGTCGAGGACGGCCACGGCGTACAGGGAGTCGGTGGTGGTCCCCGTGCCCGAGCTGTCCCTCGTCGTTGCGGCCCCAGCACCACACGGCGCCACCGGAGTCGACCGCGCAGGTGTGCTCCTTGCCGGGTGCGACGGCGGTGATCCCGCTCAGCGGGGTGCCCGGAGCCAGGAGCACGACGGCGGGGGACGTCGCGTCGGTGGTCGTGCCGTTGCCGATCTGGCCCTTGGTGTTGAGGCCCCAGCACACGACGGTCGTGTCGCCGCGGATCGCGCAGGTGTGCGAGGCGGACGGCCCCGAGGCGATGCCCGAGACGCCCGTGAGCGTCCCGCTGCCACCGACGCCGACGACGGCGACGGCGAGGTTCGAGCCGGTGGTCGTGCCGTTGCCGAGCTGGCCTTTCCTTGCCCCTGCCCCAGCACCAGGCGGCCCCCGCCGTGTCGGTCGCGCACGAGTTCGTGACGCCGGCGGTGACGGTCGCGAACGTGTCGGACGGCTCGAGCACGGTCACGGGGCTCTTGCGGTCGCCGGTGGTGCTGTCGCCGAGCTGACCGTCGCTGTTGAGCCCCCAGCACCGCGTGGTGTGGTCGCGGGTGACCGCGCAGGCGTGCTTGCCGGCCGCCGCGATGTCGACCACGTCGGTGAGACCCGGGACCTGCACGGGGTTCGGGGACTTCGTCGTGGTGCCGTTGCCGAGCTGGCCCTTGTCGTTGCGTCCCCAGCACCAGGCGACGCCGGCGCGGGCGTGGGCGCAGGTGTGGGACTCGCCGCCGTGGACCTCGACCGCTCCGGTCAGCGCCGGGCCGCCGGCGGTCAGGACGGGCGCGGCGAACGAGCGGGCGCTGGTGGTCCCATCGCCGAGCTGTCCGTCGCTGTTCTCGCCCCAGCACGCGAGCTGGGCGGCGGTGACCGCGCAGCTGTGCTTCATGCCGGCCCCGAGCGCGCGGACCCCGGTGAGCGGGCCGGAGGCGGTCGTCACGACCACCGGCAGGCTCTGGTCGCCGGTGGCGCCGCTGCCGAGCTGGCCCTTGTCGCCCTGTCCCCAGCAGACGACGCTGGTGTCGGCGCGGAGGACGCAGCTGTGCTTCTCGCCGGAGGCGAGCCGTTCGGCGGAGTAGAGCTCGCTCGTCGACGCCACCGTGCCGGTCCCGCCGACGTTCTTGACCTGGACCGCGACGCTCGAGTCCGTCGTGGTGCCCTGGCCGAGCTGGCCCTTGTCGTTGCGGCCCCAGCACCACACCGCCCCCGTCGTCGTGAGCGCGCAGGTGTGCTCCTTGCCGGGTGCGACCTGCACGATGCCGGTCAGTGCACCCCCGCCGGCCTTGGTGACGGTGGTCGGGGTGCTGCGGTCGGTCGTGGTCCCGTCGCCGAGCTGGCCCTTGTCGCCCTGGCCCCAGCAGACGACGGTGGTGTCGACCCGCACGGCGCAGGTGTGCGAGCCGGTCGCCCCGCCCGCGAGCCGCAGGACGCCGCCGAGCCACCCGCTGCCGCCGACGCCGACGACCCGGACCGGCAGCGACGAGGACCCGCCGCCCCCGTTGCCGAGCTGGCCCTTGTCGTTGCGGCCCCAGCACCACACCGACCCGTCGACGCGGATCCCGCACGAGTCGGTCGAGTTCGCCGTCACCTGCACCGCCCAGAAGCCGGAGGTGACCGAGGAACCGCCGGGCGAGGACGCATCGGTGAAGGTCGCCCCGGAGGTCCCCTGACGCAGGCCCAACGTCCCCACGCCGGCGACGAGGACGAGTACCGCCGCGGCCGCGACGTGGGCGGGCTCCGGTGCCCGGATGCGGCGCGGCGCGGGCGGGACCATGGCCCCGCCAGCGTCGTCGTCCTCGTCGGCGTCGCGGTCGTCGTCGGCGGTCTGGGTCGCCTCGTACCACCAGGTGAGGGCGAACGCGGCGACGAGCCCGAGGAGGACCGCCGCGGCAGCGGTCGGGTTGCCCTGCTGGACCCACACGACCGGCAGACCGATGAGCGGGACGATGATGCGGCCGACGCCGCGGACGTTGCCACGGGGCACCAGGCTCGAGTCGGGGTCGCGGTTCGCGTCGCCCTTGGTGCGGTAGGCATCACCCTCGACCCCGACGACGCGGTGGGTGGTGAGGCTGCCGGGGTGGGCCGGGTCGTCGAAGGTGATCACGGTCCCGGCGTCGTAGGTCGTGTCCGGCGACGCAGGGGCGGTCAGCACGATGTCGCCGACCGCGACGCCGGGCTTCATCGAGCCGCTGACGATGGCGTGCGGGTCCCAGCCGAGGACGACCGAGGGGACCGCGACCCACGCGGCGAGGGTCAGCGCGCCGTAGACGACGATCGTGCACACGACGAAGACGGAGGCGGTGATGCCGCGACCCAGCTTGCTGGTCACCGGCATCACCGCCTCCGTGTCCCCGTTGCGTCATCCGTTCGCGATCCGCGGGGGTGGGGGCCCGGTCAGGCCATCACCCCCGCCGGTGGGCTACTTCTCCGAGCCGGTCGCGGTCGACTGGACCTCCCAGGTGAGCGTGAACGGGATCTCGGCATCGCCGGTCCCGAGCGCGGCGTCCTGGAACTCGTCGCCGGCGTTGCCGTCGAAGGTGATCACGACCTGGTAGCCCCGCTTCTCGCCGGTTGCCGTCGGCTGCCAACTGGTGTCCTCACCGTTCGCGTAGTCGACGTTGTTGTCGGATCCGGTGAAGTTCGCGATGGTGTCGTCGTAGATCGACGTCGGCGTGGTCGGCGCGTTGGGGTTGCCAGGGGCCGTCGCGACGCAGGCGGCCTGGTCGGCGAGGTCCGCGTACGCGTTGTCCTCCCGGATGGTCAGGTTGAGGACGCTCGCGAAGGCAGATGCCGAGTTGGGCGTCACATCGTCGTAGTCGCTGTTGGCGTAGAGAACGACGGTGTCGAGGTCGTCGCCGACCGCGCTGCCGGTGTACTCGACGGTGAAGCAGCGGGTGATCCGGTCGTACGGCACGACATCGGTCACCGCGAGGGAGGCGGAGCCCGCCTGGCCGGCGTCGATGGAGACGTTCGCGGCCGTGGCCGAGTAGCCGTCGGTGGAAGCGGCACCGCTGAAGACGGCGCCGGAGGTGGAGACGATCAGCAGCGAGATGAGGAGGAACGTGGCGAGCGCGGCCCCTCGGCGGAGCCGGACGGTGTGGGTGCTCTTCATGGTGGTGTCCTTCGGATCGCGACGGGTGTGACGCTCCGATGGGTTTCGTCACTCTTCGTGTCCTCTGTAGGTGCGGCCACCGCAATTGACACCAAGTGACTAGGCCGTTCACTGCACGGAACGCCACAGAGCGGACATCCCGCTGGCCCGGCGGAGGCCCTGCGTGCGCGCCGGACGCGGCGGTTGGCCCGGCACCGGGCGCGTGGCTACCATCCCGGCCCGCCGGTCCGGGCACGTCACGGGCTGACGAGGCACCTGGGGGTGTAGCTCAGTTCGGCAGAGCACTTCGTTCGCATCGAAGGGGCCGTCGGTTCAAATCCGATCACCTCCACCACACGAGATCCCGCCCACGTCGGCGGGATCTCGCGTTCTCCGACCGTGGCAGGGCCCGCCCCAGCGCCCGACCGCGGGCGTCAGGCCGTGGGAGCGGCGGCGGCCGGCACGTCGGCGGGGACCAGCCGGCGGCCCGAGACGTGCACCATCGGGATCGTGACGTAGGTGTCCGCGGAGGAACCGAGCCAGGGCTCGAGCGGGAGGCCCCGCACGTGCTCGAGGTCGTCCGCGTCGGTGACCGGCGAGGCGGTCCCGACGACGAGGACGCTCCACCCCGACCGGGTGGCGGGGTCCCACGCGTCCGCCTGGAACGCGACGACGTTGTGGTCGAGCGCCGCCGCGAGCTTCTTGCCCTGGCCGCTCCGGAACACGATGCGGTCGCCGTCGACCACGAAGGTCACCGGCAGCACCGTCGGCAGCGCCCGCATCGACGTCGCGACCCGGCCGACGGGCACGGTGGCGAGCAGCGCGACGCAGTCCTCGTCGGAGAGGATCTGCAGGCCGTTGCGGTCGAGGTTCATGCGCGCCATCGTGACGGCGGCGTCGCGCCGTGACAGGGGCCGGAGGGCCCGCCTGCTCCGGGACCATCGGACCCCGGCGCGCACGCGCCGCCGGCGACGATCGAGGAGTGCCCGTGGTGCCGGGAGCCCAGCAGGAGAAGCCGTGGACGTCGCTGTACCCCGTCGGGGTGAGCGACGAGACGACCGACGTCCCGGCGAGCATGCTCGCGGCGTGGGCGGCGACCGTGAGCCGGGCACCCGACGCCGCCTGCGTCCACCTGTTCGACGCGACCCTGACCGTCGCCGAGGTCGACCGCGCGAGCCGTGCGCTCGCCGGCGCGCTCCGGGAGCGGGCGGCCCCCGGCGACCGGCTCGCGATCTACCTCCAGAACGACCCCCAGTGGCTCGTGTGCCTGCTCGCCGGCTGGATGGCCGGGCTCGTGCCGGTCGCGGTCAACCCGATGCTGAAGGGGGAGGAGCTCGTCCACCACCTCACCGACTCGGGGGCGACCGCCCTCGTCTGCCTCGAGTCGCTCTACCGCGAGGTCGTCGCCGGCGTCCTCGGCCGCACCCCGGTCAGCCACGTCATCGCGACCCACGCGCTCGACCTCACCCCGTGGGCGACGGTCCCCGCGGTCCTCCGCGACGACGTGGGGGGGAAGTCGCCCGTCCCGGGTACCGACGACCTCGCGGCCCTGGTCGCGTCGACCGCTCCCGTCGCCGACCTCGCCGTGCCGACCGGCGACGACGTGGCCGTGCTCACCTACACGTCGGGCACGACCGGTCGGTCCAAGGGCGCGATGAACCTCCACCGCGGGATGGCCCACAACGCCCGCGTCTACGCCGACTGGTTCGACCTCGACGCCGGCGACACCGTGCTCGGGATCGCCCCGCTGTTCCACATCACCGGCCTCGTGGCCGCGCTCGGCGTCACGATCCTGACCGGCGCCCCGCTCGTGCTCGGACACCGGTTCCACCCGACGGAGGTGCTCGACGCGATCGAGCGCCACCGCTGCACCTTCACGGTCGCCTCGATCACCGCGTTCGTGGCCCTCGCCGGCGACCCGACCCGCCCCGGCCGCGATCTGTCGAGCCTCACGAAGACGGCCTCGGGTGGCGCGCCGATCAGCCCCGCCACGGTGGCGCGGATGGACGCCGAGCTGGGGCTGCGGATCGTCCCGGTCTACGGCCTCACCGAGACGACCTCGCCGACCCACCTCACCCCGCCCGACCGCGACCCGCCGGTCGACCCGACGAGCGGGGCGCTCGCGGTCGGCGTGCCCGCACCCGGGGCGGAGGTCCGGATCGTCGGCGACGACGGTACGACGCTCCCCCCGGGGGAGGCCGGCGAGGTGGTCGTCCGCGGCCCGATGGTCGTGCCGGGGTACTGGCAGCTGCCGGACGAGACCGCCCACGCCATCCGCGACGGCTGGCTCCACACCGGCGACGTCGGCATCGTCGACGACCTCGGGTGGCTGTTCCTCGTCGACCGCAAGAAGGACCTCATCAACGCCGGCGGCTACAAGGTCTGGCCGCGCGAGGTCGAGGACGTCCTCTACACCCACCCGGCGGTGCGGGAGGCGATCGTGGTCGGGATCCCCGACGACTACCGGGGCGAGACCGTGAAGGCGTTCGTCTCGCTCGTCGCCGGGGCGGTCGTCACCGGCGACGAGCTCATCGCCTACTCCCGCGAACGGCTCGCTGCCTACAAGTACCCGCGGGTGGTCGAGGTGCGTGACGAGCTGCCCAAGACCGTGACCGGCAAGCTCCTCCGGCGCGCGCTGCGGGGCTGACGCGCCCGCCCGGCGCGCGGCGTCACGCTGCGGGGACGTCCTCGCGGTCGTCCTCCGGGCGTCCGGCCACCGGGTCGGGGTCGTGGCCCACGCGCCCGGCGATCGTCGTGCCCGGGCGCGCGTCCGGAGGTCGTGGATGCGCTCGACCAGCCGGTCGCGTAGGCGCTCGGCCCAGCGGAACTCGCGTGCCAGCACCGCCACGCCCGCGAAGATCAGCAGCAGGCCGGGGCCGGGGAGGAACAGCAGGACGATGCCGGCGGCGACCAGCACGGCGCCGACGGTCGTCACCGCCACCATCGTCGACGCCCGTCGCAGCACCCGCTTCATGCGCAGGAGCGTAGGCCGGGCCGCGCGGTCCGTCCCCGGCCGACGTGACGCGTGCGCGCAGGCGCGCAGTGGCGGTACCCGCCGCGCAGCAGGGGCGGGGAGTGCCGCCGTCGAACCCTCCCCGGTGGAGCCCCGGCGCCGTCGGGACCGGATCCTGTGAGGCACCCGTGCGCAGCCTGCTGACCCTGCTCGTCGCCGCCCTCCTCCTGCCGTTCGTCGTCGCTGCCGACGCGACCGTCCCCTCGCCGTACTGCACCACCTACCAGCCCGCCTCCGAGACGAGCGGCGACTGCGCCCTCGACGGGCAGGTGTCGGAGCTCCACCGCACCTCCCGCGACCGGTTCACCGGGTTCGAACCCACCATGCACAGCGGCCCCACCGGCGACCTCTACTTCGCCACCACCGACAGCGACGGCGTCGCGGTCGGGTTCGGGGCCGGCGTGGCCCGTTCGCTCGACGCCGGCGCAAGCTGGACCGACGTCACACCCACGCTCAACGGGCGCGAGATGCCGCCCGAGACCAACGACCCGTACGTCTACGTCGACCCGTGGACCGGCCGGGTGTTCTCGTTCCACATGTCGCCGATCCTGCTGTGCTCGATCCTGTCGTTCTCCGACGACCAGGGTGCGACCTGGACCACCAACCCGGTCGGCTGCGGCCCCACCGGCGCCTGGGACCACCAGACGATGGTCGCCGCACCGCCCACCGAGGGCGTCACCACCCTCGGCTACGACGACGTGCTGGTGCAGTGCGTCAACGCCATCTACGCCGCCATGTGCGCCCGCAGCCTCGACGGCGGCCTGACCTGGCAGCACGGCACGCCGGCGTACGTCAACGAGGGTCTCGTCGCCACCGGCGGTGACTGCGGGGCCCAGCACGGTCATCTCGCCTCCGAGGCCGACGGGACGATCTACCTGCCCACCTCCGAGTGCGCGACCGTCCCCGTGATCTACATCTCGCGTGACTCGGGGCTCACGTGGGAACGCCACCAGGTGAGCGACACCGACATGCCGTTCCAGGACCCGACCGTGGCCGTCGACGGCGCCGGCACCATCTGGGTCAGCTTCCAGGACCAGACCGGCGCCCTGCTCCTCACCCACTCGGTCGACGACGGCGCCACCTGGACCCCGGAGGTCCGGATCACCCCGCCCGGCACGATCGGCACCAAGCCGGCGATGATCGCGGGCGACGACGGCCACATCGCGGTCGCCTTCCCGGGCACCGACGACGCCGGCTCGTGGGCCGAGATCGACGCGATGACCGACGAGGAGCAGCGCGCGCTCGTGTGGGGCGGGTTCGTGACCGTCGCCACCGACGCGGCCGCTCCGGACGCCGTCTTCACGACCGTCGAGGTGACCGGCGCCGACCCGCTGATGCGCGGCTACGCCTGCACGTCGGAGGGGCGGTGCAGCTGGCAGGTCGACTTCATCGAGACCACGCTCACCCCCGATGGGCAGGTGTTCGCGTCGTTCTCCGACGGCTGCATCCGCACGTGCACCACCGACCCGACGGTGGCCGACGACGCCGGCGACGTGGGCGCCGGCGTGGCCATCGGGTTCCCGCTGGCCGAGCTCGACCTCTGCGCCGACGTGTGCGCCCGGTTCCTGGGCGCCGACGCCCTCGCCACCGCTCCTGGGGCCGCACCGACCGCGGCGTCGGGCCTGTCGCCGGCGACGGTGGCGTTCTCGGCCGCCGACCTGCCGGCGTCGTGGCTCGCCGAGGTCGAGGCGCTGCGGACCTCGCCTCAGGTCGCCGCCGACCGGGCTGCCTGGGCATCCGGCACCGCCCGACGCTGACGGCTACCGCCCGCCGCGACGGTACCGCCCGCCGTGGACGCGATCTCGCGGTCAGCCGACGGCGTAGCGGAGCAGGTGGTCGCGCAGCGCCAGCTCGTAGGCCTGTCGGTGGGTGTTCCAGGCACGCACGTGCCCGACGCCCTCGTACCGGAGGTAGGTCACGAGGTCTGGCCGGGCCGCCGCGAGCTCGTCCGACGAGCTGACCGGCACGTCCGGGTCGGCGGTGCCGTGGAACAGCAGGATCGGGACATCGAGCTCGTCGGCGTGGTCGAGCGGCTCGAGCTGGTCGAACGGCAGGTCGGCCCGCAGACCGGCGACGATCTTCGTCGCGAACAGCAGTGGCGGGATCACCGGGTCCGGGACGCCGCGGGCCTGAGCCTGGAGCACGAGCGTGTCGTGCATCGCCACCAGCGGGGCGTCGAGCACCGCCGCCACCGCGAGGTCGGACCGGTCGCTGCCGAGCAGCCACTCGGCGACGAGCCCGCCCCCCTGGCTGAACCCGATCAGCGTGATGTCCGCCGCGCCGTGGTCGAGCGCGTAGGTGACCGCCGCGTCGAGGTCGTGCCACTCGGTGGCGCCGAAGCGTCCGAACCCGTCGCCGGTCTCGGGGCCGACCCCGTCGTTGCGGTAGGAGATGACGAGCGACGGCAGTCCGAGCTCGGCCACGACCCCGAGGCTGCGCAGCGCCTCGGCCCGGCGGGCCCCGCGTCCGTGGACGAAGATGGCCCAGGTGTCGTCGTCGCCGGGGACGTACCAGGCCGGACAGGTCCCGAGCGGGCAGGCGACGTCGACGTCCTCGTAGCCGAGGCCGAGCGCGGCCGAGGGATCGTCCGGGTAGGCGTAGGCGGTGACGTCGAAGGCCGCCCCCGGCTGCGGCGGCGTGCCCTCGAGGACCTCGTAGGGGCGGGTGACCGTGGCGTCGTCGCGGTCCTCGATCGGGCCCAGCTGCGCGAACCCGTTGGCGTAGTCGAGACCGAACACGCCGTCGGTGGCGGCGTCGCCGGTCGCGGGCAGGCGCACCAGCCGGCCCGCCACGCCCTGGATCGCCCCGTCGTCGAGGGCGTCCGACGGGCGCGGCGCCGGCAGGAGCTGATCGCTGTAGTACCAGCCGCCGGCGGCGAGCCCGAGCACGACGAGGCCGACCAGCACGCCGACGAGCCAACCGAGGATCCGCCTGCCCCGTCCCGCCACCTCAGCTCCTCACGTCTGCCCCCGCACGCGGTCGTCGGGGTCAGATCCAGCCGTCGAACCACCACCGTTGCCGCACGGCCCCACTCGGCATCGTGACCCCGGTCCACACCGGGAGGAAGTAGACCAGCAGCGCCACCGCCGCGAGGGCGACCACGCCGCCCACGACCGCGCTCCGCGGCCACCGTCGCGGCCGGGGTTCGACGCTGCGGTCGCGGTCGGACCAGGTGCCGAGCGCGGCCCCGACGACCCAGCCGATGCCGAGGCAGAGCCACCGGGCGGTGGTGGTCGACGCGTCGACGATCGCCTCGAAGCCGATGCCGGCGCCGAACCCGACCGCCGCCCCGAGCGCACCGCCGGCGAGCATCCCGAGCCACGGGCGCTCCTCGTCGAGGACGGTCACGGCGTAGCCCAGCGCCAGCGCCAGGAACGGCACCGACGGGCACCATGTAGAAGAAGAACGCGGGGCGCGAGACGATCAGCCACGGGAGGAACTGCATCCCCCAGAACGCGGTCACGAACCACGCGCGGCGGTCGCGCCGGACGACGCCGGCGGCCAGCGCCCCGGTCGCGACCAGGAACCCCCACCACAGCGCCGGGTTGCCCAGCGCGATGATCTCGGCCGCGTCGCCCTGCTCGACGACGCACGGCTCCGGCGGCTCGAGCTCGCCATCGTCGTTCTCGGTGTAGACGCCGTTGGCGCGATCCTCGCTGCACGTCTCGTAGTAGTAGACGACCGGCCGCGCCATGATCGGCCACGTGTACGCCGGCGCGCGGTACGGGTGCTCGGCCTCGAGCGTCGTGTGGAAGTGCCAGATCGACCGGTGGTAGCGCGCCAGCCCCTCGAGCCGGCCGACCGGGGACACCGCGCACGGGTCCTGGACGACCTCGTCGACCGTGCACTCCTTGGCGCCCTCGTAGGAGTACGGGTAGTGCACGAGCCAGGGGATGAAGCTGGCCAGGTAGACGAGCGCCGGGACCAGGACCAGCCCGACGCCGAGCGACGCGAACGCCCGCCCGAACGAGCGGAAGCGGCGGCCGGTCCAGCGCTTGCGCCACCCCAGCTCCCAGGCGAGCGCCAGGAGGCCGGCCGCGCCGAGCGGCAGCAGCCCGGACCACTTCGTCGCGACCGCGAGACCGAACGCCACGCCGGCGAGGACCCGGTACGGGTGGCCCCGCCGGGGCAGCTCCGGCACCGGTGCCTCCGCCTCGGCCGGCTCGGTCGCCAGCGGGTCGTCGGACAGGCGGCCGTCGGCCGGTGGCACCAGCGGCTCGGGGGGCGGGTCGGCGAGCCCCGAGCGGTCGTGATCGACCAGGAGCAGCCACGCCCCGAGCACCGTGAAGAACGCGAGGAAGATGTCGAGCATCGAGGTCCGCGCCTGGACCAGGAACAGCCCGTCGGTCGCCAGGAGCAGCGCCGCGAGCGCCGCGGGACCGATGCGGCGGAACAGCCGCAGCCCGATGAGGTAGGTCAGGAGCACCGACAGCGATCCCACCAGCGCCCCCGCAGCGCGCCACCCGACCGGGTCGTCGCCGAGGACGCGGATCCCGCCGGCGATGAGCCACTTGCCGACCGGCGGGTGGACCGCGAAGCCGTCCTCGACCGCGTGGACGAGGTACTGGCGCGCGTCGTTCACGTAGTAGGTCTCGTCGAAGATGATCCGCGCGGGCTCGTGGAGGCGCGCGAACATGAGGACGCCGGCCACGCCCACGAGCACGGCCGGCACCCCGATGCTGAGGACGCGGTTCCGATCGACCATCGCGCGGAGCCTAGCCACCGGAGGTCCGACGCCACCGTGGGCGACCCCGCCCGACGGCCGGCCGTCGTAGGCTGCGGCGACCACCAGGCCCACCGAGGACCAGGAGACGCCGTGGGTGCGGACGACGGCGCGCTCGTGGTCGTTGCCACCCCCATCGGCAACCTCGGCGACCTGCCACCCCGCGCCGCGGACGCGCTGCGCGACGCCGACCTCGTCCTCGCCGAGGACACCCGCCGGACCGGCAAGCTGCTCCAGCACGTCGGTGCGAGCACGCCGCAGCTCTCCTACCACGAGCACAACGAGCGCGAGCGGGCCGACGAGGTGGTCGCGCGCATCCGGGCGGGGGAGCGGGTCGTCCTGGTCTCCGACGCCGGCACCCCCGCCGTCTCGGACCCCGGCTACCGGCTGGTGGACGCGTGCGCGCGGGCGGGGCTGCGGGTCGAGGCGGTGCCCGGCGCGTCGGCACCGCTGTACGCGCTCGTCGTGTCGGGGCTGCCGACCGACCGCTTCACCTTCGAGGGGTTCCTCCCCCGGAAGGGCACCGCCCGTCGCGACCGTCTCGCCGAGCTCGCCCGGGAGCCACGCACGATGGTGGTGTTCGTGTCACCCCACCGCGCCGCCGCCGACCTCGCCGACCTCGCCGGCGCCTGCGGTCCCGACCGCCGGGCCGCGCTCGGTCGCGAGCTCACCAAGCTCCACGAGGAGGTGGTGCGGGGGACCCTCGGGACGCTGGTCGAGCGTGCCGGCGACGGCCTCAAGGGCGAGCTGACCGTGGTGGTCGAGGGGGCGCCGGCGGCGGAGGCCGCGCCGGCGACCGACGCCGACCTGGTCGACCGGGTGCGCGGGCTGATCGCCGCCGGGGTCCCGAAGAAGCAGGCGATCGCGGACGTCGCGGTCGCGGCGGGCGTCCCCAAGCGCGACGTCTACCAGGCGGTCGTCGACGCCGGGTCGTAGGGCTCACGACGCTCGTCGCGGACACCCGCGACCCGCTCGTCGGCCACCCGCAGGTCCGCCGCGGCGTCGGCGCGCTCCTCCGGCGCCGGCGCTGCCGCGAGGTGGCGGACCGGGGCCTCACGGGTGGGTGCCGTCTCCGTCGCCGGCGCGGCCGCGGGTTCGGGCGCCGGTGCGGGCGCCGGCGCGGGGGCCGGGTCGGGCGCGACCGTGGCGGCGGCCCGGTGCAGGTGCTCGTCGAGCGCCCGCAGCGACCCGACGCACGGGCGGCAGATCACCCGGCCGCGGAACGACTCCAGCGGCCCGTCCTCGGAGCCGCAGAAGACGCAGCGGTCGGTCGGCTTGGCCAGGATCACGTGCTCGCCGTCCACGGCGACCTCGAGCGAGTCCCCCTCGTGGATGCCGAGCGACCGCCGGATGCCGGCCGGGATCACGACCCGACCGAGGTCGTCGACCTTCCGCCGGATGCCCGTGGACTTCATCGCGCACGCCTCCCCTCGTCCCGCGCTCCGCCGCGCGGGTCCCGGCGGCGCCACGTGGGCGCCGACGGACGAGCCTACGGCCCGGCGGGAACGGGGGTCAACGCGGTGAGCGCTCGGCCTCGACGTGGAGACCCGGGACGGCGTCGAGAGCGGTCGAGACCCCGGCCAGGGTGCCCTCCGCGGTGCGCACGGTGTCGGCGGCCGCGGTGACCTCGTCGGTGGCCGCGTCCAGCCGCCGCTGTGCCTCCTCGACCGTCGACTGGGCGGAGGTGACGGTCCCGGCCGCGTCGGTGACCACCGACCGTGCCTCGACGACCTCGCCTGAAGCGGCCTCGACCGTCGCCGCCGCCGACGCCACCACGTCACGTGCGCTCACCACGACGGCGCTCGCCGTGGTCACCTCCTCGCGGGTCTGGCGCATCTCGCCGGCGACCTCGCGCAGCGAGTCGTTGGTCTCGGCGAGGAGCGTGCGCAGCTCCGCGAGCCCGGTCGTGAGCTCCTTCACCGTCGGGCCGAGCTCCGTGAGCGGGCTGAGGGCGTGGAGGAGCTTGTCGGTGCCGAGCACGGGGGCCTCCGGGGGGTGGGGTGATCCGACCGTAACGTCGCCCCGGGTGTGCGGCGGGAGCACGACACAGCCGTCCGTACCATCGGTCTCAACCTCCCGGCCCGGGTGAGCGTCGGAGGGGATGGAGGGGCGGCCGTACCGGCAGGTGGTCGGATCGGTCGCCGACGACACGATGGGGGTCGATGTGCTCTCGATGGTGCGAGCGGGCACCGACGCGGACTCGTTCGCGTCGGTGTTCAACGCGCACCACCGCAAGGCCGTCCGACTCGCCTACCTGCTCTGCGGCGACCACCACCAGGCCGAGGACATCGTGAGCGATGCCTTCGCCAAGGTCTACGTGCAGTGGCAGAAGGGGCGGGTCAGCGACGTCGGCGCGTACGTGCGCCGGGCGGTGGTGAACGAGACCAACAGCAAGCTCCGGCGCCGGTACCTCGAGCGTCGTGAGGCGTCGAAGCGGTCGGGCGACGAGCGGGGTATCCGCCTCGTCGACGACCAGGCCGCCGACCACGACGAGGTCTGGCAGGCGGTCCAGCGCCTCCCCGAGCGTCAGCGTCAGGCGGTCGTCCTGCGCTACTTCGAGGACCTGTCCGAGGCCGAGACGGCCGAGGTCCTCGGCATCTCCGTGGGCACCGTCAAGTCCCAGGTGTCCCGTGGGCTCCGCCGCATGGAGGAGCTCATCACCTCGGGCGACGCAGTGGGAGGGGAGCTCCGATGATGGATCTCGAGAAGCGGCTCCGTGCCTCGCTCCAGGAGCGGGCCGACGACGTCGAGCCGACCCCGGAGCTGTGGCGGATGGTCGAGCGCAAGGCCGCCCGTCGCCGGGCGCTGCCGGTGTTCGTGTGGGTGGCCGCCGGCGCGGCGGCCACCATCACGGCCGTGGCGGTGCTGCCGGGCATCCTCGACGGAGCCGAGTCACGGTTCACGATCGACCCCGCCCAGCCGCCGACCGCGGTGGCGCCGACCGTCCCCGACGGGCAGGTCGCCGGCGTCGCGACGCCGACGCACCAGGTCGCCATCGTCGGGTCCCGGCTCGTGCTGCGGGCCGTCGACGGGAGCGGTGAGACCGTCCTGGCCGAGCTCGCCGCCGAGGGCGAGAGCACGCTGCGCACCCTCGCCGTGCGCCCCGGCTCGTCGCCGTCGGACCTCACGGTCGCGTACGTGACGAGCGGCGAGGGCATGTTCGACCTCCGCCTCGTGCGGATGGGTCCCGACGGGGACGTCTCGACGAGCGTCGTGGCCGCGAACCTGTCGCCGACGATCGCGTCCGACGAGACGGTCGCGCCGACGATCGCCTGGAGCCCCGACGGCCGCACGATGGCGTGGGCCGCTCCGAACGCCGACGGTCGTCCGGCGCTGTTCCTGATGGACCTGCAGGCGCACCTCGACAACCTCGAGCAGGGCTTCGCGCCGGGGACCCCGATGGAGGTCGCGCTCCGCGGCGCCGACGAGGACGCACGCATCCGGCTCGACGCCTGCGCCGCCTCGGCCGGCACCTGCGGCCAGCTGCGCCTGCAGGCGTGGGGTCAGGGCCCCGAGGCCGGCGAGCTCGCCTTCACCTCCGAGGGCCTGCTGCTGCGGGCGAGCATCCGGCGCGTCGAGGACGGCTGGACCGTCGCCGAGGGCGACGGTGAGACCGGCGTCGCCGTCGACACCGCGGTGTCCGGCTACGTCGTCGACGTGGCCGTCGGCCCCGACGGGCAGGAGTACGTGCTCACCGCGGGCGGTGGCACCTCGCAGGACGCCGAGGACGCGAACCTCCAGCTCCACCTCGGCGAGCAGAGCGTCGGGATCGACCTCGCGACCGCGTCCCCCGTGGACGTGTGGATGACGGCGGTGCCGAGCGGGGCGATCGTCGGACTCGGCAACGAGGTCCGGGTCGTCAGCGCCGTGGACGACGGGATGGTCGTGGGCCTCGGCCCCGCGAGCGACTACGCGGCCTACGTCCCGGTCTCGGGAGCCGCGCCGGCGACCCCGCCCGGGACCGGGACCGGCACGGAGGCCGGCCCGAGCGCCAGCGGCCCGCTGTCGGCCTCCGGGGTGACCCCGTACCTCCAGATCGATCAGGCGGGCCGCGTCGTCCTCGTCGAGGGCGATGGCGGCGAGCTCTCGACCCTGTTCGACCCCGCCTCGGAGCCCGGGGCCGACCCGACGCCGATGGACCTCGCCGTCCAGCCCGGCTCCACGCCAGACGACCTCACCGCCGTCGTGCTGGTGGCCACCGAGGGCGGCCCCGAGTTGCGCACCCTGCGACACGGGCCCGACGGGACCACGTTCGAGCCCATCCCCGGCCCGCTCGGGCTGGGCGGGGACGCGATGTTCAGTTCCCTGCAGGTCCCGGTGTGGTCGCCCGACGGCCGCCACCTCGCCTGGGCGGAGCAGGGCAGCGACGGGTCCTGGACCCTGCGGACCATCGGCTGGGACGGCGGCCCCGGCACCGGCCGTCCCGCCGACGACAACGCCTCGTTCGGCCTCGACATCGGCAGCTCCGATGTCGCCATCACCGACTGGGTCTGGGACACCGAGGGCGCCGACGGCACCGCCCAGGGGGGCCTGCTGCTGGTCTACGGGCGCGACGCCGACGGCGGCGACGGGGTCGGCGCCACCCGCCTCCCGATCGAGCGTCAGGGCGACGGCGCGTTGGCCGTCACCGGCCAGACCGGCGCCGTCGACGACTCCGGCCTCCTCGGCGGCATCGAGGTCGCGGCCGCCCCCGACGGTCGGATCGGTCAGCTGGTGCGGCTCGACGACGGCGGCGTCGCGTTGGTGGTCGACCCGGCCGCCGGCGACACCCCCGTGCCGTTCCCGGCGTCGGTGTCCTCGCGCGACCTCGACCTCGACGCGCTCGGCCAGGGCATCTGGGTGGTCACCGACCGCCGCAGCGGCCTCGCCTACGTGGTCGACGCCGCCGGCGAGGCGGCCCCCCTCGAGGCCGACGCGGCCACGACCCACGGCTACGACCGCGTGGACTGACCCTGTCGCCCCGGCGCCCGCGCTGGTAGGCTCCGTCACGGCCCGCCCCTGTCGGCGGGCCGTGTCACGCCCGCAGGTCGTCGCCTCGTCACGAACCGACACGGAACCGACGCGCGACCGTCCGATGCGCGGGCCACCTCGCGAGGAAGACCTCACCGTGCCGGCGTACGTCGACACCCACTGCCACCTCGACCACCACTTCGACCTGCCCGCCGGGGAGCAGGTCGCGGCCGCGCGTGCCGCCGGTGTGACCACGATGATCACCGTCGGCACCGACATGGCCTCGTCCACGCAGGCGGTGCAGACCGCCAACCGCTACGCCGGCGTGTGGGCCGTCGTTGGCATCCACCCGAACGACGCGATGGAGGCCACGCCGCCCGTGATGGACGTCATCGAACGGCTGGTCCAGCAGGACATCGTCGTCGGCGTCGGTGAGACCGGCCTCGACTACTACCGCGACCACACGACCCCGCAGCAGCAGCAGTCGTCGTTCCGCAAGCACATCGCGCTCGCGAAGAAGCACGACCGCACGCTCGTCATCCACTGTCGCGAGGCGTGGGACGAGTGCCTGACCATGCTCGAGTCCGAGGGCGCTCCCGACCGGGTCGTGATGCACTGCTTCTCCGGTGACGAGGCGATCGCGGAGCACTGCGCCGAGCGGGGCTACTTCATGTCCTTCGCCGGCAACGTGACCTTCAAGAACGCCGACGGTCTGCGGGCCGCGGCGGCCGTCGCGCCGCTCGAGCTGCTCCTCACCGAGACCGACTCGCCGTACCTGACGCCGGCGCCCCGACGGGGCAAGCCCAACGACCCGGCGCACATCCCGTTCGTGCTGCGGCAGCTCGTCGAGGTGACCGGCGTGGACGAGGACGAGCTGGCCGACACCGTGCTCGACAACGCCCGCCGCGCGTTCGTCCTGCCGGAGGATGCGCGCCGCGACGCCGACGCCTAGGGTCCAGCGGCCATGTCCACCCACCTGCCCCCACACGCGCCTCGGAAGCTCCTCAGCCTGGCGCTCGTGGCCATCCTCGGGCTGCCGCTCGTGACCGCGACCAAGCGCGTCGGCATCGCGGTCGACGGCCGGGTGCGGCAGGTCCGCTCCTTCGCCGACACCGTCGGCGAGCTGCTCGACCGGCAGGGCATCGACGTCTCGCCCGCCGACCTCGTCATCCCCGGTCCCGCCGCGGCGATGCGCGACGGCATGCGGGTCCGCATCGTCCGCGCGATCGCCGTCCGGTTCGTCGCTCAGGACGGCTCGTCGCGCGAGGTGCTGACCCCGGAGCGTTCGCTCGACGGCGTGATGCAGATCGCCGGGCTCGACGGTGCCGAGCCGGTCCGCGCCTTCCACGGCCAGCTCGACGACGGCGACGTGGTCCGCGTCCGTATCCCGATGGAGGTCACCGTCCGCGTCGACGGCGGCGACCGGGCCGTGTCCTCGACCGCTGAGACGCTCGCCGGCGCGCTCGCCGAGGCGGGCGTGACCGTCGGTCCCGACGACCTCGTCTCGGTCCCGCTCGACACCGCGCTCGACGCCCCGGTCGAGGTCACGATCACCCGCATCGCCTCGCGCGAGGAGGTCGAGGAGGTGGTCCTGCCGTACCAGGAGGAGCGGCGCGAGACCGACGAGCTCCTCCGCGGTCGGACGCGGGTCGTCGTCGAGGGCGCCGAGGGGCTGCGCCGCGACGTCTACGCGGTCCGGGTCGTCGACGGCGAGGACGTCAGCCGCGAGCTCGTCGCGAGCGAGGTCGTCCGTGAGCCCGTCACCGAGGTCGTCGAGGTGGGGACGCGCGAGCCTTCCCCGGCTGAGGACGACGCCACCTGGTACCGGCTCGCCCGCTGCGAATCGGGTGGCAACTGGAGCTACGACGGCGCCTACGACGGTGGCCTCCAGTTCCACCCGAGCACCTGGAACCGGTGGAAGCCGGCCGGCTACCCCGCCTACGCGTGGCAGGCCAGCGCGGCCCAGCAGATCGTCGTCGGCAAGCGGCTGCACGCCGCCCAGGGCTGGCACCCGTGGCCGAGCTGCGCCCGCAGGCTGGGCCTGCTCTGACACCCGAGCGTCCGCCGCGGGATCCCTGGACACCGACCGACGTGCGCCGGCTGCTCCAGGAGCACGGCCTCGCACCGCGCAAGTCGTCGGGACAGAACTTCGTCGTGGACCCGAACACGGTGCGGCGGATCGTCGCGACGTCCGGTGTCGGGCCCGACGACACGGTGCTCGAGATCGGACCCGGCCTGGGCTCGCTCACCATCCCGCTCGCCGACGCGGCCCGGCGGGTCGTCGCGGTGGAGATCGACGCCGGCCTGGTGCGCGTGCTGGAGGAGACCTTCGCCGGCGACGAGCGGGTCACGATCGTGCACGCCGACGCGCTCCGCAGCGACCTCGCGGCGCTCGTCGATGGCGGGCCGGCGACCCTCGTGGCGAACCTCCCGTACAACGTCGCGACGCCGCTCGTGATGCACGCGTTGGAAGCCGGTCCGGCGATCACCGAGCAGTACGTGATGGTCCAGCGCGAGGTCGGGGAGCGGTGGTCGGCCGGCGTCGGCGACCCGCTCTACTCCGGGGTGTCGGTCAAGCTCGCGCTGGTCGCCGAGGCCCGGGTCGAGCTCGCCGATCCCGCGTGCGGTCTTCCACCCGGTCCCGAACGTCGACAGCGTGATGGTGCGCATCCGCCGTCGCCCCGACGCCCCCTCGCCGGAGCGGTTCGCGCGGCTCGGGGCCGTGGTGGAGGCGGCGTTCGCGCAGCGGCGCAAGACCCTCCGCAACACCCTCCGCGCCCTCGCCTCGACCGAGGTGGTCGTGGCGGCGCTGGAGGGCGCCGGCATCGATCCGGGCGCGCGCGCCGAGACGCTCACCGCGGCCGACGTCGTCCGGCTGACGGCCGCCCTCGATGCGGGGGCGTGACGGCGGGTCTCCTACGCTGATCGGCGGAGCCGGAGGGAGATCGCGACGGCCGGCGCCGGCAGCGCCGTGCGGGAGGCAGTGTGAAGGTCGGACCGAGGGAAGGCCGCGAGTCGGCCGAGACGTGCGCGCGTGTCCGCGTCCGGGTCCCGTCCAAGGTCAACCTGTTCCTCGCCGTCCGCGGGGTCCGTCCAGACGGCTACCACGAGCTCGTCTCGATCATGCAGACGGTCGGGATCCACGACACCGTCACGGTCCAGCTCGACGGCGACGAGCTCGCGTGCCGGCACCCGTCGGCGCGACGGTTCATGCACCTGCAGTTCCGCCACGACGCGGGTGAGGGCGTCCCCGACGACGAGGACAACCTCGTGGTCCGGGCGGCGCGGCTCCTGATGCGCCACACCGGGACCGGTACGGCCGACGCCTCCGAACGCGACGCCGTCCCCACCACTCGGGTGGAGCTCGCCAAGCGCATCCCGGTCGCCGCGGGGATGGCCGGCGGGTCCGCCGATGCCGCCGCCACCCTGGTCGGGCTCAACCGGCTGTGGGAGTGCGGGCTCGACCGCGACGAGCTGCGCGAACTCGCCAGCGAGCTCGGTGCCGACGTGCCGTTCTGCGTGCTCGGCGGGACCGCGCTCGCGACGGGGACCGGGACCGCCACCGCACAGGTGCTGGCCCGCGGGTCGTTCCACTGGGTCGTCGGCATGAGCGACGAGCCCCTGTCGACGCCGGCGGTCTACCGCGCGTTCGACGACATCGGCACGCCGTCGGAGATGGAGCCGGACGCGGTCCTACACGCGCTGCGGACCGGCGACCCCGAGGCGCTCGGCGCGGCGCTCCACAACGACCTCGAGCCGGCCGCGTTCCACCTGCGTCCGGAGCTGCGCGACCTGCGCGACGCGCTCCTCGACACCGGTGCGCTCGGCGCGGTCGTGTCCGGGTCCGGACCGACCGTCGTCGGCCTCGCCGAGGACGCCCGCCACGCCCGCGCGATGGCGGCGACCCTCTCGGGGCGCTTCCACCGGGTCGAGGTCGCCCCGTCGCCCGCCGGCGGCCCCGACGTCACCGACCTGCGCTGACCATCCCCTCCCGCCCCAGCGAACTTCGAGGGGTCGACCTTCAGGATGTGGAAGTTCGTAGGGGCGAACTTCCCGCCGGGGGGGCGAAGTTCGGGGGAGGGCGGGTTCGGTAGGCTCGTTGGCCCACCGATGGGAGGTGGTGTAATCGGCAACACGCCGTCCTTTGGAGTCGGTATTCAGGGTTCGATCCCCTGCCTCCCAGCTGTCAGCGAGGCTCGGAGCACGCCACACCGGGTCGTCCTGCCAGCCCCCGCCAGCAGGCTGAGGCCTACACTCGAGGGACCGCCGTGTCGGCCCGCGCGCCGGCCGCAGCGCTCGCCGGCCGTCCGTCCCGCCGCTCGTCAAGCCGGGGATCCGGGTGGCCGATGTTGGAAGCATGATGCCGAGGCTCCTCCTCTGGATGCTCGTGGTCGCCCACGTGCTCGCCCCCGTGCGCCTCGCCGCGTCGGAGCCGGGTCCGACCGTGTCCGCCGCCCAGGTCGCCGACGGCACCAGCGCGGCCGTCTCTGACGTCCCCCGGCCGGAGGTCACGACCGCCGCGATCGGTCCCGTCACCCTCGCCACCCCGACCACGCGGGCGGCCGCCCCCGACGCCTCGACGGTGTCCCGTCCGCTCGCGGACTGGATCCTCGCGGTCCCGGCTCGACGATGGCGCCATCGCGGCCAACCCCGACCGTGAGATCGTGTGGCCGTACCTCGCCAACTACGCGGCGATGGGACTGGCGGCCGCGGACGACGGCACGGGGCGTTCCGTCTACGCCGAGGCTGCGTGGAGTTGGCTCGCGTGGTACGCGGCCCACCAGGACGCCCGCGGCTTCGTCACGGACCACCACGTCACCGACGGCGTCCCCATCTCGACCGGCGACATGGACTCGACCGACGCCTACGCCGGGACGTTCCTCCTCGCGGTCGAGCGGACCGCCGCGACCACGCCATCGCGACGGCGGCTCGTCGCGCTCGCGCCGGCCATCGCGCGGGCCGTCGACGCCATCGAGGCGACCCAGGACGCCGACGGGCTGACGTGGGCGAAGCCGTCGTGGCACGTGAAGTACCTGATGGACCAGGCGGAGAGCTACGCCGGCTTGCGCGCTGCCGCACGCCTCGCCACGACGCTCGGCGACCACGCCCTCGCCGACCGGGCGTCCCGGGCGGCGACGCGCCTCCGCGCCGGCGTCGACCGGCTCTACGACGCGACCACCGGCGCGTACGACTGGGCCGTGCACGGCGACGGCGCCCGTCAGTCGACGGACTGGACGCAGCTCTACCCCGATGCGCTCCAGCAGGTGTGGGCCGTCGCGTACGGGCTCGTGCCGGCACCCCGCGCCGACGCCATCGTCGCGCGCTTCCTGGCTGCCCACCCCGACTGGGACCGCCCCGACGCGGTGGCGCGCATCGACGGCGAGGTCCGCGAGGTGGGCTTCTGGGTCCCGTCCGCGTGGGCACTCTCACGCGTCGGTCTGTCGGAGGGGGCCGCGGCCGGGGTGGGCCACATCCGCGCCGCCGCCGAGGACGACGGCCTGCGTTGGCCGTTCACCGTGGGCGACGCCGGTCAGCTGCTGGTCGGGCCCTCGCTCCTCACCCGGACCCCCGTCCCGCGACCTCTCCCGGTGCGCTGATCCCGGTCGCGCCGCGCAGCTCACCCGCGAGGAGCTCGAGGGCGGCCGCCGCATCGGCGACATCCCGCCACGGCGCGACGACGTCGGGCGCCTCCGCGTGCTCGCCGGTGTGGACCCGGATCGCCCGCATGCCGACCGCCTGGGCTCCGGCGACGTCCTTGTCGGGTCGGTCTCCGACGTAGACGACCACCTCCGCGGGGAGGCCGAGGGCCGACAGCGCCGTTCGGAACGGCAGCGGGTCGGGCTTGCGGTGATCGCGTCCGAGCTCGTCGGACAGGACGACGACGTCGAACGCGTCCTCCAGCGCGAGGCCGCGGAGCTTGTCGCGCTGCATCGCCGGGTCTCCGTCGGTGACGAGCCCGATCGGGACCCTGCCGCGCAGCGCCGCGAGGCCGGCGCGCACGTGGGGGTAGCAGGCGAGCGGGCCGGATCGGTGCTCGCGCATCGCCTGCACCAGCGGGGCGACGGGGATGTCGGGTCTGAGCACGTCGGCGAGCGCGCCGTCGATGACCCGGCCCCCGTCGCTCCCGGCGGCCGCACGTCGTGCCAGCGCGACGTCGAACGCCTCCGGGTCGACCCCGGACGCGGCTGCGGCGCGCGCCACCGACACCCACGCACCGCGGAGCCACGACGCCTGTGGGTAGAGCGTGTCGTCGAGGTCGAACAGGACGGCGGCGATCACGGCGGCGGCTCCTTGCCCACGAAGTCGGGCTCCGCGAGGGTCAGGAGCGCGGCGGTGGCCGGGTCGGTCAGCGTGGCCGCCACCCGCTCGGCGACGTGGCCGTCTCCGTAGGGGCACGGCGCCGCCCACGCGCGTGCCTGGCCCTCCGGTCCCGCCAGCTCGGCGACCGCGTCGAGCGCGAGGTCGGCGTCCAGTCCGGTGAGGATCGAGGTCCCGGCGACGACGCCCTCCCACCGGGGCGTCGACGTCCGCAGGACGACGACCGGGACGTGCACCCACGCGGCCTCCTCCTGGATCCCGCCGGAGTCGGTGACGACCACGCGGGCGCCACGTACGAGCCGCAGCATCTCGTCGTAGGGGACCGGTGGGCGCAGGTCGATCCCCGCCTCGGTGAGCTCGGCCCAGCCGCCCGACGCCTCGAGCCGCGCACGGGTGCGGGGGTGCACCGGGAACGTCACGGGACCGAACCCGGCCTCCAGCCGTCGGACGAGCGTGACGAGCTCGGCCAGGCGGGTCGGGTCGTCGACGTTCGTCGGCCGGTGCGCGGTGAGGACGATCCCACGCCGCTGTGTGGGAGGGACCGCGGTGACCCCGGCGATCCGGAGGGCGTCCGTGATCGGGTTCCCCACGACGCGGACGCGCTCCGGTGCGACGCCCTCAGCCAGGAGGAAGCGTGCAGCCTGGTCGGTGGGCGCGAGGTGGAGCGACGCGGTCGCTGCCGCGACGCGTCGGTCGACCTCCTCCATGGAGGTGTCGTTGAACGAACGCAGCCCGGCCTCGAGGTGGACGATGGGGACGCGGTGGCGGCGGGCGGCGAGACAGAAGAGCGGCACCGTGTAGGTATCGCCGAGGAGCAGGACGACGTCCGGCCGGTGCGTGTCGATCTCGCGGAACGCGTGCTCCAGGATCGACGCCACGCGGGCGGCCTCGTCACCCTCCAGCGACCACCTGGCGTCCGGTCGGAGATCCAGATCCGTGAAGAAGGCATCCGTGAGCGAGGCGTCGTAGTGCTGGCCGGTCGCGATCACGCGGACATCGAGGTCACGATCCCGGAGCGCCCGCACGACCGGCGCGAGCTTGATGATCTCGGGCCGGGTGCCGAGCGGGACCAGCACCCTCACGTGAACACCTCGTCGAAGTACCGGCGCATCGAGACCCCCACGCGGTAGACGAGCCGCTCGGGGCGCAGCGGGAGCCCGAGCGTGCCACGGACGACCTCACCGACGAGGTCGGCGCCGGCGGCGAGCGACAGCGGGAGCCCTCCGGAGAACCGCGGGTTCACCTCGGTGAACGCCGGGGCGCCACCCGGGGCGACGAAGCCCTGCACGTTCGATGGTCCGTCGAGCGCGAGCAGCCCGAGGAGGGACGCGACGCCGGCGGTCACCCGCTCGTCCGCGAAGGTGGTCCCACGGGTGGAGATCCCACCACGGGTCTCCTCCCGCCAGCGCGGGACCGCCGCCGCCAGCCGCCCGTCCCGATCGACGAGCGCATCGACGGTGAACTCGCGACCCTCGAGCCGCGTCTGGACGATGGCGTCCGGGACGTGGCGGAGCGCGTACTCGAGATCCTCCCGGTCGTCGGCGGGGATCACGTGGCGGGACCCACGTCCGAAGCGGGGCTTCACGATCCACGGGCCCGGCACCCCGTCGGCGGTTCCGAGGTTGGTCGCGGGCACGGTCACGTCCCCGTCACGCACGGCCCGGGCGAAGGCCCACTTGTCGAGGCACGTGGTGACCGACGCAGCCGGGGGGAACCAGGTGGCGAGTCCGGCGTCGTGCAGCGTCCCGGTGCCTCCGGCGAGGGCGACCAGCTCCTCGGCCACGGTGACGACGAGGGCGGTGGCGCCGCTCGCCAGCGCCAGCTCCGCGATGCCGTCGACGAGCCCGGGGTCCTCGGCGCGGGGGATCGTCGCGTGCTCGTCGGCGAGGTGGAACCCGACGGCCGCGGGATCGACGTCGGCGGCGACCACGCGCGTGCCGGCGCTCCGGAGCGCGCGGATGACCCCGACGCCGGCCGGACCGCCGGCGCCGGTCACGAGCACGGTCACGCCCATGCCACGGCTCCCGCCCCGGGGTCGCGGAACCGTTGGACCAGACGGTCGGCGCTGGCCGGCGAGTCCGCGAGTGCCGCCCACCCGCGGTCCAGGCTCCCCTCGAACACGAACGTCGGTCCCGGCGGGCCGAGCCCCGACAGCCGGAGCGAGCACACCTCCTGGTCGAGCGCGTCCGACGCGGCCCGCACCAGCTCGCGTGCGGGGGCCAGCGCGGTATGGCCGAGGACCCGGTGACCGTGCAGGCGGATGACCTGGTCGCCGTGCCGGCGGGCATCCTCGAGGATGCGGTCCGCCCGCGCGACCTCAGCCACCTCGAGCCGCAGTTCGAGGAGCGCCTGCGACCCCAGCGGCTCCCACTGGTGGTGTGTCACGAGCGCGACGATGCGGAGCCACACACCGATGTCCGGCTCGTCCGCGAGCCGCCGCAGCAGGACCTGCGCGAAGGGAGCGAGACCGCGACGACCGACGAGGTCCAGCGCCGCGAGCCGGGTGCGCGTCTCCGGCGCGCTCAACGCCGCGACGACGCGGCCGTGGGCACGTCGACGGGCCGAGGCGCGCCAGACGATGGCCACCACGAGCGCGACGCAGCCGACGACGGTGAGCACGATCTCAGCTCGCACGGGCCTGCACCGTCCGTGCGGGCACCCCGACCGGCACCGGCCGGGGGAGGAGCAGGCTCAGCATCAGGATGTAGCCACCCAGCACGTAGGCGAACGTGAAGGCGCTGCCGGCCACGTCGTGGAACAGGATGAGGCTCGAGCGCCCAGCGACGAGCCCCACGGCGAGCGATGCCACGATCCGCACGAGGTTGCCGACGACCACGGTCACGATCGCCGCCAGGATCGCCGTCGCACGCCTCAGCCCACCCGCACGGGGGAGCAGCACGCCGAGGCTCAGGATCGCGAGCACGGCGGCGAGCGACGAGCACGCCGGTGTCAGGACCGCGACGAAGAACGGCTGCGAGGTGGGGATCACGAGCGCGGCCGCGTCCGCCAGTCGGAGGTGCGGGCCGGCGCCGAACACGGTGAGGGTGCCCGTTGCCGCCCGCATCTCGAGCAGCCGGACAGGTCCCTGGAGCAGCGTGAACCCGAGCGTGACGAGGAGGATCACGAACACCATCCGCAGCACGACCCTGGCGGTCGGCGCGTTCACGACGTCACCTCCGACGGGACCCGGACCGGATCGGTTCGTCGGGCCGTCCTCACCCAGGCGTAGGACCGGCCCAGCACGCCGTCGAGCCACGCCTTCGAGCACACCGCCATCGCGACGAAGTAGAGCGGGACGAAGAAGACGAGCGCTCGCGCGTCGCGTCGATCGGCGTCACCGATCAACAGCCCGGTCCCCACCTCGAGGAGCGGCCCCAGGAACAGCAGCGTCCACAGGACGAACCCGCGGGTGGGGTCGACCGGTTCGACCCAGCCGGCCACCCAAACGGCGACGACGAGGAAGCCGGTCACGGCGACCACGGGCAGGTGGAAGGCGAGGAGGAACAGCACGGTCTCGACCTTCTGTGGGAGGCTGAGCCGAGGGCTCGTCACCACCGCCCACCGCTGGTCGCGCCACACCTGCTGGTGTCCACGTGCCCACCGGTAGCGTTGGCGCCAGTACCGCCCGAGCGTCGTGACGCCCTCCTCCTCGTCGACCGCGCTGATGTCGTAGCGGACGATCTGCCCCCGGAGCACCAGGCGGAGCGTGAGGTCGGTGTCCTCGGTGACCGAGTCGGGGTTCCACCCTCCGACGGCCTCCAGGGCTGAGCGCCGTACGGCGCAGTTGGCACCGCCGTAGGCCGGCAGGCCGAACAGGGACTGTCGCCCGTACTCGTTCACGAGGTAGCCCGCGAGGTAGTCGATCGCGACGAGCCGGGCGAGGAGGGAGTCGTCGCGGTTGCGGATCACGCACCGTCCCTGGACCGCAGCCACCTCCGGGTCCGAGAAGTGACGGACGAGTCGTCGGAGGACGTCCGGACGCGGGCGGTGGTCGGCGTCGAACACCACCACGATCTCGCCCCGGGCGTGCTCCAACCCGGCGTTCAGCGCCGCCGACTTGCCGTGCCGTTCACCGGCTACGCGGTGCACGACCTCGACCCCCGGGAGACCACCCTCGGTGCCGGCCTCGGCCGCGAGGATCTCGGCGGTCCGGTCGGTCGAGCGGTCATCGACCACGATCAGCTGGAGCTGGTCAGGCGGGTAGTCGAGGAGCCGCAGGTGAGCGACCAGCGCGGCCGCGACGGTCTCCTCGTTGTGGCACGGCACGAGCACCGTCACGGTGGGAAGCGGGTCGCGTTGCCAGGCCGGCGCGGCGAGGTCGAGCGGCGCGGACCGCGACGCGGACACCGCGAACGCGAGGTGACGGAGGAAGTAGACGACGAACACCAGCTGGAGACCCACGACCACGACGTCCACGGAACGCTGCAGGCCGAGGGTCCCCAGGGTGATCGACCCGACCGCCACGAGGACCAGGAGCGTCCACGGAGCCCCGGAGGGCACGTCGACGGGGGACGGAGGGCCGGACGCTGCCGGTTCCCTCCGCGCCCCCGCGGGTCGGGTGATCACGTCCTCGCCGTCAGGCTGCGGGAGGGAGCACCTCGCGCCGCCGACGCCGCGTCAGACCCAGGGCACCGAGCCCGGTCGCGACGAGGAGGACGCCGGCGATGCCACCTGCCGGGATCGGTGTGCCCGAGCCGCAGGTCTTGCCGTCCGGCTTGCGGATGAAGTACGAGACGATCCGACGCGCCGGGTTGCCCAGGTCGCTCTTCTCCGGCACCCCTGCCGACGAGATCTTGTCGGAGCACGAGATGTGCAGCGACGTCGCGATGAGCGCCGGGCTCACGTCGAACTTGGTGACCTCGTTCTTCGGCCAGCAGCCCTCGTCGTACTGGGTCTGGCCGTTGTCGAAGTTGTACTGGAAGAAGAAGTAGATCTCCTTGCCGGAGCACGCCGCCGACCCCGTCTGGGCGCTGGCGAGCCCAGGCAGACCGACGAGTGCCACGGCCGTCAGGGTCAGCAGCAGCAGTGTTCTCTTGATCATGAAGTTGCCTCCGGAACGGGGAGGACGATGGTCGTTCTCGCCTCCCCGCGTCGATCGTGGTCGGCGGGCGCGTCGTGGAGGTCCCACACGAACCGATCGGTCGTGAAGGCCTCCGCGTTGCGGATCCGTGCTTGGAAGCCGCGGTACCGGGCGAGGGCCTCGATGGCCTCGAGGTCCACGAGCCCGTTCTTGAGGACCTGCGACACGTGCGTGCGCAGGAGATCGAGCTTGGCGTCGACGAGCCCCTCGACATCGACGTAGAAGGACGGGACGAACCGCTGGGAGGTGGGCGCCTCGTAGTGGAGGATCTGGGAGAGCCGCCGGGCGGCCGCGAACGAGGCGCGCGCCGTGGCGCGGTGGTCCTGGTGGGTGTCCTCGAGGGCGTGGGTGTAGACGAGGTCGGCGCCGACCTCGTCGACGACGGCCTGGATCACCTCGATGGGCTCGCGGTTCTCGGGGACGGCCCCGTCCGGGAACCCGCCCCAGAACAGTCGTGCGCCGAGGATCCGGGCAGCGTCCTCCTGCTCCTCGATCCGTGACCGGGCGTCCTGCGGCCCCTCCTCGCCGGTCGTCATCACGAGGAGGGTCACCTCGTCGCCACGCCGACGGTGGGCGAGGAGCGTGGCGCCACAGCCGAGCTCGATGTCGTCGGGGTGAGCACCGATCGCGATGACCTTCACGTCGCGTCTCCACCCTCGTCGCCCCGTGGGGTGAACGTGGCTGCCTCGACGGTGCGGTCCAGCCACCGGTCCACGTCGGGTGCGTGCACGGTGTCCACCGACACCGCGATGTCGAGCTGGCCCGTGAACACGGCCCGGTACTGCGACGTGGCGGTGCCGACGTCCAGCCGTCCTGGTTCCCGCAGGAGGAGGAGGAGCTCGCGGAGCCGACGGACGTCGTCGTCGGCGCCGAGCTCCAGGCGATCGTCATCGGCGTCACCGACGAACGCTGCCTGCACGGCTCCCGATCGGTGCAGGTGCGTCAGGGTGGCGGTGATCACCTCAGGTCGGCCGCCGGCCGCCGTGACACCCGACGGGTGGAGGAGCGCCGATCGCACCTCCGTCGTCCCGGTCAGCTGGCCAGTCACGTCTCTGCAGCTCCCGGCCGCAACTCCCGGCCCCGTCATCACGGACCGTGGCCCCGCCGCCGCGCCGGCGTCAAGGGGAACCGGGGTCTCAACCTCGTAACCACCCATCCCGCCCACGAGGACACCACCCGAGGGTCCCGGGGATCGCGCGGTGGCCGCCTACCCGCGCACGGGGTGACGGGCTCGGATGGAGGCACCTACGCGGATCAGCCGCGGGTTCGGTGCCGGCCCGCCGCGGTGGACCGGCCGGCCGTGGCCCGCACCCGGGAGCGAACCGGGGCGTTGCTACCTTCAGGCGCTGGCCGACTCCCCTCGATCGGAGCCTCCCGTGTCCCGCGCCGACACCGCCGCCATCGTCCTCGCCGCCGGCAAGGGCACGCGCTTCAAGTCCGACCTCGCCAAGGTCCTGCACCGCTGCGCCGGCCGTTCGCTCCTGGGCCACATCCTCCAGGCGCTCGAGCCGCTGGGGCTGGGGCAGGTCGTGGTGGTCGTCGGCCACCAGGCCGACGACGTCGCCGGCGAGGCGCAGGGCTCGGGCCTCGACAACCTCGTCACCGCGCTGCAGGCCGAGCAGCACGGCACCGGGCACGCCGCGCAGGTCGCCCTGCCGTCGCTCGACGAGGGCATCCGCAAGGTGATGGTCCTGCCCGGCGACACCCCGCTCGTCCTGTCCGAGACGCTCGAGGCGCTGCTCGCCGCGTCCGACGCCGACCACGCCGCCTCGATGCTCACGATCGAGCTCGACGACCCCCACGGCTACGGCCGTGTCATCCGCGAGGACGGTGTCGTCGCGCGCATCGTCGAGCAGAAGGATGCCGGCGAGGACGAGCTCGCCGTCCGCGAGGTCAACGCCGGCATGTACGTCTTCGAGCGGACCATCCTCGGCGAGGCGCTGGGCGGGCTCGACGCCGACAACGCCCAGGGCGAGATCTACCTCACCGACGTCGTCGAGGCGTTCGTGGCGCGAGGCGCCAAGGTCGCCGCACAGGTCGCCCACCAGGACGAGGTCAGCGGGGTCAACGACCGTCGTCAGCTCGCCGACGCGGCGGCCGTGCTGCGCCGGCGGACCCTCGACCGGCTGATGCGCGACGGCGTCACCGTCCTCGACCCCGCCACGACCTACGTGGACGTCGACGTCGAGGTCGGCCCCGACACGGTGATCCTCCCGAACTGCATCCTCGAGGCGGCGACCCGCGTCGGCGAGCGCGCCACCGTCGGACCCAACTGCCACCTCGTCGCCACCGAGGTCGGTGACGACGCCGAGGTGACCAACACCGTCGCCAAGCACGCGGTCGTCGGCCCCGAGGCGACGGTCGGCCCCTTCACCTACCTGCGTCCCGGCACCGTCCTCGAGCGCGGCAGCAAGGCCGGCGGGTTCGTGGAGATGAAGAAGGCCCACGTCGGCGAGGGCTCGAAGGTCCCGCACCTGTCCTACATCGGCGACGCCACCATCGGCCGCGACGTCAACGTCGGGGCGGGCACGATCACCTGCAACTACGACGGGTTCGACAAGCACGAGACGGTGATCGAGGACGGTGCGTTCATCGGCTCGGACACGATGCTCGTCGCGCCGGTGCGCATCGGGCGCGGGGCCGTCACCGGCGCGGGGTCGGCCATCGCCGAGGACGTGCCGGCGGACGCGCTCGCGGTCGAGCGCAGCGAGCAGCGCAACGTCGACGGGTGGGCCGCACGGCGCCGGGAGCGGCACGGGGGCTGACGCCGCTACGCTCGCCCCGCCGGGTCTCGCGCCCGGCTCTCGGCTCGGGGGACCGAGGTCCATCTCCACGCACCAGACCCGTGTGTCCGCGACCGTGAGAAGGCCGATGGAAGTCGTCACCAAGAAGCGGATGATGATCTTCTCCGGGTCCGCGTACCCGGAGCTCGCACGCGAGGTGGCCGACCACCTCGGCATGCGGGTGGGCGAGGTCAAGCTGTCGCGCTTCGCCAACGGCGAGCTCTACGCGCGCTTCGCCGAGTCGGTGCGTGGGGCCGACGTGTTCGTCCTGCAGTCGCACTACACCGACGGCTCGATGAGCATCAACGACTACATCATCGAGCAGCTCGTGATGATCGACGCGCTCAAGCGCGCGTCGGCGAAGCGGATCGTGGCGGTCGTGCCGTACTACGGCTACTCGCGGTCGGACAAGAAGACCCTGTCGCGCGAGCCGATCGCCGCCAAGCTCATCGGTGACATGTTCGAGGTCTCCGGCGTGGACCGGGTCATGTCGGTCGACCTCCACACGGGGCAGATCCAGGGGTTCTTCGACGACCCGTTCGACCACCTGACGGCGCTGCCGCTGCTCCAGCAGTGGATCGACGAGAACGTGCCGGCGGGCGACCGCACCATCGTCTCGCCCGACGCCGGCCGGGTGCGCCTGACGGAGAAGTTCGCCTCCCACCTCGACGCGCCCATCGCCATCCTCCACAAGCGCCGCGACCCGTCGCAGCACAACGTGGCCGAGTCGCTCGAGGTGATCGGTGAGGTCGACGGCCGCACCGCCATCCTCGTCGACGACATGATCGACACCGCCGGCACGATCTGCGGCGCCGCCAAGCTCCTGAAGGAGCGCGGGGCGAAGAAGGTCATCGCCTGCGCGACCCACCCGCTGCTGTCCGGCCCCGCGGTCGAGCGTCTGCGCGACTCCGAGATCGAGCAGATCGTGCTCACCAACACGCTCCCGATCCCGAACGACAAGCGGCTCGACAAGATGGTGGTGCTGTCGATCGCCCCGATCATCGCGAGCGCGCTGCGAGCGGTGTTCGAGGACCAGTCGGTGTCGGAGATCTTCCGCGGCGAGAACGTCTGACCGCCACCTCACGGCGTGGCGGGGGGGGTTCGGGGGTGGTGTCGCGGGGTCGGCGTACGCTCGCGGCATGAGCACGCTGCGGTACGCCGTCGTCGAGTCGCGGCTCGGCCACCTCACCCTGGTCGCCTCCGACCGCGGGCTCCGGCAGGTGCGCTTCGACCCCGACCGGTGGCCCGCGGTCGAGCGGACGCGGGTCGACGGTGACCGGGTGCCGCTCGGTGACGACGTCGTGCTGGCGCGCGCGGCGGCCGAGCTCGACGCCTACCTCGACGGCGACCTGCGCGCGTTCACCGTGCCGGTCGACCTCGGTGGGGTGCCCGCGTTCGCGGGGCGCGTCCTCACCGCCCTGATGGAGGTGCCCTACGGCGGGCTCACCACCTACGGCGAGCTCGCGCGCACGCTCGACCAGCCCACCGCCAGCCGGGCGGTCGGCGGGGCGTGCAACCGCAACCCGCTGCCGATCGTGGTCCCGTGCCACCGGGTGGTCGCGGCCGACGGCAGCCTCGGTGGTTACGCGGTCGGGCTGGAGGTCAAGCGCGCGCTCCTGGGCATCGAGCGGGGCGTGGCGGTCCCGCCCGGCGGGTGGGAGCCCGCGGCGCTCGGGCGCGCCAGCATCACCCGCGACCCGGCAGCCGACGAGCTCACCCTGTTCTGAACCGTCACGCCCCGGCGGGCCGCTCCCCGTGCACCGGTCGGCGGCCGCGCCGGTCCGCCACGAGCGCCGTGATCGGTCCGAGGGTCGCGGTGGCGAGCACGTACCCCGCCGCGATGGCCGACAACCGCGGCGGGGCGCCGGCGGCGAGGCCGAGGCCCGCGATGATGATGGAGAACTCGCCGCGCGCCGACAGGACGGTGCCCGCCCGCCACCGGCCGGCCGTGCCGATGCCGGCGCGACGTCCTCCCACCCACGCGACCGCCCACTTGGTCACGGTCGTGATGATCACCAGCGCGGCCACGGGTCCCGCCACCGCCGGCAGGATGGCGGGGTCCGTCGACAGCCCGAAGAACACGAAGAACACGGCGGCGAACAGGTCACGCAGCGGCGACAGCAGGGCTTCGGCACGGTGTGCCGCCGGGCCCGACACCCCGATGCCCAGCAGGAACGCCCCGACCGCCGCGGAGACGTGGATCAGCTCCGCCGCGCCGGCGAACAGGAGCGCCGCCCCGAGGACGGTGAGCAGGTTGATCTCGTCGGAGTCGGAGAACGCGAGCCGGCTCACGCGCTCGCCGTGCCGGACCGACAGGTACAGCGTCAGCGCCACGGCGCTCAGGGCGAGGGCCACGGCGCCGGCGGCACCGGCGAGCGTCCCGCCGAAGGCGATCGCCCCGAGGATCGGCAGGATGACCGCCATCGCGAGGTCCTCGAAGACGAGCACCGACAGCACCAGGGGGGTCTCGCGGTTGCCGGTCCACGCGAGGTCGTTCAGCACCTTGGCGACGACCCCCGACGAGGAGATGTAGGTCACCCCGCCGAGGAACAACGCCGGGACGACACCGAGCGAGAGCAGCAACCCCCCGAGGAAGCCGGGGGTGAAGTTCAGCACCAGGTCGAGGAGGCCGACCGGGGCGGCCCGCCGGAGGTTGCCGACGAGGTCCGCGCCGGTGTACTCGAGTCCGAGCATCAGCAGCAGCAGGATCACGCCGATGTCGGCGCCGGTCGCGACGAACGACTCGGAGATGTCGAGCGGCACGAGGCCGCCCTCGCCGAGCGCCAGGCCCGCGAGCAGGTAGAGCGGGATCGGCGAGATCGCGAGCCGGTTCGCCACCCGTGCGAGGAGGGCCAGGAGCGACAGGACCGCACCCAGCTCCAGCAGCAGGAGGACGGTGTGGCTCACCTCAGGCGGTCTGGAGCAGCGCCCGGACGGCCTCGACCCCGGCGGCGGTGCCGGCGACCACCAGGGTGTCACCCCCCTGGATCACGTACGAGGGCTCGGGCGCCGGTACGGGACCGTGGGGGCCCAACACCGCGACGATGCTGGCGCCGGTCCGGGTCCGGATGCGCTGCTCACCGATGGAGCGGCCGACCGCCGGCGATCCGGCGTCGACGTCGAGCCACTCGAAGACCAGCCCCTCGACCTCGTAGGTGCGCTGGCCGACGTCCTCGGCGACGGTCACGACCCCGAGCGCGTCGCTCAGGCTCCGGGCGTCGTCCTCCGACAGCTTGACACCCCACTGGGTGCTGTCGGGATCGTCCGGGAAGCACACGAACAGCTCCCGCCGGCCGCCGTGGTGCTGGACGACGCCGACCCGTCGGTTCTCGTCGGTGAGGAACTCGACCCTGGTGCCGATGCCCGGCAGACGGGTCTCGTCGATGTGTCCCACGCGGCACGCCTCCGTGTCTCGGTCCGTCGGACGGTACTCAGTCGGCCCGGCCCCGTCGTCGCCCCCGCCCCGCCGCGCGCAGCGGGGAGATCGCGCCGCCACCGTCCCGCGGTTGCCGGTCTCCGGAACCCGCCGGTAGCCTGGTGGCTCCTGGCCCGCCGTTCGCGGGCCGGTTCGCGTGCTCGGCGCTCCGCGCCGGCCGCCACCCCGCGTGACACCTCGCCGCCTCACACGGTGACCGACCCACGTCCGGGGACCACCCACCAGGAGCTCCACCCTCATGTCGAACCAGGTCTCCCTGAAGGCCGAGGTGCGCACGCAGCTCGGCAAGGGCCCGACGAACCGTCTCCGCAAGACCGGCAAGGTCCCGGGCATCATGTACGGCTACGAGGTCGAGCCGACCTCGGTCGCGGTCGACTCGCTCGACCTCTACCACGCCCTGCACGGCCCCGCCGGCACCAACGTGCTGATCAGCCTCGAGATCGAGGGTGACGACGGCATCCACCTGTGCGTCGCCCGTGACATCGACCGTCACCCCACCCGTGGTGACATCCGGCACATGGACTTCCTCGCCGTCGACAAGAACGAGCGCATCGTCGTCGAGGTCCCGGTCCACCTCGTCGACACCGAGGACGTGCAGAAGGACACCGGGGGTGTGGTCAACCACGTCCTCTACACCGTCCCGATCATCGTCCGCCCGCTCGACGCGCCGAACTACCTCGAGCTGTCGGTCGCCGGGATGGAGATCGGTGACGTCAAGCGCATCGAGGACCTGCGCGCGATCCTCCCCGAGGCCGCCGAGTTCGACATCGACCCCGAGCGCACGGTCGTCACGATCAACGCGCCGACGCTGCTCGACGAGACCTCCGACGAGGCCTCCGAGGGCGAAGAGGGCGAGGTCGCCGAGGACGCCTCCGAGGTCGAGGCGACCGCCGAGGGCGGCACCGACGGGAGCGACAGCGACAGCGACGAGTGACGTCGGTCCCACCGAGGTCGCTGCGAGCGCCCGTTGCCGGTCGGCGCGGGCGCTCGCCGCTTCCGGGGCCGACCGGGCACGCACCCACCGGCGCACGACCCCCACGGGAGGCGAGGGATGGCTGACGACGACCGCTGGCTGGTGGTCGGTCTCGGCAACCCCGAGGACGAGTACGGCGGCACCCGGCACAACGTCGGCGCCGACGCCGTGCGGGCGCTCGCGCGTCGCGAGCACGTCGAGCTGTCCCGCAACAAGCGCATCCGGTGCGAGCTGGCCGAGGCCCGCATCGCCGGCCAGCGGGTCGGGCTCGCGGTCCCGTCGAGCTACATGAACCTCTCCGGCGGTCCGGTCCAGCAGGCGGCCGCCTGGCTCAAGGCGCCGGCCGAGAACGTGATCGTCGTCCACGACGACCTCGACGTCGAGGTCGGCCGGCTCAAGGTCAAGCGCGGTGGCGGCCACGCCGGGCACAACGGTCTGAAGGACGTCGACCGGGCGCTCGGCACGCGCGACTACCTACGGGTCCGCATCGGCATCGGTCGTCCGCCCGGCAGGATGGCGGGCAAGGACTTCGTCCTGCGACGGTTCACCCCGGCCGAGCGCGAGCACATCGACGTCTCGATCGAGGAGGCGGCGGACGCCGTCGAGCAGCTCGTCCGCGACGGCCTCGAGCCGACCCAGAACCGGTTCCACTGACCGACCCGCACGACAGCACGACCCGCACCACCACCCCCACCACCCGCACACCACGGCAGGGAGATCCACGATGAGGGAACGCATGGCGCAGCTGCGCAGGGCGTTCGTCGCCACCAAGGACGCCGACCCGAAGCTGGTCCCGATGGTCGCCGGCGCCGCCGGCGGCACGTTCGTGGTGGTGCTGGTCCTCGGCCTGGTGCTCGACAAGCCGATCCTCGGCTCGATCAGCGCCGTGCTGCTCGGCCTCCTCGTGGGTCTGATCGTCTTCGGCCGGCGCTCGCAGTCCGCCCAGCTCGCCATGATCGAGGGGCAGCCCGGTGCGGCCGCGGCGGTGCTCAACTCCCTGCGCGGCCAGTGGTTCGTCACGCCGGCGGTGGCGTTCAACAAGAAGCAGGACCTCGTCCACCGGGTCGTGGGCCGCCCGGGCGTGGTGCTGGTCGCCGAGGGGTCCTCGCCGGCGCGCGTGAACGCGCTCCTCGCGCAGGAGAAGAAGAAGGTCTCGCGCGTCCTGGGGGAGGTCTCCCTGCACACGATCTCGGTCGGCAAGGGCGAGGGACAGGTGACCCTGCAGGGGCTGCAGCTCGCGATGACCAAGCTGCCGCGGAGCCTGTCCAAGACCGAGGTCCCGAAGCTGCAGCGCAAGCTCGCCCCGCTGGACAAGGGCAACATCCCGATCCCGCAGGGCTACATCGCCAAGCCGGGCAAGAAGATGCGCTGAGGCCGTTACGCTTCAGCGTCGCCCGCCGGCGACGCGAACCAGCCGACCACGCGTCCCTCTCCGACGCCGAAGGCCCCACCCGCATGGACGTCATCCCGAGGTACCGGGTCCTCCTCGTGGAGGACGACCCGGCCGTGCCGACCCAGGTGGCGGACCTCCTCGCGCGCGCGTCCAGCACCGGCATGTACGAGCTCACCCACGTGTCGAACCTCGCGGCCGCGGTGGACCACCTCGACCGTGACCTCGCAGACGTCGTCCTGCTCGACCTCGACCTGCCCGACGCCGACGGGGACCCCTCGGCGGTCGAGGAGCTGGTGCGGCGGTACCCGGGCCGGCCGGTCGTGGTGCTCTCGGCCACCGAGGACGCCACCGTGGCGCTCGAGACCGTGCGCCGCGGCGCCCAGGACTACCTGCCCCGCGAGCAGCTGAACGCCTACATGCTGGCGCGTGTCATCCGGTTCGCGGTCGAGCGCTCGCGCTGGTACGCCCGCGCCAACGTCGAGGCCGAGCACCTGCGCGAGGTCAACGCGCGGCTGGAGGAGTTCGCCGGCCTCGTGGCGCACGACCTCAAGGGCCCCATGACCTCGATCAGCGGGCTCGCGGCGACGCTGCTGCGGGTGGACGGGGCGCCGCTGGACGCGCGCCAGCGCGACCTGCTCGACAAGCTCGGCGTCGGCGCCGAGCGCCTCGCCACCGTCGTCGACGGACTGCTGGAGGCCACCCGCGAGTCCGAGCTCAGCACCCGTCAGCGGGTGGACCTCCGGGAGGTAGCGAGCGAGGTCATGTCGATCCTCGGACCCGCGGTCAGCGACGCCGACGCCGACGTCCGCGTCGGTGAGCTGCCCGAGGTCTGGGGGATCCCGGCGCTGTACCGCCAGGTGCTGCTCAACCTCATCAGCAACGCGCTCGTCCACCACCCCGGTCCGCACCCGCCGCGGGTCGCGGTGACCGCCGAGGTCGGCGACGAGGTGGTCATCACGGTGGCCGACGACGGCGCCGGCGTCCCCGAGGACGCCCGCGACCGCGTGTTCGTCCGGGGGTACACGACCGGCCCGACACGCGCGGGGCACGCTGGCCAGGGGCAGGGCCTGTCGGCCGCCCGGGTCGCCGTGGCGCGGCTCGGCGGACGCATCTGGGTCGACGACGCCGAGATCGGCGGCGCCGCCTTCCGGATCGCGATGCCGGCGCGCACCCTCGCCGGCCGCTGACCGACCTCACGAGGCACCGATGAGCAGCACGCCGCGCGGCGTCGCCGACGTCACCGACCCCGGGCTCGCCTCGGGGGCGCTGGCGGCCGCGCTGCGGCACGGCCGCGAGCAGCTCGAGGACGTCCTCGACGACCACGAGCTCGTCGTCCCGGCCGCGATGCGGCCGTTCGTCCTGTCGCTGCTGGCCGAGCGTGCCCGGCCGCTCCTGGTCGTCACCCCCCGGTCCTCCGACGCCGAGGCGGTGGCGGATGGCCTCGAGGCGTTCCTCGGCGCCGGCCGGGTCGCGGTGTTCCCGGCGTGGGAGACGCTGCCCCACGAGCGGCTCAGCCCGCAGCCCGCCACGGTCGGCCGACGGCTCGCCGTCATCGACCGGCTGGTCCGCCCCGAGGCGCACGACCAGCCGCTCCTCGCGGTCGTCGCGCCCGTCCGCGCCGCGCTGCAGCCGATGGACCCGGCCCTCGGGCGACGGGCCCCCGTCACCCTCGACGGCGCCTGGCGCGGCACCTTCGACGGGCTGGTCGAGAGCCTCGCCGAGCTCGGCTACGCACGGACCCCGCAGGTCGAGAACCGGGGCGAGTTCGCGGTCCGCGGCGGCATCATCGACGTCTTCCCGACCGCCTCGGACCACGCCGTCCGGGTCGAGTTCTGGGGTGACGACGTCGAGTCGATGCGCGCCTTCGGCGTCGGCGACCAGCGGTCGGTCGAGCCGGTCGACCGGGTCACGATCGACCCCGCCCGCGAGCTCGTGATCGACGACGAGGTGCGCGAGCGGGCGCGCGAGATGATCGCCCGCTACCCGAGCCTGCGCGAGCACCTCGGCAAGCTCGCCGACGGCCTGACCTTCGAGGGCGTCGAGTCGCTCGTCACCCTGCTCCACCCGCGGCCGGCGCTCCTGCCCGAGTTCCTGCCCTCGGGGTCCGGGCTGGTGCTGGTGGACCCGATCGTCGTGCGTGACCGGGCCGCGAAGCTCCACGAGGAGGCGGTCGTCCTCATCGACACGGCGTGGGAGACCGCCGCCGGTCACCGACCCGAGGACGACGGCTTCGGGACCGTCGACGAGCTCCTCGGCTGCACCGACTGCACCACCTGGGAGCTCACGCCGTTCGGGGACGGCAAGCTCCCCGCCACCCCCTGGCCGTCGTTCCGTAGCGACGTCGCCGCGCTCTCCACCCGCATCGGCGAGCTCGTCCGCGGCGGCACCCGGGTCGTCGTCACCACCGCCGGCGAGGGCACCGCCCGGCGTCTCGCCGAGGTGCTCCGCGAGCACGGCGTCCCCGCGGACGTGACCGACACCCTCGACGTCACCCCGCACCTCGGCCGCGCCGAGGTCGTGGCGAGCCCCCTGCGCGAGGGCTTCCTCAGCGCCGACGCGCTCGGCCTCGCCCTGCTCGGCGACTGGGACGTGTTCGGGCCGCGCCGCTCCCGCCGCGCCGGACGCCGGCTCGGGGCACGGAAGTCCGCCGCCGACACCGTGCTCGACCTCGCCGAGGGCGACCCGGTCGTGCACCGGACCCACGGCGTGGGCATCTACCGCGGCATGATCACCCGCGAGCAGCGGGGTCCCTCCGGCGAGGTGGCGAAGAAGGACTACGTCAAGCTCGAGTACGCCAACGGCGACTCGCTGTTCGTGCCGTCGGACCAGGTCGACGCGATCGCCAAGTACCTCGGCGGCGAGAAGCCGAGCGTGATGAGCCTCGGCGGGGCGCAGTGGGAGCGGGCCAAGAACCGCGTCCGCAAGGCGGTCCGCGACATCGCCGCCGACCTCATCCGCCTGTACGCCGCCCGCATGCACGCCCCGGGCCACGCCTTCAGCCCCGACGGGATGATGCAGACCGAGCTCGAGGACGCGTTCCCGCACGTCGAGACGCAGGACCAGCTGACCACGATCGACGAGATCAAGCGCGACATGGAGGCGCCGCTGCCGATGGACCGGCTCCTCGCCGGCGACGTCGGCTTCGGCAAGACCGAGGTCGCGGTCCGTGCCGCCGCCAAGGCGGTCTTCGACGGCAAGCAGGTCGCCGTGCTCGTGCCGACCACCATCCTCGCGCAGCAGCACTTCGAGACCTTCCGTGAACGCTTCATGGGGTTCCCCGTCGAGGTACGGATGATCAGCCGGTTCGTGAGCGACAGGGACCGCAAGGAGGTCCTCGACGGCCTCCTCGCCGGGACCGTCGACGTGGTCGTCGGGACGCACGCGCTCCTGTCCAAGACCGTCCGCTGGAAGGACCTCGGGCTCGTCGTCGTCGACGAGGAGCAGCGCTTCGGGGTGTCGCAGAAGGAGAAGCTGAAGCAGCTGCGCACCAGCGTCGACGTGCTGTCGATGTCGGCCACCCCGATCCCGCGCACCCTCGAGATGGCGGTCACCGGCATCCGCGACATGAGCGTCATCGAGACCCCGCCGGAGGACCGGCAGCCCGTGATGACGATCGTGCAGGAGCAGGACGACGCGCAGATCGCGCTGGCGATCCGCCGCGAGCTGCTGCGGGACGGCCAGGTCTTCTACCTGCACAACCAGGTCGAGACGATCCACGAGGTGGCCGCGCACCTGAAGGAGCTCGTGCCGGACATCCGGGTCGAGGTGGCGCACGGGCAGATGGCCGAGCACCAGCTCGAGCGGGTGATGGTGCGCTTCTGGGAGCGCGAGGTCGACGTCCTCGTCTGCACCACGATCATCGAGTCCGGCCTCGACATCCCGAACGCCAACACGCTCATCATCGAACGTGCCGACCTCCTCGGCCTGTCCCAGCTCCACCAGCTCCGCGGCCGCGTCGGCCGCTCGAGCGAGCGGGCCTACGCCTACTTCCTGTACCCGCGGGGCGCCTCGATCACCGAGCCCGCCTACGAGCGGCTCAAGACCATCGCGGAGCACAGCGGCCTCGGCTCGGGCCTGTCGATCGCGATGCGCGACCTCGAGATCCGCGGCGCCGGCAACGTCGTCGGTGCGGAGCAGTCGGGCCAGGTCGCCGCGGTCGGGTTCGACATGTACAGCCAGCTCCTCAAGGAGGAGGTCGCCGACCTCACCGGCGAGCCGATCGAGGAGGAGCTCGAGATCAAGCTCGAGCTCCCCGTCGACGCGCACCTGCCGAAGGACTACGTCGAGGACGAGCGGCAGCGGCTCGAGCTCTACAAGCGCATCTCGGCCATCCGCGACGCGTCCGGGGTGAAGTCGGTGACCGCGGAGCTGAAGGACCGGTTCGGGCCACCGCCGGTCCCGGCGGAGCGGCTCATGACCCTCGCGGCGCTCAAGGCCGCGCTGCGGCGCTGGCGCGTGACCGAGGTGACCCTCACCGGGGCCGGCAAGCTCCGCGTGTCACCGGTCGACCTCCAGGCGTCGCAGGAGGTCCGGCTCGACCGCACCCACCCGGGGTGGAGCTACAAGCGCGACGGGTCGGTCCTGCAGGTCCCGCTGCCGCGGCAGCAGCCCGACGACCTCATCGCCTGGGTCGCCGGCGTCCTCCGCGACCTCTTCGCCAAGCGCTGACGCCGACGCGGCGCCATCCGCGGGAACACCAGCGTCCGTGGGAACGGACGACCAGCGGGCTGGTCTCACGGTCCCACACGCGGGGGTCAGCAGCCCTTCTTCGGGTGACACTTCGGCGGACCACCACCGCCCGAGCTGGGCTCGGTGACCGTGACGTCGTGGCTCACGCTGTCCGTCGCGCCCTGGTCGTCGGTGACGGTGAGCGTCACGGTGTAGGTGTTCGCGCTCGCGTAGGTGTGGCTCGGGTTGGTGGCCGACGATCCCGAGCCGTCACCGAAGGCCCAGCTCCGCGACACGATCGTGCCGTCGCTGTCGCTGCTCGTGTCCGTGAAGCTGCAGGCGAGGTCGGTGCAGCCGGACGTGAAGCCCGCCGTCGGTGAGGCGTTGGCGGTGCCGCCCCCACCGCCGCCGCCACCCGAGGTCACCGCGGCCGAGACACCGGTGAGGTCGAGCAGGCGCTCCTGGATGCCGTCTCCGGAATCGTCGGTCCAGTCGAGGTTGCCGCCGTTCACGAGGGCGTCCCGGATCGCCCGCACGTCCGCCGCGCTCCGCGGCGGAGAGACGCTCGCGAGGAGGGCCGCCGCGCCGGCGACGTGTGGCGCAGCCATCGACGTCCCGCTCCAGTCGCCCTCGTAGCCGCCGCCCGGGACGGTGGAGAGGATGCAGACCCCCGGCGCGGCGATGTCCACCGCGGAGCCCCAGTTCGAGAAGTCCGCGAGCGTGTCGTCGACGTCGCCGCGGCAGGTGGGCGTCGCGCCTCCGCCGGCGGCGCCGTTGAAGTCGGCGAGCGCGGACACGGTGATCGCGCTCGGCACGTACGCCGGCGAGTAGGTGTTCGCGTCGGCGTCGCTGTTGCCGGCGGCGACGACCACGACGACGCCCTTGCTGACCGCGGTGTCGATCGCCGTCTTGTACGCGGAGGACACCCCCGAGCCGCCGAGGCTCATGTTCAGGACCTCGATGCCGCCCTTGCCGACGACCCAGTCGATGCCCGCGATGATCCAGGACGTGTAGCCCGACCCGGAGTCGCTGAGGACCTTGACCTCCCAGAGTCGAGCGCCGGGTGCCACGCCCACGACGCCGATGCCGTTATCCAGCGCGGCGGCGGTGCCGGCGACGTGGGTGCCGTGGCCGTAGCCGTCGGCGACCAGGCCGTCGCTGCACTTGCCGCGGAAGGGCGACCCGCCCGAGCAGTCGGTTCCGCCCACGACGTTGAGGTCGGGGTGCGTCGCGTCGATGCCGGTGTCGACGATCGCGATGTCGACGTCCACCATCCGGCTGGAGCCGATGAGCGTGCTCCCGCCGGCGCTGACCTCGTCCGCGTCGGCGCGGCGGATCCCCGTCGGGACGCTCTGGCCCTGGACGCTGACGGGCAGGTCGCGCTCGACGGTCGCGACGCGGCGGTCGTGGGCGAGTCCGTTGAGGCGGCCCTCGGGGACGTCCGCCGAGAAGCCCTGGAGGGCGTGGCTGTAGACGAACCCGAGGCGGGCGTGGTGGTCACGGGCGACGTCGTCCGCCTGGGCGGCCGAGACGCCGTCGGCGAGGGTGACGACCACGGCCACCCGGTTCCCGTCGGGCCCTCCGCCGGGGGCCGCGCCGGCCGCCGGCGCCACGAGGGCGAGCGTCAGCGGCACCAGCAGCGCCAGGACGGTACGTCGCAACGTCGAAGTCACCGGTCAGCCTCCCACGGCTCGGAACCACCGACGGCACGCCGTGGGCGTACCACCGCCCCGTGCCGCCGAGGCTACGCCCCGGGCGGCACGAGCGGCGAGGGGTCAGGACGTGGGGCCCACCCTCCGGGCGCCCCGCGCGCCCGCCGTGCGGGCGGAGCTGGATCCGTGGGAACGACGACATCCGTGGGAACGGACGACCAGCGGGCTGGTCTGGCGTTCCCACGGATGTGCGTCAGGCGGGGTGGGTCACTCGTTGACGATGACGGCGGTGAGCATCCCGAACATGGTGCCGTCCGCCTTCTTGACGTGGCTCAGGATGTGGCAGTGCCAGACCCAGGTGCCGGGCTTGCCCATCTCGTAGACCACCGTCAGCCGCTCACCGGGGGAGATGTTGAAGGTGTCGCCCTGGTAGCGCGCGCCCTCGGGGAGGAGGTAGCCGTCCTTGGCGATGACGGTGCCGGTCTGGTTGTGCATGTGCATCGGGTGGGCCATCTGGCCCTCGTTGGCGTAGTGCACGATCACCTTGTCGCCGCTGTTGTAGACGTACGGCTTGGTGGCCGGGAACGACTTCCCGTTCAGCGAGAAGCCGATGTTGCCGGAGTCGTTGACGATCATCGGGATCTCGTCGACGACGCCGTCGATGCCGGCGAGCTGGGCGTAGTCACCGACGACCATCATGCCGAACAGGCCGTTGGGGACCTGGTGCAGGCTCATGTGGTGGCTGTGGTAGCCGACCACCGACTCCTCCTCGGCGACGAAGGTGTAGTCCATCGAGTCGCCGGTCTCGATCGGGTCCTGGCTGATGAACGTCACGCCGTCGATCGAGAAGTCGTGGTTCTTGAGGCCGTGCGGGTGGAAGCTCGTGCCCTCGTGGTCGAGGTGGTTGATGATGCGGATCGTCACCTTGTCACCGGTGTCGACGTACATCGTCGGGCCCGGGACGGCGCCGTTGTAGGCGAGCGCGTCGACGAACTTGCCGGGCTCGACCTCCCAGCTGACCTCGTCGACGGTGAGCTCGAACAGCTTGGTGCCGTCGTCGAGGACGGTCGGCTCGAGCACGGCCGCGCCCTCACCCTCGGTCTCGGCCGGGAACGCCGCCAGCGAGCCCTTCATCGCGTCGAGCATGGCGGCCTGCATGGCGACCGGGTCGGCCGAGCCGGACATCGACCCCATGTCGTGGGACGGGTCGCCGGCCTGGGCCGCGGTGTCGGCCACGACCGTGCCGTCGTCGGCGATCGTGAGGCTGCCGGTCATGCCGGCCGCGGCGTGGCCGGGGATCGTGCACAGGTAGGTGTAGGTGCCGGGGGCGAGGTCGGACACGGTGAGGGTCCCCGTGTCGCCGGGGTCGAGGTCGTGGGTCGACAGCTCGGTGCCCTCGATGGCGAGGTTGTGGGGCGCCTGGCCCTCGTTGGTCACCGTGAGCGTGCCGCTCGAGATCTCGATCGCCGCCGGGGCGATGGCGAACTCCGACAGCGACACCTCGACCTCGGAGGGTGCAGCCGCCTCGGCGGCGGCGGGATCCGCCGCGACGGCGACCGACTCGCCGATGGGGGAGGCCAGCGCGCGACCGAGCGCGATCAGGGCGATGAGGAAGGCCAGGAGACCGAGGCCGATGGCGACGATGTTGGCGCCGCTCAGGCGCGGGGGGGTCTCTTCGATGGTTGACACGGGGATGCTCCGGTGGGTGAGGTGGACATCGCCTCGGATGGTGGGCGACGCGCCGCCGCCCCGACAGGGGCAGGCGGACCCCGTGTCCCGCCGAGGGTCCCGACGTCGGGGGGCCGGTCGGCCCCGAGGCGGTGCCGGTACGGTCCCCGCCCCCGGCGGAGGGGTCGGCGAGAAGAGGTCCGCGTGCTGGTCGCCACCTGGAACGTCAACTCGATCCGCGCCCGCATGGAGCGGCTGCTGGAGTTCCTCGAGGTCCACCAGCCCGACGTGCTCCTGCTGCAGGAGACCAAGGTCGCACCCGAGCAGTTCCCGTTCCTGGAGCTCGCGGCCGCCGGCTACGCCGCCGTCGAGCACTCGACCGGCCGCTGGGCCGGGGTCGCGGTCCTCGTGCCGGACGACGTCCCGGCGGCCGACGTGCGGCGGGGGCTCCCGGGCGAGCCCGTGGCCGACGAGGCGCGGTGGGTGGAGGCGACGGTGCGCGGCACGCGGGTGGTGAGCGTCTACGTGCCGAACGGCCGCGCGCTGCACGATCCGACCTTCCCGGACAAGCTGCGGTTCCTCGACGCCATGCGCGCGCGGGTCGCCGAGCTCGCCGGCGCCGGACCGCTCGTCGTCGGTGGGGACGTGAACGTCGCGCCCGACGACCGTGACGTGTGGGACCCGCGCCGGTTCCGTGGGACCACGCACACCTCACCCGCGGAGCGCCGCGGCCTCGCCGGCGTGGTCGACGCCGGCGTGGTCGACCTCTACCGCCACCTCGAGCCCGACGCCCAGGGGTTCACGTGGTGGGACTACCGCGCAGGGTCGTTCCACAAGCAGATGGGCATGCGGATCGACCTGCTGCTGGCGACCCCCGACCTGGCGGCGGAGACGCGCTCGTGCGGCATCGACCGGTCGTTCCGGAAGGGCCCGCGCCCGAGCGACCACGCGCCGCTCCTGGCCCGCATCGGCGGGTGACCACCGCGGTCGGGGGACGTGCCGGCGCCCGACGTGTCAGCGCGCGTGGTCGTGGAGCCCGCCGTGGTGGTGCGGATCGTCGATCAGCACCGTGCCGTCCTCGAGGACGTGGGCGTGACCGCCGTAGGCCGCCCCGATGAGCTCCTGGGTCAGCACCTGCGCGGGGGGCCCACAGGCCACCACGTGACCGGCGAGGAGGACGACCGCGTCCGCCTGCTGGGCGTCGGCGAAGTCGTGGGTGCTGAAGATCACGGTGTGGCCGGCGTCCGACTCCGCGCGGATGACCCGGGCGATGCGGTCCTCCGAGACGAAGTCGAGCCCGGTGGCGGGCTCGTCGAGGAGCAGCAGCTCCGCGCGTTGGGCGAGCCCCTGGGCCACGAAGACCCGCTGCCGTTGCCCGCCGGACAGCTCGGTGACCTGACGGGTCGCGAGGTCGGCGATGTCGAGCCGCGCCAGCGCGTCGTCCACGATCGCCCGGTCACCGGCGCGGAGGCGCCGGACGGGTCCGATCTCGGCGTACCGGCCCATCGTGACCACCTCGCGGACGGTCAGGGGCACGCGGTCGTTGATGCCGGTCGCCTGGAGGACGTAGGCGACCTGGCGTCTCGCGGCGGCGGGGCGGCGCCCGAGCACCTGCACGACGCCGGAGACCTCGGCGAGCCCGGCGATGGCGTTCAGCAGGGTCGACTTGCCGGACCCGTTCGGACCGATCAGGGCGGTGACCGCTCCGCGGGGGATCGTGAGCTCCGCAGCCCGCAGCGCCACGGCGGTGCCGTAGGAGACCACCAGGTCGTGCGCGTGCACGGCGACGTCGAGGTCGGGCGCGATCAGCTCCTGGCGTGACGCTCTCACGACGGTCCTGGGGCGGCGAGCGGCGGGGGCGGGGTGCGTGTGGGAGGCTACCGGATGGGTTGCGTTCTAGGAACGGTTCTCAGTACCGTCGGAGCGGACCCACGTCTCGGGTCCGAGGAGGACGCCAGCGTGCAGGCCCAGCGGGTCGCCACGGCCCGTCGTCTCGTCGCCAGCCTGCTGGTCGGGCTGGTCGTCGCGGCGTGCGCCGGCGACGGCCCCGCCGGCGACGACGCCGGCGACGGCGGGCTCCGGATCGTGGCCACGACCTCGATCCTCGGCGACGTGACCCGCGCCCTCGTCGCCGGCGATGGGGAGGTGGAGGTCCTGATGCCGCCTGGCGCGGACCCACACGGCTTCGCCCCGTCGGCGGCCCAGGCGGCGGCGGTGCGTGAGGCCGACCTGGTCGTCGCGAACGGCCTGGGGCTCGAGGAGTCGCTGACCGACCTCATCGGGGCAGCGCGCGAGGAGGGGGTGCCCGTGCTCGAGCTGGCTCCCCAGCTCGACCCCATCCCGCTCCGGACGGGGGTCGGCGACGCCGGCGACGAGGCCAGCGCGGCCCCGGGCGACCCCGACGACCACGCTGAGGACGGGCTCGACCCGCACGTGTGGTTCGACCCGATCCGGATGGCGGACGGGGTCACGATCCTGGCCGACGCGCTCGCCGAGGCGAGCGGCGGCACCCCCGACCGCGCGACCTGGACCCGGCGGGGCGCCGACTACGCGGCCCAGCTCGTCGCCCTCGACGAGGAGCTGCGGTCCACGCTCGCGACGATCCCCGCCGGTCGGCGCGTGCTCGTCACCAACCACGACGCGATCGGCTACCTCGCCGCCCGCTACGACCTCGACCTGGTGGGCACGGTGGTGCCGGGCGGCTCGACGCTCGCGGGGGCCAGCGCCGCCCGGCTCGCGCAGCTCGCCGCCATCGTCCGCGAGGCCGGCGTGCCCGCCATCTTCGCCGAGAACACCGCCGACGACCGTCTCGCGGACGCGCTCGCGCGCGAGGTCGGCGAACGGGTCGCCGTGGTCTCGCTCTACACCGACGCGCTCGGCCCGCCCGGGTCGGGCGCGGACAGCTACCCCGGGCTGCTGCGCACCGACGCCCGGCTCATCGCCGACGCGCTCACGCGCTGACCGGAGGCACACGGTGGACTGGCTGCTGGAACCGTTCTCCTACGGCTTCCTCCGCACGGGGCTCCTGGCCGCGCTCCTCACGGTCGTGATGACCTCGCTCGTGGGCACCTGGGTCGTGCTCCGCGGGATGTCCTTCCTCGGCGACGCGCTCGCGCACGGCGTGCTGCCGGGTATCGCGGTGGCGCACCTGACCGGCACCGACCTGACCATCGGCGCCGCGGTCGGGGCGGGGGTCATGGTCGCCGGCGTGAACGTCGTCCACCGCCGGGCCAAGCTCGCCGAGGACGTCGGGATCGCGCTGCTGTTCGTCGGGATGTTGGCGCTCGGGGTCGCGATCGTGTCGACCTCGCCGTCGTTCGCCGGCGCGCTCACGAGCTACCTGTTCGGCGATCCGCTGGGGGTGACACGCGGGGACGTCGTGGTCACCGCCGTCGCCACGCTCGTCACGGTGGTCGTGAGCGTCGTCGGCTACCGGGCGTTCCTCGTGCTGACCTTCAGCGAGGTGAAGGCCGAGGCGCTGGGCCTGCGTCCGCGGCTCACGCACGCGGCACTCCTCACCCTCATCGCGCTCGCGGTCGTCACCTCGTTCCGCACGGTCGGGACGCTCCTCGTGTTCGCCTTCGTCGTGGCCCCGCCGGCGACCGCCGCGCTGGTCGCCCGCCGTGTCCCCGTGATGATGGCGTCGGCCATCGGCTTCGGCGCGGCCGGGGTGGTCGTCGGCATGCTCGTGAGCTTCCACCTCGGGACCGCCGCCGCACCGACGATCGCGCTCGTCACGGTGGCCACGTTCTTCGCCGTGCTGACGGTCCGGGACGTCGTCGCGGGCCGCCGTCGGCGCGCCTGAGCGACGGCTGTCAGGCGCAGTCGGCGCAGGACCCGACGAGGTCGAAGCGGTGGGCGGCCGCGGCGAAGTCGTGGCGGTCCCGGGCCTCGGCGACGGCCGCGTCCAGGGCCGCCTCGACCGCGGAGGACAGCGCGATGTCCTCGATGGCGCCGCACCCGGAGCAGACGAGGTGGTGGTGGTGCTCGGTGAGGTCCTCGGCGAGCTCGAACCGCGCGGTGTCGTCCTGCGAGACCAGCCGGCGCACGGCCCCGCACTGCTCGAGGATGGCGAGGTTGCGGTAGACCGACGACTGCGACTGTCCGGCGCCGGCGTCGCGCAGCTCGCCGATCGTGACCGGCCGCCCGCACCGGGCGAGGCTGTCGACGAGCTGCCGGCGACCGGCGGTGTAGCGCTGGCGCGTCCGCCGGAGCCGGTCCTCGATGGTGGTGTGCACGTCCCGCTCCATGGTGGAGGATGGTAGGTCACGTTCCGAGAACGTGTGGGAACGGGACGGTGTGGGTCCGCCGGTGCTCCCGTCGGCCGCCGGAGCCCGACCCGGCATCGGTTACACTCCGGACCGCTTCGACCCCGCGTCGACACGACCTCCACGGCCCCCTGCGGCCCCCCGCGAACCCTCGGTTGGGAGTCACCCCCGTGCGTACCTCGACCCGCATCGCCGGACTGGCGGCAGCCGGTGCGGTCCTGCTCTCCGCCTGCGGCACGGTCCCCGCCGGCGTCGCTGCGAGCGTGGGCGACACCGACATCCCGACCTCGACGCTCGAGGCGCGGGTCCGCTCCCAGGTGAACAGCACCGCGTTCGCGTCGGTCCCGCCGGACCAGGTCGCCGCCGAGACCAGCAACCTCCAACAGCAGGTCCTGTCGCAGCTGGTGTTCCAGGAGCTCATCGCCGCGGCCGCCACCGACCTCGGGGTCGAGGTCACCGACGGCGACGTCGACGACGAGTGGGAGGTCCAGGTCGGGCTCGCCGGCGGCGAGGACGCGCTGCGCGCGCGCATCGACGAGCTCGGGCTCACCGAGGCCGAGGCCCGCGAGCAGCTGCGCTCGCAGCTGCTGCAGCGCGCCATCGAGGAGCGGTTCACCGCCGAGGCCGAGGTCAGCGACGCGGAGATCCAGTCGCTCTACGACGAGCGTGCCGCGCAGTACGAGCTCGTCACCTACGCCGACATCGTGGTCGACAACCCCGAGGAGGCCCAGGCGATCGTCGATCTGCTCGCGGAGGGCCAGGACTTCAACGAGCTCGCCCGTACCCGCTCGCTGGACCCGGGCGCGGCCGGCAACGGCGGCGAGGTCGGCCCACGCCCCGCGTCCCAGACCGACCCGGACATCGTGGGCGCGCTGCGCGACGCGGCGCCCGGTCAGATCGTCGGGCCGCTCGCCACCGCCGACGGGCTCTTCCACGTCCTGCGCTTCGACGGCTTCGAGACCCTGGGCCTCGGCGACGTGCGCGACCAGCTGCGTGACGAGATCGCCTCCCAGCGCAGCTCCCAGGGGATGCAGGCGTTCTTCGGCGAGCTCGTCCAGCGGCACGAGGTCGCCGTCAACCCGCGCTTCGGGGACTGGGATCCGGCCAGGTTCGTGATCGTCCCGCCGGTCCCCGTGGGTAGCCGCAGCCAGAACCTCTGATGGCGAGCGTCGTCCTCGTCGAGACCAGCGAGGCGCTCCCCGGCCTGCTGCCGTTCCCGGCCTGGGACGCCATCGCCCGGGCCGACGTCGTCTTCGTCCGCGACCGGTCGACCGACGTCACCGCCGACCACCTCTACTGGGCCGGGGTGGACGTCGAGGAGCTCGCGCCGGCGAGCGTGCAGACCCGCGGACTGAACCTGATGGAGCCCGGGTCCCCCGCCGAGCGCGCGCTCGCGAAGGGACTCGTCGAGGCGGCCCACGCCCGGGGGACCGCGGTCTACGTGCTCGGACCCCGCGACGACGGCTTCGGCCGGGTCGTCGGCCTCGAGGCCGCCAAGGACGGCGACGTCGAGGTCGAGTTCGTCTTCCTCGCCCAGGCGCCGCGCGGGCTCGAGACCGTGCGCCTGGTCGAGGTCATGCGCCAGCTCCGCGACCCCGAGGACGGCTGCCCCTGGGACCTCCAGCAGGACCACGGCACCCTGTCGCGCTACCTCCTCGAGGAGACCTACGAGCTCCTCGAGGCGATCGAGTCCGGCGACGACGTCCACATCCAGGAGGAGCTCGGCGACGTGCTCCTGCAGGTCGTGTTCCACGCCCAGGTCGCGACGGACCGCACCGCCTTCACCATCGACGACGTGGCCGCCGGCATCGCCGACAAGCTCGTCCGCCGCCACCCGCACGTCTTCGCCGACGGTGACGCGGCGACCGCCGACGAGGTCCAGGCCAACTGGGACCAGCTCAAGCAGGCAGAGAAGCAGCGCACCGGGCCGTTCGAGGGCGTCCCCGCCGCCCTCCCCGGGCTCATGCTGGCCGAGGAGCTGCAGCGCAAGGCGGCCAAGCTCGGCTTCGACTGGCGCGACGCCGGCGAGCCCACCGCCCGGATCCACGAGGAGCTCGACGAGCTCGCCCGCGCCGGCTCCGACGAGGAGCGCGAGGAGGAGCTCGGCGACCTGCTCGGCGCGGTCGTCGGGCTCGCCCGGCACCTCGGCATCGAGCCGGAGCGGGCCGTGCGGCGCGCGGCGGGGAAGTTCCGTGCCCGTTTCGAGGCGGTGCTCGAGCTCGCGGGCGAGCAGGGGAGCGGCGAGCTCGACCGCGACGGGTGGCTGGCGCTCTGGGACGCGGTCAAGGCCGACGAGGCCCGCTGACCGCACACGACACCGTCGCGGGGCGCTGCGGGACGGCCCGGGACAGCCGTGGGCCCCGGCGGTTGCCGGGGCCCACGTCGTCTGAGAGAGACGGTCAGACGGTGACACGCTCCTTGGTGCTCGTCTGGATGGCCTGCTCGATCTGGTCCTCCTGGCGCATGGCCAGGACGAGGAGGCCGAAGCCACCGAGGGTGATCGCGAGGCCCTCGATCACGGTGCGCCAAGCGGCGAAGTGTGCGAAGCCGGCCTGGTAGTCGGCGCCGGTACCGGCGGAGAGCTCAGCGAGCAGCGCGTGGGCGGTGGGGGTCCAGGCCATCTCGCGGGCCGGGCCCTCGATGGGGTGGTTGCGGTCGAAGTCGCTCCAGTAGCGGCCGTCCACGGGGAACTCGTAGGTGCCGGCCTTGAAGACCTCGCCGTTGTACTCGGCGTCCTCAGTGAGGGTGATGGTCTGGGTGCCGTGGAGGGTGTGGAAGGAGACGGTGGCGAACTGGTACATCAGCTCGCTGGGGGTGTTGACCAGCGGGTCGTTGGGGTCGAAGTCGGCCTCGTTGACCGGGAACTGGTAGTCGTCGACGAGCAGGGACATGATCGCGTCGGCGCCGGCGGTCTCGCCACGGTCGACGAGCTGGCCCGCGTCGTTGTAGCTGAGCTCGACACCCTGGGCCTGGTAGACCGCGTCGAGGCTCTTCAGGCCCTGGTTGGCCTTCTGCCAGTTGACCGCGCCGACCGCCATGATCATGACGCCGAAGGCCATGAGGACGAAGGCGATGAGCCGCGGGGTGCTCTTGGTGAGGAACATGGGATGTCTCTCCTGGTGATCGTCTCTGGGCCGGTCAGCGGGGTGCTGTGCCGTGCCTTTCGCTTGGGACCAACTGAACCGCAGCCGGCAGCTGCGCGACCGTGCCGATGGGCCCCATTCCGGCCGCGATGGGCACGCTCTCCGCACCCCGATAGGCCCGCCCCCGCCGGGACTCGACTCCGCCGGGACCCGCTGCTCCGTGCGTCGGGTGGGCGACCTGGGGGTGGCTGAGGGCCGCGATGGTCTGGGGACAGCCGTGGGCCCCGGCGGTTGCCGGGGCCCACGTCGTCTGAGAGAGACGGTCAGACGGTGACACGCTCCTTGGTGCTCGTCTGGATGGCCTGCTCGATCTGGTCCTCCTGGCGCATGGCCAGGACGAGGAGGCCGAAGCCACCGAGGGTGATCGCGAGGCCCTCGATCACGGTGCGCCAAGCGGCGAAGTGTGCGAAGCCGGCCTGGTAGTCGGCGCCGGTACCGGCGGAGAGCTCAGCGAGCAGCGCGTGGGCGGTGGGGGTCCAGGCCATCTCGCGGGCCGGGCCCTCGATGGGGTGGTTGCGGTCGAAGTCGCTCCAGTAGCGGCCGTCCACGGGGAACTCGTAGGTGCCGGCCTTGAAGACCTCGCCGTTGTACTCGGCGTCCTCAGTGAGGGTGATGGTCTGGGTGCCGTGGAGGGTGTGGAAGGAGACGGTGGCGAACTGGTACATCAGCTCGCTGGGGGTGTTGACCAGCGGGTCGTTGGGGTCGAAGTCGGCCTCGTTGACCGGGAACTGGTAGTCGTCGACGAGCAGGGACATGATCGCGTCGGCGCCGGCGGTCTCGCCACGGTCGACGAGCTGGCCCGCGTCGTTGTAGCTGAGCTCGACACCCTGGGCCTTGTAGACCGCGTCGAGGCTCTTCAGGCCCTGGTTGGCCTTCTGCCAGTTGACCGCGCCGACCGCCATGATCATGACGCCGAAGGCCATGAGGACGAAGGCGATGAGCCGCGGGGTGCTCTTGGTGAGGAACATGGGATGTCTCTCCTGGTGATCGTCTCTGGGCCGGTCAGCGGGGTGCTGTGCCGTGCCGTTCGCTTGGGACCAACTGAACCGCAGCCGGCAGCTGCGCGACCGTGCCGATGGGCCCCATTCCGGCCGCGATGGGCACGCTCTCCGGACCCCGATAGGCCCGCTACGTCCCGGACCTCCACCGGGACCCCACACACGACACCGTCGTGGGGAACCTCTGGGGACAGCCGTGGCCGCACACACGACGACGGCGCCCCGAGGGGGCGCCGTCGTACACGGGAGAGCCGGTGTCAGGTGCGGTCGTAGCCGTCGACGAGCTCGTTGCTCGGCACCCGCTGGTGCCGACGGAACGGCTGCAGGAAGACGACCCCGGTGAGCACCAGCCACCCGGCCAGGGCGAACAACGCCGGCTCCCAGGTGACCGGGACCACCAGCGCGCCGGCGACGATCACGCCGATCACCGCCGCGAACTGTCCGAGCGTCGAGTAGCGGTACAGGACCAGCCCGACCACCATCACCGGGACCGTCAGCCCCCAGCTGGCGAAACGGAGGAGCGTCCGGGCGACCCCCCAGACGCTGACCGCGACATCGGGTGTCAGGGTCCCGACCGCCGCCTGGTCGGCGAGGGCCCACGCGAGCGCTCCGGAGACCACCGACACGGCGGCGAAGACCACCGCGCCCTGGACGAACAGCAACGCCGCCCAGCCGTGCTCGATGACGGTCGCCCACAGCGCCTCCCGGACGGCGACCGCGAACACCACGATGGCGATCGTGGCGAGCATCCAGGCGATGGCGCCGCCCTTGACGGCGACCGTGTGGTCGGCGAACCAGCTGGTGATGACGCCCCCGTGGTGGGTCGGCGGACCGCCATCGAAGAGCACGAGCGCGGTCACGAGCGCGGCGGCGGTCGCCAGTGCGGCGAGGCCCGCGAGGCGTTGTTCGGTTCGGGTCACCATCGGACGGCGCCTCCAGGGTGATGTGGCGGTCTCGAAGGGCAGGGTCGCCGGCCGCCCCGCCGGGAGCCAAGGGCCGGTCGGCCCTCCTCGGCCGGGCCTCGGGCTCGGGGACCACGTCCCGGTTAGGCTACGCCCACCGACGAGGGAGTTCGACCCGTGCCCGTGCAGTGTCCCGAGTGCGCCCGCTTCCTGAGCGCGAGCCTGGTCTCGGGGCTGGCCACCGCACCGGCGCCCTGCCCCAAGTGCGGCACCGAGCTGTCGGCGGGGATGTTCGCCGGCACCGGCGTCGCGGGGGCCGCGCCCGCGCCACCGCCGCCACCCGCTCCTCCGGCTCCCGCCGGCGCCGACGGCGCGAGCAGCGTGCGACCACCCGACCTCGCCGCCGACGCGGTGGGCCTGCACCCGCAGGAGGACCGCGCCGGTGACCGTGACCCGCTCGCCGGGTGGGATCGCGATCCGGCCCCGGCCCCCAGTCCCCGCGGGCTCGACCCGTCGGCGCTGGCGCTCGTCGCCGCGGGCGCGGGGGTGGCGGGTGCCGGCCTCGGCGCGGTGCTCTCGTCCCGCCACCGGGCACGGGGTGCCACGCTGGGTGCGCTGCTCGGTGCGGTGCTGGCGTGGGTGGCCGGGCAGGTGACCCGGCGCGCCTGACCGCGGGGCGTGCGCGCTCCGGTCGTTGTTGTAGGTGTTGCAGTCTGTTGCTCAAGTGCACAGCCGTCGCGTACCGTCACCTCGCGTGACCGCGGGCGGTGCCGGCGTTCCGCGCCCTGCCGGGCGCCCGCTCACGAGGAGTCGTCATGGAGATGTCCAGCATCGAGCTGATCCACGCCCGCGAGGTGCTGGACAGCCGCGGGAACCCGACCGTCGAGGTCGACGTCGAGCTCGTCGACGGCAGTTCGGGTCGCGCCGCGGTCCCGTCGGGCGCCTCCACCGGCGAGTTCGAGGCCGTCGAGCTGCGTGACGGCGGCGATCGCTACCGCGGCAAGGGGGTCCGGCAGGCGGTCGACAACGTCAACGAGGTCATCGCGCCGGCCCTCCTCGGCCACGACGCCACCCGCCAGCGTGACGTCGACGCGGTGCTGCTCGACCTCGACGGCACCGACGACAAGAGCAAGCTGGGCGCCAACGCGCTCCTGGGCGTCTCGCTCGCGGTCGCCAAGGCCGCCGCCGAGTCGTCCGCGCTGCCGCTGTACGCCTACCTCGGTGGACCCGCGGCGCACCTGCTGCCGGTCCCGATGATGAACATCCTGAACGGCGGCGCGCACGCCGACTCCAACGTCGACGTGCAGGAGTTCATGGTGGCTCCGGTCGGGGCCGCGAGCTTCGCCGAGGCGCTGCGCACGGGCGCTGAGGTCTACCACCAGCTGAAGGACGTCCTGAAGCGCGAGGGGCTGTCCACCGGCCTCGGCGACGAGGGCGGGTTCGCGCCCGACCTGCCGACCAACCAGCGCGCGCTGGAGCTCATCGTCCGCGCCATCGAGGAGGCCGGCTACACGCCCGGCACCGACGTGGCGCTGGCCCTCGACGTCGCCGCCTCCGAGTACTTCGACGCGGACGAGGGCGTCTACGACCTCGCCGGCGAGGGTCGCCGCCTGAGCCCCGCCGAGCACAGCGACTGGCTCGCCGAGCTGGTCGACGCGTTCCCGATCGTGTCCGTCGAGGACGGGATGGACGAGGACGACTGGGAGGGCTGGGCGCTCCACACCGAGGCGCTCGGCGGGCGCTGCCAGCTCGTCGGCGACGACCTGTTCGTCACCAACGTGCAGCGGCTCCGCAAGGGCCTCGAGCTCGGGGTCGCGAACTCGATCCTCGTCAAGGTCAACCAGATCGGCACCCTGACCGAGACCTTCACCACGGTCGAGACCGCCCACCGCGCCGGCTACACGAGCATGGTGAGCCACCGCTCGGGCGAGACCGAGGACGCGACCATCGCCGACATCGCCGTCGCGGTGAACGCGGGGCAGATCAAGACCGGCGCGCCGGCGCGCAGCGACCGGGTCGCGAAGTACAACCAGCTGCTGCGCATCGAGGAGGACCTCGGCGCGGCCGCCCGGTACGCGGGACGCGACGCGTTCCCGCGCTTCCGGCCCTAGTGGACGAGAGGGATCGCAGGTGACGAGGACGTCGGGAGGCGCACAGGGGCTCCGCCGGGAGGCGCGTGCGGTCGAGCGTCGGCGCGTCCGGGGCGGGAGCAACCGCGCGCCGGTGCCGGTCCAGCGCATCGCGCGCCGCGTCGAGGGGACGGCCTACGCGGCCCGGGGTGTCGGCGCCGCTGCGGTGTCCGGGGACCGCGTCTTCGTGGTCGGGCTCGCCGCCCTGCTGGTGCTGTCGGTCGTGATGCTGTCGGGGCCGTTCCAGAGCTTCATGGACGGCCGCGGCCGGGTCGAGTCGCTCGAGGCCAAGGTCGAGGCGCTCGACGCCGAGAACGGCTCGCTGGCCCGCCGCAAGGCCGACCTCCAGGATCCCGACCAACGTCGAGCTGCTCGCCCGTGAGCAGCAGGGGATGGTCCGGCCCGGCGAGGTCCCCTACGCGATCGTGCCGCCCGAGGTCGACCGCCCGCAGATCACCACGCCCCCGACGGCCGAGGACGGCGACGCCCCGTGGTACGCGCGTCTGTGGGAGGCCGTGTCGGCCGTCTTCGGATGACCGCGCCGCTGTCGTTCCGCGCGGTCAGCCGCACCTTCGGGGTCGAGCGCGGCAGCGTGCGCGCGCTCGCCCCGCTCGACCTCGCCGTGGCCGCGGGCGAGACCCTGGTCGTGTTCGGACGCAACGGCTCCGGCAAGACGACGCTCCTGCGGCTCGCGTCCGGGCGGTTGGAGCCGAGCGAGGGGACCGTCGCGTTGGCCGGCGTCGACGCGACCACCGCGACCGGCCGCGCCCGCGCCCGCCGGGACGTCGCGCTCGCCGGCGGCGGGCCGGCGTTCTACCCGGACCTGAGCGTGCACGAGCACCTGACCCTGGTCGCCACCGCGTTCGCCGTCCCCGACCCGGACGACGCCATCGACGCGCTCCTCGCCGACCTGGCGCTGGAGGACCGCGCCGACTTCCTGCCCGACGAGCTGTCCAGCGGGATGCGGCAGAAGCTCGACCTCGCCGCGGCGCTCCTGCGTCCGGCCGACGTCCTGCTCCTCGACGAGCCGACCCGCGCCCTCGACGCGCGGACCCGCACCGCGCTGTGGGAGCGGGTGGTGGCGGCCCGCGCCGGCGGGGCCGCGGTGGTGCTCGTGAGCCACCACCTCGACTTCCCGGCCGCCCTGGCCGACCGCGCCCTGGTCCTCTCCGAGGGCGAGGTCGAGGCGCTCGGCCCCTACGCCGAGGTGGTGGCCTCGCCGGCGTTCCGGGCGCTCGGGATGGACGCGGCGTGACCGGCGGCGACGCCGGCGTCGCGCCGGACCCGCTCGGCTCGGTCGCGGCGACCGTCGCGGTCCGGCGCTTCCTCGCCAGCGAGCAGGACCGGCCCGGGCGCCGCGAGGTGGCCCGCCGCATCGGCTACCAGCTCTACGTGCTCGCGTTGGTCCTGGGGTTCTGGGGGACCGCGATCGTGCGCGCCTACGGGCTGCGGCTGTCGGCCCCCGTCGCGACCGGCAGCGCCTCGACGCGCCTCGCGCCGGCGCTCGCGCTGGTCGTGGTCGTCCTGGGGCTGCGGGTCGCGACCTGGTCGGGGCCGGTGCTCCTGTCCCGCCCCGACGCCAGCTGGCTCCTCCCGTTACCGCTGGACCGACGGCTGCTGCTGCGGCCACACCTGCACCTGGGCCTCATCGTCGGCGGGGTCGTCGGCGCGCTCCTCGGGCTGGTGCTCGGCACCGAGCTCGCCATCGCCGGCACCGGTCACGGGCTGCGGACGGTCGTCGGCACGACCTGGGGCGTCGCCGCGCTCGGGGTGGTGGTCGCCGCCGCCGGCCTGTGGGTCGAGACCGGCCGCCGGCGCGCCCGCGCGGTGCTGGTCGCGACCCCGCCGGCGCTGCTGCTGGCGGTCGGCCTGGGATGGCTCGGACGCGACCGCGTGGAGCTGGCGGTCTGGTCCGGTCCGTGGGGGTGGGCGGTCGCCGCCGGTCTCGGCGACGGCGTCGGCTGGTGGCTCGGTCCGGTCCTCGTCACCGCGCTCGCGGTGGTCACCGTCCGCTGGGCGCGGGGGCACCTCGTCGCGGTCCCGGACGAGGAGCTGCTGCGACGGGCCGGCGTCTCCGACGGCGTCCGGGCCTCGGCCGCGCTCCTCGATGCGCGCACGATCAGCCGTATCCGGACCCAGGGCCAGCGGGGTCTGCGACGGGTGCCCCGCGTCCGGCTGCCGCGGCCGCGCCTCCCGTGGCTGGCCGTGCCGTGGCAGGACGCGCTGACGCTCCTGCGGCGCCCGTGGGCGCTCGTCCGCGCCGCGATCCTCCTCGGCGTCGCGGCCGCCGTGGTCGCACGCGACCCGTCGTCCCCGTTGGGTGGGGTCGCGGCGGCGGTCATCGGCTACCTGCCGGCGAGCGACCTCCTCGAGGGGGTGCGCGCCGAGCTCGAGGATCCGCTCCCGTCGGAGTCGCTGCTGCCGTTCTCGGCGCGGACCGTCGTGTGGCTGCGACTCGTCGCCCCCGGGTTGCTGCTCGCGACCGCCGGCACGGTCGGGGTCGTGGGCGGCGCGCTCCTCGGGGCGCTGTCGGCGGCCCCGGTCGGCCCGGCCATCGCGACCGTGTGGGTCGTGACGCCGCCGCTGGTGCTCGCGGCGGCGATCGCCGCCACCCGGGGCGCGCCACCGCTGCAGTGGCTCATCATGGGCGACTCGGGCATCCCGCTGATCGCCGGGTGGTTCCTGATCGGCCCGGTCCTCGCCGTCCTCGCCGCCGGCACGCCGCTCATCTCCCTGGCCGCCGGCGCGGGGCTCGCCGGCGCGGTGCAGACGAGCATCACGGCCGGCAGCTTCGCCGGCGCGGTGTTCATCGTGCGCCTCCGCCGCCGCACCGCCGCCCTGAGCGCCCCCTACCCCAAGTTTGTCCCCCTGTTCTCGCGCCTACCGCGAGAACAGGGGGACAAACTCGACGACGAGCTCCGCGCGCTGCGGACTTTGCCCCGTCGAACTTCAACATCCTGAAGTTCGACCCCTCAAAGTTCGTGGAGGCCCGGGGGGAGGGGAGGAGGCGGGCTACTCGCCGGCGGCGATCGTCTCGGCCATGGCGGCCGCGCGCGAGCCGTCGTCGACGATCGAGCCGTCCTCGCGCTTGCTCGCGAGCAGCTCCTCGAGCTCCTCGGCGATGCGCTCGTCGTTGGCCGACAGCTCGTCGACGTCGAGGTCCTGGAACTGCAGCACCCCCATGTCGAGGTAGGCCTTCTGGACCTTGGGACCCCACAGACCGATGTCCTTGACGGTGGGGACCACGCGGCTGAACAGCGCCTTGCGGAACTCGGTCATCATCTGGTGCTTGTCGACGTAGGCGGCCATCTCGTCGCCGTCCATCCCGAGGTTCTCCCACACCTCCTTGGCGAGGAAGCGGTCGCGCAGCAGGTAGCTCGCCTCGACCACGAACTCCTCGCGCTCCTCGCGCTCGGCCTCGGTGATGTCGGCGTAGGCGTCCTTCAGCGCCAGCCGTCCGAAGGCGATGTGGCGCGCCTCGTCCTGCATCACGTAGGCGTTGATGGACTTGCCGAGCGGGTCGGCCGTGAAGTCGCGGATCATCGAGAACGCGGCCAGGGCGACGCCCTCGATCATGACCTGCATGCCGAGGTAGGTGAAGTCCCACCGCTCGTCGCTGATCGTCTGGTCGAGCAGTGCCTGCAGCGACTCGTTGATCGGGTAGCAGAGCTCGAGCTTCTCGTTCAGGAACTTCGCGTAGGTCTCGACGTGACGGGCCTCGTCCATCGTCTGGGTGGCGGCGTAGAACTTCGAGTCCATGTCCGGCACGGTCTCGACGATCTTGGCCGAGCACACCAGCGCGCCCTGCTCACCGTGGAGGAACTGCGAGTTGGTCCACGCGACGTAGTGGTGGCGCACCTGGTCCTTCTCGGCGCGGTTCATCTTCTCCCACGGCGCCGAGCCGAAGATCGGGACGATCTCGTCGGGCGCCATCTCCTGGTCGGACGTGTCGATGTCGTGGGACCAGTCGATCCGCGTCTGGGTGTTCCACTGCTTGTCCTTGCCCTTCTCGTACAGGTTCAGCATCCGCTGACGCCCGGAGTCGTACTCCCAGTTGAAGGCGACGGTGGACTCGACGCCGGGGATGTTCCAGCGCGTCTGTTCGATGGGCAGGGCGTAGCGGTGGGTGCTCAAGCGGGTGCTCCTCGGGGACGGCCTCGGTGACGATCTCGCGCAGGGTGTTACGACAGTACGTATCTTGTAACATCGCGTCAAGGGGCCGGCGTGGGCCGCGACGAACGACGGGGGCGCCCACCTTGCCCGAGGGTGAGGCCGTCCCTACCGTCGGAGGACCCGTACAGCCGAACCCCGTAGGAGTTGATCGCACTGGTAGATCAGGGAAGCATCGTCACCGGAACCGTCGTCCGACTGGAGGAGTACGGCGCCTTCGTCGAGATCCCCGCGGACGAGGAGACCACCGTCACCGGGCTCGTCCACGTCTCCGAGGTCGACACCGACTTCGTCGAGAACATCTACGCCTACCTCGCCGAGGGCGACGAGGTGGAGGTCAAGGTCCGTGAGGTGAAGGACGACGGCAAGGTCGACCTCTCCATCAAGCGGGCGGACCCCGACTGGCAGGACGAGGAGACGCCCCACCTGCGGTCCCAGATCGACAAGGACTTCAACAAGCGGCTGCGTCGCTTCATGCACAAGTCCCAGATGATCCAGGGTGCCCGCCGTCGCCAGGCCAAGAGCCGGCTCGGGCGTACCTGATGGCGACCTCCTCCGGGGGAGGGCCGGACCTCGAGCACGGTGCGCTGCCCCCCTCGGACGACGCGGTCGTCCCGGACCCGGACGCCAGCTACGCGCGCGCTGCGGTCGCCCCCGCGGTGACCGAGCGCGAACGTGCCATCGTGTCCGCGCAGCTCGGCCGCCCCGCCCGCGGGGAGACGGCGGTCGTCCACCGCTGCGTGTTCGGCCTGCCGACGGCGGTGCGGGTCTCACCCCGACTCGACGACGGCACCCCGTTCCCGACCGTGTTCTGGCAGACCTGCCCGGCGCTCCGCGCCGCCATCGGCCGCCTCGAGGGAGAGCACGAGATGGTGGGCATCAACGAGCGCCTCGACACCGACCCCGACTTCCAGTCCGCGCACGCGGACGCGATGCAGCGCTACGTGGCCTTCCGCGACGAGCTCGGCGGCGGCGAGAAGCTCCCCGGCGACCCGCGCGCCGGCGGCAACGAGCGCTACGTGAAGTGCCTCCACGTCCACGCCGCACACGTCCTCGCCACCGGCGACGGCCCCGTCGGCGCCTGGACCGTCGAGGCCGCCCGGCCGGTCCCGTGCAGCGGTCCGTGCGTGACCGAGGACGAGGTCACGACCTGGTCGGGACGTCTGCCATGAGCCGCGCCGCGGTCGACGTCGGATCCAACTCCGTGCGGGTGAAGGTGGTCGACGACGCCGGTCACGAGCTGGCGCGCGACATCGCGATCACCCGGCTCGCCAGGGGTGTGGATCGCACGGGCCGTCTCGACGACGAGGCGCTGCGCGCGACCCTCGACGTCATCGCCCGGTTCCGGGACCTCTGGGTCCGGCACGGGGTCAGCGACGTCGTCCGGATCGCGGCGACCTCGGCCGTGCGCGACGCCGAGGACCGGGACCGCTTCTTCGATGGCGTCCGCGAGCTGACGGGCGTCGACGCCGAGGTGCTGACCGGCGAGCAGGAGGCCGCGACGGCGTACCGGGGTGTCCGCGCCGGCCTCGAGGCACCGCTGCCCTTCGCGGTGCTCGACATCGGCGGGGGCTCGACCGAGGTGATCGTCGGCGCCGGCGACGGGAGCGTCGCGGGCTCGTCCTCGATGCAGCTCGGGTCGGTCCGACTGACCGAGCGCTACCTGGGGGGAGACCCCCCCGGTCGCGCCGAGGTCGCCGCTGCGAACCAGGAGATCCACCGTCGGCTGACCGAGCTCGACCGCGAGCTCGCCGGCCAGCAGGTCGCCGTCGTCCGGGCCGCGACGCTCGTCGGGGTGGCGGGCACCGTCACGACCCTCGCGGCGCTCGACGCCCGGATCGACACCTACGTCGACGGCTGCGTCCACGGGCAGGTGGTGAGTCCCGAGTCGCTGCGCCGCTGGGCCGACGAGCTGTGCTCGCTCACCGCCGCCCAGATCGCGACCTTCGGCCCGGTCCAGGACGGGCGCGAGGACGTCATCGCCGGCGGGGCGCTCATCGCCGCCGCGGTCGTCGAGCGCTACGGGTTCCCGGGGCTGGTCGTGTCGGAGTCCGACCTGCTGGACGGCCTGGCGCTGGGGTGACAGGTGGCCCGGTACGTCTGCCGCGCCGGCGACACGTCGTGGCGCCGGCGGTAGCGTCGGCCGTCCGACCCGTCTGCGAGGTCCGCGCTGTGTCCGTCCGCCCGCTCGTCCTCTCCGTGATGACCCTCGCCGTCGTGACCGCCGCGTGCGGTGGTGGAGGCGACGGTGCGGCACCCGGCGCCGGCGACGTCGCCCGGGGGCAGGAGCTGTTCTCGACCAGCTGCGCGGCCTGCCACGGCCCGACCGGCGAAGGCACCAACGCCGGTCCGTCGTTCCTGAACGACGTCTACGTGCCGAGCCACCACGACGACGCCTCGTTCCAGCTCGCGGTCGAGCGCGGTGTCCAGCCGCACCACTGGGACTTCGGTCCGATGCCGGCGGTGCCGGGGCTCGACGCCCAGGACGTGACCGACATCGTCGCCTACGTCCGCTCGCTGCAGCGCGAGGCCGGCCTCATCGAGTGACCACGCCCACGGCTAGCCTCGCCACGAGGAGGTGGCCGTGGACCCGAGGCTCGCCGAGGACGTCTTCTGGCCCCGGCTCGAGGCCGCGCTGGCGTCGGTCACGCCCGACCAGTCGACGCCGCCGGCCGAGGCGCGGGTCGGCTCGGTGCTGGTGCTGCTCGAGCCGAGCGACACCGGCCCGGTGGTGGTGCTGACCCGCCGTCGTCGCGACATGCGCTCCCACCCCGGCCAGGTCTCCTTCGCCGGCGGGCGGCTCGACCCGGACGAGACGATCGAGGAGGCCGCCCTCCGCGAGGCGGTGGAGGAGATCGGCCTCGACCCGGCGTCCGCGGACGTGCTGGGCCGGGGGCCGGTCTTCTACATCCCGCCGTCGCGGTTCTGGGTGGCGCCGGTCGTCGCCCGCTGGCGCGAGCCGCACGAGCTCGAGCCCAACCCGTGGGAGGTCGACGAGATCCTGCGGGTCCCGGTCGCGCAGCTGCTGGAGCGGGACCGGTGGCGGCAGGTCCCGCTGTCGCTGCGCGGGGCCTCGTGGGCGTGGCAGCTCGACGACGACCTGCTGTGGGGCGCGACCGCGATGGTGGTGGCGCTGATGCTGGAGGTCGCGGTCGAGGACTGGTCCGAGGGTCTGTCGCCCGAGGACCTGGGCGACGAGCTCGCGGTCCGGCCGTGGGAGGGGATGCCGGCGTGGCAGCGGCGCGCGCGGCTCGCCGGACTTCCGGAGCGTCGCCAGGACGACGTGCCGCACGTCTCCGCGGCGCAGGTCCGCGAGGCGCGACAGCTGCTGGAGGACGCCGGCGTGGGGCTCGCGGCCTACGCCGAGCAGGCCGGGCGTGCCGTCACCACCGCCGTGCGGCTGCTCCTGGACGTCCCGGTCACGGGTCGCCGCGTCACGGTCGTGGCGGGGACCGGCGGGACCGGGGCGGGCGGGCTCGCCGCCGCGCGCCTGCTCGTGTCCTCCGGCGCCGACGTGGCGGTCGTGCTGACCGGCGAGCCCACCTTGCAGGATCAGCTCCGGGTGCTGGAGGCCTCCGGGGTACCGGTGGCACGTGCCGACCGCGACGCGCTCGACGCGCTGCTGCCGGGCGACGCGGTCGTCGACGCGATGCTCGGCGCCGGCGCCGACCCGCCCCTTCGCGGCGTGGCCGAGGAGGTGGCAGCCTGGCTGCGCCGCCACGACGTCCCGGTCGTGGCGCTGGACCTCCCCAGCGGCGTCGGCGCGGACGTCGGCCTCAAGGGCATGTGCGTCACCGCGGACGTGACCGTGACGATCGCCGCGCCCAAGCTCGGCCTCACCGAGCGCATCGTGCACCCGTACATGGGCGACCTCTACGTGGCCGACATCGGCGTCCCGCCGTGGGTGTGGCGCGCGGTCGGCGTCGACCTCGGTGACCTGTTCGCCGACGGGCCGCTGGTCCGGCTCACGAGCGGCGAGCGCAGCCCCGACGCCGGGACCCCCGACCAGGCCGAGGTCCCCCGCGGAGGGTGACCCCGCGGGTCCGGGGCTCGTGCCCGGGGTGGGATTCGAACCCACAGCTCCCCTGGTTTAAGCAGGGTTCCTCTGCCGTTGGGACACCCGGGCGGTGGAGGGAGCGTAAACCGTGGCGCCGGGTGGTCGGCGCTCATCGGCGGGCACGGGTGGACGCCCGGACGGGGACGGTTCCGCCACGCGGGTACCCCAGGGGGGTAAGAGTGGGCCACCCACCCGCTGCCGGGACACGACCCGGCCGCCCCACCCGCCGAGCCCGCACGAGGAGGTGTCCCACGTGCTGAACGCGTTCCTCGCGGCGAGCACCGCCGCGCTCGCCGTGCTCGGCTTCTTCGCGGCGCTCTCGCGCTACCGGCAGGTGACCGACCCGCGCGAGCTCCACTGGTCGCGGGCGGTCCCGGTCCTCGGCGGTCACCAGCCCGACACCCACGCCTGGGGCCGCTTCCACGCGCGCTTCTACCCGATGACGATCGTCCTCATCGCCTTCGAGATGGAGATGATGTTCATGTACCCGTGGGCGGTCGTCTACCGCGAGCTCGGGGTCAAGGCGCTCATCGAGATGGGGGTCTTCCTCGTGATCCTCGGCCTCGGGATCCTCTACGCCTGGCGCGAGGGGGCCTTCCGGTGGCAGTGAGCTGGCTGGCACGACTCGCGGCGCAGGCACCGGTCGGGGTGTTCGCGGTCACGGGCGCCGGCGCGCGCCGATCGGTGCAGCGGCTGCGGGCCGACGAGCGGATCGAGCTGGTCGCGAGCCCGCGACACGCCACCGTCCTGCTCGTCGCCGGCGCGCTCCCGCAGGACCTCCTCGGGAGGCGCTGCAGGTGCACGACCAGCTCCCCGAGCCGCGGGCGGTCGTGCGCTGGGCCGACGATGCGAGCTGGCCCGGCGTCCACGAGCACGTCGGCCGCGCCGGCGACGTCGTTGGCACCCTCTGCGCGGTCCACGCGTCGCTGCTCGGTGGCGACCTCGCCGGCGCCCCGCCGCTCCTGCCCGGCGGAGCACCCGGTCCCGTGGCAGGGGGTCGGCCCCCACGGGCACGGCGGCGAGGGGATGATGGGCGGCACGCCGTACGGGCGACCGCTCCCGATGCCGCCACAGGAGGGCCGCGACGGTCTCGCGCTCGACCGCCTGCCGCTCACGCTCGGCCCGCACCTCGCCGGCTTCCCGCCCGGGCTCCGGCTCCGCGTCGGGCTCCAGGGGGACGTCCTCGAGGAGGTCTCGGTCGGCGACAACCCGTTCGAGACCCCGCGGGAGACCTGGGACGGGCAGCGGCTCGACCTCCCCGGCACCACGGACCTCGTCGCCGACCGCATGCTGCGCCTGTCCGAGCTCCTCGCCCTCGCCGGCACGGATGCGCTCGCGCGGCGCGCGGCGCGGCTGGCGGACGATCCCGACCCGGCCGCGGTCGCGCGGTTCGGCCGGCGGCTGCGCCGGGCGACGACCCTGCGCTGGATGACCCGCGGGGTCGGGACGACCGACCTCCTGGGTGAGGAGACCGACGCCGAGGCGCGGTGGCAGCGTTGGCTGGACGCCGACCCGGCGCCGACGGTCTCGCCCCTGGCGGTGCTCGACGCGCTGCCGGACCTCCTCACGGGGGCCGAGCTCGGCGAGGCGATGACGACCATCGCGACGCTCCCGATCGACCTCGAGGCGGCCGCGCGGGGGGTCGAGGAGGTGGCGGCGTGACCCCGATCCCCGAGCTCGTCCGCGCCCACGCGTCCGTGCCGGTCGCGGTCGTCGTGGTGGTCGCGCTTCCTCGTGATCGGCCCCGTACGTGGTGGCCGTCCTCGACGAGTGGGTCGGTGCGCGCGTCGCCGGCGACCGCGGTGGCGGCGGGGAAGCGCTGGTGCGGCCGCTCCGTCGCGTCGCGGTGCTCGCCCACCAGAGCGGGACCGGCACCGAGCGCTCCGATGCGCTGCTGTGGGCGCTGGCGCCGGCGACGCTGGCAGCGGTCGCCGCCGTCGCCTTCAGCGTGATCCCGCTCTCCGAGGGGTTCGCCCTGGCCGACGTCCGGACCGGCATCGTCGTCTTCGGCGCCGCCGAGGTCATCGGGATGGTCGCCGTCTACCTCCACGGCTGGTCGGCGAACTCGGCGTTCTCGCTCGTCGGCGGGTACCGCTTCATCGCCGAGGCGCTGAGCTTCATGCTGCTGTCGATGTTCGTCCTGATCGCGGTGGCGCTCCCGGCCGAGTCGTTGTCGGTCGGCCGGGTGGTCGAGGCCCAGGGCGAGCTGTGGAACGTCGTCTCGCAGCCGCTGGGCCTCCCGCTGTTCCTCGTCGTGGCGCTCGGCGCGGCGTTCTGGGGGCCGATGGACCTGCCCGACGGCCGCGACCTGTCAGGCGGGACGAGCGCCGAGACCTCGGGGCCGCAGCGGCTCGCGTGGGAGTGGGCACGCCGGGCGATGCTGGCGCTCTACAGCGTGATGACCGCCACCATCCTGTTCGGTGGCTACCTCGGCCCGGTCCTCCCCGGGCCCGTGTGGCTGCTGCTGAAGAGCCTCGCGGTCGCCACCCTGCTCGTGTGGCTCGGCCACCGTCTCGGGCGCGTCACCCCCGACCGGTTCGTGACCCTCGCGTGGACCGTGCTGCTCCCGCTCGCCTTCCTCGACCTCGCCTGGGCGGGACTGGTGGCGCTGCCGTGACCTCCACCTCCTGGGCCACCGACCTCGCCTTCTGGGTGTTCGCCGCCGCGGCGATCTGGACCGGCTGGCGCGTGTTCCGCGTCGACTCGATGGTGCGCGCCACGTTCTCGCTGATGCTGTCGTTCTTCAACGTCGGCGCCATCCTCGTGCTGCTGTTCGCCGAGTACCTCGGCGTGGCGCTGTTCTTCATGATGGCGGTCGAGATGACCGTGATGGCGATCTTCATGGTCGCCTTCATGATGAACCCGGCCGGCCTCAACCCGATGCAGATGGTCCACCAGGAGAAGGTCGCGATCGGCGCCGGCGTGCTCGTCGGGGTGGGACTGACCGCGGTGGCGCTGCTCGCCGACCTCCCGGGCCAGCCGCTCACCGCACCCGAGATGACGATCCGCTCGCTCGGCCACGAGCTCATGGGCGGGTCGATGATGCTGATGGAGTCGGTCGGGCTGACGCTCCTCGCGACGATCATCGGCGGCGTCGTCCTGTCCTCGACGCGCGGTCGCCACGGAGACGCCCACGCCGGGTCGCGGCCGCCGGTGATGGACCCCGCGACCGGCCGGTCCGCGGCGGACGAGCCCGAGGCTGCCGGCGGGCACGGCGGACACGGCGACCACGGTGGTCACGCACGGCCACGACGGTCACGGGGGGCACGGATGAGCCTCGAGAGCGTGCTGGTCGTCGCCGCGGTCCTGCTCGGGACCGGGGTGTGGGGAGCGCTGTCCCAGCAGTCCTTCGTGATGCTGATGATGGGCATCGAGCTCGCCATCAACGGCGTGATGCTCGCGGCCGCCGGGTTCTGGTACTTCGCCGCCGGCGGCCCGCCCGACGGCCAGGTCCTCGTCATCGTCGCGATGTTCGTCATGGCGATCGAGGCGGCCGTCGGCTTCGCGCTCGTCGTCGCCGTCTACCGCGCCCGCCAGGCCGACACGACCGAGGCCATCGACTCGATGAAGCACTGATGCTCTGGACCATCCCGCTCCTGCCGCTCCTCGCCGGGCTCCTGCTCTGGTCGGGGCAGCTGGTCGTGCCCGGGTGGCGCGCCGGCGCCTCCCGGGCGGTCCTCGGGGCCGCCACGGCGCTGACGTGCGTCGCCACCCTCGGGTTCGCGGTCGCCGGCCTCGTACGGGGCGGGACCGCGACCTACGACGCCGGCGCCGGCCTCGAGCTCGTCGCCGAGCTCCCCACCGTCGCCGGCGCGGTGGCGATCCTCGTCGCGGCGGTCGCGCTCGTGGTCACGCTGTACGCGTCGGTCCACGAGGACGAGCGCGGGCTCCACCGGCTGGTCTCGCTCCTCCTCGTCTTCGTCGGGGCGATGCAGCTGATCGTCGTCGCCGGCGACGTGCTGACGCTCCTGGTCGGCTGGGAGCTCGTCGGGGCGCTGTCGTGGGCGCTCATCGGCCACGAGTGGAGGGACCCGGACCGTCCCCGGCGCGCCGCCCACGCGTTCAACGCGACGCGCGTCGGCGGGCTGGGGCTGTTCCTCGCGGCCGGGGCCGGGTTCGCCGGGAGCGGCTCGCTCGCCTTCGCGGACTGGCACACGCTCACCGGGTGGCACCTCGGCGCGGTCGTCGCCGGCGTCCTGCTGGCCGCCGTGTCGAAGTCGGCGCAGGTCCCGTTCTCGCCGTGGTTGTTCTCGGCGATGGCCGGTCCCACCTCGGTCTCCGCGCTGCTGCACTCCTCGACCATGGTCGCCGCGGGCGCGTACGCGCTGATCCGGCTGCACCCCATCCTCGACCGGGCCGACTGGTTCGCCCCGACCACGATCGCGTTCGGCCTCGTGACCGCCCTCGCCGGCGGCGTGGTCGCCGCCATCCAGCACGACGCGAAGAAGCTCCTCGCCGCCTCGACCTCCGCCCAGTACGGGCTGATGCTCGTCGCGGTCGGCGCCGGCTACCCGCTCGTCGCGGCCGTGCACCTCGTCGTGCACGCGCTGTTCAAGGCGCAGCTGTTCCTCGCCACCGGCATCGCCCAGGAGGCGGTCGGGTCGCTCGAGCTCGGCCGCATGCGGCTCGGTCGGCACCTGCGGACGACCGCCGCTCTGGCCGCGGTCGGGGCGGTCTCGCTCGCGGCGGTCCCGCCGCTCGCCGGCGGGTTCAGCAAGGAGAAGATCGTCACGGCCGGCTCCCACCACGCGGTCGCGATCGGGCTCGGCGTCATCGTGGCCGGGTTCCTGACCGCCGTGTACGCGACGCGTTACCAGCTCCTCGCCTTCGGCCGTGACCTCCGCGAGGATCCGGGGCCGCGCCCGCTCGTGCGTCGACCCGGACCGGTCGAGGTGGGTGCCCTCGCCACGCTCGCCGTCGGGCTCCTGCTGCTGTCGGCGCTGTGGATCCCCGCCGTCGAGCACACGGTGACCCGGTGGTTCGCCGGCGAGCTCCCGGCCGGGAAGCCGTGGGAGCTCGCGCTGTCGGTCGCCACCATCGCCGTCGGCATCTACGGGACCGTCCTCGCCGACCGCGACGGCCACCTCGGCGTCATCGGCCTGCGCGGACGCGAGCGGGCCGCGGCCGAGTGGCTCGGCCTCCCCGAGCTCGTCCGCCGCGCCGTCGTCGACCCCAGCCTGCGGGCGGCGACCGCCGCGGCCCGCTTCGACGACGCGGTCATCGACCGGCTCGTCAGCGGCATCGGCCGCGGGGGCCAGCGCATCGCCGGACGTGCCGGGACCGCCGACGACGCGTTCGTCGACGGTGGCGTCCGCGGCATCGCGGGGCTGGGCGTGTCGCTGGCGCGCCTCGCGTCGGGCCTCGGCGAGCGCGCGATCGACGGGGCGGTCGAGCTCGTCGGCCGGACCGTCGACCGGGCGAGCGCGGACGCCCGACGTCCCCAGACCGGCCTCGTCCACCACCAGTACGTCGTCATCGTCAGCGGCGTGGCCATCGCTCTCGTGGCCGCCCTCGTCGGAAGGTGAGCCCGAAGTGTTGACCGCAGCGATCCTCGTCCCCCTGGTCGGCGCGCTCGTGCTGGCGCTCGGGCGTGGCTGGAGCGAACGGAGCGCCCGTGGCGTCGCCGTCGCGGTCGCGGCCGTCCCGCTGGTCCTGATGCTGGCCGCGTGGCTCGCCTTCGACCGGTCCAGCGACGCCCCGTTCCAGCTCGTGACCCGTGCCGAGTGGATCCCGAGCCTCGGCGCCGGCTACCGCGTCGGCGTCGACGGCATCTCGCTGGCGCTGTCGTCGCTGACCGCGGTGCTCTTCCTCGCCGCCGTCGCCTACCCCACCGACACCCGTGGGCGTGCCCGCCAGTACTACGCCTGGTTCCTGTTCCTCGAGGCGGTCTCGCTGGGGCTGTTCCTCGCGCTCGACCTGCTGCTCTTCTACGTGTTCTTCGACCTCAGCCTCGTGGGCATGTACTTCCTCATCGCGATGTGGGGCCACGGGGACGCCAAGCGGTCGGCGCTGAAGTTCTTCATCTACACCTTCGTCGGGCTCGCTCACGCTGCTGATCGGGATCATCGCCCTGGTGCTGGGGGCCGACCCGATCACCTTCGACATGGCGACGCTCATCGAGCTGCAGCCGCTCGCCGGCGCGGGTCGGGCCGGGCTGGTGCTGCTGGCGATGATGGTCGGCCTCGGCATCAAGGCGCCGCTCGTCCCGTTCCACACCTGGCTCCCGCAGGCCCACGTCGACGCGCCGGCGCCGGCGTCGACGATCCTCGCCGGCGTGCTGCTGAAGATGGGCACGTTCGGGATGATCCGGATCCCGATGTCGATGATGCGCGACACCTTCGCCGACCACGCGTTCGTGATCGGTGTCGTCGCCGTCGTGAGCATCCTCTACGGCGCGTTCGTCGCCTTCGGCCAGCAGGACCTCAAGCGGCGCATCGCCTACACGTCGGTGAACCACATGGGCTACACGGTCCTGGGGATCGCCGCTGCCGGCGGGCTCGCGTCGGCGGGTGGATCCGCGGCCGGCGGGCTCGCGCTCACCGGCGCGACCGTCGAGATGGTGGCGCACGGGCTCATCACCGGATCGCTGTTCCTCGTGACCGGCTCGTTCTGGCAGCGCACCCGGGAGTACGACCTCGATGCCTACGGCGGCCTCGCGACCGTCGCGCCGGCGCTGACGGCGGCCGCGGTCGTCGCGTCGTTCGCGAGCCTCGGCCTGCCGGGGCTGGCGGGCTTCGTCGCCGAGTTCCAGATCTTCACCGGCACGTTCGCCGTCTACCCGGTGCTCGCGGCGATCGCGCTCCTGGGCGTGCTCGTCACCGCCGCGCTGTTCCTCCAGCTCCTGCAGCGGGTGTTCCTCGGCGAGCTCCCCACCCGGTGGTCGGACTTCGCTGACCTGTCGCGTCGCGAGGCCGTCCCGCTCGCCGCGCTGCTCGGCCTCACCGTCGTGATCGGCGTCGCCCCGCGGTGGCTCCTCGACACGATCGAGACCGCCTCGACCCGCCTGATGGGAGGCTGAGCGGTGCCGGCAGCCCACCTCGCCCCGCTGGTCGTCCTCGTGGTCGGCACCGCGCTGACGCTCGTCGTCGCGCTGTTCGCGCCGGCGAGCCGCCGCAGCTGGAGCTCGATCGCGGCGCTCGTGACCCTCGCCGCCGGCATCGCGGCCGAGGTCACGCTCGCCGTCCACACCCGGCCGCAGGTGACCTTCGAGGGGTTGTGGGCGCTCGACGACCTGACCCACGTGGGCATGGTGCTGGTGCTGAGCGTGGCGGCGGTGGTGGTGCTGCTGGTCCCCGAGTGGTTCGAGACCGACGCGCGGCAGGGGGAGTACCCCGTGCTGCTGCTGTTGTCGGCATTGGGCGCGGTGATGATGCTGGCCGCGGTCGACCTGAACGAGCTCCTGGTCGGCGTGACCCTGTCCTCCGCGTCCGGGCTACGTGCTCGCCGCCTACCACCGGGCGTCGGCGCTCTCGACCGAGGCGGGGATGAAGTTCTTCCTCGTCGGGGTGCTCGCGAACGTGACCCTGCTCGTCGGGGTGGTCCTCACCTTCGGCGCGGTCGGCTCCACCGCGCTGAGCGACGTCTCGGTCGGCTTCGCCGGCGGCGACCCGATGCTCGGCATCCCCGCGGCCATCTGCCTCGTGGTCGGCCTGTCGTTCAAGCTCGGCTCCGCCCCCGCCCACGGGTGGATGCCCGACGTCGCCCAGGGCGCGCCGGTCCCGTCGGCGGCCTTCCTCACCGTCGTGCCGAAGATCGGGGCGCTGCTGGCGCTGCTGCGCCTCGGGTCGGTGCTGCCGGACGACGTGACCGGCTGGCGGCCCGCCGTGGCGGTCCTCGCGGTCGTGACGATGACCCTCGGCAACCTCGCGGCGCTGCGTCAGGACGACGTCCGGCGGCTGCTCGGCTGGTCGTCGGTGTCGCAGGCCGGCTACGCGCTCGTGGCGGTCGTCGCGGTCGGGCGCAGCCCCGAGGCGACGCCGGCGCTGGTCCTGTTCCTCGCCGGCTACGCCGCGGCGCAGCTCGCCGCGTTCGCGGTCATCGCCGAGCTCCGCGGACGGACCCGGCTGGCCGACTACGTCGGACTCGGTCGTGCCCGCCCCTGGCTGTCCGCCGCGCTCGCGCTGGCGCTCCTGTCGCTGGTCGGCATCCCGCCGCTCGGCGGGTTCGCCGGCAAGCTCGCCGTGTTCACCGCCGCGATCGACGCCGGGTTCGCGTGGCTCGCCTACGTGGCGGTGCTGAACAGCGTCGTGTCGCTGGTCTACTACCTCCGGGTCCTGACCCCGGTCTACCTCGGCGAGCCCGGCCCCGAACCGGTCGCGGTGCTGGGCCGGTGGGCGGCGGTCGCTGCCGCCGTGGCGAGCATCGCGGTGGTGGCCACCGGGATCGGCGCCGGCGCCATCCTCGACGTCAGCAGCACGACCCCGCTGCCGTGAGCGCCCGGTCAGCTGAAGAACGCGTCGAAGGCGTACTGGTCGGACACCGCCGCCCACATGTCGCCGAGCTGGTCACCCTCGAGGTGGAACGTCATCACCGAGGCCGACCGCGAGCTCCTCGCCGCGCCGACGTCCCGACGCCTGCGCGAGCAGCACCACGTGACGCTCGTTGCCGACGAGGTCGTGGGGCTCGAGGTGGAAGGTCCCGGCCGTCCAGCGCGTGACGGTCTCGTTGAGGGCGAGCAGCTCCTCGCGTCCCTTGTGGAAGCCGGCGAGGTGGTTGCGCCCGGGGATGTGCCAGGCCGCGTCGTCGGCGACGATCGCGGCGAGCTCGCCGCGGTCGCGCCGCTCGATGGCGGTCAGGAAGCGGGCGAGCGGGTCGAGCGCATCGGGCACCGTGTGGCCTCCGTCCGGCTACGTGCATCCTGCCCGGTCGCGACCCGCCGGGTCCACCGGATCCGCTCAGATCGAGAACAGCCGCGGGCGCGGTGCGGAGCAGCGGCTCGGCGAGCGCCTCGACCTCCTCCCACGACGACGCGCGGGGCCCGTCGAGGTGACGGTTGTAGGGCCAGTCGTAGACGAGGACCTGCCGACCGATGTCGCGCAACGCCTCGATGTTGTGCGGCGCGTCGTCGATCATCAGGTCGCAGCCGACGTCGGCCTTGCGGGCGACCATGCACAGGTCCCAGTAGGGGATGTCGTGGTCGTCGAGCCACCGCACGGTGTCGCTGGCGGCGATCGCGTGCATCCCCGACAGGTACAGCCGGTGGGTGACGATGCGGATCCGCACGCCGCGCTCGGACAGGTTGCGGAGCGCCTCCGCGGCGCCCGGCATCACGTCGAGGTGGCGGAACATGCGGTGCTCGACGACGGCGGCGCGGTGGAGCTCGTCGAAGGTCTCGGGCGTGTAGCCCCACTCCTCGTAGGCCGACCACGACGTCGGGTCCGGGAGCGTCGCCGGGAGGATGCCGCGTTCCTCGGCGACGATGCGGCGCAGGCCGCCGGTGTAGTCGGCGAGGACGTTGTCGACGTCCACGCCGAGGACCCGTTCGTGTTCGCGTGCCACCGTCCACCTCCTCGCCGCGAGGGTAGGCGGAGGTCCCCGCCGCCGAGGGGCCCCGGCCCGGCCGCTGGCGGGTGGTGAGCGCACAGTCGTGTGCGCCCACGCGGGTGGCCGGACGCGCGTGTCGCACGTGCCCGCGGCCCGGGGAGGGACGACCCACGCACGGGCAGAACCCGTCGGGGACCGATCCGCGCGCACGCCCCGGAGGATCCCGTGCACAGCCCCCGCCCCGTCCGTCTCCGCTCCACCGCCGCGGCGCTCCTCGCCGGCGCGCTCCTCGCCGGCCCCCTGGCCGCGGCCGCGACGGCCACCCCCGTCTGCACGGACGGCTACATGGGCGGCGCGCCCCGCGAGCTGTGCGGCGGCCGCGTGTTCCCGGAGGCGCACCTGTCGACCGCGAACATCCAGCTCACCCCCGACGCGACCGGCTTCAGCGAGTGGGTCCACGGCATGGAGTACCTGTCGCAGCTGTACCCGCGCTGGATCAGCGTGTTCAACCTCCGCGACCACTTCGGCGACGAGGACGCGGTCAGCGTCGGTGACGACGGCCTGCGCTCCACCGAGGACGGCGACTCCGGCGACGGCCAGGACGTCTGGGTCGTGAAGATCACCGACCACGAGCTCCCCGACGCGGGCAAGCGCTCGCTGGCGTTCTCGCTTGTCCGTGCACGGCGACGAGATCGGCGGTCGCGAAGGCGGCGCCCGCGTCGCCGAGGACCTCGCCCGCATGGCCGAGGAGGGCGGCACGATCGCCGACGGCGTCGAGGGCTACGAGTCGACCACCGGCGTGGACCCCGCCATCCACAGCTACGAGGTCTCGGAGCTGCTCGGTGACGAGGTCGTCTACCTGATCCACTTCAACCCCGACGGGTGGGTCGCCGGTGACAACACCGCGCTCGGCAGCGGCGGCACCAACGGCGTGCTCTACACCCGCGGGAACGAGCTGGGCACCGACCTCAACCGGCAGATGCCCACCGTCGGGCGCATCAACCCGTCCCGGAACCCGCTCCAGGAGTCCGAGATGGCCTACGGCCTGCGCTTCCTCGAGGAGATCGCCGCGGCCAGCCCGGGCGGGAAGCTGACCTACGGCGCCGACGTCCACGGCGAGACCCAGTCGCGGGCGTTCACCGACGTCATGTACCCGGCCGGGCAGTTCGACTCGGTCAAGCACCGGCAGCTGATGGCCATCGCCGAGCGCACCAAGTCGGCCATCGACGCGACCCTCTACGCCGGCGTCCCGAACGCGCTCGAGGACGACGTCTTCGGCGGCGACGCCGGCGAGGGCATCGAGGACTCGCTGCCGACGTCGGCCGCGGACAACACCGTCCCGATGAAGCCGGCGCGGTGGGGGACCGTCTGGGACACGCTCGGCTACACCGACACGGGGTTCATCGGCGACTACCTCGCGGCCGAGCTCGCGGTCACCGGCATGGACTACGAGATCGCGATGAACCACGCCGACGCCCGCGCGGTGGGCCGCGCCTGGTCGGTGGTGCTGCAGGAGAACTACATCAACGCCACGCGCGCCATCGTCACCACCGCCATGGCGTACGCGCAGTACCAGGACGAGGAGTTCGCGGCGATCACGATCCCGACCGACGGCGGCCGCGTCGGCTACGTGGCCGACGTCAACCGGGTGACCGACACCGACGGGCCCGGCCGGCTCCCGGGCCCGCAGGGCCACGGCGTGGGCGCCGACGGCCGACCGGTCCCGCAGGCGCCGTACTCGGTGTCGCAGACCGACTGGTTCACCGACAGCGCCGACACCATCGAGGGCGGCGTCACCGCGCTGCGGAGCGCCGACATCGCGGACGACCCGGCCACGCTCGACGCGGTCGACACCTTCGTGATCGCCGACCTCGACCTCGACCGTGGCCAGGCGCCCGCCGACGCCGGCGGGCGTCCGGTCGACGCAGCGGCGTTCTGGACCAACGTCGCGGACTGGGTCGAGCGCGGCGGCAACCTCGTGCTGACCGACCGCGCCCTGCGCGGCCTGGCCCTGATGGGCGTCGTACCCGACAGCGAGATCGTCGACGTCACCACCTACCAGCCGTACGCCAACTTCGTGGACACCGACCACCCGATGGCCGCAGGTCTGCGTGGCAACGCCCGCCAGCTCGCCGAGTACACCCTCATCGGCTACGGCATCGGCAACGACGCCTCCCCGATGACCGTGGTCCAGACGGCGGCGTTCGAGGCGGCCGGCGGCCACGTCGTCGCCACGACCGGCAACAACGCCGGGTCGAGCGACGACGGCACGAAGACCGCGATCGGCGAGCTGCCGGTCGGGGACGGGATCATCCGGATCACCGGTGGGCTCCACCGGCCCGACGAGGGTGAGGACCACCGCTACGGGCTCAAGGACTACGCCCTCACCTACTCGGGGCTGTACGTGCTCGAGAACTCGCTGCGCTGGGACGCCCCCGACCTGGGCGCACCGGTCGCCGACGGTGCCGGTCTGCGGCTCGTCGCGGCGCCGGCCGGCGCGACCCCGGCCGGGCGCAGCAGCCACGGTGGCCTCCTGGCCTGGCTGGTGCTCGGCCCGTTCGGGCTCGCCGGCATCGTGCGACGGCTCCTGCTCGGCGCCTGACGGGACCACCCGGTCCGACCGCATCCGCCCGTCGCCGGCACGTCCGGCGGCGGGCGGAGCTCCGCGCTCGCCCGTTCGGACGGGTCTCCCGGGTGCGCCAGCGTCAGCCGGGGCGTTGGCTGGGGGCGTCGTGCCCAGCCGGTCCTCGTGGCCAGCCGGGGCGTCGTGCGCAACCGGAGCGGGGTCGTCAGTGTTGGACAGGGAGGGTCGCCGGTGCTGAGGGAGCCCGCCGCGCGGTCGAACCGGATCCGTCTGCTCGCGGCGCTGCTCGCCGCCGTCACCCTGGCCGGGTGCGCGTCGTCGCCGGCGGCGTCCGACGACGACCTCGCGGCCGGGGAGCCGCCCCGCGGACGCGGTGAGTACGAGGCGATGGCGGCCGCCGCCGAGCACGTGTCGGTGTGGGCGCGGAGCATCGCCGGCGGCGTCGACGGCACCAGCGGTGTCGCCGGCACGGTGAGCTCCCAGGCGGTGTCGCTCCGCGCCGACCTCGACCACCTCTGGCGCGAGCACGTGGCCACGATCGCGCTCACCGCCCAGGCCGAGGTGGCCGGCCGGGACGAGGTGGCGCTCGCGGGGATGGCCGCCCTGCGCCGCATCGAGGACGACCTCCTGAACCGCATCGCCGTGCTGTACGACGAACGCGCCGCCGCGCGGATCCGGCCGCTGTGGGACGACCAGGTGCTGGCGTGGCGGCGGGTGGCATCGGCGATCGCGACCGACGACGACGGCGAACGCCGGCTCGCCCTCGACGAGCTCGACGCGTTCGCCACCGACCTGGCCGACGAGGTGGTCGGCCTCACCAACGGCGAGGCCGACGGGCCGCGGCTGGCCGACGACCTGCGGCTGTTCGTCGAGAAGACCTCCGACGTCATCGACGCGGTGGTGGCCGAGGACGCCAGCTGGCTCGCCGAGCTGGCGTCGGCGTCACACCACGCCGGCACGGTTGCCGAGCGCCTCGCGGTCCCGATCGCGACCGACCTCGTCCTCGACGGTGACGTGACGGCGGCAGCTGCCGTGCTGCGGACCGAGCTCGACGCACAGATGACCGACGCGGTCACGCTGGTCGTGGCCGCGAGCCGGGCGGCCCTGACCGCCGGCGAGGGGGAACCGGCCGCGGCGCTCGACGCCGTCGACGACCCGCTGGCCGAGACCACGACCGCGCTCGAGGACGCCCTCCGTCCGCACCTGCCGGCTGGCGACGTCCGCGACGTCGGTGACCTGTGGCGCCGGCACGACGAGCTCCTCGTCCAGCTCGCCGCCGTCCGCGCCGGCGTCGACGACCGCGCCACCGCCGAGGAGCTCCGCGACCAGCTCGCGGCCTGGGCCGCGGACCTGGGGACGACGCTGGAGGAGGTCACCGAGGGCCGGCTCGACGCACGGAAGGTCGAGGCGGACGCCGAGGAGCACGTCGCGACGCTCGACGCCGTCCTCCGTCGCCAGTCGGAGGTGCTCGGTGGGTGAGCGGTCGAGGTGGCTGGGACGCACGGTCGCGCTGCTCGCGGCTGTGCTCGGGCTCGGCGGCTGCAGCGCCATCGAGCGCGGCGTGCTCGCGCCCCGCGGACCCGGGGCGGCGCACATCCTCGAGCTGTTCTCGCTGGCGTTCTGGGTCGCGGTCGTGGTCGTGGTGGTGGTCCTGGGCCTGCTCGCCTACGCGCTCCTGCGCCGCCGCCACGCCGACCCCGACCGGGACCGGCGTCTCTCCGGGACGCGGTTCGTGACCCTCGGCGGCCTGGTCGTGCCGACCATCGTGCTGATGGGGCTGATGGTGGCGACGTTCCTGTCGCTGGCCGGCTTCGACACCACCGCGACCACCCGCATCGACGTCACCGGGCACCAGTTCTGGTGGGAGCTGCGCTACCCCGACGCCGGGGCGGTGAGCGCGAACGAGATCCACATCCCCGCCGGCGAGCCGGTCGAGCTGGTCCTCCACAGCGACGACGTCATCCACTCGCTGTGGGTCCCCGAGCTCCACGGCAAGCTCGACCTCGTGCCGGGGCGGGTGAACCGGCTCGTGATCGAGGCCGACGAGCCGGGCGAGTACCGCGGCCAGTGCGCCGAGTTCTGCGGTCTCCAGCACGCGCGGATGGGCCTCGTCGTGATCGCCCAGGAGCGCGCCGACTACGACCGCTGGCTCGAGGCCCAGGCGGAGCCTGCCGCCGTCACCGCCGGCGCCGGCTACGACCTGTTCGAGCGCAACTCCTGTGCTGCCTGCCACACCATCCGGGGCACCGACGCCGACGGCCGGCTCGGGCCCGACCTCACCCACCTCGCCAGCCGCCGGACGATCGCGGCCGCCAGCTTCGCCAACGACCGCGACCACCTCGCGCCCTGGGTCGTCAACGCCCAGACGATGAAGCCGGGTGCCGAGATGCCCCCGATCACCAGCCTCAGCGACGACGAGCTCGAGACCCTCGTCGGCTACCTCCTGGACCTCGAGTGATCGCGGCGACCGCCCCCCGACCCGCGGAGGACCGCGTGTGAGCACCACGACCGCCGCGCCCCCCACCACGCACACCCGACTGGAGGAGATCTGGTCGGACGCCCCCGGCATCGTCGGGTTCCTGACGACCGTCGACCACAAGCGGATCGGGCGGCGCTACCTCGTCACGTCGGTCGTCTTCCTGGTGCTCGGCGGCATCCAGGCGCTGCTCATGCGGACCCAGCTCGCCACGCCCGAGAACACGTTCCTGTCGCCGGCGGTCTACGACCAGCTGATGACCATGCACGGCGTGACGATGATCTTCCTGTTCAACACGCCGGTCTGGGCCGGGTTCGGCAACTACGCGCTGCCGCTGCAGATCGGGACGCGGGACATGGCGTTCCCGCGGCTGAACGCGCTGTCGTACTGGATCTTCCTGTTCTCCGGGGTGTTCATCTACTCGAGCTTCTTCGTCGGCGAGGCCCCCGACGCCGGCTGGTTCGCCTACACCTCGCTGTCCGAGAAGGCGTTCAGCTCCGGCCTCGGGCTCGACTTCTGGGCGGTCGGGCTCGCGTTCCTCGGCGTGTCGACCACCATCGGCGCGGTCAACTTCATCGTGACGACGTTCAAGATGCGCGCGCCGGGGATGACCGCGAGTCGGCTCCCGATCTTCGTCTGGGCGACGCTCGTCATGAGCTTCATGGTGCTCTTCGCCGTCCCGGCCGTGACCCTGTCGCAGGTGCTGCTCGAGCTCGACCGGCTGCTCTCGTTCAACTTCTTCGCCGCCACCGGGGGCGGCGACCCGGTCCTCTACCAGCACCTGTTCTGGATCTGGGGCCACCCCGAGGTCTACATCGTCTTCGTCCCCGCGACCGGGGTCGTGTCGATGGTCATCGCGACCTTCTCCCGGCAGCGCCTGATGGGCCACCTGCTCGTCGCCACGGCGCTGGTCGCGATCGGGTTCCTGTCCTTCGGCGTGTGGGTCCACCACATGTTCACCGTCGGGCTCGGGTTCCTGGCGCTGTCGTTCTTCTCGGCCGCGAGCTTCCTCGTGTCGATCCCCTCGGGGGTGCAGTACTTCGCCTGGATCGGGACGCTCTGGAACGGCCGGCCCCGCTACACGACCCCGATGCTGTGGGCGCTCGGGATGATGTTCATCTTCCTGCTGGGCGGCATCACGGGCGTCATGGTCGCGATGGTCCCGTTCGACTTCCAGGCTCAGGACAGCTACTTCGTCGTCGCCCACTTCCACTACACGCTGAACGGCGGCTCGGTCTTCCCGGTGTTCGCCGCCCTCTACTACTGGTTCCCGAAGATGACCGGCCGGATGCCGAACGAGCGGCTCGGCAAGTGGGCGTTCTGGCTGACCTTCGTCTCCTTCAACCTCACGTTCTTCCCCATGCACCTGCTGGGCCTGTTCGGCATGCCGCGCCGCTACTACACCTACCTCGAGGAGGTGCACTGGGGCGGCATCAACCTCTTCGTCACCGTGTCCGCGTTCGTGCTGGCGCTCGGGTTCGGGCTCGCCATCTTCAACCTCGTCTGGTCGCGGTGGAAGGGTGCGCCCGCCGGCCCGAACCCGTGGGACGCCGACACCCTCGAGTGGGCCACCACCTCCCCGCCGCCCGAGTACAACTTCCTCGAGCTGCCACGCGTGCACAGCCGCTACCCGCTGTGGGACCAGCCGATCGCCACCGTCGGCGACGAGGCCGAGCCGCACCACGGTCGGCCGGTGCTCCTGCCACCCGACGGGGTCGAGGAGCACTACACGCTGTCGACGACCGGCGTGGACGCCGAGCCCGAGCAGGTCATCGCGATGCCGCACCCGACGCCGTGGCCGCTCGTGCTCGTCATCGGCATCACCATCGCCCTCTACGGCGTCCTGGTCCGCGGGTTCTGGCTCGGCATCGCCGGGGTCCTGCTGGTGGCGGTCGCCCTCGGCGGCTGGTTCTGGCCCACCTGGGAGGACGAAGAGGTCGAGCTCGCCGGCGAGCCGGTCGAGGAGGCGATCCGATGAGCACCCTCGGGGTCACCTCCTCCGGTCCCACGGTCGCCATGCGCCCCGGCCGCTCGCTCGGCTGGTGGGGGATGGTCGCGATGATCGTGACCGAGTCGATGCTGTTCGGCCTCCTGATCTTCGTCTACTTCTACTTCCGGGCCGGCCTCGACCCGTGGCCGCCGCCCGGCATCCCGCTCCCGGCGCTGAAGGCCGCCGGCATCCGCAGCGTGCTGCTCCTCGGCTCGAGCCTGCCGTTCGCGCTGGGGGAGCGGGCGCTCGAGCGGCACCACGACCGCGCCCGCGCGGTCGTCTGGCTGGTCATCGCCGAGGCCCTCGCCGCGGTGTTCCTGATCGGTCACGTCCAGGAGCAGTTCGCGCTGTGGGCCGAGGTGGCGCCGACCGCGACCGCCTACGGCTCGACGCTGTTCACCATCCTCAACTTCCACGCCCTGCACCTGATCGTCGGGATGCTCATCGGGGCGTTCGCGATCGTCCACCTCATCCGGGGGAGGATCACCCCCGAGCGCTCGACGATGCTGACCATCGCCGGGATGTACTGGCACTTCGTCGACGCGGTCTGGGTGGTCGTGTTCGCCACCATCTACCTGTCGCCGCACCTCCTCCGGAACTGAGGTGATCCGTCCGTGAGCCCCGCGTCCGACCCCCGCACCGGTGGCTTCACCCTGTGGTTCGGGGTGAGCGCCGGGATCGTCGCCTGGCTCGCGCACCTCTCCGCGATGGCCGCGTTCACCCCCTACGTCTGCCACTCCGGCGACGTCGTCTGGTTCCACGCCCTCTCCGTGGGGCTCCTGGTCCCCACCGCGCTCGCCGGCTTCTGGTCGTGGCGCCACTGGCAGGACGGCGGCGAGGCCGAGGGCGTCGGCTTCCTCGGTGGCCTCGGGGTCATCCTGAACGGCCTGATGGCGCTCGCGATCCTGGCCGAGTGGGTGCCGGTGTTCATCCTCGACGCGTGTGTGCGCTGATGGTCCCCATCCTCGCCCACGCCGGTGCGCCCGTGGCCCCGCACGACCTCCTCACCACCTGGCCCGCCGACCCGCCCGTGTGGGTGGTCCTGGCCGCCTCCGCGCTCCTCTACGCCGTCGGTGCGGTCCGGCTGCGCAGCGACGGGCCGGGCCGCCGGGCGCTCCCGGGCTGGCGCGTCGCCGCGGCCGCCGCCGCCCTCGTGGCCGCCGCCCTCGCCGTCGCCTCGCCGCTCGAACCCCTGTCCGGGACCCTGTTCGCCGCCCACATGGTCCAGCACGAGCTGCTCGTGCTCCTCGTCGCCCCGCTGGTCGTCCTCTCCCGTCCGCTGCTCGTGACCGCGATGGCGTTGCCGGCACGCCACCGCCGCCGCGCGCTCGGTCTCCTCCGCACCGGCGTACGCGGTCCCGCGACGTGGTCACCCGCGGTGCTCGCCACGCTGGCCGTCGTCGCCCACACGGCCACCTTCTGGGTGTGGCACCTGCCGCCGCTCTACCGTGCCGCGATCGCGTCCGAGCCGCTGCACGTGCTCGAGCACGCGACCATGGTCGCCGGCGCCCTGCCGCTGTTCTGGCTCGCGCTCGACGCCCGGCGTCGGCACGCCGACGGCGCGGTGGTGCTCGGCCTGCTCGTCGCCGCCATCCAGTCGTCCGCGCTCGCCGGCATGCTCACCTTCGCCCGGCAGCCGCTCTACGACCTGCCCACCGACGGGCTCGCCGCCTGGGGGCTGACCGCCATCACGGACCAACAGGCCGCCGGCGGGCTCATGTGGTTCCCGGGCGGGCTCGCCTACCTGATCGTCGGCGCGGTGGCGTTCCTGCGGTGGATGCGGGCCGACGAGCGCATCGCCACGCCCGAGCGACGCCCCTCCGCGGAGTCACCGACGTGGACGTCGACGTAGGAGCGTGCCGGGGAGGAGCGCGACGAGCGGGACCTGCCACCTGGCGTAGCCGGTCGGCTCCCCGCGGGGCTCCTCCAGCTCGGCGTAGTACGAGGCGCCACGGGGCTCGCCCGATGCCTGCAGGTCGCGGGCCCACCGGTAGGCCAGCAGGCCCGCCAGCGGTGGGGCGACGATGGTCAGGATCCGGAACGCCCACACCGTCGCGCGCAGCGGTGTCTGCAGCACGAACGAGAACAGGTCCTGGCTCCCCGCGAGGAACAGCACCACGTAGAAGGTCAGCACCGCCACCCCGAACGCGGTCCTCCCGGGACGGTCGCGCGGCCGGTCGAGCAGGTGGTGCTCGAGGTGGTCACCGGTCAGCCACCGCTCGATGGCGGGGTAGAGGTAGAGCCCGAGGAACGTGAGCCCCGGCAGCAGCACCGCCGGGAAGAACGGGTTGGGGACCATCACGCCGCCGACCGTGAGCTCCCACGACGGCACGATCCGCAACGCCCCCTCGAGCCAGCCCATGTACCAGTCCGGCTGAGCCCCGGTCGTGACCTGGAAGGGGTCGTAGGGGCCGTAGAGCCAGATGGGGTTGATCTGGAAGAACGCTCCGAGCGCCACCAGCACGCCCACGACGAGGAACAGCAGCCCGACCGACTTCGCGGCGTACGACGGCCACATCCGCAGCCCGACCACGTTGCGCTCGGTCCGTCCCGCACCGGGGAACTGGGTGTGGACCTGGCGGAAGACCAGCGCGAGGTGGACGGCGACGATCGCCCCGATGATCGCCGGGAGCACGAACACGTGCCCGATGAACAGCCGGTTCAGGATCTGCTCGCCCGGGAAGGTCCCCCCGAACACGAGCGTCGCCAGCCACGTGCCGACGACCGGCACCGACTCCATGATCGAGTAGCCGATCCGCAACCCCACACCCGACAGCAGGTCGTCGAGGAGCGAGTAGCCCGCGAACCCCTCGACGATGCCGAGGATCAGCAGGGTCACGCCGAACATCCAGTTGAGGTCGCGGGGCTTGCGGAACGCCCCGGTGAAGAACACCCGCAGCAGGTGGATCACGATCGACGCGGTGAACAGCAGCGCCGCCCAGTGGTGGGTCTGGCGCAGCAGCAGCCCCGCCCGGACGTCGAAGCTCAACCGCACCGACGAGGCGTAGGCGGCCGACATCTGGACACCCTGGAGCGGCTCGTAGCCGCCCCGGTAGGTCGTCTCGGCGAGGGACGCGTCGAAGAACAGCGCGAGGAACGTCCCGGTCACGAGCAGGACCACGAACGCGTACAGGGCGAGCTCGCCGAACAGGAACGTCCACGACTCGGGGAACACCTTCGTCAGCTTGTCACGGACGAACGCGTCGCCACCGATGCGGCGATCGACCCAGCGGGCGAGACGCTCGATCACCGCGATCCTCCCCGCACGTGCGCCGGGTAGGTCCAGAACCCCGGACCCACCGGGCGGTCGAAGCCGTCACGCGCCACGAGGTAGCCCTCGTCGTCGATCGCGAGCGGCAGGCTCGGCAGCGGGCGCGGGGCGGGCCCGAACACCGGCTTCGCGGCGTCGAGCACGTCGAACGCGCTCTGGTGGCAGGGACAGAGCAGGTGCTGGGTGTCGACCTGGTAGAGCCCGACCGGGCAACCGGCGTGCGTGCACACCTTGGAGAAGGCGAGGTAGCCGTCCGGCGCGCCCTCGACGCCAGCTCGTCCGGCGAGGTCCTCGGGCCGCAGGCGCAGCAGCACCGTCTGGGAGTCGGCGTCGTCGACCCGGCCGGCCGGGAACACCGTGAGGACGCTGTCGGTCTCGAGGTCGTCGCGGTGCACCGGGTGCCCGTCCTCGTCGACGAGCCGCACCCCCGGGAACCAGCCGGTCGTCACCCGCTCGGGGAACGGGTCCGGGCCGAGCGAGCGCAGCGGTGCGATGACGGCGAGGCCGAGCGCGCCGAGGGAGCCGGCCAGCAGGCGTCCCAGGAGCCGCCGACGACCGACCAGCTTCCCCTCGGACTCGGCGACGTCGAGCGTCCGGCGTCGCTCGTCGGGCCGGGGCGCGGGGAACTCGCGCTCCTCGACGTCGGGGCCGGCGGGCATCAGCCCCTGCGCCCAGGTCACGAGTCCCACCCCGGTGCCGAGGAGCGCGGTCGCGAGGGCCGCCCCGAGCCACTGGGTGTAGGCGCCGGCGACCGCGTCCGGGCCGAGGCCGTAGAGGACGACGAAGGCGACCGCCCCGACGGCGGCGAGGACGAACGACGTCGCCGCGACGACGGTGGCGCGACCCGCGTCCGGGGCCCGGTGCGACGGACGGCTCACGTGCGGTGTCCGATCCACCCGGTGGCGACGAGCAGCGACCCGAGGCCGAACGTCCAGATGACGAAGCCCTCCGACCACGGGCCGAAGTGGCCGAGGCCGAGGCCACCCGGATCGGTCGGGTGCTGGATCTCGCCCGTGATGTAGGTGGCGATCGCGTTGGCGTCCTCGACCGGGATCGTCTCCTCGGCGAACCGCGGCATCGTGCCGGGACCGAACCGGATCGCCTCGACGATCTCGGTCGCGGTCGAGTCCTGCAGCGTCGGCGCGTGGCGTGCGTCGATCAGGGCGCCGCCGGTGCCGACCATCTGGTGACAGGCGGCGCAGTTGGTCCGGAACGCCTGTCCGCCCCGCGCGAGCAGGTCCTCGTCGGTGTCGACGTCGGGGATCGCGGGACCGTCCACGAAGCTCGACGCGTAGGCGACGATGGCCGCGATCTCGTCCTCGGTGTAGAGCGGGTCCCGGTGGCGCAGCGGCTGGTCGGGGTCCTCGATCGGCATGCGGCCGGTCCGGAGCACGAAGTCGAGGCCGGCGGGTCCGCGGTCATCGAGGTCAGGTCCCTGGGTCGTGCCCTCGGCCTCGGGGCCGTGGCAGACCGCGCAGTCCCGCTGGAACAGTCGCGTGCCCCGGTCGGTCTCCGGCCGTGGCTCCACCGGTTGGTCCGCCACCGGTCGCGGCTCGGCTGCCCGAGCCGCGATCGCCCCGGACCCCAGCACGACCGTCCCGGCGAGCCAAGCGACCGCGGCCCACCGGAGCGGGGAGGGTCGACCGGAGCGGGTGCCGACGTTCATCGGGCCTGACCGTAGGCACGGGTCGGCGAGCCGGGTCCGTCCTGTCCCTGTCCGTGCGTCCGAGGCGGACACGGGTGAGTCGCGCGACCCTGAGACGGCCGCCCGTCCCACTGCCGACCGAGGGGAGACCGCCCGTGACCGGGAGCCGCGTGCTGGGCACCGTCGCCGGCGTGGTGCTGGTGCTCCTCGGTGTCGCCGGGTTCCTCGCCACCGGCTTCGAGGGCTGGGTGGAGCCCCACCGCGACGCCGCCGTCCTGGGCGTGTCGCTCAACCCCACGCAGAACCTGGTCCACCTCGCGCTCGGGGCCGCCCTGCTCGTCGCCGCGACCGCTCGGGACGCGGCGTGCCGCGTCGTCAGTGCCGCCCTCGGCGTGCTGCTCCTGGTCGTGGCGGCCGCCGGTGTGTGGGCGACCGACCGCCCCGACGTGAACCTCCTCGGCGTCGATGCCGGAGCGAACCTGCTGCACGGGGTGGTCGGCGGGCTGGTCCTGCTCGTCGCGCTCGACGCGTGGCGTCGGACCCGGCCGGCCGCGGGGCACGCACGCCGGCGGTGACCGCCGCACCGGCCGCGCCGGCGAGCGCAGGTGACTCACGACAGGTCCCGTCCGTGGAGGTCGCGGAGCGCCGGCGCGGAGCGGTGGTGGGCGGGACCCGACCCGATCAGGTTGCGGGCGGTGTTGGCCGCGGCGAGGTGGGTGAGCGCCAGCGGGTAGTTGCCGACCAGCCGGTGGGTCCGCGGGTCGTACTCCTCGGACAGGAGCCCCACGTCGTTGGCGACGTCGAGGACGCGCTGGAACACCTCCACCGCCTCGTCGCGCCGGTCCATGAGGATGAGGGCGTCCGCGAGCCAGCACTGGCAGGCGATGAACGCGCCCTCGCCCTCGGGCAGACCGTCGTCGACGCCGGCGGTGTCGTAGCGCCAGACCCAGCCGTCGTCGACGAGGTCGCGCTGGATCCGTTCGACGGTTCCGACCATGCGCTCGTCGTCGGGCGGGAGGAAGCCGTACTGGACCATCAGCAGCAGCGAGGCGTCGACGACGTCGGAGCCGTAGTACTGCACGAACGACCCGAGCTCGTCGTCGAAGCCCTGCTCGCACACCTCGTCGTGGATGCGGGCGCGCAGGTCACGCCAGTCGGCGAGCTCGGCGCGGTCCGACCTCGCGGTCGAACTCCTCGACCATGCGGATGCACCGGTCGATGGCGAGCCACGCCATCACCTTCGAGTGCGTGTACTGCCGCGGCGGACCGCGCAGCTCCCAGATGCCCTGACCCGGCTCGACCCACCGCTCGGAGACCACGCGGGCGATGTCCTGCTGGAGCGCCCACGCGTCGTCGTCCGCGGGGAGCCCCATCCGACGGGCCTCGTAGAGGGCGTCGACGACCTCGCCGAAGACGTCGAGCTGGAACTGCGAGGCCGCCTCGTTGCCGAAGTTCACCGGGGTGGAGCCCTCGTACCCGGGCAGCCAGTCGGCGGTCAGCTCGGGGATGCGCCGCTCGCCCATCACCCCGAACACCGGCTGGAGGTTGTCGGCCTCGCGGGCGGTCGCCCGGACGACCCACCGCCGCCACGCCTCGGCCTCGTCGTGGAAGCCGTCGCGCATCAGGGCGTAGACGGTGAAGCTCGAGTCGCGGAGCCAGCAGTAGCGGTAGTCGAAGTTGCGGGCGCCGCCGAGCTGCTCCGGGAGCGAGGACGTGGGGGAGGTCACGAGCGACCCGGCCCGCCGGTAGCCGAGCGAGCGCATCGTCAGGACCGAGCGTTCGACGAACTCGGGCCAGTCGCCGTCGTACTCGAGGCCGTGGGACCACTCGCGCCACGCATCGGACGTGCCGGTGATCGCTGCTCTGCCGTCGATCGGTCCGGGGACCGGGTCCGATGACGGGAAGTGGGTGAGCACGGTCGTCAGCTCGTCGCCGGCCTCCACGACCACGTTGGCGACCGTCGACTGTTCGTGCTGGTGGAGGTCGAGGTCGCTGTCGAGCACGACGGCATCCGGCCCGGCGACGGCGACGATCCGGCCGTCGGTCTCGTGCACCAGTGGCCGGAGCTGGCCGTAGTCGAACGAGAGCACGATCTGGACGTGGAGGTCGACGCTGCCCTCGAGCCCCTCGACGTGTCGCACGAGGCGCGGGTGGTCGCTGTCGAGCACGAGCAGGTCGGTGAGGCGGATCGCGACCGTCGTCGGAGGCGATCTCGGTCTCGACGACCATCGTGCCGGCGCGGTAGGAGCGGGAGACCGTCTGCGGTCCGTGGACCGGGGCGCACACCCACATGCCGTGCCGCTCGTCACCCAGGAGCGCGGCGAAGATCGAGGCGCTGTCGAACCGGGGCGCACAGAACCAGTCGATCGAGCCGGTCCGCGAGACGAGCGCGGCGCAGCGCATGTCCGCGAGCAGCGCGTAGTCCTCGATCGGTGCCCACATCGTGCGGTGTCGCTCCTGGTCGCCTCGTCCGGCACCGTAGGAGGCGGCGCCGGTCGGGACCGGACGTGGGCCTGGCCGTCCGGGGCGTCGTGTCAGGCGCCGGCGCGTTGGCGTTCGAACGTCGCCCGGGGGTCGCGGGCGGACCGTTTGCCGGCCTGCAGGACCGCGTAGCGCGAGGTCAGCGACCCCAACGTCCCGAGCACCGCCGCGACCATCCGCCGTGCGCGACGCCAACGCCGGGGGACCGGCACCAGCGACACCGCGAGTGACGCGGCCGTGCAGCCCTTGGCGGTCCGCCACAGCGCGCCGCTCGCCCCGTCGTGGAGCGGTCGTCCGACGCGCGGCACCTCGTCGGCGTCGTGCTCGACCACCGCGCCGGCGACGAGCTCCGCGACGCGGGCGGTGGTCCCGAGCCGACGGGTCACCGTCTCCTCGCGGCGGTCGACGGCGGGGAACAGGTCGAGCGCGGAGGTCGCGCCGGCGAGGGCCGACGCGGCGAAGAACGGCGGCAGCGACCGGCGCGTGGCCTGCCACAGGGGGACGGCGGTGTCGGAGACGAGCACGGCGGTGTAGGTCCCGAGCAGCGGGCGCGAGCGCACCGGCGCCCAGACCAGCGACGTCACCCAGCCGGCGCGCCCCGAGCCGGGGCAGCACGACCGCGCCGGCCGCGGCGGTGCTCGTCGCGGCGAGCGTCCACGAGCCGACCGACATCGCGGAGGTCGGGCGGAACACCCGCAGCATGTTGAGGAACCGGGACGGCCTGCCGAGGTCGTGGACCAGCAGGCCGGCGCCGGCGGTCGTGCCGGCCGCGGCGAGCCACCGGCTGCGGGTGATCAGACGGGCGAGCCCCTCGCGGTCGACCACCTGGGCGACCGCCCCGACGAGCGCCGCGCCGGCCGCCACGCCGCCGGCGTAGAAGTAGGCCGGTACCGACCAGATCCACACCGGCTCCTTGATGACCGGCAGGTCGTAGTAGGTCGGGCCCGTCGCGTCGCCCGCCACGGCCTGATCGGGCCGTCGGGTGTCGGGCTGGTCGCCCTTGACGGGGAAGCCGTCGGTGTCGGCGTCGCGGCGCTGGCCGGCGGCCTCGCCGGTGAGGGTCGCGAGCGCGGGGTCGACGTGTCGGTCGTGGCTCACCGCTGACCCTTCCCGCTCGACAGGACGGCGCCGGCGACCGCCACCACCATCGCGGCGCCGGCCAGGAGCGCCGACCGCCACGAGTCCCCGACGGTCCGGGTCGGGTCGACCGGGTCGGGCGGCAGGTTGTAGACCTCGGGCGCGTCGGTCAGCAGGAAGAACGCGTTCAGCCCGCCCGTGCCGGGCTGGCTCATGGCGTCCTCGCCGTAGAGGTAGGCGGACTCGACCCCGCGGTCGTGCAGCGTCGCGACGCGCTCCTCGGCGATGCCGCGCAGCTCGTCGATGTCGCCGAAGACGATCGAGTCGGTCGGGCACGCCTTGGCGCAGGCCGGCTCCATGCCGTCGTGCAGGCGGTCGTAGCAGAGGGTGCACTTCCACGCCCGGCCGTCCTCCTCGCGGCGGTCGATGACCCCGAACGGGCAGGCCGGCACGCACATCCCGCAGCCGTTGCAGATGTCGGGCTGGACGTAGACCGAGTCGTACTCGGTGCGCACGATCGAACCGGTGGGGCAGACGTCGAGGCAGCCCGAGTGCACGCAGTGCTTGCAGACGTCGGACATCATGAGCCAGCTGAAGTCCGCGCCGCCGTGCGGGTCGGGGCCGAAGGCGACCGGCGGCGCGGCCTCCTCGCCCTCGAACCAGCCCATGTCGGCGAACCCGGTCGTGGGGTTGTCGCCGGGTCGTTCGATGAAGGCGACGTGACGCCACGTCGAGGCACCGAGGTCGCCGGTGTTGTCGTAGGACGTGCCGGTGAACACGAACCCGTCGTCGGGCAGCTGGTTCCACTGCTTGCACGCGACCTCACAGGCCTTGCATCCGATGCAGACGGTCGTGTCGGTGAAGAACCCCTTGCGGCCCGGCGCGAAGGCGCCGTCCTGGTCGCGCGCCATCTCGGAGCCGAGCCGCAGCTCGGCGGAGCTCTGGTCGGTCGGGAGGGTGTCCGGGCTGGTGGACATCAGCTCTCCTCGGTCTGCTGGCTCTGGCCGGACGCGACGCCGTGGTCGCCGGCGGGCTTGTGACCGACCGCGGGGATGTCGCGGCTCGGCTGGTCGCCCTCGAGCGGGGCGACGAGGGGACCGCTCGTGACGACCCGACGGCCACGGCTGCGCCGGCCCGGCTCGGATGTCGGCGGTCAGCGCCTTGGACTCCTGGATCGACACGCTCGGGTCCGCGACGAAGCCGATCAGCTCGTTCACGTTGTCGCCCGTCACGAGCCCGAGGTAGGCCCAGTGGTAGGGGAGGCCGATCTGGTGGATGACGCGTTGCCGGCGCTTGCCCACGCGGATGGGTCGCATCCGGGGCGTCACCAGCACGCGGCACTCGATCTCGCCCCGGGCGGTGGTCACCGTGGCCCACTCGCCGTTGGTGAGACCGCGTTCGGCGGCGAGGTCGGGTGAGACCTCGCAGAACAGCTCCGGCATCAGCTCCGACAGCCACGACACCCAGCGGCTCATCCCACCGGCCGTGTGGTGCTCGGTCAGCCGGTAGGTGGTCAGCACGTACGGGAACCGCGGGTCGTCGTGGGCCCGGTGGTAGGGGTTGTCGCCGCGCTGCCACTCCATCCGGGCCGGGTTGCACTGCTGGAGGTAGAGCGGGTTCTCGACCGGGGACTCCTGCGGCTCGTAGTGGGTGGGCAGCGGGCCGTCCATCAGCCCGGTCGGGGCGAACAGCCAGCCCTTGCCGTCGGTCTGCATGATGAAGGGGCTGTTGCCGGCGATCGCGTCGGTGCCGGTCGCGCCGTCCTCGGGGAGGTGGTCGGGGCGTCGGTCGGGGATGAAGTCCGGGGTGTCGTAGCCGGTCCAGGACCCCTCGTCCTCGTCCCACCACACGTAGCGCTTGCGCTCCGACCAGGGCTTGCCGTCGGGGTCCGCGGAGGCGCGGTTGTAGAGGATCCGGCGGTTGTCCGGCCACGCCCACGCCCACTCCGGCGCGACCCAGTGCTGCTCGTGCCAGGGCTTGCGCCGCGCCGCCTGGTTGACGCCGTCCTCGTAGCAGCCGGTGTAGATCCAGCAGCCGGCGGCGGTGGTCCCGTCGGCCTTCAGCTCCGTGAAGCTCGGGACCGGGTCGCCCTCGAGCCACGCGCCGGGCGTGTAGGACCAGCCGTTGATCTCCTTCAGCACGGTCTCGGCGTCGGGATCCTCGTGCGGGCCGTGGGTCGGGTAGTCCCAGGTCACGTCCCGGATGGGTGCGTCCTTCGGGTCGCTGCTGTCGGCGTAGAGCGCCTTCAGCCGGCGCCCGAGGTGGTAGAGGAAGTGCAGCTCGCTGCGCGCGTCACCCGGGCGGCTGGACCGCCTGCTCGTGCCACTGCAGCATCCGCTGGGTGTTGGTGAACGTGCCGTCCTTCTCGGTGTGGGCCGCCGCCGGGAAGAAGAACACCTCGGTGTCGCAGTCGGCCGGGGTCACCTCGCCGCGGTCGAACTCGGGGCCGGTGCGCCAGAACTCCGACGACTCGGTCGGGGCGAAGTCACGCACCACGCACCACGTGAGCTTGCGCGCCGCCGAGCGGTGCAGGGCGCCGTGCATCGAGCCCACCACGGGGTTCTCGCCCATGATGAAGTAGCCCTCGACGACCCCGTCCTCCATCGCGGCGACCGTGGTCATGTGGGAGTGGTCGCCGCTGATCTTGGGCAGGTGGTCGAAGCAGTAGTCGTTGTCGGCGGTCGCGGCGTCCCCGAAGTAGGCCTTCAGCAGGCTGACCGCGTACGTGTCGAAGTTCGACCACCAGCCCGAGGCCGACTCGTTGTACTCGACGTACTCCTCGAGGCTGTGGTCGGCCTTCGCGTGCGGCATCGGCAGGTAGCCGGGGAGGATGTTGTAGAGCGTCGGGATGTCGGTCGAGCCCTGGATCGAGGCGTGGCCGCGCAGGGCCATGATCCCGCCGCCGGGCCGTCCGATGTTGCCGAGCAGCAGCTGCAGGATCGACGCGGTCCGGATGTACTGCACGCCGACGGTGTGCTGGGTCCACCCGACCGCGTAGCAGAACGCCGAGGTCCGCTCGCGGCCCGAGTTCGACGTGAGCGCCTCGGCGACCCGGAGGAACTGCTCCTCGTCGATGCCGCAGGTCTCGGCCACCATCTCCGGCGTGTAGCGCGAGAAGTGGCGCTTCAGGACCTGGAACACGCAGCGTGGGTGCTGCAGGGTGTCGTCGGTCTGCTCGTGGGTGACGTCCTTGCCGCGCTGGGCCTCGGGGTCGCCGGCGAACTGCTCACGCTGGCCCGCGGCCGGGGCGACGTCGGCGCCCTCGTACTGCCACGTCGTCGGGTCGTACTGGCCCTTCTCGGGGTCCCAGCCGCTGAACAGTCCCTCGAGGTCCTCGGTGTCGCGGAAGTCCTCCTGCAGGACCACGTTCGCGTTGGTGTAGTGCAGGACGTAGTCGTGGAAGTAGGCGTCGTTCTCGATGACGTAGCGGACGAGCCCGCCGAGGAAGGCGATGTCGGTCCCGGCACGCAGCGGCACGTGGATGTCGGCGACGGCGCTGGTCCGGGTGAACCTCGGGTCGACGTGGATGATCGTGGCGCCGCGGCGCTTGGCCTCCATCACCCACTGGAAGCCCACCGGATGGCACTCGGCCATGTTGGACCCCTCGATGACGATGCAGTCGCTGTTCGCGAGGTCCTGCTGGAAGGAGGTGGCGCCGCCACGTCCGAAGCTGGTGCCCAGACCGGGCACCGTGGAGCTGTGTCATATCCGCGCTTGGTTCTCGATCTGGATCGCGCCCAGCGCGGTGAACAGCTTCTTGATGAGGTAGTTCTCCTCGTTGTCGAGGGTCGCGCCTCCGAGGTGGGCGAAGCCGAGCGTGCGGTTGAGCTTCACGCCCTTGTCGTTGGTGGTCTCGAACGTCCGGTCGCGGGTCTCCTTGACGAGCTCGGCCACGCGGTCGGTCGCCCACTCGAGGTCGACCTCCTCCCAGTCGCTGGCGCCGGGCCGGCGGTAGAGGACCGAGGTGGTGCGGTGGTCGCCGGTCACGAGCTGGAACGTCGCCGCGCCCTTCGGGCAGAGCTTGCCGCGGGACACCGGCGAGTCGGGGTCGCCCTCGATGTCGATCAGCTGGTCGTCCTTGGTGTAGAGCAGCTGGCCGCAGCCGACGGCGCAGTAGGGGCAGACCGACCGCTTGACGTCGTCGGCGTCACGCGTGCGGGCGTGGAGGTCCTCGCGGGTCCGGGTGCTGCCGGAGGTCTCGACGATCAGCCCGGTGAGGTCGCCGTTCCTGAGCTGCCGCGCCACCGGCCACCGATCGATGAGGTCCCGCAGTCCCATCCGTCACGCTCCTGACGTCGCCCGCTGGACGACCCTAGGAGCCCGCCGGCGAGCGCGTCCCGTCCGTCCGGACCTCCAGCCCGGTCGTTCGGGCGAACACGCCCACCCCCCGCCCGTTGCGTTGACGCTCTGGCCCGGGATACCGGGCTGGACCGTCAACGCAACGGTTGTGTGACACGGTGGGGGGCGGTGTAGACGTTGAAGCGGTCGTCGCGGAGGAAGCCGACGAGGGTGAGACCGAAGTGCTCGGCGGTGGCGACCGCGAGGCTGCTCGGCGCCGACACCGCCGCCAGCACCGACACGCCGGCGGCGACGCACTTCTGCACCAGCTCGTAGGACGCGCGGCCGCTGACGAGCACGACCCCGTCGGTGAGCGGCGCGCGACGCTCCAGGAGCGACCAGCCGACGAGCTTGTCGAGCGCGTTGTGCCGGCCGACGTCCTCGCGGAGCGCCACGAGCTCGCCGTCCGGACGGAACAGGGCCGCGGCGTGCAGCCCGCCGGTGTCGTCGAACACCTCCTGCGCCGCGCGGAGTCGCGCCGGCATGCCCTGCAGCGCCTCGGGCCCCGGCGCGACGCCGGCGGGGACGGGGCGGAGCCCCCGCAGGTCGAGCCCGTCGAGGCTCGTCTTGCCGCAGACCCCGCAGGCGCTCGTCACGGTGAAGTGGCGCTCGAGCCGGCCGAGGTCGGGCAGCACGTCCGCGCTGAGGTCGACCGTCACCGTGTTCCAGCGCTGCTCCTCGGAGAGCTCACGGTCGACGCAGTAGCGCACCTGCCGGACATCACGGGGCTCGCGCACGATCCCCTCGCCGACGAGGAAGCCGACCGCCAGCTCGAAGTCGTCACCGGGGGTCCGCATCGTGACCGCGACCTGGCGCCGCTCACCGCCGGCGGTGACGCGGACCTCCAGCGGCTCCTCGGTGGCGAGCAGGTCGTCGCGGCTGCGGGCGTCGCCGGCGCGGAACGCCGTCACGCGCGCCCGCGTCCGGGATCCAGGGCGCGTGTCGGTCGGTGCGGTGAGGGGGAGGTCCACGGGGGCGACGCTACCCGCGACGGGAGCGACGCCACAGGGCCAGGAGGCCGAGGCCGGCCGTCGCGACGCTGATCGCCACGGCGTCCTTGCGTGTGAACCGTGGGGTGGCCGGGGGCGGGGAGGCGGACTCGGGCAGGTGGGCCGGGACGTCGCCGCGGTCGGCGAGGTCGAGCACCTCGGCCAGGTGGAGGGCGCGTCGCTGGTCCTGGAGGTGGCTGATCTGGGTGCGGCACGAGAAGCCGTCGGCGAGCACCAGGGTGGACGGGTCGGCGTCGCGCACGGTCGGGATGAGCTTGCGTTCGCCGGCGGCCACCGAGACCTCGTACTTGTCGCCGGCCTCGAACCCGAACGAGCCGGCGAGGCCGCAGCAGCCTCCGTCGATGAACTCCCAGTCGAGCCCGAGACGGTCGAACAACTCGCGCTCGGCCTCGAAGCCGGCGGTCGCCTCCTGGTGGCAGTGTCGCTGCACGATGGCGCGCCGGTCCGGGAGGCGGGTCGGCTGGTGGTCGACGACGTCGACCAGGAACTCGGCGAGCGTGACGGTCTGGGTCGCGAGCCGCTGCGCGTCCTCGTCGTCGTGGCGCAGGTCGCGGAGCTCGTCACGGAAGACCGCGATGCAGGAGGGCTCGAGGCCGACGACGTGACCGCCGGCGCGGACGTGGTCGCGGAAGGTGTCGACGAGCTGGTCGAGGTGGCGCTGTGCGAGCCCCAGCATCCCGTAGTCGTAGAGCGGCCGACCGCAGCACACCGGCGGAGGGAGCACGACCCGGTAGCCGGCGCGCTCGAGCACCCGCACGGCGGCCTGGGCGACGGTCGGCTCGAGGTGGTCGCTGAAGGTGTCCGGGAACAGCATCACGGTCTCGGCACCGGCCGGGGCCTCGGACCCGCGCCGCAGGTACCACTCGCGGAAGGTCTCGGCCGCGAAGGTGGGCGCGGGCCGTTGGGTCGCGATCCCGGCCGCACGCTTGACGAGGTCGGAGACGACCGGTGCGGTCAGCACCGTGTTGGCGAGGCCCGGCACGTGCGCCGCGACCCGCGCCGCGTAGCGGATGAGGCCGAGCGCGTAGTGCGCCGGCGGTCGGAGCCGCCCCTGCCAGTGGTGCGACTGGAACTCGGCCTTGTAGGTGGCCATGTCGACCGAGACGGGACAGTCGGTCTTGCAGCCCTTGCAGGCGAGGCACAGGTCGAGGGCCTCGGCGACGGACTCGTCACGCCAGCCGTCGAGGTCGGAGTCGGGTTGCAGCATCTCGAACAGCAGGTGTGCGCGCCCGCGGGTGGAGTGCTGCTCCTCGTGGGTGACCATGTAGGACGGGCACATCGTCCCGTGGCCGTCGTCGCGCCGGCACTTGCCCACACCGACGCACCGCAGCGCCGCCCGCGAGAAGCGGTGCTCGTCATCGGGGTAGGTGAAGACCGTCTCGGGCTCCCAGGGGGCGTAGTCGGTGCCCAGCCGGAGGTTGGCCGACCGGCTGTAGGGGTCGACGACCTTGCCGGGGTTCATCAGCCCGTCGGGGTCGAACAGGGTCTTGAAGCGACGGAACGCGTCGATGATGTCGTCGCCGTACATCTTCGGGAGGAGCTCGCCCCTGGACTGGCCGTCGCCGTGCTCGCCGGACAGCGAGCCGCCGTAGCTCACCACCAGGTCGGCGGCGGCGTCGGTGAAGCGGCGGTAGTTCTCGATGCCGTCGGGGGTGCGCAGGTCGAAGCTGATGCGGCAGTGGACGCACCCGTCGCCGAAGTGGCCGTACAGGCTCGCGTCGAGGTCGTGGTCGTCCATCAGCTGTCGGAAGTCGCGCAGGTACCCACCGAGCCTGGCCGGCGGGACCGCCGCGTCCTCCCAGCCGGACCAGCGGTCGTCGAGCCCGGGGACGAAGGCGGTGGCGCCCAGTCCGGACTCGCGCACCTCCCAGAGGTGGGCCTCCTCGCGTTCGTCGTCGTAGAGCTTCATCGAGGGCGCGTCGTCGAGGTCGGCGAGCCGGTCCATCAGCGCGCGGGCCTTGGCGTCGGCCTCGTCGGTGGTGTCGCCGCCGAACTCGAGCAGGAGCCAGCCGTCGCCGGGTGGCAGCAGCGTCAGGTCCTTCTCGTGCGCGCCGGCGAGGTGCATGTTCTGGGTGAGGTGCTCGTCGATCCCCTCGAGCGCGATGCAGTCGCTGTCGAGGATCTGCTCGACGTGGTCCGCCGCCTCGTAGACCGACGGGTAGCCGAGCACCAGCGTGCTGCGGACCGGCGGCGACGGGATGAGCTCGACCGTCGCCTCGAGGATGACCCCGCAGGTGCCCTCGGTCCCGACGAACGCGCGCGCGGTGTTGATGGTCTCCTCGCCGAGGAGCTCCGGCAGGTTGTAGCCGGAGACCCGACGGGGGATGTCGGGGAAGCGTTCCCGGATGCGGTCGCGGTAGCTCCTCGCGCAGCTCGAGCATGCCGCGGTGCACCTCGCCGACCCGGTCGTCGCGGTCGGCCAGCTCGCGCATCTCGTCGAGGGTGCGCTCGCGCAGGTCCAGGCGGGTCCCGTCGTGGAGCAGCACGTCCAGCGCGTGGACGTTGTCCTCGGTCCGTCCCGCCCACAGGGCGTGGATACCGCAGGCGTTGTTGCCGATCATGCCGCCGAGCGTGCAGCGGTTGTGCGTCGACGGGTCGGGACCGAAGGTGAGCCCGTGCTCCTCGGCGGCGTCGCGCAGGTCGTCGAGGACCACCCCCGGCTGGACCCGCGCCAGCCGGGCATCGGGGTCGATGTCGAGGATGCGGTCGAGGTGGCGCGAGAAGTCGATGATGACCGCCACGTTGGCGGTCTGTCCGGCCAGCGAGGTCCCGCCCCCACGGCTGGTGATCGGCACGCGCGTGCTCGTGGCAGATCCGGACGGTCTCGATCACGTCGTCGATGGTCCGTGGCAGCACGACGCCGATGGGGAGCTGGCGGTAGTTGGAGGCGTCGGTGGCGTAGAGGTGACGCGAGCCGGCGTCGAAGCGCACCTCTCCCTGGATGAGCGTGCGGAGCGCGAAGGCCACGCGGTCGGCGACGGTGAGGTCGGGGTGCTGGTGATCGGCGGTGCGGACCGTCTGGCCGAGGGGGATGAGCTGGTCGGTCACGTGTCGTCCTCTACGAGGTGGTCGTCCGCCGCGTCGGACAGGTGGAGGCCGTGTCCGGGGCGGGTGCGGTCGGGGTGCAGGGCGCCACCTACCGGGGCGACCGTTCCGTCGAGGAGGAGGTCGTCGACGCGGGTGTGGTCGTGGAACCACTCGATGTGGCGTACGCGGGGGGCGGCGGCGCAGACGGCGAGGGACACCTGCGGTGCGCAGTGTGCCGACAGCTCGCGCCCGTGTGCCCAGCAGAGCGAGGCGATGTCGAGGAAGCCGGTGATGCCGCCGCAGCGGGTCGACGTCGGCCTGGACGACGTCGACCGCCTCGGCGGCGAGGAGTCGACGGACGTGGAAGGCGTCGTAGGCGTACTCGCCGGCGGCGACCTCGATGCCGCGGGGGAGACGCTCACGGATGTGCCGCAGCCCCTCGGCATCGTCGGAGCTCACGGGCTCCTCGAACCAGGTCACGCCGAACTCGGCGAACACCGATGCCTGGCGCAGCGCCTGCTGGACGGTGTAGGCGCCGTTGGCGTCGACGTAGAGCTCGACGTCGGGCCCGACCGCCTCGCGGACGGCGGCGACCCGTGCGCGGTCCTCGTCGGGGTGCCGGCCCACCTTGATCTTCACGCGCGGGATCGCCTGGTCGACCCAACCGCGGGTCTGGGCGGTGAGGACGTCCATCGGGTAGGAGGTGAACCCGCCGCTGCCGTAGACCGGCACCTCCCCGCGCGCGGCGCCGAGCAGGTCGACGAGCGGGACGTCGAGGAGCTTCGCCTTGAGGTCCCACAGCGCGATGTCCAGGGCCGAGATCGCGTGGGAGGCGATGCCGGGGCGGCCGAGGTTGCGGCAGGCCCCGACGAGGTCGAGCCAGCGGGCCCGGATCTGCAGCGGATCCTGCCCGACGAGGAGGTCCGCGAGCTTCCCGCGGACGAGCGTCGCCGTCGCCGGGGCCGCGTAGCTCAGGCCCAGGCCGGTGTGGTCGCCGGCGTGGACCTGCACCGCCACCACGCCGGTGGCGTCCCACGCGAGGGTCCCGTCGCTCTCGGGCCGGTCGGTGGGGACGCGGTAGGCCGCGACGTCCACCCCGTGGATGGGGTGGACGTCGACGGCTGGCGGCGGTGGCGGTGGCGGTGGTCACGGCGTCAGGACGTGAACTTCGAGATCACGTCCTGGGCGACCTCCTTGGCCCCCTTCTCGGCGAAGCCGAGCGTGTCCGGGTCGTGACCCAGGATCGCCTTGGCGAGGCTCGTGACCTCGTCGGGGTTGACGTGCGGCGGGATCGGGGGGACGTCGGGATCGACGACCGCCTCGAGCACCACGGGACGGTCCGCCTTCCAGGCGCGGTCCCACGCGTCGGCGATCTGGTCCTCCTTCTCGACCTTGATGCCCTCGAGCCCGAGCATGCGGGCGTACTGGGCGTAGTCGAAGTCGGGGAGGTCCTGGGTCTCCTCGAGCTTCGGGAACCCACCCATCGCGCGCATCTCCCAGGTGACCTGGTTCAGGTCACCGTTGTTCAGCACGAAGATGATGCAGCGTGGGTCCTGCCACGTCTTCCAGTACTTCGCGATGGTGATGAGCCCGTTGATGCCGTTCATCTGCATGGCGCCGTCACCGACGCAGGCGATGGCGGGCCGGTCCGGGTGGCAGAACTTCGCGGCGATCGTGTACGGGACCGCCGGGCCCATCGTGGCCAGCGTCCCCGACAGCGACGCGCGCATGCCCTCGCGGATCTTGAGGTCGCGGGCGAACCAGTTGGTGCCCGACCCCGAGTCGGCGGAGATGATGACGTCGTCGGGGAGACGACTCGACAGCTCCCAGAAGACCCGCTGCGGGTTGACCGGGTCGGCGGAGACGTGTGCCCGCTCCTCGACGAGCGTCCACCACTCGCGGACCTCGGACTCGATCTCCTCACGCCACGAACGGTCCTCCTTGCGCTCGAGCTTCGGGAGGAGCCGCTCCAGCGTGAGCTTCGCGTCGCCGACGAGGTTGAGGTCCATCGGGTAGCGCAGCCCGATGTTGTGCGCGTCGATGTCGATCTGGATGCCCTTGGCGGCACCCCACTCGGGCAGGAACTGCGAGTACGGGAAGCTCGAGCCGATCATCAGGAAGACGTCGCACTCCTGCATCAGCTTCCAGCTCGGCTTCGACCCGAGCAGACCGATGGGGCCGGTGACGTAGGGGAGGTCGTCGGGCAGGACGTCCTTGCCCAGGAGCGCCTTGGCGACCCCACCGCCGGTGAGGTCGGCGAGCTGCTTCACCTCGTCGGCTGCCCGGCGCGCGCCGGCGCCGACCAGGATGCCGACCTTCTTCCCGCTGTTGATGATGTCGGCGGCCTGCTGGATCGCGTCCCCGTTGGGGACGATCTCGGGCTCCTCGACGCCGAGCGAGCCGGGCACGATCTTGAAGGCGTGCGGCGGGTTGACGTACTCCTTCGTCTGCACGTCGGCCGGGATGATGATCGCGACGGGCGCGCGGCGGGACAGCGCGGTCCGGAACGCGCGGTCGACGACGAACGGCAGCTGCTCGGGCTGGGTCACCTCGACGCAGTAGTCGCTGGCGACGTCCTTGAACAGCGTCTTGAGGTCGACCTCCTGCTGGTAGGAGCCGCCCTTGGCGGTCGCCGCCTGGTCGCCGACGATGGCGAGCACGGGCTGGTGGTCGAGCTTGGCGTCGTAGAGCCCGTTCAGGAGGTGGATCGCACCCGGGCCGGAGGTCGCCATGCAGACGCCCACCTGGCCGGTCCACTTCGCGTGCGCCGACGCCATGAACGCGGACAGCTCCTCGTGGCGCGCCTGGACGAACGGGATCGCCTCGTCGCCCTCGCGGCGCGACATCGCGGCGTGGATGCCGTTGATGCCGTCACCCGGGAAGCCGTAGATGCGGGGGACGTCCCACTCGTGCAGTCGTTGGAGCAGGGCGTCGGCGACGGTCATCGAGCTCATGGAGTCCTCCTGGGCGGTGCGGGTGCTGGGGTCGGTCGTCTCCTGGCGGTCGTGCGGCGGGGCGTCAGGCGGGGTGGGCGATCGTGGACAGGAGCGCGTTCTGCTCCTGCCGGCTGTCGAGACGGGTGTGCTGGACGACGATCGGGACGTCGGATTCGATGACGCTGGCGTACTCGGTCGCCTCGGGGATGGGCTCCGGGTCCTCGAGCTGGTTGAACCGCAGGTGCGACGTGCGCCGGGCCGGCACGGTCACCTCGTAGGGACCGGCCGGCTCGCGGTCGGCGAAGAAGCAGGTGATGCGCACGTGCGCGTCCGCGTCGCCGGTGTTGACGATCGAGGCGGTCTCGTGGCTGGTCATCTCCGGCTCGGGGCCGTTGCTCCACGAGGGGATGTAGCCCTCGGCGATGACCCAGCGGGTGCGTCCGATGGCCTCCATCAGGCGGCCTTCCGGTCGGTGACGAGCTTGGCGACCGCGGCGACGCCGCCGAGGACCAGCGCGCCGATCGTGGCGCGGCCGGCGGTCGAGTCCGCTGCCTTGACGAGCCTCACCTCGGGGCTGGTGGCGTGCGCCTTGTCGTCGAACGGACCGTGGTAGCCGCGGTCCTCGTCCTCGTCGAGCGGCTGGTGGAGGTTGTCGTGACGCGACGGGTCGAGCGGCGTCGAGGTCTGCTGTCCGCTGACCGCGTTGCGTGCGAGGTACCGCGCCATGAGCCCGGGGGAGATGCGGTTGCCCACGATGGTGCCGACCGTCGAGCCGGCGACCCAGGTGCGCTCGCGCTGGTCGTCGACCGCCCAGGCGATGGCGCGCGCGGCCACCTCCGGCTGGTAGATCGGGGCGACCGGCTGGGGCTCCTCGTCGAGGCGGGTCTTGCACCACGTGAACTGGGTGGTGTTCATCCCCGGCAGGTGCACGATCCCGAGGTGCACGTTGGACCGCTCGTGGAGGAGCTCGGTCCGCAGCGACTCGGTGAAGCCCTCGATGGCGTGCTTGCTGGCGCAGTACGCCGACTGCAGCGGGATGCCCCGGAAGGCGAGCGCGGACCCGACCTGGATGATGCTCCCGCGGTCGCGTGCCCGCATGCGCTTCAGCGCCGCGAGCGTGCCGTGGACGAAGCCGTGGTAGTTGACGTCGGTGACGCGGTGGAAGTCGTCGGGGGTGTTGTCCCACGTCATCGACAGGACGGTGACCATGGCGTCGTTGACCCACACGTCGATGGGTCCGAGCTCGTCCTCGACCTGCTGGGCCGCCGCCTCGACGGCGTCGGCGTCGGCGACGTCGACCTGGATGGTCAGCGGACGGCCGCCTGCCTGCTTGACGTCGTCGGCTGCGCCCTCGAGCCCGGCGCGTCCGCGGGCCAGGAGGGCGACGTTGTCGCCCTGCTTGGCGAACTCGATGGCGGTGGCGCGTCCCACGCCGCCGCTGGCTCCGGTGATGACCACGGTCCTCGTCATCTGCTCTCCTCCTCGGTGGATGGTCCGCGGAGGCGTGGGTCGATCCCCCGGGGACCGCTGTCTCCACCGTGGGCGGGACGCGGGCGCCCGGCAGGTCGCGAGCGCCCACGAACGGACACCCCCTCGCGGCCCGTGGCCCCTCGTTACCCGTTCGTGACGTACCGCCGGAGCCCGCCGTCCCGGCGGCGCCGACGAGGGTCGATCACGTGGGCAGCAGGTCGACGAGGTGGCGGGCGATCGCGAGGCTGCTCGTGGCAGCCGGGCTCGGGGCGTTGCGGACGTGGAGCACCCGGTCGCTGCCGCCGATCGAGAAGTCCTCGACCATCGCACCGTCGGCGCCGACCGCCTGGGCACGGATCCCGCTGGGCCCGCGGCGGAGATCGTCGAGCCGGACCTCCGGCACGTAGCGGCGGACCTGTCGCAGGTACAGGCGGCGGGAGCGGTCCTCGACGACCTCGCGCGCCCCGACGCCGGCGTAGCGCCCCGCCAGCCGCCAGAACCCGCCGAAGCCGAGCCAGTCCCGGACGTCGCGTACGTCGACCGACCCGCGCCGGTAGCCCTCCCGCGCGCCGGCGAGGACCGCGTTCGGACCGACCCACACCTCCCCGTCGACGCGGGGGGTCAGGTGCACGCCGAGGAACGGCAGGCGCGGGTCGGGCACGGGGTAGACGTTGCCGTTGACGAGCTCGGGCCGCCCGAGGACGTACCAGCTGCCGCGGAAGGGGACGATGCGCTCGTCGCCGGCGTGGCCGGTGAGCGCCGCCACGCGATCCGCCTGGAGGCCGGCGCACGCGACGACCCGCCGGGCCCGCAGCGTCCGCTCCGCCCGCCCGGGCTGGTCGGCCTGGTCGGCCGTGGTCACGACCACCTCGTCGGGGCGCTCCGCGACGTCGGTGATCTCGTGGCCGAGGAGGACCTCGCCGCCCCGCTCGCGCACCTCGTCGGCGAGGACCCGACACACCAGCGCGAAGTCGACCACGCCGGTGGTGGGGGAGTGCAGCGCGCGGATGCCGGCGACGTTCGGCTCCAGCGACCGGAGCCCGCCGGCGTCGAGCTCGCGCAGCCCCTCCACACCGTTCGCGGCCGCGCGGCGACCGAGGTCGGCGAGTCGTCCGAGCTCGGACTCCTCGACCGCCACGACCACCTTGCCGTTGTGGCGCAGCGGGATCCCCCGGTCGGCGCAGAAGCGCTCGAGCGCGGTCTTGCCCTCCCGGCACAGCCGCGCCTTGAGCGACCCCGGCGCGTAGTAGACGCCGGCGTGGACGACCCCGGAGTTGTGGGAGGACTGGTGTGCGGCGACGTGGTCCTCCTTGTCGACCACGACCACGCGCGCGCCGGGACGGTCGCCGAGGAGCGTCCACGCGGTCGCGAGCCCCACGATCCCCGCCCCGATGACGACGACGTCCGCCTGTCCCGTCACACCCACCTCCGTGCCTCGAGCGCCGACCGTAGGCTCGGGCCGGGCCGCCGGCGACCTCTCCGGTCCGGGGCCCGCGTCCCACCGGCACCGTCCACGCCGACCAGGAGCCCCGTGTGCCCACGAGTCTGCCCGACACGGTCGTCCGGTCCCGCCGGTTCCCGCGGGGGTGCGTGGCCGCGCCACACCACCTCGCGTCGTCGGCGGGTGCCGCGGTCCTCGCCGCCGGCGGCAACGCCGTCGACGCCGCCGTGGCCGCGAACCTCGTGCTGGGGGTGGTGACGCCCTACCACTGCGGGCCGGGCGGCGACCTGTTCGCGATCGTCTGGGACGGTCGGGCGACGGGCGTGCTGTCCGCCGGCGCGGCACCCCGCGGCGCCACCCCGGACGCCGTCCGCGCGGTGGCGGGAGGCGACACGATGCCGAGCTTCGGTGAGCTCCCCGTCACCGTCCCCGGCGCGGTGGCCGGCTGGTTCCACCTGCTCGATCGCTGGGGGAGCCGCTCCTTCGGCGACCTGGCCCGCCCCGCCATCGGCTACGCGCAGGACGGCTTCGAGGTCTCGCCCCACGCCGCGCCCCACTTCCTGCGGTCGCGCGACCGGTACCGCGCCACCCCGGGCTGGACCGCCACGTTCGGGGAGGTCGAGGCCGGGACCTGGTTCACGCAGCCCGACCACGCGCGTGCGCTGGAGCTCCTCGCCGAGGGCGGGCCGGACGCGCTCTACCGCGGGCGGATCGGCGACGCGATCGTCGAGGTGCTCCAGGCGGGCGGCTCGACGATGACCCGTGACGACCTCGCGTCCCACCGGGTCCGGGAGGAGGAGCCGCTCCGCGGCCGGTTCCGCGACCTCGAGGTGCTCGAGCTCGGCCCGCCCACGCAGGGGGTGACCGCGCTCACCGCACTCGGCGTGGTCGACGCGCTGGGGGAGCTGCCGCACGACGACCGCGGGCTCGCCACGCACCTCCAGGTCGAGGCGGTCCGTGCCGCGATGAGCGACCGCGACCGCTACGTCACCGACCCGGACGCGATGCGCGTGGCGGCGCGCGACCTGTTCACCGCGGCGCGGGTGGGCGCGATCGCCGGCGCCATCGATCCGGCCCGCGCCGGCGCCTGGCCGGTCGCGACCCCGGCGCCGGGCGGGACCGCCTACCTCACGGCCGCGGACGGAGACGGGCTCCTGGTGAGCCTCATCCAGTCCAACTACATGGGCTTCGGCTCGGGTGTCGTGGTGCCGGGGTTCGGGCTGAGCCTGCACAACCGGGGCGCGAGCTTCCGGCTCGAGCCGGACCACGCCAACGTCATCGCGCCGGGGAAGCGGACCATGCACACCCTCATCCCCGGGTTGGTGCTCCGCGACGGCGCCCCGACGCTGGTGTTCGGGACGATGGGTGGGGACGGCCAGCCCCAGACGCACCTGCAGCTGCTGACGGCGATCGCCGACGGGGGCGCCGACGTGCAGGAGGCCGTGAGCGCCCCGCGGTGGGTGGTCTCCGCCGAGGACGGCTCGGTGTCGGTCGAGGACCGGGTCGGCGACGAGGTCGTCGCGGCCCTTCGGGACCGGGGCCACACGGTCCACGTCCTCGGGTCCTACGAGCACCTGATGGGGCACGCCCACGCGATCGCGCTGACCGGGCGCGGGTACGCCGGCGCCACCGACCCGCGGGCCGAGGGCACCGTCGTCGGCCACTGAGCCCGGACGGGGGCCGGCGCGAGCGGCCCCGTCGACCGGCGCACGACCAGCTCCGCGCGGAAGCGGAGCTCGGTGGTCGCGGTCGCCTGTCCCGCCATCCGCTCGGTCAGCAGCCGCACGACCGCGGTGCTCATCGGCCGGATGGGTTGGCGGTTGGACGTCAGCGGAGGCTCCACGTAGGCGAGGAGGCCGGCGTCGTCGAAGCCGACGACCGACAGGTCGCCGGGGACGTCGAGGTCTCGCTCGTGGGCGGCCCGGATCACGCCCAGCGCCATCAGGTCGCTGCCGCAGACGACCGCCGTCGCGCCGGCGTCGAGCAGCATCACGCCGGCGGCGTGGCCACCCTCGACCGAGTAGACGGTCTCGGCGAGGAGCGACGGGTCGGTGTCGAGCCCGGTCCGCTCCATCCCCTCGAGGTAGCCGGTGAGCTTGCCGGTGGTGGACACGTAGCGGCGCGGCCCCACGGCGAGGCCGATGCGGCGGTGCCCCAGGGCGGCGAGGTGGCGTACCGACTGCCGGGCCGCGTGCACCTCGTCGACCGACACGGTCGGGAGGTCGAGCCCCTCGACGCGACCGTTGACGAGCACGACCGGCACGTCACGGTCGGCGAGCTCGGCGTAGCGCGCGTGCGACGCGGCCGTGTCGGCGTGCTCGCCGTTGACGAACACGATGCCGGATACGGCGCGGTCGAGCAGGACGTCGATGTAGTGCGGCTCCCGGATCCCCTCGGGGGTCGCCGTGCACAGGATGGCGGTGAACCCGCGCCGTGCCAGCCGCTGCTCGATCGCCTGCGCGAACGCGGGGAAGATCGGGTTGTCGAGCTCCGGGACGATGAGCCCGACGAGGCCCGACCGCTGGGCGCGGCCGAGGCCGGTCGGCTCGTAGCCGAGCTGCGCCAGGGCGCGGAGCACCTCCCGCCGGGTGTCGTCGGCGACCCCCGGACGCTCGTTCACGACACGGCTGACGGTGGCCTCGCTGACGCCGGCGAGCTCGGCGACGTGACGCAGTCGTGGTTTCGGCATGCCCGCAGCCTACGTCCGGCGCGAGCCTCTGCAACTACTTGCGGAAATCTCTGCAAATCTCCGCAAGTTCTTGCTACCGTCGGGGGAGGACCTTCCGGCACGTCGCGTTCGCGTCGTGCACATCCAGGAGAACGACATGACGACGTGGAGGAAGTGGGCGGCTGTGCTGCCCCTGGCCGCCCTCGCCCTGACGGCGTGCGGCGGCGATGACGACACGGGCTCGGAGCCGACCCCGAGCGAGACGGCGACGGCGACGGCCGAGCCGACCGAGACCGCGACCGCCGAGCCCACCGCGACCGAGACCGAGACCGAGGTGGCCTACACCCGTGCGGACGCCGACCTCGTGATCTGGGCCGACGACACCCGTGCCCCCGTCATCGAGCCGTTCGCGCAGGAGTTCGCCGCGAACGAGGGCATCACCGTGGTCGTGCAGGAGGTGCCGTTCGACGCCATCCGCGACAACGTCTCGACCGCCGGCCCCGCCGGCGAGGGTCCGGACGTCTTCATCGGCGCCCACGACTGGCTCGGCCAGCTCGTGTCCTCCGGTGTGGTCGCCCCGCTCGACCTGCCGAACCCCGACGACTACCTGCCGGCGGCGACCAACGCCTTCAACTACGAGGGCAAGAACTACGGCCTGCCCTACTCGGTGGAGAACATCGCCCTGGTACGCAACACCGACCTCGCCCCGGACCGCCCCGCGAGCCTGGAGGACATGGCCGCGAAGGCGATGGAGCTGAAGGACGCCGGCACGGTCGACGTGCCGCTGGCCTGGCAGCAGCCGGACGTCTACCACGACTACTGGGTCGTGACCGCCACCGGCGGCTACGTCTTCGGCCAGAACGACGACGGCTCCTACAACCCCGATGACGTCGGCATCGACAGCGAGGGTGCGCTCGAGGCCGCGGGCATCTTCGGTCAGCTCTCGGAGCAGGGGGCCATCAGCCAGGACGTCACCTACGACGTCATGCTGGACTCCTTCAAGAACGGCAAGGCCCCCTACGCCATCACCGGTCCGTGGGCGGTCGGCGACTTCACCACCGCCGGCGTGCCGTTCGTGGTGGAGCCCCTGCCGACGGTCAACGGCGGCGAGCCGCGTCCGTTCGTGGGCGTGCAGGGCTTCATGGTCTCGGCCTTCGCCGCGAACGAGCTGGCGGCCAAGACGTTCGTGCTCGACTTCATGGGCACCGCCGAGGCGCAGCAGAAGCTCTACGAGGCGGGCAACCGTCCGCCGGCGCTGAAGGCCGCGTTCGAGACCGCCTCGGCCGACCCGATCGTCAAGGGCTTCGGTGAGGCGGGGGCCAACGGCTACCCGATGCCGGCCATCCCGCAGATGGGGTCGGTCTGGGACGCCTGGGCCAACGCCTACACCCTGATCCTGAACGGTGAGGACCCGCAGACCTCCTTCAAGGAGGCGGCGGAGCAGGTCCGCAACCTCATCGCCAGCTGACCCACGCGTGGGTCGACGCTCCACCACCCCGGCGGACCGGGGGGCCACGGCCCCCCGGTCCCTCGGGGCGTCCACGGTGGAGCGGCTGCTCGACCGGTTCGGTGCCGGGAGCCTGTCGGGGCTCGTCGCCAAGCTCGTCGTGCTCGGCTTCGCCAACGCGCTCGCGCTCTACGCCATCCCGGTGCTCGCCGGGCAGCGCACCTGGAGCGGCCTCGCGGCGGTGGTGGTCGCGACGGTGGCCATCGACGCGGTCCTGCTGACGCGCCGGGCCATCCCCTTGAAGTTCCTGGTCCCGGGTCTGTTGGTGCTGCTGACCTTCCAGGTCTACCCCGTCATCTTCAACGCCTACATCGCGTTCACGAACTACGGCACCGGCAACATCCTCACCCAGGCCCAGGCGGTCGAGCGGATCATCGAGGACTCGCTCACGATCCCGGACGGCGCCATCCGCTACCGGAGCACCCCCCTCGTGGGACCGGACGGTCAGCTGGCGCTGCTCCTCACCGACCCCGACGGGGAGACCTTCCTCGGGACCGCGGACGGGCTCACCCCGCTGGACCCCGCGGACATCACCGGCGAGGGCAGCTCGGTGTCCGTCGGGGACTTCACCCGGATGACCCTCGGCGACGCCGCCGCCCGCCAGGACGAGGTGCTCGCCTTCGAGGTCCCGACCGAGGACGGCGCGATCCGTGTCCAGACCTTCTCGGCCGCCGCCCGGGCCGAGCAGCGGCTCGACCACGACCCCGCCACCGACACCATCGTCGATCGGACCGACGGCACCGTCTACCGGCCCGTCGACGGCACCTACACCGCCGACGACGGCACCCGACTGAGCCCCGGGTTCCGCGTCACGGTCGGGTGGCGGAACTTCGACCGCATCCTGTCGTCGTCCGCGATCCGTGGGCCGTTCTTCCGCGTCTTCCTGTGGACCTTCACGTTCGCCACCGGCTCGGTGCTGCTCACCTTCGTGGTGGGCCTCGGCCTCGCCCTGGCGCTCAACGACCCCCGGGTGCGGGGGCTGAAGTACTACCGGGCCATCCTCATCATCCCGTACGCGCTGCCGTCGTTCATGACCGCGCTCATCTGGCAGGGCCTGCTCAACACCACCTACGGACCGATCAACCGCATCCTGGGGGTCTCGATCCCCTGGCTCACCTCAGCGGACGCGTTCGGTCCCAACGGCCTGGCCGTGCTGCCGAAGCTGTCGGTGCTGCTCGTGAACCTGTGGCTCGGGTTCCCGTACATGTTCCTCATCACGACCGGTGCCCTGCAGGCCATCCCGTCCGACCTCCGCGAGGCCGCCTTCGTCGACGGCGCTTCCGGGTGGCAGGCGTTCCGACGGGTGACGCTGCCGCTGCTGCTGGTCTCGACGGCACCGTTGCTCATCGCGTCCTTCGCGTTCAACTTCAACAACTTCAACACGATCTTCCTCCTGACCGGAGGGGGTCCGCCCATCCAGGGAGCCGCGACGCCGGCTGGCCACACCGACATCCTCATCACCTACGCCTACCGGCTGGCGTTCCAGACCGGCCGTGGCCAGGACTTCGGGCTCGCGTCGGCGGTGTCGGTGCTGATCTTCATCATGGTGGCGATCTTCTCCGCCATCAGCTTCCGTCGCACCCGTGTCCTCGAGGAGCTGAACTGATGGCGGTCGAGAAGCCAGCGCATCGCACTCGAGGCCGCGTCGACGCGGGTCGCGGAGCAGAGCGGGCGGGGCCCCACCTCCCGGTGGATGCGTCAGGTGGGCTGGCGCCACCTGGTCGCGATCCTCGGCGTGGTGTTCGTGCTCGTCCCGGTCTACTTCGTGGTGGTCGCCTCGCTGGGCACGAGCACCGGCCTGCAGGGCCAGGACCTCGTCCCGTCCGAGGTCACCCTCGCCAACTACCGGACGCTCCTCACGACCCAGCCCTTCCTGCGGTGGCTCGGGAACTCCACCCTGGTCGCGGGCGTCGCCGCGATCGCGAACACGATGCTCTCGGCGCTCGCCGCCTACGCCTTCTCGCGGCTGCGCTTCCACGGCCGGCGGGTGGGGCTGCTCACGATCCTGCTGGTGCAGATGTTCCCGCAGCTCCTGGCGATGGTGGCGATCTTCCTCTTCATGGTCGACGTGAAGACGCTGTTCCCCGCCGTCGGACTCGGCACCCACGCCGGCCTGATCCTCGTCTACCTCGGCGGCGCGCTGGGTGCGAACACGTGGCTGATGAAGGGGTTCTTCGACACCATCCCGGCCGAGCTCGACGAGGCCGCCAAGGTCGACGGCGCCACCCACGCGCAGCTGTTCACGCGCATCATCCTGCCGCTCGCGACCCCGATCCTGGCCGTCACGGGCCTGCTGTCCTTCATCTTCCTGTTCAACGAGTTCATCCTCGCGAGCATCCTCCTGAGCTCCAACGAGCGCTACACCCTGGCGGTGGGGCTCAGCCAGTTCATCCTCAAGAACTACGGTCAGCAGTGGGGGCCGTTCGCCGCCGGCGCGATCATGGGCGGCATCCCGATCATCCTGCTGTTCCTGTTCCTGCAGCGCTACATCGTCTCGGGGCTCACGTCCGGGTCCGTGAAGGGCTGACGTGTCCCTGCTCCACCTGCCCCACCACGACGGGTCCGACCTCCACGTCTCGCAGCGGTCGCCGGCGCTCAGGGACGAGGTGACGGTCCGGGTGCGGGTGCCGGCCGCGTCCGGGACCACCCGGGTCCACGTCCGCACGACCCCGGACGCCGAGCCGGCCTACACGGCGGCGTCGATCGAGCGACGGGGCACCGACGAGTGCTGGTGGGCCGCCCGGATCCGTGTGCACAACCCGGTGACCGGGTACCGCTTCCTCCTCGACGGAGGCCCGGGCGGCTACCGCTGGCTCACCCAGGCGGGCGTCGTCGACCACGACGTGCCCGACGACACCGACTTCCGGCTCGTGGCCCACCCCGCCCCGCCGGACTGGGTCGCGGACCAGGTGCTCTACCAGATCTTCCCCGACCGCTTCGCCGACTCCGGACGCCCCCGACCGTGGCCGGACTGGGCGCGCCGAGCGGCGTGGGACGAGCCGGTGGCGACCACCCACCCCGACGCGATGCGGCAGCTCTACGGCGGTGACCTTCCAGGCATCGAGGCGCACCTCGACCACCTCGTCGAGCTCGGGGTGACCGGGATCTACCTCAACCCGATCTTCCCGGCGAGCGAGAACCACCGCTACTGCGCCACCGACTTCTCCCGCGTCGACCCGTTCCTCGGCGGCGACGACGCCTTGGTCTCGCTGTCGCGTGCCGTCCACGCCCGGGGCATGCGGCTCATCGGCGACCTGACGGTCAACCACTCCGGTGACCAGCACGTGTGGTTCCGCGCGGCCCGTGCCGACCCGGCCGCCCCGGAGCGCGCCTTCTACCTGTGGGAGGAGTACCCGCACCGGTACGAGTCGTGGGCGGGGGTGCCGAACCTGCCGAAGTTCGACCACCGCGACGCGGAGCTGCGCCGGCGCCTCTACGAGGGGCCTGACGCGGTCGCGGGGCGCTGGCTCCGCCCCCCGTTCGACCTCGACGGCTGGCGCGTCGATGCGGCCAACGTGGCGGGGCGCAGCGGCGCGCTCGACGGTACGCGCGACCTCGCCCGGTCGATGGCGGCAACGGTCCGGTCGGCCCGCCCCGACGGCTACCTGCTGGCCGAGCACTGTCACGACGCCAGCGCCGACCTCCAGGGCGACGGGTGGCACGGGACCATGAGCTACGCGGGGTTCACCCGCCCGGTGTGGAGCTGGCTCGTGCGCCCGGACACGACGCTCGACTTCCTCGGCATGCCGGTGCCGGTCCCGCGGCTCGGCGGCGCCGCGGTGGCGGCCACGATCGACGCCTTCCGGGCGCGGGTCCCGTGGCGGACGACGCTCCACAACGTGAACCTCCTCGGCAGCCACGACACGGCCCGGTTCCGGTTCGTCGCCGGCGACCGCGCCCGCGCCCACGTCGGCATCGCGTTCCTGCTCACCTCGCCGGGGGTCCCGTCGGTCTACTACGGCGACGAGCTCGGGCTCGCCGGCGCGGACAACGAGACCGGACGCGAGCCCGTGCCGTGGGACCGCCCCGACACCTGGGACCACGAGACCCTCGCGTGGACCCGCGAGCTGATCCGGCTGCGGCGGGCGCACCCGGCGCTGCGTCGAGGTGGGTTCCGGTGGGCGCACGTCGGCGAGGAGGTGCTCGTGTTCCTCCGCGAGACCCGCGACGAGCGGGTGCTGGTGCAGCTCGCCCGCGCCCCGCACCCGCCGGTGGTGCTGCCGCTGGGGCCGCTGGGCGGGGTGCCGGAGCCGCTGCTGTCGGACCGGCCCGCACGGGTGGGCGACGGGGTGGTGGAGCTCCCCGCCGACGGGCCGTCGGCCCGGCTGTGGCGGGTTCCGGCGCCGTAGGAGGCGGCCGACGGGCCCGCGCGCGTCGGGCCGCTCGGCCCTCGCCCCTCCTCGCCCGCGGGGCGATGCTCTCCTCGACGCCCCTGGAGGAGGAGCTGATGCGCCGCCCGATCTACGACTACACCTACCTGGCTCTCCCCTTCGACGAGGCGTGCCGTCTCCTCGGCGAGGACCCCACGGCGTGGCTGCCCGAGCCCACGCGCTCGACGGGAGGGTCGTTCACGGTGGAGTTGGACGATGGCGACGGCCACACGGTCGAGGCCGACGTCTCGGTCGGCGAGCCACGCGGCGACGGCCGCTCGAACACCTACCTGCGCCCGATCACCTGGGAGGCCGCGGTCACCCCGGGGCTGTTCCCGCGGATGACGGCCGAGCTCGAGCTGTCCGCGCTCTCCCGTGACCGCACCCAGCTGACCTTCGTCGGGACCTACCGGCCGCCGGCGACCGTGGTCGGCGACGTGGTGGACCGCATGGCGGGCCACCGGATCGCCGAATCCGTGGTCCGCACGTTCCTGTTGTCGGTGGCTGCGCGGTTGACCCAGGGGAGCCCTACGCTGGCACGGTGACGACGACCGAACACGAGCTCGCCCGGCGAGCCGAAGCCCTGGCCCGCGCGGCGACCGCGTTGGCCGGCGAGCTCGACCTGCCCTCGGTCCTCGCGACCATCGTCGAGACCTCGCGCGACGTCACCCGTGCGCGCTACGCCGCGCTGGGGGTCATCGGCGAGGACCAGATGCTCGAGACGTTCATCCACTCGGGCATGGACGCCGAGACGGTGCGCCGCGTCGGCGCCTACCCGCAGGGCAAGGGGATCCTGGGCCTCCTCGTCCGCGACCCACGGATCATCCGGCTCGAGGACCTGAAGGACCACCCCGCGTCGTACGGCTTCCCGCCCGAGCACCCGCCGATGGAGTCCTTCCTCGGCGCGCCGGTGACCTCGGGCGGCCGGGTGTTCGGCAACCTCTACCTCACCGAGAAGCCGGGCGGCTTCGACGAGACCGACGAGTCCGTCATCCTCGTGCTCGCCGCCCAGGCCGGGGCCGCGATCGAGAACGCGATGCTGTCGGCGAAGGTGAGCGAGCTCGCGGTCCAGGAGGAGCGCGACCGCATCTCGCGCGACCTCCACGACGGGGTCATCCAGATGCTCTTCTCGGTCGGGATGACGCTCGAGTCGGCGTCGCGGCTGGTCGCCACGGACCCCGAGCGCGTCATCGCCCGGCTCGACGGCGCCGTCGACGGCATCGACGCGGCCATCCGCGAGCTGCGCAACTACATCCACCGCCTCCAGCCGGGACGCGCCGCGTCGATGGGTCTGTCGCGGGGCCTGGTCGAGCTCGCGCGCGAGTACGAGGTCAACGCCCTGCACCGGCCCGAGCTGGCCCTGCCGACCACGCTCGACCGCGACGTGCCCACCGCGCTCGTCGCCGACCTGCTCCAGATCGCGCGCGAGGCGCTCTCCAACGCCGCCAAGCACGCCCACGCGAGCCAGCTCGGGATCGAGATGTCGGTCGATGGGGGGGTCGTGTTCCTGTCGATCCGTGACGACGGGCGCGGCTTCACGCCGGGGAAGCGCACGACCGGCCGCGGGCTCGACAACATCCGCGAGCGGGTCGAGGTCCACGACGGCAAGCTCGAGATCGACACGTCCGACGCGGGCACCGAGATCCGTGTCACCATCCCGCTCGACCCGGAGGTTGCCCCGTGACCCGTGTGATGCTCGTCGACGACCACGAGGTCGTCCGCCAGGGCCTGCGTGCCCTGCTCGAGGCCGAGGACGACCTCGAGGTCGTCGTCGAGGCCGGTGACGTGGCCGAGGCGGTGTCCCGTGCGCGCACCTTCGAGCCCGACGTGGTCGTGATGGACGTCCGGCTCCCCGACGGGACCGGGGTCGAAGCGTGCCGCGACATCCGCTCCGCCAACCCCGACATCGCGGTGCTGATGCTGACCTCGTTCTCCGATGACCAGGCCCTGTTCGACTCGATCATGGCCGGTGCGGCGGGCTACCTGCTGAAGCAGGTGCGTGGCCAGGAGCTGATCGACTCGGTCCGGCGTGTGGGCGCGGGCGAGTCGATCCTCGACCCGGGTGTGACGGCCCGTGTCCTCGACCGGATCCGCAACCCCGAGGCCGACAAGGACCCCAAGCTCGCCCGGCTGACCCCGACCGAGGAGCGCATCCTCGGCATGATCGCCGAGGGCATGACCAACGGCCAGATCGCCGAGCGGATCCACCTCGCCGAGAAGACGGTCAAGAACTACGTCTCGGCGATCCTGTCCAAGCTCGAGGTCGCGCGTCGTGCCGAGGCAGCCGCCTACCTCGCCGACCGTCGGGCCCGCGACGAGCGGCGCTAGCGGGTCAGGGTCGACTCCGTGGCGTGCTGCAACCCGTCGCGGACCGCGGTGAGCAGCCGTGACACCGTGAACAGGGCCACGACGTGCAGCCCGGCCTTGTCGAGCACCGCCCCGACCGGGCCGCCCGGCGGTCGGTACTGCCCGCGGAGCTCGAGCTCGAGCACGTCCTCGGTGGCGCCCGGTCCGATGCCGAGCTCACCGCTGAAGCCCGGCAGCACCCGGTCGGCGTCGACGAGGTCGCCCTCGGTCGACAGCGGTGACCAGCGGATGCGTCGCCACTTGCCCCCGTCGCGCGACCACACCGTCCCCAAGGTCATCGCGACCTCGTGGTGGGCGGGACCGGCGTGGAGGGTGACGTTGTAGACCCCGGGGCCGATGCGACGCGCCGGCGCGGGGAGCCACGTCTCGGGCGAGCCGGCGAAGGCGGTCAGGAGGTCGGCTCGCGCCAGCCCCAGGGGGAGTCGTTCCTCGATCCGGGACATCGCGGCCTCGATCCGTCGGGGTCGTGTCCCCCGATGCAACCGTAGCGCCGCCACCGTCGGGAGGGTCGGACGGCCCGGTCGCGGCGGGACCGTCCGCCCCCGGTCAGCGCACGTCCGGATCCGGAGGCGCCGGGCCGGTCTTGCGGTCGATGTTCTCGACGTGCTGCTCGGTCTCGTCGAGGAGGTCGAGGACCCGCTCGAACTGCGAGACGAGCCGGTCCATCGCCGCGGTGAGCTGCTGGATCCCGCGCGTCGTGGTAGCGAAGTCCTCGCTGATCGAGGCGAGCGAGTCGTTCGTGGCGGCCAGCTGGGAGCCGAGCTCGCCGAGGCCGGCGCGCAGGTCCTCGCGGAGGGCGGGGAGCTCGTCCAGCGTCTCGAGGGAGGTCTGCAGCTCGGCGATCCGTGCCTCGAGCCGCGTCAGCGGGCTGGACAGCTCGCCGATGCGGCCGTCGAGCTGGTCGAGGCCCGGACCCACCTCCCCGATCTCGGGCGTGAGGCGCTCGACGTTGGCCTCGATCGCGTCGACCTCGGGTCGGATCGCCTGCAGGATCGGCAGGGACTCCTCGATGAGCGAGAGCGTGTCGTCGACGCGGTTCAGCACCGGCCACACGACCGCCCCCACCGTCACGGCGATGACCAGCGTGACGACGGCCCCCGCGGCGACGATCTTGCCGAGCGGGAGCTCGCGGACCTGGACATCGACGATGACGGCCTCCTCGACCGCCGACGAGGGTAGAGCCGCGCCCCCGGACGAACGGACGGGGACGTGCCCGGTCAGGTGTCGCGGGCGGCGAAGGCGGTCACGACCAGCAGCGTCGCCGCGGCGAGCGTCACCCACAGCCCGACGCCCGGGCGGACCGAGAACGTCAGCTGGACGTCGTGGGGGAGCCGGTCGGCGAGGCCGGCGAGCTCGCGGAGCCGGGAGCCGGCCACGTCGAACCGCGTCACCGGCGGGAACAGCAGCCCGCCGGCGGCGACGGTCGCCGCGAGGCCCAGACCGGCGAGGAGCTCCGCATCGCGGGTGAAGGGCACGGGCCGGTCGACGGCCAGCGCGATGCCGACGCCGAGGGCGACGAGCGCCAGCGCCGGAACGACCCACCCCCACGGGTGCGCCTGCCACCCGGCCAGGGTGGCCACCGGCCGGCTCTGCCGGTCGCCCAGCATGTCGACGCTCGCCGCCACCTCGTACCACGGCAGGTAGGCCGCCACGAGCGCTGCGCCTCCGGCCGCGGCCGCCACCATCCCGACCAGTCCGCCGGGGCGCCGGAGCACGCGGAGGTGCAGCAGCACGTCACCGCGCACGCGAGCTCCTCGCAGGGCTGGGGGGTCGGCGGACGAGCCTAGTCGCGCAGGTCCGGTCGGCTCACGCGCCCTGCCGTGACGTCGACGACCTTCGGGGCGCCGCTCCCGACGCGGACCGTGTAGCGGCCAGGTGCCAGTCCGACGAAGCCGGCCCGTCCGGTGGCGTCGGCGCGGACCTGGACGGCGGCACCACCGGCCGCCGTCGGGGTCGCCGTCACGGTCTGGCCGTCCCGGGCGAGGGCGAGGATGTGGCCGCGTGTCGGTCGGGTCTTGGCCGGGACGTCCGGCGCCGGCGCGGGCACGCTGAAGCGCGACGTCGGCAGGGTCGCGAGCAGCGGTCCCTTCCCGGTGGCGGTGTCCTGCTGGTAGCTGTAGAGCACCGCGCCGTCGGTGGCCGCGAGCGCCTCGTCGAGCTGCGCGAGCGACTGCGACGTCGAGTTCAGGTAGCTCGCCTGCCCGATGGCGACGATGCCGTTGGGGAGGCTGCCGGCGAACCGGGTCCACTGGTCGTACCACTGCGGGTAGCGGCTCTCCTGGAAGTACGCCATCGGGAACGCCATGTCGACGACCCCACGGTCGAGCCAGGTCGGCCAGTCCTGGAACTTCTCGGCGTAGGCGCGGGTGTCCCGGAAGGAGGCGCGGAGGTCGCCGCCCGTGGGGCCGCCGCCCTGCGCGATGGCCGCCATCGAGACCACCACCGACGGGTCGGCGTCGGCGACCTCGAGGTAGACGCGGCGCGCGAGGTCCTCGGTCTGCCGGCGCCGGAAGTCGTCGAGGCTCATCCCGCCGCCGACGGCGCGGTAGCGCTGCTCGGCGATCGGGTTCATGCGGGCCCCGTTGTCCGCGTAGCGCAGGTAGTCGAGGTGGATGCCGTCGACGTCGTAGCGCTCGGCGACCTCGCGCAGCATCGCCGCGACGTGGTCCTGGACCCCGGGGATGCCCGGGTCGAGGAAGTCGTAGCCGGCCTCGTTGTCGGCGGCCATCCACGAGCCCTGCGTGCCGTGCGGGCCGTGGAGCCGGTTGATGTGGTCCGCCGGCAGGGTCTCGCGGTTGGTCGTGAAGCTGTCGTGGTAGGTCGGCATCAGCGAGAACCACACGTGGACCTCGAGGCCGCGCGCGTGGGCGGCCGGCAGGAGCCGCCCGAGGAGGTCCAGGCCCGCCGGCATCTTCGGGTCGGTCGTGCGCGGCAGGACGTCGGAGTCGTAGAAGGCGTCGTGGCGACGGGCCCCTTGGACCACGATCGTGTTGAGGTTGGCGGCCACCGCCGCGTCGAGCACGCGGTCGATCCCCGACCGGGACTTGAGCGACTCGTCGAACAGGTGCACCCAGAAGCCGCGGAGCTGCGCGGCCGGCCCGCCGGCGACGGCCTCGTCCTGCCGGCGCTCGAGGGCGCTGACGAGGTCGGTCGACAGCACGCCGGCGCCACCCACGAGCCGGATGCCCGTGCCCGCACCCAGGTGCCCGAGACGGACGTAGCGGTCGGTCCCCCGGCCGGGGGCGTCGCGTCCGGAGAACAGCACCGCACCGCCGCCCGGGCGGGCCGCGGCCCAGCTCGCCGACAGGGCGTCGACGAGGTTCTGGTCGCCGGCGGCCACGAGGTGGATCCGTCCGGTGGCGGGGTGGGCCCGCGCGACCGTCGCGGCGAGCTCGGCGCGGTCCGGGCCGCCGAGCCGCTCGAGGTGGTCCTCGCCGACGACGCGGCGCAGCGCCGCCTCGCCCGCCTCGTCGACGGCGGCGAAGCCACCCACGACGGTGATGTCGGTCACGCCACGCAGCGCGTCGAGGGTGCTCTGCGGGACGCTGCCGGGGTTGGCGAGCAGGAGCTGCGCGCCCTCGCGGGCGGCGACGGTGGCGGCGACGAGGGCGTCCGCCGGCGCGTAGCCGTTGACCACGAACGCGGTGTCGCGGGGACCGACGGTCTCGGCGATGCGGACCGCGGTGCCGGCCCGGTCGGAGCCGGCGACCCGGTCCACGGTGGGGGCGTGGCGAGCGACGGCCCGTTCGACCGCCAGGCTCACCGCGCCGGAGCCACCGAGGATGATCACGCGGCGCGGGGCGAGCCGGTCGATCTCGGCGGCGGTCTCGACCGGGAGGGTGTCGGGGGCGGTGAGGAGCACCGGCCCGTCGACGTGGCGCGCCAGGACCGCGCCGGCGAGCGCGTCCGCGTACCCGCCGGCGACGTCGCCGCGCGCCAGCACGACCGTGTCCGTGCCGGTGGGGTAGTGGACCTGTGCGGCGCAGGCGGCGGTCGCCCAGCGGTTGCTGCCCGACATCCGGTCGATGTCGGAGCGGCTCGACGCGCGGGTGAGACAGGCGGGACCCGCCGCCGAGGCGGTGCGGGTGGACCCGTCGGCCGCGGCCGCGACGTCGGTCGTGGCCTGCGCCGTGCCCGTGGTGGTGCCCGGGGCGTCGGTCGTGGCGGCCGCGGCGGGGACCGGCGGTTGGCCCTCCCGCACGGTCACGACCGTGACGGCGGCGGTGACGACGGCGAGCGCGGTGATGGCGAGACGGCGCAAACGGATCCCCCTGGGGCCGGCCGCGTCGCGGGCGTCACGCGAGGAGGAACGACAGCCGGCTTCGCGGGCTGAACGTCTGGACGGTGGCCGTGGTTCCGCCTCCCGGGTCGGACCGTCGCGTCCGCGCGCCCACCGCGTGGCTCGTGCCCCCCGCTGACGTCAGCCGCGCTGCGCGACCGTCGCGTGGACGACCTCGGCGAGCCGGTCGGGCGAGAACGGCGGGACGACCGTGCACCCGTCGAGGAGGTCGGCGTGACGACGGGCCGTCGCGGTGGAGGCCTCCAGCACCACCGGCAGCGCGGGGTAGCGGGCCCGCAGCGTCAGCAGCACCTCGCGGTCGTCGGGGTCGTCGAGGTCGAGGTCGTGGACCACCGCGCTCGCCCGCCCCACCTGGGGACAGTCGGTCGACTCGACCAGCGGGCAGCCGCCGGCGCGCAGGTGGTGCGGGCCGGCGCAGGTCGCCACGTCGAACCCGGCCTCGTCGAGGCTGCGGACCATCGCCTCGCGTGCGCCCGGACGGTCGCTCTCGACCACGACCAGCGGTCGGGGGGTGGATGTCGTGTTCATGGTCGGCCTCTCGCCTCGCGTCCTGCCGCGATGCTCCGGCACGGCGAGGTCGAGCGCGAGGGTCCAACGACCCGGCGGGGCCGGGACGACCGCGCCGGTCGGACCGTCGTCGTCGTGCGCCGCTAGCCTCTCGCCGACCCCACCCCGAGTCCTCAAGGTGACGACCGTGCCCGACGCGCCGCTGCGTCTCGCCGTGCTGGTGTCCGGGTCGGGGACCAACCTCCAGGCCCTCATCGACGCCATCGCCGCGGACCCCGCCTTCGGTGGCGAGATCGTCGTCGTCGGGGCCGACCGTCGCGACGCGCATGGGCTCGAGCGTGCCCGCGACGCCGGCATCCCGACCCTGCCGGTCGAGGTGGCCGACTTCGCCGACCGCGCCGCCTGGGAGCGGGCGCTCGTCGAGGGCCTCCTCGAGCACCGCCCCGACGCGGTCGTGCTGGCCGGGTTCATGCGCCTGGTGACCGGCGCGTTCCTGTCCCACTGGCCCGACCGCGTGGTCAACACCCACCCCAGCCTGCTACCGGCCTTCCGCGGGGCGCACGCCGTCCGCGAGGCCCTGGAGTACGGCGTCAAGGTCACCGGCTCGACCGTCCACCTCGTCGACGAGAAGGTCGACCACGGCCCCGTCATCGCCCAGCGCGCGGTCGAGATCCGTGAGGACGACGACGAGGACTCCCTGCACGAGCGGATCAAGGCGGTCGAGCACGAGCTGTTCCCGCACTGCGTGCGGCTCCTGTGCCAGGGCCGCCTCACCGTCGACGGCCGCCACGTCCGCGTCCGCTAGTCCCACCCGCACGGCCCCACCCCGCCCCCGAGGAGCACACCGTGAGCGATCGCCGACCCGTCCGCCGGGCCCTGGTCAGCTGCTTCGACAAGACCGGCATCGCCGAGCTCGGCGCCGCGCTGCACCAGCGCGGGGTCGAGATCGTCTCGACCGGCTCGACGGCGAGGACCATCGCCGACGCGGGCACGCCGGTCACCGAGGTGGCCGACATCACCGGCTTCCCCGAGTGCCTCGACGGGCGGGTCAAGACCCTGCACCCCAAGGTGCACGCGGGCATCCTCGCCGACCGCACCAAGCCCGAGCACCTCGCCCAGCTCGACGAGCTGGACGTGACCCCGATCGACCTCGTCGTCGTGAACCTCTACCCGTTCGCCGACACCGTCCGGTCCGGCGCCGGCGACGACGAGGTCGTCGAGATGATCGACATCGGCGGGCCGACGATGGTGCGGGCGGCGGCGAAGAACCACGAGGGGGTGGGCATCGTCGTCGACCCGGACGACTACGAGCGGGTCCTCGCCGAGCTCGACGAGGGTGGGCTCACGGCCGAGACGCGTCGCGAGCTCGCCGGCCAGGCGTTCAAGCACACCGCCGCCTACGACACGATGGTCGCCGCCTGGTTCCAGCGCGACGAGGCGTTCCCCGAGCAGCTCGGCATGGCGCTGCCCCGCGCCGACGTGCTGCGCTACGGCGAGAACCCGCACCAGGCCGCGGCCTTCTACGTCCACGAGGGCGGCGGAGGACTCGGCGCCGCACGACAGCTCCACGGCAAGGAGCTGTCCTACAACAACCTGCTCGACACCGACGCCGCGTGGGGGATGGCGGTCGACTTCGACGAGCCGTGTGTCGCCATCATCAAGCACACCAACCCCGCCGGGCTCGCGGTCGCCGACGACCTCGAGACCGCCTACGAGCGGGCCCTGTCGGGCGACCCGGTCAGCGCGTACGGGGGCATCGTCGCGGCGAACCGTCCGATCGACGCCGCGACCGCGCGGCGCATCGTCGAGGTCTTCACCGAGGTCGTGATCGCCCCCGGGTACGAGGAGGGCGCCCTCGACGTCCTGCGTGAGAAGAAGAACCTCCGCATCCTCGAGATGCCCGACGCGGACCGGCCCGCCGCGGGGTGGTCCCTGCGTTCGGTCGCCGGCGGCCTGCTCGTGCAGACCGCCGACGTCGGCGACGAGCCGTTCGACGAGTGGCGGGTGGTCACCGAGACCCAGCCCGACGAGGCGACCCTGGCGGACCTGCGCTTCGCCTGGGTCGTGGCGAAGCACGTGAAGTCCAACGCCATCGTGCTCGTCAAGGACCGGCAGATCGTCGGCTGCGGGGCGGGCCAGATGAGCCGGGTCGACTCCGTGCGGCTCGCGGTGGAGAAGAGCGGTGGCCGGCACGAGGGCGCGGTCCTGGCCTCCGACGCCTTCTTCCCGTTCCGGGATGGGCCCGACTCGGCGGCCGAGGCCGGGGTCACGGCCATCGTCCAGCCCGGCGGGTCGGTGCGCGACGACGAGGTCATCGCCGCCGCTGACGAGCACGGGATCGCGATGGTCCTGACCGGACGGCGGCACTTCAAGCACTGACGGTCACCCCCGCGTGTCGCGCTGTGACAGACGCCGGTGCGCGGGGCGCGCCACCCGTGGACGGGTCGTTGACACCGGGGAGCCCCGTCGTACGCTCTATGAAGAGTTATGAAGAGTGTGAGCGGCTGACCGGTTCCCCCCCGTGCCGGCCTAGCCGTTCCACGACGATCAGCCGGGACCGGTGCCCGCCTCCCCCCGGGGGCACCGGTTCCGGCTCTTCGTCTGTCCGGGGCGCGGACGGTGGCCGGGGGGCGGTGAGCCGTACCGGCCCCCCGGGTCCGCGACTCTGGCACGCTGGTGTGGTCCCGACCACCAGGAGCACCCCCACCCGATGGCGACCCTCCCCACGCCTGCGCTCGTCGCCCGCATCCGCGCGCGTACGGGTCAGTCCCAGGAGGAGCTGGCGCGGGAGCTCGACGTGTCGTTCGCGACGGTGAACGCGTGGGAGCGGGGGCGGTCGCAGCCGCGGCCGAGCCACCGTGTCGTCCTCGACGAGCTGGCCGCGGAGCTCGGCATCCGCCAGGGGCTGTCGGTCCTCGTGATCGACGACGACCCCGACGTGGCGAGCCTGATCGGGAGCCAGCTCGAGCGCACCAGCTTCGAGGTCTCGACCCGCACGGCCACGAGCGGCGCGGACGGGCTGCTCCTGCTCGGCTTCCTGAAGCCCGACCTCGTCCTGCTCGACATCCGGATGCCGCGCATCGACGGCTTCGAGGTCGCCGCCGCGATGGGCCGGGTCTCGGGGCTCGACCACGTCGTGCTGGTGTTCGTGACCGCCGCGACCGACCCCGAGCTACACGAGCGGGCGCTCGCCGCCGGCGCGGCGGAGGTGCTCGTCAAGCCCGTCGCCCGCGGCGACGTCGAGCGCCTGCTCCGGATCGTCTCCGAGGCCGACCAGGCGCGGGCGTTCGGGACGCTCGCCTCCCGAGCGCGCGACGACGAGACCGTCTGACCGCCCGCTCGCGGCCGGCGCCCCGGCGGGTTCGCCTACGCTCGCGCCGCCCGGCGACGGTCATGCCGTCGCGTCCCACCCGACACGGAGACCACACCGGTGACCGCGCGCATCATCGACGGCAAGGCCCTGGCCACCGAGGTCCGGGCACGCATCGCGGACGACGTGGCGGCCCTCGCCGCGGAGCACGGCATCACCCCGGGACTGGCGGCCGTCATCGTGGGGGAGGACCCCGCCTCGCAGGTCTACGTCGGCATGAAGCACCGGGCGACCGAGGCCGCCGGGATGTACTCGCGGCAGGTCACGCTCCCGGCGGACACGACCCAGGAGGAGCTCGAGGCCCTCGTGCGGGAGCTGAACGACGACGAGGCGATCGACGGGATCCTCGTCCAGCTCCCGCTCCCGGACCACCTCGCCCCGCGTCCGATCCAGGAGCTCATCGCCCCGGCCAAGGACGTCGATGCGCTGAACCCCTACACCGCGGGTCGTCTCGCCATCGGGGACCCGACGTTCCTGTCCTGCACCCCGTACGGCGTGCTCGAGATCCTCGGCGCACGCCGGCGTCGAGACCGCCGGGGCCCACGTCGTGATCGTCGGACGGTCCAACCTCGTCGGCCGCCCGCTGTCGAACATGCTGAGCCTCAAGGGCCGCGACGCCACCGTGACCGTGGCGCACTCGCGCACGCGCGACCTCGCCGCCGTCACCCGGACCGCCGACGTGCTCGTGGCCGCCGTCGGGGTCGAGGCGCTCGTCACGGCCGAGCACGTCCGTCCCGGCGCGGTCGTGATCGACGTCGGCACCAACCGCAACGCCGACGGCAAGCTCGTCGGCGACGTGGACTTCGACGCGGTCGCCGCGGTCGCCGGCGCCATCACCCCGGTCCCGGGAGGCGTCGGTCCCATGACGGTCACGATGCTGCTGCAGAACACCCTCGAGGCGGCGCGTGCGCGTCGGGGCCTGCCCCGCCGCTGACCGTCACGTCCGCGGACGCGCCACGCCGGCGATGGCGGTCGTGAGGAACGCGGGACCCGGCCACGAGGTCGGGACGACCGCGGAGGTGTCGAAGCCGCCCGCCTCGAGCAGCGCCCGGGTGTCGCGGTCGACGTGACACCCGCGGGCCACCACGCCCCAGACCGGCTGGACCGCCGACTGCACCCGTCGGGTCGTCCCGGTCGCCACCACGTGCTCGAGGATCACGAGCGTGCCGCCCGGCCGGAGCACCCGCCGGATCTCGGCGATGGCGCGGGCGGGATCGGTCACGGTGCACAGCACGAGGGTGGCGAGGGCGTGGTCGATGGAGGCGTCGTCGAGCGGGATCCGTTCGGCCGGGGCCTCGAGCACCACGACCTCGCGGTCCGCGGTGAGGGCGGGCGTGGCGACGAGCCGCTCCCGGAGCTTGTTCGCCATCTCGGGGGTCGGCTCCACGGCCGTCACGGCGGTGACCGCCCGGGGGAGGTGCTCGAGGTTCGCGCCTGTGCCGGCCCCGAGGTCGAGCACGTGGCCCGACGCCGAGGCCAGGAGCTCCGCCCGGCGGGCGCCCAGCACGCCACGCTCCACCGGCGCCATGACGCGGTCGTAGGCGCCGGCGAACAGCCGGTCGAGCACACCCATCGGGTCCTCCTCGTCGCGCCGACGCTACCCCCGCCGGAGGGACCCGGTGCGGCTGTCCCCGCCGGGTGGCGGTGACCTAGGCTCGCAGGACGACCGCGCCGCACCCCACGACGTCCGGGCTGCACGACGCGGACCCACCCCACCCCGCGACCTCCACGAGGAGTCCACGATGACGACGCCCGTCCGTGTTGCCGTGACCGGCCCCGCCGGCCAGATCGGCTACGCGCTGCTGTTCCGCATCGCGTCCGGCCAGATGTTCGGGCCCGACCAGCCGGTCGTGCTGCAGATGCTCGAGATCCCGCCGGCGATGGACGCCCTGAAGGGTGTCGCGATGGAGCTCGAGGACTGCGCCTTCCCGCTGCTCCACGACATGGTCCTGACCTCCGACCCCGCCGAGGGGTTCAGGGACGCCAACGTCGTCTGCCTCGTCGGCGCCAAGCCGCGCGGACCGGGCATGGAGCGCGCCGACCTGCTGAAGGACAACGGCAAGATCTTCACCGGCCAGGGCCAGGCCATCGCCGAGGCTGCCGCCAGCGACGTGAAGGTCGCGGTGGTCGGCAACCCCGCCAACACCAACGCCCTCATCGCCGCCGCGAACGCCGACGGCGTGCCGACCGAGCGCTTCACCGCGATGGTCCGCCTCGACGAGAACCGGGCGAAGAGCCAGCTCGCGCAGAAGGCGGGCGTGCAGGTCTCCGAGGTCACCAACCTCGCCGTGTGGGGCAACCACTCGCCGACGATGGTCCCCGACTTCGAGAACGCGCGCATCGGCGGCAAGCCGCTCACCGAGGTCATCACCGACCGCGACTGGCTCGAGGGCGAGTTCCTGAAGACCGTCCAGCAGCGCGGCAAGGCCATCATCGACGCCCGCGGTGCGTCGTCGGCCGCCTCGGCGGCCAACGCGCTCGTCGACCACGTCCGCACCTGGTGCGGTGGGACGCCGACCGCCGAGGGCGACTGGGTCTCGATGGCGGTCCCGTCGGACGGCTCCTACGGGGTCCCCGAGGGCATCATCTCCGGCTTCCCGGTCACGACCGACGGCGCGGGCACCTACGAGATCGTGCAGGGGCTCGACCTCTCCGACTTCGCCCGCGCCAAGATCGACGCGTCGGTCGAGGAGCTCGAGTCCGAGAAGGACGCCGTCTCCGAGATGCTGTGACCGGGATGCGGTGACCGACCGGATCCTCCGACGGCGCGCCGGCGACGGCGCGCCGTCGGTGTCCGGGACCGCAGAGCGAGGCGGGTGACGTGGACCCAGAGGTTCCCCTGTTCGAGGAGGCCCAGCGCTTCCGCCAGTGGTGGCTGTGGCTGACCGTGCTCTTCGTCGCCGGCATCGGCTGGGCCGGGTTCTGGCAGCAGATCGTGCTCGGCGAGCCGTTCGGCGACCAGCCCACCTCGGACGCCGTCATCTGGGTCGTCTTCCTGCTCGCCGGCCTCGCCCTCCCGGTCGGTTTCGGGCTGCTGCGGCTGCGCACGGTCGTCCGGCCCGGCCGGGTCGAGGTCGCCTTCCCGCCGTTCCCCGTGCGTCGCGTCGACCTCGATGATGTCCTCAGCATCGACGCGGTCGACTACCGGCCGGTCGCCCACTACGGCGGCTGGGGCTACCGCCGGACCCTGTCCGGGGGCACCGCGTTCACCGTGCGGGGCCACCGGGGCGTGCGCCTCGGCCTCGCCGGCGACCGGCACCTGCTCATCGGCTCCCAGCGCGCCGACGAGCTCGCGACCGTCCTCGCCGCGGCCCGCCTCCACCGCTGAGGTCCCCTCGCGTGCGCCGGACGGGACCTCGTCCCTCCGAGGGGGCGTGACTACCCTGCGGCGTGACCCGACCGCCCCGCCGCCCCATCCGTCCCAGGAGCACCCCGTGACCCGCGTCTTCTCGGGCATCCAGCCCACGGGTGAACCCCACCTCGGCAACTACCTCGGGGCGCTCAAGAACTGGGTGGCGATGCAGGAGCGCGCCGATTGCGTCGTACTGCGTGGTCGACCTCCACGCGATCACGATGGCCTACGAGCCGGCGGCCCTGCGCCAGCAGACGCTCGAGATGGCGACCTCGCTCCTCGCGGTGGGGGTCGACCCGGAGCGCTCGACGCTGTTCGTGCAGAGCCACGTGCGTGAGCACACCGAGATGACGTGGCTGTTCAACTGCGTCAGCGGGTTCGGCGAGCTGAAGAAGATGCCGCAGTTCAAGGAGAAGTCGGCGAAGGCGGCGGCGCGCGGCGAGTCGGTCAGCGTCGGGCTCTACGACTACCCGGTGCTCCAGACCGCCGACATCCTGCTCTACCACAGCGAGGAGGTCCCGGTCGGGGAGGACCAGCGTCACCACATCGAGCTCGCCCGCGACATCGGGCAGCGGTTCAACCACCGCTTCGGGCGCGAGGTGTTCACGCTGCCGAAGGCGATCCACCCCGAGGCGGCCGCGCGCGTGATGGACCTGCAGTCCCCGACCGACAAGATGTCGAAGTCGGCTGACAGCGACAAGGGCGTCATCGCGATCTTCGACGACCCCAAGCGGATCGCGAAGAAGATCCGGTCGGCCGTCACCGACTCGGGGACCGAGGTCCGCTACGACCGCGCCGAGAAGGCCGGCATCTCCAACCTGATCGAGCTCATGGCCGCCGCCACCGACCGGACCGTCGCGGAGGTCGAGGCCGCCTACGCCGACAGCCGCTACGGCGACTTCAAGGTCGCGGTCGCGGACGCGGTGGTCGAGATGCTCGCCCCGATGCGGGAGCGCTACCTCGAGCTGCGGGCCGACCCGGGTGAGGTCGAGGCCGCCCTCACGCGCGGCGCCGACAAGGCCCGCTCCATCGCCGGCGAGACCCTCGCGGCCGCCAAGGACGCGATGGGGTTCTGGACCCCCTGACGGTCAGCGGCTGGCGGCGCGCTTGTACTGACGCGTCGACAGCGGCACGAAGATCACGAGGATGAGCGCGATCCAGAGCAGGCTGTAGAGCACCGGGTGCCGCAGCGACCACGCCGTGGGGGTGGGGAAGCCGTCGGGGAGGTTGCCGAACAGGACCCGGGCCGCCTGGGTGATCGCCGACACCGGGTTCCACTCCGCGAAGTGGCGCAGCACCGTCGGCAGGTTGTCGCTCGGCACGAACGTGTTCGCGATGAAGGTCACCGGGAAGATCACGATGAACGAGGCGTTGTTGACCACTTCGGGGCTCGGGACGAGCAACCCGACGAACGCCATGACCCACGAGAACGCGTAGGCGAACAGCAGCAGGAGCAGCACCCCACCGACCGCGTCGAGGAGCGACCCCCGGACCCGCCAGCCGACGAGCAGGCCGGTGAGCCCCATGATCAGGATCGACAGCAGGTTGTAGACGATGTCGCTGACGGTCCGGCCGACGAGCACGGCCGACCGCGACATGGGCAGCGACCGGAAGCGGTCGATGATCCCCTTCTGCATGTCCTCGGCGAGGCCGGCGCCCGTGAAGGTCGCTCCGAAGATGACGGTCTGGGCGAAGATCCCGGCGATCAGGAACTCGCGGTAGTTGACGCCCGGGACGTCGATCGAGCTCCCGAACACGTAGGCGAAGAGCAGCACGAACATGATCGGGGAGATCAGCACGAAGACCAGCACCTCGGGGACGCGCTTGATCTTGATGAGGTTGCGCTTGGCGACGATGGCGCCGTCGACGAACGCCTTGGGGATGGTCATCGGTGCGTCTCCGTCTCGGCGGCCGCCTGCAGGTCGGCGACGTGGCCGGTGAGCGTCAGGAACACGTCGTCCAGCGTCGGCCGGCGCAACCCCACGTCGAGCAGCCGCGCGCGACCATCGAGGGCGGTCACGGCGGCGACGAGCGCGTCCGCCCCGCCGGTCACCGGCGCGGTGAGCGTGCGTCGGTGCTCGTCGACCTGGACCTCGCCGGTCGACACCCGGCTGAGCACCTCGCGCGCCGCCTCGACCTCCTCCGGCGTCTCGACGGCCAGCTCGAGGAGCTCGCCGCCGACCTGACGCTTGAGCTCGTCGGCGGTGCCGTGCGCGATCGCGAGGCCGTGGTCGATCACGATGATGTCGTCGGCGAGCCGGTCGGCCTCCTCGAGGTACTGCGTCGTCAGCAGCAGGGTCGTGCCGTGACCGACGAGCTCGCGGATGACGTTCCACATCTCGGCCCGGCTCCGCGGATCGAGGCCGGTGGTGGGCTCGTCGAGGAAGAGGACCTCGGGTTCGGCCACGAGTGCGCCGGCGAGGTCGAGTCGTCGCCGCATGCCGCCGGAGTAGGTCTTGACCGGGCGGTCGGCGGCGTCGGCGAGGTCGAAGCGGTCGAGCAGTGCGCGTGCCCGGACCCGGGACGGCGTCGCCTTCATGCCGTACAGCCGTCCCACCATGTCGAGGTTCTCGAAGCCCGTGAGGTGCTCGTCGACGGCGGCGTACTGGCCGGACAGCCCGATCCGCTCGCGCACCCGCTCGGGCTCGGCGAGCACGTCGACACCGGCCACCGTCGCGGTCCCCGCGTCCGGGATGAGCAGGGTCGTGAGGATGCGGACGGCGGTGGTCTTGCCGGCCCCGTTGGGACCCAGGAGGCCGAGTACGGTCCCGCGCGGGACCGCGAGGTCGAGCCCGTCGAGCGCCCGGACCGTCCCGTAGTGCTTCACCAGCCCCGTGGCCTCGATGACGTGCTCGTCCACGGACCCACCTCCCAGTCGTTCGTCCACCCGTCGCGTCCCGAACCGGTCGACGTAGCGCCCTCGCCGCGCCGCGGGCCCCATTCCTAGCCGATACCCGTGACACCGTGCCGGCGAGGTGCGGAACATCGGCGCGCTGCGCCCGGTTGACCAGCCCGAGACCGTCCCGCCCGACACGCCCGGAGCGTCCCGATGTCCGCCACCACCCCCATCACCGTCTACTGGCGTCCCGGGTGCGGGTTCTGCAGCTCGCTCCTGCGGGGGCTCGAGCGTCACGGCCTCGCGTTCGACCGGGTGGACATCTGGGAGGACGAGGACGGGGCAGCCTTCGTCCGCTCCGTCACCGGCGGCGACGAGACCGTCCCCACCGTGCGGGTGGGCGAGCTGGGGATGGTCAACCCCTCGGCCCCCGAGGTGCTGGCAGCGGTCGCGGAGCAGGCTCCCGACCATCTGCCCGACGGCTACGAGCCGGTGAAGCCCGGCGTCCTCGCCCGGGCGGTCACCAAGCTCCTCGGCTCGATCCGCTACGCCAGCCGTCGGTGCGTCCCGGTCACGGAGGTGGGGAGGATGCGGATCCACCGCCGGCGAGGCACCGCGTCGGCCCACGCGCCGAGCCCCATCGCGTCGAGGCGGGCGGCCTCGGCGAGGTCGGTGACCACCTCAGGCCGTCCCTGTACGACGACGCTCCAGCCGGTGCCGTCGGGTTCGATGTCGTCGGCCTGGTAGGTCACGACCGCGTCGTCGTGCGACGCGGCGCGGAGCTTGGAGCCCGGGGCGGTGGCGAACACGAGCGACTCGCCGTCGACCACGTGGTTGACCGGCAGCATCAGGGGCTTGCCGGCCTGGACGAACACGAACCGGCCGACGGGCACCCGGGTGAGGTAGGCGAGGCAGGCCGCCGGCGTGAGCTCCTCGACCAGGTGTGTCGTCTCGGTCCGCACGGTGCTCCCTCCCGCCTGGTCCCAGGCTGCGGACCCGGTGGCGCGACGGGAAGGGCCGTCCGACCCCGCGCGGTCGGGACCTCGGTGGCTGGACGTCGGCCGCCGGGCGACCGGGGCACGCTCAGATGTAGCCGCGGAGGCTCGCGGCCTCGACCACCCGGTCGACCGCCAGGGCGAACGCCGCCTCACGCATCGTGGTCGCGTCGTCGTTGGCGGCCATGAAGTCCCGGCACTGCCCGTACGAGCGGCGCATCCGCGTCTCGAGCCGGCCGTTCACGTCGTCCTCGTCCCAGGCGATCTCCTGGTTGTTCTGGACCCACTCGAAGTAGGACACGGTCACGCCACCTGCGTTGGCGAGGATGTCCGGGACCACGAGCACCCCGCGGTCGGCGAGCGTGGCGTCGGCGATCGGTGTGACCGGGTGGTTGGCGGCCTCGATGAGGATCCGGCAGCGGAGGTCGTCGGCGTTCTCGTGGGTCACGACCTCACCGAGCGCGGCCGGCATCAGCACGTCGCACTCGAGGTCGAGGAGCTCCGCGTTGGAGACGGGCTCGGTCCCCGGGGCGTCGACGACGTACCCGGTCTCGATCTGGTGGGCGAGGACCTTGGGGATGTCGAGGCCCTGCCCGTTGTAGATGCCACCGCGCACGTCGGAGACCGCGATGACCCGGTAGCCGAGCTCGTGGGCGATGCGCGCCGCCCACGAGCCCACGTTGCCGAACCCCTGGATGACGACGGAGATGTCGTCGGGGTCGAGGCCGGCGTCCTTGACCGCCTCGTCCATGACGAACACGCACCCGCGCCCGGTGGCCGCCTCGCGGCCGTAGGACCCGCCAAGCGCGATGGGCTTGCCGGTCACGATCTGGGTCGTGTGGCCGTGACGGCGGCCGTACTCGTCCATGAACCACGACATCGTCTGGGCGTTGGTGTTCATGTCGGGCGCCGGGATGTCGCGCGTCGGGCCGATGATGTGGCTGATCTGGCCGAAGTACCGGCGTGACATCCGCTCGAGCTCGGTGTGGCTCATCCCGGTGGGGTCGACCTGGATGCCTCCCTTGGCGCCACCGAACGGGATGTCGACCAACGCGGTCTTCCAGGTCATGAGGCTCGCCAGCGCCCGGATCTCGTCGATGTCGGCCGACGGGTGGTAGCGGACGCCTCCCTTGTACGGCCCCCGGGCGCCGTTGTGCTGGACGCGGTAGCCGATGAACACGTCCAGCGACCCGTCGTCGCGCCGCACCGGTACCTGTACCCGGAGCTCGCGGAAGGTCCCACCGAGGACCGCCACCGCGGCGTCGGAGAGCTCGTCGATCTTCGCCGCCCGCTGGAAGAAGTAGTTCACGGACTCGAACGGCGTCATGTCCTCCCGCAGCTCCACGGTCCGGCTCCTCGTCGTCCGATGGCGATCGCCCGTCCGGTCGATACAAGCAGCCGCCACGGGTCCCTGCAGGGCTTCGCCCGCGCCGGCTGGACAGGACGAGGGCCCCAGGAGCCCAACAGGGCGGTGCTAGGCTCCGCCGCACCGAGGTCGTCCCCCGCGGGCACACGCGCTCCGGCGCGCTCCGGCCCGGTGCTGTCGCGGCGCCGACGACCGGGTCCCCACTGTTGTCAGGAGCCAGTTCGAATGCCGGCCACTCCCGAAGCAGACGTCACGAGCCGCGGTAACGCGGCCAAGCACAGCACCGAGGCCACCGACCCGGCCAAGCCGAAGCCGACGCGGCGCAAGCCCTTCCTGCTCGAGCTCTACGGCTCGGCGCTGGGCAAGAAGTACGTCATGGCCGTGACCGGCATCGTGCTCATGGGCTACGTCCTCGCCCACATGATCGGCAACCTCAAGATCTACCTCGGTGCCGAGACGCTCGACCACTACGGCGAGTGGCTGCGGACCAGCCTCGGCTACCCGATCCTGCCCGAGACCTACACCCTCTGGCTGATGCGCCTCGGGCTGCTCGCGGCCACGGTGCTGCACATCCTCGCGGCCTACCAGCTCACGGTGATGAACAAGCGCGCCCGCGCGCACGGCTACGAGGGCAAGCGCGACTACCAGGCGGCCGACTTCGCGGCCCGGACGATGCGCTGGACCGGCATCATCGTCCTGCTGTTCGTCATCTGGCACCTCGCCGACTTCACCTGGGGCGTCGAGGCCGTGAACCCCGACTTCGTGCGCGGCGATGTCTACGACAACGTCGTCGCGAGCTTCTCCCGGCCGGCGGTGGGGATCTGGTACATCCTCGCCAACCTCGCTCTCGGCGTGCACCTCTACCACGGTGCCTGGAGCCTGTTCCAGAGCCTCGGCATCAACAGCCGCCGCTTCAACCACTGGCGGCGGGCGTTCGCGACCGGGTTCGCCGTGCTGATCGTCGCCGGCAACGTCTCGTTCCCGGTCGCGGTCATGACCGGGATCGTCGGCTGACACCCGGCGCCATCCCCGACTCACCTCGACGACGGAGCACGACATGACGGTCCTCGACGCGCAGGTCCCGGACGCACCCATCGAGACGATGTGGGAGGACCACAAGTTCTCGATGAAGCTCGTCAACCCGAACAACAAGCGCAAGTTCGAGGTCATCGTGATCGGCACCGGCCTCGCCGGCGCCTCGGCCGCCGCCACGATGGGCGAGCTCGGCTACAACGTGAAGGTCTTCACCTTCCACGACTCGCCCCGACGCGCGCACTCGATCGCCGCGCAGGGCGGGATCAACGCCGCGAAGAACTACCACGGCGACGGCGACTCGGTCTTCCGGCTGTTCTACGACACCGTCAAGGGTGGCGACTACCGCTCGCGTGAGGCCAACGTCTACCGGCTGGCCGAGGTGTCCAACAACATCATCGACCAGGCGACCGCCCAGGGCGTGCCGTTCGCGCGCGAGTACGGCGGGCTCCTCGCCAACCGCTCCTTCGGTGGCGCCCAGGTCAGCCGCACCTTCTACGCCCGCGGACAGACGGGCCAGCAGCTCCTGCTCGGCGCGTACCAGGCGTTGATCCGCCAGGTCGCCGAGGGCACCGTCGAGCTGCACACCCAGATGGAGATGCTCGAGCCGGTCATCGTCGACGGCCGCGCGCGCGGCGTCGTGGTCCGTGACCTCGTCACCGGCGAGATCAGCTCGCACTCGGCCAACGCCGTGGTGCTCGCGACCGGCGGGTACTCCAACGTCTTCTACCTCTCGACCAACGCCATGGCGTGCAACGTCACCGCGGCCTGGCGCGCCCACAAGAAGGGCGCGTTCTTCGCCAACCCGTGCTTCACGCAGATCCACCCGACCGCCATCCCGGCGAGCGACGAGTTCCAGTCCAAGCTCACGCTGATGTCCGAGTCGCTGCGCAACGACGGCCGGATCTGGGTGCCCAAGGAGGCCGGCGACGACCGCCGCGCGAGCGAGATCCCCGAGGACGAGCGCGACTACTACCTCGAGCGCAAGTACCCGGCCTTCGGCAACCTCGTGCCGCGCGACGTCGCCTCGCGCAACGCCAAGACCGTGGTCGACGAGGGCCGCGGCGTCGGGCCGCTCAACAACGGCGTCTTCCTCGACTTCAAGGACGCCATCGCCCGGCTCGGTCAGCGACGTCATCGAGGAGCGCTACGGCAACCTGTTCGAGATGTACGAGCGCATCACCGGCGAGGACCCCTACACGCCGGCCGATGCGCATCTACCCGGCGCCGCACTACACGATGGGCGGGCTGTGGGTGGACTACCACCTCCTGACCACGATCCCCGGCCTGTTCGCGATCGGCGAGGCCAACTTCTCCGACCACGGCGCGAACCGCCTCGGGGCGTCCGCGCTCATGCAGGGGCTGGCCGACGGCTACTTCGTCCTCCCGGCGACGATCGGCGACTTCCTCGGCGACAAGCTGAACGAGGAGAAGATCCCCACCGACGCGCCCGAGTTCGTCGCGGCCGAGCAGGAGGTCCGCGACCGGGTCGAGATGTTCCTGTCGATCAACGGATCGCGGTCGGTGGACTGGTTCCACCGCGAGCTCGGCAAGATCATGCTCGAACACTGCGGGATGGCGCGCAACGAGGCCGGGCTCACCAAGGCCATCAGCGAGATCCGGACGCTGCGCGAGGAGTTCTACGCCGACGTCCGCGTCCTCGGCGAGAACGAGTCGCTCAACAGCTCGCTCGAGAAGGCCGGCCGGGTGGCCGACTTCTTCGAGCTCGCCGAGCTCATGTGCCAGGACGCGCTCGACCGCCAGGAGTCCTGCGGCGGGCACTTCCGCGAGGAGTCCCAGACCGAGGAGGGCGAGGCCAAGCGCGACGACGAGCACTACAGCTACGTCGCGGCGTGGGAGCACAACGGCACCGGCCAGGACGCCACGCTCCACAAGGAGCCCCTCGAGTTCGACTACGTCAAGCTCACCCAGAGGAGCTACAAGTGAACCTCACGCTGCACGTCTGGCGTCAGGCCGGCCCCGACGCGCCGGGGCGCTTCGAGCGGTACGAGGCGACCGACATCTCCGAGGACGCGTCGTTCCTCGAGATGCTCGACATCGTCAACGAGCGCCTCATCGACGAGGGCCAGGTCCCGATCGAGTTCGCGCACGACTGCCGCGAGGGCATCTGCGGCACCTGCGGGGTGATGATCAACGGCGTCGCGCACGGGCCCCAGCGCGGCACCGCCACCTGCCAGCTCCACATGCGCAAGTTCTCCGACGGCGACGAGATCGTGATCGAGCCGTTCCGTGCGACCGGGTTCCCGATCGTCAAGGACCTCGTCGTCGACCGCAGCGCCTTCGACCCCATCATCGGCGCCGGCGGCTACATCTCCGTCGACACCGGCTCGGCCTCCGACGCGAACCTGACGCCGGTCCCCAAGGACGACGCCGAGCTCGCGATGGACGCGGCCGCCTGCATCGGCTGCGGCGCCTGCGTGGCGGCGTGCCCCAACGGGGCGGCGCAGCTGTTCACCTCGGCGAAGATGAGCCACCTGAACCTCCTGCCGCAGGGCCAGGCCGAGCGCTACGACCGCGCCGAGTCGATGGTCGAGGTGATGGAGTCGTTCTTCGGCTCGTGCACGAACATGGGCGAGTGCGAGGCGGTCTGCCCCAAGGAGATCTCGATCGACTTCATCGCCCTGATGAACCGCGACTACGCGGCGGCGAAGTTCAAGAACCGCGCCCGCTGACGGCTCGCCGGTGCGGGGTGTCGAGGTCGTGGTGTGGGCGGTCGTGGGGGCGGTGGCCCTCGTGACCGCCGGCGCCGGCGCGGGCCGGGCCGAGGCGCTGCCGGCGGCCGCCTGCGCGGCACCGCGGCCGCTCGGCGAGGTGACCGTGCGCTCGCTCGGGACCGCCGTCAGCGGCTTCCCGGTGAACGCCGCCGCGCGCGCCGGCGACCGGGTGCACGTCGTGTCGATGGACCTCGAGCCACCACGGGTCGTGACCTACGACCTCGCGAGCGACCGCGTGGTCGGCTCCGTCGACCTCCCCGTCGGTCGGCGCGCGTGGGCGATCACCGAGTCCGCCGGCGCGGTCTACGTCGGGTTGTGGAACCGGCCGGCGCCGGCGCCGAACGTCTTCCGGGTCGACCCCGCGGCGGGGACCGCCGAGGCGGTCGGACGCGTGCCGAGCGACCTCGAGTTCTGGGCCCTCGCCGCCGCCGGTGACGGCCAGCTCTACGCCGGCACCGACCGTCCCGCCGTGGCCGTGCTCGACCCGGCCACCGGGGAGGTCGCCTCGATCGACCTCCCCGTGGTCGCCGCGACCGCCCAGGTCACCGCCGTCGTCGTCGACGGTGGGACCGTCTACGCCGCCACCCGCGGTGGCGAGGCGCGCCTGTACGCGATCGACGTCGCGACCCGCGAGGTCCGGCTCGTGCGCGACCTCGCCGGCGACGGCCTCGACGGGATCTACAGCCTCGCGGTCGCCGGCGGGCGCGCCGTGGCGGGGGCGTCGGGTCCCGAGGCCACCGCAGTCGTGGTCGACACGGCCACCGGGGCGGTGGTCGCGAGCGGGACCGCGGCGGGCGACACCGCGATCGACACGGCGGCGGTGACGGGCGACGGGACCGTGCTGGTGACGGCCAAGCCGTCCGGCCGACTGCTGCGCGTCGACGGCGACGGCGCGACCGTGCTCGACACGCCGGTCGGACAGGCGCCGACCCGGGCGCTGTTCCCCGACGGCGCCGGCGAGGTGATCGGCATCAGCGCGGCCGAGACGGTGTGGCGCTGGGCGGGCGGGGCGACGACCCGGTCGAACCTGCTGACGGCCGGGGCCGTCGGCGGGCCGGTCGCGGTGATGTCGCTCGCCGGCACGCCCGAGGGCATCGCCGCCGGCGGCAACAACCGGCTGCAGGTCCACGACCCCGACACCGGCGCGGTCCGCCACACCGTCGTCCCGGGCGAGCCGAAGGACCTCGCCTGGGCCGGTGACGCGCTCTACCTCGCGCTCTACCCGTACGGCGAGCTGTGGGCCGAGCGCGCCGGCGCGCTCACGCCGGTCGCCGACTGGGACGACCACTACAACCGGCCGCGGGCCCTGGCCGTGGCACCCGACCGGCTCCTCGTGGGCGTCCACGACGACGCCACCGAGGGCGGGGCGCTGGTCAGCGTCGATCCGCGGACCGGTGCCACGACCCTCGACCCGGACGCCCTGGGCGGGACCGGGGTGGCTTCGGTGACCGACGACGCCGGGATCACCTACCTCGGCGGCGAGCACCGATCGCCGGTCGTGCGTGCGGTCGAACGGCGCACCGGGACCACGCTGTGGGAGTCCGCGCCGGCGCCCGGCGGCGCTGAGGTCACCGGTCTCGCGGTCCTCGGCGACGAGGTCCACGCCCTCACCAAGGACGGGGCGTACGCGGTGCTGTCACGGGTCGACGGCACCGTCCGCCACCGCGCCGACCTCCTCACCGCCCCGGGAGGCGAGGTGGTCGTCAACGGTGGTCGCGTCTACGCCGTCGGTCGCGATGCGCTCGTCCGGATCGACCCCACCGACCGGACGGTGACGCCGCTCGTGACCGGCCTCGAGGGCCACCTGTTCGAGCGGCCCCGCATCGCGGTCGGGCCCGACTGCGCGATGTACGTGATCCGCGGGTCCGAGCTGGTCGAGGTCCGTGTCTGACCCCAGCGCCCGCCCCGCTCCGAGGTCATCCGACCTGGGTCACGGACGCAGGAGGACCTTGCCCTTCGTGCGGCGGGCCTCGATGTAGCGGTGCGCCTCGGCCGCCTCGGCGAGGTCGAACGCCCGGTCGACGCGGACCTCGAGCCCGTCGCCGGCGATCGCGTCGAACAGCTCGCCGGTCCGCCACGCGACCTCCTCGCGGTCGGCGAGGTGGTGGGCGAGGCTCGGCCGGGTGAGGAACAGCGACCCCTTGCGGTTCAGCACCTGGATGTCGACCGGACCGACGGGTCCGCTCGCCGCCCCGTAGAGGACCATCATCCCGCGCGGGCGCAGGCTGTCGAGGCTCGCGTCCCAGGTCGCCTGACCGACGCCGTCGTAGACGACGTCCACGCCCCGCCCGTCGGTCAGCTCCCGGGCGGCCTCGTCGAGGCCGACCTCGTCGTAGCGGATGACCTCGTCCGCGCCGAGGCGCCGCACCAGCTCGGCCTTGTCGTCGGTGGAGACGGCGGCGAGCACGCGCGCGCCCGCCCGGTGGGCGAGCTGCACCAGCAGGTGGCCCACCCCACCGGCGGCGGCGAGGACCAGCGCGGTGCGGTCGGGTCCCAGCGGGAAGGTGCTGTGGGAGAGGTAGTGCGCGGTCGTGCCCTGGAGCATCACCGCCGCGGCGGTGTCGAGGTCGACGGCCTCCGGGACGGCCGCGAGCCGCCAGGCGTCCACCACCGCCTCCTCGGCGTAGCTGCCCAGCTGCATCGCCCACGCGACGCGGTCACCGACCGCGAGGTGCGTCACGTCCTCGCCGACCGCCTCGACCGTGCCGGCCCCCTCCATGCCGATGACCGCCGGGAGCTCGAGCGGGTAGCTGCCGCTGCGGTGGTAGGTGTCGATGTAGTTGAGCCCGGCTGCCGCGACGCGGACCCGGGCCTGCCCGGCGCCCGGGTCGGCGACCGCGACGTCCTCGTCGAGGCGGAGCACCTCGGGTCCGCCGGTCTCGTGCACCCGTACCGCTCGCATCGCTTGTCCTCGTCGTCGTCGCCCCCGCGTGCCGCCCGACGCTAACGGGTCCGGCCGGCCGGCGTGCGCGCGACCGTTGGGACGCCCCCGCGAGTGGTCGCCGGCGCGCGACGCGGCGTAGCCTGCAGCGACCCTCGCCCGCCCGCGTCCGTGAGGCCGTGTCCCGATGAGCACCGACAAGACCGTCAGCGGCTTCGACATCGAGCCGGTCTACACCCAGGACCACCTCGAGGGCTTCGAGCCGGGCGAGAAGCTCGGGGCGCCGGGGGAGTACCCGTACACCCGCGGCCCCTACGACACGATGTACCGCGGCCGCCTCTGGACGATGCGGCAGTACGCCGGCTTCTCCACCGCCGAGGAGTCCAACGCCCGCTACAAGTACCTGCTGCAGAAGGGCTCCACCGGCCTGTCGGTGGCCTTCGACCTGCCCACCCAGATGGGCTACGACAGCTCGGCGGAGATCGCCGACGGCGAGGTGGGCAAGGTCGGCGTCGCCATCGACACCGTCGAGGACATGAAGACGCTGTTCGACGGCATCCCGCTCGACGAGGTGTCGACGTCGATGACGATCAACGCCCCGGCCTCGCTCCTGCTGCTGATGTACCAGATCGCCGGCGAGGAGCAGGGGGTCGACCCGGCGAAGCTCCGGGGCACGATCCAGAACGACGTGCTGAAGGAGTACATCGCCCGCGGGACCTACATCTACCCGCCGGCGCCGTCGCTGCGGATCATCAGCGACACCTTCGGCTACTGCACCGAGCACCTGCCCAACTTCAACACCATCTCGATCTCCGGCTACCACATGGGCGAGGCCGGGGCGACGCCCGTGCAGGAGGTCGCCTTCACCCTCGCCGACGGCATCGCCTACGTGCAGGCAGCGGTCGACGCCGGCCTCGACGTCGACGCGTTCGCGCCCCGTCTGTCGTTCTTCTTCGTGGCGCGCTCCACGCTCCTCGAGGAGGTCGCGAAGTTCCGCGCCGCCCGTCGGATGTGGGCCCGCATCATGAAGGAGCGCTTCGGTGCCACCGATCCGAAGTCGATGATGCTGCGCTTCCACACCCAGACGGCCGGCGTGCAGCTGACCGCCCAGCAGCCGCAGGTGAACCTCATCCGGGTGGCGATCCAGGCCCTCGCGGCGACCATGGGCGGGACCCAGTCGCTGCACACCAACAGCTTCGACGAGGCACTGGCGCTGCCGACCGAGCACTCGGCGACGCTGGCGCTGCGGACCCAGCAGGTCATCGCACACGAGACCGACGTGCCCTCGACGGTGGACCCGCTGGCCGGGTCGTACTTCATCGAGTCGCTGACCGACGAGATCGAACGCGAGGCGTTCGCCTACATCGAGCGCATCGACGAGATGGGCGGGGCGGTCCGGGCCATCGAGGAGGGCTACCAGAAGTCCGAGATCGAGCAGGCTGCCTACCAGCTCGCCAAGGAGATCGAGACCGGCGAGCAGGTCGTCGTCGGCGTCAACCGGTTCCAGACCGACGAGCCGCCGGCGATGGACCTCCAGCGTGTCGACGAGGCGATCCGCGACGACCAGATCGCGCGGATCGACGCCGTGAAGTCGAAGCGCGACGGCTCCGCGGTGAGCGACGCGCTCGCGGACGTGCGGCGTGCGGCGGCGGGCGACGACAACCTCCTCGTCCCGATGAAGACCGCGCTCACCCATCGCGCGACCCTCCAGGAGGTCTGCGACGTGCTCCGCGACGAGTACGGCGGCTACATCCCGCGGGATCGCTTCTGAGCGCGGGCGCCGGCGCGCTGGCGGGGTGGCTCCTCGACCCTGACGTCACGCACCTGAACCACGGCTCGTTCGGTGGGGTCACCGAGGCCACCTTCGACGCGGTCACCGCGGCGCGACGCCGCGTCGAGCGCGACCCGATGCGGTTCTTCCAGCGCGAGTGGGCGGACGCGTGGACCCGGTCGGTCGCCGCCGCCGAGGCGTTCCTGGCCGCGCCGGCGGGCACCGTGGCCCTCGTCGACAACGCGACCGTGGGGATCGACGTCGCGCTGCGGCTCGCGGGCCTGCGCCCCGGCGACGTCGTCGTCACCACCGACCACGGCTACCCGGCCGTCGACGCCAACCTGGCCGGCTGGGCGCGACGCGCCGGCGTCGTCCAGCGGGTCGTCCCCATCCCGTTGGAGGCCGACGACGACGAGGTCGTGCGGCGCATCGCCGACGCCGCCGAGGACGCGCGGGCGGTCGTCGTCGACCACCTCGCGTCGCCGACGGGGCGGCGGTTCCCGGTGGAGCGGCTCGTGCCGGCGGTCCGGGAGCGGGGTGCGTTCGTGTTCGTCGACGGGGCGCACGCGCCGGCGCAGGTGCCGGTCGACCTCGGCGCCCTGGCCCCGGACGTGTGGGTCGGCAACGTCCACAAGTGGGCGTGCGGCCCCAAGTCGCTGGCGCTGCTCTACGTGCACCCCGACCACCACGGCCGTATCGACCCGGTCCTGCCGTCCTCGCTCCCGGGGGACGGCTTCCCCGCCAACGCCGCGTGGCAGGGGACCTCCGACCCCGGACCGATGCTCGTGCTGCCCGAGGTGCTGGCGGCCGCAGGGGCCTTCCTCGCGCCGGAGGTGGACGCTCGACTCCGGGAGGTCGCCGACGCCGGCCAGCGGCTCCTCGCGGACGCGCTCGGGGTGCCCGCGCCGCGGTACCCGACCGGGTGGATGCGGACGGTCCCCGTCCCGGACGTCCCGGCCGGCGTCGAGGACGCGAGGCGCCTGCACGAGCTGATCGCGCGCGACCTCGGCGTCGAGGTGGCGGTGACCCGCTTCGCGGGCCGCCTGCACCTGCGGGCGTCCACGCACGTCTACACCGAGCTCGAGGACCACGCGCGCCTCGCCGGCGGGATCGCGCGGCGGCTGTCCGAGTGGACCGCCGCGTAGGCCCGCCGCCGACCGCGCGCGGGTGGCTCCGCGCCGAGGCCGGCGGGTACGGTCACCTGCCGGTACGGCCCCTGCTGCCCGTCTCCGCGTGAGGTCCCCGTGAGCCAGAAGATCGTCATCCTCGGCGGTGGCCCCGCCGGCTACGAGGCCGCGCTCGTCGCCGGCGAGCTCGGCGCGGACGTCACGATCGTCGCCGACGAGGGGCTCGGCGGGAACTGCGTGCTGTGGGACTGCGTGCCGTCGAAGGCGCTGATCGTCGCCGCCGAGGCGATGGGCTGGGTCCACACCGCCGACGACCTCGGCGTCCGCATCCCCGGCGTCGACCGGGTGGACCGCTCCGTCGTCGACTTCCCGGCCGTGTCCAAGGGCGTGCTCGAGCTCGGCTCGAACCAGTCGCGCGACATCGAGGGCCGGGTCGAGGCCGCCGGCGTCACGATCCTGCGCGGTCGCGGCCGCATCACCGGCTCGCACGAGGTGACCGTCCGCCGCGAGGACGGCAACGACGAGGTCCTCGTGGCCGACTACCTGCTGGTCGCCACCGGGTCCTCCGCCCGGGTGCTGCCGTTCTTCCAGCCCGACGGCGAACGGGTCCTCATCTCGCCGCAGGTCTACGACCTCGCCGAGGTCCCCGAGCGACTCATCGTCGTCGGCTCCGGTGCGACCGGTGCGGAGTTCGCCAACGCGTTCGTGCGGTTCGGCTCCGACGTCCAGCTCGTGTCCTCCCGCGACCTCATCCTGCCGACCGAGGACCCCGACGCCGCGCAGGTCATCGAGGACGTGTTCGAGCGGCGCGGCATGACCATCCTCCGCAACGCCCGGGCCGTCTCCTGCGAGCGCACCGAGACCGGCGTGGCGGTCGGGCTGAAGGACGGCTCGACCGTCCAGGGCTCGCACGTCCTGTTCACGGTCGGTCAGGTCCCCACCAGCCGCGACATCGGGCTCGAGACGGTCGGCGTCGAGATCAACGAGTGGGGCGGGATCGACGTCGACACCGTGGGCCGCACCAACGTCCCGTGGGTCTACGCCGCCGGCGACGTGGTCGGCCGGATGATGCTCGCCAACGTCGCCGCGATGCAGGGCCGCACCGCGATGTGGCACGCGCTCGGCCAGGCGGTCCAGCCGATCCGCTGGGACGCGGTCGCCGCCACCATCTTCACCGACCCCGAGGTCGCGACCGTCGGGCTGTCCCAGGAGGACTGCGCCGACGCCGGCGTGCAGGTCGAGACCGCCAAGCTCGACTTCCGGTCGCAACTCGCGCGCCAAGATGATCCACGGCACCGACGGGTTCGTGAAGGTCCACGCGATGGTCGGCTCCGGGATGGTGCTCGGTGGCGTGGTCGTCTCGCTCCGCGCCAGCGACCTCATCCAGCCGCTCGCGGTCGCGGTGCAGAACCGGATGACGGTGAGCCAGCTCGCCCAGACGATGACGGTCTACCCGTCGATGGCCGGCTCGGTCGCCGAGGCCTGCCGCATGCTGATGAGCAGCTGACCCCACCCCCGACGAACTTTGCCCCTACGAACTTCAACATCCTGAAGTTCGACCCCTCAAAGTTCGGCCCGGGGGCGGAGGCTGCGGAGGGTCCGTGGTCGGGGCGGTCGCCGGCGCTACCGTCTCGGCGCACCGACCGTGGAGGCGCCAGTGACCGCGACGCCGTGGCCCGTCGACCCGATCGAGACGCCGCGCCTGCACCTGCGGCGTTCGAGGACGGCGACCGTGAGGTGGTCCTGCGGATGCTCACCTGCCCGCAGACGCGCGCCTACCTGGGCGGGGCGCTGTCCCGGCGCGAGGCGGAGTCGCGGCTGCGCGACCGGGCGCTCGGGGAGGCGTGGGGGAACTTCGCGATCTGCGAGCAGCCGGTCGGGCTCGTCGTCGGGTCCGTCACCCTGTCGCACGACCGGGATCCGCTGGAGGTCAGCTGGCAGCTCCTGCCCGAGCACCGCGGGCTCGGCTACGCGGCCGAAGCCGCGGAGGCCGCCATCGCCTGGGCGTTCGCGACGCTCGAGGTCGACGAGGTCGTGGCCGTGACCCAGGTCGCCAACACCGCCTCGGCCCGCCTGGCCCAGCGGCTCGGGATGCGGCAGACGAAGGTCCTCCGCGAGTTCGGGGAGCTGCAGCTGGAGTTCCGGCTCCCCCGTCTCGACCGCGAGCCCGCCCGGGTCTGACCTCAGGCGTCCTCGCCGGCCTCGTCGTCGCCCTCGATCCGGGCGAGCACGGCGCCGGACTCCACGACGTCCCCCGCCGCGAACCCGATGTTGGTCACGGTCCCGGCGCGGTGGGCGTTGATGTTGTTCTCCATCTTCATCGCCTCGAGGACGACGACGAGCTCGCCGGCGGCGACCTCGGCACCCTCCTCGACCGCGTACTTGACGACCGTCCCCTGCATCGGGGCCACGAGGTCCTCCGAGGACGCGGCCGCGCCGCCGCCACCCCCGGACTCCTTGCGGGTGCGGCGCGTGGCACCACCACCGCGCGTGCCGCCGGACACCGCGGCGAGCTCGCCGAACACCTTCACCTCGAGCCGCCGCCCGCCGACCTCGACGACGACCTCGCGGGCGGGCCCCTCGGCCTCCTCCGCGGCGGCGGCCGGGCCGTAGGGCTGCAGCGAGCTCAGGTCCCACTCGTTCTCGACCGACTTCGTCGAGTGCTCGCCGGCGGCGAACTGCTCGTTCAGCATGGCGAGCCGACCGAACGCCATCGTGGTCGGGATGCCCTCGACGATCATCTCGTCGATGGCACGCACCATCCGCAGGCGGGCCTGGTCGCGGTCCTCGCCCCAGACGACGAGCTTGCCGAACATCGAGTCGTAGGCACGCGGGATCTCGTAGCCGGGGAACGCGGAGGTGTCGAGTCGCACGAACGGGCCCAGCGGCGGGCGGAAGTCGGTGATGAGCCCGGGGGAGGGGACGAAGCCCGCGCCCGGGTCCTCGGCGTTCAGCCGCAGTTCGATCGCGTGGCCGTTCAGGTGCACGTCGTCCTGGGTGAAGCCGATGCCGTCGCCGGCCGCGACGCGCAGCTGGGCGTGCACCAGGTCGACGCCGGTGACCATCTCGGTGACGGGGTGCTCGACCTGGAGGCGCGTGTTCATCTCGAGGAAGTAGAAGGTCTCGCCGTCGTCGTCGAGCAGGAACTCGCAGGTGCCGGCGTTGTGGTAGCCCATCTCCTGGGCGACCCGGATGGCGGCCTGGCCGATGCGCTGGCGCAGGTCCTCGGACACGCCGGCGGCGGGCGCCTCCTCGACCAGCTTCTGGTGGCGCCGCTGCAGCGAGCAGTCGCGCTCGCCGAGGTGGATCATCGTGCCGTCGAGGTCGCCGAGCACCTGGATCTCGATGTGGCGCGGACGCTCGAGGTAGCGCTCGAGGTAGCACTCGCCGCGGCCGAAGGCGGCCTTGGACTCGCGGATCGCGGCCTCGAGGGCCTCCTTCATCTCGCCGGCGTCCTCGACGACCTTCATGCCGCGGCCGCCGCCGCCGAACATCGCCTTCACCGCGACCGGGTAGCCGTGCTCCTCGCCGAAGCGGATGGCCTCCTCGGGGTCCTCGGTGGGCTCCTGGGTGCCCGGGACGATGGGGACGTCGGCGTTGATGGCGACCTCGCGCGCGGACAGCTTGTCACCCATCCGGCGGATCGCCTCGGCGGGCGGGCCGACGAAGACGAACCCGGCCTCGTCGCACGCCTGGGCGAACTCGGCGTTCTCGGACAGGAAGCCGTAGCCGGGGTGGATCGCGTCGACCTTCGCCTCGCGGGCGACGTCGAGGATCTTCTCGATGTTGAGGTAGGACTCCGCCGCCGGCGCCGGCCCCAGCAGGTACGCCTCGTCGGCGAGCCGCACGTGCAGCGCCTCGCGGTCGGCCTCGCTGTAGACCGCGACCGCGCGGACACCGAGCTCCTTGCAGGCGCGGATGATCCGGATCGCGATCTCGCCACGGTTGGCGATGAGGACGGCGTCGAACACGGGGGACCTCTCGGTTCGCGGAGGACGGGATCGCCGACGGCGGGGGCGCAGGCGCAGGGACTCGCATCGTAGACGCGTGGCCGAGACCCCTTCCAACCTCCGTCCGGCCGACCGGCCAGCGCGGCGCGCGACCCGCGCGGCCGTTTTGCCCCGTCCGCTGCGACGGGCGAGACTCCCCGCCGCGCATCGCCTCGACCCGGGCCGCGAACAGGCTCGAACCCGGGGCGAACCGGACCCAGACCGGGTCCGCTCCCCATCCCACGGCCCACCCCACGGCCCATCCCCCAGGAGGCCCCCGTGCTCCGAACGTCCTCGTCCGCCGCCCTGCTGTTCGCCGCCGCCCTCGCGCTCACCGCCTGTGGCGGCGGTGACGCCGACACCGCCGACGGCGCCGCCACCGACCCGGGCTCCTCCGAGCCGGGCGTCGTCTCCCTCGCCGGCACCGACCAGCTCGCCTACTCCACCACCGACGTCTCCGTCGACGCCGGTGAGGTCACGATCGAGCTCGCCTGCGGCGACGCGGTCGGTCACAACGTCGTCCTCGAGACCGGCGAGGAGCTCGTCGCCGAGTGCGACCCGGGCGCCAGCGACACCGGGACCGTCGAGCTCGAGCCGGGCGAGTACACCTTCTACTGCTCCGTCCCGGGCCACCGGCAGGCCGGCATGGAGGGCACCCTCGCCGTCGGCTGATCGGCCGCTCGACGGTGCAGACGGGGCGCCGGCCCGATGCCGGCGTCGTCCCATGTCGGACTCGGCGCCCCGATGGCCTACAGTCCGCACCCGGAACGTGCAAGGAGACCCACCCGATGTCCCGTCGTTCGCTCGCGTCCGCCGCCGCGCTGGTCGGCGTCGCCCTCACGTTGTCCGCCTGCCAGAGCGTGAACCAGGACGCCATCGACGCCGAGGCGGTGGCCTGCCCCGAGGGCTCGGACTGCTTCGACAAGGTCGAGCCGGTCGGCCCCGGTGGCGCCGTCACGGTCGAGGCCGGCGAGTTCTACTTCGACGTGAAGGACGGCGTCGCGGTCGACGGCCCGGTCGAGGTCACCCTCGACAACGCCGGCGGCGCGCTGCACAACTTCACGATCGACGCCGCCTCGGGCGACACGAAGGCCGTCGAGGCCGACGCCGGCGCCACCCAGACGGGCACGCTGCAGCTGTTCGGTGGCACGACCTACACCTACTACTGCTCCATCCCGGGCCACCGTGCCCAGGGGATGGAGGGTGAGCTCACCGTCTACGTCGACGAGGCCGAGGCCGAGGCTGCCGCCGCGTCGGAGCAGCCGACCGACGGCGCCAGCGCGCCGGCCGCCCCGTCGGAGGGCACGACGCCCTCGGACGAGCCGACCGAGGCCGCCTCCGAGCCGGCCGCGGAGCCGACCGAGACCCCCACCGAGGCCTGATCGCCGGCGCGTCTCAGGCGGCCGGGCCGCCGAGCACGGTCTGCAGGAGCGCGTACCAGACGACGGCGGTCGCGAACGGCAGCGCGAGCACCCGCAGCCCCGCGTCCCGCCAGCGCCAGATCAGCACCGCCGCGACGAACCACACCGCGACGACGATGCCGCGCAGCAGCGCCTCGGTGGGCAGGAACAGCGTGAGCCCGAGGGCGGCGTGCATGAGCGCCGCGAACGCGACCGCGATGTGGTTGCCGACCCGACGCCCGACCTCGCGGTAGGGGTCGTGGGGTCCGGTCACGAGAACAGCGGAGGCGCGCCGGCGAGGTCGTCGGCCGACACGAGCGTGCGGCGACCCACGTTCTCGAGCAGCGCGGCCCGGACCCACGCCGGCTGGCCGTCGAACGCGAGGTCGCCGGCGGGCTCGTCGTCGACGACCACCGGAGTCAGCGCCACGGTCAGCGCCGCGAGCACCTCGGGGGAGGGCTCGCCGCCGCCGACCACGACGTAGCGCGGCTGCTCGGGCCCGGGGGCGGGGGCTCGCTCGTCACAGCGGGATGTTGCCGTGCTTGCGGGCCGGGCGACCCTCGCGCTTGGTCTCGGTGAACCGCAGCGCCTTGACCAGCTCGACCCGTGTGCGGGACGGCTCGATGACCTCGTCGACGTAGCCCCGCTCCGCCGCACGCCAGGGGTTGGCGAGGTCCTGGAGGTACTCCTCCTCGAACTCGCTGTGCAGCGCGTCGGGGTCGTCGGCGTCCGCGAGCTCGCGCCGGTAGAGGATGTTGACCGCACCCTTCGCGCCCATCACGGCGATCTCGGCGGTGGGCCAGGCGAGGTTGATGTCGGCGCCGAGGTGCTTGGAGCCCATGACGTCGTAGGCGCCGCCGTAGGCCTTGCGGGTGATGACCGTCAGCTTCGGCACGGTGGCCTCGGCGTAGGCGTACAGGAGCTTCGCCCCGTGGCGGATGATCCCGTTGTACTCCTGGTCGGTGCCGGGCATGAACCCCGGGACGTCGACGAAGGTCACGATCGGGATGTTGAACGCGTCGCAGGTGCGCACGAACCGCGACGCCTTCTCGGAGCTCTCGATGTCGAGCACGCCGGCGAGGTACTGCGGCTGGTTGCCGACCACGCCGACGGTGCGGCCGTCGAGCCGCGAGAAGCCGCAGACGATGTTCTCGGCGAAGTGCTCGTGGACCTCGAAGAACTCGCCGTCGTCGACGACGTGGCGCACGATGTCGCGCATGTCGTAGGGGACGTTGGAGTTGTCGGGGATGAACGTGTCGAGCTCGTCGATGACCCGCTCGGGGTCGTCACCGGTGTCGACCACCGGGGGCATCTCGAGGTTGTTGGCCGGCAGGAACGACAGCAGGTACTTGATGTCCTCGATGCACTGCGCCTCGTCGTCGGCGGCGAAGTGCGCCACGCCGGACTTGCTGGCGTGGCTCATCGCCCCGCCGAGCTGCTCCATCGTCACGTCCTCGCCGGTGACCGTCTTGATGACGTTCGGGCCGGTGATGAACATGTGCGACGTGTCCTTGACCATGAACACGAAGTCGGTGATGGCGGGGGAGTAGACCGCCCCGCCGGCGCAGGGACCCATGATCGCGCTGATCTGCGGGATGACGCCGGAGCTGCGGACGTTGCGGAGGAAGATGTCGCCGTAGCCGCCGAGGCTGACGACCCCCTCCTGGATGCGCGCGCCACCGGAGTCGTTGATCCCGACCACCGGCACGCCCATCTTCGCGGCGAGGTCCATGATCTTGCAGACCTTGGCGGCGAACACCTCGCCGAGCGAGCCGCCGAAGGCGGTGAAGTCCTGGCTGAACACCGCGACCCGGCGGCCATCCACGGTCCCGTGACCGGTCACCACGCCGTCGCCGAGGATCTTCTTGTCCTCGATGCCGAAGCCGGTGGCGCGGTGGACGGCGAACGCGTCGGTCTCGACGAACGAACCCTCGTCGAGGAGCAGGTCGACGCGCTCGCGGGCGGTCAGCTTGCCGCGCTCGTGCTGCTTGGCGATGGCCTCCTCGCCGCCGCCGGCGAGGGCCTCCTCGCGTCGGCGGACGAGCTCCGCGAGCTTCTCCTTGGTCGTGAGCTGGGCCACGTCGGACACCTCGGGCGTCGGGGGCGGATCGCGTCGCGGCCAGGGCCGGGGGGCGGCCGCGCGGTGCGGACGGCATCCTACCCACGGCCCGGGAGCCACCCCGAGCCGTGGTCGGCGACGAACCGACCCTGTCCGACGGAAGGCACCAACGGTGGGAGCAGGTCGAGGACGCGGGGTACGGGACGGTGTCGCCGCGCAGCTCGCGGGACCGTCGTACTGGCACACCTGCGAGCGGCTCGAAGAGACGACCTCGACCAACGACGAGGTCACCGACCGCGCCCGTGGTGGGGTGCCGGGGGGGCTCGTCGTGGTGGCCGACCGCCAGACGGCCGGGCGGGGCCGCCACGGGCGTGCGTGGCAGGACCGACCCGGCGGCAACTTGAACGTGAGCTTCCTCGTCGGCGTGCCGCCGCAGGGGCAGACGCTCGTCCCGCTCGCCGCGGGCCTCGCGGTCTCCGACGCGCTGCGTCGCCACGGCGTCCGGGCCGGGCTCAAGTGGCCCAACGACGTGCTCGTCACCGCCGATGGGACGGAGCGCAAGTGCGCCGGCATCCTCGTCGAGCGTCACGACGACGCCGGCGTCGGGGCGTTCCTCGTGGTCGGCGTCGGGATCGACCTCGACTGGCGTGGCGTGGACCGCGCCGGCGAGGCGGCCGGCTGGACCAGCGTCGCCGAGGTGACGGGCCGCGACGTGGACCGGTGGGCGGTCCTGGCCGACCTGATGCGGGCGCTCGCGGCCTGGCTGCGGGACGTGCCCGGTGACCCCACCCGCCTCCTCGCCGCCTACCGGACCCGCTGCGGCACGCTCGGTCGCGACGTGCGGGTGGCCACACCCGGCGGCGAGGTGGCCGGACGGGCGAGCGGACTCGATCCGTCGGGGGCCCTCGTGGTCGACACCGCGTCGGGGCCGGTCGTCGTCACCGCCGGTGACGTCGAGCACGTACGGACGGTGGGCTGAGCGCGCGACGGGCAGCTCAGGCGGTCCGGGTGGCCTCGCCCGGCTCCGCGACCGGGAACTCCACCGTGAACGTCGAGCCCTCGCCCTCGACGCTGTCGACGGCGATCCGTCCGCCCATGGCGTCGACGAGGGTCTTGGCGAGGTAGAGCCCGAGTCCGGTGCCCGAGATCGCCCGTTCCGCGCTGTGCAACCGCTGGAACTTCTTGAACAGCCGGGGCCGCGCCGCCGCCGGGATGCCCGAGCCCCTGGTCGCGCACCCACACCGCGACCGTCGTCAGCCGCGTGGCTCGAGGCCCGACGGTCACGGTCCCGCCGGCGGGGGAGTACTTGACCGCGTTCGACAGGAGGTTGTGCAGGATCTGGGACACCCGGTCGGCGTCGGCGAGGACCGGTGGGGCGTCGGGGTCGACCTCGAAGCGCAGCTCGTGGCGGCTCGACCGCGAGACCTCCTGCTCGGCGGCCTCCACGACGAGCGGCAGGAGATCGGTCGGGCCGAGGTTGACCGGGAGGTCGGTGCGTTCGGCCTTGAGCGCGTCGAACACGTCCTGGATGAGCGTGCTCAGCCGGTTCGTGTTGCGCTGGATCGCGGCCAGGAACTCGTCGCGCCGCTCGGGCGCGATGTCGGACCAGCGGTCGCGCAGCAGCTCCGCGGACCCCGCCATGGCGGTCATGGGCGAGCGCAGCTCGTGGGTGAGGATCGACAGGAAGTCGTCCTTCATCGTGTCGAGGTCGCGTAGCTCGGCGACCGTGCGCGACTCCGCGGCGAGGAGGTCGGCGTTGCGCATCGCGGTCGAGGCGTGCCCGGCCAGGAGCTCGAGCACGTCGTAGGCGTCGGGGCTCGGGGCGGGATCCTCGTCCTCGGTGGACAGGAGCAGCAGTCCGCGCAGCTGCCCCTCGCTGCGGATCGGGGTGGCGACGAGGAAGCGGGCCTCCGGCACGGTGACCGACGCGCGCTCGAGGAGGTCCCCGGTCAGAGGCGTCGCGATCGGCCCCTCGAGCTCGGCGGCGAGACGCGTGAACGCGGGGACCTGCTCGGCGGCGCCGGTGACCGTGCCCTGCAGCCCGATGGCCGCGAGCTGGCGCCACGTGTCGCCGCCGACGTGCTCGTAGAGGGAGGCGTGACCGAAGCCGAGGAGCGCGGCGCCGGCCTCCACGATGCGCTGGTGGACGAGCCGCTGGGTCGTGCTCGGCGTTCATCGCGCGGGTGATGCGGGAGAGCTCCCGGAGCCGCTCGCGTTCGCGCCAGATGCGGGCGTCGGCGACCTCGAGCCGGGCGGCGAGCGTGCCGGTGCCGAGCGCGACGAACAGCAGGATGCCGACCCCCCAGGGGATGGCGCCGACCCAGGCCGCCGGGTCGGGCCGGCCCGACAGCCGCAGCAGCTGCTCGATCGTGTAGACGCCGGCGCCGTACCCCCAGGTCAGCATCGCCCCGCGGAGGCCGGCGCGGATGGCGCCCTCGATGATGGGGAAGGTGAGGATGGGCCACAGCCGGGCGGTCGGGTCGAACCCGAACAGCACCATCATCGCGCTGGCGAGCGTCGTGTCGACGGCGACCTCCAGCACCCCGAAGCGGCGGACGTCGGCCGGCGGGCGGGTCCGTGACACCCGCAGCGAGGCGAGGTTCAGCGCGACGAGCGCCAGCACCACCGCCGCCCCGACCGGCAGGCGCGGGAACGGGACCGGGCCCGCCCCCGCCCCCGGCTCGAACAGCCAGAACTGGACCACCGCGAACACGGCGGCGATCCACCGGACGCGCCGCACCGCCGCGGCGCCGTCGAGGACGCGCTGGTCCGGCAAGCTCACCGCGGTCAGGGCCTCGCCTCCTCGTGGTCCGTGGCGGTCACTACGATAGGGCCTCCACGGCCGCGGGAGCCGGCGCCCCGGCGGGTCCCGCGCACACGAGGAAGGTCAGCACGTGAGCCTGTCGTTCGCCCTCTCGCCGGAGCAGGAGGAGTTCCGCAAGGTCGTCAAGCACTTCGCCGACGAGGTCGTGGCGCCGGCGGCGGACCGCATCAACGCCGAGAAGACCTTCCCGCTCGACATCGTCAAGCAGATGGGCCAGATCGGGCTGTTCGGCATCCCGTTCGAGGAGCGCTACGGCGGGATGGGCGGCGACTTCCTCACGCTGTGCCTCGCCATCGAGGAGCTCGGCCGGGTCGACCAGTCGATCGGCATCACCCTCGAGGCCGGCGTCGGCCTGGGGGCGGTCCCGATCCACGAGTTCGGCACCGAGGAGCAGAAGGAGCGCTGGCTCCCGGAGCTGTGCCGTGGCGAGAAGCTCGGCGGCTTCGGGCTGACCGAGCCCGGCGGTGGCTCGGACAACTGGGGCGGGACCAAGACCCGGGCGGTCCTCGACGGCGACGAGTGGGTCATCAACGGCTCGAAGGTGTTCATCACCAACGCCGGCACCGACATGACCTCGATCGTCACCATCACCGCCTGGACCGGCGAGGGCGAGATGACCGCGATCATCGTCCCGGTCGACACGCCCGGCTTCGACATCGCGCCGCCCTACCGCAAGGTCGGCTGGCACGCCTCCGACACCCGCGAGCTGTCCTTCAACGACGTCCGGGTCCCGGTCGCGAACACCCTCGGCGAGCGGGGTGCGGGCTTCCGCCAGTTCCTCTACACCCTCGACGACGGCCGCATCGCGATCTCCGCGCTGGCGGTCGGGCTGATCCAGGGCTGCGTCGACGAGTGCGTCCGCTACGCCGGCGAGCGCGAGGCGTTCGGCCAGCCCATCGCCAAGCAGCAGGCCATCGCGTTCAAGATCGCCGACATGGAGGTCGCGGCGCAGACCGCCCGCTACATGTACTGGAACGCCGCGTGGAAGAAGGCCGAGGGCCTGCCCTACAAGCGCGAGGCCTCCATCGCCAAGCTCTACTCCTCCGAGCAGGCGGTCACCGCCGCCCGCCAGGCCACCCAGGTCTTCGGCGGCTACGGCTTCATGACCGAGTACCGGGTCGGGCGCTTCTACCAGGACGCCAAGATCCTCGAGGTCGGCGAGGGCACCTCCGAGATCCAGCGGATGCTCATCTCCCGCGACCTCGGGCTGTAGGCCGATGCCGGACCGCTACACCAGCCGGATCGCGCTCGTCGTCGACACCGAGGTCGACGTCGGCGCGGTCGTCAAGGCCGCCGGCCAGCACGGCGACATCGACCGTGGCGCACCCGTCGGCGACGCCGCCGAGGCCCAGGAGGTCCACTGGGGCGGGCGGATGCAGAAGGCCGTGATCCGCCGGGTCACCGACGAGGACACCGGCGAGCGTCTGCTGCGGACCGAGGCCTACATCGGCGACCAGGGCATCAGCCCAGGGCATGAGCCGGCAGGCGAGCCTGCTCCAGGCGCTGGCCCGCCAGCTGAAGGGCCACGTGACGGGCGTGCGCGACCTGTCCGCCCGGGTCGAGCACGACGAGGCGTGGATGAACCGCCTGGCCGTCGGCGCGGTCGAGACCGAGGACGCCATCGCGGTCCTCGACGAGGGCGAGGGCACCCACTGGGTGCTCACCCACGGCGCCGCCCGCTTCGACCTCCCCGACCTCGAGCTCTACGGCCTGAGCAGCGCCCAGGTCCCGGCCGCGACCGCCGCGATCCGGTCGGTGCACGACCAGCTGATCCGGAGCGGGCTGCGCACCGAGCTGCACCTGCCGACCGGCGAGCCGGTCCACCTCGTGCCGGTGCTCGAGGCGTGGGGGAGCCTCGAGTTCGACTGGCCCGGCGTCGGCCGCGCCGGCGCCGACCGCGGCCCCGGCCTCGACGGCCCCCGCGCGACCCTCAGCATCACCCACAAGCCGCGCCTCGGCCGCTACAAGAAGGACCTCGCCGGCGTCGTCGGCGCCCTCCCCGCGACCACCTGACGGTTGCGTTGACGGTCCAGCCCGGTATGCCGGGGCAGACCGTCAACGCAACGGGTCAGAGGTCGATGTCGAGCTCGGGGTCGGTCCAGCCCTCCTCGCCCTCGGGGCGCTCGTCGCCGCACCACTCGCGCAGCCGCGGGGCGCCCTCCTCGGGGCCGAGCGCGAGCAGACGGTCGCCGACCTCGAGGATGCGCGAGGACCGCGGCCGGTAGACCCAGCGGCGGTCGCGGTCGATGGCCAGGATCTCCATCCCGGTCTCGGTGTGCAGGCCCAGCTCGCCGAGGGTCCGGCCGGCGACGTGGGAGCCCTCGTGGACGATCGCGTCGCACACGATCTCGTCCGCCTCGGACAGCGCCTGGGCGATGACGGGGTGCGGCGGGTCGTCGCTCTCGATGAGCTTGGTCATCGACTGGGCCGAGTCGACGATCCGCTCCGACGCCGACGCCAGGTGCATCAGCCCGCGTAGCTGCTCCGGGTCCTCGGCCTCCGCCGCCGCGCGCAGGACCCAGCCCTCGAGCCCGTGGTAGAGGTCGTCGGACTTGTCCTCGATGACGCTGACCTCGAGCGCCAGCGACCGGTCCCGCAACAGGATCGCCGAGTAGGCGAGCCCGACCGCGACCTCGGAGGCGTTCTTGAGCTCGACGACGAGGTCGACGGCGCGGTCGAGGTTGGACAGCTTCTTGCCCTCGACCGGGGGTGGGAGCTGGTGGGGGGTCCCGCCGGCGAGCTCGCGCACGCGGTCGACCCCCTCGCCGGGTCCCTGGAGGAACAGCACGTCGCCCTCGCGGAGGTGCTCGTCGCCGCCGGGGCCGTAGACCCAGTCGAGATCGCGTCGGATGGCGATCACCCACATCCCGGTGTGGGCCGGTAGCTCGAGGTCGCGCAGGCTCATCCCCTCGAGCTCGTTCTCCTCGCGGATCTTCACCCGCGCCACGACCTCCTCGGCGTGGCGGAGGTCGTCGCGCAGCTCGGGTGGGATGCCGAGGTCCTTCAGCACGACCCGCGCGATGTCCTCGGCCGCGTCGGCGATCCCCTCGATCGAGACCGCCATGGACAGCACGCCGGCGAGCTGCTCGGCGTCCTCCAGCGTGCGGGCGGCGAGCATGCACACCGTCCGCAGGTCGACGAGCGCGTCGTCGACCTGGTCCTCGAGGTTCAGCACCTCGCGGGCGAGGTCCTCGTCGCCGAAGAAGACGGCGGCGTAGGCGAGGTCGACCATCAGCTCGGCCGCGTCCTTCGCGCCGACCAGCAGGTCCTTCACGGTCCGTCGTTGCTGTCGCATGCGTGCGTTCACCCCAATCCGAGGATGGCGGTGGCTCCCACCAGGCACAGGATGCCCAGGAAGTCCATCGCCGCGGTGACGATCGGGATCCCGTGGTTGTCGGGATCGAGTCCGAAGCGGAACGTCGCGGTGGCCGTGGTGTAGGCGACGACCGCGAGGATGCCGGCGGCGAACGCGCCGGCGAGGAGGGTCACCCCGACCAGCGAGAGGACGCCGGGCGGGGACAGGCGGGCCAGGGTGGCGGCGCC
>CAVUJQ010000001.1:0-338644 GCA_963741855.1 uncultured Actinomycetes bacterium | reverse complement strand
GCCGTCGATGATCGGGTCGACGATGCGCGCGGCGCCATCGACGATGTCGAGCGGCGGGTGGAAGCGGTGCTCGGCGGTCTTCGCCTCGGCGATGTGGACCGGGTCCTCGTCGGTGACCCAGCCGGTGTCGACGGCGTTCATGTGGATGCCGTCGGCGTGGTAGTCGGTGGCCGAGGTGCGCGTCATCATGTTGAGCGCCGCCTTGGCCATGTTCGTGTGCGGGTGCTTCGTGGTCTTCCAGCGCCGGTAGAACTGCCCCTCCACGGCCGAGACGTTCACGATGTGCTTGTCGCGGTTCGGGGTCCGCAGCATCAGCGGCTTCAGGCGCGCGTTCAGCACGAACGGCGCGACGGCGTTGACGAGCTGGACCTCGAGCAGCTCGACGGACGACACCTCGTGCATCAGCATCCGCCACGAGTTGTGGCCGCGGAGGTCGACCTGCTGGAGGTCCTGGTCGAGCTGGCCTTGCGGGAACAGGGCCCGGTCGACCTCGACGTCCTCGGCGGTCAGCGCCGCCTGAGACAGGAGCGCCGGGTCGGTCAGCCCGACGATGTCGCCGGCGGTCTCGGTGAGCGCCGGCAGCGTCTCGCCGATCATGTCGTAGCCGCGCAGCCCCTCGTAGTCGCCGAGGAGCTCCTTCATCGGTGCGGTCAGCTCGCCCAGCAGCGCCTGCTCGCCGTCGAGCATGTGCTCGTAGAACGCCGGCGGCCGGCGCACCGTCTGGCAGGCGTTGTTGATGACGTGGTCGAGTCGGTCGCGGGTCCGCAGCAGGTGCTCGCAGAGGGCCTCGACGCTCGGCGTGTGGCGCAGGTCGAGCCCGTAGATCTCGAGCCGGTCGCCCCAGTCGTCGAAGTCGGGCTCCGCGGCGTACCGCTTGGCGGCGTCGCGCGGGAACCGGGTGGTGACGATGAGGTGGGCACCGCAGCGCAGCAGCTTGATGCCGGCCTGGTAGCCGATCTTGACGCGTCCGCCGGTCAGCAGCACCACCCGGCCGGAGAGGTCCGCGGTCTCGGTGCGCTTGGCGTAGTTGAAGTCGGCGCAGTCCGGGCACAGCTGGTCGTAGAAGTGGTGGACCCGGTCGTAGTGTCTCCTTGCACACGTAGCAGTGCTGCGGCTCCACGACCTCACGGAAGGCGGGCCCGTCGGCGTCGGTCTCGAGCGGCGTGCCGGTGACGTCGTGCTGGACGAACCCGGCCGGCGCGGTCACGTTCGGGGTCGTGAACACCGACTGGTCGCGGAGGCGACGGATCCCCGTCTGGGACAGGACCTCCTCGGCCTCGGCGATCCGCTCGGCCTTGAGCCGCTTGCGACGCTGCTTGATCTGGCGCCGGCGGAGCTCCACGTCCGGCTGGAACACGTCGCCGGCGGCGTTCTGCAGCGCCTGCAGCTCGTCCTCGGACAGGGTCGCGATCATCGACTCGTCGGCGACGAACGCGCGCAGCAGCTCGGTCGCGGCGAGCAGGCGCGCGCGGACGTCAGGGTCGGGGGTCGGTTCGATGATGGGTCCACCGTGAGCGGCTGAGGGGGAGCGTCCACGGCCGAGCCTGAGCCGGTACGCGAGACACGAGGGTGCCCGAACATCTCCGCGGGCGCCCACCTGCGCGCGCTCCGTCGCGGACCCGGCGCCCCGGTCTCGTTCCCCGCAGCACCTGGGCGGCCTACCGTGCGGAGGTCCGGTCCGCGGGAGTGTCGAACCACCAGGGAACCGACCTCCCCTTCCGAGGAGACGCACGTGCCCTCCCGTCTCACCGCCCTCCTGACCTCCGCGCTCGCGGCCGCCACGCTGGCGACCCCCGCCGTGGCGTCCGCGTCCGCCGCGCCGGGCGGCTACGTCGACGCCGCCGGCGAGGGACCGTGCCACCGGCCGAGCTGGGTCGCGGGCACGGTCGAGTACTGCGAGGGTGCGCTCGTCTACCGCGACTACGTCTACGACGACTACGGCGCCGACACGGGCGAGCCCATGGCGTCGAGCACCGGCACGCTGTCCCGTCCCGCCGGCGACGAGCGCTACCCGGCCGGCGCCGAGGCGACCGCCGACCTCATCGACCTCACCCTCGAGGTCGTCGGTGACGAGCTCCGCGCCACCTTCGAGCTGAACGCCCTGTACGAGCCCGACCAGACCATCGCCGCGCTCGCCATCGACACCGACCCGGGCGCCGGCACCGGCGGCGGCGCCTGGCCCGGGCTCGACGTCACGAGCGACGGCTGGGACGTGATCGCCACGTTCGACGAGGGCGACCCCGCCACCAACCTCATCGTGGGCACGATGCCGCTCCCCGCCGGCGACACCTGGCGGGTCCAGGCCGCGACCGCGCAGGCCGACGGCAACGTGATGAACGTGGCGTTCCGCGGGATCGACGAGGAGGCGGCCTCGACCGTGCAGGAGTCCGTGTCGGGACTGACCGACCACGGCTACTGGTGGGAGGACCTCCAGTCCGACGCGCTCGCCGCCGGCGACATCTCCGCGTTCGGCGAGACCGTCCGGGTCGCCGACCTCCACGACGGCGTCACCCGCGCCGCCGAGGTCACCCCGGGCATGCACGAGCGCGTCTACACCTCCGACTACACGCTCCCGCCCGGCGAGGGCATGTCCTACACCCCGATCGACGGTCGCGGCACCGGCGGCGTCGCGCCGGCGTTCGCGCAGAACTTCCACTACTTCGGCCGCTACCAGCCCTACGGCATCTACCTGCCGGGGGCCGACGGCCCCCACGGACTCCAGTTCGTCGCGCACGGCTCGAACCAGAACCACGGGTCGTTCGTCAACCAGCCCGGCTTCCAGTCGGTGTTCGCCGACGACCTCAACCGCATCATCGCGGTGCCGCTCGCGCGCGGACCCAACGGCTACTGGAGCGACGTCTCCGAGCGCGACGGCCTCGACGTGCTCGACGACGTGCTGACGCACTACGACGTCGACGAGGACCAGCTGTTCATGAGCGGGTACTCCCAGGGCGGCTACGCGACCTTCCGCATGGCCGAGCTCTACCCGGACCTGTTCGCCGGGTTCATCACCTGGGTCGGCTTCACCGGCGACGCGGGCAACAACGCGACCGGCGAGGGCGACGTCGGGGTGGTCACCGCCGGCGCCGTCGGCAACGTCATCGACTACGTCGCGAACCTCCGGCACGTCCCGGGGGCGATGATCTTCGGGACCGCCGACGAGCTCGTCCACGTCTCGAGCGCGGAGGCGATGGCCGACGAGTTCCGCGAGCGGGACTTCGCCTACCGCTACTACCAGCACCCCAGCGGCGACCACTTCCAGTTCGCCATCCTCGACGACTGGCGCAAGGAGGCGGAGTACACCCGCGGCCGCACGCTCGTGCACCGGCCGGCGCGGGTGACGTTCCGGACCGACCCGCGGCTCGGCAGCCCCGACTACGGCATCCTCCACGACCGCGCCTACTGGGTCGGGGACCTGCGGGGACGCGAGGAGGGCGCGCTCGCGGTCGACCTCACCTCGTCGGGCTGCGGCGGCAGCATCCCGGTCGTGACCGCCGGCCGCGACGCCGGCCCCGACCCGATCCCGTGGGTCTCCGACTTCCACGAGGTGACCGGCGAGACCCCGGTCCCCCAGGCCGACCGCGTCGAGGGGACGCTCACGAACGTCGCGTCGGTGACCCTCGACGTCGACGGCGCCTGCCTCAGCTCCGGGGCGGTCGCCTACGCGCTCACGACCGACGGACCGGTGACGCTGGCCCTGTCGGACGGGCGCACGCTGGCGCTCGACGCGGCCGGCGACCACGCCGGCACCATCCCCGCAGCCGGCAGCGTCTCGGCGCCGGACCCCGCCCCGGTGGTGGACGCCGGAGGCGCGCTGCCCGCGACCGGCGGGGGACGCGCGGGGCTGGCCCTCGTGGCGCTCCTCGCCGGCGCCGCGGTGCACGGTGCCCGGGCACGCGGCCGGGCGCGGCCCTCCCGGCTGGGAGGTCGCGCCCGCGGGTAGGGTCCGGCGATGACGAGCCGACCCGGACCGACCGCCCCGTCTCGCCCCCGCCTCCCGACGGACGCGCTGCTCGTGGCGGTGACGGCGGTCGCGGTGGCGGGGCTCCTCGTCGTGGGCGCGGCGAGCGGACGGCCGAACTGGCCGGTCTACCTCGCGGTCGTGGTCGCCGGCGCGGCCGTCGTCATCCCGCTGCACCGCCGCGTCGGGCTGTCGCTCCCGACCCGCATCGGCCTCGTGGTGTTCGCCGTGGGACACGTCGCCGGCGGGATGGTCCCGGTCGGTGACGGGGTGCTCTACCAGTGGTGGCTCGTCGAGCCGGTGGTCCGCTACGACAACCTCCAGCACGCCTTCGGCTTCGGGATCGTCGGTCGCGCGACCTACGAGTGCCTGCGCGGCCGTCTCGGACCGGCAGCCCACGACCGGGTCGTCGTGTGGTGGGTGGTGGTCCTCGGCGCCTGCGCGTTCGGCGCAGCCAACGAGGTCGTCGAGTGGGTCATGACCCTCACCATCGCCGGGCACGGACGTGGGCGGGTACGACAACACCGCCCGCGACCTCGTCGCGAACCTCGTCGGCGGGATCGTGGTCGGGTGGTGGACCGCCCGTCGCCCCGATCCGGACGCCGCGGCTACAGCCGCAACGACAGCCGCGTGAACGACGACGTCACCTGCATGCCCACCCGCTCGTAGAGCCCGAGGGCGCCGGTGCGCGAGTCGGTCGACAGCCCCGCCCGCGGCAGGCCCCGGTCCCGGAACCGGACGAACGCCGCGGCGAGGAGCGCCTGCGCGAGCCCCCGGTTGCGGTGCTCCCGCGCCACGGCGAGCGCGTCCACCCAGCCCTCGTCGCCGTCGACGCTGCCGATCAGCACGCCGACCACCTCGCCGGCCGACTCGAGCAGCAGCACCAGGTCGTCCGGGACGTCGTCGCGGTCGAGGCTGGCGGCCCGCCAGTCCTCGAAGCTCATCCCCTCGTCCCGGTCCGGCCACTCGCTGAACGCCCGCTCGACCACGGCGTGGGCCGCGCGCTCGTCGTCGGGACGCCGCATCGTCCGCAGGCCGATCCCGTCCGGGAGCTCCCGCTCGCGGAGATCGGCGTCGGCGACGTCGATGCCGAGGAGCCAGGACTCCCAACGCGGGGTGTAGCCACGGCTGCGCAGGAGCGCGTGGGCGCCGGCGGCGACGTCGGGCACGGTCTGACCCACCTGCTCGCGCCCGGCCGCGCGTGCGTGCTCCTCGGTCCACGCGGCCAGCGCGGTCCCGATCCCACGCCCGCGGTGCGCGGGCCTGACCTCGACGAACGCGCGGCCCTGGAACTCCTCGGCGTAGGCGACGACCTCACCGTCGGCCTCGACCACCACCACGTCGACCGCGAGGTCGACGCTCGGCCGCGACCAGTCGCCGGCGAGGTCGTCGCGCGTGGTCAGCGCCTCGCCGAGGTCGGCGGCCTCGCTGGCGCGCACCGCCGCGAGGACCGCGTCGACGTCAGCCGCGGTGGCGCCGCGCCGGCGGGTTCCCGCCGGCCACTCGATCGCCACCGCGACCTCCCCGTCGTCGAGGGTTCAGCTGACCTCGAACTCCGCGACCATGCCCTCGGTGAAGTGCGGCGGGCCACCGGCCCCCTCCTCCGAGAAGGCGTCCTCCATCGACGTGGTGCCGACCGGGACGAAGCACACGAAGGCGTAGCGACCGGCTTCGAGGTCGACGACGGTCGAGGCCTGGTCGCCGGGGGCGGCGAACGCCGCGCCCACGAAGCTCGCCTTCGACTCGACCTCGCCCTCCGGCAGCTGCAGCAGCTCGGCCGCGGACTCCTCGACGCCGTCGTTGATCCGGAACAGGACCGCCTCGTGGACCTCCTCGCCGCCGTTCTCGAGCTGGAACCCGACCTGGCCCGCCTCGACGGTGTCGGGGACGCCCTCGTAGCCGTACTCGACGGCGGTGATCGTGTGCGTCGCGGCGAGGTCGCAGTTGTCGAACACGTAGGCGTCGATGGCCGCGTCGGCCTCCATGAACGCGGGCTCCTCGGTCCCGGACGGGTCGCCGCTGTCGACGGCCTGCCGGACGGCCGTGACGACGGTGCCGACCTCGCTCGCGACCTCCTCGGGCGCCTCGGACTCCATCTGATCGAGGAGCGGGGTCAGCTGCTCGCCGAAGGCGGCCATGCCCTCGTCGGTCGGGTTGCCCTCGTCGTCGAGCTCGGGCCCGACGTTGAACGTCGCCTCGCCCTCGATCGCGGCGTCGCAGAACGCCGTCGGGGTCGCACCCGACGCGCCCTCGCTGCCCCCGTCGTCCGCGGTGCCGTCGTCGCCCCCGCACGCCGTGGCGAGCAACGCCCCCGCCGCCAGCGCGGCCAGGCCGCGTCGTGTCCAGCTCCGGTCCATCTCACACCCCCGTGCGTCCGCGACCCGCCTGCCGGGCCGACCGACGGAGAGTAGCCGGCTAGCCGCGCGCGCCGCCGGAGAAACGCCAACCTGCGAGGTGGAGCGACGGCGCGCGGACCATGCCCGCTCCGAACTCCGCGTCGGCGAAGCGCAGGTCGTCGCCGACGCCCCGCACCCGGTCGGGACCCAGCGCGCCGGCGAAGGACTGCGTGAAGCGGAGGTTGCCGACGGCGCCGGCGAGGCGCCCGTCCTCGATCAGGAACACGCCGTTGCGGGTGAGCCCGGTCACGACCAGGTTGCGTGGGTCGAGCACGCGGCAGTAGTTGAAGCGTGCGACCCACAGTCCCCGCTCGATCCCCGCCAGGAGCTCGTCCGGCGGCGTCGTGCCGGCGGCGAGGACGAGGTCGGTCGGGAACGCCCCGTAGCCGGCGCCGCCCGGGACGGCGTTGCCGGTCGAGACGGTGCCGGCCTCGTGGGCGGTGCGACGGTCGTGGATGAGCGCGGTCGAGACCCCACCGTCGACCAGGACGGTGCGCTCGCGGGGCGTGCCCTCGGCGTCGAACGGCAGCCCGAGGCTCGCCGCGTCGGTGGGGTCGTCGAGCAGCGTGATCGCCGGGTCGAGCTGCTGCTGGCCCAGGGTCACGAACGACTGGCCGTCGAGGTGGGCGCGGGCGTTGAAGCCGTAGGCGCCGATGAACTGCGCCACGGTCGCGGCGGCCTCGGGGGCGAGCACGACCTCGTACTCCCCCGGCTCGACGTCCTCGAACGCCTCCGACCGGCGGGCGACCTCGACCGACCCGCGCCCGAGCGCCGCCCCGTCGATGTCGACCAGGCGTCGGCTCGTCGCGTGCGCGGCGCCGGCGGAGGTCGCGGTCTGGTGGATGCCGTCGAGGCTCGCCTGCGACGCCCGTCCCACGAGCCGCTGGCCCGCGCTGTTGGCGAACGCGGCCCAGGTGCCGGTGGTGTCGAGGTAGCCAGCGGCACGGAGCCCCGGACCGGCCTCGACGAACGCCGCGACCTGCTCGACCCGTTCGTCCGGCGCGGCCTCCATCGTCGGCTCGTCGCAGCGGTCCCCCACCACGGCGTCGGCCTCCGGCGCGAGCCCGGGCCAGCGCGGGTCGGGCGGGGCCATGCGTGCGGCGGCGACCGTGGCGGCGACGAGCTCCTGCAGCGCGTCGTCCCCGACCGCCGAGGTCGACGCGCCGGCGACGCGGCCGTCGACCGCGACGGTCAGCCCGACGTGGGTGGTGTCCTCCCCGACGTGCTGGTGGATGAAGCTGTTGGCGAAGCGCGTCAGCCCGTGACGGGTCCGCACGCACGGTCACCTGGGACTCGACGCCGCCGCCCGCCATCTCGACGATGCGGTCGGCGAGCACCTGCAGCGATCCGGTCGTCGACGCGCTCATCCCGTCACCCCCACGCGGACGCCGCGGAACCGGCCCGGCCCGGCCGGGTGCCCGGTGTGGCCGATCTGCATCGGCTGTCCCTTGCCGCAGTTGGGCGTGCCCCACGGTCGGAACTCGTCGGGACCGCGCCAGCAGGTCGAGCGACCCCCAGAAGCGGGGCGTGATCCCGGTGTAGGTCGGGTTGCGGACCATCCGGCCGAGCTCGCCGTCGACGATCTCCCAGCCGATCTCGCAGCCGAACTGGAAGTTCAGCCGCTTGTCGTCGATCGACCACGACCGGTTGGTGGCGAGGTAGACGCCCCGCTCGGTGGCGGCGATCATCTCCTCGAGGCTCGAGTCGCCCGGCACCAGCCCGACGTTGGTCATGCGCACCATCGGCAGCCGGTTGAAGCCGTCGGCACGGACCATCCCTCCGGGCGGCAGGCCCGCCAGGTGGGCGGTGTCGCGGCCCGACAGGACCCCCACCCAGGTGCCGTCCCGGACGATGTCCACGCGCTGCGCCGGCGTGCCCTCGTCGTCGTAGCCGTAGGTCGACAGCCCGCCCGGGATGGTGGCGTCGGCGGTGATGTTCATCACCTCCGAGCCGTACCGGAAGTCGCCGAGGTTGGCGAGGTCGAGGAAGGAGGTCCCGGCGAAGGCCGCCTCCCAGCCGAGGATGCGGTCGAGCTCGATGGCGTGGCCGACCGACTCGTGGATCTGCAGCGCGAGCTGGCTGCCCTCGAGGATCAGGTCCATCTCGCCCTGCGGGCACGGCGGCGCGGACAAGAGCGCCACCGCCTCCTCGGCGATCCGCTCGGCGTGGCCGGCGAGGTCGTAGCCGCGGATGACCTCGTAGCCGCCGGTGCGGTACTCGCCGAACGACTGCGGGTAGGACCGACGCTGCGACTCGGAGTCGCCGACCGCGGTGGCGTCGATGCCGCCGCCGGACTCGACGAGGTGCTGGTGGATGCGGTGGCCCTGCGACGACACGAACCACTTGTCGGTGTCCCAGAAGCGCACGTGGGCACGCGCGACCGAGACCCCCTCGACCGCCGCCATCGTCGCGGTCGCCCCGACCAGCAGGTCGACCTTCTCCGACAGCGGCACCGCGAACGGGTCCTCGTCGTGCGGGGTCTCGTAGACGTCCTCCACCACCGCCACGTCGGCGAGCGAGAGGTCGGCGCCGGGCACGCGCGCGGAGGCGCGGGCGGTCGCGGCGGCCAGCGCGCCGGCGTCGCGTGCCCCCCGGTCGGTGAGCTCGCCGGTGGCGTGGAAGCCCCACGACGAGCCGATGAGCGCGCGGACGCCGACGCCGGCGTCCTCGGAGCGGTCGGAGGACTCGAGCTCGCCGTCGCGGGCCGCGAGCGCCTCGTGGCGTCGGACCACGACCCGCGCGTCCGCGTAGGTCGCGCCGGCGGCGAGGGCGGCCTCGACGGCCGCGATCGCGAGATCGAACACGCTCGTCCCCCTTCGTCGGCGCGAACCCTAACGGCGCGGGGCCAGGCCGGCACCGGAAGGGGCCCGCTCCCGGCCATCCCGGTGCTGGGTACCCTCGGCGGCCGAGCGAGAGAGACCGCATGAGCACGGCACCCCACGCCACCCTCCCCCCCGATGACCCCCACGAGCTCGACCGTCTCGACGCGGTCCGTCGCTACGACATCCTGGACACGCCGCGCGACGGGGCCTTCGACCGCGTCACCCGTCTGGCGGCGCGGATCTGCGGGACCCCCATCAGCACGCTCACGATCGTCGACACCGACCGCATCTGGTTCAAGTCGACGCACGGCATCGAGGTCGAGCAGATCGCCCGCGACCCGGGCCTGTGCGCGTCGGCGGTGCTCCAGCTCGAGCCGTACGTCGTCACCGACGCGCAGGTCGACCCGCGCACGCTCGACAACCCGCTCGTCCGGGGCGACCTCGGCCTGCGCTTCTACGCCGCCGTCCCGCTCACGACCTCCGGTGGCCACAACCTCGGGACGCTGAACGTCATCGACGTCGCGCCCCGCGAGCTGACCGACGGGCAGCTCGAGTCGCTCCGTGACCTCGCCGGGATCGTGATGGACGAGCTGGAGCTGCGTCTCGAGGCGCGGGCGCAGGTCGCCGAGGAGGCCAACCGGGAGGCCGCACGGCTGCGTGACGCCATCGTCTCGGGGATCACCCACGAGATGCGGACGCCGCTCGCGGTGCTGAAGGGGACGATCAGCCTCGAGGAGTCCGACGCGGACCTCGACGCCAGCGACGCGGCCGAGATCCGCCGGCTGCGGCGCCGTCACCTCAACCACCTCGACTGGCTCGTGCAGCAGTTCCTGGACTACTCCAGCCTCGAGGGCGACCAGACGCTCGAGCTCGACCTCGTGGCGCTCGACCTCGGCGAGGTCGCCGAGCACGCCCGCGAGGTGTTCGACAACGACACCCCGGTCACCATCTCCATCGAGGACGGGCCGCCGCTCGCCCGCGCCGATGAGCACCGCACCCGCCAGGTCGTGCTCGAGCTCGTCAACAACGCCGTGCGGTTCGGCGACAAGCAGCCGGTGGAGGTCGCCATCCGCTTCGGTGACGACGACACGGTCGAGGTGGCCGTCACCGACCACGGCCGCGGCATCCACCGTGACGACCACGAGCTGGTCTTCGACAAGGCCTTCCGCGGCCGCGACAGCACCGGCTCGGGACTCGGGCTCTACGTCGCCCGGGTGTTCGCCGAATCCCAGGGCGGGCGCATCGACGTCCGCTCGGAGCCCGGCCAGGGCAGCACCTTCACGCTGGTGCTCCCCCGGGCCTGACCGGCGGTCCGGTGGCTAGCCGAGCTCGATCGTGCCGAGGTCGCGCACCTCGCCGCGCGTGATGGCGAGCTGGGTCTCCCAGCTGCCGCCGTCGAGCCCCTCGGCGGAGATGGTGACGAGGTCCTCGCCGCCGGCGAACTCGACCGCCGGACGCGTCGACGGGTAGACGATCCACCGGAAGCGGCCATCGGCGTCGGTCTGGATGGTCGAGCGCCACTCCTCGGGCCACGACTCCTCGCCGATGGGGTTGCCGTCGCTGAGCGAGTTCGTGAACGCCTTGGCGTTGGTGACGGAGCCGGCGACCGGGACGCCGTCGCGCGTCAGCTGTCCCGTGAGCACGCAGTGGTGGCGACCGAGGAGGTCGAGACCGTTGCTCGCCGGGTAGTCGTACTGGGTGTTGCTGATGTTCTCGGCGAACGCGCCCTGGAGGTGCTGCTTCACGGTGAAGTGGCCCCGCCGCGGCTCGACGAAGGCGTCGACCGCCTGGAGCAGGAAGCTCCGCTGCTCCGGCTCGAGGCACACGAGCTCGCACAGGAGCATCAACGCCTCGCGGTTCTTGGCGTACATCGACGGCACGGTCGACGGGTACGCCGGGTGGAACGAGCTGCCGGCGTGCTCGAAGGTGTAGGACACCGAGCCGAACGTGCCGTAGGTGTAGTCCGAGCACGTCCCGGTGGTGACGTAGAGGTCGATGGACTTGGTCGGGCGGTAGCCGTTGTAGTCCCCGCAGGCGAACCCGACCCGGGCCAGCAGCGCATCGTCGGGCGCGTCGTCGTGGGTGTCGCCCCAGGCCCACAGGACCAGGTCGCCGCTGGTGTGGTGGGTGACACCGGCGACGCACTGGTAGGTGCGGTGGGCCCACTGGACGTTCTGCGGCTCCGGCTCGGAGAAGGGCTCCACCCCGCGGTAGGTCTCGTCGATCTGGGTCGCCGAGGATCCGTCGCCGCCCCAGCGGTAGGAGTAGTTGCGGTTGGGGTCGACGCCGAGCGCCCCCGGGGTGGTGGGGAGGATGCCGTTCTGCGGGACCTGGTGCTCGACGCCCGGGTTCACCGTCGGGACGCCGCGGTCGGCCCGGGCGCCGCGCATGTTCTTGCGCCAGTACTGCATCGACGCGCCGGGCACCAGGCCCGTGAGGCTCGTGTCGGCGGTGCGGCCGGTGCCGGCAGGGCCCGTGCGGCTGTAGTCGAAGCCGTCCACGTTGACGATCGGGACGACGACGTTGCGGCTGTGCCGCACGATGTTGTGCATCCGCAGGTCGTGCTCCTGCAGCTCGGCACCGTCCTCGACCCGGCGGTAGCTCTCGATCAGGTCGAACGCCCACATGAGCGGCACCTCGGCGGCCGGCCACTCGCGGGCGTGGTGGATGCCGTCGTTGTAGAACACCGGACGGCCGTCCTTGCGGGCGACGTCCTCGGCGATCTCGAGCCCGAAGATGGTGCGGCCCTGGAGGCTCTTGACCGGCAGCTCGATGAGCTCGCACACGTCGGGGTTCTCGCTCGCCAGCCGCTGCATGTCGGCGTTGTAGTCGGCGAGCGTGCGGTAGTCGCCGGCGGTCTCGCCCGGCTGCGGCGCGAGACCGGCGGGGCGGACCGGCACCCTCGGCGAGCTCGGCGTCGCGGGCGGCGAGGTCGGACTCGGTGACCTGGAACCGCAGGCCGGTGGCCTCGAGCCGGGCGAGGTCGCCCGGCCACAGGAGCAGCTCCACCGAGCCGTCGTCGAAGACGTAGTGCGTGTCGTCGAAGGCCCCCAGGAGGTGGGCGGTGTCGGCGTCGACCCACACGCGTGCGAGCTGGAGGAGCCCGCTGCGGCCGGCGGCCGTGGCGGCGACCGCCTCGGCCGCGCCGGAGGTGGCGACCGCGGCGCTCGTGGCCTTGCTCACGGGGGCCGCGGCGCCCAGCATCAGCGCACCGCCGGCCAGGGTCGAGTTGCGCAGGAAGTCGCGCCTGGTCTGGTTCTCCACGACGTCACCTCTCCCGGTCTGTCGAGGGCTCACTCTCCGGGAGAGCGGTTCCCCGCGACCGCCTCCCACCCCTGCTGCGCCCGGCCGGACGGTGTCCAGGCGCACACCTCGTCCCGCGCGGTCCACGGCCGGCGGGAGCGAGGTGTCAGGCGCGGGGGTCGGGGCGGCAGGGCTGACGGACGACGCTGCCGCAGTCGGGCTGGCCGGCCTGACCGGCGAAGGCAGCCGGGACGGCCGCGTCGACCACCGGGAGCACGAGCCGCGACAGCCCCGCACCGAGGTGCGCGGTCACCACCGACGGGGTCGGATCGAGCGTGAACGCCCACAGCTGCGGCAGCGACGTCGGCGCCTCGACCCACACCCGCAGGCGCGAGCCCTCGCGGATGACGTGCCCGAACGGGAACACCTCGACGCGCGCGAGCGTCGGCTCGGTCGCCGACAGCGGCGCCACCTGGTTCTCGGCGTGGGTCTGGTAGGGCGCCAGCGCGGTGGAGCGCGACGGGTCCTCGGCCCGCTGACTCGTCCGCAGCCAGCCGTTCTGGACGTAGACCTCGCTGCCGTCGGGGCGGACCTCGGTGAGCGTCACCTGGACGTCCACGTTCGGCGCCGTCGAGGTCAGCCACAGGTCGAGCGCAGCCGCCCCGAGGAGCGACGTGTCCGCCTCGAACGGCTGCGACGTGAACGCGAGCGCCGCTCCTTCCGGCGGGGCGTAGTCGTCCCAGAGGTACTCGTCCGGCAGCGACGGGTAGCCGTAGGCCGGGTTGCCGATCCCCTGTGAACCGGCGGCGTTGTGCGCGTAGCTGGCGGTGCCCTCGGGGACCGTCTCGCCGGCGCCCTCGGGGACGAGCCCGCCGTCCGGGGTCAGCGCGTAGGCGGTCGGGGTGGCGGCGCCGGTCCAGGCGTCGAGCGTCGTCCGCCAGCGGGGGTCGCTGCCCTGCTGCTCCCAGAACACCGCGATCGGGTCCTCGGCGAGGTAGCGGGTCCGCGGGGTGCCGTCCCGGAGGACCGTGCGGTCCTCGACGAACGCCTCGAGGAAGCGGTCGAGCTCGCGCATCTGGGCGGCGTCGCGGTACATGCCGTGGTCGCCGTTGCCGATCACCGCGCGGTAGGGGACGCCGAGGCGCTCGAGCTCCTCGAGGAAGCGGGTGTTGCGCGAGCCGAGCTGCTCGTCCTGCCACGAGGTGACCGAGTAGACCGGCACCTCGATCCGGTACGCGTCGTAGAGCGGGCTGCGGTCGCGGATCAGCGCGTCGTCGTAGCGGTGCTGGAGCGCCTGGACGAACGCGCTCTGGTGGGCGCCGGTGGCGTTGTGGGCCTGGTGCTCGGCGCAGGTCGCGTCGCCGGCGAACGCCTCGGGGAAGGCGCCGGCGTAGTCCTGCGCGGGCGTGCGATGTAGCTCCACAGCGCCGCGAAGCTGTGGTTGAAGATCCCGCCCGGGAACGCGACGTCGCGGTAGACGTCGGCGAAGTAGTGACCCGGCGCGATGGCCGCGAGGTGCGGCGGCTGCGCCTCGGCCGTGAACAGCTGCGTGATGCCGGGGTAGGACTTGCCGACGAGACCCACGCGACCGGTCGAGTACGCCTGTGCCGCGAGCCACTCGACCATCTCGTAGCCGTCGGCGGCCTCGGCGGGCTGGAAGAAGTCGAACTCGCCGCCGGAGCAGCCGGTCCCCCGGACCTGCAGGCCGGCGAGGACGTACCCGCGCGGGAGGTAGCGCCGGGCGTAGCCGGGGTCCGGGTCGCCACCGGCGTAGTAGCCGTCGTAGGTCAGGAGCGTCGGGTGCGGCGCCTCGTCGTCGGGTCGGATCACCTCGAAGGCGAGCTCGACCCCGTCCCGGACGGTGAGGTAGCCCCACTCGCGCACGACCGCGGTGCCCTCGATGGTCTCGCTGCTCGAGCCGACCAGACGCGCCGTGGCGACGTGCCCCCGGGCGGCGCCGAGGTCGTAGCCCTCGGTCGGGGCCGGGATCCCCTGGGCGCAGCCGGGGACCGGTGCGGACGGGTGGGTCCGCTGGGCGAGCGTGATGCCGCACTCCTCCTCCACGAACGGGAGGCGGACACTCGCCGCCGTGATGTCCCCGGACCAGCCGTTGCCGGCGGGGATCGCGAGCCGGCCGTCGGCGCCGCCGGACAGCTCGACGCGGATGCCGTTGCCGGGCGCGACGGTGGCGTCGAACGGGTAGGTCCGGATGCGGTACGGGACCTCGGCCCCGACCTGCGGCGGCACCTGACGCATCAGCGACTCGGCGTGTGGCGCGGACAGGAAGCCGGTGGTGAGCACCCGGTCCGTCCCGGTCTCGCGCACGGTCACGAAGTAGTGCGCGTCGGGCCGGTCGAGCGCGATGCTGACGTCGGCGAACACCTGTCCCGACAGGTGCACGCCGTCCGGGAACGGCGCGGTCTCGAACGTGGTGGTCGTCGACTCGCTCGCCGCGATGGGCGGGTCGAGGGGCGTGAACGTCGCCGCGTCACCCGGGACCATCGAGCCGTCGGGCTGCACGTGGTAGGTGTGCTCGACGCCGAGGTCGGCGAACGACGCGACCGCACGCCAGACGTCGTCCTCGGACTGGACCTGCACCGGCGGCCAGTCCTCGACACCGGTGTCGAGGTCGAGGAGCTCGTGGTCGAACCAGGCGTGGACGGTGTCGTGCCAGTCGTCGCGCGCGATCCGGTCTGGCGCGTCGTAGGGGTAGTTGTGGGCCCACTGGCCGAGGATCGCGCGCTTGAAGGTCGGGAGCTCGTCGTACCAACCGTCGATGGCGATGGGCGTGACGGTCGGGTCGTTCAGGCCGTGGACGTAGAGCACCGACGCCTCGACATCGCGGACCCGGTTGCGGAACTCACGCTCGCCCCAGTAGTCGTCCTGGTCGCCGGAGAGGTCGGCCGACTCGGTGATGTGCTCGTAGAGGCAGCCGGGGCGCTGCGCGAACCGCGCCGGCGAGTCCGGCGGGTACAGCCCGGTCGGCGTGTAGACGCCGGCGGACAGCAGCCCGTTGACGTCCAGCGGCACGCCGTCGAAGGCGTAGACGTCGTAGAGACCGGAGATGCCGGCGACGGTCACCATCGTGGCGAGGCCGCGCGGGCGCAGGACGGCGCCGGCGTTCTGCGACTCGGCGTCGTAGCTCTTGCCGTAGGAGCCGACGCGCCCGTTGGTCCACGGCAGGCCCGCGAAGTGCTCGACCAGGGTGGCGAAGTCGCGCGCCTGGTTGGCACCGTCCTGGTCGAGGCAGCCACCGGACTGCCCGGTCCCACGGATGTCGGTGAGCGCGACCGCGTAGCCCTTCGGGGTGAAGCGCTCGACGATGTCCATCGACCGTTCCGCGTCGCCGAGGAGCCCTCCGGTCGCCGGGTAGTAGGGCGAGTGGACGAGGATGACCGGCGGCTTCCAGTCCGGCTCCGCGGAGGTGTCGGGCCGGAACAGGCGCGCGTGGAGCTCGACGCCGTCGTGCGCGAGCACCGTCACGTCCTCGGCCGTCGGGACCTCGAACCGGTCGGTCGTGATCCCACGGGGCGCGAACTCGAGCGGCTGCCCGGCGGACGCCGGCGACGTCGTGGGCGCGGGCGGCGTGGACGGCAGCGGGGCCATGGCGGTGCTGGCGAGGGCGGCCGCGGCGAGCAGGGCGACGAGGGGGTGGCGCACGGGAGGGCTCCAGCGGAGGGGACGCGTCCCGAAGGGGTTCGACGCCTCGCCGGACGCTCCCTGCCGTCCGCGTCCGGGCCCCGCTCACGGACGTGACCGTGGGCTCACCTCCCACCGTGAGCACTTCATCCCGGTACCCCGGGAGGAACTGCTCACGGTCGGGGTGGTGCTCACGGTGCTCACGGTGCCCACGGTGCCCACGGGCCGGTGCTCACGGTGCTCACGGTGCTCACGGTGGGGCGGGGGCGTGCCGCACGGCCGGCGCGGGCCTACGGTGCCGCCGGCGGGGACGGGCCCCGGGCGGGACACGACGGTGAGGTGGACGATGCGGGACTTCGACGACCTCCGGGCCGGTCAGCGGATCGACCTGGGGACCACGACGGTGACCGAGGACGAGATCCTCGCGTTCGCCCGCGAGTTCGACCCGCAGCCGTTCCACGTCGACCCCGACGCCGCCGCGGCGTCGCCGTACGGTGGGTTGATCGCGAGCGGCTGGCACACCTGCTCGCTGTTCATGCGCCTCCTCGCCGAGGGGTTCCTGAACGACACCGCGAGCCTCGGCTCGCCCGGCATCGACGAGCTGCGCTGGCCGGCGCCGGTCCGGCCCGGCGACGTCCTGCGCGGCGAGCTCGAGGTGCTCGAGGCGCGTGTGTCCTCGTCGAAGCCCGACCGCGGGATCCTCCGGAGCCGGTTCGAGATGACCAACGGCGACGGCGTGTCGGTCCTGCAGGGCGTCGCCGTCAACTTCATCGGCCGCGACGCGGGCTGACGGGCCTCAGCATCGCCCGAGCCGGCGGACGGCCTCGAGGAGCACGCCGTCCGCGTCGTGCTTCGACACGAACGCCGCCGCGCCGGCGGCCGTCGCGGCGGCCCGCGACGTCGCGTCGTCGAACAGGCTCAGGACGACCACCGGGACCTGCGGCAGGGTGGCACATGAGCTCCCGGGTCGCCGAGAGCCCGTCGCGTCCCGGCATCCTCGCGTCCATCACGACCACGTCGGGTGCCAGCTCCCGCGTCCGTCCCACACCCTCCAGACCGTCGCGCGCCACCCCGACGACCTGCAGGTCGTCCTCCGCGTTCAGCCGCAGCGTCAGGCCGTGCCGGACCCCGGGTTCGTCGTCCACCACGACGATGCGGACATCGCGGGAGGTACGCTGCACGCTCGTGTCCTGTCGTGGGCCCGTCGTGGGGACGGGGCGTGGACACCATCTGACCGCGGCGGCGCGTCGCCCGCATCGGGGCGTCGACCGAGCTCCGTGGGGACGTTCGACGGAGCGGTCCTCCGTCGGAAGGCGGAGACGTGACGATCCGGATCCTGCTCGTCGACGACCACGCGGTGGTGCGCCAGGGGCTCAGGATGTTCCTCGGGCTCGATCCCGAGCTCGAGGTCGTCGGCGAGGCGACCGACGGCCAGGACGCGCTCCACAAGACGCGCGCCCTCGCCCCCGACGTCGTGCTGATGGACCTCCTCATGCCGGTCGTGGACGGCGTCACGGCCATCGGTGCCGTGAAAGCGGAGTTCCCCGACGTCGAGGTCATCGCGCTGACGAGCGTGCTCGAGGACGAGCTCGTGGTCGGGGCGGTCCAGGCCGGCGCGATCGGCTACCTGCTGAAGGACACGCAGGCGGACGAGCTGTGTCGCTCGATCAAGGCGGCCGCCTCGGGCAAGGTGCAGCTCGCCCCGGAGGCGGCGGCGCGGCTGGTCCGCGAGGTCCGTGCGCCGGAACGACCCGACACCCTGACCGAGCGTGAGACCGAGGTCCTCCTGCTCGTGGCCGAGGGCCACAGCAACAAGCAGATCGCCTCGGCGCTGTTCATCGGCGAGAAGACGGTCAAGACCCACGTGAGCAGCATCCTGTCCAAGCTCGGTGTCCCGAGCCGGACCGCGGCGGCGCTGCACGCGGTGCGCAGCGGACTCGTGCCACGCGCCGGGAGCCGAGGCCGGTGGCCCCGCTGACGCGCGTCGCCCGCCACCGGCGCCCGACGAGGCTGGGTCGGCAGGCGGCGATCCTCGAGGCGGTCCGGCTCGGGGCCGAGCGCTTCCTCGACCGGACCACGTCCTGGGAGGACCACGCGCCCGAGGTGCTCGCCTCGCTCGCGCGGGCCACCGGCACCTCGCGCGTCTACCTGTTCGAGAACTACCGGGAGGAGGACGACGAGGTCTGGGCTACGCAGCGCTTCGAGTGGTCCGCCCCGGGCGTCCGCTCCATCGCCGACGACCCGGTGCTCGCCGCGCTGCCGATGGTCGAAGCGGGGTTCGGCTCGCTGGGTCGAGCGGTTCCGTCGGGGCGAGCCGATCCACGCCCTGCGGCGGGAGCTCCCCGCCGCAGGAGCAGGCCCAGCTCGAGGACGACGAGACGCTGTCGATCGTCGTCGTCCCGATCACGGTCGCGGGCCGCTGGTGGGGCATGCTCGGCTTCGACGAGTGCGCCTTCGAGCGCGTGTGGACCACGCCCGAGATCGACGCGCTCCGCGCGGCGGCCAGCACCATCGCCGCGGCGCATCCAGGCCGGACGCGACGACGCCGAGCGGACCGCCACCCGCGAGCTCCTCGAACGCCGGCTCGCCGCGCTCTCGCGGATCTCGGCGTCGCTGACCGTCGACTCGCTCGCTGCGGACGATGCTCGACGAGCTCTGCCGGGTCGTCGTCGAGACCAGCGATGCGGCCGCCGCCTCCGTCCAGCTCGTCGAGGCCGACGGCGCGCTCGAGGTCGCCGGCATGTGCGGCGTGCCCGACGGGTACGTCGAGGCGCTGGAGGCGTCGCACCGCAACGGTGCCGCCACCGTGTCCTCGCGGGTGGTCCTCGGGCGCGGACCCCGAGTGGCTCCCGACGCCCGCGATGCGGCGCTGCGGGACCCGGCCTACGCGCCGCTGCACCCGTTCCTGCGCGACGCCGACTGGGCCGGGCTCCTGGTGCTTCCGCTGGACGTGCTCGGCCGCCACATCGGCTCGGTCAGCGTCTCGTACCCGCCCGGGATCGTGCCCGGACGAGGGCGAGCGACGCTTCCTCCGCACCGTCGCCGACCACGCCGCGACCGCGGTCGAGAACGCCCGCCTCTACGCGGCAGCGACGGACGCGGCCGCCCTGCGAGGAGCGTCACCGGCTCGCCCGCGAGCTGCACGACTCGGTGTCGCAGGCGCTCTACGGGATCGCGCTCGGCGCCCGGACCGCGCGGACGCTCGCCGAGCGCGACGGGGCCTCCGTCATCGAGCCGCTCGACTACGTCCTGTCGCTCGCCGAGGCCGGGCTCGCCGAGATGCGTGCGCTCATCTTCGAGCTGCGCCCCGAGGCCATCGCCACCGAGGGCCTGGTCGCCGCCATCGACCGGCAGGCCAGCGCCCTCCGGGCCCGCCACGGCGTCGCGGTCACGACCGACCCTCCCGGACGAGCCCGACCTGCCGCTCGATCTGAAGGAGGCCCTCTACCGCGTCAGCCAGGAGGCCCTCCACAACGTCGTCGAAGCACGCCCAGGCCCGACACCTCGACGTCGTCCTGCGAGCCGACCGCGCCGGGCTCGAGCTCCGCATCGTCGACGACGGGGTCGGGTTCGACCCCGACGGCGCCTACCCCGGCCACCTGGGGTTGCACTCGATGCGCGAGCGCGTCGCCGGCGTCGGCGGCGTGCTGGACCTGACCAGCACGCCCGGGAACGGGCACGACCCTCGATCGTCCGGGTGGACCCGGACACGGCCGGGGCCGGGTCGGTCTCCAGGTGAACCGACCCGGCCCTGGCCGGACGCATCGACGAGCGGGTCAGCTCGTGCCGAGCGCCGTCAGGACGTCGACCCGCGCGGCACGCCGCGCCGGGACGACCGCCGCGAGGACCCCGGCGACGCCGGCCGCCACGAACGCAGCGACGAGCTGCCCCGAGGGCATCGCGAACGTGGTGAACCCCTCGTCGGCGAGCGCGCGGACCGCCAGCCACCCGAACAGGGTGCCGAGCACCAGCCCGAGGGTCGCGCCGAGGCCGGAGATGAGCACCGCCTCCCAGCGGACCATCGCCCGCACCTGACGGCGCGACGCCCCCACCGCCCGCAGCAGCCCGAGCTCGCGGACGCGCTCGTAGACGCTGAGGCTCAGCGTGTTCACCAGGCCGAACAGGGCGATGAGGATCGACAGGAGCAGCAGCACCGTCATCAGCCCGAGGAGCTGGTCGACCTGCCCCTCGATCTCGGCCTGCAGCTCGCCGGCGTTCATGCACCTTGACCATCGGGTAGGCCGCCAGCGCCTCCTCGACCGCCGGCCTGCGTCCGGGCGAGGTCGGCGCCGGCGTCGAACCGGACGAACACCTGGCCCGTCTCCGGGTACGCGCACGTTGCGGGCGATCGTGTCGTTGTCGAGGAACCACGACACGTCCACGCCGGCCTCGATGACCGCCCGCAACGGCACTGCTGCACGCCGGTGGCCGCGAACTCGAGCTCGACCACGTCACCGACCGTCCAGCCCTCGGCGTCGGCGATCGACCGCTTCACCGCCAGGCCGCCCCCGGCGAGGTCGCCAGGTCGCCCGCCACGGTCTCGATGCGAGACGACCTCGTCGAAGGTCGACGGGTCGAACCCGGCGCCGACGAGCACCTTGTCGCCGTAGCCGAAGTCCGGACGTAGCGCATCGGCATCGCCGTCGCGACGCCGTCCACGCCAGCGACCACGTCGACCACCTCGTCGGGGAAGCCGACGAGGCCCTGTCCGTCCGCCGCGGACGATCGACCTGGGCGCGGATGTTCTCCTCGATGGCGGCCGCGGTCGACGCCGTCATGGACGCCGCGAAGATCACGACGAAGCTCACGAGGCCGAGCCCGATCATGAGCGCCGCGGCCGTCGAGGCGGTGCGTCTGGGGTTGCGGAGCGCGTTCTGCGCCGCCAGCTCCCCCCGGACGCCGAGGCCTCGCGCGACCGGCCACGCCATCAGGGTGAGGATCGGCCGCGTCACGAGCGCCGCGAGGGTGGTGAAGCCGAGCATCACGAGGACCGCGCCGCCGGCGACCGCCGGCACGCCGCCGTCACCGAACAACCCGACCGCGAGGGCCGCGAGGCCGGCGACGGTGACGAGACCAGCCGACGATCCTGCGGACGGTGCCGACCTGGCTGGACGGCGGGACCGCCACGGCCTGCATCGCCGCCACCGGCGGGCACCCGCAGCGAGCGCACCGCCGGGCCGACCGAGGCCACGAGGGTCACCAGGGTCCCGACCAACAGGCCCGTGACCACCGTGTGGGAGGCGAAGACCAGCTCGCCGTCGGGGAGCGACAGCCCGAAGCCGTCCATCAGGCTCCGCAGCCCGGAGGCGACCCCGACGCCCGAGCGCGACGCCGGCCACCGAGCCGACCAGTCCGGTCACGAGCGACTCGGCCAGGACCGAGACGAGCACCTGGCGGCGGCTCGCACCGACAGCACGCAGCAGCGCGAGCTCACGCATCCGCTGCGCGACGATGATCGAGAACGTGTTGAAGATGATGAACGCGCCCACGAACAGGCGATGAACCGCGAACGCGAGCAGCGCCGGCGTCAGGAACCCGCCGTGGCGTCGTTCACGTGCCTTGGCCGAGTCCTTCGCGTCCTTCTCACGCCGGTCTTCACCTCGGATGCCCGGGGCGTCGACGACCCGGCGGATGCGGTCGCCGCCACCTGCGCCTGGCTGACGCCGTGCTTCGCGGCGGCCTCGACCGTCGTCAGCCTTCCCGGCGCTCGTTCGACCAGCGCTGGACGTCGGCCATGCCGGGTCGAACGGATCAAGCGTCGCGCCGCCGACGGTCGCGGCCTCGCCGAACCCGACGATGCCGCTCACGGTGACCGGATCAAGTCCGGTCGAGGTCGCGAGCCGCGACGTGACTGTCCCGGCTGCACGTGGGCCTGCGACCTCGGCCAGGCCCGCGTCGACTCGCGACCTCTCCCGGCGCCTGCGGGAAGCTGCCCGTCGAGCAGCTTCGTGTTCTCGAACGGCTTGCCGTCTGCCGACTGGAGCACGCCGGGCGCGCCGCCGCACGGGCTTGTACAGCTTCCCGTGCACCTCGCAGGTATCCGGTGCCGGTGAACGATCCGGCCGCCCTGGCGACTCCCGGGTCGACCGACGCAACCTTCGTGACGAGCGACTGGGGCACGGTAGACGCTGGACGCCGTTTCCGAGCGAGTCGCCGCCGAACCGCGCGTGCGGCTCGACGACGGCGTCGGTGCCCTTGTTCGCCTGGGCGAACAAGGAGTCGAACCCCCGGTTGATCTGGCCGGTGAGCACGAAGGTGCCGGAGATCATCGCCACGCCGAGCACGATCGACATGGCGGTCAGCACCGAGCGGAGCTTGCGCGCCCTGATGCCGTTCAACACGAGCTTGATCATGCCGCCTCCTGGAAGGTCTTCATGGTCTCCACGGATGTCCCCCGCGTCCAGGTGCCTCGCGGTCGGCCGCGACCAGGGCCGTCCTCGAGGAAGATGACGCGGTCGGCGACCGAGGCCGCACGGGGATCGTGGGTGACCATCACGATGGTCTGGCCGGCCTCGTCGGCCGCGGTGCGCAGCAGCCCGAGCACGTCGTCGCTCGAGCGTCGAGTCGAGGTTGCCGGTCGGCTCGTCGGCGAAGATCACCGCCGGCCGCGAGATCAGCGCCCGAGCGATGGCGACGCGCTGCTGCTGGCCGCCGGAGAGCTCTGCCGGGCGGTGCTTCATCCGTTGCCGAGCCCGACCGTGTCGATGACGGTCTCGGCCATCGCATCCGGCGTCGGCGCGGTCGCCGGCGAGACGCGCGGCAGCTCGATGTTCTCGGCCGCCGTGAGGGTGGGCAGGAGGTTGAAGAACTGGAACACGAAGCCGATCGCTCGCGCCGGAGGAGGGTCAGCGCCTTGTCCGTCGAGGCCGCTCACGTCGCTCAACGCCGATCGCGACCGTGCCGGCGGTCGGGGGTCCAGCCCGGCCAGGACGTGCATGAGGGTGGACTTCCCCGACCCCGACGAGCCCATGACGGCGGCGAACTGGCCGCGCGGGAACTCGACCGTCACGCCCCGAGAGCGTCGACGGCGGTGTCGCCCTTGCCGTAGGTCTTGCGCAGGTCGGTGGCGCGGGCGGCGACCGGTACGGCGGGGTCGCGCAGGGGCTCGCGCAGCTCGTCGAGCGTGGTGAGGGACATCGTGGGTGCTCCTGGATGGTCGAGCGGCGGGGATGGCCGCCATCGCTGAGGACGCTACGGACGAGCTCGGCCGCCGCCCTCGGGCGCAGCGGTGAACCTCGCCCCGACCTTCGGCCGAGGTGGCGGCGTCCAGGTGGACGGCCACACGTGGTCCCGAGGGCCCCGGCCCTCCGTGCCGTCCGAGGGCCGAACGGGGTCGTGTGCGCGGGCCCAACGGCCCTGTCGTCGTGGCGGCCGGCGCCGTTCCCTGCCCGGCACGGGCTCCCGGTGCGCCGCACGCACCGGGCCACGCCGCGACCAGCCGAGCAGGGGGATCCGTGACCGCCGCACCGCACGCCGAACTGCCGCTCCACCGGGCCGAGACCCGCACCCGCCGGTTCTCGTCCCCGTTCTGGGCCTCGGCGCCGTCGATCGCCCTCGCCCTGCTGTTCGGCCTGGCGTCGCTCACGTGGAGCCTCGCCGGCGACCACCTCCCCGGCGGGCGGTGGCTCGCCGTCCACCTGTTCACGCTCGGCGTGCTCTCCAACCTCGTCCTGACGTTCTCGCAGCACTTCGCCGGCGCCGTCACGCGCACCCCCGGTGACGACCGCCGGCTGCCCGTCCTCGTGTTCAACGTCGGGGCGGTGCTCCTGATCGGCGGGCTGCCAGCCGGGATCACCTGGCTCGTCGGCACCGGGGCGACCATCGCGACCGCCGGCGTGTTCCTGAGCTACCGCCGGCTCCGGGCGATGCGGACGGGCGCGGTCGGTGCCCGCTTCGGCTGGGTCGTGCGCACCTACGAGCGCGCTCACGGTGCGTTCATCCACGGCGCGACCCTGGGCGCCCTGATGGGGACGGGCGTGCTCACCGGCGACTGGTACGCCTCGGCCCGGCTCGCCCACATGCAGGTGAACATCCTCGGGTGGGGCGGGCTGACGCTCCTCGCCACGCTGGTCTTCTTCGGGCCGTCGATGGCCCGAACGCGCATCGTCGAGGGTGCTGACGCCCGCGCGGCCCGGCGGCTGCGGTGGGGCGCGACCGCGCTCACCGTCGCGGTGCTGGCGCTGCTGGCGAGCGGCGTCGGTGGGTCGCTCGGGACCGGGCTGCGGGTCACCGCCGGCGTCGGGCTCGCGGTCTTCGCGGCCGTGACCACGGCGGTGCTCGTCCCGGTCGCGGTCGCGGCGAACCGCGCGCCCGGCCACACCGCGGCTCAGCTCCCGGTCATCGCGGTGTGCGGCTGGGCGATCCTCGCCGTCTGGGCCGACGCGACCGTCGTGGCGGTGGGCCGCTGGTCGGCGCTCGACGCGGTCGGGCTGGTCCTGCTCGTCGGCGTGCTCGCCCAGGCGATCGTGACGACGCTGTCCTACCTCGCCCCGATGATGCGGGGCCGGACCGCCGAGGCCCGGACGCTGCTGGTGCGTCGTATCGAGCGTGGCGCCACCGGGCGCACCCTCGCCTACAACGCCGGCGTGCTGACGATCCTCGGCGCGCAGCTGTTCCGGCTGGCCGGCGGCGGCGCTGCGCCGGCGATGTCCCGCGCCGGCTGGACCCTCGTGGTGGTCGCCCTCGTCCTCACCGCCCGGGCGGCGCTGGCGCCACGGCCGGCCCCGGCTCCCACGGCTGCCGACTGACGAGCGACCGGACGTCCGCCTCCCCCTCCTCGAGGAGGCCGTCGGCGGCGTCGTGGATGCGCCAGTGCAGCCGCGGCCGCCCCATCGGCTGCGACTCGACCATCAGCACCCGGAGCTCCCCCGACGCGTAGCCCACCTGCGCCTGCACGGCGGCGAGGAGCTGCTCGCGGTGGAGGTGGCCGTCGCCGAAGTTCCAGCCGAGGACCATGCCGGCGACGAGTTCGCCGTCCATCCAGACGTGGTCGCGGACGTCGTCGACCGCCCGCGGGACGAGCTCGGCGAGGCACCGGCCGTGGAGGTGCATGGCCCGGAAGGCCATCACCTTGGGCAGGAGCAGTTGCACCGTCTCGTCGTCGTAGAGCGGCGCGAGCTGGACCGGCAGGTTCTTCGACGGCTTGACGAGCCGCTCGTCGAGCCGGTCCATCGCGTCACCGCGGAACAGCCACACGCTGAACGGCCAGTTGCCGGCGTAGTAGCGCATGGACAGCAGGAACGAGACGTGCCGGGGGACGTAGTTGCCGACGACGACGAGCACGACGAACGCCGCCAGGATCGCGACGAGCAGCGGTGAGCCGAGATCCCACGCGCGGACGCCGGCGTGCTCGCCGAACAGCACCAGGCCGCCGTACATCATCATCAGGTTCCACTCGATGGGGACCCCCATGGGGACGCTCGAGGTGATGAACAGGTGGAACGCCAGCATGACGGCGAGCGCCACCACGGTCGGTGCGCCACCCGTCGAGACGACGAGCACCAGCGGGAAGAGGTACTCGACGACCGTGCCGCCGTGCGCCAGCCAGGCGGCGAGGGCGGACGGGCGCAGGTCGTCGGGGTAGCGCCGCCACATCGCCTGCCGGACGCGACCGACCGCCGTGAGCGGGCTGTTGGACAGCATGGTGGCGACGACGTGGGGGAAGTGCCGGTTGAGCTTGGAGGTGGCCGCTCCCCACCACACCGCGACCCAGATCAGCTTGGACGCCGCGAGCGCGTCGTCCACGAACGCGAACGCGACGAGGACGGCGAGGTAGTGGTCGGGACGGGCCGCGAGGAACGCGGTCTTGTCGGCCACGCCGAGGAGCAGCAGAGAGGCGACGACGGGGAGCACCTCGCCGGGCCCGATCGACGGGGCGACGAGCGCCCGGACGAGCAGCCCGTAGTGGACGAGGTAGATCGCGACGTCCACCCACGACCGGGTGAGCCGCCCGAGGACCGGGAGGCCGGGCACGAGCGGCAGCTTGGTGGTGCCCGGGCGCAGGAAGTAGATGGCGCCGCCGAACGGCGGCACGTACCGACCGGTCAGCGGGCCGCTGCCGCTGGCGAGCCCGAGCCCCTCGAAGGCGAGCGTCCAGACCACGGCCTTCTGGAACGCCGGCACCGACGACCACCAGTCGCCGACGTCACGCCACCCGCCGGTGCCGTCGGAGAGGGAGGCGAAGGCGATCCAGCCGGCGACGTAGAGGACGACCTTGGCGAGGTAGAACAGGTAGACCCCGCTCGGGGACCCGTAGCCCTGCGTCGCCCAGGACCGGCACACCAGCCGCAGCCGGGTGGGGAGGTCCGCACGCGCGAACTCGTCCGCGGCGTACTCCGGCAGCACCGGCGCCAGGAACCCCACGTCTCCTCCTCGTGCCCGCCTGGCCGGGACCGGCCGGGAACGAGGCTAGGCGGCCGCGGTCACCCGGCGCCGATGACGTCGTGGGCGTTGGGGGTGTACTTGACGTTGGGGTCCCAGAACAGGAACGACTCGATGCCGGCGTCGAGCGTGGCGCGGACCTGCTCGCGGATCTGGAACGGCCGGTCCCACGAGCGGTAGCTCGTGTCCTCGAGCCACGGGACGACGCGCGCACGCTTGCCGGCGGTGGCGTCCTTCCAGACCTGCAGCGTCGCGGTGATGATGTCGTAGGGCTGCCGGTTCGGGTCGCTGACGCCGTACTCGCCGGTGCCCCAGTGGGACGGGTAGATCATCGGTGAGACGTAGTCGAGGTGCTCGGCCATCCCGGGGATGAACTGCCCGATCTGGGTCGGGCGGTCCGCGGCGATGCCGTACACCGACGCGCCGTGCTGCACGCCGTACGGCGCGAGCGCCTCGTCGGCGGCCTTCGTGAACGCGACGACCGCCTCCTCGGGCGTGGTGGTGAGCCCCGGGACGGTGAACTTCGACAGGCCGCCGTCGGGCCGGCGGATGTAGTCCCACAGGATGTGGTCGACACCGGCGGCGGCCGCCTCCTTCGCGATGGCGATGTTGTAGGCGATCACGTCGGGGTTGGAGAAGTTCGAGAAGCCCTCGTACTTGCCGGTGTACGGCGCGCTGCCGTCGGGGGTCTGGATGACCATGTCGCGGCGGTCGTGGGCCCACGCCCACTCCACGAGCGACGGGTCGGCGAAGGCGACGATGCGGCCGATGACCGGCGCGCCCATCGCGTGGATCTCCTCGACCGCCTCGCGCAGGTCCCAGATGCCGAGGCTCGCGTCGGACTCGACCGCGAGCGGCACCTCGGAGGTGTAGGCGATCTTGCCGGACTCCTCCTTGAGGTCGAGCTGGACGGCGTTGAAGCGGCCGTCCTCGACCATCTGGACGATGTTGGGCTTGAGGCTCGACTTCCAGCCGTAGAACGAGACGTGGACGGCGCGGAACTCGTCGAGCTCGACCCGCGACGGGACGGTCACGATGGCCGCGACCTCGCTCGTCGTGCGGTTGCCTGCGGCGTCCGTGGCGACGACGGGGGTCGGCTCCGCCGGCGGGGCGTCGAGGGTGAGGGTGAAGGCGCCGGCCTCGTCGGCCGCTGCCTCGGTCGGGCCCACCGCCACGGTCGCCCCCGGCTCGGTGGTGCCGGTGACGGTGACCGGCTCGCCGGCGATGGCCGGGCCGTCACGGTCGTCGACCTCGAGGGTCGGCGGGGTCGTGTCGACAGCGAAGCTCCAGGTGTGCAGGACCAGGGGCGGCTCGGCCTCCTCGGACGCCTCGTTGTCCGCAGCGACCGGCTCGGGCGCCACGACGAGCTCGAGCACGCGGTCGCCGTCCTCGAGGCCGGCGGGGGTGTAGGTCAGCTCGGTTCCGGCGTGTGCCGCATCGTCGGTGACGTCGGTCCCGTCGAGCAGCAGCGCGACATCGGACAGGTCGTCCTCCGGGGTGGCCGCGGTGACCGTGAAGGTGGCGCCGGCGACGTCCTCGGCGTTCAGGACCGTTCCCTCGCTCGGTCCGGTGAACGCGAGCCCGCGCTCGGCGGCGGACAACGGTTCGTTGGCGCCGAGCGGCCCGCACGCGCCGGCGAGGACGGCGAGGGCCGCGACCGGGGCGAGGACCCGCAGACGACGTGCGCGGCGGCCGAGGTGACGGGTGGAGGAGGAGGAAGCGGCGAGGTGGTGCGTCACGTGCGGAGTCCGAGGTGTGGCGTCGAGCTGCGGGTCGGCTCGGGAAGCTGACGACGGGGGCTCCCACGAGCGGCCCGGTTCGGCCCTCACCCCCATCGACGCGGTCGCGCGTGCGGGACGGTACCGACCCGTCGCCACCGACCACGACACCGCCGGCGGTCGCCGGCGTTCCGGTGCGCGCTGGCCCCCACGACGGGCAGACAGCGCTCGAACCGGGCCGATCCGACCCCGCCGGGAACTCGTCAGACGGCGATCCCGACGAGCCGTCCGATGGCGGCGGTCACCGCCATCGCCAACGCGCTCCACAGGACGACGCGGACGGCAGCCTGGCGCTGCGGTGCGCCGCCCAGCCGTGCACCGGTCGCGCCGAGGAGCGCGAGGAACACGAGCGAGCTCACCGCGACGAGTCCCGACCGCCACGCGTCCGAGCTGATGATGGCCGCGAGGATCGGCAGGCCCGCCCCGACCGCGAACGCGCCGGCCGACGCCAGCGCCGCCTGGACCGGCCGCGCCGAGGTGATCTCGGTGATGCCGAGCTCGTCCCGGGCGTGGGCGCCGAGGGCGTCGTGCTCCATCAGCTGGGTGGCGACCTGGGACGCGAGCCCGGCGTCGAGCCCCCGCCGCACGTAGATGTCGGTCAGCTCGACGTGCTCGTGCTCCGGATCCTGGGCGAGCTCGACGCGCTCGCGAGCGAGGTCGGCTTCCTCGGCGTCGGCCTGGGAGCTCACGGACACGTACTCGCCGGCGGCCATCGACATCGCCCCGGCGACCAGCCCGGCGAGCCCAGCCACGAGCACGGCGGGTCGGTCCGCCCCGGAGGCGGCGACCCCGATCACGAGGCTCGCGGTCGACACGATGCCGTCGTTGGCGCCGAGGACGGCGGCGCGCAGCCAGCCGACGCGGTGGGTGGCGTGGCGCTCGACGTGCATCCTCACCTCACGGCTTCACGACCATGAACACGATCGCGATCAGGATCAGGCCCATGTCGACCGTCGACCACAACCGCATCTCCTTCACGGCGACGAGGGCGGCGGTCGTGTCGCCGCTCTCGTAGCCGGCGGCGATGCGCTCCCCGATCGGCTCGAACTTCACCGGGCCGAGCACGGCCGCCACCAGGATGGCGAGGAAACCGATGCCGACGAACGGGTCGGCGAAGCTGTACGCGTCGCTCGCGAGCACCAGCCCGATGCCGCTCAGCAGCGTGAGGATCCCCAGCGGCATGTAGAAGATCCTGCCGAGTCGCGTCTCGGCCCGCGCCAGCCGGGCGCTGGCCTCGATGCTCGCCTGCCCGGCGACGAGCTGGTTCACCAGCCCGGTCATGATGCCGCCGCCGAGCCACAGCGCGATCGAGACGATGTGGATGATGAGCAGCAGGTCCCGCACGGTGCCCCTCCCCGACCGGTGTGGATGTCACGGTGCCCGCGAGCATGCCACGCCGAGGCCGCCCGGTACCAGCGTTCCGGGCCGCGACCGTGATGGAGGTCACCCGAGGATGGCGAGCGTCTCGTTCAGGGTCTTCGACGGCCGCATCACGTCGTCGGCACGGTCGCGGTCCCAGAAGTAGTAGCCGTCGAGGTCGACCGGCGACCCCTGGACGGCCAGGAGCTCCTCGGCGATGGCCTGCTCGTTGCCCGCCAGCGCCTCGGCCACGGGCGTGAACGCCTCGGCGAGCGCCGCGTCCTCGTCCTGGTCGACCAGCGCCTGCGCCCAGTACAGCGCGACGTAGAAGGAGCTGTGCCGGTTGTCGGGCTCGTTGACCTTCCGTGACGGTGACCGCCCCTCCTGGAGGTAGCGCTCGACGGCGCTGTCGAGCGTCTCGCCGAGGATGCGCGCCCGCGGGTTGTCGCCCTGCTTGCTCAGGTGCTCGAGCGAGACGGTGAGCGCGAGGTACTCGCCCAGCGAGTCCCACCGCAGGTGGTTCTCCTCGAGCAGCTGCTGGACGTGCTTCGGGGCGGACCCGCCGGCGCCGGTCTCGAACAGCCCGCCGCCGTTCATCAGCGGCACGATCGAGAGCATCTTCGCCGACGTCCCGAGCTCGAGGATCGGGAACAGGTCGGTGAGGTAGTCACGCAGCACGTTGCCGGTGACCGAGATCGTGTTCTCGCCCTTGCGGACCCGGTCGACGGTGAACTGGGTCGCCTCGGCGACGTCCATGATCGGCAGCTCCAGCCCGTCGGTGTCGAGCTCGGCGAGCTGCGCCTGCACCTTCGCGATCAGCTGGGCGTCGTGGGCGCGCTCGTCGTCGAGCCAGAAGACCGTCGGCCAGCCGGTGTCGCGGGCGCGGGAGACGGCCAGCTCGACCCAGTCCCGGATCGCGGAGTCCTTGGTCTGGCACCCCCGCCAGACGTCCCCGGCCTGGACCTCGTGCTCCATCAGGACGTCGCCGTCGGCGTCGACCACCCGCACCGTGCCGGCCGAGGTGAGCTCGAAGGTCTTGTCGTGCGAGCCGTACTCCTCGGCCTTCTTGGCCATCAGCCCCACGTTGGGGACGGTGCCCATCGTCGTCGGGTCGAACGCGCCGTGGGCCTTGCAGTCGTCGATCACGACCTGGTACAGCCCGGCGTAGTTCGAGTCCGGGATGGCCGCGAGGGTGTCGCGGGTGGCGTCGTCCGCGTCCCACAGCTGCCCGCCGTTGCGGATCATCGCCGGCATCGAGGCGTCGACGATGACGTCGCTCGGCACGTGCAGGTTGGTGATGTCCTTGCGCGAGTTGACCATCGACAGGTCGGCGCGCTTCTCGCGCTCGGCACGGAGGTCGGCCTCGATGGCCTCGCGCTGGTCGTCGGGGAGCTGCCGCAGGTCCTCGAGCAGGGCGGCGAGGCCGTCGTTGGGGTCGACACCCAGGGTCGCGAACGTGTCGGCGTGCTTCGCGAACGTGTCTCGGAAGTAGGCGCGGACGGCGTGTCCGAACACGATCGGGTCCTGCACCTTCATCATCGTGGCCTTGAGGTGCAGCGAGAACAGCACGTCGTCCTGCTGGGCGTCGGTGATGGCCTGCTCGAGGAACGCGACGAGCTCGGCCTTCTGCATGACCGCTCCGTCGAAGACCTCGTCGGCCTCGAGCGCGATGCCGTCCCGGAGGACCTCGGTGGTCCCGTCGGTGGACACGTGTTCGATGCGCACCGTCGTCGCGGCGTCCACGGTCACCGACTGCTCGGTGGCGTTGAAGTCGCCGCCGTCCATCGTGGCGACGCGGGTCTTCGAGGCGTCCGGCCAGGGCTGCATCGCGTGCGGGTTGCGGCGCGCGTACTCCTTGACCGCCTTGGGAGCGCGTCGGTCGGAGTTGCCCTCACGCAGCACCGGGTTGACGGCGGAGCCCTTCACCGCGTCGTAGCGGGTCCGGATCTCGCGCTCCTCGTCGGTCTGCGGGTCGACCGGGTAGTCCGGCACCGCGTAGCCCTTGGCCTGCAGCTCCTCGATCGCGCTCTCGAGCTGGGGCAGCGACGCGGAGATGTTCGGGAGCTTGATGATGTTGGCCTCGGGCGTCTTCGCCATCTCACCGAGCTCGGTGAGCGCGTCGGGGACGCGCTGGTCCTCGCTCAGGTGGTCCGGGAACTTCGCCAGGATCCGGGCGGCGAGCGAGATGTCCTTGGTCTCGACGTCGACGCCGGCGGTGCTCGCGTACGCCTGGAGCACCGGCAGGAACGCGTGGGTCGCGAGCGCGGGCGCCTCGTCGGTGTAGGTGTAGGTGATCTTCATCAGGCGGGCCTCGGCAGGTCGGCGTGGACGTCGTGGGGCGGCGGACGGACACGGGCGCGGGCCCGGCCCTCGTCGACCTCGAACCCTACCCGTCGCCCGGACCCCGGGCAGGGGCCGGACCTGGGCCTCGGTCGGGGGCGGTCAGGCCGGCGGACGGTCCAGGAAGGTGACCAGCCGCCGCACCCCCACCGTGACGCTGGGGGTCGGCACCGAGGCGAACACCAGGCGGAAGAAGCCGGGCTCGGGGGCGCGGCAGGCGGAGCCCGGCGTGAGGTTCACGTTGCACCCGTCGAGGATGCGCTCCCACAGCCGCGACTCGGCCTCCCAGCTCGGGGCGTCGAGGTGGTCGCGGAGGTCGAGGAGCAGGAAGAAGCCGGCGTCGGCCGGGTGGAAGGCGAGCCCGGCCCGCTCGAGCACGTCGGTCACGCCGGCGTAGGCCTCCCCCAACCGGCGCTGGTTCTCGGCCACGAAGTCGTCGACCCACGCGTCGTCGGACAGGAGGTCGACGAGCAGCGCCTGGGTGTCGCCCGAGACCGCCGCCCACATGGCGAGGTGTTCGAGCGCTTCGAGCAGGCGTGCGTTGCCGGTCACGAGCGCCCCGGCGCGCAACCCGCTCATCGCCAGGTCCTTGCTGACGGACCACACGACGTGGAGGTCCTCGCCGAGGTCGTCGACCAGCGACGCCCCGCTCGTGAAGGTCGCGTCGCCGAACACCGACAGCGCGTAGACCTCGTCGAGCACCACGTGGAGGCCCCGGTCGCGCGCCCACTCGATGAGCCGCCCGACCTCCTCGGCCGGGGCGACGCGGCCGAGCGGGTTGTCCGGGTTGGTGACGAGCAGCGCCTTCACGGGCACGTCCGCCGTCGGCCAGCGCCGCGTCGAGCATCGCCGGCGTCAGGGCGTAGCCGTCCTCGGGCGCGCGCGGGACCGGGACGATCACGGCCTCGTCCCGGGTCTGCAGGTCGGCCCAGAAGCCGGCGTAGCTCGGCGTCGGGACGAGCACGCCGTCGCCCGGGTCGCAGAGGGCGTGGAAGAGCAGCTCGAGGACGCTCCCCGCCCCGCCGACGACCGCCACCTGCTCGGGCCCGACCGCACGGCCCAGGACCCGCCGGGACAACAACCGCGCCAGCACCTCGCGCAGGTCATCGGAGCCGATCATCCGGTCGTACGCCACGTGGCCGGGGCGGAGGTGACGGGGCGCGGTGAGCCGGGGCTCGAGGAGGTCCCAGACGAGCGCGTCCTCGGCCACGCAGAGGGGCACGTAGCCGTCGGGGTTCGACTCCGGGTCGTGGAGGTCGCCGAGCCGCTCGGTGTGGGCGTGGACGTAGGAGGACATGGGCGGCGACGCGAGCAGCCGCTCGGCGCGTCGGGACAGTCCGTCGGTCATGACCGGGACGCTACTGGCCCACCCCGGAGGTCGCCGTGAGCGGTCCCGGACCCGCGACCGCCGCGAGCAGCCCGTCCCGGAGGCTCACCACGTCGCCCACGACCAACGTCGCCGGCGTCGGCAGGTGACGGGTCGCCGCGGCGATCGTGGCGAGCGTCCCGGTCACCACCTGCTGCGCGGGGGTCGTGGCACAGGCGATGCCGGCCGCGGGCTCGGTGGCGGAGCGCCCGAGCGCCACCAGCCGCGATGCCACCTCGCCCCACCGGCGGTGGCCCATCAACACGACCAGCGTCCCCGGGAAGGCCGCCACGGGCCCCCAGTCCTCGCTCGCCCCGTCGCGGGTGTGCGCCGTGACGACCAGGAACCCACGGCTGAGGGCGCGGTGGGTCACGGGGATGCCGGCCGCGGCCGGTCCGGCGATCGCGGAGGTGATGCCCGGCACCAGCTCGACCGGGACGCCCGCCGCCGCGCAGGCCTGCGCCTCCTCGCCGCCCCGTCCGAACACGACCGGGTCGCCGCCCTTCAGCCGCACGACCCGCGACCCGGCCCGCGCCGCGACGACCATCCGGTCGAGCACCTCCTCGTGCGGCACCACGACCCGTTCGCAGCGCCGCCCGACGGCACGCACGCACGCGCCCGGCCGGACGAGGTCGAGGATCTCACGTGTCACGAGCTGGTCGTGGAGCACCAGGTCCGCGGTCGCGAGGAGCGCCGCGGCACGGAGGGTCAGCAGCCCCGGGTCGCCGGGCCCGGCACCCACGAGGTGGACGGTGCCGGCGCGTGCCCCGAAGCGGGCGGCCACCGTGGGCGTGACGGCGTCCATCAGCCCACCCGCATGCGGTAGCCGACGCCGCGGACGGTCTCGATGACCACGCCGTCCCCGGCCAGCTTCCGACGCAGCCGGGCGACCTGGTGCTTGACGGCGGTGGCGTCCGCCGGTGCGGCGTGGCCCCACGCCTCGGTGACGAGCTCCTCGGTGCGGACCATCACGCCGGCGCGCCGCGCCAGTGCCGCGAGGACGGCGTACTCGCGAGGACCGAGGTCGACCTCGCGTCCCGCCACACCCACGCACGACCGCGCCGGGTCGAGCCGGAGCCCGATGCCGGCGTCACCGCGGCGCTCCCACCAGGAGTCGACGGCGTCGACGAGGTCGCCGGTGCGCCAGCGGCGCGGGACGACGGTGACGATGCCGCCGGACTCCTCGACCGCCTCGGCGGTCACGGGCCCGACCGCCGCGACCGCGACGCCACCGGCCAGGGCCTGCCGCAGGGCTGCCTCGACGTCCCCGCCGAGGTCGCGTGCGAGCACGAACAGGTTCCGCACCGCGCCTGCCGAGGTGAAGGTGATGACGTCGAGCTCACCGCCGATGGCCGCGCGGATCACGGCGTGGGCGGGGGCGCGGTCGGCGGGGAGCTCCCAGCGGTAGGGCACGACGGTGAGGAGGTCGACCCCCCACCCGCTCAGCACGTCGTAGGTGCTCGACGGGGCGCCGTGGAGCTGCACGACGACGGTCTGTCCCGGACGGACGCGCGGCCGGAGCCAGGCGGCGACGTCGTGGTCGGTGTTGTTCGGCGAGGTCCACTCGGGACGCCCGCCGAGCGGGACCAGCCCACCGACGGCCTTGGCCCCGCGCGCCACGCAGCGGGTGCCGGCGACGAGCCGCCGGAGGTCGTCGGTCACGCCACCGCGTTCGGCAGCCTCGGCCCAGACGCGCATCCCCACGCCGGTCGTCGCGACCAGCCAGTCGGGGTCGGCGTCGAGGATGGTGGCGGTGTCGGCGAGGATCGCCCCGTCGGGAGCCGGCACGTCGCCGGACAGGGTCGCGCCCCGCAGGACCAGCGCGCCCCGGCGTTCCAGCGCCAGCGCGAGCTGCTCGCCCCGGCGGCTGCCGGTGACGGCGATCCGGGCTCCTTCCACGGGTGTCTCCTCTCGGGCGGGCGACGCTACGGAGCCTCTGTTCGCCGCTCGTGACCACGCTGTTGCGTGCGTGTGAACGCCCCGCCGCGGTTCACGTGGGCGGGGCGGGCTCCCAGTGCTCGACGGGGCGGACCGAGACGGCCGCGTGCTTGTAGGACGGCTGGCGCGAGTGCGGGTCGAAGGACGGCATCGTCAGCACGTTGGTGCGGGGGTCGTGCATCGGCAGGAACACGGCACCGACGGGGACGGTCGTGGTGACGAACACGCGGGCGCGGACGGCCCCGCGCTCCGACTCGACGACGCAGGGGCCGTCCGGCTCGAGCCCGAAGGTCGCCGCGTCGTCGGGGTGGACCTCGAGCCACAGCTCCTCCGGAGCCAGTGAGCGCAGGATCGCCGACCTCGCCGTCCGGGTCTGGGTGTGCCACTGGCTGGTGCTCCCCCGCCCCGTCAGCAGCACGAGCGGGCGGGCGGCACGGGTGGGCTCGGCGACCGGGCGCGGGTCGTCGACGACGAAGCGGGCCCGACCGTCCGGCGTCGGGAAGCGGCCGTCGGCGAAGAGCCGGCGCTCGGACCGGGGCGGACCGGCGGCCGCGTCGGACGCGGTGTAGGGCCACTGGATGCCGCCCTCCGCGTCGACGTGGGCGTGGTCGCGGACGCCGGTGATGTCGCAGGGCTGGCCCCGGGTGAGCTCCTTCAGCAGCTGGAACGCCGCCTCGGGGTCGGTCCAGCGGCGGACGAGGTCGCCGCACCCCCAGGCCTCGGCGAGGATGCGGAAGATGGCGAAGTCGGCGAGGGCCTCGCCCGGGGCGCGACGCACGCGGGACAGCACGCCGAGGCGTCGCTCGGAGTTGATGAAGGTGCCCTCCTTCTCGCCCCAGCCGGCAGCGGGCAGGACGAGGTCGGCGTGCCGGGCGGTCTCGGTGTCGCCGTAGAGGTCCTGCACCACGAGGAAGTCGAGCCGGTCGAGGAGCTCGCGGAAGCCGCGCTGGCCGATCCAGGAGTGCGCCCCGTTCGTCGCGATGACCCAGAGGCCGCGGACGGTCCCGGTGGCGATCCCCTCGACGATCTGGTCGTAGGCCCAGCCACCGTCCTCGGGGATCGTGGTGACGGGGATGTCGAGCACCTCGGCCACGCGCTCGCGGGCCGCCGGGTCGTCCCAGCCGTGGCCGCCCAGGAGCGAGGTGGTGTTCGAGAACAGCCGCGACCCCATCGCGTTGCACTGGCCCGTGATCGAGTTCGCGCCGGTGCCGGGGCGGCCGAGGTTCCCGGTCAGGAGCGCGAGGTCGATGATCGCCTGGGCGGTCCTGACGCCCTGGTGGGACTGGTTGACACCCATCGTCCACCAGAACGACACCGCGGCCCCGTCGGCGATGGTCCGGGCCGTGCGCTCCAGCGTGGCGACGTCGATGCCGGTCGCGGCGCTCACGACCTCGGGCGGGTAGGCGGCGACGTGGGCGGCGTACGCGTCGAAGCCGGTGGTGTGGTCGCGGACGAACCGGTGGTCGACGGCGTCCATCCGCAGCAGCAGGTGCCCGAGCCCGTAGAGGAGCTCGAGGTCCCGCTTGGGGCGGACGGCGAGGTGCCGGGTGGCGGCCGCGGCGGTCTCGGTGCGGCGCGGGTCGACGACGATGACCTCGGGGTCGTGCGGGTTGGACCGCAGCCGTTCCCACATGATCGGGTGGGCCACCGCGAGGTTGGACCCGATGAGCACGACCACGTCCGAGGCCTCGAGGTCGGCGTAGGTGTAGGGGGGCGCGTCGAAGCCGAACGCCTGCTTGTAGGCCACGACCGCGGTGGCCATGCACTGGCGGGTGTTGCCGTCGCCGTGACGGATCCCCATGCCGAACTTCGCGACCGTCCCGAGGAGCGCCATCTCCTCGCTCGGGATCTGCCCGGTCGACAGGAAGGCCAGCGCGTCGGGCCCGTGCGCCCGTTGGATGCCCTGCATCCGCTCCGTGAAGGTCCGGGCGGCGGTGCCCCAGTCGACGGGGACGAGCTGGCCCGAGCGGTCGCGCAGCAGCGGGGTCGTCAGCCGGTCCGGCGCCGCCATGGGCGCGAGCGCCTCCCAGCCCTTGGGGCAGGCCGCACCCCGGTTCACCGGATGGTCCACGGTCGGCGTGACGTTCACGGCCGCCCCGTCCTTCAGGTGCACGTCGAGGGAGCACCCGGTGGAGCAGTAGCCGCAGATGAGCCGCGCGACGGCGTCGGGGGCGCGTCCCGCCGGGACCTGACCGAGCCCGAACCCACCGGGGACCCGGGCCAGCTCCTCGGTGAGCGGCCCGGTCGTGCGGCGCAGCAGGTCGTCGAGGCGGGTCACCGGCGGCCTCCCGGCATCCGCGGGGACGCCTCAGCGGCGAAGAAGCACCACCGGGCGACGAGCTCGCCGGCGACCGCGAGGAGCAGGGCGGAGGCCGCCAGCACGGCAGCCTCGGTCGGGGCACTCCGCCGGACCAGGGCCGCCGCCCCCCAGGCGGTGCCGACCGCGAGGAGCCCCGCCCCGACACGGATCTGGAGCAGCCCGAGCAGCCGCGTCGTGAGCAGACGCGCCCGCCGCGCCCGGGACGTCACGAGGTCGTCGGTGACGTGGCGCAACGGGAGCAGGTCGGCCACCACGCTCGCCGCGGTGCCGACGAGCCCGACGCCGAGCCACGGCGTCGGAGCCGCGTCCGCGCCGAGCACCCCGGCCACCGCCAGCACCGCCGTCCCGAGCGCCCCCAGGCTCAGGGTGGTGAGGCCGAAGCGGGTGGCCACGGACGGCAGCCGCCAACCCTCACGGCCCGTGGCGACGTAGACCATGACCGACGTCGCGACGGCGACCGCCCCCGTCGCCGCCGCGACCACGCCGGTGACGTCGGCAGGCGGCACGAGCGGCAGCCGATCGGACCACCGACCCGCCACGGCCAGGGCGTGCAGCGCCCCGAGCGGGGCGAACGCACCGAAGGCGACGATCTCGCGCGACAGCCAGGAGTGCCGGAGCCCGATGACCGCCCGCCACGCGTGCTGGGGCCGGCCGAGGTGGGCGAGGCTCGCCACGAGGGCCATGACCGTGACCGCCAGGGCCGCGACGGCGCCCGTCGCGGCCGTGGCCCCGGCGGTGAGCCCGAGCCGCCGGACCGTCTCGATCCCCAGGAAGGTGCCCACCGCGAGCTGCGTCAACACGAGCATCACCACCAGGGGCGGGTGGGCGTGTCGCGGGACCACCGTGGGGCGGCCGGCCGGGACCGCGTCGGCGACGCCGCGAGCGGTCACGTACCGGGTCGTGGGCCGCGTGGTCGCCGACGACGGGGCGGGGAACGGCCAGGCTTCCGGTGGCGCGTCGAGGTCCACGACCGCGATCGAGATCGCGTCGGTCGGGCACCCCTGCACGCACGCCGGCGCCTCACCCACCGCGAGCCGGTCGTGGCACAGGTCGCACTTGCGGACGATCCCGCGGCCCGCGTCGTAGCGCGGCACCTCGTAGGGGCAGGTGAGGGTGCAGTAGCTGCAGCCGATGCACTGGTCGTCGAGGTGGCGGACGGTGCCGTCGTCGAGCTTCACGTACGCGTCGACGGGGCACCCGTCGAGACAGCCCGGATCGGCACAGTGATGACATCCGGTCGGGACGTTCTGGAGGTCGCCCCCGTCCCCGGCGTCGACGAGCAGCCCGACCTCGCGCCAGGACTCGCCCTCGTCGAGCCCGTTGAGCGAGTGGCACGCGGCGACGCACGCCTTGCACCCGGAGCAGGCGTCGAGGTCGACGGTGAAGGCGTACTGCTGCCCCGGTCCGGGCGGCTGGGCGGGCAGGAGGTCGCGGTAGAGGCGAGCCGGAGCCGGGGCGTCGGACGGGGGCGCGCCGGCCGCGTGCGCGCGGGCGAAGCGCTCGACCGCGGTCGTTCCGGCCTGGACCTCGAGGAACTCGTCGATGAGGGTCCGCACGGGGTCGGGCGCCGGCCCGCAGCCGGAGCCGGCCCGGGGCGGGGCGAGGAGCGGGAGCGCCGGTAGGGCGGCGGAGGCGGTGGGGTCCATGCGGGGGAAGGTGACCAGCACCGGTTTCGTCGCTCCGTCCGGTCCGTTGCGGTTGCGTTTCGCGCGCGTCGCGCCGGCGCCGACGCGACGCGGACGACATCGGGGGTTCACACGGACCCGGCACCGTCCTCCTCGCCCCGCGCACCGTGCCGGGGCGGCCGAGGAGGCAACCGATGGACCGCCGCATCGTCGTCGCAGGCGCCGGGATGGTGGGCAACCGCATCGTCACCGAGCTGGTCCGGCGTGGTGTCGCCGGCGCGGGCACGACCACCGAGCTCGTGCTCGTCGGCGAGGAGCGCCACGCGCCCTACGACCGGGTGCACCTGTCGAGCTACGTCGAGGGCGCGAGCCCCGACGACCTCTCCCTGGTCGAGGCCGACGTCGCCCCGCACGTCGTGTCGCGGCTGGGACCGGGGTGGTCGCCGTCGACACCGGCGCGCGCTCCGTCACCCTGTCCGACGGCAGCGCGATGACCTACGACGAGCTCGTCCTCGCCACCGGGTCGGCGCCCTTCGTGCCCCCCATCCCGGGCAACGACCGCCCCGGCTGCTTCGTCTACCGCACCCTCGACGACCTCGACGCCATCCGCGAGGCCGCCGCGACGGCGCGCCACGGGACCGTGATCGGCGGCGGCCTGCTGGGGCTCGAGGCCGCCAACGCGCTCCGGCTCCTCGGGCTCGAGGTCACCGTGGTCGAGTTCGCACCCCGGCTCATGCCGGTGCAGCTCGACGAGGGTGGCGCGGCCGCCCTGCGCGTCCACGTCGAGCGGCTCGGGATCGACGTCCGCGTCGACCACCGCACGGCCAGCATCGACGGGGACGCAGCCGGGCACGTCCGGGGGCTGACCTTCGACGGCGCCCCGTCCCTCAGGACCGACCTCGTCGTCTTCTCGGCCGGCATCCGACCCCGGGACGACCTCGCCCGGCACGCCGGCATCGCGGTCGGCGAGCGCGGCGGCATCGTCGTCGACGACGCCTGCCGCACCACCGCACCGCACGTGTGGGCGATCGGCGAGTGCGCCCTGGCCCACGGTCGCACCTGGGGGCTCGTGGCACCCGGCTACGAGATGGCCGAGGTCGTCGCCGACCGCCTCGCCGGGGGGACGCGCCGGTTCGAGGGCGGCGACCTGTCCACGAAGCTCAAGCTCCTCGGCGTCGACGTCGCCTCGATCGGTGACGCCCACGCCGCCACGGAGGGCGCGATCGAGGTGGTCGTCGACGACCCCACCTCGGCCACCTACCAGAAGCTCGTGCTGTCGGGCGACGGCACCCGTGCCCTCGGGGCCGTGCTCGTCGGCGACGCCGGCGCCTACGGGCGCCTCCTGTCCCTGGTCCGGCGCGGGGACGCCCTGCCGGCGCCCCCCGGGTCCTGCTCGCCCCCGACGTCGGCTCGGCGTCGGCGGACACGGAACACGACCTCGTGTGCACCTGCGCGAACGTCACCTTCGGCGAGCTCCGCTCGGCGGTCCGGGACGCGGGCGTCACGACGATCGACGCCCTCTGCAGCGCGACCCGCGCCGGCACCGGCTGCGGGAGCTGCGTCGCCACCTGCGGCACGGTGCTCGACGGCGAGCTCGAGGCTGCGGGCGTGGAGGTGTCGCGGGCCCTGTGCCCGCACTTCTCCCAGACCCGGCAGGAGCTGTTCGAGATCGTGCGGGTCGCCGGCATCCGCACCTTCGCCGAGCTCCTCGCCTCCCACGGCACCGGGACCGGCTGCGACGTCTGCAAGCCGACCGTCGCGTCCATCCTCGCCACCCAGTGGAACGAGCACGTCCTCGACGAGCCGCACCGACCGCTCCAGGACAGCAACGACCGGTTCCTCGCCAACATCCAGCGGGACGGGACCTACTCGGTCGTGCCGCGGGTGCCCGGCGGCGAGATCACCCCCGAGCGGCTGTTGGTCATCGCCGAGGTCGCCCGCGACTTCGACCTCTACACCAAGATCACCGGGGGCCAGCGCATCGACCTGCTCGGGGCCCGGCTGGACCAGCTCCCCGAGATCTGGCACCGGCTCGTCGCCGCCGGGTTCGAGTCGGGCCAGGCCTACGGGAAGTCGGTCCGCACCGTGAAGTCGTGCGTCGGCCGGACCTGGTGCCGCTACGGGGTGCAGGACTCCACCGGCCTCGCCATCGCCCTCGAGGAGCGCTACCGCGGGCTGCGCTCGCCCCACAAGCTCAAGTTCGCGGTCTCGGGGTGCTCCCGCGAGTGCGCGGAGGCCCAGAGCAAGGACGTCGGCGTCATCGCGACCGAGAAGGGCTGGAACCTCTACGTCTGCGGCAACGGCGGCATGCGTCCGCGACACGCGACGCTGCTCGCGAGCGACCTCACCACCGAGCGGCTCGTCCAGCTGATCGACCGCTTCCTGATGTTCTACGTCCGGACCGCGGACAAGCTGCAGCGCACCGCCCCCTGGCTCGAGGCGCTGCCCGGCGGCATCGACCACCTGCGCGACGTCGTCGTCGGCGACTCGCTCGGGTTGGCCGAGGAGCTCGACGCCGCGATGGCCGCCCACGTCGACACCTACGTCGACGAGTGGGCCGCCGCGCTCGCCGACCCCGCACGGCTCGCCGAGTTCCAGCACTTCGTCAACGCCGACGTCCCCGACCCCGACCTCGCCTACGTGCGGGAACGGGGACAGCGACGGCCGCTTCCGCTCGTGGAGGTGCGCGGATGACGACTCCCCAGCTCGAGACCTGGACCGAGGTCTGCCCGGCGGACCGCATCGCACCCGGGACCGGCGTGACCGCGCTGGTCGACGGCCGGCAGCTCGCCGTCCTCCGCGCCGACGACGGCGAGCTGCACGCCATCGACGGCCGCGACCCCTTCACCGGCGCCAACGTGCTCGCACGGGGGCTCGTCGGCGAGCGGGACGGGTGGGCCACCGTGGCCTCGCCCCTCCGCAAGCAGCGGTTCGTCCTCGCGACCGGCCGCTGTCTCGACGACGACGCCGTCGCCGTCACCGTCCACGACGTCCGCGTCCGGAACGGCCGCGTACAGGTCCGTCTCACCGTCTGCGGCTCCACCCCGATCCCGGCCGCCCGGCCGGCTTGACCTCGAGGAGAACCCCGATGTCCACGCTCCGTTCCGCGACCGGGAAGGTCCGGTCCCTGGCGTCCTTCACCGGACGCCACCGCGTGCTCCACCTGACCTGGTTCGCGTTCTTCCTCACCTTCGTCGTGTGGTTCAACTTCGCCCCGCTGGGGAGCACCATCGGTGCGGAGCTGGGGCTGACGGGTGAACAGCTCACGGTGATCGCCCTGTGCAACGTCGCCCTGACCGTCCCCGCCCGGGTCCTGGTGGGGATGGCGCTCGACCGCTGGGGACCGCGCCGGGTGTTCGCGACGATCCTGATCTACGCCGCGGTCCCGACGCTCGTCTTCGCCAGCGCCACGACCTTCGAGGTCCTCGTCGCGAGCCGGCTCGCGTTGTCGATCGTCGGGGCCGGGTTCGTCGTGGGGATCCGGATGGTCTCGGAGTGGTTCCCGGCCGACGAGATCGGGACGGCGGAGGGCGTCTACGGCGGGTGGGGCAACTTCGGCTCCGCGGCCGCGGCGCTCACGCTGCCCGCCCTCGCCGGGCTCGCCGGCGGGTGGCGCTACGCGATCGGTGCGACCGGACTCCTCGCTGCCGCCTACGGCGTCGTCTACCTGCGCTCGGTCACCGACACCCCCGACGGGCACGCCTACGAGCGCCCCGCCCGCCACGGGGCGCTCGAGGTGACCTCGCGGGGCGCGGTGTTCGGCCTGCTCGCGCTGAACGTGCCGCTCCTGGCCGTCCTCGGTCTGGTCGCGTGGCGCCTGACCCGCGTGGGGTTCCTGTCCCCCGCGGGGCTGGTCGTCACGTGTGGCGTGCTGCTGGCGCTGCTCGTCGTCCAGAGCCGCAGGATCGTCACCGTGAACCGCCCCGCGCCTGGCCGGTGCCTACGCGGAGGACGACCGCTACCCGCTGCGCTCGGTCGCCGTCCTGTGCCTGGCCTACTTCGTCACCTTCGGCTCCGAGCTCGCCGTCGTGTCGATGCTGCCGACCTTCTTCGCCGACACGTTCGGGCTGTCGCCGGTCGTGGCCGGCGCCGTCGCCTCGGCCTTCGCCTTCGTGAACCTCGTCGCGCGGCCCGCCGGCGGGCTGGCCTCGGACCTGCTCGGAAGCCGCACTCGCACCCTGAGCGTGCTGCTGCTCGGGCTCACGGTCGGCTACGGCCTGCTCGCGTCGGTGGGGTCGTCGTGGCCGGTCGCGCTGGCGATGCTCGCGGCCATGTGCTGCTCCTTCTTCGTGCAGGCGGGCGAGGGCGCCACGTACGCGATCGTCCCCCTGGTGAAGCGGCGCGTGTCGGGCCAGATCGCCGGGATGGTCGGCGCCTACGGGAACGTCGGGGCGCTGTGCTTCCTGACGCTGCTGCTGTTCGCCGGCCCGACCGTGTTCTTCCTCTCGATCGCCGGCGCGGCGCTCGTCGCCGTCGCGGTCTCGCTCACGATGGCCGAGCCGGTCGCCGCCCACCGCCCGATCGCGGTCCCGGCGGCGGCAGAGGCGGTGCTCGAGCCCGCCGGCGTGTGACGTCGCTGTCCACCCGGTCAGGACGACCGGGTGGACCCGCGGCCCCGACGGCCTACCGTCGACCGTCATCCCCGCGGTCCCCGGAGGTCCCCGTGTCCCCACGTCGGCTCGTCACCCTGCTGGCCGCCGCGGCGCTCCTCGCCGGCGTGTCGGCCCCGGCCGTGTCCGCCAGCGAGGCACCACCGGAGCGCCCCGACACCCGCTCGGTGATGTTCGTCGGCAACAACTGGGAGGGCACCGCGACCGTCGTCGACAGCCGCACGTTCGAGGTCCTGACCGAGATCGACATCATCCCGGACCGCGAGGAGCGGATGGCCGAGATCCAGACGAGCCCCGACCGGCTCGCCTACTTCCTCGCCATCCGCGAAGCCGTCGGCGAGGGGCACGACCAGTTCGTCGACGACATGTTCACCGACCCGGAAGGGACCGAGGTCTACGTCTCGCGGCCGAGCTTCGCGGACGTCGTCGCCATCGGCCTCGAGACGGGCGAGATCCGCTGGCGCTTCCCGATGGACGGCTACCGCTCGGACCACATGGCCGTCTCCCCGGACGGCACGCAGGTGCTGGTGTCGGACTCCACGGCGAACGTCGTCCACCGCATCGACGTGGCCACGGGTGAGGAGTCCGGCCGCTTCGCGTCGGGCGACTCGCCGCACGAGAACACCTACTCCCCCGATGCGACCCGGATCTACCACGCCAGCATCGGACGGGTCTACACGCCGACCGACCGCAGCGAGCTCGGGATCGTGCGCGACACGAGCAAAGGCGAGCGCGTCTTCCAGGTCGTCGACGCCGAGACCCTCGAGATCCTGCAGCGGTGGGACATCGGCGACGAGCTCGCCGACTACGGCCGCGACGACATGAGCGCCGCCGTCCGCCCCATGGCGATCACCCCCGATCGAGCACACCGCCTACTTCCAGGTCTCGTTCCACCACGGGCTCGTCGAGTTCGACCTCGACGCCGGCGACGTCACCGACGTCATCGACCTCCCCCGCACCGAGGCCTCCGAGGGGCTCCAGCGCGAGCAGTACCTGCTCGACTCGGCCCACCACGGGCTCGCCATGGACCCGTCCGGCACGACCCTGTGCGTCGCCGGGACCATGGACGACTACGCGGCGATCGTCCCCATCGGCACGTTCGAGGCGAACCTCGTCTCGCGCGGGAGCAAGCCCTACTGGGCGACGACCGGGCCCACCGGGGAGCACTGCTGGGTGAGCTACAGCGGCGACGACGCCGTCGCCATCATCGACTACGCGACCCAGCGGGAGCTCGCGCGCGTCCCCGTCGGTGACCACCCGCAGCGGGTCCGCGCCGGCGCCTTCGCGGAGCGTCTGCTGGCCGCCGGTTCGACGCCACCGACGGAGCCGACCGAGGGAGCAGGTGCCCCGGCCACCCCACGGTCGACGCCCGCCGAGTCCAGCGGCCTCCCGGCCACGGGTGGCGGCCTCGCCGGCGCCGGCGTCCTGGCGCTCGCGGCCGGGCTCGCTCGCCGGCGGCGCCGCCGCTGACCGGGGGTACCGTCCCCCCTCTCCTCCCGCCGAGGTCGTCCCGTGCGTGCCCTCCGCTGTCCGACGCTCTGGTTCGCCGCGGGCGCGCTCGTGGTCGCGGCCTGCGGTGCCCCGAACGGTGACGCCCCCCGGCCCGATGCCGCCAGCACCTCCTCGCCGGCGGCGACGACCGCCGGCGGGGCCACGACGACCGCGCCCACGCCGCCCGTCGCACCGTCGCCGGCCCCTGCGCCCGCGCCGTCCCCGGAGCCGCCCACCGTCGTGCTCGCCGCCGGCGACATCGCCTGGTGCGGCCCCGACGAGGACGACACCGGGGCGCTCCTGGCGGCCGAGCCGGACGCGGCCGTCCTGGCGCTGGGCGACCTCGCCTACGACGCGGGCACGCCCGAGCAGTACGAGCGCTGCTACCTCCCGGCGTGGGGCCACGCGGTCGACCGGACCTTCCCCGCCCCCGGCAACCACGACGCGGTGACGCCGGGCCTCGCCGGCTACTTCGGCGTGTTCGGCGACCGGGCGGGTGAGGCGCCGGCCGGCTACCACGCGTTCGAGCTCGGCGACCACTGGCTGGGGGTGGCGCTCAACTCCAACTGCACCCAGGCCGCCCCGTGCACCGACGACGGCGCGCAGGTCGCGTGGCTACGCGACGTCCTCGCCGGCGCGGGCGACCGTCACGTCCTGGCGATCTGGCACCACCCGCGCTTCTCGAGCGGCCACTACGGCGACGACCCGCGCACGGCAGCGTTCTGGGAGGTGCTGCACGACGCCGGCGCGGAGCTCGTCCTGAGCGGTCACGAGCACGACTACGAACGCTTCACCCCGCTCGACCCCGCGGGCGAGCCCGACGAGGACGGCATCCGCGAGTTCGTGGTCGGCACCGGCGGCGCGGTGCTGCGCGACTTCACCGCGCCGCAGCCGAGCACGAGCGAGCTGCGGGACCGGAGCCACCACGGCGTCCTCCGTCTGGAGCTCCGCGCCTGCGGCTACGCGTGGCGGTTCCTCGCCACCGACGGCTCCGTCCCCGACGAGGGCGACCACGAGCTCTGCTGAGGTTCCCCCCGGGAGCGTGGGGTGGAGCGCAGGGAGGCGGCCGGGACGCGTCGAACACCTCCGACGACTCCCCACCTCGCGATCGGTCCTCCCCCGTGCGTCGTCCCCTCGCGGCCGTCCTGGCTGCCTCCACCCTCCTCGCGCTCGCCGTGCCCGCCATCGGGCAGGAGCAGCCGCGCCACCTCGACCCCGCCTACCAGGCGAGCATCGACGACGCGTTGCTCCACGGGACGATCACGCCCCCCGGCGCCGAGCTCACCGAGAAGGAGAAGGAGCTCCGGGCCTACGACGACCTCGTCTACGGCTACCCGGACCTCACCGCCGACGAGCTCACGACCCGCTACTTCAAGGACGGCCGGTTCGGCGAGGTCACCGACCCCGCCCGGACCTACCAGCCCCGCGCCGACGTCACGATCGTGCGCGACGCCGAGTGGGGGGTTCCCCACATCTACGGCGAGACCGACCTCGCGATGGCCTTCGGGGCCGGGTACGCCGGCGCCGAGGACCGCCTGCCGATCATGGAGCTCCTCCGCGCGCTCGGCCGGGCCGAGGCCTTCGAGCTGCTCGGGGACAACGCCAGCTGGCTCGCCGACGCCGAGATCGTCCGCCTCTACGGCTACACCGAGGAGGAGTTCCAGGCGATGATCGACCGGATGCCCGAGGTCTACGGCCAGGACGGGCAGGACCTCGTCGACTTCCTCGAGGCCGAGGTCGAGGGCATCAACTACTTCATCGCCCAGATGCAGCAGGGGCGCGTGCCCCAGCCGGCCGGGCTGTCCGACATCCTGCCGGGCAACGCCGTCGCCCCGTGGCGGCCGACCGACGTCGTCGCGGTCGTGTCGATCGTCCGGGCGCTGTTCGGCGCCGGCGGTGGTGGCGAGCTCGGCAACGCCGCCCGCCTCGCCGAGCTGATCGACGCCTACGGGCCCGATCAGGCCCGCACCATCTACGAGGACTTCCGCAACCGCGCCAACGACGACGGCCCCCTCCACACGCTCGACGCCTTCCCCTACATGCCGGTCGTGGAGGAGGCACCGGGTCCGGCGGGCAACGTGTTCGGCTTCGGCTCCGGCGACACCGGGGTCCAGGGGACGCTCGAGGGCATCACGCAGCTGTTCCCTGGTGGCACGGAGCAGGCCGTCGAACAGCTGAACCAGCTGCACGAGGCCTCGCGCATCAAGTGGGAGAACCTCCGGCTCGACACCGCGGCCGGTGTCGTCGACCTGAGCCACGCCGACGACGCGCACCTGTCCAACTACATGATCGTCGGTGCCGAGCGCTCCGCCACCGGGCACCCGATCCTCATCGGCGGGCCCCAGGCCGGCTACTTCGACCCCCAGATCCTGGTCGAGAACGAGCTGCACTCGCCGACGGTCCACGCACGTGGGGCGGGCTTCCCCGGGATGGGGCTCGTCGTCATCGGCCGCTCGGAGGGCCAGGCGTGGACCGCCACCGCCGGTGGCGGCGACATGATCGACACCTACGTCGAGGTCCTGTGCGACCCGGACGGCCGCGAGCCGGACGAGCAGGAGACCCACTACCTCCACGACGGCGAGTGCATCCCGATGGACCGCCGCGTGCTGCGCGAGGCGCCGGAGCCCGTCGCGGGGCAGCCGATCCTCCCCGACATCATCGTCGAGCGGACCGTCCACGGTCCCGTCACCGGTCGCGGGCGCATCGGCGACACGCCCGTCGCCGTGTCACGCAAGCGCTCGACCTACATGAAGGAGCTCGACCCCGGGGTCTCCATCCTCCACATGAACCGCGGCGAGGCGAAGACCGCACGGCAGTTCGTCGAGTACTTCCGCGAGTCGCACAACCTGTCCACCAACTGGGGCTACATCAACGACCACGAGACCGCGTTCGTGCACGGGGGCCTCTACCCGAAGCGTCCGACCTCGGTCGACCCCGACTTCCCGGTGTGGGGCACCGGCGAGTGGGAGTGGGAGACCGACGCGGACGGCGAGGACGTCTACCTCGGGGTCGAGGAGGTCCCCTACGAGATCGACAGCCCGCGCGGCTACGAGGTGAGCTGGAACAACCGGCAGGCCACGGGCTGGGCGGCGAACGACTCGAACTGGGGCTGGTCGGCGCTGTACCGCGCCGACATGCTCGAGGACCAGATCCTCGCGGCCGGCGACCGGGGCGAGAAGATCGACCCGGTCGAGCTCACCCAGATGATGGAGCGGGCTGGCCTGTCGGACTTCCGCGCGACGCACATCCTCGAGGAGGCGCTCGCGGTCCTCGACGCCGCGCCTGCCCCGACCGAGCGCGAGGCGGAGATGGTCGCCCTGCTGCGCGAGTGGATCGACCCGGCCGCCAACCCGGAGGGCATCGGCCTGCGTCGCGACGGCGACCGGGACGGGGTCTACGACCGCACCGCCGCCGTCGCGATCATGGACGCGTGGTGGGAGCCGATGATCCACGCCGTGTTCGACCCCGCGCTGGGGCAGTCGGTCGGGGACGTGTCACGTCAGGGCTTCCACAACGCACCCGGCTCGGGTGGCTCGGCGTTCCAGGGCGGGTTCTACGGCCAGGTGTGGACCGACCTCCAGCAGGTGCTCGGTCGGGACCTCCAGAGCCCGACGTCGCAGGTCTACTGCGGGTCGGACGAGGTCGGCGTCGACGGCACCCTCGAGGTCTGCGCCGAGCGGCTGTGGGCGTCGCTCGCGGCGGCCGGTGACGCGCTCGCGAGCAGCCAGGGCAGCGAGACCCCGAGCGAGTGGTCCGCCGACGCACAGGCCGAGCGCATCCTGTTCCTGCCGACCGCCGTGCTGTCGATGCACTGGGTCAACCGCCCGACCACCCAGGTGCTCGCGATGTTCGGCGCGCACGCGGACGGCGTGGCGCCGGCCGCCCCGGCGGCAGGCGGCGACGACCTCCCCACGACCGGCGGCGGGCTCGCCGCGCTCGGCCTCGCCGCCCTCGCCGGCGTCGGCGCCCTCCGCCGCCGCCGGCGGTGATCAGGCGCCGCCGGCGAGGTGGCGGTCGTGCCAGTCGAGGACGACCTCGAAGCGCTCGACCCGGTGCTTCGGGGCGCCCGAGCGTGACAGCTCGTGGCCCTCGCCCGGGAAGCGGACCATCTCGGTCTCGACGCCGGCTCGCTTGAGCGCCCCGAACAGCTGCTCACCCTGCTCGATCGGGCAGCGCCAGTCCTCCTCGGAGTGGAGCACCAGCGTCGGCGTGGTCACCCGGGACGCGAGCCCGACCGGGCTCGCGTCCCGGTGGACGGCCGGGTCCTCGTCCAGGCTCGTCCCGAGGAACATGCGGTCGAAGTAGGGCCCGATGTCGGAGGTCCCACAGAACGACTCCCACTGGAGGAGCCCGCGCTCGACGATGGCCGCGTCGAAGCGGTGGTCGCTGGCGATGATGCGGGCGGTGGCGTAGCCGCCGTAGGAACCCCCCATGATCCCCAGCCGGTCGGGGTCGATGCGGTCATCGGCGGCGAGGGCGGCGTCCACGGCCGCCCGCAGGTCGAGCATGTCGACGGAGTCGTTGTCGCTCCAGGTCCCGACGATCGCGCGCATCCAGTCCCGGCCGCGCCCCGACGAGCCCCGCGGGTTGGTGCCGACGACGGCGTAGCCCGCGGCCGCGTAGACCTGGAACTCGTCGAAGAACCCGTGGCCGTACTGCGCCGTCGGACCGCCGTGGATGTTGAGCAGCAGCGGGAACGGGCCGTCGCCCTCGGGCACGAGGAGCCACGCGTCGAGCTCGGCGCCGGCGCGCTCGAAGGTGAGCGTGCGGGTCGGGGTCAGCCCGACCTCGTCCCGGAAGCGGGCGTTGACCGCGGAGACGACCCGCTCGTCGCCGCCTTCGATCCAGCACAGCTCGCCGGGGTCGGACGGGTCGGTCACGGTCACGGCGAAGGCGCTCCCGTCGGGACGGGCCGCGACGCCGGTGACCTGACGGTCTCCCCCGACGACCTCCTCGACGAGCCCGTCGCGGACGGTCGCGGCGACCACCCGTCCACGGTCCTCGTAGCGGATCACGACCCGGCCGTCGTCGAGCACGGTGAGCTCCGACCCGGTGACGACCTGCCGGTCGAGGCCGGACGCGAGCGGCTCCACGCCGGCGTCGGTCACGCGGTGGATCCCGATCGGGGTCGGCCAGTCACCCGCGTCGGGGATCCCCACGGCCAGCAGCGTCCCGTCGGGTGCGTAGGCGAGGCCGCTCCAGTCGCCGACGCCGCTGCGCTCGCGCACCTCCCCGGTGTCGACGTCGAGCTCGTGGATCGTCGCGCCGGGGCGCAGCTCGCGGTCGTCGTGACGGGCGCTCGTGAACGCGACCGTGGCGCCGTCCGGCGCCCACGCGGGCAGCCCCTCCTCGAACTCGTCGCCCGGGGTGAGACAGCGCTCGTCGCCGGGGGTCCCCACACGGTCGACGAGGAACAGGTGCTCGCGTCGCTGGTGGACCCAGCCCCGGTTGTCGAAGCGGTAGGGCAGACGGGTGATCCGACGGGGACGGCGCTTGCGCTCGTCGTCGTCGAGGTCGGCGAGCTCGCTCGTGTAGGTCGCCGCCACCACGACGAGACGGTCGGAGTCGGGCGCCCACGCGAGCGCGCTGGCCCCCAGGGCCAGGTCGGTGACGGGCTGCGCCTCGCCGCCGTCCGCGGACATCACGACCACCTGCGGCTTGGCGCCGTCCTCCTCCCCCTTGCGGAGGAACGCCAGCCAGGATCCGTCCGGCGACCACCGCGGGGCCGAGTCCGACGGACCGTGGGTGAGGACGCGGGTCGCGGTGCCGTCGAAGAGGTGCACGCGCGACACGTAGCGGTCCCCGTCGAGGTCGGGGGTGGCGACGGTGAAGGCGACCCGCACCCCGTCAGGGTGCAGCTGCGGGTCGCTGGGGGTCGCGAGGAGGGAGAGGTCCTGGGGTCGCACGCGGGTCCTCGTCTGTGGTTCGACGTCGAGAGACCAGCGACGTTACCCGCGTGTCAGACCTCGGTGGGCTGCCGACCGGCGAGCGCGTGCTCGAGCTTGCGCTTGATGCGCTGCAGGGCGTTGTCGATCGACTTCACGTGACGGCCGAGCCGTTCCGCGATCTCCTGGTAGCTGCGCCCCTCGACGTAGAGGCCGAGGACGTCGGCCTCGAGGTCGGAGAGCACCTCGTCGAAGGTCGACTTGAGCGAGCGCATCGCGTCGGAGGCGACGAGCTGCTCGAGCGGGTCGATCTGTTCCTCGCAGGCGAGGGTGTCGCCGAGGGTGCGGTCCGGGTCGTCGTCCTTGGGCCGGTCGAAGGAGACGTAGGAGTTGAGCGCGGAGTGCTTCTGCCGGGTCGCCGTCTTGATGGCGGTGAGGACCTGGCGGGTGATGCAGAGCTCGGCGAAGGAGCGGAAGGAGGCGCCGTGCTTGGCATCGAAGTCGCGGATCGCCTTGTAGAGGCCGATCATCCCCTCCTGGATGATGTCCTCGCGATCGCCGCCGACCAGGAAGTAGGCGCGCGCCTTGGCGCGGGCGAAGCGCCGGTAGCGGTCGAGGAGCTCGGCCAGAGCCCGCTCGTCACCCGACCGGGCCCGGTCGACGAGCTGCTCGTCACCGAGGGGACCGGTCGCCGGCTCCGCGAACCGGAGGGTCGTCGACCGGTGGACCGTGGCCGTCCGTGGCTGTGCCATGCACGTCTCCCTGCCGCTCGCTCGAGGGAGTGCGAGCGGCCCTGTTCGTTCTCCCCAACGAGGCGGGATGGCGCGCGGTTACGGCCGGGGCCGTGATCGGATGGACGTGGCTACACGTCGCGTCCGGGCGCCTCGCCGGATCGTCTAGGCCTGGTCCCGCCGCCGCAGGATCTCGTACAGCGCGACAGCAGCGGCGACCGAGGCGTTCAGCGACCCGACGCGTCCACGCATCGGGAGGTTCACGAGCGTGTCGCACTGTACCTGACTAAGTCGGGCTAGTCCCCTGCCCTCACTTCCGACTACGAGGACGACCGACTGGTCGAGCAACGGACAGTGGTGGATCGTGTCCGGAGCGTCCGCATCGAGCCCCACCGACCACACGCCAGCGTTCCCCAGGTCCTTCAGGGCGCGCACGAGGTTCGGTACGCGCACGAGCGGTACGTGCGCGAGCGCCCCAGCTGCCGCCTTCTCCGCCACCGGCGTGACCCCGGCGGCGCGCCGGGCCGGGACGATCAGCCCGTGCGCGCCGACCGCCTCGGCCGTCCGGGCGATGGAGCCGAGGTTGTGCGGATCGGTGACCCCGTCCAGGGCCACGAGGAGCGGCTTCTCGCCGGCGGCCTCGGCGCGGGCGAGGACCGTCGGCAGCTCCGCGTAGGGGAACGGCGGGGCGATCGCGACCACGCCCTGGTGCACCAGCCCCTCGGCCAGCTCGTCGATCGCGTCGCGGTCGCTGTCGACCACCCGTACGCGCGCCTCGGCCGCGAGGGTGAGGATCTCGTCGAGCACCTCGGAGCCGTCCCGCGCCCCCGAGACGTGGATCGAGCGCAGCTCCGCGCCCGCCCGCAGGAGCTCCCGGACCGGGTGCAGCCCCACGACCAGGCGCTGGTCCGGCTGGTCGTCGCGCCGTTGGCGTGGTCGTCCACGCTGGCGGCTCATCCGTCGCCGGCGACGGACGGAGCCTCGTCCTCGACGTACCAGCGGGACCCGCCGGGGCGGTCCTCGACCACGACGCCGGCGGCGGCGAGCTGGTCGCGGACCTCGTCGGCGGCGGCGAAGTCGCGTGCCTCGCGTGCCGCACGCCGGCGCTCGAGCAGGAGCTCGACCACCGGGGCGAGCCTGGCGGCCTGGGCCTGGCTCCGGGCGAGCGTCGCCCCGAGGTCGAGCCCGAGCACGTCGTCGCCGAGCTCGACCAACGCGTCGGCGAGGCCGCGGACGCCGGCCGAGGCTCCGCGGTCGCCGGCCTCGGCCTTGCGCAGGAGGTCGAAGCCCTCGGTGACGAGCTCGTGGAGGACCGCCACCGCCTTCGGGGCGTTCAGGTCGTCGTCCATCGCGGCGGCGAAGTCCGCCCGCGAGGCGTCTGCGGCGGTGGTGTCCGGGGCGACGTCGGGATCGGCCACGAGCGCCGCGGTCCGCAGGAACGTCGCGAGCCGGGCGTAGGCCGCCCCGGCCTCATCGAGGTAGGCGTCCTCGAAGGTCAGCGGCGAGCGGTGGTGGGCGGAGAGGTACCACAGGCGCATCGCCCCGCGGCCCCAGGTCGCGGTCGCCTCCTGCAGCGAGACGACGTTGCCGAGCGACTTCGACATCTTCTCCTCGCCCATCCGCACCATCCCGTTGTGCACCCAGTAGCGGGCGAACGGGGCGCCGTGGGCGGCCTCGTACTGCGCCACCTCGTTCTCGTGGTGCGGGAAGACGAGGTCGAGCCCGCCACCGTGGATGTCGAAGCCGTGGCCGAGGTGCTTGCTCGCCATGGCCGAGCACTCGATGTGCCAGCCGGGGCGACCCGGCCCCCACGGCGAGGGCCACGCCGGCTCCCCCGGCTTGGCGCTCTTCCACATCGCGAAGTCGAGCGGGTCGTCCTTGCCCTCGGCACCGACGACGTCGTCCTGGCTCACCATCTCGTCGATGTTGCGGCCGGACAGCTTCCCGTAGCCCTCGAACCGACGCACCCGGAACAGCACGTCACCGTCGGACACGTAGGCGGCGTCCCGGTCGAGGAGCTCCTGGATCAGCTCCTGCATCTCGATGATGTGGCCGGTCGCGAGCGGCTGCACGGTCGGCGGCAGCACGCCGAGCGCCGCCATCGCGTCGTTCCAGGCCCGCGAGTAGCGGGCGGCGATGATGGCCTGGGTGGTCCCCTCGCGCGCGGCCCGGAGGATGATCTTGTCGTCGACGTCGGTGATGTTCTGCACGAGCATCACCTCCGAGCCGCTCCAGGCGAGGTGGCGCCGCAGCACGTCGAAGACGACCATCCCCCGCCCGTGGCCGATGTGGGCGTCGGCCTGCACCGTCGGACCGCACACGTACAGGCTGGCCTTGCCCTCCTCGCGGGGCTCGAACTCGCGCTTCTCCCGCGTGAGGGTGTCGTACAGGTGCAACATCAGGGTTCCTGCTCGGCACGAGGCGGACGGGTTGGAGCGTAACCGGCGGGGCAGGAGGGTCCGGACCCGCTAGCTCGGTAGGTCGATCAGGCCGAACTTGAGGGCCTCGACGATGGCCTGCGAGCGGCTGTTGACCCCGAGCTTGTCGTAGACCTTGGTCAGGTGGTTGCGGACCGTCTTGGGGCTGATGAACAGCCGCTCGGCGGTCTCCTGGGGGGTGCAGCCGTCGGCCAGCATCTGCAGGATCTGGACCTCGCGCGAGGTGAGGCTGCCGGCCGCGTCGCCGCCGGCACGCGTCTCGGCGTCCTCGGCCGTGGCGGCGGCGGCGGGCCCCGCGACCGGGGCCACCACCTGCTGTCCCCGCGCCGCGCGCCGCACCGCCTCGGCCACCTCGTCGCCGGAGGCGTCCTTCACGAGGTAGCCGGCCGCGCCGGCGGTGCGCGCCCGTTCGGCGAGCTCGGCGTCCGCGTGCATCGTGAGGATGACGACGGCGCTGTCGGGGGCGCGCGACCGCAGCCGGCGGGTGGCCGTCAACCCGTCGACGACCGGCATCGAGACGTCCATGAGGATCACGTGCGGACGCAGCCGCTCGGCCTGCTCGATGCCGTCCGCGCCGTCGGCGGCCTCGCCCACGACCTCGAAGCCGGCGTCCTCGAGCGTGCGTCGCAGGCCCTCGCGCACGAGGCGGTGGTCGTCGACGAGCAGGACCCGGGTCACATGAGCCCTCGCACCGTCACCTGCACCTCGGTTCCCACGTCGGTCTCGGTCGTGACCTCGACGGTCGCGCCGACGGCGTCCGCGCGCTCCCGGACCGCCGCGATCCGCTCGGCCGCCTCGGTGCCGAGGTCCTGCACGGCGACCCCCCGCCCGTCGTCGGACACGACGATACGCAGCCACCCCGGCCCCGTCGCGTAGGTCACCGAGATCGTCGTCGCACCCGCCTCCCGCTGGGCGAGGTTCGAACAGGTCCTGCACGATCCGGAGCAGCTGCTGCTCGACCGGCAGGGCCGGGCGGACCGGGTCGCCCCGCACCTCGAGCCGGGTCACGACCCCGAACCGGGCCCCGAAGCGGTCGAGGTGGTCGGTGAGGACGGCGACGAGGTCGTGCTCCTCGGTGACGCGCAGCCGCAGCTCGCGGAGGGTCTCCCGGAGGTCGGCGAGGGTGTCGCGGACGTCGGTCCGCAGCCGGGCGAGGTCGGGATCGTCGGGGTGCTGCCCGACGGTCCGGTCGAGCGACATCGCGATGTAGACCAGCGACTGGGCGAAGCGGTCGTGGAGCGCGGCGCCGATGCGCTGTCGCTCCTCCTCGGCGCCGATGGTCCGCAACCGCGTGAACCACACCGCGTTGTCGATCGCCAACGCCAGCGGGACGCTCAGCCGCTCGAGGGTGTCGTGCTGGTCGGTGAGGGTGCCGCGCGGGTGGTCGTGCTCGAGGACGAGCAACCCCGAGGGCTGGCCGCGCAGCCACAGCCACAGGTACGCGCCGCTGCGGGCCTCGGACCACAGCCCCTCCCCCGGAGCGAGCTCGTCGACGACCACGGGACGCTGGTGCGGGCCGCGGGCACGGACCGGGGCCGGCAGGTCCTCCTCCCCGAGGTCGTCGTTCAGGCGGATGCCCTCGGCGTAGACCGGGCGCCAGCGCCGGCCGCCACCGTCGGCGAGGAGCAGCACCACCGCGCCGGCGTCGAACAGCTCGTCGAGCTGCCGGCGGATCACCCCCACGATCTCGTCGACGGTCAGCGGCGCCGGCATCGTGCGGACGAGGTCGTGGAGCGTCGACAGCATCGCGTTCACGTGCCCGAGCTGCTGGACGCGGCCCAGCGTGCGCTCGTGCTCCTCCTCGGCCTGGAGCAGCGCGCGACGGGCGACGTAGCCGGCGGCGCCGGCGGCCAGCATCACGGTCAGGGTCTGGCCGGCGTCCTGGAGCTGGGCGGAGGTCGGGTCGAGGAGCTCCCGGAGGATGAACGCGACCGTGATCCCGGCCACGGTCTGGAGCGCGCGGGCCAGCCCGCCCTCGACGCCGACGAGGAGCAGGGGGGCCGCCAGGTACACCGCGAAGGGGCTCGACCAGCCGCCGGTCGCGATCACGGCGACGAGCGCGATGGCCACCTCGATCACGAGCGCGGTGTCGGCGGCCACCGCGGTGGCCCGCAGTCGCGCCGAGGTCCGCGCGACCGTGAGCGCCGCGAGGACCACCCCGCCGGCGACGAGGACGCTCGTCCCGACCGGCCGGCGGCCGAGCAGCAGCAGCGCGGACCCGATCGCGATCGTCCCCCACCGCAGCGTCGTGGCGATCGGTTGCAGCCACCCTGCGGACAGCGGCGGTGCGGCCGACGCCGGGGTCGCGGTCACCGCGAGCGCACCAGGCAGGTGGCCCACGCCGCGATGCCCTCGGCCCGGCCGATGCTCCCGAGGCGGTCGGTCGTCGTGAACTTGACCGAGACGCGCGCCGGCTCGACCCGGAGCACACGCGCGAGGTTGGCGACCATGGCGTCGCGGTGCGGGGCGAGCCGCGGCCGCTGGGCCACGACGGTGACGTCGAGGTTGCCGACCTCCCAGCCCGCCGCGGCCAGGTCGGCGACCACGTCGGCGAGGAGGCCGTCGAGCGAGTCCGCGCCGGCGACCTCGGGACGGTCCACACCGAAGCGAGCACCGAGGTCGCCGAGCGCGACCGCTCCCAGCAGGGCGTCCGCGACGGCGTGGCAGACCACGTCGGCGTCGGAGTGGCCCGCGAGCCCGGGCCCGTCCTCGACCGTCACCCCGGCGAGGACGAGGGGCCGGTCGGGCTCGTCGGCGGCGAACGGGTGGACGTCGATGCCGGACCCGATGCGGACGTCGGTCACGGGGCACCCCGCGGGGTCACGGCGGCGAGCAGCGCCTCGGCTGCCTCGAGGTCCTCGGGGTAGGTGATCTTGAGGTCCCAGTGCGAGCCGGCGACCAGGCGCACGTCGCCGGCGACGATCCCGTCGGCGATGGCCCGCTCGACGAGGGCGAGGTCGTCGGTGGCGTCGCCGGCGTGGTCGAGCGCGGCGGCGAGCACCGCCGGCACGAACGCCTGCGGGGTGTGCACGGCGTGGACGCCCTCGCGGTCGACGGTCGCGACGACCCGACCGTCGGTCGCGCGCTTCAGGGTGTCGGGCACCAGGGTCCCGGGGGCCGCCGCCACGACGTCGCCGGCGACCGTGTCGAGCACGGCTCGGATGACCCGCGCCGGCGTGAGCGCCCGGGCGGCGTCGTGGGTCGCCACGACCTCGACGTCGTCGGACACCGCGGCGAGGCCGGCGCGGACGCTGTCGGTGCGGGTCTCCCCGCCGGGCACGAGCCGGCCGACGCCCTGCGGCTGGCACACGGCCGCGAACGCGTCCTCGTGGCCGGGCGTGTGGACCACCACGATGTCGCGCACGCCGGCGTCGCGGACGCCGCGGAGCGCGAGCTCGAGCAGGGTCCGTCCGGCCACGGTCGACCAGCGCCTTGGGGCCCCTGGTCGCCGAGCCGGCGGCCGACGCCGGCGGCGACGACCACCACCGCCTCGCGCCTCACCTGGTCGCTCCGTCCTCGACGAGGCTGGCGAACAGCATCCGGCCCTGCCGGTTCTGCATGATCGAGGTCACGTCGGCGGCGACGGTCTCCTGCATCCGGTCGGCGCCGCGCTCGACGACGACCATCGTCCCGTCGGCGAGGTAGCCGACGCCCTGGCCGGCCTCGGTGCCGGTCTTGACGATGCGGAGCTCGACCCGGTCGCCCGGGATGACGGGTGGCCGCAGCGCCTCGGCGAGCCCGTGCACGTTCAGCACCCGGACGCCGCCGATCTCGGCGACGCGTGCGAGGTTGCCGTCGACGGTGATCATCGCGGCCTGTCGCTGGCGGCACAGCGCCGCGAGCTTGGCGTCGACCTCGCGGTGCTGCGGCACGTCCTCGTCGGTGATCTCGATCGCGACGAGGCCCTCCTCCTGCAGCTGCTTCAGCGCGTCGAGGCCGCGCCGGGCGAGGCTGCGCCGGCGGCTGTCCTCGACGTCGGACATCGCCTGCACCTCGGCGAGCACGAACTGCGGCACGACGAGGGTCCCCTCGAGGAAGCCGGCGCGGGCGACCTCCACCAGCCGACCGTCCATGAGCGCGCTCGAGTCGACCAGCTTGGTCCCGCCACCACGGCTCGGCGAGCGGACCTCGACGCGGCCGCGCACGCCGATGTAGCGCGACAGGTCACCGCCGCGGGAGGCTCCCAGCCGACCGCCGACCCACCCGATGGTGGCGATGACGACGAGCGCGACCGGGACCGTGACCGTGCGCGTCGGGCAGGAACATCAGCGGCAGCACGAGCACGACGCCGAGGAGCGCAGCCAGGGTCGCGCCCATCACCGACGAGATCAGCACGGCCGAGTCGATGCGCTGCAGCCGCTCCTGGGCGACGTCGACGCTGCGGGTCACCTTGCGACCCGTCGCCCCGCCGAGGAGGTAGCCGAACAGCGCCCCGAGGACCGAGCTCAGGAGGCTCGTCCGCTCGGGGTCCGCATCGACCAGGTCGGCGATGGTGGGACCGAGCGCGAACCCGGCGGCGGTCAACACCACCACGATGCCGAGACGGACCAGCTCGGTGACGACGAGCCCGCCCCGTGTCTCCTCGCGCGCCAAGCCGACTCCTCACCGTGACCGCCCGCAGCCTACGGCCTCGGCGGGCCGGTCGAGCGGCGAGGAGGTGACCGGCGGGGCCGTGCGGCCCCGGCAGGGTCGCCTACAGGTCGTGGGCGTCGGCGAGGACCTTCTCGACGAGCTCCTCGGCCTTCTCCTCGTTCTTCTTGATCGCCACGGCGAGCTCGGAGAGGAGGATCTGCTTGGCCTTGGTGAGCATGCGCTTCTCGCCGGCGGACAGGCCCTTGTCCTTCTCGCGCGTGGCGAGGTTCCGGACGACCTCGGCGACCTGGTAGATGTCGCCGGAGCGCAGCTTCTCGTAGTTGGCCTTGAAGCGCCGCGACCAGTTCCCGGACGCCTTGCCCTCGGGCTCACGGAGGACGTCGAGCACCTGCTCGACCTCCTTCTTCGAGACGACGTTGCGGATCCCGACCTCCTCGCAGGAGTCGGCGGGGACCATCAACGTGAGGTCGCCGTAGGTGAGCCGCAGGACGAGGTACTCACGCGTCTCGCCCTTCAGCTCACGCTCCTCCTTCTTCTCGATGACCGCGGCGCCGTGGTGCGGGTAGATGACGGTGTCGCCGACGCTGTAGGCCATGCGAGGAGCTCCTTGATCGTGGTGAGCGTGCTGCCGTCACCGGCAGACAGGCGGGCACGTGGAGGCGGGGCACGGGCGCGAAGCACGGGGTGGCAGGGGGCGGCGGACCGGCCCACCGGAGGCGACGGCGCTGACCGGTGTCAGGTGCTCGTCAGCACGCCGCGACGGGGCGAGATCCCGCGTTCCCGCGTCAACCAGACGGTGCCAGCGTTCCCCTCCGCTCCACGGCACTGGGTGGGTCGAACGTCCCGGGACACTAGCACAGGGCTAGGCCCAGCGTCCACCTGAAACCGCAGGTCAGAGGGGGGTTCGGGGCGGTGTCTAGCCCATCCGTGCTACCCGTCCCGGCCGGTCGGGGCGGCGCCGTCACCGGCCGTGGGAAGCGCGGTCACACGTAGCGTTCGAGCAGGGAGGATTCCGCGAGGCGTCGCAGCCCGTCCTGGATCGAGCGGGCCCGGGTCTCGCCGACACCCTCGACCTCGTCGAGGTCCTCGAGCGAGGCTTCCATGACGCGCTGGAGGTCCTTGAACCGGGAGACGAGCTTGGCGATGACCGGGTCCGGCAGGCGTGGGATCTTGTGCAGGAGCCGGAACCCGCGGGGGGTGACGCCGCGGTCGAGCGGCCCGTCCTCCTCGTAGCCGAGCGCGGCCGCGATGCGGTCGAGGTCGAGGAGGTCGTCGGTGTCGAGCTCGTCGAGGTCGGAGAGCGGGCCGGAGAGCTTGCGCCGGCGATCGGCGACGTAGTCCTGGACGATGAGCTCGCGCTCCTCCTCCACCGAGCTCATCAGCTCGTCGAGCTGGAGCTCGATGAGCCGGCCCTCGGTGCCGAGCTCGCCGACGTAGTCCTCGACCTCGCGGGCGATGCGGCGCACCATCTCGGCCCGCTGGAGGGTGACGACCACGTCGCGCAGCGACACCGAGTCCTCGACCTCCCGGGCCGACAGCGTGGCCGAGACCTCGTCGAGCCGGGCGCGGTAGCGCTCGAGGGTCGCGAGCCCCTGGTTCGCCCGGAACAGCAGCGAGCTCACCTCCTCGAGCACGCGCTTCCGCTCGCCGAGGTAGAGGGTCACCATCGACATCGACTCCGACACCGAGATGGTCGGCTGGTTGGTCTGCTTGGCGACGCGCTCGGCGGAGCGGTGACGGGTCCCGGTCTCCGACGTGGGGATCGACGGGTCGGGCACGAGGTGGACGTTGGCGCGGAGGATCCGCTCGGCGTCGCCGTCGAGGATCAGCGCCCCGTCCATCTTCGCGAGCTCGGAGATCCGCTGGGCGGTGGAGTTGGTGTCGATGATGAAGCCGCCGGAGACGATCCGTTCGACCTCCGCGGTCCAACCGACGACGATCAGGGCACCACGACCGGCACGGATGACACGCTCGACGCCCTCGCGCAGGATCGTGCCCGGCGCGAGCATGGCGAGCACCCCCATCAGCTCGTCGTCGCGCTTGCCCTCCGCCACGTGTCGCCTCCTGCTGTGACGCACGTGCGCTGCGCGTCCGTCGCGAGCGTAACCGACGTCCTCCGCCCCGACGGGGAAGGGGACGGTCGGGCGACCGGGTCGAGCGCCGGAACCGCCGGACGGTCAGGCCGGCAGCGCCAACGCGCCGTCGACGTACTCGGCGAGACCGTCGACGACGAGACCGTCGGCGACCCGCTGCGCCCGCTCGGGATCGTCGGTCCAGCCGGTCACGTCGGCCACCCGGTCGGCCGCGATCGGCCCGGTGCGGAGCGCCTTGACGAGCCGTCCGCGCCCCTCCCGGTCGGAGCCCGCGAAGCTCGACTGCCGACCCGAGGCGCCGGCGGTGCCGTCCGCCGGATCGGGTGCGGGCCGGCCGGCACGCGTCCACGCGCAGTGGGCGGCGACCGGGCAGCCCCCGCACCGCGGCGCCCGCTTGACGCAGACCGTGGCACCGAGGTCGAGCACCGACTGGTTCCACGCCCACGCCGCGCCCGCCGGGACGACGGCGTCGGCGAGGTCCTGGGCCTCGCGCCGCGCCAGGGGGCGGCCCGCCACCGCCCGCGCCAGGATGCGCGCCGCGTTGGTGTCGAGGACGCCGTGGTCACGTTCGAAGGCGAACACCAGCACCGCCCGGGCGGTGTACGGGCCGACGCCGGGGAGCGCGAGGAGCTCCTCGAGCGTGTCCGGGACCACGCCGCCGTGACGTGCCACGACCTCGGTGGCGGCGCGGTGGAGGTGGACGGCGCGGCGGTTGTAGCCGAGGCCGTCCCACAGCCGGACGACCTCACCGACCGCGGCGTCGGCGCAGGCGGCCGGCGTCGGGAACCGGTCCAGGAACTCGTGGTAGCGCGGCTCGACCCGGGCGACCTGGGTCTGCTGGAGCATCAGCTCGCTCACCAGGATCGCCCACGGGTCGCGGGTCCGGCGCCACGGCAGGTCACGCCGGACGGCGTCCCCCCATCCGAGGAGGTCGTCCGCGAACGGGTCGGGGACGTCGCGGGACGCGGTCGCGTCGGGCGCGCGGGACATCTCCAGGCTCCTGCGTCGGTTCCCGGCTCGGGTCGGCGCGGGGCTCAGACCTCCGAGACGAACAGCAGCCGGGCGGCGTCGTCGCCGATGGCGACCTCGACGTCGCCGCGGCGCAGGACGATACCGCCGTCGCCGCGGTCCACCTCGACCTCGTCACCCGGGTCGATGCCGTGCTCGTCGAGGTCGTGGATGACGGTGGCGTTGCCCTGGAGACGCTCCGAGATGCGCTCGATCCGGACCCGCGCGCCGACCGAGTCGGCGAGGGTCAGGACGTCGTAGGCGGTCGCGGTCGCACCCGGGATGGGGTTGCCGTACGGGCTCGTGGTCGGGTGGCCGAGGAACTCGAGGAGCTTCTGCTCGACCCGGTCGGAGATGACGTGTTCCCAGCGGCACGCCTCCTCGTGGACGAACTCGTGCTCGAGGCCGAGCACGTCGACGAGGAGCCGCTCCGCGAGGCGGTGCTTGCGGAGCACGTGGGTGGCTCGTTCGCGCCCCGGCGGCGTGAGCGCCACGACGCGGTCGTCGGCGAGCGAGACCAACCCGTCGTCGATCAGCCGGGCCACGCCCTGCGACACCGACGGCGCCGACAGCTCGAGGCGTTCGGCGAGGCGGGCGCGCAGGGCGGGGACCCCCTCCTCCTCGAGCTCGAGGATGGTCCGGAGGTACATCTCCGTCGAGTCGATGAGGCCACCGCTCACTGCGTGTCCCGTCGTCGTCCGTCGGCGCCGGTCAGCTGCCGCTGTCGGCGTCCGCCTCGGCCTCCGCGTCGCTGGAGCTCGCGAGCTCGACCGGCGGCGCGTCGGGCATGCTCGGCGTGTCGACCGCCCGGAACACCACCTCGTCGTCGTCGCCGACGTCGGCCACGATCAGCTGGCCGGACTGGAAGTCGCCCAGCAGGATCTGCTCCGACAGCTTGTCCTCGAGCTCGCGCTGGATGGTCCGGCGCAGCGGACGGGCACCGAGCTGCGGGTCGTAGCCCTTCTCGGCGAGCCACCCCTTGATGCGGTCGGTGAGCTCGAAGTCGAGGTCCTTGGCCCGGAGCTGGGTCTGCACCCGCCGGATCATGAGGTCCACGATCGTCTTCACCTCGTCCTTGGTGAGCGGGTGGAAGACGATGACCTCGTCGATGCGGTTCAGGAACTCGGGGCGGAAGTGCTTCTTCAGCTCCTCGTCGACCTGCTTCTTCATCTTCTCGTACATCGACTCGTTGTCCTGCTTGGACACGAAGCCGAGCGACGGGGAGGTGAGGTTCTTGGTCCCGAGGTTGGACGTCATGATGAGGATGGTGTTCTTGAAGTCCACCGTGCGACCCTGGGCGTCGGTCAGGCGACCGTCCTCGAGGATCTGCAGGAGCGTGTTGAACACGTCCGGGTGGGCCTTCTCGACCTCGTCGAAGAGCACCACGCTGAAGGGCTTGCGGCGCACCTGCTCGGTGAGCTGACCGCCCTCGTCGTAGCCGACGTAGCCCGGAGGCGAGCCGATGAGGCGGCTCACCGTGTGCTTCTCCATGTACTCGGACATGTCGAGGTGGATCAGCGAGTCCTCGTCGCCGAACAGGTACTCGGCGAGGGTCTTGGCGAGCTCGGTCTTCCCGACGCCCGAGGGGCCGAGGAAGATGAACGAGCCGGACGGACGCTTGGGGTCCTTGAGGCCCGCCCGGGTGCGACGGATCGCCTTGGAGACCGCCTTGATCGCGTTCTCCTGACCGATGACGCGCTCGTGGAGGTGGTCCTCCATCTTGAGCAGCTTCTCGGTCTCCTCCTCGGTGAGCTTGAAGACCGGGATGCCGGTCCAGTTGGCGAGGACCTCGGCGATGACCTCCTCGTCGACGGTCAGGACCGTGTCCATGCCCTCGGAGCGCCACTGCTTCTCGCGCGACTGGCGCCGCTCGATCAGCTTCTTCTCCTCGTCACGCAGCGACGCGGCGCGCTCGAAGTCCTGCGCGTCGATCGCGTCCTCCTTGGCCTTGCGCGCGGTCTCGATCTGGCTGTCGAGGTCGGCGAGGTCCGGCGGCGCGGTCATCGAGCGGATGCGCAGGCGCGAGCCCGCCTCGTCGATGAGGTCGATGGCCTTGTCCGGCAGGAACCGGTCGGAGATGTAGCGGTCGGCGAGGTTGGCGGCGGCCACCAGCGCCTCGTCGGTGATGGTCACCCGGTGGTGGGCCTCGTACCGGTCGCGCAGGCCCTTCAGGATCTCGATGGTGTGCTCCAGCGAGGGCTCCTCGACCTTGACCGGCTGGAACCGGCGTTCGAGGGCGGCGTCCTTCTCGAGGTGCTTGCGGTACTCGTCGAGGGTCGTGGCACCGACCGTCTGGATCTCGCCGCGGGCGAGCATGGGCTTCAGGATCGAGGCGGCGTCGATCGCGCCCTCGGCGGCGCCCGCCCCGACGAGCGTGTGGAGCTCGTCGATGAACAGCACGATGTCGCCGCGGGAGGTGATCTCCTTCAGCACCTTCTTCAGGCGCTCCTCGAAGTCACCGCGGTAGCGGCTGCCGGCCACGAGCGCACCGAGGTCGAGGGTGTAGAGGTGCTTCTCGTGCAGCGTCTCGGGGACCTCGCCGGCGACGATGCGCTGGGCCAGGCCCTCGACGATGGCGGTCTTGCCGACGCCCGGCTCACCGATCAGCACCGGGTTGTTCTTGGTGCGGCGGGACAGGACCTGCATCACGCGCTCGATCTCGCGCTGCCGGCCGATCACCGGGTCGAGGTCGCCGTCGCGGGCGGCCTGGGTGAGGTTGCGGCCGAACTGGTCGAGGATGGTCGAGCCCTCGCGGGAGGCGCCGGAGGCCTCGCCGACGCCCGCGCCGGCCTTGCCCGCGCCCTCGCCCCCGGCGTAGCCGGAGAGGAGCTGGATGACCTGCTGACGCACGCGGTTGAGGTCCGCGCCGAGCTTCTGGAGGACCTGGGCGGCGACGCCCTCACCCTCGCGGATCAGCCCGAGCAGGATGTGCTCGGTGCCGATGTAGTTGTGGCCGAGCTGGAGCGCCTCGCGCAGCGACAGCTCGAGCACCTTCTTGGCGCGGGGCGTGAAGGGGATGTGGCCGGCGGGGGCGGTCTGACCACGACCGATGATCTCCTGCACCTGGTCGCGGACGGCCTGCAGGGAGATGCTCATCGACTCGAGCGCCTTGGCGGCGACTCCCTCACCCTCGTGGATGAGGCCGAGCAGGATGTGCTCGGTCCCGATGTAGTTGTGGTTCAGCATCCTCGCCTCTTCCTGGGCGAGGACGACGACCCGACGGGCCCGGTCGGTGAACCTCTCGAACATCTGCGTGATCTCCCACGATCAGCGGCCGGCACGTCTCCCACGGTAGGGGTGTCGTCAACCGCTGACCCACTGTAACGCCTCGGTCCCTCGCGGCCTCCGGCTCCCGTGGGTGGTTCGCCGCCTGACCCACCTCGGATGTGCGGCGGGCTGTCAGCCGTCCTGGGCAGCGCCGGCGGGCGCTCGGGTGACGGCGGCGGTCATCCGCCGTAGAAGTGGTGAACGTACCCCAGGGCGCAGCCTGTTCCTGGCACTCTCCGCATCTGAGTGCCAGCGACTCAGGGCGCAGGGCCCGCGGACAGGTCGGCCCCTCCCGGACCGTCACCTGTCGGCACGTACGCTCCCCGGTTCATGAGCATCCGTCTCCCCCTCGTCGTGCTCCGCGCTCAGCCTGCTCCTGGCCGGCTGCGGTGGCGGCGGCCGACGCCTGCTTCCATCGACGCGGTGACCGCCGCGCACCTCGCGGCTCGGACCACACGCTCGCCGACCAGCTCGAGACCGGCGACGGCTGTGCCGCCCACGACGACCGCCGGCGCGCTCGTCGCGGACACGCGGGCCGCGCTGGACGCCGGGAGCGTCACCCAGGCGGTCGCGGCCGAGATCATCGACACGACCCGCGAGGCCGCACGCCGCGGTCACCTGCACCCCGAGCGCGCACAGCCGGCGCCGGCCCCGAGCCCGCGCCGGGCGAGAGGGCAAGGGCAAGGACGACGGAAGGGCAAGGCGACGGAAGGGCAAGGCGACCGAAGGGCAAGGGCAAGGGCCACTGATGGCGGCGGTCACCCCCGACCCCCGGGCCGCGCGCGCCCTCGCCCGCCCCGAGCGCCCCGCCCGCGCTCGCGGACGGCCGCTACCAGCTCGACGAGCTGCTCGGCAGCGGCGGTATGGGGCTCGTGGTCCGCGGTCACGACGACCTGCTGGGCCGTGACGTCGCGATCAAGCTCCTGGCCGACAACCTCGCCGCCGACGCCGAGGCTCGAGCGCGGTTCGCGCGCGAGGCACAGGCGGCGGCCCGCATCACCCACCCCAACGTCGTGCAGGTCTACGACGTCGGCGAGGACGACGGGCGGCCGTACTTCGTGATGGAGCTCGTCGACGGACCGAGCCTCGCCGAGCTGCTCGCGCGAGCGCGGGACGTTGCCGGCCGCGCAGGTCGAGGCCGTCGCCCGCGACGCGCTCCAGGGGCTCGCGCGAGCGCACGCCGCGGGGCTGCTCCACCGCGACCTCAAGCCCGGCAACCTGCATGCGTGCGCCGGACGGCACCGTCAAGGTGACCGACTTCGGCGTCGCCCAGGCGACCGAGCTCCCGCAGATGACGCAAGCACCGGGATCGTGCTGGGCACCCTGCCCTACCTCGCCCCCGAACGTCTCCGGCGGCGCGCCAGCGTCGGTCCGCACCGACCTGTACGGCTTCGGCGCGACCCTCCTCGAGCTCCTGACCGGGTCCGCCCCCGAGCCCCGACGCGGCGCCCCGGTCGGGGCTCGAGCACATCCCCACGGCGGATGGACTCGACACCGTCCCGCCCCGCCTGACCCGGGCTCCTCCAGATCTGCCTCGCGAAGCGGCCCGAGAACCGCCCCGCGTCCGCCGACGCCGCGCTCGAGCTCCTCACCGGCGACGGGCCGCTGCCGCTGCCGCCCCGGCCGCGGGACGCGACGCAGGTGCTCCCGGTGCCGACGCGGCGCCGACCACGCGGGCCGTGGCGCCGCGGACGACCCCCGTCGCCGGCGGCCGGGGTCGTCTCCGACAGCCCCGCACCCGCGCGTCCGCGACGGCGCCTGTCGGACTCCGCCCGCCGGTGGGTCGCCCTCGCGGTCCTCGTCGCTGCTCGTCGTCGCGGCGCTCGTGGCGGTCAACGCCGGCGGGACCACGACCGCACCGTCGCAGGACGCCCCCGCCACACCGGACACGCCGGCGTCGGAGCCGGGACCGGAGGGCCACCGGTGCGGGCGGGCCGGGCGACGACGCGTCACAGGGCGGCGTGCCGGTGGGCGACACGCCCGCCGAGACCGTCCGCAACCTCGGCGACTGGATCCGGGACCAGGCCCCCGCCGCCGACCCTCACCACCGCTTGGTCGGCAGCGTCCCCGGGTCGTAGCCGTCGACGTGGTCGAGGAGGTCGCTCGACGTCGGACGCGACGTGGTAGAGCTCCGCGTAGCCGGCTCGGCGAACCCGCTCCCGTAGAGCTGCTCGAAGAACGCCAGCAGCCGGTCCCAGAACCCCTCGACGTCCAGCAGGACGATGGGCTTGCGGTGGTAGCCGAGCTGCTTCAGCGTCAGCACCTCCATCAGCTCCTCGAGCGTGCCGAAGCCGCCAGGGAGCGCCACGAAGGCGTCGGCGCGCGCGATCATCTCCTGCTTGCGGCCGTCCATCGCCGGCGTCACCACGAGCTCGTCGGCGTCGCGGTCCGCGAGCTCCCGCTCGACGAACAGCTCGGGGATGACGCCGGTCACGCGACCGCCGGCAGCCCGGACCGCGCGCGGACAGCACACCCATCAGCCCGACCGAGGTCCCGCCGTAGACGAGCTCGTCGCCGCGATTACCGATCGCCGCCCCGAGCTCACGCGTCGCGGCGATGTACCGCCCCGTCGACCGCCGAGCTCGACGAGCAGTAGCAGGTGAACCGCACGGCGTACCAGTCGCGTCGGCGGCGCCGCAGCACCTCGGCGCCGCTGAGCGAAGTGACCCCGAGGAGCGCGAGCCCACCACCGGTCGTCGGCAGCGACGGCGTCGGCGGCGTTGGCCCGGCGTGTCGCCCGACCCGCCGGGCTCGCGGTGCCGGTGCCGGCGCGGCCGCGGCGTACATCCGCGGTCCGCTCACCTGACGCGCCGCGAAGCCGCGCATGTCGGCGGAGGCGTTGTCGTTCGAGCCGTCGAAGCCGGGGGCCTTCGCGTCCCCGTTGCAGGTGGGGAGCAGCACGTCGTCGGCGGTGTTCGCGGCGCCGTCCGCACCGTTGTCCTCGATGACGGGCGTGTCGGTGCAGGTGTCGACGAACGCGGCCCAGATGTCTCCCCCGCCGCTCGGCGGGCGCGACGATGAGGTCGAGGAAGTCGTACATGTTGCCGCAGCGTCCGGGGCACTCGCCGCGGTGGACCGGGTCGGTCGGCGCGTTGGTGATGTTCGACAGGAACAGCGGGTCCGGGTCGAGGGCGTCGGTCGAGACCACGACGCAGTGGTCCCACGGCCGGGTGATCGACTTCGCGAGGTCGCCCGTCGGCGCGGGTGCACGGGAACCCGACGGTGATGCGGCCCGCGTCACCCGCTGCCACGGTCGGCCACTGCACCTCGGTGACGCCCGGCGGGGCGATCATCCGGGGCTGGCTCCAGGTCCGGCCGTGGTCGGTGGAGACCGCCAGGTACGGCAGCTGCTCGCACCTCGTCGTACCAGGCGTAGTAGAGGTTGTCCTCGGCGTCGCGGCCACCGAGGCCTGCTGCTCGGGGAAGCCGACGTCGCGCGGACGACCTGGACCTGCTCCCAGGTCGTGCCGGCGTCCTCGGAGATGCCGAGCCACGGCGTGCCGCAGTGACCCTTGGGCAGGAACAGCCGGCCCTCGCTGTCGGTCGCGATGTGGCCGTGGAGGCCACCGCACAGGCCGCCGAGGGCGGGGTCGAACCCGGCGAACGCCGGCGCGCCGGTACGGGTGAACGTCAGCCCGCCGTCGAGCGAGCGCGAGCACTGCGCCTCGGCGACCTTGTTGAAGCAGTAGTAGACGATCTCGGGGTAGTCGGTCAGGAGCGGGGCCGGGAACCCGGCCGGTACCGGACCGGAGAAGATCGTCTGGTGGTCGTTGACGAGGCTCGTCGGGTCGACCGGCGAGGCCTGGGTCCAGGTCTCGCCCTGGTCGTCGGAGAACGACAGGTACTTGTCGACGACGGTCAGGTCGAGGTTGAAGACCCGGCCGCTGTCCTCCTCGACGTAGACGTACGGGTCGAGGGTGGCCGGGTGGGTGGTCTGGTCACCGAGCTTCGGCGTCACGTCCTCCCACGTCTTGCCGCCATCGGTGGACCGACGGATCTCGGTGCGGGCGAGCTGGCTGGGAGAGCCCTCGGGCAGCGCGTCGAAGTCGCCGGCGGCGTAGAAGGCCACCCCCTCGGCGTCGACGCCGATGGTGGGCTCGGCGGCCCGTCGGCCGACGTCGGAGACCTGGAAGGTCAGCTTCTCGCCGGTGTAGGACGCGGTCGGGTTGGAGAAGTCCTCCGCCGGCGGCTCGCCGGCGACGGTGGTCCCGCGGAAGCTCTGGAAGCCGGGCGAGACCGGGTCGAGCGGGTCGAGCACGTTCAGCTCGGCGATCCCCTCGTAGGGGGCGAGGTCGGGGTTGGTGTACGGGATCGCCTTGACCTCGTAGGTGCCGGTGGCCTCGGGCAGCACGACGACCTCGGGGCTGGACGCGGTCGCGGCCGAGGCGACCGGGACCGGGTCGCCGGGTCGGTAGACGGCGAGCTCGTAGTCGACGCCGTCGGGGAAGCTGATCGCGATGCGGACGCCGCCGTCGTGGGTGTCCCAGTAGGCCTCGTCGAGGTCGACCGTCAGGAGGAACGTGTCGCAGATGGCGTCCGGGTCGAGCGCGGTCGGCGGGCACACCCCCTCGGTCGTCGGGAACGCCGGTGCCGACGGCGTGCCGGTCCAGGTCACCGTCGGCGAGGCCTCCGCGACGGTGCCCTCGGCGGGCTCGGCCGCCCGCGAGGTGGTCACGCGTGACCAGGGTCAGGAGCACGGCGAGCAGGACGACGAGCGCCTGTCGCTGACGGGAGGTGGTCTGCAGCATCGTCGCCTCGGGGTTGGTCCGGCGGGCATCGACGGAGGCTTCCTGCCCCGGCGTCCCGTCACCTACTGGCCGTCCGCGAACCGCGCACATCGGGCATGACGTGCGGTCGCGGCGGACACCCTACGCTACGCCGATGCCCGCTTCCTCCGTTCGCGCCGATGTCGCGCTCGCGATCGCCCTCGCGGTGTCGGTGGCCGCTGGCGGCTGCCGCGCCGGCGAGCCCCTCCCCGGCGCGTCCACGACACCCGAGCGCGGCGGCGGCGCCCTCGCCCGTCGCGACCCGCTCGGCGATCGACAACTCGGTGAGTCCGCTCGACGGCCTCCCCGACTGCACGCCGCTGGAGGTCCCGAGCGTCGCCGGCGAGGTCGACGGGCTCCTCACGCCGCCCGGGACGACGCTCACCTCGGTGGAGCGCAGCGACCCGCTGACCCAGGTCGAGGCGATCGTCGAGCTCGATCCGGTCGAGGTCCACGCGTTCTACCGCGAGGAGAGCGGTCTCACCTCGCTCGTGCTCGAGGACGAGATCCTCGAGGCCGAGGGGCTGATGGACAACGGCGACCACCGCTTCTACTTCAAGGCGCGGGCCCTCTGCCGGACGCGGTCGGTCATCGTGTTCGTCGTGGCGCCGGCGACCGGCGACGCGCAGCTGCCCCGGCCGACCGGGAGCCCGACGCCGGGCTGACCCACACGGTCGTCAGGCCTCGGGTCGCAGCGTCGGGAACAGGATGACGTCGCGGATGGTGGCCACGTCGGCGACCAGCATCACGAGCCGGTCGATCCCGAGCCCGAGCCCGCCCGTCGGGGGCATCCCGAGCTCCATCGCCCGCAGGTAGGGCTCGTCGATCGGCATCGCCTCGTCGTCACCGGCGGCCTTGGCGCGCGCCTGGGCCTCGAAGCGGCCGCGCTGGTCGTCGGGGTCGGTGAGCTCGGAGAAGGCGTTGGCGAGCTCGCGACCGACGATCAGCAGCTCGAAGCGCTCGGTGACGTGGTCGAGGCTGCGGTGCCGGCGGGCGAGCGGCGAGGTCTCGACCGGGTGCTCGGTGACGAAGGTCGGCTCCCACAGCTCCCCCTCGGCGAGCTTCTCGTACAGCTCGACGACGAGCTTGCCGGGCCCGAAGGAGGGGTCGTAGGCCACCTCGTGCTCGTCGCAGAGCCGGCGCAGCTCGTCGAGGTCGGTGTCGTAGGACAGGTCCGGACGGCCGGTCGCCTCGCGGGTCAGGTCGAGCACGCTGACGCGGCGCCACGGCCCGGACAGGTCGACCGCGCGTCCGCCGTAGGTCAGCTCGAGCGTCCCGACCGCCTCCAACGCCGCACGCTGGACCAGCGACTCGGTGAGCGCCATCACGTCCTCGTGGTCGGCGTAGGCCTCGTAGGTCTCGAGCATCGTGAACTCGGGGTTGTGCCGCGGCGACATCCCCTCGTTGCGGAAGCTGCGGTTGATCTCGAACACGCGCCGGAACCCGCCGGCGATGAGGCGCTTGAGGTAGAGCTCCGGCGCGATGCGGAGGTAGAGGTCGGTGTCGAGGGTGTTGTGGTGGGTCACGAACGGCCGCGCGGTGGCGCCACCCGGGATGGGGTGGAGCATCGGGGTCTCGACCTCGACGAAGCCGCGGTCGTCGAGCTCGGCACGGATGGCCTTCAGCACCTGCGAGCGGATGCGGAAGGTCCGTCGGGTCTCCTCGTTCACGACCAGGTCGAGCTCGCGCTGGCGGTAGCGCTGCTCGACGTCGGTGAGGCCCCCGTGCTTGTCCGGCAGCGGCCGGATGGACTTGCCGAGGAGGGTGATCGTGGACGGCTTGACCGACAGCTCGCCCTTCTTCGAGGCCATCACCTCGCCCTCGACCCCGACCCAGTCGCCGGCGTCGAGCGTGTCCACGAGCTCCCGGGAGGCGTCGTCGAGGTGGTTCAGCGGGACGAACAGCTGGATGTCGACGCCGTCCTCGCGCAACGGCAGGAAGCGGAGCTTGCCCATCTCGCGCTTGCCCACGATCCGGCCGGCGACACGGACGACCTCGCCGGTCTCCTGACCCGGCGCGATGTCGGCCCACCGCGCCACGACCTCGGCGACGGTGTCGGTCGGGGTGAACCCGACCGGGAACGGGTCGACGCCGGCGGCGCGGAGGTCGGCGATCTTCTGCCGGCGCGTGGCCATGATCTCGTCGAGCTTGGACCGCTCGGGATCGTCGCCCTCGGGCGTGGCGGGGTGCGCGTCGTCGGTCACAGGGGAGCCTCGGGAGGTCGTGCGGGGGCGGCCAACGGTAGCGTGCGGGCCCGTGCGGCCGGTCCCGGCTACCGGGTGGTGTTGCGCTCCCAGATGAGCCGCAGGCCCTTCAGCGTCAGCCACTCGTCGTGGTGGTCGATCGAGGTGCAGGCCTCGAGCACGGCGGGCGCGAGCCCGCCGGTCGCGACGGTGGTGACGCCGGCGCCGAGCTCGGCCTTGATGCGGGCGACGATGGCGTCGACCTGGCCGGCGAAGCCGTAGACGATCCCGGACTGCAGGGCGGTGATGGTCGAACGGCCGATCGCGGCGGGCGGGGCCAGGGTCTCGACCTTGGGGAGCCGGGCGGCCTTGGCGATGAGCGCCTCGGTCGAGGTGTGCACGCCCGGGGCGATGGCGCCACCGACGAACTCGCCGGCGGCGTTGACGGCATCGAAGGAGGTGGCGGTGCCGAAGTCGACGACGATCGCCGGCCCGCCGTAGAGCTCGAAGGCGGCCACGGCGTTCACGATCCGGTCGGCCCCGACCTCGCGCGGGTTCTCGTAGCGCAGCGCGATCCCGGTGCGTGACGCCCGGCTCGATGACGATCGGCGGGAACGGGAAGTAGCGGCTGATCATGTCGCGCAGGATCTCGGTCACGGTCGGCACGACCGAGCTCACGACGACGCCGTGGATGTTGTGCGTGAAGTCGAGCCCGGCGAAGCCGAGCAACCCCTGGAACAGCAGCGCCATCTCGTCGGAGGTGCGCTCACCGTCGGTGGACGTCCGCCAGTGCTGGACGAGCTCGTTGCCCTGGAACAGGCCGAGCACGGTGTTCGAGTTGCCGACGTCGACCGCCAGCAGCACGGTCAGTCCCGCCCGTCGGAGACACCGAGCTGACGCTCGCGCCAGGCGAACAGGCCGTCCTCGCGGGCGGGCTCGTCGCCGGCGGCACGCGCGCCGGCGCTCGTCCTCGCCGGCGTCGGGGTCCGCGGGGTCGTCGTCGACGGCGTCCTCCGGGGACTCGCCGTCATCCGGGGCGGCGCCGTCCTCGGTCGTCGTCCCGGCGGCGGTCTCGGGCGCGAACCCGTCCACGACCGCGGGCGCGGCGTCGTCGGAGGCGGCCGCCGCGGCGTCGTCCTCGACCGCCGCCACGTCCGCCTCGGCACGCTCCCCGGAGAGCGCCGCGGCCGCATCGCCCGCGACGGCGTCGTCGAGGAGGTCGTCGTCGCCGTCCGGCTCGGCCGTGTCCCGCTGGGTCCACACCGGCGCGAGGTAGCTCGGCGACTCGATGGCGTCGGCGCGGACGTCGAGGGCGATGTCGAGGCTCGGGGCGGAGTGGGTGAGCCCCCCGATGGCGATCCGCCCCACGCCGGCGTCGGCGTAGCGCCGGACGTCGTCGAGCGTGACGCGACCGCTGGCCTCGAGGGCGGCGCGCCCGTCGACCCGCTGGACGGCCTGGCGGATCTGCTCCGGCGAGAAGTTGTCGAGCAGGATGTCGGTGGCGCCGGCGCGGATGGCGTCCTCGAGCTGGTCGAGCTCGCTCACCTCGATCTGGATGGGCAGCCCCTCACGGCGCTGCGCACCCTCGAGCGCCGCGGTGACCGACCCCGCGGCGGCGATGTGGTTGTCCTTGATGAGGATGCCGTCGTAGAGGCCGACCCGGTGGTTGTGACCCCCGCCGGCGCGGACGGCGGCCTTCTCGAGCAGGCGCAGCCCCGGGGTGGTCTTGCGGGTGTCGCGGATGGCGCAGCCGGTCCCCTCGACCGCGGCGACGAAGGCGCGGGTGCGGGTGGCGATGCCGGAGAGGTGGCAGAGGAAGTTCAGCGCCGTCCGCTCGCCGGTGAAGATGGAGCGCAACGGCCCCGTCAGGGTGCCGAGGACGTCGCCGCGGACGACCGTGTCGCCGTCCTCGACGGTGAACTCGACCGCGACGCGGGCGTCGACCTGGTCGAAGACGGCGCGGACGACCGCCAGGCCGGCGACGGTGCCGTCGGCGCGCGCCACGAACTCGGCGGTCCCGGTCATCCCCGGCGGCACGGTCACGAGCGAGGTGACGTCACCGCGGTCGCCGAGGTCCTCGGCGAGCGCCCGTGCCACGGCACGGCGGGTCGCCCGGGCGAGCTCCTCGAGGTCGGGCGCGGAGACGTCGAGCGGGACCTCGACCGCGGGGGTCAGCGGCCGGGCGTGGAGCACGCGGGCATCGCGCGGGACCGCGGCCGTCTCGTCCTCGACGGGCGTGTCGCCGCCATCGGCGGCGGGCTCGTCCGGCTCGTCGGGCCGGTCGTCCGACGCCGTGGGGGGCCCGTCGGGGGTGGATCGGGGCCAGCGGCCGGACGTGGCTCGACGCCTTCGCGTCGTCCACGTGGTCGCGGTCCTCGCCCCCGGTCGATCTACGCCAGCGCACCTGCGATCTCAGTCCCGAGCCGTGCGACGCGGTTGTCCTCGTCGACGAAGACGACGGTCGGCTCGTGCTCCCGCGCCTCCGCATCATCGAAGTCCGCGTAGCTGATGATGATGACGGTGTCGCCAGGGTAGACCAGACGGGCCGCCGCCCCGTTCAAACCGATCACGCCACTGCCGGCCTCACCGGGGATGACGTAGGTCTCGAGACGGTTGCCGTTGTCGCAGTCGACGATCTGGACCTTCTCGTTCGGGAGGAGGTCCGCCGCCTGCATCAGGGCGACGTCGATCGTGATCGACCCGACGTAGTGGAGGTTCGCCTCCGTGACGGTGGCGCGGTGGAGCTTGGACTTCATCAAGGTGCGGCGCATGGTGTCTCCGTGTCGTCCGTCGCGGGGTGGCCGCGATCGGTTCCAACCGGTCGTTGCTGGGTGGCCCGGGGGCCGGGGTTCATCCGCTCGTCGCGGCGAGGAGCCGTTCCTCGTCCGCGTGGTCCCCCACGACGACGTTGTCGATGAGGCGGGCGGCGCCGACGTAGGCGGCGACCGCCACGAGCAGCTGCTGCGGATCCTCGGTCGCGCCCGGACGGGGCCCTGTTCCTGCGTCGCCTCCGCCTTCCCCGCGAGCGGACGCGTCCGGGGTGGTCCCGGTGGTGTCCGTGGTGTCGGGTGGTGCCAGCGACCCGGGATCGAGGACCTCGACGTAGTCGGTCCGCGCCCGTGGTTCCGCGGACAGGGTAACGCCCGCGACCTCCCGGAGCATCCCGGCCGAAGGTCGCTGTCCGCGCGTCCGCGCGTCCCGCGCCGCCTCCACGGCGGCCCGGAGCGCACGTGACACGACGCGCGCGGCCGTGCGTTCCTCGCCCTCGAGGTAGCGGTTGCGGCTCGACATCGCGAGCCCGTCGGGCTCACGGACGATGGCGCCGCCCACGATCTCGACCGGGATGTCCAGGTCGTCCACCATGCGGCGGATGATCGTGAGCTGCTGGAAGTCCTTCCGCCCGAACACCGCGACGTCGGGCTGGACGATGTTGAGCAGCTTGCTGACCACGGTCGTGACCCCGTCGAAGTGGGTCGGGCGTGAGCGTCCGCACAGGACGTGGTTCAGCCCCCGGACGGTGACCGTGGTGAGCCGCTCCCGCGGGTAGACCTCCTCGACGCCCGGCGCGAAGACGAGGTGCGGCGCGCGGGCCCCGAGGTCGCGGAGCGCTGCCTCGTCGCCGGCGAGGTCGCGCGGGTAGGCCTCGAGGTCCTCGCCCGGGGCGAACTGGGCGGGGTTGACGAAGATCGAGACGACCACGAGGTCGGCGTGGTCGTGGCAGGTCTCCACGAGCGAGAGGTGGCCGGCGTGGAGCGCCCCCATGGTCGGGCACGAGCCCGACCCGCCGGCCGGCCGCGCGGGCCTCGGCCACGGCGGCGCGCACGCTCGGCGATGGTCGTCAGTCGCTGCATCAGGGCTCCCGCAGGTCGTCGGGGTCGCGGAGCAGGTCGGCGAGGGCGTCGCTGCGCGGGGGATCGAGGGACGGTCTGACCTGCGCGAGCACGACCCGGCCGAGGAGACGGTAGGCCCGGCCGAGGTGGGGCACGTCGCGATCGAGGGTCTCGAGGTGCGCCCGGACCGTGCCGAGGTCACCCCGGACGATCGGCCCCGTGATCGCGTCCGCCCCGCCGCGGAGCACGTTCGTGGTGCTGGCGGCGATGAGCGGCCCGAGGAACGCCTCGGGGTCCTCGACCCGCGCACCGACGAGGAGCTGACGGGCGACCGAGGTCGCGGCGGCGACGGCGTTGGAGCCGACCGTCAGCGCCGCGTGGTAGAGCGTGCGATCGCTGTCGGCGAGGTCGTGCGGGTGGCCGCCGAGCTGGATCACGAGGTCGTGCGCCCAGCCGCGGTCCGGCTCCGGCGCGGTCACGGCCCAGGCCGCTCCCAGCAGGGCGTCGGGATCGGGCCGGTCGCGGCAGGGGAAGGTCTGCGCCGGGTGGCAGGCGGCCACACGCGCGCCGGCGAGGGCCGCCCGGTGGAGCGGCGCGAGGCCCTGCGAGCCCGCCACGTGGACGACGCGGTCGCCCTCGCCGATGGCATCCGCGACGACGAGGTCGGTCACGACCGCGGCCACCACGTCGTCGGGGGTGGTGACGAGGACGAGGTCGCCGGCCGCCGCGGCCTCGGCGGGGACGCGCGTGCGGCGCGGCAGCCCGCGACACGTTCGGTGAAGCGGGCGCGCGAGGCCTCGCTACCTCCCACCGACGGCGACGACGCCCGGTGTCCCGCGCGCGTGAGCCCAGCGGCGAGCGTGGTCCCGACACGGCCGCGGCCCGATGATCGCCACCCGCGACCGGGGGAGCCGGGAGGACGCGGCTCGGTCCCCGGGGTGGTGGCGGGTCATCGTTCGGTCTCGGGCGGCGCACCTTCGCGACGCGACAGCGGGGACGCCCGCCACTCCTCGGCGAGGAACGCCCCGGGGCCGCCGGGCGCCTCGGGCCGAGGCAGGTGCTGCCCCGGCACCTCGTCGAGCCGCACGACCAGGTCGATGCCCGACAGCTCACCGAGCCCCATCAGCAGGGTCGTCAGCCGCCGGCCGTCCGGGCAGCGCCCCACCCGGGAAGACCTCGAGGAGCGGCACGAGCACGAACGCCCGCTCGTGCATCCGCGGGTGCGGGACCACGAGGTCATCGGTGGCGATCGTCTCGTCGCCGTAGAGGAGGAGGTCGATGTCGAGCGTCCGCGGCCCCCAGCGCTCCTCCCCGCTCCGGTCGCGCCCGAAGGCGGCCTCGGTGGTCTGCAGCTCCTCGAGGAGCTCGTGCGGCGACAGGGTGGTCCGGATGCGGACCACGCAGTTGAGGAACGCCGGCTGGTCGACGCCACCCCACGGCTCGGTCTCGTAGATGCCGGAGACGTCCTCGACCGCGATGCCGGTCGAGTCGTGGAGCGCGTAGCAGGCGCTCGTGAGCGTCTCGAGGGCGTCGCCGACGTTGCCTCCCAGACCGAGGAAGGCCGTGACGGGCTCGGGCGCCGGCGTCGTCACGCGTCCGCGCGCGTCCGGCGGGCGGTGAACCGCACCTCGGCGGCCGGGACGGTCAGCGGCACGCTCGGCTTGTGCACGGTGACCTCGGCGGCGACCACCCGCCGATCGGCGAAGCACGCGTCCAGCGCCTTCTGCGCCAACCGTTCGAGGAGCTGCACCTGGCCGTCCACGAGCACGTCGTGGACCCGCTCGGCGAGGACCCCGTAGTCGAGCGTGTCGGCGAGGTCGTCGCTCGCCATCGCGGCGGAGACGTCGAGGTCGACGGCGAGGTCGACGACGAACCGCTGACCGAGCTCGCGCTCGTGCGGGAGCACCCCGTGCCTGGCCCACACCTCCAGGCCCACCACCTCGATGCGCTCCACGCCGTCCTCCTCGCCGGTCCGGACGCTGCGAGCGCGAGCGTAGGGCGCGGGCAGGTCACCGGCCCCACGACGACGAAGCCCCCCGTACCGCACGCCGTACCGCAAGCCGTACCGCGCTGCTCTCGGACGCGGCCCCGGACCACCCCCTGCACAGGAGACCCCTGACATGCGGATCCGCCCCCGCGTCGCGACCACCGCGCTGGCGCTCGCCTCGACGCTCGCCGTCGCCGCCGTCCCGACCACCCCCACGACGACGACCGACGGTCGTGACGACACCGTCGTCATCGCCGTCGTCGACAGCGCGTTCACGCCGTACCACCGCGACTTCATCGCCGCGCTGATGCCGCAACACCTCGACGCCGACCCGGCCAACGACCTGCCGCTCGACACCTCGCCCGCCGAGTGGCTGCCCGGCTTCGACGAGAGCGCGTTCGACAGCTTCAGCCGCCTCGACCTGACCATCCCGGGTCCGGACGAGGTCAAGACGATGGACTCGCTCCACAGCGCCGACGCGGCCGAGTGGGCCAAGCTCGAGCCGTCGTCGTCGGTCACGGTCAACGGTGCGTGGGTGCCCGGCACCAAGGCGGTCGCGATGGTCGACTTCGCCGGCGGCGGGCTGTACTCGGGCGCGTCGCACGGCGTGGGGACCTCGTCGGTCTCGGCCGGCAACCTGCACGGCTCGTGCCCCGAGTGCGTCGTGGTGTTCGTGACCTACGGCTCCGGCAGCCAGGCCGAGGCGGCCAGCAACTGGGTGATGCAGCAGGACTGGATCGACGTCGTCACCAACTCCTTCGGCTTCTCCGCCCTGATGCGCGACCGGTTCTACAGCGGCTCCGACGTCGACCTGCAGCGGACGGCGTCCGAGCGCGGCCAGACCATCTTCTTCTCCGCCGGCAACGGCCAGGCGAACACCTTCACCGCCCCGAACACGACCCTCTTCTCCAGCCAGGAGGGCCCGGACTGGGTGATCACCGTCGGCGCCACGTCACCCGAGGAGGCGAGCTACACCGGTCACGGCAAGCCCGCCGACGTCTCCGCACCCGGGACCGCCTACCCGTCGGCGCCGAGCTCGGGGACCTCGCGCACGGACAGCGAGGGCACCTTCGGCGGGACCTCCAACGCCACCCCCGTCTCCGCCGGGTTCTACGGCCAGGCCCTCCACTGGGCCCGCACGCGACTCGACGGGCCGCGCATCCAGGCCGACGGCGTCGTGGCCACCGGGACGCCCGTCGCCTGCGGGGCGGAGAACCCCGACTGCGAGCTCGGCGACGGCGTCCTCACCGCGCCCGAGCTGCGGGACCGGTTCCTCCAGGGCGCCGTGCACACCGACGCCGGCTACCAGGCGGTCGGCCTCCTCGGCGGCTCCCCCACCACGCCGCGTATCACGTGGGAGCACGAGTTCCTGAACGAGGGCCACGGCACCTACTTCGGCAAGCTCCGCAGCGAGGACGAGTGGCGGGAGGAGGCGGGCCGCATCACCGGCCCGATGGACGGCTCGCTCGCCCCACTCGAGCGCCCCGCCGGCGAGGCCGAGTGGTTCGTCGTCGACTCCTTCTGCCGGCAGCACCTGTGGGGCAGCTGGAGCCAGGGCGACTACCTCGAGGGCACCACGTCCCTGCCGGGCGCGAGCCCGGACTGGCCGCTGCGCTCCGCGATCGAGACCGGCTGTCCGGCCCTCACCCCACCGCTCTGACCACGGCCCACGCGCCGGCAGGAGCCGGCGAGGTCAGATGCGGCCGAGGAGGTCGCGCTTCTTCTGCTCGAACTCCTCGGCCGAGATCGCGCCACGGTCGCGCAGCGCGGCGAGACGCTCGAGCTGGGCGACCGGGTCCGGGGTGCCGGATCCGCCCTCGAGCTGGAGGGTGCGGTCCTCGCGTGCCCGGTAGACCTCGGAGTGGAACGCCTCGGGGTCAGGGATGTCCTGCAGCCGGCTCTGCCCCTGCGAGCCGGCCGACTCGATGAGCACGTCCCCGTGGCCGAGGACCCGCTCGACGAGCGACTGGCTGAAGTGGACGTTGTTGATGCTCTCGAGCGGGATCTCGACGCTGCTCTTCGACAGGATCCCGGTGCGGACGACGATCCGCTCGGTCGTGAGCACGTAGAGGGTCGCGTACCACCGCACGACCGGGCCGATGGCGAGGAGGACGGTCAACACGACCGCCGCAACCGCCGCGATGGGCCCGGCGGCCAGCACGTCGTCGCCGGGCGTCCTCGTATCGAAGTACCAGATGACGCCGGCGACGGCGCCGAACAGGATCGCCCAGCCCACGACCGGGAGCAGCACCCGCCAGTGCGGGTGGAACTCGCGCAGGATCGTCTCGTCGTCGGTCAGCAGTCGCTCGGGGTAGCCCATGCGAGCACTCTACGCCGACGACCCCGGCCGGGTCAGCGGTACCGCCGAGGTCACGCCCCCGGGAGGTCCCCGGTCGCGACGGCACGGGCGGCGTGGACCGCGCGGACGGTCGCGGCGACGTCGTGGACGCGCACGATCGCCGCACCGTTGGCGACCGCGTGGGCGGCGGTGACGAGCGAGCCCTCGAGCCGCTCGGAAGGCTCCTCGACGCCGGTGATCGCGCCGATGAACGACTTGCGCGAGGTCCCGACGAGGACCGGGAGCCCCATCGAGGTGAACTCACGGGTGCGTCGCAGGATCTCGAGGTTGTGCCCGACGGTCTTGCCGAACCCGATGCCCGGGTCGACGATCAGGCGTTCGCGGCGCACCCCGAGGAGCTCGAGCCGGCGGACCTGCTCGGTCAGGAAGTCGAAGACCTCGGCGATGACGTCGATGTAGCGCGGGTCACGTTGCATCGTCCGGGGCGTCCCGCGCATGTGCATCACGACGTAGGGGATGTCGAGCTCGGCCACGGTGTGGAGGAGCAGTCCGTCGTTGGCCCCGGCCGACACGTCGTTGACGATGGCGGCCCCTGCCTCGACCGCCCGGCGGGCCACCCCCGCCTTGGTCGTGTCGACCGACACGATCGCGCCCGCGGCCGCCAGCGCCTCGATGACCGGGATGACCCGGCGCAGCTCCTCGTCCTCCGGGACCGGCTCCGCCCCCGGACGGGTCGACTCGCCGCCGATGTCGATGACGTCGGCACCCTCGGCGAGGAGCTCGCGGGCGAACGCCACCGCCACGTCCGGGTGGTGGCCGGGCTCGTAGTGGTCGCCGCCGTCGGAGAACGAGTCCGGGGTGACGTTCAGGATCCCCATGACGATCGGCCGCGACCCGCACGGCAGCGTGCCCGCCGGCGTCTCGAGGTCGCTCGGCCCCGTCAGCCACGACGCGACCGCACGGTCGACCTCGGCGCGTAGCGGCTCGGCGAGCTCGGCGCCGACCTTGCGGCCCGCGGCGTCCACGAGCTGGGACGGCCGGGCCACCGCGACCAGTCGACCCTCGACGATCTCGGTGGCGCCGCCGGCGGCGGAGACCCCGGCCGCCACCTCCTCGGCGCGGTCGAAGCCGCTCAGAGCCAGCTTGGCGGGCCCCCCGAACGGGACCAGCGTCGCGTCCTCGACACGGACGACGGGCACGTCGGTCACCGGGGCTCCTGACGCGCGACGCCTCTCGTCGCGCGCGGCGAGCCTAGTGGTCCCCGTGGCCCGGCTCGGCTCAGAGGGGGCCGTGGTGGCCGTGGAGGAGCGCCATGGCCTCGGCGCGGGTCCGCGGGTCCTCACGGAAGATGCCGCGCACGGTCGAGGTGACGGTCTCGGCCCCGGGCTTGCGGATGCCACGCATCTCCATGCACAGGTGACGCGCCTCGATGACGACGAGCACCCCGCGGGGTGAGAGCGCCTTCTCGAGCGCGTCGGCGATCTGGGTGGTCATCCGCTCCTGTAGGCCGGGCCGCTTGGCGACGACGTCGACGAGCCGCGCGAGCTTGGACAGCCCCGTGACCTGGCCCTCGACGTTGGGCAGGTAGGCGACCGCCGCACGTCCGAAGAACGGCACCAGGTGGTGCTCGCACATCGAGTGGAACGGGATCTCGCGCATCATCACGAGCTCGTCGTGGTTCTCCTCGAACACGACCGACAGCACGTCCTCGGGGTTGACGAGCATCCCGGCGAAGATCTCGTCGAAGGAGCGGGCGACGCGGTCGGGCGTGTCGACGATCCCGGGGCGGTCGGGGTCGTCGCCGATGGCCTCGAACAGCATCCGCACGGCCGCGCGGATGCGGTCGGCGTCGAACGACCGGCTGGGCTCGACGCCGGTGATGTGCTTGACCCGGTCCCGGGCGGCGACATCGAGCTCGGGGTGCTCGATCTCGTGTGGCATCAGTCGCGCTTCTTCGTCGTCGCCCGCTTGGTGGTCGACTTCTTGGCGGTCGCCTTCTTCTTGCGGGTCGTGCCGGACGCGCTGCCGTTGCCGTTGGAGGAGCCGTTCAGGCGCCGGAGCGAGTTGAGGACCGCGGTCGGCGACTTCCCGATCGGAGCCGCGAACGCCCGGCTGGGTCGGACCGTGACGGGCTTCAGGATCTCCTCGAGCGTCTTCGTGTCGAGGGTCTCCTCCTCGAGCAGGCGGTTCGCCATCAGCTCGAGGATGTCGTCGTTCTCGACCAGGATCTCGAGCGCCTCGTCGTGCGCCTCGTCGATGAGGGCACGGACCTCGAGGTCGATCTGCATCGCGACCTCGTCGGAGTAGTCGGGCTCGTGGCCGAACTCGCGGCCGAGGAACGGCTGGCTGTCGGAGTGGCCGAGCTTGATCGGCCCGAGCTTGGCGCTCATGCCGTACTCGGTGATCATCTTGCGGGCGGTGCCGGTGGCCTTCTGGATGTCGTTGGAGGCACCGGTCGTGTAGTCACCGACCTTGAGCTCCTCGGCGACGCGGCCACCCATCGCGAACGCGATCTGGTCCATCAGCTCGCCGCGGGTCGCGTAGGACTTGTCCTCGACCGGCAGCGCCAGCGTGTACCCGCCGGCGCGGCCGCGCGGGATGATCGTGACCTTGTGGATCGGGTCGACGTGCGGGAGGGCGTGACCGACGATCGCGTGGCCCGACTCGTGGTAGGCGGTGATCCGGCGCTCGCGCTCGGACATGATCCGGGACTTGCGCTCGGGGCCGGCGATCACGCGGTCGATGGCCTCGGCCAGCTCGTCCTGGGTGATCTCCTTCTTGCCGAACCGCGCCGCGAGGAGCGCCGCCTCGTTGACGAGGTTGGCGAGGTCGGCACCCGTGAACCCGGGAGTCTGGCGCGCCAGCGCGTTGATGTCGATGTCCTCGGCCAGCGGCTTGCCGCGGGTGTGGATCTTGAGGATCGCCTCGCGCCCGACGAGGTCGGGACGGTCGACGGTGATCTGGCGGTCGAAGCGACCCGGGCGCAGCAGCGCCGGGTCGAGGATGTCGGGCCGGTTGGTCGCCGCGATCAGGATGACCGTCGTGCGGACGTCGAAGCCGTCCATCTCGACGAGCAGCTGGTTCAGGGTCTGCTCGCGCTCGTCGTGCCCACCGCCGAGGCCGGCGCCGCGGTGACGACCGACGGCGTCGATCTCGTCCATGAAGATGATGGCCGGAGCGTTGGCCTTGGCCTGCTCGAAGAGGTCACGTACCCGGGAGTTGTGCAGCAGCACCGGCCGCTCGCCACCGAAGAAGGCCTCGTTCGTGCAGCCGACGAGGTCGTAGACGTACCCCTCGAAGGGCACCCGTCGGATCTCGCGGATGACGGGCTTCTTGTGCTGGTTGGTGGACGGTCGCCCCGAGAACGGGTTCGAGGTCCGGCCGAGGATCAGCGTCCAGTACTCGCCGTCGGGAAGCGGCTTCGTCCTGATCACGCGGCCGCCCTGTTGCACGCCGTGCCGGACGCCCGCCTTCATCCCGTGCATACCGGCGAGCCAGGCCATCTCGCGCACGAGCTGCTGACTCACGGAGGTGACGATGAGGCGACCACGGTCGTCGGTGTACCCATCGCCGTCCGACCAGCCGCGTAGGTAGGCGAGGAAGAGCTCGCGAGGCGCATCCCACAGGAGCTCAGGCACGTGCTTGTTGCCGCTCCCGGTGCCGCACTGACGCTCGAAGAAGCGTCCGAGTGCGGCGGACCGGTACTGCAGCCGGGTGGCGTTGTCGTCGGTGTGCGCGATGGCCGGGTCGAGGTCGAACACGGCGCGCATCCGCTTGGTGCAGTCCTCGATGAGCTCGTGCTCGTGGGAGCCGAACGTGAAGTCGACGGCACTGTTGACGCGGCCTTCGGCCGTGTAGTAGCCGAGCACGGTGAGCAGGTCCTCGTCGACGTCGACCGCCTGCGGGACCGGCGTGCGGTCGTAGCGATCCGAGGACCCACGGGGTTCGTGCCGACCGGCGCGCCAGTTGTTCACGGTTGCCGGGCTCACGCCGAGTTCTTCGGCGAGCGGGGCGGCCGGTCCGTCGTGCCCGCGGGCACGGGCGAGTGCCGCCTCGGCCTCCGGGTCAGGAGCCCACACCTGCACGCGGGTGGGCGGCAGCGCCTCCGAGAAGTCGTGGGCTCGGAGCTCGTGCTGGGTCCCGCGGCCGGGGATGAAGCCCCCCCTCGTCTTGTACGGGAGGTCGACCAGCACGTCACCGGGCGCGAGCTCGCTCGCCGCGACGGCCTTGATGCCGCCGTGGCTGCGGACGAAGACGCTGTGGTCGCCGGTCGTGCGGATGGTCCCGCCGAGGAACTCGATCTCGAGGATCTCGTCGACCCGGTGGCGGTACACCCCGGAGACGTCGCTCCAGGCGCTCCCGCCGAAGCCCGAGATGTCGCCCCGGAAGCCGGACGTCCGAGGCGTGTAGCCGAGGGTCTCGAGCCCGTCGACGGAGACGACGAAGTCGTCCGCCCCGTCGTCGTAGTGGGCATCGACCACCTCGGCGATCGGCACGAGCCGCGTGCCATCCGCATCTCGGACGAGCACCGGCGTGTCGCCGGTCACGCTCGCGCCGACGCCTACGAACATCTCGACGAAGTCCGAGCCCGAGATGGAGAAGAACGGCACCCCGGCCTCGCCGGCGACGGCGCGGGCGAGGAGCGTCTTGCCGGTGCCGGGGGGGCCGTAGAGCAGCACGCCCTTGGGGATCTTCGCGCCCATCGACTGGAACTTGGCGGGGTTCTCGAGGAACTCCTTGATCTCGCGCAGCTCCTCGATGGCCTCGTCGGCGCCGGCGACGTCTGAGAAGGTGACCTTGGGCGAGTCCTTGGAGACGAGCTTGGCCTTGGACTTGCCGAACTGCATGACCCGGCCGCCGCCGCCCTGCATCTGCTGCATGAGGAAGAAGAACAGCAGGAAGATCAGCACGAACGGCAGCATCTGGAACAGGAAGCTGACCAGCGCGCCGGTCTGCTCGGCGTCGAAGTCGCCGTCGATCTTGCCCTCGGTGATGAGCTGGGCGATCTGGTCGTCGTTGACCTGGGCGTTGTAGGTCGTCTGGAACGGGACCGTGGCCGACGGGTTGTCGGGGTCACGCATCTCGCCGCTGATCACCTCGGAGCGGTTGCCGATCGTGACCTTCGACAGGTCCTGCCCCTCGAGACGGCCGTCCTCGGCCGCCTGGAGGAACTCGCTGAAGGTCAGCGGCTGCGGCTCCGCGGCCCGCTGGACCAGGCTGAAGGTGGCGTAGAGCGCGAAGCCGAGGACCAGGAACCAGAGCAGCGGTCCGCGGAAGATGCGTTGGGAGGTCTTCACGTACTACCCACCTTCGGTGTGGGGGAGCTGGGAGTGGAGGTCGGGCCGGAGAGCCGTCGCGAGGCCGACCCGACCCCGCGCGAGGGGGCCACCACGGGCGGGGTCCACGCTCCCCGTTCCCACCCGCGTGTGGTCTTCGATGCTACCACCGGGCTCGGGTTGGCCTCCCGGACGGAGTCGACGGGGGCAACGCCCGGGAGGGACCACGGCTTCCCCGACGTGCGCGTCGCCGGCGCAGGTCCGACCGTCCCCCGACGGCGGACGATCAGGTGTAGGCCTCGGGCTTGAGCGTCGCGATGAAGGGCACGTTGCGGAACCGCTCGGCGAAGTCGAGCCCGTACCCGACGACGAACACGTCGGGCACCTCGAAGCCGACGTAGCGCACCTCCATGTCGACCTTGCGCTGCGACGGCTTCGTGAGGAGGGTCATCACCTCGATCGAGGCCGGCTTGCGCGACCGGAGGTTCTTGACGAGGTAGTCGAGCGTCAGCCCGGAGTCGACGATGTCCTCGACGAGCAGGACGTCGCGCCCCTCGATGTCGGTGTCGAGGTCCTTCAGGATCCGGACCACGCCGGACGAGCGGGTCGAGGTCCCGTACGACGAACACGCCATGAAGTCGGTGCTCACGGGGATCTTCAGGTGACGGGCGAAGTCGGCCATGACCACGAACGCGCCCTTCAGCACCCCGACCAGGAGGAGCTCGCGACCGGCGTAGTCGCGGTCGACCTCGGCGGCGAGCTCGCGCAGCCGGGCGTCGATCTCGTCGGCGCCGATGAGGACCGCCTCGATCGACGCGGCGAGGTCGGGGGCGATGCGGTCGAGGTCGTCCATCGGGGGCGTGGCTCCTGACGGCGCGGGACGGGGCGGGACGGGGCGCGAGGGGGCGGAGGCTAGCCGCGCCCCAGGAGCGTCGCCGGGTCCGAGCGCTCCGGCGCAGCCAGCAGGAGCAGCAGCTGGGGGTCGTCACGCCCCGCCGCGAGGGCCTCGGCGTCGGCGGCGATCCCCGGGACCCACACCACCCGGTCCCCCACCGCCACGATCGGGACGAGGTCGCGGATCAGCCGGGGGACACCGGCGTCGACGAGGATGTCCTGGAGCTTGCGGGTCCCGCCGGAGGTCACCACCCGATCGCCAGGGCGGCGCGAGCGCACCACGAGCCGGTCGCGGCCGTCGAGCTCGCCGAGCACGATGGTGCCGAGCTCGTCGCGCCCGCCGGGCGGCACGAGCCCCGGCTCGGCGGTGAGGTCGGGGACCTCCCAGCGGTCGCCGAGGTCGAGCGCGAGCTGGTCGTCACCCGGGCGGGTGCTCGCCTCGTCGATCGCGACGATGTGGATGCGACCCGGCGGCCAGCGGGTGGCCCCGGGGACGACGAGCACCACGTCCGGGGTCTCCACGAGGTCCTGCGGCCCGATCGCCAGCCACCCCCCACCGGCCGTGGCCGAGACGCCCGGCAGGTCCGCGGCGGCGCCCGGTGCGAGGTCCAGGACCCGCGCGACCTGGGCCGACGACGGCGGCTCGTCGGTGCCGCGCGAGTCGATGATGACGTCGCGCACCACGCGGTTCGTGATGGCCGGGTGCAGCGCCGCGAGGTCGTCCTGTCGCAGCACGTGCACCGGGCCGTAGCGACGACCGATGCGGGAGAGGACCTCCCGGGCGTCGAGGTCGAGCTTGTCGGCGTCGTCGCGGGCCACATCGGCGAGCCGCGCGAGCGCCGCGACCGGGTCGGGCCCGAGCCGGGCGAGGACCGGCAGGACCTCGTGGCGCGCGATGGTGCGGGTCAGCGCCGGGTCGAGGTTGGTGGGGTCCTCGACCGCCTCGAGCCCCTCCTGGACCACGAAGCGGCGGACGTCGTTGCGTCGCAGCCGCAGCAGCGGACGGACCAGGCCGCCGCGCACGGCCGCCATCCCGCCGAGCCCGGGGATCCCGGTCCCGCGGGCCAGCCGCATGAGGACCGTCTCGGCCTGGTCCTCGGCGGTGTGCCCGAGGAGCACGACGGTGGCGCCGGTGTCGCGTGCCTGTCGCCGCAGGGCGGCGTAGCGGTGGGCCCGCGCGGCAGCCTCGGGGCCGTCCCCGGTCGCGGTCACGACCACCTCGGTGACCTGCAGGTCCGCCCCCAGGAAGCGGGCGTGGTCGGTCACCACCGCCACGTCGGCGCGGTCGTCGCGCCAGCCGTGACGGACGTGGCCGAGGACGAGGGTGAGGTCGGGCCGGGCCTCGGCGGTGAGGAACGCGAGCGCGGTGGAGTCGGGCCCCCCCGAGACCGCGACCAGGACGGTCGCCTCCGACGGGATGCCGGCGAGCGCCCGGCCGACCTCGGCGACGAGCCGGTCGCGGCTCTGGCCCTCGGCCAGGGGCCCGGGAGCGGGCGACCCGGTGCCGGCGCGGCCGTCGGTCACCGTCTCAGCCGGCCGCGGGCACGCGGGCCAGCCACGACGACGGGTCCCGGACCTCGTCGGCGCTCGGGAGGTTCTCCGGCCGCGCGAAGGCCCGGTTCAGCCCCGCCACGCCCTCGGCGTCGATGACGGCGCGGACGAACGTCTCCCCCTCGCGGTACTGGCGCCGCTTCATCTCCAGCCCCGCGACCGCGGTGAGGATGCGCGTCGTGACGTCGTCGCGGCGCGAGGCCAACGCCTCGCGGACGTCGTCGGGGCGCTCGACCACGCCGCCCTCGCCGCTGAACATGGCGGCGTTGCCGTGCCCCTCCAGCAGGCTCATGAGCCCCTGGGCCTGGTCGACGACCGCGACCTGTTCGGGGGTCAGCACGGTCTCGACGAGCGGCAGCAACGAGCTCGTCTCCCGAGCTCGGGCGATCGCCTCGGGGAGGCGTCCGGCGGCGTCGAGGATCGCCTGCGGGTCGACCCGGGCGTGGGACAGGTAGGTCTCGAGCAGGCCGCGCAGGTGCGCCCCGAGCCAGTCGCTGGCGTCGAACTGGAGCCGGTGGGTGACCTCGTGGAGGAGCACCGTCCGACGGATGTCGTCGGCGAGGTCGCCGTGCTCGTCGGCGAGGTCGAGCAGGTTGGGTCCGACGAGCACGAGCTGCCCCCCGCCGGGGCCACCGAACGGCAGCACGAACTGCCCCAGCACCTTGGTCGAGAACAGTCCCAGGAGCGCCCCGAGCTGGGCCCCGAGCACCCGCGAGGCGATGACCCGGTTGCCGCCGAGCTTGGCGCCGACGGGGCGCAGGCTGCCCCGCAGCGCGGCGAGGTTGGCACGGACCCAGCCGATGCGACCGATGACGCGGCACTCGGTCGGCGGGAGCCCGCCACCGAGCTGGGACCACGAGCGCGCGGCGGCGTCCACACGCGGCAGGTCGGCGAGCACCGCGGCCCGCAGCGCCGCCACGGCACGCGCGTCGACGTCCCTGGTCGGGGCGACCATCCGCGCCGCCCACACCGCGACCCGCTCGTCGATGACGCTCGGGCCGTCGCCGGAGGGGTCGGCCCCGCTCACGGGCGCCACCCGTCGTGACGGGGGTCGGCGGCGCCGCTGGGTGGCGCCGCGTCGGTGGCGGCGCCCGAGGTCACTTGCCGCTCGCGGCCCGCTGCCGGGGACGCAGCACGAGGAGGTAGTAGAGCCCGGCGAGGCTCAGGGCGCCGAGGAGGATCAGCGCGAACAGGCCGACCGCGGCGCCCCACAGGAAGTTCGCCTCGTAGTCCGTCGGGGCGGCGGGGTTCTCGGTGTCGTCCGGGTCCATCGGCTCGAGACCGGGAGCCGGCGCGTCCGGGTTGGCCTCGGTGGCGAGGACCAGGCTCGTCGACGCGGCGACAGGGGCCGCGCTGGCGGCGGCTGCGGGCAGCAGCAGGGTGACGGCGAGCAGTGCGGGCAGCACGAGCCCGAGCAGGCGGCGCATCGGCGAGGATCCCTCCGTGGGGAAGCGTGTCTCCGGCGGCGCACCATAGCCGTTCGCCCCGTCCACCCCGAAGGCGTCGGGCACTCCGGACCACCGTCCGGCGGGGCTCCGCACGTCAGCGGACGGCGATGTCGACGTCCTGCTCGACCGCGCCGGCCAGCGCCGCGCTGCCGCCGAGGAGGTAGAGCGCGTCGATGCCGCCGCGGCGGTTGCGCAGCCACGAGCTCGCGAGCGGGTGGAGGTGGTCGCCGGTGGTCAGGATGACCGGGGAGTGCAGCTGCGAGGCGAGCGCCCCGCCGGCGAGCGCGTCGGGGAAGTTGTAGGCGGTGGCGAGCGCGACGTGGGCCGTCGACAGCCCCACGCCGAGCCCGAAGTCGGCGATCGCGAGCGCGGTCTCGACCCGAGACGGACCCGCGAGCCGGCGGACGGTGAGCCCGAGCCCGCGCAGCTGTGACTCGACCGCACCCGTCACCGCGGTGGTACCCCCGACGATGTCGACGGTGCGGATGCCGAGCTCGCGGATGACGTCGGCGGTCTCGGGCGACAGCCGGTCGCCGGCGGTGTAGAGGACCGGCCAGCCCGTGACGGCGCTGACGGCCGAGGCGGCCAGCGCGTCGGGGTAGTTGGCGACGGTCGCGAGGAACGCCTCGCCGGGTCGGCGGGGCAACCGGCGTGCGGCGTCCGCCGCGGTCGCGACGTGGTCGCCGCCGCCCACGGCGACGACCGTGGCGCCGGTGACGCGGAGAGCCTCGGCGACCGAGGGATCGAACGGGCCGCCGACGAGGTAGACGGTCTTGCCGGCGCCGGAGCCGAGCGCGCGCTGCACGGCGGCGAGGGCCTGGTCGTCGAGCCGGTCGGTGCCGGTGAGCGCGATCGGACCGGCGAGCTGGCCCGCGAGGGCCGCGCCGGCGAGCGCGCCGTGGAAGTCGTAGGCGTCGGCGACGACCGCCCCCTGCGCGCTGCCGGGCGTGAAGCCGAAGTCGGCGAGCGAGCGGGCGGTGGCGGTCCGGGACGAGCCGGCGAGGCGGAACTGGGCCGGGGCGGGCCGGGCCGCACCCGACTGCAGCTCCAGGAAGTTCTCGGTCATGAACAGGCGCGAGCCGCCGGTGACCACGCCGATGCCCATCCAGCCCCAGTCGGGGTCGAGGACGTTCGCGCGGTGCCCGGGCGAGTCCATGAACGCCTGGTGGACGCCGGGGATGGAGGGGCCGACGCCGACGTTCTCGCCGATCGACGCCCACGCGGGGAACACCGCCTCGACATCCTCGCGCAGCCGCTCGTTGTGGAAGATGCCGCCCGAGGTCATCATCCGCTGCGCGTGGCGGCGGGCGACCGTGCGCAGCGCCGCGGAGTTCGACAGCTCCGGCAGCCCGCGGGCGACCCGTTCGGTGTTCAGCAGGCGGCCGAGCTCGGCCTCCTGCGCCGACAGGAACTCGGTGGCGACCGCGCTCGACAGCTCGCTGCCGGCGACGAGGCCGAGGACGATCAGGAGGAACACGAACGGGCGCGTGACGCGGTGGATCACGCCGGGGACACCGATCCGTCCGCGTGTCACCGCCTGCCTCCTTCGTCCGCCAGGATCTCGTGGTCGAGGGCCCGGATCACCTCGAGCTGGTAGCTCTGGAGCCGCTCCTCGTCCTCCGGTAGTGCCACGACCTCGCCGGTGAGGCGACCGTCGGCCGCCAGCCCGTCGGCGGCCAGGTGGTCGCGTGCCCGCACGACGAGCCGTTCGGTGAACTGCTCGGCGCCGGCGCGTCCCGTCTCGGGGAGCACGACGACGACGTCCTCGCGCTCCTCCAACGGGATCCGCGCGACGAGATCGGTGGTCCGGACGCTCGCCTCCACCGTCTGGCAGAGCCGGCGTAGCGCGCGGATCGCCGCGCGCTCACTCACGTCATCGAACGTCGCACGCTCCACCTTCAGCACCGCGAGCGAGAACACCGATCCGTAGCGCTCTGCGCGCGCGCGTTCACGGTCAGCGATCGACAGCAGGGCCCGGGCGTTGCCCACGCCGGTGGCGTCGTCGATCTCGTCGTAGAGGTCGAGCTTGTGGAGGGCGTGCTCCAGCATCGCGTTCGCCCAGCCGCCGAAGAGGCCCAGGCCGAGGTAGAGGAGCACCCGGACGACGACCGAGCCGATGAACTCGGTGACGTCGAGGTCGCCGAGCGTCTCGAAGCGGACCACCACGTAGACCACCGACACCAGCGCGGCCATCGCCACGCCGCCCCGCGCGTGGCGGAACGCGAGCGCCACGAGGACGGGCACGAACAGCACGATCGCGCCGACCTCGACGACATCGGCCCCACGCAGGAACGCCGACAGCGCCACCGCGGCGATGAGCGCCGTGCCGAACCCCAGGACGACGTAGCGCGCCTGGCGGTACGTCAGCGTCGACACGGGTTGCTCCTAGAGCCGGGACGCCAGGGAGCAGACGGCACCGCTCACGCTCGGTACGGCTACGGCCGTCGAGCGTAGCCGTCCCGGTCGCGGCCAGCGGAGCGCCCGGGTGTGGCCCGGGTGGGGCGTGGAGCGCCGTGGATCAGTGCCCGTCGCCCAGGGACGAGGATCCCTCGACCTGCTCGCCCAGGACACCCTCCCCGGGGAACGGTGCACGGTCGCCACCGGAGGCCCCGGACCCGGGGTCGCCGGCGTCCTCGTCGCTCGGCGCGGGCTCGTCGGCCGGGGCGCTCGACCCGTCGTCCGCGCCCTCGTCGGCGTCGTCGGTCCGCTCGTCGGCGGCGTCGTCCTCGTCCCGGGCCGGGACCAGCTCGACCTGTGGGGCGCGGTCGCCGGTGAGCTCGTCGGCGACCCGACCGACCGTGGCGACCAGGCGGTCGACGAGCGACTGCAGGCTCGGCAGGGCGGTCGGGACCTCGAGGTCCGGGCCGGTGGTGGCGTCGCCGGGGGCGGGCGCCGAGAACAGGCGCCGCACCTCGAGCTCGTTCGGGCCGATCGCCCGCTCCGTCTCGGCACGCTCGGTCAGCCGGTCGGTCGCGGTGACACGGTCGGCGTCGGCCTCGGACGGGTCGGGAGCAGCGGCGGCGTCGTCGTCCACGCCGGCCGCGGCGAAGGTCTGCGGCCCGGGCGGGGTGCTCGCCATGACCATGAAGGCCACGGCGGCGACCGCGGAGAGGACCGCGGAGGCGGCCGCCCGCAGCGGGCGTCGCGTGACGGGCTCGTCAGCGGGGAGGAGCTCGTCGGCGCCGAACATCTCGGGCGAGTCCGGGGCGGCGGCGAGGACCGCCTCGGCCTGGGCCTCGACGACGGCGCCGGCGACCGACGCCTCGACCGACTCGCGCAGCTCGTCCATCAGGGCCTGCTGCTCGTCGATCACCGCGGCCGCGCACGCGGGGTGGCCGGCGGCGAGCAACGCGTCCCCGCGCAGCACCGCCTCCTCGAGCCGGACCCGGACATCGGCCACGTCGCGCTTGACGCGCTCGGCGAGACGTTCCCCGGACACGGCGGAGGGGCGCAGGGGCGTCGCGCCCTGCTCCCGTCGGTCGTCCCAGCGCCTCACGTCACGTCCTGGCTGTCGCGTTCGGGGCGGTGCCCGCCCGTCGTGCCGGGAGTCTTCGCCGCCCGGACGCTCTCCACCTGCACCGAGATGGCCGAAGGTCCACGGGACGCCGCCACGCTGGAGGGAACCACGGTCACGCTCCGCAGTCGACCGTACGGTGCGTTCGCCGAGCGTGACCGCGCGCAGCATCAGGGGCGTCCGGGCCCGCTGGGTCGCGCCGGCCGGCCGCTCGGACGGGAGCTGGCGATATAGGGGTGGGGGGTATACCCTCACCTCGCGACGCTCACGCCTCGTCACGGCGCCCGCCGCCTCCGTTGCCGCCCGTGTCCGCTGCCGCCTGGAGCACCCCATGGCCGAGACCACCACCGCACCGCGCACCCTGGAGTACGAGGTCGAGGGGATGACCTGCGGATCGTGCGCGGCCCGGGTGCAGAAGACCCTCGGCAAGCAGCCAGGGGTCACCGACGCGGCCGTGAACTTCGCCACCGGCAAAGCCCGCATCCAGCTCGACGGCGACGTCCGCGTCGAGGACCTGCAGGGCGCGGTCGAGCGCATCGGCTACGGGCTCCACGTCCCCGCGCCGGTCCCGGCCGGCGGTGACGACGCCCCCAGCCACGAGGAGGCCGCCGCGCGCTCGTGGCTGCGACGGGTCGTGCTCGCCTGGCCGATCGCGGTGGCCGTCATGGTCCTCGCGATGTTCACCGGCGACTTCGGCATGAGCACCACCGGCCGCTGGCTCGCGTTCGTGCTGACCGTCCCGGTCCAGTTCTGGGTCGGGTGGCCGTTCCTGCACGAGGCGGGGCGGCGCGCCCGTCGGCTCACCGCCAACATGGACACGCTCATCGCGCTGGGCACCCTGGCGGCGTTCACCTACTCCACGGTCGTGCTGCTGACCGGCTCGATGCGCGACGTCTACTTCGACACCTCGGCGATGATCATCGCCTTCCTCGTCCTCGGCCGGTACTTCGAGGCGCGGGCGAAGGCGCGCGCCGGCACTGCCATCCGCGCCCTGCTCGAGCTCGGCGCCAAGGAGGCGCGGATCCTCCGCGACGGCACCGAGGTCACCGTCCCGATCGAGGAGGTCCGCACCGGCGACCACATGCGGATCCGGCCGGGCGAGAAGATCCCCACCGACGGGGTCGTCGTCGACGGCGCGTCGGCGGTCGACGAGTCGATGCTGACCGGCGAGTCCGTCCCGGTCGACAAGACCGTCGGGATGAAGGTCGCCGGCGCCACCGTCAACACCTCCGGGGTCCTCACGGTCGAGGCGACCGCGATCGGCGCCGACACCGCGCTGGCCCAGATCGTGCGCCAGGTCGAGGACGCCCAGGGCGGCAAGGCCGAGGTGCAGCGTCTCGCCGACCGCATCGCCGCGGTGTTCGTCCCGGTCGTGATGGCCATCGCCGCCGCGACCTTCCTCGGCTGGTGGCTCCTCGCCGGCGAGCCCGTCTCCGGGCTCACGGCCGCCGTGGCCGTGCTCATCATCGCGTGCCCCTGCGCGCTCGGCCTCGCCACCCCCACGGCCATCATGGTCGGGACCGGCCGCGGCGCCGACCTCGGCATCCTCATCAAGGGGGTCGAGGCGCTCGAGCGCACCCGCACCGTCACCACCGTGGTGTTCGACAAGACCGGCACGTTGACCCACGGGCGGATGGAGCTCACCGACGTCTCCCCCACCGCCGGGACCGACGAGGCCCAACTCCTCGCCTTCGCCGGCGCGGTCGAGGCCGACTCCGAGCACCCCATCGGCCAGGCCATCGCGGCCGGGGCTCGCGACCGCGGCGCCGACCTCGTCGCGGTGTCGGCGTTCGAGGCGGTCGCTGGCCACGGCGTCCGCGCCGACGTCGACGGGACCACCGTGTTCGTCGGGACCCGCAAGCTCGCCGCCGAAGCCGGTCTGGTCCTCCCCGCCACCCTCGACGAGGAGGCGACCGGGCTCGAGTCGCGCGGCCGCACCGCCGTCTTCGCCGGCTGGGATGGCGAGGTCCGCGGGCTCCTCGCGGTCGCCGACACGCTGAAGGACGAGGCCCGCGAGGTCGTCCGCGAGCTGCACGCCCGCGGGCTCCAGGTCGCGATGATCACCGGCGACAACGCCCGCACCGCCGACGCGATCGCCCGCGAGGTCGGCATCGACCGCGTCCTCGCCGAGGTCCTGCCGGGCGACAAGCGCTCCGAGGTCCAACGGCTGCAGGCCGAGGGCGAGGTCGTCGCCATGGTCGGTGACGGCGTCAACGACGCGCCGGCGCTGGTGCAGGCCGACCTCGGCCTCGCGGTCGGGACCGGCACCGACGTGGCCATCGAGTCCAGCGACCTCACGCTGATGCGCGAGGACCTCGGGGCGGTCGTGACCGCGATCGACCTCTCGCGGCGGACCTACCGCACGATCCTGCAGAACCTCGCGTGGGCGTTCGGCTACAACCTGCTGGCGGTCCCGCTGGCGGCGTTCGGGCTCCTGAACCCCGTGATCGCCGGCGCCGCCATGGCGTTCTCCAGCGTCAGCGTCGTCGCCAACTCCCTCCGCCTGCGCCGCTTCGGCCGGTGACGCCGGCCGTCGGTAGGGTCCGGCGATCGGGCCGGGACGAGAGGGGACGACCAGCGTGGCGGAGGCCTTCTTCGAGCCGCTCGGGGGCGGTCGCTACCGGGCGACGGAGCTGACGCGCGGGCCCTGGGACCCGGGCGCCCAGCACGGCGGCCCGCCGTCGGCGCTCCTCGGGGCGGCCCTCGAACGGGAGCTCCACGCGCCGGTCGCCCGGATCACCATCGAGATCCTGCGCCCCGTCCGCATCACCGAGCTCACCGTCGGGACCGAGCTCGTGCGTCCCGGACGCTCGGTCCAGCTCGCACAGGGGGTGCTCGCCGACGCGGACGGCCCGGTGCTGCTGGCACGCGCCTGGTCGATCCGACACGAGGAGGTGGCGCTCCCGGCCGCGGTCGTCGACGCACCCGACCCCGTCGCCCCACCCGAGGACGGCGAGCAGAAGCCGTTCTTCGCCACGGGCCAGGACGTCGGCTACCACTCGGCGATGGACGTCCGGTTCCTACACGGTGGCTTCGTCGAGGCGGGCACCGCCCTCGTGTGGATGCGGCCACGGCACCCGATCGTCGCCGGCGAGGAGGTCACCCCGCTGCAGCGCGTGCTGGTCGCCGCCGACTCCGGCAACGGGGTCAGCTCGCGGCTGCTCCCGCCGGGGTGGCTGTTCATCAACACCGACCTGACCGTCCACCTGCACCGCCCGCCGGAGGGTGACTGGGTGTGCCTCGACGCCGCGACCACGCTGGAGCCACACGGCGTGGGCCTGGCGCAGTCGCTCCTGCGTGACCGGCACGGGGTCATCGGCCGCAGCCTGCAGAGCCTCATGGTCGCCGCCGGCTGAGCGAGGTCGCGGCGGGCCGAGGTCGCGGCGGGCCGAGGTCGCGGCGGGCCCGTGGGTCGTGCGCCCGTCAGCCGACGGGCTCGGCACGCCGGGCGAGGACCTCGTCGAACGCCTCGAGCGCCCGCGGCACCCACACCGACGCCGGACCGCCGCCCATGAGCAGCGCCACGCCGAGCACCTCGACCGCCTCCTCGCGCGTCGCGCCCTTCGAGACGGCGGCGCTCGCGTGGTAGGCGACGCAGCCGTCGCAGTGGTCGATGACCCCGATCGCCAGGGCGACGAGCTCCTTGATGCGGGCGGGCACGACCCCGTCGGCCACCGCCGCCTGGTGGAGCTGGGAGAACCCCGCCCAGACCTCCGGGGCCGCGGAGCGGAACTCCCGGGTCGGGCCACGGAGCTCCCCGATCACCTCGTGCGCGTGGACGGACACCGGCAGCCTCCTCGACCTCGACGGACACCCCGAGGGTGCCGCCGAGAGCCGGCCGCCACGAGGGACCGACGGCCCGGCCCGCCCGGGCCGGTCAGCGCGCCTCGAACCGCACGCGTTCGTCGTCGCCCTCGCGCCGCCAGGTCGAGACGAACGCGAAGCGGCGGCCGCGGACCAGCGTGATCCGCCACTCCACGAGGCGACCGTCGGCGAAGCCGCGCCGCGCGATCCGGAACACCGCCTCGTCCTCGTCGGTCTCGAGGAGCGCCCGGGTGTCCGCGTCGGGGACGACCGGTTCGATGGTCTCCTCGGTGGCGTCGATCCGCACGCCGGCGCGCCGCTCGAGCTCGTCGTAGAGCGCCGTGTGGCTGAGGTCCGCACCGAGGAGGACCTCGCCGACGTCGGCCGGGAGCCACACCGTGTCGAGCGCCAACGGCACGTCGTCGGCGAACCGGACCCGCGCGAGCACGACCAGATCCGCGTCGCGTGGGAGCCCGAGCTGCCGCGCCGTGTCAGCGTCGCTGCACCGGGCGAGCTGCAGGACATCACTCGTCTGGCGGTACCCGCGCCGCTCGACCTCGCGGAACAGCGAGTAGAGCGTGCCGACCGGCTGCTCCAGCTGGTCGGTGCGCACGAAGCTCCCGAGCCCGCGGTGGCGCTCGACGATCCCACGCGCCCGGAGCCGCCGGACCGCCTCGCGCACCGTGTGCCGGCTGACGCCGTACTCCTCGACCAGCTCGCGGTCGGTGGGGAACCGGTCCGCGATCTCGCCGCGCGCCAGCCGGCCCTCGAGGTCGTCGAGGACCTGCTGCCACTTCGGCTTGGACGGCTCGGGCACGACGACGCTCCACGACGTGGGGCGGACGAGCGGGACGGTGGGAGCGTAGGAGCCGCCCGACTGCCCCGCGCCGCACCCGTTCGACTACACCTGTCAGCACCAGCTCTCGTCGCTACCGACTCTCGAGGAGGCGCACCGGTGGATGCCCGCGCGTGGGACGAACGCTACGCCGGCCGTGAGCTCGTGTGGTCCGGCGAGGCCAACCGGTTCGTGGCCGAGGAGCTCGCCGGCGCGACGCCGGGGACCGCCCTCGACCTCGGCGCCGGCGAGGGCAGGAACGCCGTCTGGCTGGCCGAGCAGGGGTGGACGGTCACGGCGGTCGACTTCTCGCACGTCGCCATCGACAAGGCACGGGCGCTCGCGGCCGAGCGTGGGGTGTCGGTCGACGCGATCGTGGGCGACGTCACGGCGGTCGAGATCGAGGACGGCGAGTTCGACCTCGTCCTCCTCGCCTACCTGCACCTCCCCCGCGAGGTGCTGGCCGAGGTCCACGCCGAGGCGGCGCGCGCACTGGCCCCGGGCGGGACGCTGCTCATCGTGGGTCACGACCGCACGAACCTCACGCAGGGCGTTGGCGGGCCCCAGGACCCGGACGTGCTGCTCGACGTCGAGGAGGTGCGCGCCGACCTCGCCGGCACCGGCGTCGAGGTGGAGCGGGCGGAGCAGGTGAGCCGTGAGGTCGAGGTCGACGGTGGCGAGGCCGTCGCGATCGACCTCCTCGTCCGGGCCCGCCGCCCCGCCTGACCGTGAGCACCGTGAGCACCGTGAGCACCGTGAGCACCGTGAGCACGACCCCGACCGTGAGCACTTCCGCCCGGCATACCGGGCGATGCTGCTCGCGGTCGGGGGTCAGCCCACGGTCACGCGGGGCGCGGGGTCAGCGGACGGTCGGCAGGCCGGCGTCCTCCCAGGCGAGGATCCCGCCGTCGACGTCGGCGACCGAGGTGAACCCCTGGCTGCCGAGGTGCTCGCGGACCTGGGCGGAGCGGTTCCCCGACCGGCAGTAGAGGACGTAGTCGGCCGCGGGGTCGAGGTCGGCGAAGCGCGCGACGGCGTCGGGCGCCTGCATGTCGATGTTGACGGCGCCGGCGAGGTGGCCCTCGGCGAACTCGGCAGGGGTACGGACGTCGAGGATGACGGCGTCGGGGGCAGCCGCGAGCCGCGCGCCCTCCTCGGGGCTCACGACGCGCACGCCGCCGGGGTTCTGGACGTCAGCGGCGCGTTCGGCCGCGACGCCGGCGACGGTCGGAGCGGCGTCGCCGCCGCCGGAGCAGGCGGACAGGACCAGGGCCGCGCCGAGCAGGGCGGCGAGGAGCTTCGGGGCCACGTGACACCTCCGGGGGACGGGACGGTCACCGGGGCGAACACCGATATGTACGGACATCATCCCGTCGTCGCCCCACTGCGCCGTCCAGCGCGGCGGTCGCGCGCAGCGCGCATGGACGGGGGACGTGGGCACCTCCCGGGGAACACCCCACACCAGGAGGCGGTTCGCCCTCACGGGTATTGTCCGTACAATAGACCCCCACCTCCCGACTCCGCCCGCCACCCGAGGAGCACCCCCGTGTCCGGACTGCTGGCCTCACCGCTGGGCCTCCTGGTCGGGCTGGTGCTCGGCGCCCTGGGGGGCGGCGGATCCGTCCTCGCCATCCCGGCGCTGGTCTACGGGGCCGGCCAGAGCTTCCAGGCCGCCACGACCGCGTCTCTCGTGATCGTCGGGTCCATCTCGGTGGCGGGCGCCTGGGGCCACTGGCGCGAGGGCCACGTCGACCTCCGGGGCGGACTCGTCTTCGGTGCCGCCGGCGCGCTCGGCGCGCTCGGGGGCACGGTGCTGAACCACCACCTCGACCAGGGCCTGCTCAAGGTCGCGTTCGCGCTGCTGATGCTGGTGGTCGCGGCCCAGATGCTCCGGAACGGCGAGGCGACGGCCGACGCCGCCCCGAGCGGCGGTGGCCGGCGGTGGCGCATCGCGGTCGCCGGCACGCTCGTCGGCGTCCTGACCGGGCTGTTCGGCGTGGGCGGCGGCTTCGTGATCGTGCCCGCGCTCGTGCTCTTCCTGGGCTACGGGATGGAGCTCGCGATCGGCACCTCGCTCGTGATCATCAGCGTGAACACCGTCGTCGCGCTGGCCGCCCGGGCCGGCGCGCTCGGAGGCATCGACATGACGGTCGTCGTCCCGTTCACGGTGCTCGGGCTGGTCGGCGTGTGGCTCGGACGCCGCGCCGCCGACCGGATCGACGGCCCCCGCCTGACCAGGTGGTTCGCGCTGCTGCTCGTCGCGGTCGCGCTGTACACCGGTGGAGATGGTCTGAGCACCCTCCTGACGTCCTGACACCCCCACCCACTCCCCCCCCGACCCGTTCCCCCCCGACCCACCTCACGGAGGACCACCGTTGGAGATCATCACGATCGAGACCCCGTCGCTCGGGGACCGCAGCTACGTCGTGACCGACGGCACGGTCGCCGCGGTCATCGACCCGCAGCGCGACCTCGACCGCGTGCTCGACCTCGTCCGTGAGCGCGGTCTCGAGGTGACCGACGTGTTCGAGACCCACCTCCACAACGACTACGTCACCGGCGGGTACCAGCTCGCGCTCCAGACCGACGCCCGCTACCACGTCAACGCCGACGACGAGGTCGCCTTCGCGCGCTCCCCCATCCGTGACGGTGACGAGGTCGAGGTCGGCAGCTTCGTGGTCCGCGCGCTCCACACCCCTGGGCACACCCCGACCCACCTGAGCTACAGCGTCCACGACGGCGACCGCGCCGTCGCGGTCTTCACCGGGGGCTCGATGCTCTACGGCTCGGTCGGCCGCACCGACCTCGTCGACCCCGCCCTCACCGAGGAGTTGACGCGCGCCCAGCACCGCTCCGCCCGGCGTCTCGCCGACGAGCTGCCGGACGACACCGAGGTGCGCCCCACCCACGGGTTCGGCTCGTTCTGCTCCTCCGGTGCCACCTCCGAGGAGGACACCTCCACGATCGGGCGTGAGTGGAAGGAGAACCAGGCGCTCACCATCGACGACGAGGACGACTTCGTCCGGACCATCGTCGCCGGGCTCGACGCCTACCCGGCCTACTACGCCCACATGGCGCCGCTCAACCGCGAGGGGCCCGGGCCGATCGACCTCTCGCCGGTCGAGGAGGTCGACACGACCGAGCTCCTCCGGCGCCTGCACGCCGGCGAGTGGGTGGTGGACCTGCGCACCCGCACGGCCTTCGCCTCCGACCACGTCGAGGGGACGGTCAACATCGAGCTCGCCGACGCGGCTTCCACCTACCTCGGCTGGCTCATCCCGTGGGGGACGCCGGTGACGCTCATCGCCGACACCGCCGACGAGGTCGCCGAGATGCAGCGTCAGCTGGTCCGGATCGGCATCGACCGCCCCGCCGGTCAGCGACCCGACGGGATGGGCACCATCGGCGACGAGGCCGACCGCGGCAGCTACCGCGTCGTGGACTACGCCGCGACCGCCGCCGCCCGCGCCGCCGGCGAGGAGCCGTGGATCCTCGACGCCCGACGCCAGCAGGAGTGGGACGAGCGCCACATCGACGGGGCACACCTCGTCCCCCTGCACGAGCTCGAGCAGCGGCTCGACGAGATCCCCCGGGACCGTCCGGTGTGGGTGCACTGCGCCAGCGGCTACCGGGCGTCGATCGCCGCGTCGCTGCTCGCACGCGCGGGTCGGACCCCGGTCCTCGTCGACGGCGAGTTCGACGACGAGGCGCCCCGCCACTTCGACCTCGTCTGAACCCCGGCCCCTCACCCCGCGCCTCCCAGCGGGGACGAGGGCCCCGCGACGCCCGGCCGTCCCCTCCACGGCCGGGCGTCGCCACGTCTCGATCCGGCGGCGTGACCGTCGGGACGTGCTCACGGTTGGCATCTCTACAGCGTTCGGTGTAACACTCCTCGCTGCACAGCCGTACCAACGGCGACGACGACGAGGAGCAACCGGTGAACGTCGCGGAACGTGGGATGTCCCTGGCGCTCGGCGCGATCCGCAGGGTCGGCGGCAGCGACCTGCTCGACCGCCCCGGCTGGCGCGAGCGTGCCGAGCGGATCGTCCACCGCACGACCCGTGACTCGATGCGGGCCGCCGGCGCCGCCGGGCGGACCTTCGCCGCCGCCACGTCGCTCGCGACCCCGGCCCGCCAGGCCCCCCGATCGCCGTCCCGGCTGTTCGACCTCACGCCCACCGAGGAGCAGCAGATGCTCCAGGCGGCGTTCCGTGAGTTCGCCGCCGAACGGCTCCGGCCCGCCGCCCGTGGGGCCGACGACCGCTGCGAGGCGCCCGCGGAGATCCTCGCCCAGAGCGCCGAGCTCGGCACGCTGATCCTCGCCGTCCCGACCGAGCTCGGCGGGGTCGTCGAGGAGCGCTCGACCGTCACGAGCGTCCTCGCGGCCGAGGCGCTGGCCCACGGGGACCTCGGGCTCGCGGCCGCCTGCCTCGCCCCGGCCGCGGTCAGCACCGCGCTCAGCCGCTGGGGCGACGCCGACCAGCAGGCCACCTACCTGCCGGCCTTCACCGGCGAGGACCCGCCCGCCGCGGCGCTCGCCGTGGCCGAGCCGCGCGCGCTGTTCGACCCCCTCGAGCTCGCGACCGTCGCACGCCGCGAGGGCGACGAGCTGGTGCTGGACGGGGAGAAGTCGCTCGTCCCCCTGGCGGCCACAGCCGAGCTCTTCCTCGTCGCGGCGCAGCTCGACGGTGGACCCGTGCTGATCCTGGTCGAGTCCTCCGCCGACGGGCTCACGGTCGAGCCCGAGCCGGCGATGGGGCTCCGCGCCGCCGCCACCGGCCGGCTCCACCTCGACGGCGTCCGCGTCCCGACGACCGCGGTGCTCGGGGGCGGCGGGCGCGACGTCTACGTCGAGGCGCTCCACCACTCCCGCCTCGCCTGGTGCGCCCTCGCCGTCGGGACGGCGCAGGCGGTGCTCGACCACGTCACCCCGTACGTGAACGAGCGGCACGCCTTCGGCGAGCCCATCAGCCACCGGCAGTCGGTCGCGTTCGCGGTCGCCGACGCCGCCGTCGAGCTCGAGGGCATGCGGCTCGCGACCTACCGCGCCGCCGCGCTCGCCGACCGGGGCGAGCCGATCGGACGCGCCACCGCCCTGGCGAGGAGCCTCTGCGTCGAGAAGGGGATGGCCATCGGGTCGACCGGCGTGCAGCTCCTCGGTGGCCACGGCTACGTCAAGGAGCACCCGGTCGAGCGCTGGTACCGCGACCTCCGGGCGATCGGCGCCGTCGAGGGCGCCCTGCTCGTCTGACCCGCCCGCGCCGCACCCCCACCTGATGAAGAGAGGACCGAGCGTGATCGACCTCGAGATCCCGAAGAAGTTCACCCCGCTGATCGAGCAGGCCCACCTCGTCGCGCCGCGACGTGTTCCGCCCGGTGTCGCGCCGCTACGACCGCGAGGAGCACACCTACCCCAAGGAGCTCGACCTGCTCGCCGCCGCCATCGAGGGCATCGAGGAGGGCGGCGACCTCGGCGGTGCCGGCGCCGCCGGCGTGCGCCGCACGCAGGCGGAGGACCAGAACCGCAACGGCGGCTCGATGGCGACCGTGCTGTCGATCATGGAGCTGTGCTGGGGCGACCTCGGGCTCCTGCTGTCGATGCCCCGCCAGGGACTCGGCAACTCCGCGATCGCCTCGGTCGCCACCGACGACCAGCTCGCGCGCTACGAGGGCAAGTGGGCCGCGATGGCCATCACCGAGCCGGACGCCGGCTCGGACTCGGCCGCCATCCGGACCACCGCACGCCTCGACGGTGACGAGTACGTGCTGAACGGGGAGAAGATCTTCGTCACCTCCGGCGAGCGGGCCGACCTGGTCGTCGTGTGGGCCACGCTGGACCGCGACCTCGGTCGCGCCGCCATCAAGTCGTTCGTCGTCTCGAGGGACAACCCGGGGATGAAGCTCGTCCGGGTCGAGGACAAGCTCGGGATCCGCGCCAGCGACACCGCCCAGTTCGTCCTGGAGGACTGCCGCGTCCCGGAGGAGGACCTGCTCGGCTCGCCCGAGATCGAGACCGAGAGCGGGTTCGCCGGCGCGATGCAGACCTTCGACAACACGCGGCCGCTGGTCGCCGCGATGGCGGTCGGCGTCACCCGGGCGTGTGTCGAGGAGACCCGGCGGCAGCTCGCCGCCGCCGGCGTCGAGGTCGACCACGACCGGCCCGCCCAGGTCCAGCCGGCGGCCGCGGCCGCGCTGCTGGCGATGGAGGCCGACCTCGAGGCCGCGCGGCTCCTGACCCTGCAGGCCGCGTGGATGGCCGACAACGCGCGGCCGAACTCGCTGCAGGCCTCCTACGCCAAGGCGAAGGCCGGCCGCGTCTGTGTCGATGTCGCCCTGCGCTGCGTCGCGCTGTGCGGGACCGTCGGCTACGGCGAGGGCGAGCTGCTCGAGAAGTGGGCCCGCGACGCCAAGATCCTCGACATCTTCGAGGGCACCCAGCAGATCCAGCTGCTCATCATCGCCCGCCGGCTGCTCGGTCTGTCGTCCGCCGAGCTGCGCTGACACACCACCGACCGTTCGGCGGGTCCCGGGGGTCGCCGTCGCGGCCCGCGGGGACCAGACTCGTACCGATACCCCGACCAGGAGCCCCCGATGGCGCCCACGTCCACGTCCAAGACCGCCAAGGCCCCGAAGGCGCGGCGTGCCGCCGTCATCGGCGGGAACCGGATCCCGTTCGCCCGTGCCCACGGCCCCTACGCCGAGGCCGGCAACCAGGACATGCTGACCGCCACCCTCGACGGGCTCGTGAGCCGCTTCGGGCTCGCCGGCGAACGGCTCGGCGAGGTCGCCGCGGGCGCCGTGCTGAAGCACGCCCGCGACTTCAACCTCACCCGCGAGTCCGTGCTCGGCAGCGCCCTGTCCCCCGAGACCCCCGCCTACGACGTCCAGAAGGCGTGTGACACCGGGCTCGAGGCCGTGGTCGGCATCGCCAACAAGATCGCGCTCGGGCAGATCGACGCCGGCATCGCCGGTGGTGTGGACACCGTCTCCGACGCGCCGATCGCGCTGAACGACGACCTGCGCCGTCTGCTGCTGGACCTGAACGCCGCACGCACCGCCGGCGACCGGCTGAAGATCGCGGCGCGCTTCCGTCCGACGCAGCTGGTCCCGTCGATCCCGCGCAACGAGGAGCCGCGGACCGGCAAGTCCATGGGCGAGCACGCCGCCATCACCGCCGCGGAGTGGGAGATCGGTCGCGAGGAGCAGGACGCGCTGACGGTCGCGAGCCACCACAACCTCGCCGCCGCCTACGAGCGTGGCTTCTTCGACGACCTCGTCACGCCCTACCTCGGACAGCAGCGCGACCAGAACCTGCGCCCCGACACCTCGGTCGACGCGCTCGCGAAGCTGAAGCCCGTGTTCGGCGACCGCGAGACCGGCACGATGACCGCGGGCAACTCGACCCCGCTGTCCGACGGCGCCTCGGCGGTCCTGCTCGGCAGCGAGGAGTGGGCGCAGTCACGCGGCCTCCCGGTCCTCGCGAGCATCGTCGACGCGGAGTCCGCCGCGGTCGACTACGTCCACGGTGACGAGGGCCTGCTGATGGCTCCGGTCTACGCCGTCCCGCGGCTCCTCGCCCGTCACGGGCTGACGCTGCAGGACTTCGACTTCTACGAGATCCACGAGGCGTTCGCGTCGGTCGTGCTCGCCACGCTGAAGGCGTGGGAGGACCCGGCGTACTGCAAGGAACGGCTCGGGCTCGACGAGCCGCTGGGCGCCATCGACCGCACCCGCCTCAACGTCAACGGCAGCTCGCTCGCCGTCGGCCACCCGTTCGCCGCCACCGGTGGCCGCATCATCGCCACCGCCGCCAAGCTCCTCGCCGAGAAGGGCTCGGGCCGCGCGCTGGTGTCGATCTGCGCCGCCGGCGGCAACGGCGTCGTGGCCATCCTCGAGCGCTGACCCGCCACGCGTCGTCGCCATCCTCGAACACTGACCCCGCTGGGAGACCAACAGATGTCCGACCGTTACAGCCAGCTCGTCAACACCTCGATCGGCAAGCAGATCAGCTCGCTGCTCGGACTCCCGCGCCCGGCCGAGCTCCGTCGCTACGAGCCGGGGGCGCCGCTCCTCCACGGACCGGCGCTCGTCGGCGCCGCCACCGGGGCGCGTCTCCACGACCGGGTGCTCGAGATCCTCAAGGACGCCGGCGTCGAGCACCGTCTCGGCGTCGCCGAGGAGTCCGGCGAGACCCGCTACGCCGGGCTCGTCTTCGACGCCAGCGGCTGCCGTGAGGTGGCCGACCTCGAGGCGCTCTACACGTTCTTCCACCGCACCGTCGCGCGCACCCTCGGCCCCGCCCGCGCCATCGTGCTGGGCACCCCGCCCGAGAGCTGCGAGGACCCCACGCAGGCCGCGACGCAGCGGGCACTCGAGGGCTTCACCCGCTCGCTCGCCAAGGAGCTGCGCGGCGGGGCCACCGCGAACCTGGTCTGGGTCGACGAGGGCGCCGAGGACGGGCTCGAGTCGACCCTGCGGTTCCTGCTGTCCGGACGCTCGGCCTACGTGGACGGTCAGGCCGTCCGGGTCGGACCCGCGACCGGCGAGTCGCCGGCGACCGTGGCCAGCTGGGACCGTCCGCTCACCGGTCAGGTCGCGATCGTGACCGGCGCCGCCCGGGGCATCGGCGAGGCCATCGCCGAGACCCTCGCCCGCGACGGGGCCACGGTCGTCTGCCTCGACCTGCCGTCCCAGGGCGAGGCGCTCACGGCGGTCGCCAACCGCATCGGGGGGATGACCCTGCAGCTCGACATCACCGCCGAGGACGCGCCGGCGCAGCTCGTCGAGTACGTGCAGGAGCGCCACGACGGCCTCGACGTGCTGGTCCACAACGCCGGCGTGACGCGCGACAAGACCATCGTCGGCATGGACGACGCCCGCTGGCGCATGGTGCTCGACATCAACCTCGCCTCCCAGGAGCGCATCGACGAGGCGCTCCTCGAGGCCAAGGCGCTGAACGAGCACGCCCGCATCGTGACCGTGTCGTCGGTCAGCGGGATCGCCGGTAACCGTGGCCAGACCAACTACGCCGCGTCGAAGGCCGGCCTCATCGGCCGCGTCGAGGCGCTCGCGCCGACGCTGGCCGACCGGGGTGCCACCATCAACGCCGTGGCGCCCGGCTTCATCGAGACCGAGATGACCGACCAGATGCCGTTCGCGGTCCGCGAGGTCGGACGCCGGATGAACAGCCTCGCCCAGGGCGGGCTACCGGTCGACGTCGCCGAGACCATCGCCTGGCTCGCCAACCCGGCGTCGGCCCACGTGAACGGGCAGGTCGTGCGCGTCTGCGGCCAGAGCCTCATCGGGGCCTGACCACCGACCCGGCTCACCCTCACCACGAGGAGCAGCGATGACGACCACCGTGCTCGACGAGACGCCCGGCACGCTCGGGCTGTACGGCAAGGCGGCGGTGAACCTGGTCCGTCGGCAGCGCTCGCGGAGCCTGCCCGACGCGACCGTGGTCCAACCCGACGTCGCCCTCGACCGCGACGACCTGCTCGCCTACGAGCGCGTGTGCGGCTTCGACCTCAGCGACACGCTCCCGGCGACCTACCTCCACGTGGTCGCGTTCCCGCTGTCGCTCGAGATCCTGACCCGCAGCGACTTCCCGTTCGCGCTGCCGGGCATGGTCCACGTCGCCAACCGCATCACGCAGCACCGGCCGCTCACGGTCGACGACCGCCCGACGGTCGCGGTCACGACCGCCGACCTGCGCCCGCACCGGCGCGGCCAGGTGCTCGACGTCGTCGCGACCGCCGAGGTCGCCGGCGAGACCGTGTGGGAGGACGTCAGCACCTACCTGAGCCGCGGCGCGGGCAGCGACCCGGACGCGCCGGCGCCGGGACCGTCGGATCCGCCGGAGCGGTCCCCGTCGGCGCCGACCTGGGAGGTCCCCGCCGACACCGGCCGGCGCTACGCCGCCGTCTCGGGCGACCGCAACCCCATCCACCTGCACCCGCTGACCGCCAAGGCGTTCGGCTTCCCGCGCCAGATCGCCCACGGGATGTGGACCGCGGCGCGTTGTCTTTCGGCCCTTTCGGGTCGGCTGCCGGACGCGTACACCGTGGACGTCCGCTTCGAGCGACCGGTCGTGCTCCCCACGACGGTCGCGATGACGACGGCCCAGGACGACCGCTCGTGGCGCTTCGCGCTGCACGCCGCACGACGCGACGACCGCCACCTCACCGGGAGGATCGACCCGACGTGATCGACCAGCTGCGCGCCTTCCTCGACGGCCCCTACGCCTCCGTCCGTGACGAGGTCCGTGAGGGGCTGGCCCGTCCCGAGCTCGCACCGGCCGTCGGGCTGACACGCGACGAGCACCGGCAGCGGGTCCTCGATCAGATGAAGCGGCTCGCCGAGGAGCGCAAGAGCGTCGCGCGCGGCTTCCCCGAGGAGTACGGCGGCGACAACGAGGTCGGCGCGTTCGTGAGCGGCTTCGAGACGCTCGGCCACGGCGACCTGTCGCTGCTCGTCAAGGTCGGCGTCCAGTTCGGTCTGTTCGGCGGCGCGATCCACCAGCTCGGAAGCCGGCGCCACCACGCCGCCTGGCTCCCCGGGGTGATCTCGGTCGACCTGCCGGGCTGCTTCGCCATGACCGAGACCGGCCACGGCTCCAACGTCCAGGAGCTCGGCACGACCGCCACCTACGACCCGGACACCGAGGAGTTCGTGATCCGGACGCCCACGCCGGAGGACCAGAAGGACTACATCGGCAACGCCGCCGAGCACGGCATCGCCGCCGTGGTGTTCGCTCAGCTGATCACCCGCGGCGAGGGTCACGGCGTCCACGCCTTCTTCGTCCCCATCCGCGACGACGAGGGCAAGCCGCTGCCCGGCGTCGAGCTCAGCGACTGCGGCGACAAGATCGGGCTGAACGGCGTCGACAACGGACGCATCCGGTTCGACGAGGTCCGCATCCCCCGCGACAACCTGCTCGACCGGTTCGGCTCGGTCGCGCCCGACGGCACCTACTCGAGCCCGATCGAGAACCCGGACAAGCGCTTCTTCACGATGCTGGGGACCCTCGTCCAGGGGCGGGTGAGCGTCTCGGGCGCCTCGATCTCCGCCGCGAAGAACGCCCTCACGATCGCGACCCGCTACGCGCTCGAGCGGCGCCAGTTCTCCCCACCGGGCGAGGACACCGAGGTGCTCCTGATGGACTACCTCGTCCACCAGCGGCGCCTCCTCCCGCGCCTCGCGACCACCTACGCGCTGACCTCCGCGCAGCGACGGCTCGTCGCCGACCTGCACGCGGTGCGCACCGACCCGGACGTCGAGGACCGCGAGCGGCGCAAGCTCGAGAGTCGCGCCGCCGGCATCAAGGCGTTCACGACCTGGCACGCGATGGACACCATCCAGGAGTGCCGCGAGGCCTGCGGCGGCGTCGGCTACCTGCAGGAGAACCGGCTCGGGCAGCTGCGTGACGACATCGACGTGTTCACCACCTTCGAGGGGGACAACACCGTCCTCCTCCAGCTCGTCGCCAAGGGGCTCCTCACGAGCTACCGCGACGAGTTCGGGTCGATGGACACGCTCGGCACCGTCCGCTTCGTCGCGGACCAGGTGTTCGAGGCGGTGGTCGAGCGGACCGCCGCACGCCAGCTCATCCAGACCCTCATCGACGCCGTGCCCGGCAACGACGAGGAGGCCGACGTCCGCGACCGCGGCTGGCACCTCGACCTGTTCGAGTACCGCGAGAACCACGTCCTCGATGGCCTCGGCCGGCGCCTGAAGAAGGGCATCGACGCGGGCTTCGACCCGTTCGACGTGTTCAACCGCTCGCAGGACCACGTCCTGCTCGCGGCGCGCGCCCACATCGACCGGGTCGTCCTCGAGGCCTTCGTCGCGTGCATCGCCGAGGTCGAGGACGACGCCACGCGCGCCCTGCTCGACCAGCTGTGCGACCTGCACGTCCTGTCGCTGCTCGAGCGTGAGCGCGGGTGGTTCCTCGAGCACGGACGCTTCACCGGCGCGCGCTCGAAGGCGATCATCGACGCCGTCAACGACGTGTGTCGGGAGCTGCGGCCCTACGCCCGCGAGCTCGTGGACGCGTTCGCCATCCCGGACCAGGCGTTGATGGCGCCGATCGCCACCTGACGGTCAGCCGAGTCCGGCGGTCAGGTGACGAGCTGTGGGGTACCCGACCGACGGCCGCTCGAGGTGACCTGTACCAGGCGTTCTGATCCGGTCCCCGGCCGTGACAGAAACCGTCGCATGCGACAGTTCCTGACGCGCCAGCCCCCTCCAGAGACCGGCTGAACACCGCGATGCGACGGAAACCGTCGGGTACGACAGTTTCCGTCACGGTCTCCGTGATGGGGGACGAGAGCCGCCGGTCTTCACCGTTACATCAGGCTGGCCGCGGCGGGCGATCTGGAACGGTTCCCTTCCGCACGCCCATCGCGATGTGTACGCGATCCTGTACACTTCTGTCATGCCCAAGACCGTGCCTGTCCGAGAGTTCCGCAGCCACCTCGCTGACCTGCTCGACGAGGTGGCCGACCGTCGTGAGCACGTCACCATCACCCGTCACGGGCGCCCGTCAGCCGTCGTGATCCCGATCAACGAGTACGAGGCACTCGAGGAGACCGCCGAGATCCTCTCCGACGACGACACGCTCGCCGCGATCCGTCGGGGACTGGACGACCTGGCTGCTGGTGACGAGGTCTCCCTCGACGAGGTACGCCAGGAGATGGCCAACCGCGAGCAGGCGTAGTGGCTCGGGTCTTCCTCGCCCGCTCGGCACGCGACGCGTTGGCCGAGCTGGACTTCCTGCGTGCCGACGCCGTGCTGGACGCGCTGAGCCAGCTGGAGCGCGATCCCGAGGCCGGCTACGAGCTGCGCGGGCGGCTGTCCGGGCTGTGGTCCTACCGAGTCGGCGTCTACCGCATCATCTACGAACGGCGAGACGCCAAGACGGTCCGGGTCGTTGCGATCCGCCACCGAGGCCAGGCGTACGAGACCGATCCGCGCCAGTGACGCCGCGTCCGCGGACGCGCTTCGGCGAGCGGAAACCGCCGATACCGACGGTGCGCCTGCTCGGAAGACCACGCAGCTACGGCCTCATCCAGCCCAGGGACTGCCGGACATGCGGTCAGCCGAGGAGCGTCGCGTCGAGCACGATCTCGGTGTCGAAGAGCTTGCTGACGGGGCAGCCCTCCTTGGCCTTCGCGGCGAGCTCCTGGAAGGTGTCCTCGTCGATACCGGGGACCGACGCCTCGGTGGTGAGGGTGACCTTCGCGATCGCTCCGCCCTCGAGGAGCACCTCGGCCGAGGTGGCGACCGACTCGGGGGTGTGCCCCTCCTTGGCGAGGGTGTTCGACAGCGCCATCGAGAAGCAGCCGGCGTGGGCCGCGGCGAGGAGCTCCTCGGGGTTCGTGGTCGACGCGTCGGCGCCGGACTCGAACCGTGAGACGTAGGTGTACGGACCGGTCCAGCGGTCGGCGCCGATCGTCATCTCGCCCTTGCCGGACTTGAGGTCGCCCTCCCAGTGGGCCTTCGAGGTGCTCGTCGTCATGGTCGCTCCCGTTCGTGTGGGTGGTGGTGTGGTCGTGGTCGGTCCTTGCCGACGCTAGACACCCGTCGGCGCGGCACGCACATCGGAGGGTGTCCGACCGTCCGGCGGGTCAGGCCGTGATGGGCTCGCGGTCGCTGCGCGAGGGGGCGTCACCCCGCCGTTCCACCTCGAAGTCGTCGAGGCCGAGCCCCCGGAGCCGGCGGCGGAACGCGACCGTGCCACCCGGCCAGAGCGTGGCGTTGTGCCCGTCCTCGTCCACGTACCAGGACCGGCAACCCGACGCCCACACGAGGTCGCGGTGCCGCTCGGCGAGCTCGTCCTGGAACGCCTCGGACACCTCCGGGCGGGTGTCGATGGAGACGACGTCGCCGTGGACCAACGCCGAGACGGCGTCGACCACGAACGGGAGCTGCGACTCCATGATGTGGACCATCGAGTTGTGCCCGAGGCCGGTGTTGGGACCGGTCATGAGGAACAGGTTCGGGAAGCCGGGCACGGTCGTGCCGAGGTAGGCGTACGGGTGTGGGGTCCACGCGTCGGCGAGCCGGCGGCCCTCCCGTCCCACGACGTCCATGCCGTGGAGCGGGTCGTCGACCGCGAAGCCGGTCGCCCAGATGAGCACGTCGAGCTCGGCGTCCCGGTCGTCGTCGAGCCGGACGCCGCGCGGGCTCACCTCGGCGACCGGCTCGGTCTCGATCGTGACGTGGTCGCGGGCGAGCGCCGGGTAGACATCGTTGTGGAGCAGGATGCGCTTGCAGCCCATGTCGTAGTCAGGGGTCAGGGCCCGACGCTTGGCCGCGTCGTGGATGTGGCGGTGCAGGTGCCACCGCGCCACGCGCCGCATCAGGCGCATGCCGAGCGACCCGCGCCGGAAGCCGACGAAGCGGAGTTCCTTCTGCCAGTAGATGGCCGCGCGGAACAGCGACCGCAGCCCCGGGACGTGGCGGAGGGCCCAGCGCTCGAGCCGGGAGTAGGTGCGGTCGGCGTGCGGCAGGATCCACGGTGGGGTGCGCTGGAAGACCGTGACGGCCGAGGCGCGGTCGACGACGTGCGGCAGGAACTGGACGGCGGAGGCGCCCGTCCCGACGACGCCGACCCTCGCGCCGGCGAGGTCGACGTCGTGGTCCCAGGTCGCCGAGTGGAACTGCGGGCCGGCGAAGGTGTCGCGGCCCGGCAGGTCAGGGAACCGCGGGTTCGACAGGGCGCCGTTGGCGAGGATCACCGCACGGGCACGCCGGCGCCGGCCGTCGTCGGAGGTGACGGTCCACGTCCGGTTGGGCTCGTCCCAGACCACCGAGGTGACGGTGGTCTGGAACCGGATCCGGCCGGTCACGTCGTGGTCGGCGGCGAGGTCCTCGAGGTAGGCCTGGATCTCGGCCTGACGCGGGTAGTGGCTGGTCCAGTCGGCCTTCGGGGCGAACGAGAAGGAGTACAGGTGCGCCGGGATGTCGCAGGCCGCGCCCGGGTAGTGGTTGTCCCGCCAGGTACCCCCGAGCGAGCCGGACCGTTCGAGCACGACGACGTCCCGGACGCCGGCCTCGGCGAGCACGATCGCCGCCCCGATCCCCGCGAAGCCGCTCCCGACGATGACGACGTCGTGGACGCCGGGCACCCGTGGAGCCGCGGTCAGCCGCGGCGTCGCACGCCGACGGTCGAAGGTGGAGGACATGTCGGGACTCCTCGCCCGGAGGGTGGGTCGGCGGCGACGATCACCGCAGTAGACGGTCGGCGAGGTCGAGCCAGTAGCCGGTGGTGAGCGCCAGCGAGTCGAGGTCGAGGCGCTCGTCGTTGCCGTGGAAGCGGTCGGCGAACGCCTCCCACGGCGAGCGCGCCGAGAACAGCCCGGCGCCGTAGGAGGGCACGCCCCGCTCGCGGAAGAACGCCGCGTCGGTGCCGCCGGTCATCATGAACGGCAGCACCTCGGCGTCCGGGTGGGCGGCCTGCGCCAGGTCGACGAGCGCCTCCCACATCGGGTTGTCCGGGCCCGACGCGGTCCCGCGGCGGTTGGCGTGCTCCGGCACGACCTCGACCTGGTCGGCGAGGTCCCCGAGCGCGTCGCGGACCACCGCCTGCACGTCCTCCTCGGTCTGGCCCGGGAGGGTGCGGATGTCGACGTTGACCTCGACGAGGTCCGGGATGGTGTTGGTCTTCTGCCCACCGTGGACGACGTTGGGCGAGATCGTCATGTGGGTGAGGGCGTGGCACATCTTGGCGGTCTCGCGGGGGAACTCCCCCAGCGCGTCGTAGATGCGGGCGGGGTCGAGCAGCGCCGCCTCCTGCTCCGCCGGCAGCGCCATCGAGCGCACGTAGTGGGTCCAGTACGTGCTCATCTGCGCCTGCGGGCGGTACGCCGCGAGCCGACGGATGACCTCGGCCGCCTTGAGGACGGCGTTGTCGGCCTGGAACGGCATCGACCCGTGGGCGGGCGTGCCGTGGACGCGGATGGTCCGCCACCCCACGCCCTTCTCGGCGGCCATGACGACGAGCTTCGGGCCGGCGGGCGTCTGGGTGCGGATACCACCCGACTCGGTGAGGACGTAGTCGCAGGCGACCTCGTCCCAGTGCTCGCGGGTGATGTACTCCGCGCCCCAGGTGCCCCCGGCCTCCTCGTCGGCGACGCCGAGGAACACCACGGTCCCCCGGAGGCGGTCCTGACGCTGCGCCAGCGCCTTGAACGCCACCGCCATCGAGGCGGTGAGGTTCAGCATGTCGATGGCGCCGCGGCCCCACACCTCCCCGTCGATGAGGTCGCCGCCGAACGGGTCCTCGCGCCACTCGCTTCTCGATCGCCGGCACCACGTCGGTGTGACCCATCAGGAGCACCGACGGGGCGTCCGGGTCGGTGCCCTCGAGTCGGGTCAGGATCGAGCGTCGGCCGGGGCGCGGGCTCGTAGGACTGGAACTGCAGACCGGTGCCCTCCGACAGGTACGCCTCCAGGGTCTCGGCGCTGCGCCACTCGTGTCCCGACTCGACCGTGCCGTCGTTGACGCAGCGGTTGCGGATCATCGTCTGGAGCAGCTCGACGGTCTGGGCGGTGAGACGGTCGTCGGTGGTGGTCACGGGGTCTCCTGTGCGTCTCGGCGTCGGTGCGCGTCGGCGAAGCGGATGAACCAGTCGAGGGATCGCGGGTCGGCCAGCGCGTCGCGGCTCGCGGCCTCGCCCGGCGACGCGCCCTCGAGCAGTCGCTTGACCGGCACCTCGAGCTTCTTGCCGGACAGCGTGCGCGGCACCGCCGGGACCGCGTGCAGCTCGTCGGGGACGTGCCGCGGCGACAGGTTGGACCGCAGCACGCCGGCGATCGGTGCCGGCGAGGTCGTCGGGGAGCTCGGTCGAGCCGTCGGCGAGCGCGACGAACAGCACCAGCCGCCCCGCCTCGGAGCCGTCGTCGAGGTGGATGACGAGGCTGTCCCGGACCGCGTCGAGGTCCTCGACGACCGCGTAGAACTCGCTCGTCCCCATCCGCACGCCGCCGCGGTTCAGGGTGGCGTCGGAGCGGCCCGTGATGACCGCGGAGCCGTGCTCGGTGATGCTGATCCAGTCGCCGTGGCGCCACACGCCGGGGTAGGTGTCGAAGTAGGCGTCGCGGTAGCGGAGCCGTCGTCGTCGCCCCAGAACCCCACCGGCATCGACGGCATCGGCTCGGTGATGACGAGCTCGCCGCGCTCGCCGAGCACCGGCCGCCCGTGCTCGTCGAAGGCCTCGACCTTCGCGCCGAGTCCGCGGACCTGCAGCTCGCCGGCGCGCACCGGCACGAGCGGGCAGCCGAGCGACGAAGGCGGTGCAGACGTCGGTCCCGCCGCGAGACCGACGCGAGCAGCAGGTCGTCGCCGACCTCGTCGTAGACCCACGCGAAGCCCTCGGCGGCAGCGGCGCACCGGTGGAGCCGACGCCCCGGAGGTCGGAGAGGTCGTGGTCCCGCCCCGGGGTCGAGGCCCTGCTTGCGGCAGTTCATGAGGAACGGGGCGGACACGCCGAAGCACGGTGATGCCGGTCTCGGCCGCCAGCGCCCACAGCGTGTCGAGGTCGGGGTGGCCGGGGTCGCCGTCGAACAGCACGATCGCGCTGCCGACAGCGAGGCCGGAGACGAGGTAGTTCCACATCATCCAGCCGGTCGTGGTGAACCAGAAGAAGCGGTCGTCCGCGCCGAGGTCCTGGTGCAGCCCCAGCGCCTTCAGGTGCTCGAGCAGGATGCCGCCGTGCCCGTGGACGATCGGCTTCGGCAGGCCGGTCGTGCCCGAGGAGTAGAGGACGTAGAGCGGGTGCTCGAACGGCACCGGCGTCGAACGCGAGCTCGGCGTCCGGCTCGTCGAGCAGCGTCGTCCCAGGCGACCGCGTCGGGGATCGAGGCCCCGTCCGGGTGGAGGTAGGCGATCGCGACGGTGGCACGCAGCGTCGGGAGCTGCTCGCGGATGTCGGCGACCTCGTCGCGGCGGTCGACCTCCTTGTCGCCGTAGCGGTAGCCGTCGACGGTGACGAGCACCGTCGGCTCGATCTGCGCGATGCGCTCGACCACCGACCGCGTGCCGAACTCCGGCGCGCAGCTGGACCAGACCGCCCCGAGGCGACGCGGTGGCGAGGAACGCGACGAGCGTCTCGGGGATGTTGGGCGCGTAGGCGGCGACGCGGTCGCCCGCGCCGACGCCGAGCGCAGCGCAGGCCGGCCGCGGCGCGCGGCGACCTGCGTCCCGCAGCTCGTCGAAGGACAGCTCGACCGGCCCGCGTGTCTGGGACCGGGCGATGACCGCGGGGCGCGGGCCGGTCTCGCGCAGGAGGTGCTCGGCGTAGTTGAGGGTGGCGCCGGGGAACCACTCGGTGCCGGGCATCTCGCGGCGTCCGAGCACGGCGGTCGGTGCGTCGTGGAAGCGCACATCGAACACGTCGACGATCGCCTCCCAGAACCCGTCGATGTGGGTGACCGACCAGTCCCAGGCGGCGGCGTAGTCGGCGAGCTCGAGCCCGGTACGCCGCTCGAGCTCGTCCAGGAAGGCGCCCATCCGGGTGGCCTCGCGGGCGTCCTCCGGTGGCTCCCAGAGGACGCTGCCCTGCAGCCCGTCGCTCCGCGTCGCGGCGTCCACCTCGTCGCTCAACGTGTGCTCCCCTGGTGGGTCCGGTGGTCGGTCTCGGTGAGCAGAGCCTAGGACGCAACCGCCGGCGACGGACCGGCGTCCCACCCGACGAACGGCGACACGAGGTCGCCGCCCCAAGGAGAGACAGATGCGCAGGATCGTGTTCGCCGCCACGCTGGCGGCGCTGCTCCTCGCCGGGTGCGGCGGCGACGCCGACGAGCCGGTGGGGAGCGCGGCACCCGGGATGGCGATGTGCGCCCAGGGCGTGACCGACTGCGTCGACACCGTCGTCACCGACGGCGGCGACGCCGGGACCGACCCGGACCAGGGAGATGCCGCGATGACCGACGACGACCAGCGCGCCCGCGCGCAGCAGCTCTTCGGCGTGCCAGGAGGACCACCTCCCGGCGGACGTCCGCGTCGGCCGCCGCGGCAGCGAGCAGATGATGTTGACCGAGGACTACGTCATCGGCCGCCGGACCGTCGAGCTCGACGACCAGGGCGACGGCACCTACCTCGTGTCGTCCGTGACGGTCGAGCTGCAGGACGGGCCGGAGACCTCGCTCCACCCCCTGAACGGCTCGAACGCCCCGGGGAGGTCCCGGGTCGGTCCCCGGAGAAGTCCAGCCGGGACACCGACCCCGGGACCTCTGCCGATCGCGCCCATGCTCCGAACCGTGGCCACCGCCGCCACGCTCGCCGCCCTCGTCGTGCCCGCCGTGACGCTCCCCGCCGGGGCGGCCACGGCACCGCTCGCGCCGGCCGACGGGATCCGGCGCGCCGACCATCCACCGGACGAGCTACGACATCCCCCACATCGTCGCCGACGACCTCGAGTCGCTCGGGTTCGGGCACGGCTACACCACCGCCCAGGACACCCCGTGCGTGCTGGCGGACACGCTCATGACCGGCCGCGGCGAGCGGTCGCGCTACCTCGGCCCCGACGCGCGCTACACCGACCAGGTGACCCTCGACGCCACCAACCTCCAGGCCGACGCGTTCTTCACCAGCCTGCGTGACCGCGAGGTCGTCGAGGCGCTCCTCGACGACCCCGTGGCCGGTCCGTCGGACGGAGACCCGCGCGCTCGTCCGCGGCTACGTCGCCGGGATCAACCAGGCGCTGGCGGACATGGGCGGCGCCGACGGCATCACCGACCCCGCCTGCCGCGGGGCGGCCTGGGTGCGGCCGGCCGACGAGCTCGACCTCTGGTACGGGGTGTACGCCGCGAACCTGCTCGCCTCCGCCGGCGTGTTCGTGCCGCAGATCGTCGACGCCGCACCTCCGACGCCGGACGACCCGGGCCTCCCGCTGTCGATGGCTCCGACCGCTGACGGCTTCGCGCCGGTGCCGGCCGAGCTGCCCTCGTCGGAGGAGCTGCGGGCCGGGCTCGGCAAGGACCCCGACGCGTCGTTCGGGTCCAACGGGACCGCCGTCGGCGGTGACATCACCACGACCGGGCGCGGCATGGTGCTGGGCAACCCGCACTTCCCCTGGCGCGGCCGGTACCGGTTCACCCAGGCGCACCTGGTGGTCCCGGGCTACCTCGACGTCGCCGGCGCGATGCTCCACGGCGCCCCGGTCGTGAACATCGGCTGGAACCACGACGTGGCCTGGACCCACACGGTCTCGACCGCCTACCGCTTCACCCCGTACGAGTACCGCACCCTCCCCGGCGCGCCCACCACCTACCTGACCGAGTCCGGTCCCACCGAGCTCCAGCGGCAGGAGGTCGAGGTCACCGTCCGCGGCGAGGACGGGACGTTGTCCACGGTGGTCGAGGACCTGTACCGCACCGACGAGGGCTACGTCCTCGACGCCCCCGACCTGCTGATGGGCTGGACGCCGGCGAGCTTCTTCGCGCATCCGCGAGGCCAACGCCGAGCACCTGCAGACCCTCGACGTGTTCCTCGAGATGTCGAAGGCGACCTCCGTCCGCGAGGTGCTCGACGCCAACGACCGCACCGCCGGCATCCCGTGGGTCAACACGATCGCCGCCGACCGCGACGGCGACGTCCTCTACGCCGACCACTCGGTCGTGCCCGAACGTCCCCGACGCGCTCGTACAGCGCTGCGCCACGCCGGTCGGGCAGGCGCTGTTCCAGCTCGCCGGCCTGCCGGCGCTCGACGGCACCCGCGCGAAGTCCGACTGCGCCTGGCTCACCGACGAGGACGCCGCACGCCCCGGCATCTTCGGCCCCGGCAACCTCCCCGAGACGTTCCGGCGCGACTGGGTCGTCAACGCCAACGACAGCTACTGGCTCCCGAACCCCGACGAGCCGCTGGAGGGCTTCGCCCGGATCATCGGCTGCGAGCGCTGCGAGCGGACGCTGCGGACCCGGATGGTCTACACCTACCTGCTCGACCGCCTCGCCGGGACCGACGGGATGGGTCCCGGCGGCAGCATCTCCCACGAGCAGCTGCGCGCGATGGAGCACGAGAACCGGGTGTTCGGCGCGGAGCTGGCGCGCGAGGACGACGACCTCCAGGACGTCTGCGTGGCCGCCGGCGGCGGCGAGGCGTGCGACGTGCTCGCCGCGTGGGACGGCCGCACCGACATCGACTCGGTGGGTGCCCACGTGTTCCGCGAGTTCTGGCGGCGCAGCCCCGCCTCGTGGCAGGAGGCGTTCGACGCCGACCGTCCGGTCGAGACCCCGCGCGACCTCGACGAGTCCGACAGCGAGGTCGTCGCCGCGATGACGGACGCGCTCGCGTACCTCGCCGACGAGGGCGTGCCGTTCGACGCGCCGCTCGGCGACCTCCAGGTCGCCGGCGACGACGGCGCGCCGGCCATCCCGGTCGGCGGCGGCGAGGGCTTCACGGGCAACGCCAACGTGGTGACCACGGGCGCCGCGGCAGCCAACACCGACCACCTCTACCCGGTGAGCTACGGCTCGTCGCACATCCAGGCGGTCGCGTTCACCGACGACGGTGTCGACGCGCGGACCATCCTCACCTACTGCTGTCTCGACCGACCCGACCCAGGCCGATTCGAGCGACCAGACCGAGCTGTTCAGCCAGGAGGGCTGGGTCCGGTTCCCGTTCACGATGGCCGAGATCGAGGCCGACCCGAACCACACCGTCCAGGAGGTCGTCGAGCGGGCGGCGCCGGCGGGCGACACCCCGGCCCTCGGCGCGGCCGACGACGGCCTGCCGGCGACCGGTGGCGGGCTGGCCCTCCTCGGGCTCGCCGGCATGGGCGTCGCGGGGGCGGTGCGCCGTCGCGCGCGCGCTGACCGGCGCGCCCAGCCACGGACGACGCGAGCGGCCCCGGCGCTGGTGAGCCGGCGGCCGGCGCACGTCGGGAACGCGTGCGAACGCGACCGCCGGCGTTGGCTCGCCGTCTACGCACCCGAACGCACCGTTGCCGGCGCGCACACCTGAGAGGCGTCCGATGCCTCTCGAGGACGACGACCGACCGGAGGCCGCCACCGCCGGGCCCACACGGCCATCGGACGCGACCGCCCCCGCCGACGGCGTGCCGGATCCCGCGACCGACCCTCCCGCCCCTGTCTCACGACGACCTCGCCGGCTACGAGACCTCGATGGCGCGGTTCTCGCGCCGGTTCCGGGGCTGGCTCGCCGCGCTCCTCGCGGTCGCGCTGATCGTCCCGCTCGGGCGGATGGGCGATCGACGAGCTGGCCTTCCGGCTGTCGGGCGACCGGGTCGAGGCGGAGGTCGACCCTGCCGTCGTCGACGCGGTGCTGCTCGTCCGGTCCGTCGGCTGCGCGGTCACGTGTCGCACCGGCAGCGCCTTCGTCGCCGACATCGACGGGACCCCGACGTCGTCACGAACCGGCACGTCGTCGGCGGGGCACGCAGGTGTCGTTGCGACACCTCGCCGGCGGGCCGGTCACCGCCGCGTCGGGACCCGGCTCGGCTGCCGGCGCCGACGTGGCGGTCATCGAGGTCGCCGAACCCGACCGCCTCCGCCGCCCGCTCGAGCTCGGCAAGCGTCCCGCCGCGGCGACGAGGTGCGGCTGGTCGGCTTCCCCGCCGCGCTCCCGTTCACGACCGCCGGCACGGTCGCAGATCGCGGCAGCCAGGTCCTGCTGGACCTGCAGACCGACCCGGGCGCGTCGGGCTCGCCCGTCGTCGACGGCGACGACCGGGTCGTCGCGCAGATCTTCGCCCGCACGCCCGACGGAGGCGGCGTCGCGACCCCCGTCGACACCCTGGCCGACGCGGTACGCACGGCGGCCCCCGCCCCGCCGAGCCGGCGTCCGCCGGGCGCCGGGGCTGCACGTCGACGTCAGATGCGGCCGATCGAGCGGTCAGTACGCCTCAGGTGGGCCCTGGGGCACGCACGACTCCGGCTGGACGCCGTCGAGGAAGTCGTCACCGTCCCGGCCGGTGCGCAACCGGAACCGGACCGGGTCGAAGCCGTCGTAGGCGGGGTCGTCGATCGCGGGGCCGGTCGGCTCGGGCTCGGTGGTCGGCGCCGGAGGGACGGGCTTGCCGTCCTTCTTGCGCCTTCTCGGCCTCCTTGCGCCACCCTTGCCGGCCTTCCTGCGCTCCTCCTGCGCCCGCTTCCGGTCCTTGCGGGTCCGCTCGGGTGCCGGCGGCGGCGGACACGCCGGGAGGCCGTAGCGCGGCGAGCCGTGCCGACGGCCACGCACGGGCTCGGACCCGTCGAGCGCCGACCTGTCATGTAGTCGGCCCAGAGCTGTGCCGGCAGGGTGCCACCGGAGATGGAGCGGTAGCCGAGGATCCCGCGCATCGCGCGCGGTCGTTCGAAGCCGACCCACGCCGCCGTCGCGAGCTGCTCGGTGAAGCCGACCAGCCACGCGTCGCGGTAGTCGTTGGTCGTCCCCGTCTTGGCCGCGACGTCCGCGCGGATGTCGGCGCGGGTCGCGGTCCCCTGGCGGCGACCCGCCGGAGCAGCGTCGCGGATCGTGTCGGCGACGTGCTCGTCGATGACGCTGCTCGCAGGCGGGGTCGCGCCGCAGCAGCGGCTCGCCGTCGCGGTCGGTGACCTCGACGACCGCGACCGCCTGCAGTGGATCCCGTGGTTGGCGAACGTCGCGTACGCCTCGGCGAGGTCGAGCGGGAACACGTCCACCGCGCCGAGCGCGAGCGAGCAGTTCTCGGGCAGATCGGTGCCGATGCCGAGCCGGTGGGCCATCTCCACCACGCGGTCCTGCCCGACCGCCTCGGCGAGCTTGACGTGGAAGACGTTGTTGGACTCGGTGATGGCCTCGACGAGGTCGTCGATGCCGCCGGACCGGTCGTAGTTCTCGGGGCGCGTAGTCGCCGCACCCCTCGATGCTCTGGCCGGAGGTCACCGAGGTGTGCCAGCTCGTGTCCACGTCGTCCTGCGACAGCGCGGCGGCGAGCACGACCGGCTTGAACGCCGAGCCGGGCTGCCGGCCCGGATCCGCCGAGGCCGGCGGCCAGCGGGTTCACCTTGGTGGCGGTGCACGGGTCCTCGGTGCACTCGCCGAACGTCTTGGGTCCGACCGCCATCACACGGATGTAGCCGCTGCCCGGGTGGACGCTCACGAGCGCCCCGAGCGGGTCGGCGGCGGGGTCGGGGAGGGCCTCACGCAGCACCGACTCGGCGGCGTTCTGCCGCCGCACGTCGAGAGCGGTCCGGATCGTGAGCCCGCCGCCGAAGACGGCGTCGGCGCGCGCCTCGCGGGTGTCGCCGAGCTCCTCGGCGGCGAGGAGCTCCTTCTTCACGTACTCGAGGAAGAACTCGTGGGGCGCGTCCGGGGGCTCGGTGATCCGCACGATGTCGTCGAGTGGGACGCGGGCGGCCTCGGCCTCCTCGGTCGTGATCGCACCGGTGCGGACCATGCTCGCCAGGACCACGTCCCGCCGACGTGCCGCGGCCTCGGGGTCGGCGACCGGGTTCACCGCCTCGGGGCGCTGGACGAGGCCGGCGAGGAGCGCCGCCCGCGGGAGGTCGAGCTCGCCGACGGGTCGGCCGAAGTAGTACTCGCTCGCTGCGGCGACGCCGTAGGTGCCGTTGCCGAAGTAGGCGATGTTCAGGTAGCGCGCGAGGATCTCGTCCTTGTCGAGATGCTGCTCGAGCCGGACCGCCCAGGTGGCCTCGGTGATCTTGCGCTCGAAGCTCTGCTCGTTGGTCAGCAACGCGTTCTTGACGTACTGCTGGGTGATCGTGGAGGCGCCCTGCTCGACGTCGCCGGCGGTGAGGTTGCGGAGCGCCGCCCGGACGATCGCGGACGGCTGGATGCCCTCGTGCTCGTAGAACCGGGCGTCCTCGGTCGCGATCACCGCGTCCTCGAGCTCGTCCGGGATCTCCGACAGCGGGACGACATCGCGGTTCTCGGGACCGGAGAGGACCGCGACCTGCTGACCGGCGGCGTCGAGCACCACCGAGCGCTCCGGTGGCCGATCGATGTCCGGCAGGTCCTCGACGTCGAAGACGTGCTCGCCGGCCCACGCCAGCACCTCGTCGGACCCACCCAGGAGCGGGACCGCGGCGGCGACGAGGACGAGGACGAGGACGGTCCCCAGGAGCGCCGCCCGGACCGGGTGGCGCCGGACGCGGGCCACCGCCGCGCTCTCGGCCGCCCAGGCCCGGACGCGGCGGGCCGTCGGGGACCCCTCGGCCCAGCGTCGCAGCCGTGCGGCGGCACGCGAGCGCTGCCGCCGCGACCACGAGGTCAGCGCGGTGGTGGACGCCCGGAGGCGCGCGAGGGCCCGTTGCAGGCCGGGGGGTGGGGCCATGGAGACCCAACGATGACCGACGCGTCACCCACCGGACCACCCCGGTCACGGCCGTTCGGACGGGTCCGGCGGGGTCTAGTCACAAGTTCCCAGCGTGGACGTGGGTCATCTGCACTATGCGGAGGGACTAGCCCACGGTCGACACCTCTGGACGAGAGCACCCCTCGACCCACCCGGAGGCGACCCCGATGACCGCCCGTCGATCCACCCGACTCATCGCCGTCGGCGCTGCCGCGCTCGTCGTCGGCGTGGGCATGGCTGCCCTGGCCGTGCGCGGCGCCGGCGGCGCAGCCGCCGCCACCCCGTCCGCCACGTCGGCCGCCGCCGCGCCAGCGCCGGCGCCCGCGGCGGCCGCGCCGGCCGACCCCGCCCCGCGCATCCCCGCGTCGGTCACCGTCCCCGACGGTCACGAGGCGGTCGCGCTCCAGCTGCCCTACGACGCCGGCGTCGCGGGTCTGCCCACCTCGGGCGACCACGTGAACGTCTACGGCGTGTTCAAGGCCGGCGACCCCGCCACGACCTCCGCGGACGAGGCGGTCACCGCGCCGCAGCCGTACGTCGAGGCGGTCCTCGCCGGCGTCGAGGTCCTCGCCATCTCGGGTCCCGACGTCGAGGCCGGCGGCGGCACCCCGACCGTCGTCCTGGCGCTGACCCCGGACCAGACGCTGCGGGCGATCCTGCTCCAGACCGCCGAGCGGGTGTGGCTCACCCTCACCCCGCCGGAGGGGACCGCCCCGGCCGAGGCCGGCCTCGAGCACGCGGCGGTGACCCGATGACCGCCCGCATCGTCGTCATCGACGCCGCCCCGACCGCCGGGCTCACGGCCACGGTCGCGGCCGCGGTGTCCGACCGGGACCCGGCCGTCGAGGTGACCGCGGTGCCCGACATCGAGTCGGCGGCCGAGGTCGAGCCGGACGTCCTCGTGGCGGGGCCCCCGTGCCGCGGTCAGGCCGCACTCGCCACCCTGGCCGGTTTCCACGAGGCGCTCCCCGCCAGCGCGATCGTGCTCGCCTTCGAACGTCCCCACGTCCACGTCCGCGACCTCATCTGGATCGGCGCCGACGCCATCGTCGACCCGGCCGCGCCCGACGAGGTCGACGTCGCGGTGCGGCGGAGCCTCGACCTGGCGCTCGCCCGCCGGTCCACCGAGATCGTCCGCGAGGTGGTCCGGGTCGTCCCCGCCGCGGCGCCGGCGCCGGTGCCGGCCCGCCAGCCGGGCCGGGTGCTGACCGTCTGCTCCGCCACCGGCGGCTGCGGCAAGACCTTCTACGCCACCAACACCGCCAGCTTCCTCAGCCGGTGGAGCGGCGGCCGGGTCGCGCTCGTCGACCTCGACCTGCAGTTCGGCGAGGTCACGACCGCTCTCCAGCTGCGGGTCAAGCACACGATCAGCGACGCCCTGACCGACGACGACACCGAGCTCCGCGACCACATCGGCGAGCTCGTGACCCGCCACGACACGGGCGTCGACGTGCTGGCCGCCCCGCGCCAGCCCGGCGAGGCCGACCGGGTCACCCCGGCCGAGATCACCCGCGTGATCGAGGCGCTCCGCGAGCGCTACGACTACGTCGTCATCGACACCCCGACCGGGCTCGGCGAGCCGGTCCTGGCCGCGATGGACCTGTCGGAGAAGCTGTTCCTGCTGGCCTCGCTGGACCTGCCGTCGGTGCGCAACCTGCGGCTGTTCCTCCAGACGCTCGAGCGTCTCGAGATCCCCGACGAGACCGTCTCGCTGGTGCTGAACAAGGCCCAGAAGGGACTCGGCGTCGAGGTCGACGAGGTCCAGCGGGTGTTCCACGGCGGGTTCCACTCGGTGCTGCCGTTCGCCACCGAGGTCCCCCGCTCGGTGAACCGCGGGACGCCGGTCATCGACTCCGACCCCGAGGCCGACGTGTCCCGGCTGCTGTGCGAGGGCCTGGTGGACCTGCTCGACGAGTCCGCCCGCGCCGCCTTCCACGCGGCGCTCGCCGAGCGGTCCCCCGGCTCGCTGTTGGGTCGCATCCTCCGGCGCTCGCGCCGGCCCGACACCCCGATCACGACCGCGGCCGATGCCGCAGGAGGAGCGGTGGCGTGAAGCTCTCCGACCGTCTCGCCCAGTCGACCCCGCCCGGTGCCACCGGCGCAGGCGCAGGCGCCCCCGCCCGGACGCCGGCGAGCGTCGGCGCGGGGCGCTCCACCCGCACGCCGTCACGGCGCAAGCCCGCCGCAGCGAAGCGGGGCACGGGCACCGACACCGCGCGCGACACCCGCCGGCGCGTCCACGAGCTGGTCCTGGCCGAGCTCGCGCCGACCCTCAGCGGCGACGACCTCGCCACGGGTGAGCTCGAGGCCCAGGTCCGCGCCGCCGTCGACCGGATCGTCGAGCGCGAGGACGTGGAGGTCTCGCCGCTCGAGCGCCGCCGGTTCGTCGACGGGCTGCTGTCCGACATCCTCGGCTACGGCCCGCTCGACGCGCTGCTGCGCGATCCCGAGGTGACCGAGATCATGTGCAACGCGCACGACACGGTCTACGTCGAGCGGGGCGGGCAGGTCCAGAAGAGCGACGTCCGCTTCGCCGACGAGGACGCCTACCGCCGCGTCATCGAGCGGATCGTGAGCCAGGTCGGCCGCCGGGTCGACGAGTCGAGCCCGATGGTCGACGCCCGGCTCCCGGACGGCTCGCGTGTCAACGCCATCGTCCCGCCGCTCGCCGTCCGCGGCCCGGCGCTGACGATCCGCAAGTTCCCGGAGGACCCGTTCGGGGTCCAGGACCTCATCACGTTCGGGACCGTGTCGGCCGACCTCGCGCTCTTCCTCGAGGCCGCCGTCCGCGGCAAGAGCAACGTGCTCGTCTCGGGCGGCACCTCGACCGGCAAGACGACGCTGCTGAACGTCCTCTCCGCGTTCATCCCCGACGGCGAGCGCATCATCACGATCGAGGACGCGGCGGAGCTGCGCCTGCAGCAGCCGCACGTCGTGACCGTCGAGGCCCGCCCGGCCAACACCGAGGGCGCCGGCGAGGTCACCATCCGCGACCTGGTCCGCAACGCCCTGCGGATGCGCCCCGACCGCATCGTGGTCGGCGAGGTCCGGGGCGCCGAGGCGCTCGACATGCTCCAGGCGATGAACACCGGGCACGAGGGTTCGCTCACGACCGTCCACGCCAACTCGTGCCGCGACGCCCTGTCGCGGCTCGAGACCCTGGTCCTCATGGCCGGGTTCGACCTCCCGGTCCGGGCCATCCGTGAGCAGATCGTGGCGGCCATCGACCTCATCGTGCAGCTCGACCGGACCCCCGGCGGCACCCGCGCGGTCGTGTCGGTCACCGAGGTTCAGGGCCTCGAGGACACGACGATCCTGCTGCAGGAGCTGTTCCGCTACGAGCACGCGGTCTCGAGCGACGGCCGCGACCTGGGCCGGATCGTCCCGACCGGCCTGCGGCCCAAGCTGCTCGACCGGCTCCGCGAACGGGGCGTCGAGCTCCCGGCCTCGGTCCTGCAGCCCGAGGCGTCCCGCGCCCGCGCCGGCGCCCGCACGAGGAAGGCCGGCTGATGACCCTCGTCGCCGTCCTCACCGTCGGGATCGGGCTCGCGTGCCTCGTCGTCGGCGCGCTCCTGCGCTCGCAGGACCGCGATGCGCGGCTCCTCGAGCTCATCGAGCTGCCCTACTTCGAGGAGGACACCACACCGGACGAGATCGCGCGGGTCTCGGGGCTGCGCCCGGGCCTGCGCGCCGTCGGCGCCGCCATCGAGCGCGTCCGCCCGACCCCCGACCTGCAGGCCGACCTCCTCCGCGCCCGGGTCCCGCTGCGCGCCGGCGAGGCGCTCGTCGCGCTGGCTGGCGTCGTGGTGCTCGCGGCGTTGTGGTCGTGGGCCGCCACCGGTCAGCTGCTGTTCGCGGCGGTCGCCGTCATCGGCGTGCCGCTGATCGCGCGGAGCTGGCTGCGCCGGCGGATCGCACGTCGCCGGCGTGCCCTCGAGGGGCAGCTGCCCGGGGCGCTGTCGCTCCTGGCGTCGTCGCTCAAGGGCGGCCACTCGCTCCTCCACGCGGTGGAGCACCTCGTCGACGAGTCCGACGCCCCGCTGTCGGAGGAGTTCGAGCGCGTGCTCGCCGAGACGCGCCTGGGCGACCCGCTGGTCGATGCCATGGAGCGGATGGCCACGCGGGTCGGCGTCGAGGACCTCGACTGGGCGGTCCAGGCCATCCGCATCCAGCAGGGGGTCGGCGGCAAGCTCGCCGAGCTGCTGTTCACCCTCGCCGAGACGCTCCGCGCCCGGGACGAGTTCCGCCGCGAGGTGTCGGTGCTGACCGCCGAGGGGCGGATGTCCGCCGCGGTGCTCGCGGGGCTGCCGGTGTTCGTGCTCCTCGGCCTCCAGGCCGCCAACCCCGGCTACATGGCCGACCTGTTCCACGGTCTCGGGCTGTTCCTCCTCGCCGCGGCGGCCGTGTCGGTCGCCATCGGCGTGACCGTCGTCCTGCGCATGGTGAAGGTGGAGATGTGATGGATCCCGTGCTCGTCGCCTCGCTCGCGGTCGCGGCCGCCGGCACCGCCACCGTCGCGGTCGGTCTCCGGCACCGTGCCGCCCCCGACCTCGCCGACCGGCTCGCCGACCTCGACGTCGCCGACACCCGGGTGGACCCGGTGCTCGGCGAGTCGCTGGCCGTGCGGGTGCTCCGGCCGCTCGCGACCGGGCTCACCGACCGCATCGGCGCCCTGACACCGACGTCGCGGCTGGCGGCGCTCCGTCACCGGCTCGCCGTCGCGGGCCTGGCGGGACGGGTCAGCGCCGAGGAGTTCCTCGCGATCCAGCTGCTGGCGCTCGTCGGCGGGGTCGTGCTGGCCGGCCTGTTCCTCACGAACCCGACCGTCGACGGACCCCGGCGGCTCGCCACCGCAGCGCTCACCCTCGGCATCGGGGCGATGGCGCCGCACGCGTGGCTGGCGCGCCGGCAGGAGGCCCGCACCGCGGCCGTGCGTCGCGACCTCCCGGACGTGCTCGACCTGCTCGCCATCTCGGTCGAGGCCGGCGTCGGCCTCGAGGGTGCCATCGCGGTCGTCACCGCCAACTTCGACTCGCCGCTCGCGGACGAGCTCCAGCACACGCTGCGCGAGATGGAGCTCGGCCTGTCGCGCCGGGAGGCGCTCGACCACCTGCGCGGACGGACCGACGTCCGCGAGCTGTCGAGCTTCGTCTCCACCCTGGTCCAGGCCGACGCGCTCGGGACCCCGCTGTCCCGGGTGCTGCGCGCGCAGGCCGAGGAGATGCGGATCCGGCGCCGTCAGACCGCCCGCGAGACCGCCGCCAAGCTCCCCGTGAAGATGCTGTTCCCGATGACGCTGTTCATCCTCCCCGCGATCTTCGTCGTGACACTCGGACCCGCCGCCATCCAGCTCCTGCGCGTCTTCTCCTGACCACCCCTGCCCCGGAGGTAGCCCCGTGACCCGAGTCCTCGTCGTCGACGACCACGCGCTGATCCGCGACAGCCTCCGGGCGGCGCTCACCGACGCCGGCCACGAGGTCGTCGGCGAGGCCGGCGACGGCGCGGCCGCGCTGCTGCGCGCCCAGGAGACCCGCCCCGACGTCGTCCTGATGGACGTGTCGATGCCGGTGCTCGACGGCATCGAGGCGACCCGGCGGCTCCTTCGCCAGCTCCCGGCGACGCGCGTCCTCGTCCTCACCATGCACGCCGACCCCGAGCTCGTGGGCCGCGCCCGGTCCGCCGGCGCCCGCGGCTACCTGCTGAAGGACGCCTCGCTCGACGAGGTCGTCGCCGGCGTGGACCGGGTCGCGTCCGGCCGGACCGTGCTGGCCCGCGGCATCGCGGCGCCGGCGCCGGCGACCGAGCCCACGACGATCGTGCTCGACGACGCGGACGCGCTGTCGAACCGCGAGGTGGAGGTGCTCCAGCTCCTCGCCGACGGCCTGTCCCCGACCGAGGTCGCGAAGGAGCTGTTCATCAGCCCCAACACCGTCCGCAACCACCTCGCCAAGGTCTACGACAAGCTCGGCGCCCACGACCGCACGCAGGCGGTGGTCGAGGGCCTTCGCCGCGGCGTGATCGAGCTGCGCGAGACCGCCCCCGCCCGCTGACCCGGCGCACCTCACCACCCCTCACCCCCGAGTTAGCCCCCCGTTCCTCGCGCCTGCCGCCAGGAACGGGGGGCTAACTCCGTCCTGGAGTGACGGACCGGACGAGGATGGTCCGAACGCACTATCCGGGGCTAGTCACCTCGGTCGATACCTGGAGTGGGAACCCCACCCGCACCCCGCGGCCCCCACCCCACCCCCTCCCCGGGGACACCAAGGAGACACCGAGATGATCACCCTCGTCACCGCCCTCATCGAGCAGTTCCGCGCCTCCGACGAGGAGGGCGCCGCGATGGTCGAGTACGGCCTCCTCGTCGCGCTCATCGCCGTCGTGGTGATGGCCGCCCTGACCCCCCTCGGCGGCGCGATCGCCGGCATGTTCAACGGCGTCGCCGGCGGCATCCCCACCACCCCGTGAGACCCGGCCGTCCCGTCGACGCGGCCGCGGCGCCTCACGGTGCCGCGGCCGCGTCGGTCCGGCAGCTGGCCACCCCACCCGACGAGCCCGATGGAGGACGCGACGTGACCACCCACACCCCCACCCCCACCCGGTCCCGCTCCGACGAGGAGGGCACCGCGATCCTCGAGTTCGCGCTCGTGTCGGTCGTGCTCCTCGCCATCCTGTACGGGATCATCTCCTTCGGCGTGCTGCTCGCGGTCGAGCACAGCCTCACCCACGCCGCCGCCGAGGGCGCACGCGCTGCGGTCGGCACCCCCGCTGCCGACGCCGTCGCCACCTCGGAGGCCGCGACCCGGGGCGCCATCGGCTGGCTCGACGGCTGGATCGAGCCCGGCGACGTGACCGCCGCGGTCGCTCCCTGCGCCCACGACACCGCCGTGGACTGCGTCGAGGTGCACATCGACTACCCGTACGGGACGCGTCCGGTGCTCCCGCCGTTCCCGCTGCTGGAGATCGTGCTGCCCGACTCCGTCCGCACGGCCGCGGTCGCCACGATCGGCTGAGGAGACCTCCCATGCGTGCCCCGACCTCCCACCGCCGCCTGCTCCGCGAGCGTCTCGTCCGCGACGAGGACGGCAGCGTCTCGCTCCTCGCCGGCGTCGCGATGACCGCGCTGCTCGGCGCCGCCGCCCTCGCCGTCGACGTCGGCCGCATCGCCTGGGCCGACCGCGAGGTGCAGTCCACGGCCGACCTCGCCGCGCTCGACGCGGTCCGGGCGGTCGGCGACCGGCGCGACCCGCTGCGGTCCTCGACCGTGCACGCGACCGCGCTGGCGGAGGACTCGCTGCGCCGCAACGCCGGGTTCCTCGAGCTCGACGGCGCGACACCCACCCTCGGGGTGACCGTCGGCTGGTGGGACGTCGACCGTCGGACCTTCACCCCCGGGGTCACCCCCGCCAACGCGGTCGAGGTCGTCGCGGACACGACCCTCGGCCAGTCGGTCGTCCCCGGCACCCGGGAGGTGCAGGGCACGGCCATCGCGATGGTGCAGCACATCGGCGGCCTACAGGTCGGGTCCGTGCTCGCCGCCGCCGACATCGACGAGCAGCGCTCCGCCACGCTGAACGCCGTCCTGGGCGGGATGCTCGGGCAGCCGCTCGCGATCGACGCGGTCGGCTACCGCGGCCTCGCCGACGCCGGCGTCCGGTTCGGCGACCTCGTGACCGACCTCGGGCTCGGCAGCCCGGAGGAGGCGGCGACCGCCACCGTCGGCCTGGCTCAGCTGCTCGATGCCACCGCCACCGCGCTGTCCCGCAGCGGCGACGCGGCCGACCTCGCCGCCACGACACCGCTCGGCGACCTCCGCCGCAGCGTCGCCGGCCAGACCGTGGCCCTGGGCGAGCTGTTCTCGATCGGCCCCAGCCACACCGCCGCGCTGGAGGCCGAGGTCGACGTCCTCGGACTGGTGGTCGGGGCCATCCAGGTCGCCACCGGCACCAACGCCGTGACGGCGACGGTCCCGGTGACGTTGCCCGGCGCGGCCACCGCCGACGCCACCGTCGCGGTCGTCGAGACGCCCCGCATCGCCATCGGCCCCGCCCGGCAGCTCCCGGACGGCAGCTACGCCACCGTCGCGCGGACCGCCCAGGCACGCCTGTACCTCGACCTGGTCGTCCCCGGTGGGGTCGCCATCCCCACGCCGCTCGGACCCGTCTCCGCCGACCTGTTCCTCCCGGTCGTCGTCGAGCTCGGCCGCGGCGCCGGCCACCTCGTCGGCGTCGGCTGCCCCGGCGGCAGCGCGCCCCGCACGGTCACGATCCTCGGCGAGACCTCGACCGCCTCGGCGTCGCTCGGCGAGCTCGATCCCGCCACGCTCGGCATCACCGGCGGGGCGCTGTCGGTGTCGCCCGGCACCCTGGTCGACGTGCCCGGCGTGGTGCGCGTGACCGGCGGAGCGACCACCGCGCTCCCCGGCACCAGCGAGGTGCTCACCTTCACCGAGCCGTTCGGGGACACCCAGCGCATCGGCGGCACGCTGCCCGACATCGGGCCGCACCTCGCCGACGGCCTGACCCTGGACGTCGAGGTGCTCGGCGCCGGCCTCGACGTCGCCGGCATCCGCGACACGGTGCAGGCCCAGGTCGCCGACCTCCTCCGCCAGCTGGACACGGCCGTCCTCGACGACCTCGCCGGCGCGCTCGGCGTCGGCGTCGCCAACGCCGACGTCACGGCCCTCCTCGCCAACTGCGACGAACGCCTCCTCGTCCGCTGACCCCTCCCGACCCCGCGCGCCTCCCGCCGGAGAACTTCGCCCCTACGAACTTCAGCATCCTGAAGTTCGACCCCGCAAAGTTCGCCGGGGCGGGGTCACCAGGCGGGGACGTAGGGGGGTGGCGGGGCGGTGGGCGGGGCGTGGCCGGCGGCGTCGAGGACGGCGGCGAGCCGGGCCCGCGTGTCGGCCGGGTCGATCACGTCGTCGATCTCGGCGAAGCTCGCCACGTTGAGGCCGGCCGCGTTGGCGTAGGCGAGGTCGATCAGCTGCGCCTCGCGCTCGGCACGCTCGTCCGGGTCGTCGATGGCGTCGAGCTCCCTGCGGAAGCCCAGCCGCACCGCACCCTCCAGGCCCATCGGCCCCAGCTCGGCGGTCGGCCACCCGAGGGTGACGAGCGGGGCCTTCAGGTGACCGCCCATCATCGCCTGCGCCCCGAGCCCGTAGGCCTTGCGCAGCACCACCGTCACGAGCGGGACCCGCAGGTTGGCGCCGGCGAGGAACAGCCGGCCGAAGCGGCGCACGCCGGCGTCGCGCTCCGCGTCCGGCCCGACCATGAAGCCGGGCGTGTCGCACAGCACGACCACCGGTAGCCCGTGGGCGTCGCACAGCCCGAGGAACCGCGCGGCCGAGTCGGCGCCGTCGGCGTCGATGGCGCCGCCGAGGTGGCCGCAGTCGTTGGCGACGACCCCGACCGGGCGTCCCTCGAGCCGCGCGAACGCGGTCACCATCCCCGGCGCCGTGTCGCGCCGGAGCTCCAGGACGCTGTCGACGTCGGCGAGCCGTTCGAGCACGGCCCGGACGTCGTAGACGCGCTTGCGGTTCTCGGGCACGGCGTCACGAAGCGGCGTCTGGTCGTGTGCCTCCCAGTCGCGGGTCCGTCCCTGGAGGTAGCCGAGGTACCGACGCGCCACGGTGGCGGCCTCCGCTTCGTCGGCGACGACCACGTCGACCGCGCCCGTGCGGGCGTGCATCGCCGTGGGGCCGATCTCGTCCGGGTCGGTCACGCCGAGCCCGCCGCCCTCGATCATCGCCGGCCCGGCCATGCCGAGGCTCGCACCCTCGGTCGCGATCACGACGTCGGCGCAGCCGGCCAGCGCGGCGTTGCCGGCGAAGCAGCGGCCGTTGACGACCGCGACGAGCGGGACCCGCCCCGACAGCCGGGCGAACGCCCGGAACGAGGTGACGTCGAGCCACGACGCCCCGAGCGCGTCGGTGTCGCCGGGCCGACCGCCACCGCCTTCGGCGAACAGCACGACCGGGAGCGACAGCTCGGCGGCCACCTCGATCATCCGGTCGAGCTTGACGTGGTTGGTCATCCCCTGGGTGCCGGCGAGCACGGTGTAGTCGTAGACGAGGACGGCGACGCGGGACGCCTCGGGCCCGAACCGGTCGGCGTTGACGGTGCCGATCCCGGTCACGAGCCCGTCCGCCGGCGTCCGCTCGACGAGCTCCTCCAGCGACCGGCGCATCCGCTGGGCGGCGATCGCGAGCCCGCCGTACTCGACGAAGCTGCCGGGGTCGACGACGGCCGCGACGTTCTCGCGGGCGGTCCGGTGGCCGGCCTCGTGCCGGCGGGCGGTCGCGTCCGGGCGGGCGTCGTCGCCGAGGCTGGCCTGCCGGCGACGCAGCTCCGCCAGGTCGGCGCGGAGGCCAGCCGCGGCATCCTCCGCGGTGGCAGGGTCGCCGGCGTCGGGGTGGTCGACGTGGTCGGCGTGAGCGACGAGCCGGACCAGCGGGGTGTCGACCTCGACGAGGTCGCCGACCGCGACCAGCACCTCGGCGACCTCGCCGGCGGTGGTCGCCGCCACCACCTGCTCCATCTTCATGATCTCGATGCCGAGGAGGGTGGCGCCGGCCGTGACGCGGTCGCCGGGCGAGACCGACAGGTGGGCGACCGTGCCCGCCACCGGGCTCACGATGACCGTCCCGTCGTCCGCCCCGCTCACCGCCACCTCCGCCGTCCGCGGGTGGGGACGCTAGGCGACAGGCGGTCACGACGCCGGCCGCGGGAGGAGCCGCCCGGGCTGGTGTCGAACCGCCCGGAGGTCCCCGGACCGGTCCGCCGGTCCCGTGTGTCCCGCCTGGACGGAGGTCCTCCGTGCGTCGTCTGCTCCCCACCGCCCTCGCCACCGCCCTCGCCGCCGGGCTGCTCGCCGCCACCGCCGTGCCCGCGCTGGCACACCCGACGGTCGAGCTGGCGCCGACGCTGCCCACCGACCTCACCCACGCGCGCACCGACAACGTCGACTACCTCGGGCGCTTCCCCGAGCACACCGGGACCGCCGGCGGCCGGCTGGTCGGCTCGACCTTCTTCATCACCGACCCCCGCGGGGTCCACGCCTACGACGTGAGCGACCCCGCCAACCCGACCCTGCTCGACTCGCTCGCGCTGTACCAGAACGGCACCGGCGCGGCGCTCGCGCAGGAGGACCCGGACACCGACGGTCGCATCCTGGTCGTCGACGCCGCACCGTCGCCGGGCGCGTCGAACTCCCTGCAGGTGGTCGACGTGTCCGACCCGAGCGACCTGTCGGTCATCGGCACGCTCGGCGTCACCGACCACACCTGGAACTGCGTCACCGACCCGCGGACGCTCCCCGAAGCCGCGGCCACCCCCGCCGGCGCCGACGCGCCGTCGTGCGACTTCGTCTACGGCCGCACCGGCCACATCGTCGACCTGCGCGACCCCGCGAACCCGGTGGAGCTGCCGACCACGTGGCGGACCTCCGTCGGCTACGGCTCGACGAGCAACACGCCCTACACCCACGACCTCACCCAGATCCGGCCCGGGCTCGTGCTGACCTCCGGCGCCGAGAACATCCTGATGGACACGACCGACCCGGCCGCACCCGTCTACCTGCAGTCGATGGGCGACCGCCGCCGGTTCTCGTCCACCGGCCTCGGGTTCCACTCGGTCGAGTGGGCCAACGGCGGGGCCGACCCGTTCGTCGTCGCCGGCACCGAGATCGCCCCCGGCAACACCGCCACGAGCTCGGCCGGCAGCGACTGCAAGGGCGACGAGTCCGTCATCGAGACCTGGGACGCCTCGGCCGTGGTGGCCGCCCTCGACGCCTACGACGGCACCAACCCGCAGGTCTTCGAGGGTGCCGAGTTCGTCAAGCGCGACGCGTTCGACGTCGGTGGCCGCGGGATCTTCCTCACCGGCAACGCCCCGGGCCACCTCCTCTACTGCGCCCACTGGATGGAGCTTCACCCCGACTTCGACGGGGGCGGGAAGGTCGCGGTGTCCTACTACGACCGGGGGACGCGCTTCCTCGAGGTCGCCGCGGACGGGACGATGTCCGAGATCGGCTGGATGGTCCCGGCCGAGGGCTACAGCGGCTCCCCGCAGTGGATCGGGTCCGACGGGCAGGGCGACATCGTCTACGTGATGGACTACCGCCGGGGCCTCGAGGTGCTGCGTCTGCGCCCGCAGGAGGCCTCCACCGTCATCGACCAGACCGTCGACGTCCTGGCCGCCGGCTCGACCGGCATCCTCCCGGCGCCGGCACCGACCGACCACCGCGGCTCCGTCCCCGCGTCGAGCCTCGTCGCGCTCGCCGTCGCCGGGGCGCTCGGCGGTGTCGAGCTCGCACGCCGGCGACGGACCGCCTGACCCCCACCTCCCGGAGAGGGAACGCGACGCCCCACGCCAGCGGCGTGGGGCGTCGTGCGTGAGCGTCCTCGACCGCGGCCCTTCACCTGCCGGTAACCGCTCGGGGACCTCGACGTTCAGGTGGCGCGGTCACCCTCCGGGCGACCCGTCCCCGCCGCCCGTCCGGCCGCAACCGAGGAGCATCCCCAGTGGGCCACGGTCCCGACCGTCCCTACGTCTCCCGACGCGAGTTCCTCCGTCGCAGCGGAGCCGTCACCGCGCTCACGCTCGCCGCGACGGCCGGTCCCGCACCCTGGTTCTGGAAGCGGCTGGCCTACGCCGCGGACGCGCCGGTGCGCCAGCTCCACACGACCTTCGGGTCCGACGCGGCGACGACCCGCAACGTGTCGTGGCTGACCGAGGCTCCCGTCGTCGACCCGTTCGTCGAGCTCGGCGGCCACCGGTTCACCGCGCGCACCGTGCAGTACGCCGGCTACCCCGGTTACCTCCACCACGCCGAGCTGACCGGGCTCCCGGCCGACACCGAGCTCCGCTACGCGGTCGGCCACGCCGGCGAGGTCCGCACCGCCGGCGACGTCATCCGGACCGCACCGAGCGGTCCGGCCCCGTTCACCTTCACCGCCTTCGGCGACCAGGGCGTCGACAGCGCCACGCCGACGCCGCTGTCCGACGCGGCGTTCGAGCGTGCCAACACCGAGCTGGTCCGGCGCTTCGACCCCGCGCTGCACCTGCTCGTCGGGGATCTCTCCTACGCCAACGGGGACCAGGCGCTGTGGGACCGGTGGTTCGAGATGATCGAGCCGCACGCGCGCTCGACCCCGTGGATGTGCTCGATCGGCAACCACGAGATCGAGATCGAGGGCGGCATGGGCGGCTTCGGCGCCGGCGACACCTGGGGAGAGTGGGGCTACGACGCCTTCCGCCACCGCTTCGCCTACCCGTCCAACGGCGACGAGCGTCTCTGGAACTGCTTCTACGCCTTCCGCTACGCCGGTGTGCACTTCCTCATGCTCAACAACCACGACGTCTGCGCGGAGTACGACACGAACCGTGACTTCAGCGGCGGTTACCAGGCGCGCTGGGTCGAGACCGAGCTGGCCGCCGCGGCGAGCGATCCCGACGTCGCCTTCGTCGTCGTCGGCATGCACGAGTGCGCGTTCTCGTCGTCGACCAAGCACGGCTCCGACGTCGGGGTCCAGCAGGCGTGGCTCGACCTGTTCGCGACCTACGACGTCGACCTCGTCATCCAGGGGCACGACCACGTCTACGAGCGGACGCACCTGCTGCGCGGCCGCGAGGTCGCCGACGCCGGCGACGGCTCGCAGTACGCCGCCGACGCCGGGACGATGTTCGTCGTCGCCGGCAACGGCGGCAGCCCGGTGCAGGAGCCCTTCCACCCCATCCAGCCCGCGTGGTCGGCCAAGCGCCAGGACTTCCGCGTCGGCACGGTGCGCGTCCAGGTCGAGCCCGACGTCGGCAACGGTCGCCGGCGCCTGACGCTCGGCGAGTACTGGGCCTACGACGGCTCCCCCATCGAGGAGGGCGTCGTCATCGACAAGCCGCTGCGCCCCGCCCAGCGTGGTGCGTCCGGGACCACCGTCCCTCCCGCCGCGGGCGCGCCGGCCACGCCCCGCAGCGGCGGCGCGCCGGTCGCAACCACCGAGTCGTTGCCGGTCACGGGAGGCGGGGCGGCCGCCGTCGGGGCAGCGGCCCTCACCGCCGCGGTCGCGGGGCGCGTCGCCCTGAGGCGCGCCGGCGAGATCCTCGACTGAACGCCCACGCCGCTTCGGCCGGTGCGTACCCTCCCGGGGATGCCGCTCCCCCTCGCCGCTGACCTCGACCGCCTCGCCGGGCTCGTCGCCGGCGGCCGGGTGCTGGTCGTGACCGGCGCCGGCGTCTCGACCGACTCGGGGATCCCGGACTACCGGGGCCCGAGCGGGCAGCTCCGCGCCGCGGCTCCGATGACCTTCGACCGGTTCGTGACGCTCCGCGTGGGAGCGGCAGCGGTACTGGGCGCGGAGCCACCTCGGGTGGTCGCGCATCGCCGCTGCCCGGCCGAACCCCTCGCACCGCTCGCTGGCGGCGCTCGACCACGCGGGGCTGGTGTCGGGCACGGTCACCCAGAACGTGGACGGGCTCCACGCCGCCGCCGGGAGCCGTGACGTGATCGACCTCCACGGCCGCCTCGACGCCGTGGTCTGCCTCGGGTGCGGGGACCGGCGCCACCGGCTCGAGGTGCTGCTGCGCCTCGACGTCGTCAACCCCGGCTTCCGCGAGCGCCACGGACGGGGCGGCCCGCACCACCGACCCGACGGCGACGTGGCGCTCGACGACGAGGTCGTCCGCGGCTTCCGGGTGGTCGACTGCCGGCGCTGCGGCGGGGTGCTCAAGCCCGACGTCGTGTTCTTCGGCGAGCACGTCCCGCGCGAACGCTTCCAGCGCGCCCTGGCGCTCCTCGACGCGTCGGCGTCGCTGCTGGTCCTGGGCTCGTCGTTGACGGTCGGCTCCGGCTACCGGTTCGTGACCGCCGCGATCGCGGCGCGGCCTCCCGTCGCGATCGTGAACCGCGGGGTGACACGCGGCGACGGCACACGCGGCGCTGAAGCTCGACGTCGGACTCGCCGACGTGCTCGTCCCGCTCGCCGGCCGGCTCGGGCGCCCGGCCGAGGTGCCGGCGTGACCACCATCCTCCTCACCAACGACGACGGCATCGACTCGCCGGCGCTGCTGCCGTTCGCCGACGCCCTCGACGCCGCCGGCGAGGTCCGCGTCTGCGTGCCGGACCGCGAGCGCTCGTGGATCGGCAAGGCCGTGACCCGGACCGGCGAGGTCACGCTCACGGCTGACGAGCGGGGCGGACGTGCCGTGTGGGCCTGCTCCGGCTACCCGGCGGACGCGACCCAGCTCGGGATCCACGCCCTCGGCGACGGCCCGCCCGACCTCGTCGTCTCCGGGATCAACCTGGGGTTCAACCACGGGGCAGCGTTCCTCATGTCGTCCGGCACGGTCGGCGCCGCGATCGAGGGCTGGATCAGCGGGGTGCGCGCCATCGCGTTCTCGACCGGGCTCGCGGCCGGGTCGTACACCGCGTGGCGCGAGCACGTGGCGTCGCCGGCGGCGGCCGACGCGTGGCGTCACCTCGCCGCGACCTGCGTCACCCTGCTGGGCGAGGTCGAGGCGTCGGGACTGTTCGATCACGCCGACGTGGTGAGCGTGAACCTGCCGTTCGACGCCACCCCCGACACGCCGCGGCGGATCACCTCGATCGCACGGGTGGGCTACGAGCGGCTGTTCCGCGAGACGCCGACCGGCAGCTACACGCACGACTTCAACGGGATGCGGACCTTCGGCGACCTCGCCGGCACCGACGTCGCGGCGGCGGAGGACGGAGCGGTCTCGATCACCCCGGTGCGCCTCCCCCACGCGGCCGAGGTCCCCGCGGGGGTCCGCCGGCGCCTCGAGGGCTGATCCGGGTGCGCGCGGACGTGGGCGCGAGGTCACGCCGGCGCGCGACGCCCGCACCGTCGTGTGCATACCGGTAGGTATCCGAACTCGTGGCGTCGAAACCGTAACCGCCGAGGCCCTGCCTCGGTTGTTCCGCGTACCCCCTCCCGGCGCCGCTCCCCTCGAGGACCACCGATGCTCACACGCGCTGCCCGTCACGTCGCCGCCGGCCTGGGTCTCGCCGCCCTCGCGGCGACGACCCTCGCCGCCGGGCCCGCCCCCGTGGCCGCGGACCCGGAGGTCCTCGCCGGCCTCGACGGGACCGCTCCCCTCGACCCGATCACCGAGCACGTGCCCTCGGCGGCGGACCGCTACGCCCTCGCCAACGGCTGCTTCGCGCTGTACGCGCCCGACGCCGGCGCCTACGTCGCCCGCACCGACGGGACCTTCACCGCGACCGCGGCCGACACCGACGCGGCGGAGCCGTTCCACCTGCGCGCCTTCGACCTCGGCAAGTACCTGCTGTTCGCCTCCGACAGCGACTTCCTCGCCGCCGAGGCCGGCCCGGCCGAGACCTTCGAGCAGTCCTACGACGACGCCGACGACCGCCTGGTCGTCAACGAGGACACCCACGGCACCCGCTCGATCGTCGACGACCTCCCCGACATCGCCACCCCCGACCGTCCGACCGCCGACACCCACACCGGCGCGGTCACCATCGCCACCGAGCCGAGCGCGCTCGCCGAGTGGATCGTCCGCGACGTCGACGGCGGGTTCAGCCTGCTGCTCCCGGTCGACGACCGGGCCGAGGACGACCCGGGCCCGTCCGACGTCGCCGGCGACGCGCCCACCCGCGGTGCGCTCGCCGCCGCCACCGACGGGGCCCTGACCGTCGCCGAGGGCGCCGGTTCGACCTTCACCTTCGAGTCGGTGGACAGCACCCGCTGCGCCACCTGGCCCGAGGTCGAGATCGACGCCGAGGGCTTCGCCCCGACGGCGACCACCCCGACCGACGAGGTCCGGGGCTACCTCGACGCGCACCTGCACATGATGGCCTTCGAGTTCGTCGGTGGTCGGTCGCGCTGCGGCCGCCCCTGGCACCCGTACGGCGTCGCCTACGCCCTGCAGGACTGCCCGGACCACGAGCCCGGCGGCGCCGGCGCGATGCTCGAGTTCGTCCTGTCCGGCGCGGCCACGCACGACACCGCCGGCTGGCCCGAGTTCAACTACTGGCCCAAGTACGACTCGCTGACCCACGAGCAGGTCTACTACCTGTGGATGGAGCGGGCGTGGCGCGGCGGCCTGCGGATGTTCACCAACCTCCTGGTCGACAACAACGCCCTGTGCGAGGTGTGGGTCTACAAGGGCAACAGCTGCAACGAGATGGACGGCGTGCGGCTCCAGGCCCAGCGTCTGCGTGAGCTCGAGCGCTACGTCGACGCCCAGTGGGGCGGTCCGGGCGAGGGCTGGTTCCACATCGTCACCGACCCGTTCCAGGCGCGGAAGACGATGAACGAGGGCCGCCTCGCGGTCGTGATGGGCATCGAGGTGTCGGTCCTGTTCGACTGCGGCGAGGTGCTCGGCACCCCGACCTGCACCAGCGAGGACATCGACGAGGAGCTCGCCGCGGTCCACGACCTCGGGGTCCGGCAGATGGAGTTCGTCAACAAGTTCGACAACGCCCTGTCCGGCGTGAAGGGCGACGGTGGCGCCACCGGCGTGATCGTGAACAACGGCAACTTCGGCGAGACCGGCCACTTCTGGAAGATGGGGACCTGTGACGAGCCTGCCGGCCCGCACACCCACCAGCACGACAACCAGCAGTACAACATCACCGACGACAGCGGCGGCCAGACCGCCCCGCTGACCGGCCGCGACGCCATCTTCGGCGCCGTGCTCCAGGTGTCCGGTCGGTCCGGCGCCGCGCCCATCTACCCGCAGGGTCCGCACTGCAACGCCATCGGGCTGTCGTCGCTGGGCATCCACCTGCTCGACCGCATGGCCGAGCGCGGGATGCTGTTCGACCCCGACCACATGAGCGCGCTCGCCGCCGAGCAGGCCATGGACCACGTCCTCGCCGAGGGCTACTCCGGCGTGGTGTCGAGCCACAGCTGGGCGGACGACGCCACCTACGAGAGCGTCCTGCGAGCCGGCGGGGTCGTGACCCCGTACGCCGGATCGGCCAACGGGTTCGTCGACAAGTGGCGCCGCACCCGCGGTTGGGCCGACGACCGCTACTACTTCGGCATCGGCTGGGGCGCGGACACCAACGGCTTCGGCGGCCAGGGCAGCCCGCGCAACCCGGGTGAGGACGAGCCGCGCGTCGAGTACCCGTTCACCGGGTTCGGCGGGGTCGTGTTCGACCGGCAGCAGAGCGGCGAGCAGACCTTCGACGTCAACACCGACGGGGTCGACCACTACGGCCTCTACCCCGACTGGATCGAGGACATCCGGGTCCAGCTCGACGCCGACGGCGACGGCGAGGGGCAGGTCTTCCTCGACGAGTTGGCCCGCGGCCCCGAGGCGTACCTGCAGACCTGGGAGCGTGCGCTCGGTATCGCCAACGACGCCTGCCGCGATGACCGGGTGGACCTCCCGACCCCCGACGCGTTCGACGCCGTCCAGGACGGGATGACCGACCTCGAGGTGCTCGCCACCGTCGGCCAGCCGCACGAGCGCGCCGACGGCGTGTTCACCTACTGCACCGCCGACCCGGGCTTCGTCGCCACCGTCACCTTCGACCAGACCGGTCACGTCGTCGACGTCCGGCCGCGCGTGAAGGCCGACCTGCCCACCGGCACCACGACGCCCGCCGGCACGCCGGCCGGCGACGGGACCGGGACGGCCGCCAGCAGCACGCCGGCGACGACGAAGGCGGCCACGGCGTCCGACGGTCACGTCGGCCACACCCACGGCGCGGTCCAGGCCGCCGGCACCCCGGTCGCGGCGGTGTCGCGGCCGGTCGGCGACGGGCTCCGCATCGCGCTCGGGATCTTCGGGCTGCTCATCGGCGCGGCGTCGCTCGTGCGCCGGCGACAGCTCGGCTGACCCGCGACGGTCAGCGGCGCTCGGCCTGCTTCCCCTCCAGCAGGTCGAGCTCCGCGACCCCGGTCATCACCTCGAGGTCGATCTCGTCGTCACCGTGGAGGACGCTGATGTCCCCGGTCGTCTCGAGCACCACGGCCCGCACCTCCTCCATCCGCAGCACGTTCGCCTCGCGGAGCTTGGCGTAGACGTCGCCCTCGGTCACCCGTGCCTCGCGGAGGTTCTCCTCGACCATCCGGGTGCCGACCATCAGCAGCCGGGGCGTGTTGTCGGCCGCGGCGCTGACGGGCGTGAACCGGCGACGGCCGACGGCGATGGTGGCCTGGACGGCGAGCATGGCGCCGATGGCGAGCAGGCCGTTGCCGACCGAGTACCCCGAGCTCGTCGACAGGATCGTGCCGCCGATGATCGAGCCGGTCGCGACCGTGATCGCGAAGTCGAAGCTCGACATCTTCGAGAACGTCCGCAAGCCCACGATGCGGGTGTAGGCGATGGTGCCGAGGACCATCGCGATGGCGCCGACGGGGATGGTCCACAGCGCCCAGAGGGGGCTGCCGAACTCCTGGCTGATCACGCTCTCCACGGGTGCACCTCACGGTCGGTCGCCCGGACGGTACGAGACCGGTGATGGCACGCCGCCCTGCGGACCCGCCCGGACGGACCGTCGTCACGCGGTCGCGGGCAGCCACGGTGGTGTCGGGGCGTCGATCCGGTCGAGGCTGGAGACGACGCCGGCGAGTCGCCCGTCCTCGCAGCGCCGGTCCGGCTCCTCGATCGGTCCGCTCACCCCGCACCTCCCACGGTGGACGCCGCCACCAGGGGCGGCGCCGTCACGTGACCGGGTCGACCCGCGGAGGTGCGCCGGCGTCGAGCGTCGAAGGAACCCGGATACCGACGTACGGGGATCCTCTCATGTTGCGACGACTGGTCTGGCTCCTGGTGGTGGGCCTCCTCGCCGGGTGCGGGGCCGCCCGCTCCGGGCTCGAGGTGGAGGACACGCGGGCGCTCCTCGCCGCCGCCCCGGATGCCGCCGACGCGGTCGGCTCGGCCGCGTTCGTGATGCGGATGGACATGTCCTCGGCCGATCTCGGCACGGTCACCGTCCAGGCCCGTGGGTCCATGGCGTTCGACCCCGTGCGGTTCGCCGCGGTCGGCACGATGTCCGGCGCCGGCGCGTCCGGCAGCTACGAGATGCGGCTCGTCGACGGCGTCATGTACATGCGGATGCCGCAGGCCGCCGCGCTCCTCCGGCCCGGGGTCGAGTGGCTCGCCTTCGACCTCGAGGCCCTGTCCGAGAGCAGCGGCGTGGACGTCTCGGCGCTCTACTCCTCGAGCCAGAGCCAGAACCCGACCGCGATGCTCGAGCTGCTCCGCGGGGCGGCCGACGGCGTCACCACCGTCGGCGAGGAGACCCTCCGGGGGGTCGAGACGACCCACTACCGCGCCACCGTGGACACCGATGCCGCGCTGGAACTGTCCGGGACCGAGCTCGAGGGCGCGCTCGCACCGGCGCTCGACCTGCTGCCGGAGCAGTACGAGGTCGACGTGTGGCTCGACGCCGACGGCCTCCCCCGGCGCATGTCCTACGAGCTGACGATGACGCCGCCCCAGGGCGCCGCGATGACGCAGTCGATCACGATGGAGATGTTCGACTACGGCGAGCCGGTCGACGTCCCGGCACCGCCGGCGGACGTCACCCAGGACGCGCTCGAGCTGGGCGCCGCCGCCTGACGCTGCTCCCCGGGACGGCCAGCGGCGGCTCAGAAGATGGACAGCTCGGCGCGTTCGACGAGGAGGTCGAGCGCTGCGCGGCCGGCGGCGGAGTTGCCGGTCTCGTCCAGCGGCGGCGACCACACGCAGATGCCGAGCCGGTCCGGCACGACGCCGACGATCCCGCCGCCGACCCCGGACTTGCACGGGATGCCGACCTCGAACGCGAACGCGCCGGCGGCGTCGTAGGTCCCACAGGTGAGCATCAGCGCGGTCACCTGCCGCGCCTGGAGCGGGGTGAGGATGCGCGTCCCGGTCGCCGGGTCGACGCCGTCGTTGGCGATGAAGCGCACCGCCCGGGCGAGCTGGCGCGCCGTCATCACCAGCGACGACTGGTGGAAGTACTCGTCGAGGACGACCTCGACGTCGTTGTGGACGTTGTCGAAGCTCGCCATGAGGTTCGCCATGGCGCGGTTGCGGTCGCCGTGCTCCTTCTCGGAATCCCACACCCGCTGGTCGACACCGATCGGCTCGCCAGAGAGCTCGCTGGCGAGCTCGAGCAGGCTCTCGCGCGGGTCCTCGCAGGCGTCGTGGAGCAGGTCGGTGACCACGATCGCCCCCGAGTTGATGAACGGGTTGCGCGGACGCCCGCGCTCGTACTCGAGCTGGACGAGCGAGTTGAACGGGTCCCCGGACGGCTCCCGGCCGACCCGCTCCCAGACGAGGTCGCCGCAGCAGCGCATCGCGAGCGTCAGCGTCAGCACCTTCGCCACCGACTGGACCGAGAACCCCTCGTCGGCGTCCCCGACGGTCGCCTCGGTGCCGTCGACGTCGCAGACCGCCAGACCGAACCGGTCGCCGGGCACCTCCGCGAGCGCGGGGATGTAGGACGCGACGGTCCCGCGTCGGGCGTGCGGGCGGGCCTGGGCGGCGACCTCCTCGAGGATGGTCGGGTCGTCGAACAGGTCGGTCACGGCAGGCATCCTCGTCGGGGGGGACCGACGAGCGTACGGACGCCCACCGGCCACGGTCAGGCCCGGGCCGTCCGTTGGGCGAGGTAGATGCCGGCCAGGATGACGAGCCCACCGAGCGGCACGTGCGGGCCGACCCGCTCGCCGAGGAACACCGCGCCGGCGACGAGGCCGAGGACCGGGCATCACGTAGGTGACCATCGTGGTGTTGGTGGGGCCGACCCGGTTGATGAGGATGTAGTACAGCGCGAACGCCAGCCCCGTCCCCACCGCCCCGAGGATGACGATCGAGGCGATGACCGACGCGCCGAGCTCGCCCCAGACCGGGGTCGGTCCCACGATCCAGGCGGCCGGGAGGGACACGACCGCGGCGAGGAGCACCTGGCCGGTCGCGATCGACAGCGGCGGGAGCTCGTCGCTCAGGTAGCGCTTGGCGTAGACGGTCGCGACGCCGTACATGACGGTCGCGCCGGCGACGATCAGGAGCGAGCTGAGCCGGCCCGGGCGCTCCGAGCTCACCGCTCACGACCACGAGCGTGCCGAGCAACGCCACCCCGAGGCCGGCGACCCGACGTCCGGTCAGCCGCTCGACGCCGATGGCGGCCGCGACGAGCAGGGTGGAGGCCGGGACGAGCGAGTTCACGACCGCGGCGAGCCCCGACGGGATCCCCTGCTGGGCCCACGCGACGAACCCCCACGGCAGGGCGTTGCCGAGGAGCGCGACGACGAGCAGGTGCGCCCAGGCGGTGCGGTGCCGCGGGAGGCGACCACCACGCGACACCAGCACCGCGAGCAGCACGAGGCCGCCGATGCTGGTGCGGCCGGCGACGACCCAGGTCGGCGACAGCGCCCCGACCGCGACCTTGATGAACAGGAAGGACAGGCCCCAGGAGCACGACAGCAGCACGAACAGGCCCGACGTCGGCCGGCGTGAAGCTGCTGCGCGACAGCCGGGGTGGCGGGACGAGGTCCGTGCCCACGCCCGGGTCGCCGGCGGCCGCGATGGTGTCTCGATGTCGAAGCATCGCGCGACGGTAGCGAGCCACCTGGCCGGCCGCTCAGTCCTCGGTGTCCTCGTCGTCATCGTGTGCGACGAGCGCGTCCGGGTCGATCAGGCCGCCGGCGGCCGCGAGCGCGCCGGCGGTGTGGACCGCTCGCTCGTAGACCACGCGGAAGTAGTGCTCGGCGATGGCCTCGTGGCCCGGCAGGGTGGGCGGTCCGAGCGACCGCGCGACCGCCGCCGGGTCGTCGGTGATGCGCACGTCGGCGGTGGCGTCGGGGAGCTTCTCGGCATCCCCCCAGAAGCCCACGTCGCTGCGCTTGCGCGCCGGCGTGCCGCCGCGGTTGCGGTTGTTGTTACCACCGCCACGTCCGCCGCCGCGGCCCTTGCCGCGACCCTTCCCGCGGTTCTTGCTGCGGCTCCGTCGGGAGCCACCGCCGCGGTTGCCTCCGCCGGAGGACGAGCCACCGTCGGAGCCGCCGTCGCCCTTGCCGTCGCTGCCCTTGCTGCTGTCCTCGCGAGGCTGGTCGGCGGTGTCCTGGCCGCCGCCGGAGCTCCCGCCCTGGCCGCCACGGCCGCGCCGGCGCTTGCGCCGACGGGAGCCGCCGCTGCGTCCGCCACCGCCGCCGTCCGAGCCGGAGCCCTTCGCGTCCGAGGACTTCGACCCGGAGCCCTTCGCGTCCGAGGACTTCGACCCGGAGCCCTTCGCGTCCGAGGACTTGCGACCCGGAGCCCTTCGCGTCCGAGGACTTCGAGCCGGACCCCTTCGCGTCCGAGGACGTCGAGCCACCCGACGCCGACCCCGACGACGTCGAAGGCCGACGCGTGCGGTCGCCGGCGTCGTCGCCGTCGCGCTTGCGTGCCTTCACGCCGCCCCCTCCACGGTCTCGTCGGTGAGCATCTGCGCGGGGTCGAGACCCAACGCGCGGCGCAGCTGGTCGCCGTCGAGGTCACCGACCGAGCTCGACTTCGGCAGGGCGAGATCGGCGATGCGGCGCTTGCCGGCCACGACCTCCTCGACCCGCTCGTCGACGGTGCCGGGGCACACGAGCCGGTGGGCGATGACGGTCCGGGTCTGCCCGATCCGCCACGCGCGGTCGCGTGCCTGGTCCTCGACCGCCGGGTTCCACCAGCGGTCGTAGAGCACGACGTGGCTCGCGGCGGTGAGGTTCAGCCCGGTGCCGCCGGCCTTCAGCGACAACACCAGCGCGCCCGGCCCCTCGCCCTCCTGGAACTCCTTGATCATCTTGTCGCGCTTCCCGCGTGCGAGCCCACCGTGGTAGCAGTGGACCGGCGTGCCGGTGCGCTTCGTGAGGTGCGCGGCGAGGCGGACGCCCCACTCGGCGAAGTGGGTGAAGATCAGCATCCGCTCGCCGGACTCGTAGACGTTGTCGACGATCTCCTCGAGCCGCGCGAGCTTGCCGGAGCGCCCCTCGAGCGGGCCATCGTCGCCGGTGTAGGCGGCCGGGTGGTTGCAGACCTGCTTCAGCGCGGTGATGGCGGCCAGGACCGCGCCCTTCTTCTTGACCCGGTCCTCGTCGGCCTCGTCGACCACGAGCTCGTCGAGCACGGCCTGGTAGAGCCCGATCTGCTCCACCGTCATCGGGCAGTGGTCGAGCTCGTCGATGCGGTCGGGGAGCTCGGCGGCGATGGCCGGCTCGGCCTTGGTGCGCCGGAACACGAGCACCCCGTTCAGGGTCTTGAGCGCGGACTCGGCCGAGCTGCCCGCCTCGGCCGCCTTCGTCATCTGCGCGATGAACGTGGCGCGGTCGCCGAGGAGGCCGGGGTTCACGAAGTCCATCAGCGCCCAGAGGTCGCCGAGCCCGTTCTCGATCGGCGTCCCGGTCAGCACGATGCGGGTGTGGTCCTCGAGGCGCCGCAGCTGCTGCGCGGTCTCGCTGGCGGGGTTCTTGATGACCTGCGCCTCGTCGAGGACGACCTTGCCCCAGGTCACCTTCGCGAGCGCCTCGATGTCGCGGACCGCGGTGCCGTAGGTCGTCAGCAGCACGTCGACGTCCTCGACCTCGCGGGCGATGTCGTCCTCGTCGACCCGGTTGGCGCCGTGGTGGACGAGCACCTTCAGCCCCGGCGTGAAGCGGGCCGCCTCGGACGCCCAGTTGCCGACGACGGCCGGCGGGGCGATGACGAGGGCGGTCCCCCGTTCGGGGGTCTGAGCGAGGTGGGCGAGGAGCGTCGGCGTCTTGCCGAGGCCCATGTCGAGCGCGAGGCAGCCGCCGAGCCCTGCGGAGTCGAGGAAGCCGAGCCACGCGAGCGCGTTCGCCTGGTAGCCCCGCAGCTCGCCCTCGAAGCCCTCGGGCGAGGTCGGCGGGTCGGTCGGGATCTCGGCGGCGCTGCGCAGGAGGTCGGCGGCCCAGCCGGAGCCACCGACGCCGACCGGGCGCCCCAGTGCGGTCCCGTCGAGGCCGAGGGCGTAGCGCAGCATGTCCGCGCCGCTGAGGCGCTTCTGGTTGGCGCGCTCGGCGAGCGCCTCGGCGGCCGCCGCGAGGTCGGCGTGGTCGACCTCGACCCAGCGGCCGTGCGAGCGCACCAGCGGCCGCGACTCCTGCGACAGCCGCTGGATGTCCTCGGCCGACAGCTCCACGTCGTCGAACACCGCCGACCAGCTCACGGCGGTGAGCTGCTGCGCCCCGACCGTGGTCTCCTTGGACTCGGAGGTGACACGCAGCGACGGGGTCGCCTTCTTCTTCGACAACGGCGGGACGCGGACCTCGAAGCCGGCCGAGGACAGCACCGGGCCGGAGTGGGTCATGAGCTCCCACGCCTCGTCCTGGCTCAGGATCACCTCGCCGCGGCGGGTGTCCTTGCTGCGGGCGAGCGGCGGGTAGAGCCCCTCGAGGCGCTCGAGCTCGCGCTTGATGGCCTCCTTGCGGTCGTGCTTCGACCGCGACATCGCAGCCTCGGCGCGCTCGGGCGCGTCGGTGCCGTCGGCGATGAGCGTCCGCAGGAGCCACGCGTCGCCCTCGTCCGGCGGGTCGAGCTGGACGATCAGGTGCAGGGTGGACGCGCCGGTGACCCCGCGCGCCCAGGTCTTCAGACCCTTGGCGACCTCGGTGCCCTGGTGGTGTGGTGCTTCGAAGGTCCGGCCCGCGAGCCCCCCGAGGACCGCCTCGGCGATGTCGGAGGCGGTGCGCGGGTGCGGGGGCGGCGCGGGGACCTCGACGCGGGCCGCGGCCTCGCGACAGATCGCGTCGACGAACGCCGCGACGATCTTGCGGGTGACGGCACGGGCGTCGCGCTTGCCGTCGAGGACGCCGACGGCGCCCGGCATCGTGCGGGACAGCTCGGTGAGCTCGTCGTTGTCGATCAGCGTCGGGGCCCACCGGACGGCGAAGTAGGACCGGTTCCCCGGGGCGTCACCGACCTTGTCGAGCTGCGGGACCATCCGGCCGTTGGCGACCAGCCGCACCGCCAGCGCGGCCGTCAGCCCGAACCAGGTGACGCTCGCACCGAGCGTGTCGTCGCCGGCGGAGCCGCCGAGGCCGACCATCCAGCCGAGCGTGGAGGTGAGCGGCGCCGAGACCGCCGGCGCGTGCGTCCCGGTCGGGAGCCCGATCGGGGTGTGCGGCTCCCAGCTGCCGGCGGTGGCGCCGCTGGCGGTCAGCCGCTCGAGCACCTGCTCCTCGGACTCGCTGGGGGCGTCCTCGCCACCCGCCCACGCCACGACCTGGTCGTCGCCCCAGGACAGCTGCAGCTGGGGGGTGCCGGTCAGCTCCGGCGTCACGTCGGTGTCGTCGCTGTCGGTGTCGCCGTCGCCCTCGGCGCTGCGGCCGGCGTCACGTCCCGCGTCCCGCTCCGCGTCGCGGTCGGCCTCGCGGTCGCTCGAGGGGCCGCGGTCGGGCGCCTCCGCGCGCCGGCGTGGCGCCGTGGCGACCCGCGCGCGGCCCTCCTCGGGGCGCTCGTCGGTCGTCACCCGCGTACGGGTGCGGGCCCTCCGGCGCTCGCTGGTGGATCGCTCGGAGGTCTCGCTGGCGTCGGGACGCCGGTCGTCAGAGGTCACAGGGTCGCGCTCTCGTCAGGTCGTGCTCGCCCGTCCCCTGCGGGACGGACCGGTGCGGGCGTGCTGGTCCGCGTCGCGGCGCGACCGCCACACGGGCCCCGGTGGCCGCCACGTACGACACGGTCTGGTCGCGCTCGCACGTGGGTCCTCCACGTGTTCGCCGCCAGCGGGGACCTCGGCCGTGCAGCGTCGTCGGTTGGGTCTCGACGCTGACGGGTCCGGGTCGGGGGAAGGTGTGCGACGGTCCGGTCGGTGCGAGCGTACCCCGCCGGGACCGATACCGGGAGTCCCCGCGACGGACCGCACGGACGGGCCGCCGCACGGGTGGCACCGCCGCCCGCGGTCGTCGCACCCGACGATCGCATCGGGCACCCTTGCGGGACCTCGGCGGACCCCAGGAGCCCCGCGTGCCCGACGTGTCGACCACGCCCGTGCAGCTCCGACTGCGCGACGGCCGTCCCGTGATCCTGCGTCCGCTCGTGGCTGCCGACGCCGAGGGGCTGCGGCGGGGACTGGCGCTGCTCAGCCCCCGCAGCCGCTACCTGCGCTTCCACGCCGCGGTGGACCACCTGACCGAGGCGCAGGCGAAGATGCTCGCCGACGTCGACCAGGTCGACCACGTCGCCATCGCCGCGGTCGACCCGGCTCGACCCGACCTGCCGGGGATCGGGGTCGCCCGCTTCGTGCGCGAACACGACGACCCGACCGTTGCCGAGGCAGCCGTGACCGTCCTCGACGACTACCAGGGGCTCGGCCTCGGGACGCTGCTGCTCGCGGCGCTCGCGGCCTCCGCCAGGTCCCACGGGGTCCGCACGCTGCGGAACTACGTCCTCACCTCCAACCCCGGCATGCTCGAGCTCCTCACCACCCTCGGGTGTCGCCGCGAGCCGTTGGGCAACGACGTCGAGCAGGTCGACTTCGACCTCCCCGACGACCTCGCCGACCTCCCCCACACACCCGCCGGCGACGTCGTCCGGGCGATCGCGGCCGGACGCATCGATGCCCCGTTCGCCGGCGGCGAGGCGCCGCTCCTGCGCGCCTGGCTCGACGCGACGATGGGCAGCGAGTAGTCAGGCCTCGCGTCAGGCGGGCACGGGGCTCCACCGCGCCAGGTGGGGCGCCAAGGCCTCGGCCAGCGTCGGCGAGCCGGCGTCGCGGGAGGCGTAGGTGGCGTGCCGGATCGGGTGGCCGGCGTCGAGGAGCCGCCCGAGCGCCATCGGCGTGCCCGTCACCACCACGTCGCAGTCGGCGGCCTGGAGGGTGCGTTCGAGGTCGGCGATCTGCGCGTCGCCGTAGCCCATCGCGGGGAGCACCGCGCCGATGTGCGGGTAGGCGGCGTAGGTCGCGGCGATGCTGCCGACGGCGTACGGACGCGGGTCCACGAAGGTGGTCGCGCCGGCCTCCCGGGCAGCGACGGTCCCGGCACCGAACGGCATCCCGCCGTGGGTGATCGTCGGCCCGTCCTCGACGACGAGGACCCGCTCGCCGACGAGCGACGGTCCGTCGGCGAGCGTGGTGGGCGACGCGGTCTCGACGATCACCGCCGTCGGGTTCACCGCCCGGACGTTGGCGATCACCGCGTCGACGTCGGCGCGGTCGGCGCTGTCGACCTTGTTCACGACCACGATGTCCGCCATGCGGAGGTTGGCCTCGCCGGGGTGGTAGCGCGTCTCGTGGCCGGGCCGCAGTGGGTCCACCACGGTGATGTGGACATCGGGGCGCAGGAACGGCAGGTCGTTGTTGCCGCCATCCCAGATGACGACGTCCGCCTCGGTCTCCGCACGGGCGAGGATCTCGGCGTAGTCCACGCCGGCGTAGGTCACGACCCCCATCGCGACCGGCGACTCGTACTCCTCACGCTCCTCGATGGTCGGGTCGGCGGCGTCGATGTCGGCGAGGGTGGCGAAGCGTTGGACCCGCATCCGCTCGAGGTCGCCGTACGGCATCGGGTGGCGCAGCAGCGCCGGCGTGAGCCCCGCGTCCATCAGGATCTCGGCGACACGACGGCTGGTCTGGCTCTTGCCGCACCCGGTGCGGACGGCGCAGACGGCCACGACCGGGCGGCTGCTGCGGAGCATCGACGCGTCCGGTCCGACGATGCGGAAGCCGGCGCCGGTCGCGAGGACCCGCGAGGCGGTGTGCATCACGTCCTCGTGCGCCAGGTCGGAGTAGGCGTGCACGACCTCGTCCACGTGCCCGGCCGCGACGAGCTGCTCGAGCTCGGACTCGGGGCGGATCGGGATGCCGTCGGGGTAGCGCGGGCCGGCGAGCGAGGCGGGGTAGACCCGGTCGGCGATGCCGGGGATCTGGGTGGCGGTGAAGGCCACGACCTCGACGGTCGGGTCGTCGCGGTAGACGGTGTTGAACACGTGGAAGTCGCGACCCGCGGCCCCCATGATCACGACCTTCACGGCGCACCTCCCGGCGCGCCGGCGTGGCGCGCTCCTCGCCGTCGACGTTCGCCGGCGCGGACGCGCCCGGCCAGGGTCGCCTGGCCGGGCGCGTGCGGGACGTTCGGCGTCAGTCGCCGGCGACGTAGAAGCGCCACTCGCCGTCGGTCGAGATGCCGACGCGCCAGTAGAGGTACATCCCGTCGCCGCCGGTGCGCAGCTCCTCGACGCGCTCCTCACCGAAGATCGGGACGAGCTCCGCCCACGCCTCGTCGGTGGTGTCCTCGGGCCGGTCGGTCAGCACGCGCGGCCAGACGAAGACGTCGCCGCCGTCCGCCAGCGCCGGGGTGGTCTGGAGCAGCTGGGCGAGGTAGGCGAACACGGGCTCGCCCTGCTCCTCCTGCCGCCACAGGTGGCCGATGAAGTCGCCCTCCTCGCCGAAGGAGTAGGTGAACTGGCTCGACTCGTCGACCGCGGTCTGCAGCAGCTGCTCGTCGCAGCGCAGCGCCGCGTCGCTCAGGAAGCGTCGGAGGTCGTCGACCTCCTTCGGGAGGTCGGAACGGTCGACGACCTCGACGGCGACGGTCTGCCCCGAGCAGTCCGCCTCGGCCGGCGTCGCGGCGGGCCCGGTCGGGTCATCGGCGGGGACGTCGGTCTCGGACGGGGCCGGCGTGTCGGTCTCGGAGGGTGCCGGGGCCTCGGTCTCGGGCGGCGCGGTCGGCGAGGTGGTGGCGGCCGGGTCGGCCGGGGAGGACACGTCACCGTCGCTGCCGCCACACGCCGTGAGGGCGAGCGCGGCCACGAGGGTCAGGGTGGGGAGGGTGCGGCGCATGGGAGGGTCCTTCTCCGGTGTGTGACGGCATCGTCGTGCCGCCCTTCACCTACGACGACGTCGAGGTCCCTGCACAGGTTGTCGGACGCTCCCCGCCGGCGCGACCACCGCACGTCACAGCCGCGGGACGACCTCGTCGGTGAGGAAGTCGATGACGCCGGCGACGTCGTCGCCGAGCGGGACCACGGCGAGGTGGCCGTAGCCGGCGTCGGCGAACTCGCGGATCGCCTCGACGTAGACCTCCGGGTCGGGTCCGGCCGGGAGCGACCCCGCCATGGCCTCGGGGGTGATGCTCGAGGTGGCCTGGTCGAAGTTGCGCGGGTCGGGGAGCTCGGCCATCACGGGCCAGCCGAGCTCACCGAACCGGAACGCCTCGTGGAGCAGGCGCGCGCCCTCCTCCTCGGTGTCGGCGTACCCGAACGGCAGCTCGGTGTAGGAGTTGGCGCCGTCGCCGCCCTGCTCGACGAAGCCGCCCACGATCGACGGGTCGGGGTCGGTGCCGATGATCCCGTCCGCGTGCTCGGCGGCGACCCGGACCGACTGGGGTCCGCTCGCCGCCACGAGCAGGTCGATGGGCTCGTCCGGGAGGTCGAACAGCCGCGCCCGGTCGACGACGGTGAACTCGCCCTCGTGGGACACCCACTCGCCGGTCCACAGCGACCGGATGATCGTGATGGCCTCGGCGAGTCGTTCCAGCCGCTCCCCCGGCGCCGGCCACGGGTCACCGAAGACGTGCTCGTTCAGCTCCTCGCCGGAGCCCAACCCGAGCGTGAACCGGCCGCCGGACAGGGTGGCGGTCGTGGCGGCCATCTGCGCCACGAGCCCCGGGTGGTAGCGCAGCGTGGGGCAGGTCACCATCGTCACCATCTCGAGCGTGGAGGTCGCCTGCGCGACCGCCCCCAGCACGGTCCACGCGAAGGGGCTGTGGCCGTGCTCGGGGAGCCACGGCAGGTAGTGGTCCGAGATCCCCACGAACGACAGCCCGCGCTCCTCGGCGAGCTGCGCCTGGCGGACGAGCTCCGCCGGTCCGCGCAGCTCGCTCATCAGCTTCAGTCCGAACTCCACGGGTGCGCTCCTCGTCGACGACGTGTCGCGACGAGGGTGGAGGGTCCGGACGGGGCCGTCGGCTCACGCCCCCGGACGAACGGGGCGTGGCGACGGGCTCCGGGAGGCACGCACGGCGAGCGTGGTGCGAACGGAGCTGGAGAGGGGATTTGAACCCCTGACCTATCGCTTACGAGGCGATTGCTCTGCCAGCTGAGCTACTCCAGCGAACGACGCGCACGGAGGCGCGTCGGGCCGGGAGGGTACCGGCCGGCTCGGGGCCGCTCCAACCGTGTGCCCTACCCGCTCGGGAGGTCGCCGGCGGGCGGCGCGAGCATCGACAGCAGCACCGGTCCGGCGAGCGCGGCGTGGTCGGAGCCGGCTCGCGCGGCCGCCGTCTGCACCAGGAACGGCAGGTCGACGTCGCCGACCAGCGCCCGCAGCCGGTCGGTCATCCCCCGGTCGACGTCGTGGTCGACGAGCCACCGGTAGAGCCCCTCGCCCACCGCGTCGGCCGGCCCGCCGGCGAGCACGCCGAGCGACGCGGCCCGGAGCGCCGCCGGCGGCCACACCTCGAGCCACCCGTCCGCGGCGGTCACGACCAGCCGCGGACGCAGGTCGGCGTCCACGTCGTCCTCGGGCAGCACCGCGGAGCAGACGAGGTCGACCTCGTCGGCGTGCGGGTGACGGTCGACCCCCAGCGGGGCGACCCGGGCGTACAGGTCGACCTCGCCGGCGTCGTGCCGGCGGCCCACGGCGGCCAGCGCCTCGGCGACCACGACCGCCCCGTCGTGGTGCTGCCGCGGCAGCGCCTCGACGTCGACGTCGAGCACCTCGCCGAGGCCGAGGCCCGACGGGACGGTCTCACCGGCGAGCATCGCCCGGTGGACGCCGCCGGCGCGTTGGCGCGCCTCGTCCGATCCGGACCCCTGGAGGCCGAGGAGGTCGCGGGCGAACGCCAGCGCGAGCGCGACCGGGTCGACCGACCGCCAGCCGTCGTCGACCTGGTAGAGGACCCGGGCCGCGGACGGCGCGATCGAGGCGCGGGCCTCGCGCTGTTCACGCGCCCGGTCCTGGTTGGGCCTGCCGCTCTTCGCGGCGGCCGCCTTCGCGTGCGCCTCGCCGGCGCTTGGCGGCCTTGTCCCGGTCACGTCTCGACACGCGCTCCTCCTCCTCATCGCCTCGACGGTAACCGTCGTATCCGACAGTTCCTGTCCGCTCGCTGCGCCGGACCGGGGCGGCGGCTCCGCCACGCTGACGGAACCCGTCGCATCCGACGGGTTCCGTCACCGGTGCGTCAGTAGTCGATGCCGCGCTTGGCGAGGATGCCCTCGTCGTAGGCGTGCTTGACGTGCTTCATCTCGGTGACCGTGTTGGCGACCTCGATGAGCGCGTCGGAGGCGTCGCGGCCGGTGAGGATCACGTTGGTGTGCTCGGCGCGGTCGCGGATCGCGGCGACCACCTCGTCCTCGTCGATCCAGCCCCAGGTGACCGGGTAGGTGATCTCGTCGAGCACGAGCAGGTCGTAGTCGCCCGATGCGAGCCGGCGCTTGGCCTCGGCCCACGCCTGGCGGCTGATGCCGGCGGAGCGCTCGAGGTCCTCGGAGTCCCAGCTGAAGCCGTCACCGATCGACCGCCAGTCGCAGCCGAGCTCGGAGAGGATCCTCTCCTCGCCGACCCGCCACTCGCCCGACTTGATGAACTGCACCACCCCGGTCCGCCAGCCCCGTGCGATGGCGCGGACGAGGGTCCCGAAGGCGGCGGTCGACTTCCCCTTCCCGTCGCCGGTGTTCACGATGACGATCGACGGGGCGTTGACCCGTTCGGGCGTGCGGTGCTCGGTCGGTGGTGCCTGCTTGTCGGTCACGTGATCCCTGCCATCTCGAGGAGTCGGTCGGTGTCGAGGTGCTCCTCCACCGCGTCGGCGAGGAGCTCGAAGGTGTCGTCGAGGGTGCGGGCCGGCGCCCGTCCCGTCAGCGCGGCGACGGTGGCCGGAGTCTCGAGCAGCCCGTGGAGGTACACACCGAGGACACTGCCACACGCCCAGCCGAGCCCGTCGGGGAGCGCCTCGACGAGCCGTCGCCACCCCGACCGAGCGGCGGTGACCTGCGAGGTGCGACCGTGCCGGATCTCGTAGCCCTCGGCGACGACGCCCGCGAGCGGGCTCCACGGCCGCCGGCAACGAGCCGGCGAACGTCGCGGCGCGGACGGTCACGACCTTGTCGCGCTCGAAGGTGGTGACGAGCGGCAGCAGCCCGAGCCCGGGCCGGGTGCCGTCGACGCCGGCCGACGTCGACGACCCGCTCGCCCAGGATCTGGAGCCCGCCGCAGATCCCGAGCACGCGACCGCCTGCGCCGGCGAAGCGCGTGACGGCCTCCGCCGACGCCGGTCGTCGCGAGCCAGTCGAGGTCGCTCGCCACGTGCTTGGAGCCGGGCAGCACGACGAGGTCGGCGCGGTCGAGGTCGCCCGGGCGCCGGACCCAGCGCACGACGCGCCGCCTGCTCGAGCAGCGTGTACTCGTCCAGGTTCGACGCCGACGGGTAGCGCACGACCGCGACGACCGGCAGGTCGCCCGCGGCCTCGCGTCCCGCTTCGGCGCGGTGGAGGTGGCCGCCGTCCTCGTCCGGGAGGTCGTGGGCCAGCATCGGCATCACGCCGATCGTCGGCACGCCGGTCAGCCGCTCGAGGTCCTCCGGTCCCGGGGGCAGCAGCGACGCGTCGCCACGGAAGCGGTTGAGGACGAAGCCGGCCAGCCGGGTGCGCTGCTCCTGCGGAAGCAGCGCCCAGGTGCCGTAGAGGTGCGCGAACGCCCCGCCGCGGTCGATGTCGGCCACGAGCAGCACGGGCGCGTCGGCGTGGTCGGCGACGCGCATGTTGACGATGTCCTTCGCCGCGAGGTTGATCTCGGCCGGGCTGCCGGCGCCCTCGATGACGACCAGCTCGTGCGCGGCGAGGAGGTCGTCGAGGCTCTCGCGCACGTCCGGCCACAGCCGCTCGGAGCGGTCCTGCCACGGCATCCGCGACAGCTGGTGGTCCACGCGGCCGAGCCGGACCACCTGCGAGCCCGTGTCGGACTCCGGCTTCAGCAGCACCGGGTTCATGCCGACCGTCGGCTCCACCCGCGCGGCGCGGGCCTGCAGCCACTGGGCCGCGCCGATCTCGCCGCCGGCGCAGACGCGGGCGTTGTTGGCCATGTTCTGCGCCTTGAACGGGGCGACGTCGACACCGCGTCGGGCGAACCACCGGCACAGCGCCGTCGCGATCAGCGACTTCCCCGCCCACGACGTGCAGCCTTGGACCATCAGCGCCGGCACGTCGCGCCCTCCCGGCTCACCGCGGTTCCGTGACCGCGGGGTCGACCGCCGGCACCCACACCCGGCTCGGGACCACGACCGGGCCCTCCTCGGTCTGCAGCACCCGGACGTGCGCGCCGTAGTTGCGGTTGATGATGTCCTCGGTCAGGACCTCCGCCGCCGTCCCGGTCGCCACCGCCTCACCGCAGGCCATCATCACCATCCGGTCGGCGTAGCGCGCCGCGAGGGTGAGGTCGTGCATCGCCGACAGCACCGTGATGCCGTCCTCCCGGCGCAGCCCGTCGACCAGCTCGAGCACCTGCTGGACGTGGCCGACGTCGAGCGCGCTCGTCGGCTCGTCGAGGAGCATCACCGAGGTGCGCTGGGCCAGCGCCCGGGCGAGGACGGTGCGCTGCAGCTCGCCTCCCGACAACGATCCCACCTCGCGGTCCGCGAGCCGGGACAGGTCGAGCCGCGACAGCGCCTCGTGGACGATGTCGAGGTCCTCGACGGACTCGACCCCGAGGTAGCCGATGTAGGGCGTCCGACCGAGCAGCACGTAGTCGGTGACGGTGGTGCCGACCGGCACGACCGGGTTCTGCGGCACCACCGCCACGAGCGTCGACAGCTCGCGGCGGGACAGCGACGCGGGGTCGCGGCCGCCGATCCGGATGTCTCCCTGGGCCTCGACGAGGCCGGCGATGGCGCGCAGGAGCGTGGATCTTGCCGGCGCCGTTGGGCCCGAGCAGCGCCACCCACTCGCCCTCGGCGACGGTGAGGTCGATGCCGTGGACGATCTCGACCCCGCCGAGCGCGATCGTCACCCCTCGGGCCTCGACGCGGGTCACGTGAGCGACCGCCGGCTGGTGCGGAGCACGAGGGTGAAGAACGGGGCGCCGAAGAACGCGGTGACCACGCCGATCGGGAGCTCGGCCGGCGCGACGAGCGAGCGGGCGAGCACGTCGGCGACGACCAGGAACCCCGCCCCGAGGAGGAGCGACAGCGGCAGCACGACCCGGTTCGACCCGCCGGCGACGAGCCGGATGGTGTGGGGCACGATGATGCCGACGAACCCGATGAGGCCGCTCACCGCCACGGCGGCCGCGGTCGCGAGCGTGGCCGCGAGGACGACCACGATCCGCACGCGCCCGGCGTTGACGCCCAGCGTTCGCGCCTCGGTCTCGCCGACCGCCAGCACGTCCAGGAGCCGCCGGTGCAGGAGCATCACGGCGGTCGCGACGGCGACGTACGGCAGCACGAGCACCACCTCGCCCCAGCCCGCGGTCGACAGCCTGCCGAGGATCCAGGAGTAGACCTCCCGCAGGGTGTCGGCGTTGCGCTGCTGCACGAAGGTCTGCACGGCCGTGAGGAACGACGCGACCGCGACGCCGGCGAGGATGATGGCGCTGGCGCTGCGTCCCGCCCCGACCGACCGCCCCAGGAGGTAGGTGCCGGCGACGGCGACGACCCCGCCGGCGAACGCGGCGAACGGCAGCACCAGGGCGCGGTCCCCGAGCCCGGTCACGATGGCCAGCGTCGCGCCGAGGCCGGCGCCGGCCGCGACACCGAGCAGGTACGGATCCGCGAGCGGGTTGCGGAACACGCCCTGGTAGGCGGCCCCCGACAACGCGAGGGCGCCACCCACGATGGCGCCGAGGACGACGCGGGGGAGGCGGATCTGCCACAGGATCGCCGTCTGCGCCTCGGTCAGCCCGGCGTCCAGGTGGACGCCGGGGAGCCGGTCGACGAGCGCGGCGAGGATCTGGCCGGGACCGAGGCTGGCGGGGCCGACCATCACCCCGAGCGAGGAGCGCCGCGACGAGCACCCCGACGCCGAGGAGCACCCACCGTGGCGACAGCACGGTCGCCCGCACGGCGGGACGCGCCGGCGTGGTGGTGGGGAGGCTCGTCGCGGCGTCGGCCATCAGCCGGAGGCTCCCGCCGCCTGCAGCGCCTCGAGCTGCCCGGCGATGGAGCGGGCGAACTCGACGACGCGCGGCCCCCACCGGCTGGTGATGTCCGCGTCGACCTCGGTGACGGTGCCGCGCTCGACGGCGGTCATCCCCTCCCAGCCGGGTCGCGCCGCGACGTCGGCCGGCGTCGCACCGCTCGCGAGGAGGACGATCGACGGGTCCGACTCGATGATGAACTCGGCGGACAGCTGCGGGTAGCCGCCGGCCTCGCCCGCACCCTCGGCCGCATCCGCGATGCTCGTCAGCCCGAACAGGCCGTAGATCTCGCCGATGAAGGTCGAGCTCGTCACCGTGTAGTAGGTGTCGTCGATCTCGTGGTAGTAGGTGGTGCCCGCGGGCACCTCACCGGCCGACGCCACGGCGGCGTCCAGGTCGGAGCGGATCTGGGCCACGAGCTCGGCCGCGTCGGCGACGTGGCCGGTGGCCGCACCGAGCTGCTCGATCTGGGCGTAGGCGTCGTCGAGCGACGCTGCCGTCGGGTGGAGCACGGTCGCGATCGACAGCGCGTCCAGCCCGCTCACGAGGTCGCCGGGGTCGTAGGAGGTCACGACCAGGTCGGGGTCGTACTCGGCGATGGCCTCCACGTTCGGCTCGAACGCGGACAGGTCCGTGGTCGGCGCCTCCGCCGGGTAGGTCGACAGCGAGTCGGTCGCCACGACCTGGTCGCCGGCGCCGATCGCGAACAGGATCTCGGTGGCGGTGGGGCTGAGCGAGACGATGCGTTCCGGGGCCTCGCCGGTCGCGGCCCCGGTGGCGGTCGCCACCTCGGTCGCGGCCGCTGGCTCGGTGGCCGCGGGGTCGGTCCCGCTCGAGGCGGAGCCGGCGCCGGCGCCGCAGGCGGCGAGGAACACGGCGGGGATGAGGACGAGCGGGGCCAGCCGGCCCCGTCGACGAACGGTGTGATCCATCTGTGGCTTCTTCCTCCAGGTCCGGAGGAGGAAGGCGTCGAGGGGGCTCCCGTGCCCCACGAACGGCCCTTCTTCCGAGGACGCACTTCGTGGCCACAGCGCAGGCGACCGGACTCGTCCTCCGAGGAGGCATCACCGTTGCGGGACAGCGCCGGGATCGCACCGGACTTCGCTGGCATCTGTAGCACCCGGTCGCGTGTGGACCGGGCGCGGCCACGGTACACGCCCGCTCGTCCCACCCGCCACCCCGCCCGGCGGTCCTCACGTGACGAGCTCGATGCCGCCGAGACGGCGGTCGCTCCTAGGAGTGTGCTGAGCAACTGCGGTGCAGCGGGTTGTTCAGCGCGCTCCTAGGGGCGGTAGAGGGGGAGGCTCAGGGCGAGGAGGAGGCGCTCGACCTGGAGCTCGGGCGCGCCGTTGCGGTCCAGGGCCTCGCGGCAGCGGGTGATCGCGTCGAGGCCGGCGACGAGGTCACCGATCGTGAGCCGGCCCGCGTCACGCTGCAGCGCCCCGCGGTGGTCGAGGTTCACGATCGTCTCCTCGCCGGCGTGCGCCCGGACGGCCACGAGGTCGCGGAGGTAGGAGGCGAGGTCGTCGAGCAGCATGTCCAGCGCGCGTCGCTGCTCCTGGCGCTCCAGGCGCTCGAACCGCTTGGTGAGCCGCTGCTTCACGCCGGCGGGCCAGCCGCGGTTGTTCTCCACCCCGTAGGCCGCCTCGAGGCGCTCCATCTCGCCGGCGTGCCGCTCCTTGAGCGCCTTGCTGCGCGACCGCGCCCACGCCACGAGCTCCTTCGCCATCGGCACGACCGCGCCGGGGCCACGCTCGGCGAGGGTGTCGACGATGGCGAGGTGGTCCCAGCGGGCCTGCGCCAGCTCGGGATCGGCGAGGTCGCGCAGCCGGTCGGGCGAGCCCATCGACGCGCGCACGAGCGCCTCGGTGGTGTCGGCGGGGATGCGGAGCTGGTCGGCCAGGACCGCTCAGGGCGTCGGGCGTCCACGGCAGCAGGTCGACCCGCCGGCAGCGCGACACGATGGTGTCGAGGAGCGCTCCCTCCTCCTGCACGTCGAGGACCCACACGACCGACGCCGGCGGCTCCTCGAGGATCTTGAGGAACGCGTTCTGGGCGCCCTCGTTCATCCGGTCGGCGGCGACGATGCGGAGCACCTTGCGTCGCCCCTCGGTCATCGAGCGGGTCGCGGTCGGGATCCACTCGTGCCGGACCGCGTCGACGACGTGGTACTGCCCCTCCGGCTCGAACTCGAGCACGGCGGGGTGGGCGCCCTTGGCGATCCGCTCGCAGGTCGAACACGTCCCGCAACCGGTCGTCGGGTCGTCGGACTCGGGGCAGTTGAGCGCCGCCGCGAGCGCCCGCGTCGCCTCCTGCTGCCCCACGCCTGACGGTCCCACCATCATCCAGGCGTGCGCCACCTGGTCGTGGGACACCGCGGAGCGCAGCGTCGCCACGGCGGCCGTCTGACCGAGCACCGACGCCCACGTCGCTGGTGCGGCTGCGACGCCGTTCACGCGGGCACCTGCTGCTGGACGAGCCGCGCGAGGACGGCCTCGCGGATCTCGGTCTGGAGCTCCTCGGCCGGGCGCGAGGCGTCGAGGACGAGGTAGCGGGCGGGATCGCCCTTCGCCCGTCGGCGGAAGGCGGCGTTGACGTCACGGTGGAACGGCAGCCCGCCGGACTCGAGCCGGTCGGGGTTCGTGCCGGCGCGCCGCAGCCCCTCCACGGGGTCGATGTCGAGCAGCACGACGAGGTCGGGCTGCAGGTCGGCGGTACCCCAGCGGTTCAGCTCCTCGATCTGCAGGTCGCCGAGCCCGCGGGCCATCCCCTGGTAGACCACCGACGAGTCGACGTAGCGGTCGCAGAGCACGACGGTGCCGTCCTCCAGCGCCGGCCGGATGACCTCGTCGGCGTGCTGCGACCGTGCGGCCGCGAACAGCAGCGCCTCGGTGCGGTCGGTCATCGCCGACGCCCCCGGGTCGAGGAGGATGTCGCGCACCCGTTCGCTGATCGCCGTCCCGCCGGGCTCACGGGTCATCAGCACGGGGTGGCCCTCGCGTTCGACCGCGGCGCGTAGGAGGCGGATCTGGGTCGACTTCCCCGCGCCCTCACCTCCCTCGAACACCACGAACAGCCCCCGACGCGCGTGCTGCCCGTGCGCGGCGCCGGCGTCGAGCCGCAACGCGTCCCCGGCCGACAGCACCCCGTGGATCGAGCGGCCGGTCCAGACCGCGCCGGCGAGGCAGATGGCGCCGGCGGCCATGAGGGTCAGACGGACGCCGCCGACGGCGTAGCCGTAGATGCCGATCGGCCCCTTCGGCTCGATCCCCACCAGGCCGACCACGAACGGACCCACGACCAGCGAGGCGAACAGCGCCGCCCGCACGCCGGTGTTGAACGCCGCGAACGTGCGGCCTCGGATCTCGTCCGACGAGCGCTCCTGGAGCATCGTGTAGCCGGTCACGAACGACAGGCCCGCGCCCGCCCCCATCACGAAGGCCGGGATCGTGGCGAGGTCGAGCCGGGGCATCAGCGCGGTGACGACGAGCGCCCCGCCGGCGACCCCGATGCCGGGGGCGAACAGCCGCTCCTTGGTGACCCGCTGCGACGCCGGCCCGGCGGCCATGAGGCCCACGAACAGCCCCGCCCCGACGACCGCGCCCAGCACGCCGAAGCCGGAGTCGCCGGCGTTCAGGATCGTGGCGAACAGCTTCCCGACGCCCGAGGCGACCACGCCGGCGGCGACGAACGCGGCCATGACGCCGGTGACGAGCGCCCGGATGAGCGGCTGGCTCACGATGAACGCGAACCCCTCCTTGAGCTCGGTCCAGGCACCCGGACCGGAGTCGCCGCGGGACTGCGGGTGCGGGGCGCGGTCGGGGTCGCGCCGGATGCCGATGCGCCGGATGAAGAACGCGGACACGAAGAAGGACGCGGCGTTGATCCAGATGGCGACCGCGGCGGGACGCTGGGCGAACAGCTCGGTGTCGCCGAGGAAGGTGTTGCTCGCCCCGACGAGGAGCGCGAACAGGGCGGCCCCGATCGGCAGGGTCCCGTAGGTCACCATGAGCGAGAGCTGGTTGGCCTGGACCAGCCGCTCGCGGCGCACGAGGTTGGGGAGCGTGGCGTCCTTCGCCGGGATGAACAGCGTCGACATCACCTCGATGAGGAAGGTCGCCACGGCGAGCTGGAAGACGTCGCCGGCGAGCGCGACGAGCGCCATCACCAGCCCGCGCCCGATGTCGGTCGCGATGAGCGTGCGCTTGCGGTCCCAGCGGTCGACGTAGACGCCGGCGACCGGTCCGAGGAGCATCGTCGGCAGGACCCGCGCGACCATGATCCCGGACAGCGCGAAGGCGCCGGCGCGGGTCGCACCGGTCAGCGACTCGGTGAGGGCCAGGATCGCGAACAGCCCGATCCAGTCACCGAGGCTCGACGAGAGCATCGCGAAGAAGAGGTTGCGGAAGCGCGGGTTGTCGACCAGCAGGGCGCGGTAGGCGGCGCGCTCCGCGCCGCCCCCCAGGACATCTCCGGCGCGCTCCCGCGAGGGAGAGGCGGAAGGATCTCGATCGCTCACCGTCGCAGGAGCCTAGCGGTCACGACGAGCTCTCCTCGGAGCTCTTCTTCGGTGCCTTCTTCGTGGCCTTCTTGGCCGTCTTCTTCGAGGACTTCTTGGCCGTGGACTTCTTGGCGGCCTTCTTCTTCGTGCTCTTCTTCTTCGGGGCCGGCTTCTTGGCCTCGAGGAAGGTCATCGCGATCTTGTCGTAGGGCTCCGGCCACCCCTCGATCGGTTCGCCCCCGACCTCCGGGTCGTACTTCTCGGCGCCGGGCACCACCTCGATCGTGTGCACCGAGGGGAGCTCGAAGGAGTCGACCTCGAAGTGGTGCTCGAGCTCGGGGTGGGCGCAGATCGCGGTCGGGACCTTGCGGTTGCGCGGCGGCGGACGCAGCGGTGCGCCGCACTCGGGGCACGGGTCCGCCAGCGGCACCGACCAGATCGCGAACTGGTCGTCGGGGTAGCCGGCCGAGCCCACGAACGGCTTGCCGTAGCGCGACGTGCGCAGCTCCATGAAGCTCTTGCCGTCCGTGGGGCTGATGAACGGCTTCCAGTGCGCGTCCTCGGCGGCGAGCTCGGAGCCTCCCGGCCCGTCGGTGTCGAGGTAGACCGCCCGCTGCGACAGGTTCCGGATCCCCTTGCACTTCGGGTAGTCGACGCAGCCGTAGAACCTGCCGAACTTGCCGGCGCGCAGGAGCATCGGCTTGCCGCACTCGAGGCACAGCACGTCCGGGTCGGGCTCCGGCTCCGGCTCCGGCTCGCCGACGGTGCCGTCGTCGTTCAGCGGCAGCGTGCCGTCGCAGTCGGGCCAGCGGCTGCACGACGCGAACCACTGCTTGGACTTGCCCGAGAACACCCGCTCCATCGGCGCGCCGCACACGGGGCAGTCGGTCGGGAAGCGCAGCGGGAGGCGCGGCCGCTCGGGCTTGCGCTCCTTCACCCACTCGTCGACCTCGTCGAGGAACCGGGTGACCGTGGCGCACCAGCGCTCGTCGCCCTCGGCGATCTCGTCGAGGGTCGACTCCATCCGGGCGGTGAAGTTGACGTCGACGACCTCGGGGAAGTGCAGCTTCATGAACGACACGACCACCTCGCCGAGCGCGGTCGGGAAGAACCGGCGCGACTCGATGCGGACGTACTCGCGTGCCGCGATGGTTCCGATGATCGAGGCGTAGGTGGACGGCCGTCCGATGCCCTCGGCCTCGAGGGTCTTGACCAGCGTGGCCTCGGTGTAGCGCGGGGGCGGGTTGGTGAAGTGCTGCTCCGCGAGGAGCTCGCGCAGGTCGAGGACCTGGCCCTCCTCGATGTCGGGGAGGCTGTCGGACTCCTCGTCGGCGTCCTCGTCCTCGTCGCGCCACTCGCGGTAGACCTTGAGGTAGCCCTCGAACTTGAGCACCTGTCCGGTCACGCGGAACGTGAGCTCGGTCCCGTCGGTCTCCACACCGACGACGTCGGCGGACACGCGGTCGAAGATCGCCTGCGCCATCTGGGTCGCGACCGTCCGCTTCCAGATGAGGTCGTAGAGGCGGTACTGGTCGTCCTTCAGGTGCTGGCGCACCGACTGGGGGGTGCGGGCGACCGCGGTCGGACGGATCGCCTCGTGGGCCTCCTGCGCGCCCTTGGCCTTGGACTTGAACCGCCGGGGCTCGCCGATCGTGAAGCGGTCCCCGTACTTCTCGGCCACGAGCGCGTTGATGTCGCGCAGGGCCGTGTCCGACAGGTTCTGGCTGTCGGTACGCATGTAGGTGATGAGACCGGTCTGCTCGCCCGAGCCCAGACGCACGCCCTCGTAGAGCTGCTGGGCCACGGCCATCGTCTGGCGCGCCGAGAAGCCGAGCTTGTTGGCGGCGTCCTGCTGCAGCGTCGAGGTCGTGAACGGCGGCTTGGGGTTGCGCCTGGTCTCGGACCGACGGACCTCGGCCACCCGGTAGGCGAGCTCGAGCGCGCGGGCCTTCAGCGACTCGGCGGCGTCCTCGGAGTCGACCAGGAGCAGCTCGGCGAGCTTGTCCTCGTTGCCCTCGTGCTTGTCGAGGTCCTTCGGTGTCGCGAGCCGCTTGTCCCCGACGCTGTAGAGCTTGGCGTCGATGCCCGGGGTCGTGTCGCCGTCGCGGGCGAACGCGCCGGCGAAGTCCCAGTACTCCTGGGCCACGAAGGCGCGGATCTCGTCCTCACGGTCGACGATCAGTCGCAGCGCGACGGTCTGCACGCGACCGGCGGAGATCCCGGAGGCGACCGTGCGCCACAGCACCGGCGACAGGCGGTAGCCCACGATCCGGTCGACGGCGCGACGGGCCTGCTGGGCGTCGACGAGCGCGGTGTTGAGCCGACGCGGCGACTCGAACGCCGCGAGGATCGCCTCCTTCGTGATCTCGTCGAAGGTGACGCGGTTGGTCGTCTCGATGTCGAGGCCGAGCGCCTCGGCGACGTGCCAGGCGATCGCCTCGCCCTCGCGGTCGAGGTCGGGGGCCAGCCAGACGGTGTCGGCCGCCTTGGCGGCCTTGCGCAGGGCGGCGACGTGCTTGGTGGACGAGCCGGGGATCTCGTAGGTGAGGTGGCAGCCACCACCCTCGTCGACCTGGACGGCGAAGTCGGACTTCGGGAGGTCGCGGATGTGGCCGTACGAGGCCAGGACCTGGAAGCGGTCCCCGAGGTACCGCTCGATGGTCTTGGCCTTCGCCGGTGACTCGACGATGACGAGGTTCTCGGCCACGCGGGCCACTCCTTACGTAGGGGCGGGACGGCGAGGTGGTGGTCGCCGGACCCCGTCGTCGCCGCGGAAGGTGCGGCCGTCGGGGCCGCCCGTCAACCACCCGACGGCGGCCGTCCGCGGCACACGGTGGCACGGGGTCCCCTAAGGGACCCCGCCGCGGGGGTCGTTCCGAGCGTGGAGCGCACAGAACCAGGCGGTGGTCGTGCACCCCCGACGGCCGCCGCGGCCGTGGCACCGGCGTCGCCGTGGGCTCGTGGCGTCGGCGCGCGGCGTTGTGAGCCGTGTGGGCCGCGCGCTACCCTCCGCGCGCAGTGGCGGGTCGTGATCGGCTCGCCGCGTCGCGTATCCACCCTCGCACTCCACGGGTCCCGTGGTGCGCGCCACCGGACCCATCGTCCGACCGACCGACGTCCCACCGATCCTGCTGGCGCAGGGGCCCCGAGCCACCGCGACGCGCCGAGGACGGTCTCACACCGGAGCGGAACCACCGTGTCTTCCATCCCGTACATCGCCGTCGCAGCGGCCATCACCGGCCTGCTGCTCGCGGCCTACTTCGCCAAGGTCGTCAACGCCGCCGAAGAGGGCACCGACGTCATGAAGGAGATCGCGGCCGCCATCCGCGAGGGCGCCACCGCGTTCCTGAGCCGCGAGTACCGCTGGGTCGCCGTGTTCGTGGTGGCGATGGCGCTCGTGATCCTCGTCGTCCTCCCCTACGGCACCTGGGGCGCGATCGCCTACATCTTCGGCGCGGTGTTCTCCGCCAGCGCCGGCGTCATCGGTATGCGCATCGCGACCGCCGCCAACGTCCGCACCGCCAACGCCGCCCGACAGGGTGCGGCGCAGGCACTGCCGCTCGCGTTCAAGGGCGGCGCGGTCATGGGCTTCACCGTGGCCGGCCTCGGCCTCCTCGGCCTGTCGCTGTCCTACATCGTGTTCGTCCAGATCCTGGCCGTCGCCGACGCCTTCTCGGTCGTGGCGACCTTCGGCCTCGGTGGCTCGTCCATCGCGCTGTTCGCCCGCATCGGCGGCGGCATCTACACCAAGGCCGCCGACGTCGGCGCCGACCTCGTCGGCAAGGTCGAGGCCGGCATCCCCGAGGACGACCCGCGCAACCCCGCCACCATCGCCGACAACGTCGGCGACAACGTCGGCGACGTCGCCGGCATGGGCGCCGACCTCTTCGAGTCCTACGCCGGCTCGATCGTCGCCCCGATCGTCCTCGCCGCCCTGCTGTTCGGCGGCTTCATCACCGGCAACACCGGTGACATCTCCGACATCGACACCGGCTCGCTGCTCCAGGCCACCTACCTCTACCCGCTGCTCGTCGCGGCCGTGGGCATGTTCGCCTCGGTCATCGGGGCGCTGCTCGTCCGTGGCCGCAAGGGCAAGTCGCTGTCGGCGCAACTGCACTTCGGCACCAACGTCGCGATGGCCCTGACCGCGATCGTCTCCATCGCCGGCGCCTACTGGGTGTTCGGCGACGTGGCCGAGATCGACAGCCCGCTCTACCTCGGGCTCGTGATCGTGATCGGCCTCATCGCCGGCTACGCGATCGGCTTCACCTCCGAGTACTACACCTCGGACCACTACAGCCCGGTCAAGAAGCTCGCCGGCCAGTCCGAGACCGGCCCGGCCACCGTCATCATCGCCGGCATCGCCGACGGCATGCTCTCCACCGTGGCCTCGGTGCTCCTCATCGTCGCCGCCATCGGCGGCTCCTTCGCCCTGGGCGAGGCGGCCTTCAACGTCGCCAACGGCGGGCTCTACGCCGCCGCCCTCGCCGCGATCGGCATGCTGGCCACCACCGGCGCGGTCGTCGCCGTCGACGCCTACGGCCCGATCTCGGACAACGCCGGCGGCATCGCCGAGATGGCACACCTCCCCCCGGAGGTCCGTGAGGTCACCGACTCGCTCGACTCGCTCGGCAACACCACCGCCGCCGTCGCGAAGGGCTTCGCGATCGGCTCCGCGGCGCTCACCGCGTTGGCGCTCTTCCGGTCCTACACCGCGGCCGTCGGCGAGGGCACCGCACCGCTCGTGATCGACCTCACCTCGGTGCCGGTCGTGATCGGGCTGTTCATCGGGGCGATGTCCACCTTCGCGTTCGCCGCCCTCACCATGAAGTCGGTCGGTCGCGCCGCCCAGGCCATGATCGTCGAGGTCCGCCGCCAGTTCGCCGAGATCCCGGGGCTGCGCGAGGGCAAGCCGGGCGTCAAGCCCGACCACGCCCGGTGCGTCGACATCTCCACCCAGGCGGCGCTGCGCGAGATGATCATCCCGGGTGCGCTCGCGGTCGTGCTGCCGCTCCTCGTCGGGTTCTTCTCGGTCGAGGCGCTCGGTGGCCTCCTCGCCGGCGCCCTGTCCACCGGGTTCATGCTGGCCATCTTCATGGCCAACGCCGGTGGCGCGTGGGACAACGCGAAGAAGTACATCGAGGCCGGCAACTTCGGCGGCAAGGGCTCGGAGAACCACAAGGCGGCCGTCACCGGCGACACCGTCGGTGACCCGTTCAAGGACACCTCCGGCCCCGCGATGAACATCCTCATCAAGGTCATGACCATCGTGAGCCTCGTGTTCGCCCCGGCCTTCCTGCGCTGAGGACCGGTCGCGAGACGACCGATCGATCGAGGACCCCGCGCAACCGCGCGGGGTCCTCGTCGTTGGGCCTGGTGAGTCGGCCGCCGTCCCCGCGCACACCTGTCCGTTCTGTCCGTCCGGCCAGCAGGCACCGGGAGCGCGGCCGGCGAAGGTCCCCCGTACCCCGCCGCCCCTTCGCCTCGCGTTCTCGACCCCCGGAGGAAGAACACATGCGCCGTCCCCGCACCGTCGCCGCGTTGAGCGCCGCCGCCCTGGCGAGCGTCGCGCTCGCCGCCGCCCCCGCCTCGACCTCGCTCGCCGCCGCCGGTCCCGAGCCGACCTGGGCCCCGGCCGACAGCGCCACGATCCACCCCGGCGTGCAGGTCGTGACCGAGGGGTCGCAGTGCACGTCGAACTTCATCTTCATCGAGGCCGGGACCGACCCCGTCACCGGGGACGAGGTCCTGGAGGACGTCATCATCGGCATGGCGGCCCACTGCGCCGGCACCGACGGCAACACCGCGACCAACGGCTGCGACGCCGGCTCGCGTGAGCTCGGCACACCGGTCGACATCGACGGGGCGTCGCAGCCCGGCACGCTCGTGTACAGCTCCTGGCTGGCGATGCAGGCCAACGACGAGGCCGATGGCGACACCTGCGAGGCCAACGACCTCGCGCTCGTCTCGATCGACCCGGCCGACTGGGACGCGGTCAACCCGTCGATGCCGTTCTGGGGCGGCCCCACCGGACTCGCCACCACCGTCCCGACGGCGACCGACCTCTACTCCTACGGCAACAGCGGCCTCCGTGCCGGCATCACCGAGCTCTCGCCGAAGGTCGAGACCAAGGTCACCGAGACCTACGGTGGCTGGTCGCACATCCTCTACGCGGTGACGCCCGGGATCCCCGGTGACTCCGGCAGCGGCCACCTCACCGACACCGGAGAGGCGTTCGGCGTCACCTCGACCATCTACCTCGCGCCGTACGCGGCCGGCAACGGCGTCACCGACCTCGCCAAGGCGCTCGCCTACGCCCGCACCGACACCGGCCGCGACTACCGCCTCGTCAACGGCACCGAGCCGTTCACGCCGCTCAGCTAGCCCGCTCGCCCGGACCGGCCCGCTCCTCGACCACGACGCCGTGGTCGAGGAGCGCCGGCACGAGCACGGCCATCAGCCCCTCACGTTCGGCACGGCGCAACCCCCAGGTGGCGTGGAGCGCCAGCGGGTGGTCGTCCCGGCGCAGGTGGACCCGCACCGGCGCGTCGATCCGCCGCGCCCAGTCGACCTCGACCCGGTCCACGGCAGCCCAGAGGATGCGGTGGCTCCGCAGTCCCTCGTGCATCACGAAGCCCTCGTGGTCGACCTCGAGGCCGGCACGGCGCGAGACCACCCCGATGCCGACGAGCACCGGGATCGCCAGCGCGTCCCAGCTCACCCCGCCGCCGCTGGTCCACAGCACGACGTCGGAGACGAGCCACACCGCCGCCGCGGCGAACCACACCAGACCGAGCCGTCGCGCCCACCGGGACCGGAGGTAGAGGGTCGCCGAGGGTGCCTGCGTCACGGTCACCTCGAGAGGGTCACAGGTGCCCCAGCGCCACGACGAGCGGTCGTCGGCGGTCGAGGAGCGGGTCCGGCCGGACCTCGACCTGGAGGTCCTTCAGGCCGTGCGCGGCGAGCAGCGCCTCGACCTCGTCCTCGGTCGCGTCGGAGCGGTAGACCCGCCCGATGATGGGCTCGTCGACCTCGGCCAGGTCGTCGGTGCCGCGCACGCAGGAGAAGTAGACCGGTCCCCGGGCGAGCAGTCGCATGAGGCTGTCGAGCGTCTCGCGCCACTGGTCGCGGGGCAGGTGGTTGAACGATCCCGACAGCCACAGTCCACCGAACACCCGCGGTCGGAACGGCAGGTCGTGCAGCGGGGCGCGGACGAGGGGGTGCCGCGGCAGGAGCATCCGGGCCTCGGTGAGCGCGCCCATCGACAGGTCCACACCGACCGGGTGGACGCCGACGTCGCGGAGCAGCCGCAGGTCGTTGGCCGGGCCGCAGCCGGCGTCGAGCACGAGGTCGCCGCGGGTCGTGAACGCCGCGAAGCGCCGCACGTCGGCGACCGGGCGTCGCCGGCGCAACGTCTCCTGGTACTCACGCGCGTGCGCGTCGTAGGCCGCGACGCTCTTCAGCGTCCGCTCGTCGAGCGTCAACGACACCACCACCCCCTTGCCGCGGCCGAGCCTAGCCCTCGTCGTCGGTGGCCGTGGCGGGTGCGCCGGGGCGCGGCAGGCCCTCCAGCGTCGGCACGATCTCGAGCACCCCGTCGAGGCGGGTGATCGCGAAGAGGTGGAGGAGCCGCGGTCGGGTGCAGCGCACGACGAAGCTCCCGTCGTGGCTGCGGGCTCGCTTGGCGGCACCCACGAGCACGCCGATGCCGAGGGAGTCCAGGAACTCGACCCCGTCCAGGTCCACGACGACGCGGTGGTCCTCGCTGAACTGCGCCTCGACCAGCTGTTGCCGGAACGCGGGCGCGGTCGCGACGTCGAGCTGCCCGCGGGGGGTCACGATGGTCCAGCCGTCCCGGTGGACGACCTCGGTGTGCAGCAGCTCCACGACGCGTCTCACCTCGGTGACTCGGGCCCGTGCGGGGCCGCAGGAACGTGCGGGACCAGCACGGTAGTCGGGGTGCCCGCTGGTACCGTCCGGCCGAGCGCAGAGGGTGAGGACGGCCGTGGGGAGCCAGTGGGTGGGCGGTGCCGCGCTCGTCGGCGTCCTCCTGCTGACCGGCTGCAGCGGCGGACACGACGCCGCGCTCGCCGACGTCGAGCCGCCGTCGCCCGACCCCGTCGTGGTGGCCCCGACGCCACCCGCGCCGGCGCCGCCCGTGACCGTGGTGGGTGAGCGGGTCCCCGCGGCCCACTGGGTCAACTCCACCGGGCTCCTCACCCACCGTGCCAGCGAGATGGGCACCGGCGACACGGTCCTGCCGTTCGTCCACACGGTCGCCGACTGGCTCGACCGGCACCTCGACGACCTCCAGCGCGGCGGCCCCGGCCTCCTCGGCGACGTCGTCAACCCCGAGCTGCTGGCGGGTGCGACCGACGCGGACGTCGCGGCCGTGACGACCGGGCTCGCCGCACCCGACCGCCTCGTCGCGCACGCCACCTACCGCCTCGACGCGAGCTACGACGCCGAGACCGAGTGGCTGACCGCCGGCGTCGTGGTGACCGACCGGGGCGGTGCCGACCACGCGGCGACGCTCGTGTTCGTCCCGACGCCGGACGGCCCCCAGCTGGTCCTCTTCGGCAGCGCCGGGGACGGGGCGTGAGCCGCCGCGTCCGCCTCCTCGCCGCGGCGCTCGCGGTCGCCCAGGTGCTGGTGCTGTCGGTGGCGACCGCGACCGCGGCCCGGCGCTTCCTGGCGGCCCCGCTCGACGCCGACGGCGACTACGTCGTGCTCGTGCTCGGCTCCGACGAGGGGCCGCCGCGCACCGGCAGCGCCCGGACCGGACGCGCCGACGGCTTCCACCTCGTCGTCGTCGACGCCGAGCGCACCGCACGTCAGCATCCTGTCGTTCCCGCGCGACTCCTACGTCGACGTGCCCGGCTTCGGCCGCACGAAGATCAACGCGAGCCTCGTCCACGGCCCCGACAACGCGGTCGCGACCGCCGAGGCGCTGACCGGCATCCACGTCGACGACTGGATCCTCACCGGCTTCCACGGCTTCATCGCCGGCATCGACGAGCTGGGCGGGCTCCAGATCGACGTCGAGGAACGGCTCTACGACCCCAGCGGCTCGTCGAGCGACCTCCAGCCCGGCCCGCAGCGGCTGGCCGGCTGGCAGACGCTCGCGTACGCCCGCGACCGCCACTCCCGCCGCACCGGCGACATCGGCCGCACCGCCGGGCACGGCCGCGTGCTGGCCGCGGCCCAGGCGCAGCTCCAGGCCGAGGGCCCGGACGCGGCCCGCATCGCCGAGATCGTGAGCATCGTCCGACGGCACACCGAGACCAGCATCCCGGCGCACCGCCTCATCCGCCTGGTCGCGCTCGCGATGACGATCGCACCGGAGGACGTCTCCCGCGCGGTCGTCCCCGGCCGTGACGGCCGGGCGGGGTCCGCCTCCGTGATGCGTCTCGGCGACGCCGCCGAGCAGCTGTTCGCCGACCTCCGCGACGACGGCCGCCTGTCCCCGGCGGCCGTCCTGCCCTGATGGACCCGCGCGAGGTCCTCGAGCTCGTCGCCCGCACCTCCGCCTCCGGCGCGACCGGCACGCAGGCGGCCGAGTCCGAGCACGACCCGACCGACCCGGATGGCGCCGGCGACGACGAGCACCTCGTCCACCTGACCCGGCTGCCGGCGCGGACCGCGCGGACCGTGCCGTTCCCGGACGACCTCCCCGCGATCCTGACCGGCCGGCTCGAGCTCGCCGGCGTCACCGCGCTCTACCGGCACCAGGGGCGCTCGCTGGAGCTCGCGCGCGCGGGGCGCAGCTTCGTCGCCGCGACCGGCACCGCCTCCGGCAAGTCGCTCTGCTACCAGCTGCCGGTGCTCGAGACGCTCCTCACCGAGGACCGGGCGACCGCGCTCTACCTCGGGCCGACGAAGGCGCTCACCCGGGACCAGCTGCGCGCGCTGCGCGACCTCAAGCTGCCGCAGGTCCGCGCCGCGGTGGTGGACGGCGACACCCCGCTCCCCGAACGCGACGCGATCCGCCGCACCGCGAACTGGGTCCTCACCAACCCCGACCTGCTGCACCACAGCCTGCTCCCCGACCACCGCTACTGGTCGGACTTCCTCCACCGACTGCGCTGGGTCGTCGTCGACGAGAGCCACGCGGCCCGCGGCGTGTTCGGCTCGCACATCGCGCTCGATCCTCCGACGGCTCCGTCGGGTGTGCGAGCGCTACAGCGCCGACCCGCAGTTCGTGCTCGCCTCCGCCACGATCGGCAACCCCGGCGAGCACGCCACCGCCGCTGACCGGCGTCGAGGTCACCGAGGTCACCGAGGACGGATCGCCGCGGGGAGCGCTCGACCTGGGACTGTGGCAGCCACCGTTCACCGACGTCGAGACCGGGACCCGGCGGTCGCTCCTGCGCGAGACCGGCGACCTCCTGGCCTCCTTCGTCGGCGCCGAGGTCCAGACCCTCGTGTTCACCCGGTCACGCAAGGCCGCCGAGCTCGTGGCGCTGTTCGCCCGCGAGCGCCTCGGTGACTCGCCGCTGGCCGACGCCATCCGCGCGTACCGCGGCGGCTACCTCGCCGACGAACGGCGCACGCTCGAGCAGCAGCTCCGCGACGGGAGCCTCGTCGGGGTGGCGGCCACCGAGGCGCTCGAGCTCGGCATCGACGTGAGCGGCCTCGACGCGGTCCTCCTCGCCGGCTACCCCGGCACGGCCGCGTCGTTCTGGCAGCGGCTCGGTCGCGCCGGCCGGACCGGCGGTGCCGCCGCCGGCGTGCTGGTCGCCGCCGACGACCCGCTCGACCAGTACCTCGTCCACCACCCCAGGAGCTCGTCGGGCGCGCCCCCGAGGACGCGATCGTCGACGCGACCAACCCCTACCTCCTCGGCCCCCACCTCCACTGCGCCTGCCAGGAGCGGCCGCTGTCGGACGAGGAGGCCACGCGCTGGTTCGGGTCGACCGCCCCCGACCTCCTCGCCGAGGCGGCCGACGCCGGCACCCTCCGGGCCCGCGGCGGCCGGTACTACTGGACGTCTCGCCGGCGGGCGTCCGCGAGCGTCGACATCCGCTCGTCGGGCGGGCAGGAGGTCCGCATCGTCGACGCCGAGACCGGCGCGCTCGTCGGCGACGTCGACGCCGCCCGGGCCCGGTCGCAGGTGCACGCCGGCGCCATCTACCTCCACCAGGGCGAGACCTACGAGGTGCTCGACCTCGACCTCGCGCAGGGGCTCGCTGACCGCCGTCCCGCCGCCGGCGGTCCGGCACGCGACCCGGGCGCGCTCCGACACCGACGTGCGCGTGCTCGAGGTGCTCGAGTCGCGCCCGTGGGGCGAGGTCCAGACCGGCCTCGCCCCGGTCCAGGTGACGGTGACCGTGACCGGCTACGACGTGATCCGACCGGGCAGCGGCGAGGTCATCGACCGGGTGCCGCTCGACCTCCCGCCGACCGACCTCACGACCGTCGCCGTCTACTACACCATCCCGGAGCACCTCCTCGACGACGACGCCGGCGCTGCCCGCCGCAGCGCGTCCCGGGCTCGCTCCACGCGGCCGAGCACGCCGCGATCGGGCTGCTCCCGCTCATCGCGCTGTGCGACCGCTGGGACATCGGCGGGCTGTCGACCGCGTTGCACCCCGACACCGACCGGCCGAGCGTGTTCGTCTACGACGGCTACCCCGGCGGCGCCGGCCTCGCCGAGCGGTCCTACCGCCGCCTCGCCGAGCACCTCACCGGCCACCCGCACCGCCATCGCCGAGTGCGGGTGCCGCACCGGCTGTCCGTCGTGCGTCCAGTCGCCGAAGTGTGGCAACGGCAACGAGCCGCTCGACAAGGCCGGTGCCGTCGCGTGTGCTCGACCTGCTGCTGGCCCGCGACCCGGACCGCTGACCGTCGGTCGTCGGTCGTCGGCGCAGGGGCACGCTCAGGAGTCGCGGGAGAGGTCCGAGAGCTCCTGTGCGATGAGGCGGATCCACGGCTAGTGCTCGAGCTCGGTGATGCGGTACGTCGTGCCGCAGCTGGTCGCACATGATGAAGTCGGTCGTCCGACGGAACTCGTAGGTCTCGCCGTCGACCATGACGTTCGGCGGATCGATCTCGTCCAGCAGCTTCGCACCGCAGGTGCAGTAGATCCCATCGTCAGCCATCGGAGTCTCTCAGCCACCGGCGCAGGTGCAGACCGAACGTGAGGAACACGAGCCCGCCTGCGACCGGTCGAGGATACGCCCGGGTACGAGCAGACGCTCGGAGAGGACGCTCACCGTACCGAGCTCGTGGCCCGCGGAGCCGCCGCTGTCCACGCTGGCTCCGCGCGCCTCCCGGGGGCCGGCGACGACCGGCGCCTCGCCGTAGTCGAGCGAGTCCGGCGTACCCCTCGCCCTCGCCGTAGTAGTGCTCGTCCGGGCGGGGCCGGGATGGCAGGGACGGGTGCCGCGCCGGAGCCGGCGCCGGCGGCGCTCGGTGGTGGCGCGACCCGCGTCCGGGTCGTCGCGCGGGAGCGGTCGCTCGGCGTCGCGTGGTGGTCCCGTGCCGGGGTCGGGGCCCGCCGTCGCCGCCGCCGTCCCCGTGGTCGTGCCGGCCGCAGGGCCGTGGACCCGCCGTCGGTGCCGAGCCGGCCGTCGCGCCCGAGCCGGAGCTGCGTCCCCGACCCGCTCGTCGTCCCGCAGCCGGAGGTCCGCGCTCCCGGTGCCGGTAGCCCGGACCGGAGGTCGACGCCGTGCCCGAGCCTCCGGAGGTCGTGGGCGAGGGCGACGGCGCCGGAGCTCGTGACGCGCCCACGGCGTCGTCGCGCTGAGGGTCTCGAGGTCCGCTGCCGGCGTCGGCGCACGGCGCCAGCGGGGCCGCCCGGCGTCGCTGCCCGTCGGGCCGCAGGGTGACGACGCGGAAGTCGTAGGTCGCCGGCGCGAGCCCACGGTCGACGAACCGCGAGCGTGCACGGGCCGACCGTGCCGGGGTCCGCCACCGCTACCGGTCGAGCGCTCGACGCGGTAGCCCGCGACGTCGGGCTCCGGGCGCACGCGCCAGCTCACGACGGCGTCGCGGCCTCGATGCGACCCGGACCTCGCCGGCCGGCGACCCGGGCGCCGAGGCGACGACCGGCGTGCCGGCGCCGAAGCCGCCGCCGTCCACGGCCGGCTGCAGGTACCAGCGGCCGTTGCACGCCGGCGCGTCGAGGAACGGCGCCCCGACGCGGGTCGTAGAGCACCCCACCCCAGGCGCTCGACTGGCCCCGCAGGCGGAGACGCACCGCAGCGTGCGGCCCGGGACCCCGCGGCCGCGCTGCTGCCGTCCGCGGACAGCCGGACCTCGACGCGACCCGCGGCCGGGTCGACGAGGCCGCGGTCGACGCTGCACGCGCAGCTCCACCGGGGCCATCACGACCGTGTCGCGCCCGGGCGACGAGCACGGTCGCCGTCACCGCCGCGTAGGCGGTGGCGGGCACGGCCGGCCGCCAGGCACGGCGGCGGCGAGGGAGGTGAGCCTGCGGAACACGTGAGGTCGGTCGCTCCTGCGTCGGGGCCTCGGACGATGGGCGGGGCGTGGCGGCGCCGGCGGCCGGTCTCCTCCACCACAACGAGCGGCACGCCCCGAGGTTGCACGCTCGCTGCGGGTGACGACCCACGTCGCGCCGGCGCGGGCGTGTCAGGCGAGCCAGCGCCGCTCCTCGGCACGACCCGCGCCGGACCGCGACGCCCACGCCGGCTCGCGCCAGGTACGACCTGCCCACCGAGCCACCCGAGCGCGACCGGGTCGAGCCCCTCGCCGGCGCCGTCCAGCACGACCGCACCCGGGGGTCGGTCGCGACCGCCCGCAGGACGGCCAGGACCTGGCGCTCGCCTCCCGACAGCACGCCGGCGAGGTCGCCGGCGCGGCCCGCCAGGAGCGGGGCGGAGGCGAGGAGCTCGCGGGCGCGGGCCGGAGAGGTGACCGTCGCGGCCAGGTGGTCGAGGACCGACACGTCCGGTGCCACCTCGGCCAGGTCACGAGCCCGAGGCCGGCGCGGACGCGGCCGGCGGTGCCCCGGCGGTCGATCCGCCGACCCCCGAGCAGGATGCGATCGCGCGGTCGAGCCGGTCGACGAGGTGGTCCAGGTGCGGCCGTCCACCTCCACGACCTCGCCGGCGGCGATGCGGATGCCGGCGGACCCCGTCGGGCAGGTGCAGGGTCGCGTCGAGCGTGACGTCGCGGTGGCGTCGCGCGTGCGGTCGGGTGGTCGTGTCGTGCCGTCACGGCGCACCGCCGTGCTCCGGACCGACCCGGACGACCCGGTCCGCCATCGGCCACGACCTCCTCGCGGTGCTCGACCACGAGGACGGCCGCACCGCCGGCGGCGAGGCCCCGCACGAACGCCGCCACGGTCGCCACCGGCAACGACGCGGCTGGCTCGTCGAGGAGCGCGACCGCGGGGCGCCGGGCGGCGAGCCGGACGAGCTGCGCGCCCGCCGGCGTGGTCGCGACCTCCGGGCCCAGCACGTCGCTGGCCCAGGCCGCCGCTCGCGGCGCCGGCGGGCGTCGCGTCGCCGGCCCCGAGGGCGTCCTGCCAGGTCACCTCCGGCGGTCGCTGCCAGGTCCTCGCGATGCCGGCGCGGGCCCGGGCCACGGCCCCCCGCGGCGGCGTCGACCCGCCCACCGCGACCCGGCCGTCGTCCGGCAGCTGCCCCGCCACGCGGGCCAGCAGGGTCGACTTGCCGCTGCCGTTCTCGCCCACGACCGCGACGACCTCGCCGGGGCCCGACGCGTCACGGAGGGCACGCCGCCGGGGAGCGCCACCCCGTCGACCGTGAGCGCCGCGTGCGGCCGGTCGGGACGGCGCGGGCGCGGATCCCGGCCGGGCGCCGCAGTGCCGCCGGTGGCGCCGCGCGTCCACGAGCGGTCGTCCGCGGCGGACGCCGAGCAGCACCACGCGCCGCGAGCCCGGTCGACAGGAGCACCGGCGTGTCACCGACCACCGGCACGAGCGGCCACACCACGGCGGGCCCCCACAGGAGGAGCGCACCCACGACCGGACCCGCCGGCGCCGGCCCACCCGACGAGGGCGGCGAGCCCCAGGGCGGCCGCGAGGCTCGAGGCCGAAGGCGCTCGGGCGCGACGGATCCGACCAGGAACGCCTGCAGCGCCCCGCCGAGGCCGAGCACCGCGCCGGCGACCGCACCCACCCCCGCCGCCGCGACGACGGGGCGGTGGCCCAGGCTCGCCGCGACGGCCGGCGCCTCGGCGGCGAGCCGCGCGGTGGCGGCGACCCGGCTCCGCGCGACGACCGTGACCGCGGCCAGGCCGGACGCGAGGAGGACCGCGACACCGCCAGGTCGCCACGGTCGGACGCGGTAGAGCAGCGGGACCGCGTGGTAGCCCGCGGCGCCCCCGCCGGCGGACCACGCCCGGAGCGCGGCCACCACCGCGGTCGCGAGCGCCAGCGACGTCAGCGCACCCGACGTCCGACCCACCCGGGCCGCGACGGCGGCGCTGGTCCCCGGACACGATCGCGCCGGCGCGCGATCCCCACGGCCACGCCCAGCGGCACCGGCACGCCCGCGACCCCTGCGAGGACGCCACCCAGGTACGCGCCGGCGCCGGCGCTCGCCCCGGTCGCGAGGTCGGCGACGCCGGCCCGGCCCACGACGAGCCAGGCACCGGCGGTCATCGTGACCAGCCCGACGAGCCGGTTCGCCCCGAGCACCACCGGCAGCGGCGCCACCCCGAGCGCCACCCCGACGGCCACGACGAGCGCCACCCCGATCACCACGCGGGGCGGAGCGGTGGGCCGGCGCGGTCGCGCCGCGGTCACCACGCCCGGCCCCACGCGCGGCCCGCGTCGCTCCCCCGCACGACCAGCACCGCGATGACGACCAGCGCCACCGCCACGTCGCCTCCGGCCACCGGCCACGCGGACTGCGCGGCGGCCTCCGCCAGACCCAGCGCGAGTCCGGCCGGGACCGCCCACGCCGGCGAGCCGCGGCCGAGGAGCGCCGCGGCCGCCACGCCCCGGACCGTGAGCGACGCGGCCTGCGCCGGCCCCACGAACGTGATCGGCGCGACGAGCAGGCCGGCGAGGACGGCGACCGCGCCGGCGACCGCGAACGCCACCGTCCGGACCCGGTCGGGGTCGACGCCGCTGTGCGCGGCGGCCAGGTCGGAGCCGCCCACCAGCCGCAGCCGGCGGCCCCAGCGGGTGCGCGCGACCGCCAGCGACAACAGCCCCGCCGCGGGGAGACCGACGACGATCGCGACCACGACGGCCGCGTCGAGGCCCGCCACACCCGGCAGGTCCAGCAGGAGCCCGGGCCGCACCGTGCGGGTCCCGAGCGTCCGGGCCGCCGCGGCCTCGATCGCCGCGCCCAGCACCGCGAACCCCACGAGCCAGGTCGATCCCACGCGGCAACGGCCGCAGCAGCAGCGGCACCGCCACCGCCGACAGCAGCGCGCCGGCCGCGACCGCCAGGGCGACCGCGCCGACCGGTGCGATGCCGGTCACGACCTCGACCGAGAGCGTCAGGTCGAGCAGGACCCCCGCGACGAGCACCGCCCCGATGGCGAGGTGGAGGGTGCGCGCGACGATGGCGACGGTCGCGACCGCCGCCCCGACGAGGGCGTAGACGGCGCCCAGGGCGACACCGGTGAGGAGGGTCGTGGCGAGGTCGCTCACGGCCGGCTCACCGGCCCGGGCGGCGGCAGCGGGGGCGAGTAGGTCGGGACCGAGCCGCGCCGGCGTTCGATGAGCGCGGAGATGATGGCGCCGGCCGGGCCCGTCAGGACCTCGGCGGGGAGGAACTCGGCGTTCACCTGCTGCTCCCAGAAGCGTCGCTGGTCGTCGCCGTCGAGCCGCGGGTCGGCGTCGTAGACCACGCCGTAGTGGTGGAAGCGCGCCACGTAGAGGTCCTCGGCGGTGTAGGCCTCGTGATCGGCGAGGTCGTACTCGCGCAGGATCCCGTCGACCTCGACGCGGGCGAGCGCGTCGGCGACCGCGTCCGGCTCGCGGGAGCCGGCGACCTCGACCGCCTCGGCGGCCACCATGACCGCGTCGTAGGCGGCCACCGCCGCCACCGGCAGGTCGATCGACGAGCGTGTCGAGCCCCGGCAGGGCCGAGATCGGGTGTGCGGCGTGGTAGGTCGAGCATCCACGAGGTCAGCCGTCGCCCCGAACCACTCGCGCCGGAACGGGAACGCCAGTACCACCCCCTCGGACGCGGGGCCCGCGAGGGTGCGGTACTCGGCGACGAACGAGCTCGCCGGCACCGCGAGCTGGACGTCCCAGCCGAGGTCGCGGACCGCGAGGGTCGCGCGCGCCGCCGCCGGCGGGGGTCCCCAGAGGAGCACCGCGTCGACGTCGGGCGCCTGCCGCCGGAGCCGACTCACCGCCGGGCCCAGCTGGGTCGCCTCCCCGTCGGCGGTCCCGACCGCGGCGACCTCGACCCCGCCGGCCGCGAGTCCGTCACGCAGCGCGTCCGCGGCATCCTCGCCCTCGACCGGGTCCGCCAGCAGGATGGCGACGCTGCGGGCCCGGCGCACCTCGGCGAGCCAGCGCCCGAGCCGCTCCGCCTGCGCACGGGCCGACGGGACCGTCCGCGCGACGAAGGTGTCGGCCGCCGCGAGGTCGCCGGCGAACGCGGTCGGCAGGAGCGCCGGCACGGAGCGCCGGCTGAGCGGCGAACGGGGCCCGGTGAGCACGCCCGCGGTCTCGGGCCCGATCACGACCGAGACCCGGTGCCGCTCCGCGAGGTCGGCGAGCTGGCCGGGCAGGTCGACGAGGTCGGCGTCGTCGACGACCACCAGCTCGACGTCCTCCCCGAGGAGCCCCCCGTGGCGGTTCAGCTCCGCGACCGCGAGGTCGGCGCCGTTGGCGACCTCCTGGCCGAGGGCGGCCCGCGACCCGCTCAAGGGGACCAGCACGCCGACGCGGACGTGGTCCGGGGCCGCGGTCCCGCACGCGCCGGCGAGGACGGCGAGCAGCGCCACGACGGCCGCCGCGCGCACACGCCGGCGACGGTCCGGCACGGGCGGGGCGGGAGGCGTCACGCCGACGAGCCTACGACCCCACGTCGCCCCGCCCCCTCACCGCGAGCACCGCGAGCACCGCGAGCACCGTGAGCACCGACCTCACCGTGAGCAGCGTGCTCCCGGCATCCCGGGAGGAGCTGCTCACGGTGGTCGGGGTGGAGCCCACGGTGCTCACGGTCGGGACGGGGTCAGGCCTCGCCGGCGGCGCGCTGCTCCTCCCACGTGCCGGCGGGGAACGACTCGACCAGCTCGGCGCGGACCACGAGCCGCTTCGCGGCGGAGCCCTTGGGGTGGCAGGTGGTGAGGGTCAGCGTCGCCTCCGGCGTCGGGGCGATCACCTGCCAGTCCTTCGGTGTGGTCACGTACGGGTTGGCGTTCCAGCCGGACGGGGCGTCGGCCACGACGTAGCGGTGGTCGCCGACGGGGGTGGCGAGCCAGATCACGTCGCCGGGCGAGAGCTCGTCGATGCGGTTGAACGGGCGTCCGTAGGTCGTGCGGTGGCCGGCGATGGCGACGTTGCCGACCTGCCCGGGCAACGGCGTGTTCGGGTAGTGGCCGGCGCCGGCGCGCAGCGCCGCCGGCGAGGTCCCCTCGACGACCAGCGTCTCGACGCCGATGGCGGGGATCACGATCTTGGTGAGGGCGGTCCCGGACTGGCCGCTGACCGTCTCCTCCCACTCGTCGAAGGTGTCGACCTGCAGCGCAACGAACTCGTTCTCGAGCCGCTGCTGGATGACCTGCTCGGTGTAGACGTCGGTGAAGAACGGGTAGGCGAACATGCCGGCGCCGGCGAGGAAGAGCACGACCACCAGCCCGTTGAGGACGGTGTGGCCGATGGGCCGGCGCCGGAGCGCGTCGAGGAGGAAGCCGCTCGCCGACGAGCGGTGGGCGGGGGCGGCGTCGTAGCTGAGGTCCGCCGCCGGCGTCGGCCCCTCGGCCGTCCCGGCGTCGTGGTCGCTCCGCTCGGAACCCTTGCGCGCCATCCGGTGTTCTCCTCGTCAGTGGTCGCGGGGACCGCGCCGTCGAACCCGACCGGGCTGAAGTCACGGTCGTTCCGAACCGATAGAACCAACGAGCGGGCGTCCCGCGGGTTCCGTTGCGCCGGGAGGGTACGTCGTCACGCAGGGTCACCCACCCGGCCGTCGGTCCGAGGCCGACCCCGGACCCGCCACGACCGCCGCACCGCCAGCCCGCCGCACCGCCAGACCGCCGCAGCGCCACCACCGCCGCAGGGAGGCACGCGTGACCGATACCGACCGGACCATCGCCGTCCGTGCCGCCGCCATGCACGCGCTCGTCGAGAACATCGAGCGGGTCATCACCGGCAAGCGCGAGGTGGTCGAGCTGAGCGTGATCGCGCTCGCCGCCGGCGGCCACGTGCTGCTCCAGGACGTGCCGGGGGTGGGCAAGACCGTCCTCGCACGCGCGCTGGCCCGCTCGATCGACGGCCACTTCGCCCGCATCCAGGGCGCGCCCGACCTCCTGCCGGCCGACGTCACCGGGTCGTCGGTCTACGACCAGCACCACGAGCGGTTCCGGTTCGTGCCCGGACCCGTGTTCGCCAACGTCGTCCTCGTGGACGAGCTGAACCGGACGACCCCGCGGTCGCAGGCGGCCCTGCTCGAGGCGATGGAGGAGGGCCAGGTCTCCGTCGACGGCACCACGCACCCGCTGCCGACGCCGCACTTCGTGATCGCGACCCAGAACCCGATCGAGCACGCCGGCACCTTCCCGCTGCCGGAGTCCCAGCTCGACCGCTTCAGCCTCGCCACCTCGGTCGGCTACCCGTCCCCCGAGCAGGAGGCGACGGTCATCCGGGCTCAGGTCCAGCACCACCCGCTCGACGACCTCCAGCCGGTGCTGACCACCGAGCAGGTGGAGACCCTGCGGCGGTCGGTGCGGGCCGTCACGGTCTCCGACGAGGCCATCGCCTACGCCGTCCGCCTGGCGGCCAGCACCCGCGGCCACCCGTCGATCGAGCTGGGCGCCTCCCCCCGCGCCTCGATCCAGCTCATCCACGCCGCCCAGGCCCGCGCTGCGCTGCGCGAGCGCGGCCACGTCCTCCCCGACGACCTCAAGCAGCTGGCGCCGTACGTCCTCGCCCACCGGCTCATCGTGCGACGCGGTGTCGGCGGCGAGCAGCCGGACCGGCGTCGGCTCGTCGCCGACCTCCTCCGCGAGGTCGTGGTCACGGCCGACGTGTGACCGCGAGCTCCCTCCCCCGGCTGCGCTCCCGTCCCGCGGGCGGGGCGCGGGCGGACGCCGGCCCGGACCGCGACGGCTGGACCCGGCTCGGCTCGGTGCGCGCCCGTCCCACGCGACGTTCGCTCGTCCAGGGCTTCCTCGGGCTCATGCTCTACGGCGCCGGCTCCAACGTCTCGGCCGGGTGGGTGGTGGTGCTGGCGGCGGTCGTGCTCGGTGCCCTGCCGTGGGCGTGGTTCGGCGCCCGCCGCGCCGGCCGGTCGCTGGCGGTGCGGCGTGAGCTGCCACCGCGGGCGACCGCCGGCCTGCCGACGACCCTGACGCTCCGGGTCCGGGCCCACAGCTCGGCGATGGCCGTCGTCGAGGACGACCTCACCGACACCGTCGGCGTGGCCGGCGATCTCCGCGCCGGCGTGGCGTTGCACGCCGACGTCCGGCTGCGGCGCGGACGGGGGCTCACCGGGACCGTGCGGGTGCGGCTGGCCGACCCGCTCGGCCTCGTCACGGTCACCTGCGAGGGACCGGTCACCTCCGACGTCGAGGTCCTGCCGGCCGTGCCCGAGGTCCGCGGGCTCGCCGCCTCCGCGGCGTGGGCGGTCGAGGCCGGCGAGGAGTCGCGGCGGCCCGGCGACGGCGCCGAGGTCCTGGGCGTCCGGGAGTACCGGCAGGGCGACGCGCTGCGAGCGGTCCACTGGCGATCCTCGGCCCGCCGGCAGCAGCTCGTCGTCCGCGAGCTCGCCGACCTGGCGCGCCCGACCATCCGGGTCGAGCTGGCGTCGGTCCCGTGGCCGGTCGCGTCGCTCGACCGCGCCGCCGAGGTCACCTCGGCCGTGGCCGACGACGCCGCCCGCGCCGGGTTCCCGGTCGAGGTGGCCGTGGACGGGACCGTCGAGCCGTGGACGTCGGACGTCCGGCGCCACCTCGCCTCCGTGCCGCCGCACGCCGGCGCGACCGCCCGGCCGTTGCGCGAGCCGCTGCCGGGGCGGGCGGACGTCACCGTCGTCCTCACCCCGGTCCCCGGAGGCGTGGCCGTGACCCGGCGCGACGAGGCCGGCACCTCCTCGCTCGGCGTCGTCCCGGACGACGCCGACCTGCCCGCGGTCGAGGGGTGGCTCGCGCTCCAGGCCGGGGACCGCTGATGGACGCGATCGCGGCGATCAAGCGCGCCAACCAGACCAAGCGCCCCGAGGGCTCGGTGGTGCTGCGCGTCGCGACGCTCGGCGCGGTGATGCTGCGCGGTCGCCGGCACCTGGGCCAGCGGGGTGGCCGCCGCCGGTGACGCCATCGCGGCGCTGCTGCTGCTGCCCGTCGGCGCCTGGGTCTCGCACCGCCGGCGAGCCGGCGACAACACCCTCATCAAGCTGGCGCTCACGCTGGGCGCGGTGCTGGCGCTGATGCGCTTCTTCGGCGACGTCCGCGTGTCGACCACGATCGACGACACGCGCGCGCCGCTGGCCGCGCTCTTCCTCGGCGTGCAGGTCCTCCACGGCTTCGACCTGCCGCAACGGCGCGACCTCGGGTTCACGCTGGCGTCGTCGCTGACGCTCGTCGCCCTCGCCGGCGTCAGCACGTACTCGTCGCTGTTCGGGATCCTGCTCGTGGCCTACGCCGGCCTCGCCGCGGTGGCGCTCGCGGGCCTGCAGCGCTCCGCCGCGCGCGAGCAGGCCGACGACCTCGCCGGCGAGGGTCGCACCCGCTTCGCCGGCGGCGACCCGGAGGAGCCCGACGCCGGCGCGTCCCGCCAGCTCCGAACCGGCGAGGTCGCCCGTGCCGTCGCGGCGTCGGGGAGCGGCCTGATCCGCGCGGCCGGGCCGGTGCTCCTGGTGGGGCTGCTGGTGTTCCTGCTGCTGCCCCGCTCCGACACCGCCTCCGTCGGGACGCTGCCGTTCGACGGCTTCCCGTCGTTGCGGCTGCCGTCGTCGTCGATCGTGAACCCGGGGCTGGCCGGCGGCGGGACCCAGACACCGGAGGACCGCGACGGCGCGGCGTTGTCGTTCAACGCCGACGCCTACTTCGGGTTCGCGCAGTACGTCGACCTGCGGACCGTCGGCGAGCTGTCGGATACCCCGATCCTGCGGGTCCGGGCGGACCGGCCACGACTCTGGCGCGGGATGGTGTTCGACCGCTACGACGGCCGTGGGTGGACCCGGACGAGCGAGGAGCCGCCGCCCCAGTACGGCCTGCCGGTCCGCTACCGCCCCCAGCTCGACGACGCCGCCCTCGGCGGGCGGCTCCCGGACAGCCGCAGCGACCGGGTGGTGCAGACCTTCGAGCTCCTGGGCGAGACCCCCAACCTGCTGTTCGGCGCCGCCGAGGCACGCGAGCTGTACCTGTCGGCCCGGACCGCCACGCGGTGGGACGACGGCACGATCTCGACCAACGGCATCCAGGAGGAGGGCATCGTCTACTCGGTCGTGTCCGACGTGAACGTGACCTCCCCCGAGGTGCTGCGGACCCGGGCCGGGCCCACCCCTGCCGACCTGGCGGCGCGCTACACCGCGCTCCCACCCGACCTCCCCGCCCGCGTCGGCGACCTCGCGCGCGAGCTCACCGATGGGGTGGCCACCAACTACGCCAAGGCCGAGGCGGTCGAGGCGTGGATCGGCGACCACACCGCCTACACGCTGGACGTCCCGCCACCGCCGGCGGGAGCCGACCCGGTCGACCACTTCCTGTTCACCTCCCGGCGGGGGTGGTGCGAGCCGATCGCCTCGGCGATGACCGTCATGCTCCGCAGCGTGGGCGTGCCGGCGCGCTTCGCGACCGGGTTCCAACCCGGGACGCGGAACCCGATCACCGGCGTCTACGACGTCGCGATGTCGGACGCGCACGCGTGGGTGGAGGTGTGGGTGCCGCACGACGGCTGGGTCGCGTTCGACCCGACCGGCGCGGTCCCGCAGGCGCTCGACACCGCCGCGCCGTCCCGGATCCCGCTGGTCGAGCTGTTCCAGTGGATCGGCTCGGGCCTCGCGGGTCTGGTGCCGGCGGCGGTCCGGGCTGCCGTCCGCGCCGGCGTGACGCGGTTGGCCACGAGCCCGCTCGCTGCCGCCGGGGTGCTCGCCGGCCTCCTCGGCGTGGCGGGCGCGGCGGTGGCGTCGTCGCGCCGGCGCGCACACGAGCGCCTGCTCGCGACCGGGGCCGGGTTCGCGCGGCTGGCGCGGCTCCTCGGCGAGCACGGCGTCCCACGCGAGCCGTGGCAGACCCCGCGCGAGTACGTCGCGCGGGTCCGGCTGCGCCGGCCGGACCTCGAGGCCGCCCCGCTGCAGGCGCTCCTCGCCAGCGAGGAGGCCCGGCGCTACGCCGACGGCGCCGGGGCCCGACCCGACGAGGAGGACGGCTGGCTCCGACGGCTGCGGGACCAGCTCGAGGCCACCGACCGGTGACGTCAGCCCGCCGGCGCGCGGGACGGCGGGCGCAGCTCGGCCTCGGAGGTGGCGCGGACGCGCCGGCCGGCCAGGCGGGTGACCACGATCGCGGGCACCTCCACGCTGACCTCGACCCGGCTGAACGTCAGCCCCGGCCGGCACACGCACGACTCGACCCGCCCCGTGGCCGCCTCGGCGACCCGGCGGGCCTCGGCCTGCGGATCGCCGGGTGAGCGCGCACGCGGGTCGGAGACGGTGACCGCCGCCATGGCCGCGGCGTCGGCGGCCGCCTGGGCACGCGACGCGGCCGCGAGGTAGGCGACGAGGTCGACGAGCAGCACGAGCACGAGCGCCCCGACCGCGAGCGCGAGACCGAACAGGGTGACGATCGACCCCGTCTCGTCGCGGGTCACGGGCCGACCCCGGGTTCGACCCGCGCGACGGCGCGGGCGCGGACGTGGGGACGCAACGGACCGACGACGGAGGTCACGCCCACCTCGACCACCGCGAGGTCGCCGGCGCGGCGGGCGGCGGGCCCGACCGTGACCACGATGGGCAGCCCCTCGGCGGCCTCGCGGGCGGCGCGGACGGCGGCCGCGTCGCCGGCGACGGCCGCGGCCGCGCGGGCACCGGCCCGCGCGGCGTCGTGGACGAGCAGCACGTCGCGACCGAACGCCAGCGTCTGCACCAGCAGCAGCACCAGCAGCAGCACCAGGCCGAGGCCGAGCGCCGCCTCCAGCGTGACGACGCCGGCGTCGGGGGCGCCGGCGTCGGGGGCGCCGGCGTGGCGGCGCTCAGGCACCGACGATCGACTTCGCACGAGACAGCACCGCGGAGAACAGCTCCCAGATGGCCCCGCCGGACGCCCACTTGATCGCGAGGCCGGTGATGGTGGCGCCGAGCACGGCGAGGAGGCCGTACTCGGTGACGAGCGACCCCTCCTCCCCGGAGCGGGGCGTGTCGGGATCGTGGGGACGGACGTCACGCGGATCGTGGGGACGGACGTCACGCGGGTCGGGGTGGGGGTGGGTGTGCACGGGTTCCTCCTCGGGTTGGTCAGCCCGCGCCCGCCGCCGCCAGACCGTCGACCACGAGGGGCGCGCCGATCAGGAGCACGGAGGCGGGGAGCAGGCACAGGGCGGTGGGGAAGGTGAGCTGGGCGGGGAGCCGCTCGGCCGCGGCGAGCGCGTCGGCGAGGGCGTCGGCGCGGAGGTCGCGGGCGAGCGCGCGCAGGGTCGGGACGGCGGGTGCTCCCCACCCCGACGTCGCGCGCACGACCGCGGCGAGCGGTGCCATCGGCCCGGGCGGGAGCGGGTGGCCGAGGTCGAGCGCGAGCGCCATCCGGCGCAGCTCCGCGGCCGGCCCCACGCCGAGGTCGGCCACGGCCCGGAGCGCCTCGGCGATCCCGAGGCCGCCGGCGAGCCCGGTCGCGACGAGGTCGACGGGTTCGTCGGGCGTGCCGGCGCGGGGCCGGCGGGACCGCGCCCACGCGAGCGCCGCGAGGCCGACGCCGGCGGCGGCCCACGGGCCGGCGGCGAGCCCGGCCACGGCGGCCAGGAGGAGAGGCGCCGCTCCGCCGCCGGCACGCGACGCCGGGCGTGCGGCCCGCCGGACGAGGAGGAGGACCAGCACCCCGCCGGCGACCACGAGCACCGCGGCGACCGCGGCCACGACGAGCCCGGTGCCGGTGCCGTAGAACGCCACGAGGTCGAGCCCGAGCAGCCGCCCCAGCGCCGGGACGAGGAGCGCCGGGAGGGCGACGAGCCCGGCCGCGACGGCCCGGGCCTGCGCGGTCGCGACCCGGAGGGCCTGCCGCGTCCGCCGCTCGTCGTCGAGCGCGGCGCCGGCGGCGTCGAGCGCCGGCAGGACCGGTGCCCCGACCGCGACCGCCAACGTCACCGCCCGCCGCACCCGGGGCGGCAGGTGCCGGAGGTCGCCGGGCGCGACGCCGGCGGCCACGCGGCTGCGGACCTCGGCGAGGGTCGTCGAGGGGGCCGCGTCGGGGAGCCAGGTCGCGGTCACGGGGTCAGCTCCGTCACCTGTGGGCCATCGGCACCCGGGCGCACGGCGCCGATCGCCGCGACGTGGCGACCGCGCCGGCGGTCGCGGTCGAGCGCGACCACGACGTCGAGCGCGCTGGCGAGCTGGGATCGCACCGCGGCGAGCGGCAGGCCGGCGAGGAGCGCCATGCCCTCCAGCCGGACGAGCGCGTCTCCGGCGCCGTTGGCGTGCACCGTGCTCATCGAGCCGTCGTGGCCGGTGTTCATCGCCTGGAGCAGGTCGGCGACCTCCGCACCGCGGACCTCCCCCACCACCAGCCGATCCGGCCGCATCCGTAGGGCGTTGCGGACCAGCTCGGCGACGGTCGTCCCGCCGGCACCGTCGGGGCTCGGCGGGACGACGCGCAGGTGGACCGAGTGCGGGGCGGGGTGGGCGAGCTCGGGGGCGTCCTCGATCACGACGACCCGGTCATCGCCGGCGTCGGCCAGGAGTCGGGCCAGGAGGGTCGTCTTGCCGACGCCGGCGCGGCCGCAGACGACGAGGTTGCGTCGGTCGCGGACGACCTGGCGCAGCAGCACGACCTGGTCGTGGTCGACCGCGCCCGCGGCGGTGAGCTCGTCCCACGACGGCACGACCGCCGCGACGCGACGGAGGGTCACGACCGGGCGCTCGGCGAGCGGTGGGAGGACCGCGTGGAGCCGCAGGCCCCCCGGCAGCACGGCGTCGACCCACGGGTGGGCGCGGTCGAGCCGGCCCCCGACGGGGCCCAGGGCGCGGGCGAGCACGCGGCGGAGGTGGTCCTCGTCGTCGAACCGGGTCGCGACGCGGGTGACCTCGCCGGCGCGGTCGACCCACACCTCGTCGACGGCGTTCACCATGACGTCGGTGACCTGGGGGTCGCGCAGCAACGCCTCCAGCGGTCCCAGTCCACCGAGGTCGTCGACGAGGTCGCGGACCAGGGCCGCCCACCGCGCCGGCGAGACGACCACGCCCTCGGCCGCGAGCGCACGCGCGACGGCACGGCGCAGCCCCGCCCGGTCGTGCGGTGCCGCCGCCACGTCGGCGTCGTCGAGCACGTGCCGCTCGACGGCGGTGCGGAGCCCCGGATCGACCGCGGCCGTCACCGACCCACCTCCGCACGGCGCGCCGCCACCCACCACGCCGGCGAGCGCGCGCAGGTAGCTGCCGGGGAGGAGGGCGGGCACGCGCCGGAGCGCAGCCGCCCGGGCCACGCGGGTCGAGCGGGGGACGGTGACGAGCCGACGGCCGGCGGCCGCGGCGCGCACCGCCGCCGACGGGACCGGACCCTCGTCGAGGACGACGATCGCGGCCGCGGCGGTCGTCTCGACGGCCCCGATACCCGTGCGGTCACGGCGCACACACAGCACGTCCGCCTCGTCGTGGACACCGACGTCCCGGATGACCGCCGCGCCCTCGGCCGCGACGGCCGCCGTCGCGGCAGGGCCCTCGGCGACGACGACCCGGAGGTCGGGGATACCGGGGACCGTGTGGGCGTCGCCCCAGGCGCGCGGTCCGGCGAGTCCCGTGACCGCGACCACGCGGGCGACCTCCAGCGGGACCGCACCGTGGGTGACGGCGAGGGTCGGGCCGCTCCGCCAGGCCGTGAGCGCAGCGAGCGCGAGGCAGACCGTCGTGGTCCCGACCCCGCCGGCCGCACCGCCGACGCGCAGGTCGCTCGCGCCGGCGGCCGTGGCGGTCGGGACGGCCAGGAGCCGCGCGACCGTGCCGGCGAGGTCGTCCCGCCGGTCGGGCCAGGCGACGACCGCCTCGGGCCGGACGCGCACGGCCGCGTCGGCGACGGCGACCGCCGCGTCGTCGCCCGCCACCAGCAGGACGGTCGGGAGCTCGGCGTCACGGCCGCTCCGGGTGGCGGCCGCCACGTCGACGACCCGCGCCCGGGGGGCGAGCCCGACCCCGTCGCCCGACACCGGCTGCCACCCGAGCACGCCCTCGATCCACGCCTCGACCCGTGCGGCGTCGGGGGCGCCGAGGTCGAGCGCCACCGGCAGGGCCTCGAGCGTGGCGTCCGCGGGGTCCGGAGCCCGCCCCGCTGCCGTGGCGCCGTCCACCGTGTCCCCGTCCGTCCGTCGTCACGGGTCGGTCCCGCGACCCGGACGACGCTACGCAGGCCCTCTCCGCCGTCCAGCGGGGTCTCCGGCGGAGGTGTGGAGAACCTCGTCGACCGGGGTCTGCTGGCGATCACGGAGTGGGGGCGCGCACCGTGGTCCGGCCGACAGGAGTCCTCGCCCCGGACCGCGAACCTCCCCGGTCGACGGGAGACCTCGCGCGTGAGCCAGACCCTCCAGCAGCACTCCTCCCCCACCGCGAGCGGTGGGCTGCTCGATGCGGTCGAGGAGCGCATCGACGAGCTGGCCGACCGGGTCCTGCGGTGCTTCCGCTCGGAGATCCCGGCCTACGCGACGATGCCCGAGCCCGACCTGCGGCCAGGGGTCCGGTCCAACGTGGAACGCGCGATCCAGGCGCTCCACCGCGGGTGGGAGCCCATGGCCCCGGAGCTCGCCGCCGCGCGGTCCCTCGGCGAACGCCGGGCGCAGCAGGGGGTGCCGCTCGATGCGCTGCTCCAGGCCCACCGCATCGGCGTCCGTGAGGCGCTCGTGTTCATCGAGGACGCCGCGAGGGACCGGGGCGACGGTGCCGAGCCCATCCTCGAGCTCGCCCGGAGGGCGTGGGCGTGGGCGGATGCGGTCATGCTCACCGCCGCCGCCGGACACCGCGAGCGGGAGCTCGGACTGGCCACCCAGGAACAGCAGCAGCGAGCCCACACCCTGCGCGGACTCCTGCTCGGCTCCCTCGACGAGACCGGCCTCCGGGCGACGGCCGCCTACGGCATCAGCCTGACCGAGACCTACCTCCCCGTCGCCGCAGCGGGACCGGACGGTTCCGGTCCGGCGTTCGAACGCCGGCTGCTCGAGCTCGGCTCGGAGTTCGGGGCCACGGTGCTCGTGAGCCACCTCGAGGCCGGCCTCGGCGCCGTCGTCGGGGGCACCCACGACCACGTCCGAGCGCGGGACCTGCTCAGCGCGGCCGCGGACGCTGGGCCCCCCGGGCTCGTCGTGGCGGTCGGACCCGAGGGACGCCCCTCCGAGCTGGCGGAGGGCTACGAGCTGGCGGTCCGGACCCTCGGCGCCGGGCGCGCCCTGGGCCGGACCGGGCTCCTCGAGCTGAGCGACCTCCCGCTGGAGGTGGCGCTCCTCGGCGAGCCCGAGATCGGCCGGCTCCTGGCGACCCGACACCTCGGGGCGCTCGAGTCCGAGGGAGCGTTCGGCGCGGAGCTCCTGACGAGCCTCGACGCCTGGTTCGAGCACGGCATGCGGACCGAGGAGACCGCGGCCGCCCTCGTCGTCCACCCCAACACCCTGCGGCACCGGTTGCGTCGGGTCGCGGAGCTCACGGGTCTCGAGCTCGACACGACCGGGGCCCGCATCGAGCTGTGGTGGGCCCTGACCTGGCGCCGGCTCGAGCGAGGCTGACGACCACCCGCCGTTGTCGGTTCCGACAACGGCGCGCCGGTCACGTTGAGGGAACGACGGCAGGAACCGGGTCACCGCGCAGCGAAACCCACACCGAGAGCCGGTCACCCCCCCTGCGCCTCGGGCCTCGGGTCGCCGCCGCCCATCCCTCCCGGAGCCCTCCGATGAAGCCCACCCGTGGACCGCTCCTCCTCGTCCTCGTGATGCTGGCCGGAACGCTCGGGTTGGCCCCGGCTCCCCGCATCGGGGCCGAGGCCGGTCCGTCCGGCGCCCCGATCCACTGGAGCTTCGAGGACGGACTCGACGGCTGGACGGTCGAACCGGGCTCCACGATCGACCTCCCACGCTCCTGCCGGGAGCACCTCGACTTCCACCCGTTGCGCCGCAACGACGAGGGTGCGTGCTTCCTCTCGACCTTCCCGGCGGGCTCGCCCGAGGGCGACCTCCAGGCCTGGTACCGCGGGCAGTTCGGCGACAACAACCGCGGGCTCACGGGGCAGGGACCGTCGAGCTCGTGGGGCTCCATCGTCTCCCCGCGCTTCACCCTGACGCGGCCGACGGTGTCGCTGCTCGTCGCCGGCGGTGGCAGCGAGGACCTCTACGTCGCCGTCTGCGCCGTCGACCCGACCGTCGACAGCGGCTGTCGGGAGGTGGCCCGGGTCGAGGGCGACGACGGCGAGTGGTTCGACTACGAGACCCTCGACCTCTCGGATCACCTCGGCGAGGAGCTGTTCCTGCGTCTCGTCGACCACGAGCTCCGCGGGTGGAGCCACCTCGCCCTCGACGACGTGCGTGTCAACGGGCCGGCGATGCCGCGCGGCGTCGAAGCGGCCCAGGACGCCGACACGGCCACCGTGTCCTGGCAGCCCGTCGAGGAGCCCGACGTCATCGGCTACCACCTCTACCGGCGACGCTCCGACGGCGAGTCGCCGTGGCCGGCCCAGTGGACCGAAGAGGAGCAGGCGGGCTTCGAGAAGCTGACCGACTCCCCGCTCACGGCCACCACCTTCACCGACCCCGGCACCGATCCCGACGTCGCCTACTGGTACCGGGTCGCCGCCGTCACCTCGGACGGGCTCGTCTCCGAGGCGAACCTCGCCTACCTGCGCCCGGCCCTCGACCCGGGGCTGCGGGAGCGCGGCGAGCCGCGCGAGTACTCGGGTGAGCGCCTCAGCGGTGTCGCCTACCCCGTGGGGCCGATCGGGTACGGCGGGGTGCTCCACCTCGGCGACGGCACCCGGAACCTCGCGTGGATCTTCAACATCGACGGCTGGGTCGCGAACTCGACCTGGGGTCGTCGGGACGCCCGCGTCCCCAACAGCTTCTTCGCCGTCCGAGCGCAGGCGCCGGGCGGGGACCCGGTCGTCCGCGCGCTGCAGACCGCTGAGGAGGGCCCGTTCGCGCCGATGTCGTCGCTGACCTTCCGCGCCGCCGAACCGGTCGGGACCTACGACTTCGCCGACGGCGACCTGCCCGTGCACGTCCGCCAGCACATGGAGAGCCCGACCGTCCCCGGCGACCTGCGCGACTCCGCGATCCCGACGGTCATCTACACCTTCGAGGTCTCGAACCCGACGGACGAGCCCGTGGCCGTCTCGCTGCTCGCGTCGCAGCAGAACGCGATCGGGTACGACGGCCAGACGCGCAGCGGCGACATCGGGGGACCGAACCGTCGGACCCACTCGGGGTACGGGCAGAACCACAACGAGCTGGAGGTCGGGCCCGACGCCGGCCACCTCCACCTCACGGGCTGCACCGAAGGCGACGTGGTGCCGGTCGGCCTGCGCTGCAACGGCGGGCTCGCCCTGTCGGTGCTCGGCCCCGCCACGAGCGGGACCGCCAGCTGGGGGTCCCTCGAGGACCTGCACGCCGAGTTCGCCGCCACGGGCATCGTCAGCGGGCCCGCCGTCGCCGACAGCCCCGAGCGGGAGGTGACCGTCGACGGTGCGCTCACCTCGACATTCGAGCTCGCACCCGGCGAGACGCGCTCCGTGCCGGTCGTGTTCAGCTGGTACATCCCCACGAGCGCCCCGCGCGAGTTCGGGGGCGTCGGTGTCGAGTACGCCAACCACTGGGACAGCGCCCGCGGCGTCCAGGCGGAGGTGCTGGCGCGGCTCGCCGAGCTGCAACGACGCAACCGCGTCTACCGCGACGCCCTCCTCGACACCAACCTGCCGAGCTACGTCGTCGAGCGCCTGACGTCGCAGATCGGCACGATGCGGCACCCCGACGGTCTTCACCGCCCAGAACGGGTTCGCGGGTGGGTCGAAGGGCACGGCTGCTGCGCCGGCATGCCGAGCCACGTCTGGCAGTACGCCCAGCTGGCCCCCCGGCTGTGGCCCGAGATCGACACCCGCTGGCAGTCCCAGTGGCTCGACAACCAGATGCCCGACGGCACGCTCCCGAACCGCCACCACATCCCGCTGTTCTCGTTCGACGGCCAGTCCGGGGTCGTGCTCGGCTCGTACCGCGCTTTCCTCAGCACCGGCGACCGGGCCTGGCTGGCGCGCTACTGGCCCCGCATCCGGTCCGCGGTCGACTACCTGATCACCCACCACGACCCGGACGGGACGGGATCCTCACCGGATCCCAGCCGATGACCCTGGACCAGCGACTGTCCGGCACGAGCTCCTGGCTCGGCACCATGTACCTGGCCGCGGTCGAGGCCTCGGCGCGCATGGCGCGAGCCCTCGGCGAGGACGCCGACGCCGAACGCTACGACGCCCTGTTCGAGACGGGTCGCGCCAACCAGGAGGCCCTGCTCTGGAACGGCGCGTACTACGTCGAGCGGTCCGAGGGACACCCCGTCGATGGCCCCGACGCGACCGCGACGGCCACCGGCACGGCGTCCTACCGCGACGGACTGATCGCCGACATGCTCCTCGGCCAGTGGTGGGCCACGCAGCTCGGGCTCGGTGACATCTACGAACCGGACCACATGACCACCGCGCTCACGACGCTCTTCGAGGAGAACGTCAAGCGCGACTTCCTCGACGACAACCCCTTCGGCCACGGGCACGTCTGGCGGGCGCACGTGCGACCGACCGACGCCGGGTTGCAGATGATGACCTGGCCCGGCGACGACCGCCCGCACGACGCACCGCCGCTACCACGACGAGGTCTGGACCGGCACAGAGTACTCGGCTGCGGCGACCATGATCCAGCGCGGCCTCGTCGACGAAGGGCTGCGCATCGTCCGCGCCGCACACGAGCGCTACGACGGTGAGCTGCGACGCGACGTCTACCTGTGGAACTGCGGTGCCGTCGACGGCGGCGGGAACCCGTTCGGCGACGACGAGTGCGGCAAGTGGTACGCCCGGGCGATGTCGAGCTGGTCGGTGCTCCTCGCCCTCCAGGGCTTCCGGTTACGACGCGGCGTCGCAGTCGATCGGCTTCGCGCCGCAGTGGCAGCCCGATGACCACCGGTCCTTCTTCACGGCGGGTTCGAGCTGGGGGACCTTCGTCCAGCGCCGCCACGGGCCCGCCACGCAGACGGACGAGGTGATCGTCCGCTCCGGCGAGCTGACGATCCGCCAGGTCGAGCTCGACCTCGGCTCGATCGATCCGGCTCACCTGGAGGTGACCGTGGACGGCCGGCGCCTCGACGGCATCGAGATCCTCGGCTCAGCCGCCGCGACCCGGATCGTCCTCCCCACGGCGGTGACGCTCGCCGCCGGCCAGTCCCTCCGGATCTCCGCCACCGGGCCGTCCGCATGACCGCCGCCACGACCCATCCCGTCACCCCTCCCACGAAGGGATCCACCATGTCCCGCCGCTTCCTCCTCCTGCTCGCCATCGTCTCGATGGTCGTCAGCCTGGTGCCCACATCATGCGGTGGCGGCCCAGGAGCAGCCGCAGTCCGGCCGCCGCTACGTGCAGATGGCCGACGGTGTCGAGCTCGCCGCCTGGGTGCAGTTCCCCGCCGACTGGGACGGCTCGCCGCTCCCCGCGATCCTCGAGTACGACGGCTACAACGGCGGGTCAGCTCCCTCCTACTTCGGTCAGTTCATCGACACGACGCCGTACGTGGTCGTGCACGCCGGCGTGCGCGGGACCGGGTGCTCAGGGGGGCGCTTCCAGCTCTTCAGCGAGCTCGCCGCCCAGGACGGCGCCACCCTCGTCGAGTGGATCGCCGACCAGCCCTGGTCCAACGGCGACGTCGGCATGTACGGGCACAGCTACTCGGCCACGATGGCCGTCTACACCGCGGCGCAGCGGCCGCCGAGCCTGCGGGCGATCACCGTCGACGGGGTCATGGAGGACCTCTACCGCGACCTCGTCTACCCCGGCGGCGTCTCCAACTCCGGCTTCCCGGTCCTGTGGCTCGGGGCCGCCCGTCCGCTCCAGGAGTGGCAGGGAGGGACGCTCGATGCCGCCACGGCCGAGTCGAGCGAGTGCCGTGACCACATCGCGTCACGCCCGCCGGAGAACCCCTGGGAGTCGCCCTACCTGCACGGACTGGCGGGGACCGAGGACGGCGACTGGTGGTACATCCACTCCCTGCGGTCGGCCATCGACCGGGTCGAGGTCCCGATCCAGATCCACGGCCAGTACCAGGACGACCAGACGCTGGCGCGAGGCGCCGCGATGCTGTTCGACGGGGTCCGCCACGACCGGAAGCAGCTCCTGCTCACGAACGGGGACCACAACTCCTGGTGGATCAACCGGCACTGGGAGATCCTCGCGGAGCGGGAGGCGTGGCTCGACCACTACGTCCTGCACGCGGCCGACCGCGGCGCGGCCGATGAGCACCGGCCGTCGCCGTTCGAGCCGGTCCGGATCTTCCTCGAGACCCACCGGGTCGAGGGCGGGCTCGCCAGCACCGGCGAGATCGCGGCCGACGAGTTCCCGGTCCCCGGCACGCGTTGGACCCGGTTCTACGCCGACGAGAACGGAAGCCTCACGGAGGAGGTGCCCGCCACCTCCGGCGGCGACGTGTTCATCCACGGCACCCATCGGCACACCTACGACCCCGCAGCCCAGTCCAGCCCGGCCGGGTCGTACCCCGGCCAGGACTACTTCCTCGCGGACGGCCCCGACCAGCTCCTCTACCGGACGGCGCCGGCCGAGGACACCTCGGTGGTCGCCGGGCCGCTGGTGGCGACGCTCCACGCGACCGTCCCCGCCGGCGACGCCGAACTGGTGGTCCGCGTCGGCACCGAGGACCCCGATGGCAACGTCAGCTGGATGCAGCGCGGCTACCTCAAGGCGTCCCACCGTTCCGTGGACGAGGCCCGGTCGTGGTTCGACGGGGACGTCATGTACCGCCCGTGGCACCCGCACACGAACCCGCAGCTCACGCCGTCCACGGAGCCCGTCCAGCTCGACGTCGAGGTCTGGCCGGTCGGCTTCGTCGTCCGACCGGGCCACCGGATCGTGATGACGGTCGCCGCCGCGCCGATCCAGGAGGGCTTCAACACCTTCCAGCCCCGGACCGCACCCCAGCCGGTGACGATCCACCGGGGTCCGCAGTACCCGACCAACCTGCTCGTACCCCTGCTCGACGCGCCCAGCGACCTGGGACCCGGACTGCCGTGTGGCGAGCTGGTCTCGGTCAAGTGCGGCACGCCCGCGGACCTGGATACCGCTCGGCGTGCGCGAGCTGTTCCCGAGCTGACCCGAGGAGCCCCCGATGCGAACGCGCCCCGCCAGGACCACCTTCGTCGCCACGGCCTTCGTCGTCGCCATGGCGACGCTGCCGGCCGCCGCGCTCGAGGCCCCCGCGTCCGGGGATCTGCCCTCGGTCGTCTGTGAGCCCCGGACCGAGCCGGTCCCCCACGGTGCTCCCACCCTGGTCGACTCGCGTCCCGCCCCGGGTGCCGAGGACCGGATCGTCGAGCTGACGCTCGACTCGCCGGCGCTCGGTCGCGAGACCGAGGTGAACGTCCTGTACCCCGAGGACTACCAGCCCGGAGAGCGCTACCCGGTCCTCTACCTCCTCCACGGCGCGGCGGGCAACCACCGCGACTGGCAGACCATCGGTGCCGTCGAGCGCGTGGTCGACCAGGCGCGGACCGAGCACGACCTCCCGCCGTTCCTGGTGGTGATGCCCGACGCGGGTGAGTTCGGCTTCTACTCGGACTGGTACGGGGTCGACGTCGACGGGCACAACGGCTCGGGTCCGGCACCGGCCTGGACGACCTACCACATCGACGAGCTGATCCCGTGGGTGGACGCGCACCTGCCCACCATCCCCGAGCGGCGTGCACGAGCGGTCGCGGGGCTCTCCATGGGCGGCTTCGGCGCGATGACCTACGCCACCCGGTTCCCGGACCTCTTCGCCGCCGCTGGCAGCTTCTCGGGCGCGGTCAACCCGAGCTACGGCTACCCGGCGGGCAACGCCTTCATCACCGGGGCCAGCGCGCCCTTCACCGGTCGCGGCTTCGACCAGTGCATCTGGGGTGAGTTCGCCACCCAGGAGGTGCGCTGGCTCGCGACCGACCCCACCTACCTCGCCGGCAACCTGGAGGGAGCGGGCCTGGAGCTCTACGTCGCCTCCGGCGGCGGGGATGCGGAGCGCCCGCAGGGCCTCGTCACCGACCCGGTCGAGGAGGCCATCTACCTGATGAGCCAGGCCTTCGTCGACGCGCTCGACGAGCACGCCGTCGAGGTCACGGAGGACTTCTACGCCGAGGGCGGCCACGACTGGCAGTACTGGCAGCGCGACCTGGAGCGGTTCGTCCCGATGATGGTCGAGACGTTCCTCGACGAGCCGACCGCGGCTCCCGCGACGTTCGACTTCCGCTCGGCCGCGTCCGAGTTCTCGGTCTGGGACTGGTCGTTCCGCCTGGATCGCGACGTGACGGAGTTCCTCTACCTCGAGGACGTGAGCGACCAGGGCCTGACCGCCGTCGGGAGCGGACGCCTGGAGGTCACCACGCCCGCCACCTACCGGCCCCTCGGCACCTACCGGATCACGCGCGAGGACCTCGGCGAGAGCATCGAGGTGACCGCCGACCCCACGGGCACGCTGCGCTTCCCGGTCGAGCTCGGGGCGTCGCACCCGACGCAACAGTTCGTCTTCGATGGGGCGGTGACCGACGGGTGGACGCGAGCCGTCGTGACGATCGACCGGGTGGCTGCCGCACCCCCGCGGTGACCCGGCCCGACAGCGGGCTCCCCACCGTCCCCGCCCCGGCGGGCGCGCCAGGGGCTCCCGGGGGCCACCCGCGGCACCGGGCTATCCTCGGCCGCGGATGACGGAGGTTCCCGGTGACAGACGGCTCGGACGTGCCCACCGCTCCCCCGGCCGACCCCGGGGACGGGTCCGCCGAGGACGCCCGGCTCGACGAGGTGGCGCGCGCCGCCGACGACACCGGGGCGGAGCGCACCGAGACCGAGGAGCGCTACGCCCGTCCCGACGCCGACCGGCTCAACGAACGGATGCTCGACGAGCACCGCCGCCGGCGTACCGGCGCCACCGAAGCGGCCTTCTTCGACCTCGACAAGACCATCATCGCCCGGTCGTCGACGCTCGTGATGTCCCGCACGTTCCTGCGCGACGGGCTCATCTCGCCGACGATGGTGATGAAGAGCCTGTACGCGCAGGTGGTCTACAACCTCGTCGGTGCGGACCACGAGAAGATGGAGCAGATGCGTCACGCGCTGCTCGACCTCACGCGAGGGTGGGAGGCCGATCGCATCCGCCGGCTCGTGCGCGAGACGATGGAGCAGGTGATCGCACCGCTCGTCTACCAGGAGGCGCTCGACCTCTTCGCCGAGCACCGGCGCGCCGGGCGGGACCTCTGGATGGTGTCGTCCTCGGGGGAGGAGATCGTCGTCCCGTTCGCCGAGCACCTCGGCATCCGCAACGTGATCGCGACCCGCAGCGGCATCGACGATCAGGGCCGCTACGACGGCACGCTCGAGTTCTACGCCTACGCCGGCAACAAGGCGACCGCCGTCCGCCAGGTCGCCGAGGCGCTCGGCTACGACCTGTCGGGCTCCTACTGCTACTCGGACTCGATCACGGACCTGCCGTTCCTGAACACCGTGGGCAACCCCGTCGCGGTCAACCCCGACCGGGAGCTCCGGGCCGCGGCCCAGGCGATGGGCTGGCCCACCCGCGACTTCGTGTCCCCGGTGACGCTTCGCAGCCGTCTGCCCGACGTGCACAAGCCGAGCAACGAGGTGCTGGTCGGAGCCGCGGGCCTCATGGTGATCGCCCTCGCCGTGTGGCGGTTCATCGCCCGCGGCGACGACTGAAGCGTTCCCCTCGCCGGCGTCCTACCCTCGCACGCTCCCGGGACCGCACCCTCGGCCCCGCGCCCGGAACCTGCCGGGAACATCCCCGACCTCCTCACCCCCGGAGCAGACGACGTGCCGGAGCCCGTGACCCTCGGCAACCGCGGCCGTGATCGATCCATCGCCTCGCTCGCCGAGCGCCTCCCGGACGAGCTGCGCCCGCTGGCCCGGCTGGCCTACAACTACGCCTGGTCGTGGGTCCCCGGCGGGCCGGAGCTGTTCGCCCGGATCGACCCGGACCACTGGACCCGCAGCCTCGGCAACCCCGTCCGCACCCTCGTCGAGGCGACGCCCGCGGCACTCGCGACGGCCGCCGGCGACCCGGAGGTGCGGGCCGAGATCGCTCGGGTCTCCGCCGCCGTCGACACGCTCCTGGCCGACCCGTCGGTGACCGTCGGCGAGGCCACCCCCGACCGTCCCATCGCCTACATCTGCGCCGAGTTCGGCGTGCACCCGTCGCTGCCCATCTACTCCGGCGGGCTCGGCGTCCTCGCCGGCGACATCTGCAAGGAGGCCTCCGACCTCCGGCTGCCGTTCGTGGGCGTCGGGCTCCTCTACCGCCGCGGCTACTTCCACCAGCGCGTGAACCTGTCGGGGTGGCAGCAGGAGTACTGGACCGAGGTCGACCTCGACCTGCTCCCGGCCGCGCCGGTGCTCGGCGACGGCGACGACCCCCTGACCGTGCAGGTGCCGGTGTGGGACCACGAGGTCACCGCACGGGTGTGGCGTGTCGACGTCGGCCGCGTCCCGCTGTTCCTGCTCGACACCGACCTCCCCGAGAACGCCGCCACCGACCGGTGGATCACCGCCCGGCTCTACGACAGCAACCGCGACGTCCGGCTGGCCCAGTACACCGTCCTCGGCATCGGCGGGATCCGGGCGCTGCGCGCCATCGGCATCGAGCCGGGCCTCGTCCACCTGAACGAGGGCCACGGCGCGCTGGCGGCGCTCGAGCTCGCCGGCGCCGAGCCCGGCCGGGACGCCGCGGCCGCCGTGGCCAGCGTCCGTGATCGGATCGTGTTCACCACCCACACCCCGGTCGCGGCCGGCAACGAGACCTACGAGCCGTGGCGGCTCCTGACCGTCCTCGAGGGCGTGTCCGGCCGCTTCGGCGGCGACCGCCGCGGCCTGCTGTCGCTCGGTCGCGTCGACCCGGATCTCGCAGACAGCGAGGCGGGCATGACCCCGCTGGCCCTACGCGCGGCCCGGACCGTCAACGCCGTCAGCGAGCGCCACGGCGAGGTCGCCCGCGAGATGTGGGCGCCCCTGTTCCGCCGGCCGGCCGCCGAGGTCCCGATCACCCACGTGACCAACGGCGTGCACCTGCCGACCTGGATGGTCCCGTCGATGCGGCGGCTCCTCGACCGCCACCTCGGGGAGGACTGGGTCCACCGTGCGGCCGATCCGGCCACCTGGGAGCCGGTCCACGACATCCCCGACGCCGAGCTGTGGGCGGCGCGGCGCGAGGCGCGCACCCGGCTCGTCGACCACGTCCGCGGTCGCGTCGCCACCGACCGGTTGGCTCGCGGCGAGGACCTCGCCTACGCCCAGCGCGGCTACCAGGCGCTCGACCCGGACGTGCTGACGCTCGGCTTCGCCCGGCGCGTCGCGGCCTACAAGCGGCTGTACCTGCTGCGCCGCGACGTCGAGCGGGCGCTGGCGCTGCTCGACGGTCCGACGCCGGTGCAGCTCATGTTCGCCGGCAAGGCCCACCCCGCCGACGACGGCGCCAAGGCGATCCTCAAGTCGATGTTCGACCTCCGCGGCGCCAACCACGTCGCCGACCGGATCGTGTTCCTCGAGGACTACGGCATGACGAGCGGGTCGATGCTGACCGGCGGCTGCGACGTGTGGCTGAACGTGCCGCGTCCGCCGCTCGAGGCCAGCGGGACCTCCGGGATGAAGTCGGCGCTGTCCGGGGGGCTGAACCTCTCGGTCCTCGACGGCTGGTGGGCCGAGGCCTACGACGGCAGCAACGGCTGGGGGATCTCCGGCGCGGTCGACGACGACCACGAGCGCCAGGACGCCGAGCACGCCTCGGCGCTCTACGACCTGCTCGAGACCGAGGTCCTGCCGCTCTGGAGCGACCGCGACGAGGATGGGATCCCGGTCGGCTGGTGCCGACGGGTGAAGTCCTCGCTCGTGACCCTCGGGCCCCGGTTCGGGGCGACGCGGATGATGCGGGACTACGTGGACGCGATCTACGACCCCGCCCACGTCGGCGCCCGCTGACCCCGACCGCTGACCCCGACCGCCCCCGCCGCCGGTTGCGTTGACGGTTCAGCCCGGTATCCCGGGCCGGACCGTCAACGCAACGCGGGTGCGGGGCTCACGGCTTCTTCGTGGCCTTCTTGGTCGACTTCTTGGTGGCCGCCTTCTTGGTCGCGGCCTTCTTCGCCGTCGACTTCTTGGCCGCCTTCTTGACCGTGCCGGCGGCGTCGGCGACCGCACCGGCGTCCGACGGGGTCCGCTCGCGGACCGGCTCGCCGTGATCGTGGTCGTGGGCCTCGCCCTGGTGCTCGGCCTCGAAGTCCTCGTGGGGCAGGTGGGAGTGCTCGAGCGCCGGGTGGTCGTGGGCGTGGGTGTGCTTCCAGCTCAGGTGCTCGAACCCGTCACCGGTGTGGTTGTGCGTCACGTGCCAGTGCTCGTGGTCGTGGACGAGCCCCTCGTGGCGGTGCTCCTCGAACCCCTCGGGTGTGGTGGCCATCGTGTCCCTCTCCTGTCGGCGGGCGCGGTCGGCGTACGCCCCCAACGTAGGGCTGACCCCGGTGGGTGCGACAGGGCCGTCACCCCCACCCGGACAGGGCTCAGCGCAGCTCACGCAGCGTGGCGTCGAGGCGCGGTGACGGCGCGAGCGCCGACGTGAGCGCGGCCCACGGGAGGGTCACCTGCTGTGGCCCGGCAGCCCCGGGAGCGACCTGGTACTGATCGAAGTGGAGGACCAGCCCTTCGCGCTCGACGACGAACCGGCTGAGCGCGTCGAGGTCGGGTCCGGCACCGTCGGCGACGGTCTGGGTGGCCCACCCCTCCCCCTCGGGGTCGAGGCTCGCGACGAGCGCGGGCACGACCGCGTCCGACACGACCTGCAGGACGGTCTCCGGCGGCGCGTCGAACAGCTCCGGCAGGGTCACCGGCGTGCCGGTCGCGAGGTCGAAGGTGATCGCGTGCAGCGTGGTCCACGGGTGGGCGGCACCGTGGTGCATCGTGGTCTGGGTCAGGAGCACGCTCAGGAGCGAGGCGCTGTGGGCCCCGCTCGCGGCCCGGATGTCGAGCTCCCCCGGGGGCAGCTCGACGTCGAGGTCGTGGGCGAACTCGGCGTCCTCGGCGGCGTAGGCGACGACCTGGTCGTCGATCCAGGCGGCCAGCTCGCCGGCGATGGAGTCCGCGACGTCCGCGTCGACGCCCTCGAGCCGCGGGTAGGCCAGGTCGAGCGCGTAGGTCGGGTGGCGCTCGTCGGCCTCCTCCCGATGGCGGGTGAGGAGGAACGAGGGGATCGCCGGCTGGGCATCCTCGCCGGACGCCACCTCGCCGCCGGCCGCCTCGTCGGGATCGGCCTGGGTGTCCGTGCCGGGCGAGCCGACGTCGGCACGCGGCGCGCCGCCGCACCCCGAGAGGGCGAGCACGACGACGAGGGTCGAGGCGAGGAGGAGGGCAGGACGTACCGTGTGCATCGGGTTCTCTCGGACCGCGACCGGCTCCTCGCCGGACGCGTGGTCGGGGTGCTGACGGGGCGCCACGCGCGTGCGCGCGCCCCTCTCCCTAGGGACGCGCAGCTGGGCCGGAAGGTTCCCGCCGACGCACGAGGACTAGCTGTAGTCGCGGTGGTACGTCACGCGGCCGTCACCGTCGAAGGCGAGGAAGCTCGCGCGCGGTAGCTCGTTCCAGCGGCGACCGCCGGCGGTGTAGGAGATCGTCCACTCGACCGCCACGGCGAGCCCATCCTCGGACTCGATGACCCGGACCTCGGCGATGTCGATGTCCTCCTTGCCGCCCAGGTAGTCCTTGAGGTAGGCCTGGATCAGGAGGTTCCCGCGGTGGGGCGGGTTGTAGGGCTCGAGGTAGATGGCATCAGCGGTGTAGACCTCGGCGACGCCGGCCAGGTCACCCTTCTCCATCATCTCGCTGAGGCGGCCCCAGACTTCGGCTGCGTGCCCCACTCGTCCCTCCAACCCTCAAGCGGTCCCGGACCGCACCGCGACCATCGCGCCGCGAGGATAGTCGCCTGACCCTCTCGACCCGTAACAGGCGTCGTGGGCCGCGGAGGCGGCCGACGCCCGGGTTGGGTCCGGGCGCGGTGACCCCGTAGCGTCTGCCGGGTCGCGTCCCCCGGCTCCACCACCACCCCCCGTCCCTCGAGAGGCGTCCGCGTGTCCGAACCCCCGCGTCGGGTCTCCGACCGTGCCCCCGAGCTGTGGCCGGCGGTCGACGGTGCCGAGTTCGTGCGACGGCTGTCCGATGGCGGCAGCTGGGATGCCCCGCACGCGCGCCTGCTCGGCTACCGGATCGTGGAGGTCGACCCCGGCCGGGTGGTGCTCGAGTGGGAGGTCCCGGAGGCGCTGCTGAACCCGGCGGGGATCGCCCACGGCGGGTTCGTGGTGGCTCTCCTGGACGATGCCGCCGGGCTCGCGGTCGCCTCGAACTACCCACGCTTCGTCCCGCAGCTGACGGTCCAGCTCCACACCGACTTCCTGCGCCCGGTGCCGGCCGGGGTGACCCACCGCGTCGAGGGCGAGCTGGTGCGCTCGGGCCGGTCGACCAACCTCGCCGACGCCCGCGTGATCGCCCCGGACGGGGCGGTCCTGACCCGGTGCTCCGGGGTCTTCCAGCCCAACCGGCGCGCGATCCCGCGGGAGGTCTGGGAGGAGGCCGGGCTCTAGGAGAGGCGTTTCCCACAGCCTGTCCACACGCCCGGAACCGAGTGCGCGCCCGTGCGCGGCGGTGGCTCGCGGTCACCGTCCACCCGGACAGGGAGGAACCCCCAGCCACCTGGGGATATCCGGCGTCTCCCTGTGGAGAGCGGCCCCCATCCCGCCCCGAACCGGACCCGCCCCTGTGGACGACCTGTGGATACCCGGTGGACGACCCTGGGGAGGACGGGGCGGGCTGTCCACACCACCCCCCGCCACGGGCGCCGGCGAGGCCCCGACGACCGCGCCACGCGAGGCGGGCGTGACGCACGGTGTTGGAACCCGGCGGTCGTCCACACCCGCCGCTCGTGCGTCGCGACGGGCGGACGTGCGCTGTGTGTGACACCACCCCTCACGTCCGGGCAGGTCGGGCAGGAGGCGGGCCCTCGGAGCGCGAAGTCCACGTGTGTCCCCCACGTGCACCAGGCCGACGGGCCCGGTGCGGGAGACACGAGGCGGTAGGTCTGGAGGGGGCCTACCGCCTCGACCTCTTCCGGCGGCGTGCGGCAGACTGCACCCCCGCCGACGAAGAGACCCCCGTGGCCGACCTCCCGCCCGACTCGCGCATCCCCGACGCCGTGGCCGACGTGGCCGACGCCGTGGCCGAGGCGTTCGATCGCACCCGCGACGAGCTCGAGTCCCTCGTCCGCATCCCCTCGATCAGCGCCGACGGCCACGACCCCGAGGCGTGCCGGCGGTCGGCCGAGCGCACCGCCGAGCTCCTCCGCGACGCGGGTCTCGACGGCGTGCGCTTCCTCGAGGTCGACGGGGCCCACCCGTACGTCTACGGCGAGCTCCTCGACGCCGGCGAGGACGCGCCCACGGTCCTCCTCTACGCCCACCACGACGTCCAGCCGGTCGGCACGCCCGACAACTGGGCCTCCGACCCGTTCGCCCCGACCGAGCGCGACGGGCGCCTGTACGCCCGGGGGGCCGCCGACGACAAGGCCGGGGTGATGGTCCACGTCGCCGCGATCCGGGCGTGGCGCGACGCCCGCGGCGAGCTGCCGGTCAACGTCAAGGTCATCATCGAGGGCGAGGAGGAGATCGGCTCGCCCCACCTCGCCGCGTTCCTCGCCGAGCACGCCGGGACGCTCCGGTCGGACGTGATCGTGCTGACCGACCTCACCAACTGGAAGGTCGGCTGGCCGGGTCTCACCTACGCGCTGCGCGGGATGGGCGACGTGTCCGTGACCCTGTCCGCGCTGGAGCAGCCGGTGCACTCCGGGATGTGGGGCGGTCCCGTCCCCGACGCGCTGACCGCGATGGTGCGGCTCCTCGCCAGCCTGCACGACGACGACGGCCGCATCGCGGTCGAGGGCTACCTCGACGACGTCCGCGAGCCGACCTCCGACGAGCGCGCCCGGATGGAGGCGCTGGGCGAGGACGCCGACGAGTTCCGCCGCGAGGTCCGGATGCGCGAGGGCGTCGCGTTCATCGGCGACGACCGTCGGACCCTGTGGGAGCGGGTCTGGATGCAGCCGACGATCACGCCCGTCGGGCTCGACGTGCCGAGGGTCCGGGAGGCGTCGAACACGCTGCTCTCGACCGTGCGCGCCAAGCTGTCGCTGCGGCTGGCACCCGGCCAGGACCCGGCGGCGGCGCAGGAGCGGCTCGCGGCCCACCTCCGGGAGCACACGCCGTGGGGGCTCACCTGCGAGGTCGAGCTCGGCGAGCGCAACGCCGCCTGGGTGACCGAGCCCGCGGGCCCCGCCTGGGACGCGGCCACGGCCGCGATGACCGCCGCCTACGGCCGCGCGCCGGCCAACCTCGGCTGCGGCGGATCGATCCCGTTCGTGCAGCCGTTCAGCGACGCGTTCGGCGGGGCACCGTGCCTGCTCACCGGCATCGAGGACCCCGGCACCAACGCCCACGGGGAGGACGAGTCGCTCCACCTCGGCGACTTCCTGAAGGCGTGTCTGGCGGAGGCGCTGCTGTTCGCCGAGCTCGCCGACCGCGCGGCGGTCCTGCGCTGAGGGCGCTGCTGGCGAGGCTCCGCATCGACCCGACGGCGGTCAAGAACAGCCTGTTCTGGGTGCCGGCGATGATGGTCGGGGTGGGCGCCATCGTCGCCATCGCCGTCGGCCAGCTCCCCGAGATCGACGCCGGGAGCCTGCCGGCGCTGTTGCTGATCGACGTCCACCCCGCCATCGGCCAGACGCTCCTCGAGACCGTCACGGTCGCGACCATCACGGTCACCGGGATGGTCTCCTCCGTGATGGTCGTGGCGGTCCAGCTCGCGTCGAGCCAGTTCTCCCCGCGGGTCCTGCGCGAGTTCCTCGGCGACCCCATCGACCAGGGCGCCATCGGACTCGTCGCCGCGACCTTCACGTTCTCGATGCTGTCGCTGGTGCATGCGGGACGTCCCGGCCACCGCGGCCGACCGCGTCCCCGACCCGGCCGTCACGATCTCGACCGTCCTCGCCGCCGGCTCGCTCGTGGCGATCCTGCTGTTCGTCGACCACACGGCGCGCTCGATGCGGGCCGGCGACGTCATCCGTCGTGTGACCGAGGAGACCCTGGACACGATCCGCGCGGTCCACCCCGTGTGCCTCGACCTCGACCCCGACCCGTCACCCGGCCTCGAGCGCGTCGACCTCGCGCTCGACCCCGCCACCGGCACCACGATCCGCGGCCACCACGACGGCTGGGTCCGGGGCCTCGATGAGGACGCCCTCGTCGCCTGCCTGCCGGCCGGGTCCACCGTCCAGGTCGACGTGCCGGTCGGCAAGTTCGCCATCCACGCGACTCCGCTCGTCACGGTCTGGCCCCCGCTGGCGCCCGACGCCGAGGAGGAGGTCGCCGGCGCGGTCCGGGCCGCGTTCCAGCTCGGCAACCAGCGGGCGATGCGACAGGACGTGGCGTTCGGGCATCCGACAGCTCGTCGACATCGGCCTCCGTGCGCTGTCGCCGGCGATCAACGACCCGGGCACGGCCTACGAGGTCGTCACCAACCTCGGGGCGGTCATCGCCGAGCTGCTGCTGCGCGAGCTGACCCCGCAGGTCGAGACCCGCGGCGAGGTGACGATCATCCGCCCCGGGGCACGCGACCTCGAGCGCTACATCCACCTCGCGTTCGAGCAGCTCCGGCTCGCGGCGGCCCCGCACCCGGCGATCTCGATCGCGATCCTGAACCTCCTGTCCCGGCTCCTGTGGCTCACCCGCGACCGGGCTCACACCGAGGGCGAGGCGGCGATCCGGGCCCAGGCCGATGCGGTCCTGGACGAGGCGTTGCGGCTCGGGCACGGCCGCGACGACGTGCGCCGGATCGAGGCCGCCGCCGAGGAGTTCGACCTCGACCCCGACCTGCCGATCCCGCCGGCGGCCGCGGACCCCGACACCGACGAGGGCCCCTGACCCGTCGCCGGCCGGCGGCGCCGCCCTCGGTAGGCTCGCGCCGCACCGCGAGGTGCGAGGAGGCGTCTGGGTTCCTGGTGGGCCCCGCGGTCTTCAACACCGACGAGAGGGTGCTGAGCCCTCTGGCGGGTTCGATTCCCGTCCGCCTCCGCTCGTCCCCCTCCGCTCGCCCCCCGGCTCCGCGCGACGACCAGGTCAGCCCGCGCTGCCGCGACGGAGGCGGCCCAGGCGCCGGCGCCGGCGAGGCGCCGCCACCAGCTCCTCGAGGCAGCCGGCGAGCTCGTCGGCCGTCGGCCGGTCCTCCGGCTCCCAGGCCATCGCGGCCCGCACGAGCTCGGCCAGCTCCGGGCCGAGCGTCGGCGGCATCGACAGCCACGCGACGTCCTCCTCGGTGAGCTTGCGGCGCTCGTCGGCCTCGTCGCGCAGCGGCCCGAACGGCGAGCTGCCGCGCGCGGCGAACAGCACGGTCACCCCCACACCCCACACGTCCGCCTTGGCGGTGAGTCCGCCGAAGCGCTCGGGGTGGTGCTGCTCGGGTGCCTGGAACCGGTGGGTGCCGACGAGGCCGCGGACCCGCAGGGCCGCATCGTGGCTGCGGGCGACCCCGAGGTCCACGATCCGCGGTGAGGCGCCCATGATCGTGTTGGCCGGCTTCACGTCGAGGTGCACCGCGCCGTGGGCGTGGAGGTAGCGCACGCCGCCGGCCAGCTGGCAGGCGAGCGCGGTCAGCTCCTCCGACGCCAGCGATCCGTCCTCGCGGACCAGGGTCGACAGCCGCGGGCCCTCGATGTGCTCGAGGACGATGTGCGCAGGCTCGGCGTCGAGCACGGCGTCGACCAGCTCGGGGAAGACCGGGTGCCGCAGGGAGCCGACGAGCTCCGATTCGCGCCGCAGCGCACGGAGCGGGCCCTCGCCCTGGTCGGGCCGCAGGACCTTGACGACCACGTCGACGTCGCGAGCCGTGTCGGTGGCGAGGAACACCTCGCTGCGCTTCCCGCCGCCGAGGGCGCGCAGGATGGTGCGGTCGGGCCCGATCGCGTCGCCCTCGGACAGGCCCCAGCTGGGTCGATCCGTCACCCGCCCCTCCTCCCCGCGCCGCATCCTAGGCACGAGGGCCCCGCCGGCGGGCCGACCCGTCCGTGCGTGCACCCTGGCCGGCAGAGCGCCGGAGCGGGGTCGCTAGCCTCGCCGCGTGCCACCTCCGGCTCGCCGCCTCACCGCGATCGCCCGCTCCGTCGACCCGCGCCTGCCGTCGACGCGGTTGCCCCTGCTCGCGGCCGCGGCCGTCGCCGTGGTCGCCACCGTCCTCGAGCTGACCGCGGGTGGGGCGGGGATCCCCGAGGCGGCTGGTGCGGGCGTGCGCTACGGCGTCGGCGCGTTCCTCGCGTGGGCGATCGCCCGCGAGCTCGACCCGGACCGGCCGCGGTCGGCCCAGCTCGCGCTCCTCGCCTACCTGCCGGCGGCCGCTCTCGGAGCGCCGGCGCTCGCGGCCTCGACCGTGCTGCTGCTCGCCGCCCGGGTGACGCTGCGGAGCACGGGACGACCGCCGACGCTCGTCGACCTCGGGGCGCTCGTGCTGTTCGCCGGCATGGCGAGCACGACCGCGGCCGGACTCGTCGCGGCCGGTGGGCTCGCCTGGGCCCTCCACGACGACCGGCGACTGCCCGACCCGGCACCGGACGTGCCCCACGAGGTGGCCGCCATCGCCACCGTCGCCGTGGCCATCCTGGTCACGGTCGTGACGGGCTCGTTCCTCGACACCTGGCGCGGACCGGGCCTCGCCGAGCTGGCCTGGCTCGCGGTCACGATCGCGGCCGTCACCCGCCTCCGACGCCCCGCCGTCCTCCACAGCCACGACGATCGCGGTCGCGGTCGTCTCCACCCGGCACGGCTGACCCACGCCCGCTGGCTCGTCGTCGCGGCCCTCGCCGTCTCGGTCGTGTGGGCCGGGGGTCAGGCCGTGGCCGGGCTGGCGCCGGCATCGGCCGCGCTGGTCGGCACGGCGCTCGTCGCCCCTCGGCTCCTCACGCGCCGGGACGTCGGCACCCCCGCCGACGCGACCTCGGGGCCGGCGTGACCCGGCACCTCCCACCCCGCCGCCGGCCTGCGAGGCACGCGAGGCACGCAAGGCCGGCGCTCGCGCTCGTCGCGGGCGTGCTCGTCGCAGGCGCTGTCGGCACCGGGTGCACCACGACCGAGGGCGACGACGCGGCCGAGGTGATCTCGGCCAGCCCGCACGTCGCGGGCCCGCCGACGTCCGCACCACCCGAGCCGACCCCGTCGCCGAGCACCACCCCCGGGCCGACCCCCACCCCCGCCACGGACCCGGCCCCCGACCCGGCCGAGGCCTACGCCGACCCCGACGCCCTCGCCGAGGTGCTGGTCGCGGCCGAGACGGCGATCCGCGACCCACAGGTGACCGGCGACGACCTGCGCGCGTGGGCCGAGGTCGAGCAGGCGCTGTACCGCCAGCTCGCCGCACACCCCGACTGGCACGAGCCGGTCCTCGCCGCCGTCCCGGCTCCCCTCGCCGACGCCGCCGCGCAGAACCTCGAGGCGACCCTCGAGCTGCGGAAGCTGACCGACCCGCGGGAGGAGCTGCCGCCGTGGCGGATCGTCGAGCCGCCCGCGGCCCCGGTGCTGCTCGACGCCTACCGCGCCGCCGCCGACGAGTTCGGCATCGACTGGACCTACCTCGCCGCCATCCACCTCGTCGAGACCCGGATGGGCCGCATCCGGGGCGACTCGACCGCCGGGCGCCCGGGGACCGATGCAGTTCCTCCCGAGCACCTGGGACGCCTACGGCGAGGGCGACATCGAGGACCCGCACGACGCCATCCGCGCCGCCGCCCGGTACCTGGCCGATCACGGGGCGCCGGGCGACATGCACGACGCCCTGTGGGCCTACAACCACAGCGACCGCTACGTCACGGCCGTCGCCGACCACGCCGCGGTGATGCGGGCCGACGAGCGCGCCTACCTCGCCTACCACGCCTGGCAGGTCTACTACCGGCTCACGACCGGCGACGTGGTCCTCGAGGTCGGCTACGACCACACCGGGGGCTGACACCGGCCCGCGCCCTCGCGGCCCGGCGCGCCCGGAGCGCGGTGGGCGCCCGTCCCGGGGTCCCCGCGTGACGCTCGCACGCCCCGTGTGTCGTACCGTTCCAGGGTCGCGGTCGTTGCACCTCGTGACGACACCTCCCGGCACCCGCGACGAGAAGACGAGATGTCCGCCCTCACCGCCCTCACGGTCCACTTCCGCTGCGCCTGCGGTCGGAGCGTCGCCACCGAGCGGGGCACCGCGACCGGCGAGGCGCGGCGCTGCTCGCGCTGCCTCGAGCGCGAGATCCGACCGCGCGACGACCTGCGCCGCTGACGGCGTGAGCGCCAGCCCGACGGTCAGCCGCTGAGCCGGCGGATCGGGAGGATGGCCGCACCGCCGTGCGCCTGCTCCCGAGCGGTGCGCTCGCGGTCGAGCCGGGCGGTCAGCTCCACCGCCGGGATCGGGCGGCCCGTGTGGTAGCCCTGGAGGAGGTCGCAGCCCATCGCCGCCAGGATCGCGATGGTCTCGTCGTCCTCCACGCCCTCCGCCACGACCCGCAGCCCGAGGTTGTGTGCCAGCTCGATGGTGGAGCGGACGATCACCTGGTCCTCGGGCTCGCCCGGCAGGCGCACCACGAACGAGCGGTCGACCTTGAGCTCCGACACCGGTAGCGAGCGCAGGTAGGACAGCGACGAGTACCCGGTGCCGAAGTCGTCGATGGACAGACGCACGCCGAGCTCGTCGAGGCGGCGGAGCGCGGTGCCGGCACGGCCGGCGGCCTCCATCACGGTCGACTCGGTGACCTCGAGGGTGAGACGGTCAGGGCGGATGCCGGCGGCGTGGACGGCGACGGCGACCTCCCGCGCGAGCTCGCCGTGCGAGAGGCTCCGGGCCGAGATGTTGACGGCCACGCCGACGTCGTGACCGGCCGCGTTCCAGGCCGCCACCTGGGCGATCGACTGCGCCAGCACGGAGTCGGTGAGGGGGCCGATCAACCCCGAGCGCTCGGCCACCGGGATGAACTGGTCCGGTGGGATGAGCCCGCGGTCGGGGTGGAGCCAGCGGACCAACGCCTCGACCCCGAGGATGCGGCCGGTCGTCGTGTCGAGCTTCGGCTGGTAGTAGGGAACGAGCTGGCCGGCCTCGATGGCCGCGCGGAGCTCGCCGACGAACGCCAGCCGACCGGGTGAGCGCTCGTCTTCACGCGGGTCGTAGACCGCGGCGGGGCGGCCGCTGGTGGCGGCGCGCCGGAGCGCGGAGTCGGCCCGGCGGAGCAGCCAGTCGGCGTCGCGGCCGTGGTCGGGCCCGATGGCGACGCCGATGCTCCCGGTGACGTCCACCGGGACGCCCTCGAGGACGACCGGCTCGCGGAAGCTCGCGCCGAGGGCGCGGGTCAGCGCCGTGAGCGCGTCACGGACGCGCTCGGAGGAGATGACGAGGCCGAACTCGTCACCGCCGAGCCGGCCGACGACGGCGTGTGGCGCGAGCTGCTCGAGCCGCGCCCCGATGGTGCGGAGCAGGTGGTCGCCGGCGTCGAGCCCGAGGCTCTCGTTCACGTCCCGGAACCGGTTGAGGTCGAGGATGACGACGCCGACGCTGCGGCCGAGGTCCACGCCGGCGAGCGCCCGGTCGATGGCCAGCCGGAAGCCCTCGCGGTTGACGAGCCCGGTCAGCGCGTCGTGGGTCGCGCCGTGTCGGCGGTCCTCGGCCTCGTGTCGCAGCCGGTTCACGAGCAGGTCGTTCGCGATCGCGGCGCCGGCGTGGGAGCCGATCACCCGGAGGAGCTCGAGGTCGTCGGCGAGGTCCTCGGGGTCGTGCCGGGCGGGCGAGGCGACCAGGAGCCCCACCGGGGAGGTCGGGGTGCCGAGCCGGACCACGAGCCCGTCGGGCAGCGGTTGGCCGAGCAGCTCCGAGAACCCCGGACCGTCCCCCTGGAAGGCCGTGGCGTCCCACGCCTCGGGGGGCAGGGCGTCGAGGACCCGCCGGAGCTCGGCCGCCTCGAGCCGGGTGGAGCGGGGGCCGGCGTCCGCCTCCTGGACCGTCCGGAGCGCGCCGTCGCCGTCGAAGACGACGAGCGCGGCCCGGTCCGCGTGGAGCAGCGAGATCATCGACCGCACCGTGGTGCCGAGCACCTCACCGTCCGCGAGCGCCCCACCGAGGTCGCGCGTGAAGACCTGGATCGCGTCGAGACGCCCCTCGCCCCGCCGGAGCCGCCGGCGCGCCTCGTGGACGATCAGGCCCGAGACGCCGGCGATGACCACGGCCACGCCGAGCGCCGGCGCCATCACCCCGACGGCGATGCCGACGACGGCGAGCGGCACGACGACGCTCCAGGGACGGAGCGCTCGCGGGGTGCGCGAACGGGTCACGGGCGACCTCTGCCGACGGGGGGACCTCCGCGGACACGGAGCGTCCTGTGGTACATCGGCTACTGAGCGTGATGAGCCTATGGTCCCCGCAGGGGGTTCCCGCACGACCGCTCGTAGGCAGGACGGACTAGCCCACCCGGGCCGTCGACCCGTGTACCGAGCAGCGCGCGGGGGCCGCTCGGCGGGCCTCGGCGTCACTCCCAGGTCCCGGTGCCCGCGTCGCCCTGCGGGGAACTCGTCCGCGGCGCACTCGACGCCGCCTCCCTCGTCGATCGTGGCGTGCGAGCGCTGCAACGACTCCGCCCCGACCTCGAGGCGGAGGTAGTAGCACTCGCCGCGGCCGCGGACGGCGAACGCCACCCAGCTCGGGTCACCGGAGTGGACCGACACGATCCCGGTCCCGGTCGACGGCGTGGTGCCGTCGACGTAGGTGTAGGAGCGCTGCGCGGCCTCGTAGAGGGCCGGGTCGTCGACGTAGGCCGGTGGCGCCTGGTCGGCGTAGAGCGTCTCCCCGACCAGCCGCAGGTTCGACAGCGTGCTGATGGCCGCCGAGCGGTCCGCCTTCTGCGTCTGGCTGAGGTAGGTGGAGATGGCGATGCCGGCCAGGACGCTGAGGATGAGCGTCACGACCGACAGCTCGATGAGCGAGTACCCGGCCTGCGACCGGACACCGACCCGCTCACGATCCCCCACGGCCACCCCCGACCTCGACGCCCGCGAGCCTACTCGGCGGGACCCCGGTCACGTCCAGGAGGGTGCCGGTGGTCGCGGCGCGGCGCCCCGCAGCTGCGGCTCGAGCGCGTCGGCGAGCGCACGCCCGACCGCCGCGTGGCCCTCGGCCGGCCAGTGGATCCCGTCGGGGTTGAGCCGGTCCGCGAACGGCTCGACGAGCGCCCAGACGGGCACGCCGGCGAAGCCGTGGCGCCCTGCGACCTCGAGGTGGTGCGCCTCGGCCGCGGCGTGACCGGGGTGGCGGTCGGCGTAGTAGGCGGCACGGTGGCTGGTCGGGCCGAGGACGGCGCCGGCGGCCCCCCGCGCGAGCCCCCGCACCTGCAGCAGCAGCAGGTCGAAGAGCCGTTCGAACTCGGCCGGCGGGGTGCGCCGGCGACGGTGCCGCGTCGCCCGGACCGCCAGCGGGTACGCCCGGTGCAGCGCCCGACGCAGTCGCCGGCGCGCCGAGGCGGGGCGCACGTACGGGACGACCGCGTCGACGACGGACGGGATCCCGCCCGGGGCGTGGTCGAAGCTCCCCACGCCCACGACCACCGCGTCCGCGCCGGCGAGGACGTCGAACTGGACGTGGCGGTCCTTGGTCACGGTCCGCACCGCCTCGCGGACGGTCTGACCGGCCCGCGCGACCACGGTGACCTCGACGGCGCGTCCGAGCCGCGTCTCGAGCGCGCGCGCGAGGACGTTCGGGTACAGCGTCGGCTCGTCGGGGAGCTGGGGTCCGCGGTGGTCGGTGAAGCTCGTCGAGTCGCCCAGGACGACGAGCCGGAGCGCCGGCTCGCTCACCGGGAGCCCGCGGCGACGACCGGTCGCCGGGAGGCGGCCGCGGTCGTGGCCGGCGCGCTGGTGGCGAGCCGGACGCGGAGGACCGCCACCCAGAACAGCGACGCCCCGAGGAGGTGCAGGCCCACCAGCCAGGCCGGGATGCCGAGCGCGTACTGGAGGTAGCCGATCCCGCCCTGGGCGACCTCCACGGCGAGGAGCACGACGAACGCACGCGCCAGCCGGTCCTGTCCGGGGGCGCGGCGGGCGAGGACGAGCCCGCCCACGGTCGCGCCGAGCGTCAGCCACACCGCGCCGGCGTGGGTCCGGGCGATCGTGCGGATGTCGAGCCCGAGGCGGACCGTGCCCGGGTCGCCGGCGTGGGGGCCGGACGCGGTCACGAGCGTGCCGAGAACGAGCACGACCGTCGCGAGGCCGACCAGCGCGAGGACCAGCGAGCGCAGACGGGGAGGCGTCGCGACCTCGACGGGGTCGTGGTCGCTGACGCGGTCGTGGAGGACGACCGCGATCGCGATGAGCACCATCGACAGCAGGAAGTGGGCGGCCACGATCAGCGGGTGCAGCCCGGTCAGGACCGTGATGCCACCGAGGACGGCCTGCGCCACCACGCCGGCGACGAGCCCCCAGGCGAGTCGGCGCACGACTCGGGCGGTCGGCGGCGTAGCGGCGTGCGGCCAGCACGGCCGCGACCGCGGCCGGCGAGCACGACGAAGGTGACGAGCCGGTTGCCGAACTCGACCGCCTGGTGCCAGCCGGCCTCGGCCCCCGGCGTGGGGACGATGCGGGTGCCGTCGCAGGTGGGCCAGTCGGAGCAGCCGAGCCCGGATCCGGTGACGCGCACGACGCCGCCGGTGACCACGATCGCGACGTTGGCGACGACGGCCGCGAGGGCGACGCGGACGAGCGTCGGGTGGGGGGAGCGGGTCGAGGTGTCCACGGCCGGGGAGGGTACTCCGCGCGCCCGGGCCCCCACCGCCGTGGCGGGCTCGCTGCGCCCCCGGCGCCCACGTACCCTTGCCCGCGACACCGCCCGCCCGTGCGCCCTCGAGGACCCCGTGGCGATCGACACCACCCCCGCTCCCCCGACGCCGACGGCCCCCGCCGTGGACGCGCGCACGCACGGCCGCCGTGGCCTCGTGCTGATGGCGTTCGCGGTGTGGAACCTGTGGCTGTGGGGCACCCGCGTCCAGAACATGCTGACCGGCGACGAGGGGCGCAGCGCCGGCTTCATCGCCGTCCACCTCGTCCTCTACGGCGTCTCCACCGTCCTCGCCATCGCCATCGGCGTGATGGGCTGGCGGATGCGCCGTGAGGCGCGCCCGTGAGCGAGCAGGTGGGGCTCAGCCCCGAGGCGCCGTCGGGCGCCGCGTCCGACGTCGCAGCCGTCGGACCGATGCACGAGAGCGGCCGCTACGAGTCGAGCCGGGCGTCCGGCTGGCTCGACGTCGCACGGCGCTACTTCCTCGTCACCAAGCCGCGCATCATCGAGCTGCTGCTCGTCACCACGGTGCCGTCGATGGTCGTCGCGGACTCCGGCTGGCCGGGGACCTGGCTGGTCACCGCGACCCTCCTCGGCGGGGCGATGTCGGCGGGGTCGGCCAACGCGATCAACAACTACCTCGACCGCGACATCGACCGGCTGATGCGCCGGACCTCCAGGCGTCCGACCGCGCAGGACTCGGTGTCCCCGCGCGGGGCGCTGCGGTTCGGGATCGTGCTCGGCATCGTCGGGTTCGCGTGGCTGTGGGGGTTCGTGAACCTCGCCGCCGCGCTGCTCGCGACCAGCGCCATCTTCCTCTACGTCTTCGTCTACACGATCGGCCTCAAGCGCCGCACGGACCAGGCCGTGGTCGTCGGCGGGGTCGCCGGCTGCATGCCGGTGCTGACCGGCTGGGCGGCGGTCCCCGGTGCGAGCCTCGGCGACCCCCGCCCGTGGCTGCTGTTCGCGATCCTCCTGTGGTGGCAGCCGCCCCACTTCTGGGCGCTGGCGATGAAGTACCGCGAGGACTACGCCGCGGCCGGCCTCCCGATGCTGCCGGTGACCCGCGGCAACGCCGAGGCGACCCGCCAGATCCTGCTGCACAGCTACCTGATGTTCGCGGTCGTGCTGCTCTACATCGCCGGCGCGCGCACCGGCTGGGTGTTCAACACCGTGGGGCTCACGCTGACCGCCGGCTGGCTCTGGCTCGCGCACCGGCTGCGTCGCGAGCAGACGGTCAAGGCCGGCATGCGCCTGTTCCACTACTCGACGAGCTACCTCGCGCTGGTCTTCATCGCGGCCGCCGTCGACGCCGTCGTCTGACCCATCCGACCGACCGACGACGGTGTCGGGGAACCGGCGCGGTCAGCTGGTCGAGGGCTCCGCGCCGTCCTCGACGATCAGCGTCCCGTTCATGTTGGCGTGGACGTCGCACTGGAACCAGTACTCGCCGGCGGCCGGGGTCGTGAAGATGATGTTCTCCTCGGCGGGCCCGGTGATGATCTCGCCGTTGACGATCGGTTCGCCGCCCTGGGCGATGTAGCCGGCCCAGTTGTGCGGGACGCCGGCCTCCTCGTTCTTGAACACGACGCCGACCTCGGTCTCGGCCGGAAGCGTGATGGTCGAGACCTCGAAGCTCTGCGAGTTGGTCGCCACGACCTCGACGTTGACCTCGGGCAGCACCTCGTGGGGCAGCCGGTTGATGTTGAGCAGCGAGGCGTCGACCGGCTGGGCGATGGCGACGACCGCGCCGGCGATGATCGGGAACGCGGCCGCGAGGCCGATCACGGCCTTCTTGGCGGGGTCGAGGCGGTCCTGGGACGCGGCCAACGAGATCGCGAGGAGGATGCCGATGGCCGCCACGGTGGCGAGCACGAGCGCGACCTCGCGGGTCGTGTAGAGCAGGATGAGGGCGAAGCCCCCCACGACGGCGGCCATCCCCAGCAGGATCCCGACGGGCAGCACGATCGGCAGGAACGCGCGGTTACGGAACTCGGTGTTCATGGTGTTGGTCTCGTCGCTCGGGTCAGGCGGTCGGGACGTCGCTCGGACGTGACGGGGTCGCGGCCGTCGGGCCGTCGTGCTCGTGACGCTCCTCGGACGCGGCCCACCGGAAGAACAGCACGGTGATGATCCCCCAGAGGAAGAAGCCACCACCGATCTTCATGATGAGGCCGGCGACCCGCATGTCGTCGAGGGCGGTGAAGCCCTCCCAGACCCGCGGGAACGTCTCGTAGACGTGGTACAGGGGCGCCTCACCGAAGGTGAGGAACGTGGACGGGATGGTCGGCAGCAGCGTCATCCCGAAGAGGTAGGCCATCTGCGGCAGCGGGTTCAGGCGCGGGACGATGGCGGGCACGGGGCTCGCGAGGTTCATCCACATGAACAGCCCCGTGCCGATGAGCAGCACGTGCGAGACGGCGTGGAAGGGCTCGCTGGCGATCATCCCGTCCACGACCGCCGGCCAGTGCAGCAGCGCCAGCACCGCGTTGAACAAGAGCGCCGCCACGAGCGGCTTCGACAGCCCCTGGACCGCGCGGCGCAGCGCCGGCGGACGGAGCAGGATCTCGCCCATCCAGGTGGGGATGCCGAGCAGCAGCAGCGGCGGGATGACGAACGCCTGCAGCAGGTGCTGGATCATGTGCGCCGAGTAGAGGTAGCCCTCGGCGACGTCGTGGAGCGGGGACCCGGACGCGACCCACAGGACCAGGACGCCCGAGACGAACAGCGTCTTCTGGCCGGCCGTCGCCGCCCGCTCCCCCGGCCGGGGGTGCATCAGGTGGCCGTAGCGGCGGATGAGCCCGAAGTAGCCGGCGAGGAGTCCCAGGCACAGCGCGTACACCTCCGGGTGGAGGTGCAGCGCGATGTGGGCGTCGCCGAGCGTCATCGGTGGGTCAACCCCCGGTCCCGGGCTGGTAGCGGAAGACCACGAGCACGACGGTGTAGAGCACGCCGGCGAGCACGAGCCCGCCCGCCATGAAGCGGGTGTAGAGACGCGTGTCGAACTTCAGGTGCATGAAGAACCCGGCCACGAGCAGGAACTTGATGGCCATCAGCACCATCAGCACCGGGACGAAGAGCCCGCCCATCTCGATGTAGGAGGCGGAGATCTCCATCGCGGTGAGGATCCCCAGGGCCGCCGCGATGCGGACGTACTCCTTGGCGGTGGGGTGGTGCTCGTCGTGCTCGTGGATGCCCTCGTGGGTGGCATCGGTCTTCGGGGTGGTCTCGGTGGCGGCCATCGGTGTGCGCCCCTCCCTCGTCGCGTCGGTCGCGGTCACTTCGGGCCGAAGGCCACGAAGTCGTACGGGATCAGGTAGACGACGGTGAAGATGAGGACCCAGATGATGTCGACGAAGTGCCAGTAGAGGCCGATCATCTCGGTCTTCAGGTGCTGGTCGGGCTTGATCTTGCCGGTGAGCGTCAGCGAGTACAGGCTCAGGAGCATCAGGATGCCGATGGTGACGTGCGCCCCGTGGAAGCCGGTCAGGACGAAGAAGGCCGACGACATCGGCGAGGTGGTGAGCCCCATCCCGTCCTTCACGAAGGTCGTGAACTCGAACACCTGCCCGCCGATGAACACCACACCCTGCAGGGCGGTCGCGAGGATCCACAGCCGCATCCGGCGCATGTCGCCCTTCACGTGGGCGTTGTGCGCGAGCACCATCGTCAGCGAGGACATCAGCAGCACGAACGAGCTGACCGAGGTGTAGGGGATGTCGAACAGCTCGACGCCCGGACCACCGTTGGTGCGCGTGTAGTACAGCAGGTACGTCGCGATGAAGGCTCCGAAGAACAGGAACTCGGAGCCGAGGAACATCCACATCGCGAGCTTGCGGTGGTCGAGACCGAGCGTGGTCTCGTGTGCCTCTGCCGACACGGTGCCTACCTTTCGCTTCTTCTGTCCCCGGGCCGAGGTGGCCGGCCCCGGGGTGCGTCACACGGTGGGACCGCGCGTCAGTCGTCGTCGCCCTCTGCGACCGGCTCGATGATCCAGCCGAACATCCCGATGAGCATCCAGATGAGGCCGATGCCGCCGAGGATGGCGTTCTTGTAGACCGCGGCGTAGGCGACCGGGAGGATCCCGGAGGTCATCACGAGCGGCCAGTACGACGGGTGCGGCATGTGGATGTGGTGACCGCCCTCGGGGTGGGCGTCGTGGTCCTCGGAGGCCCCCGCGGGGACGGCGACCGGGATGCCGGCCTCGTCCTCGGCGTACTTGCGGTGCCAGAACTCGTCGCGGTGCGTGACGGTCGGGATGACGTCGAAGTTGTGCACCGGCGGCGGGCTGGTCGGGGTCAGCCACTCGACCGTGCGGGCGTCCCACGGGTCGATCGGGGCGACCTCGCCCCCCCGGATGCTCTTGATGAGGTTGGTGAGGAAGATCAGCGACGACACGATCAGGACGACGACGCCGATGGTCGAGAGCAGGTTGTAGAGCTCGACGGTCGGCCCGAGCTCGCTCGGCAGCACGTAGGTACGACGCGGCTGGCCGAGGAGGCCGGAGAAGTGCATCGGGCCGAACGTGAGGTTGAAGCCGAGGAGCCACGTCCAGAAGTGCCACTTGCCGAGCGTCTCGCTCAGCATCTTGCCGCTGACCTTCGGGAACCAGTAGTAGATGCCGCCGATCAGACCGAACAGGGCGCCACCGAAGAGCACGTAGTGGAAGTGGGCGACCACGAAGTAGGTGTCGGTCTGCTGCGCGTCGTGCGGGACGATCGAGTGCATGACGCCGGAGAGGCCACCGATGGTGAACATCGCGACGAAGCCGACCGCGAACAGCATCGGGACCGTGAAGCGGATCTTGCCGCCCCACATCGTGAAGACCCAGTTGAAGATCTTGATGCCGGTCGGGACCGCGATGAACATCGTCGACAGCCCGAAGGCGGAGTTGGCGACGGGGCCGAGGCCGGCGGCGAACATGTGGTGGGCCCACACGCCGAAGCCGATGAACCCGATGGCGGCGCCGGCGAAGACGACCGCGGCGTAGCCGAACAGGGGCTTCCTCGAGAACACCGGCAGGATCTCGGACACGATCCCCATCGCGGGGAGGATCATGATGTAGACCTCGGGATGCCCGAAGAGCCAGAACAGGTGCTGCCACAGGATCGGGTCACCGCCGTTGGCGGCCTGGAAGAAGTTCGTGCCGAAGGTGACGTCGAAGTTCAGCTCGAACAGCGCCACGGCGATGATCGGCATCGCGAACAGCAGCAGGAAGTTGGTGACGAGCGACATCCAGATGAACACCGGCATGCGCATGAACGTCAGGCCCGGCGCCCGCATGTTGAGGATGGTCGTGATGAAGTTGACCGACGAGGCGATCGACGACACACCGAGGATCTGCAGGCCCACGGCGTAGAACGCCATGTTGACGCCGGGGGTCTCGGTCGACAGCGGCGCGTAGCCGAACCAGCCGCCGTTCGGGGCCCCGCCGTCGCCGCCGAGGAGCGGGATCAGGAACGAGCTGTAGAGGAAGATCCCCCCGAACAGGTAGAGCCAGTAGCTGAACATGTTCAGGCGCGGGAACGCGACGTCGCGCGCACCGATCATGAGCGGGATGAGGTAGTTGAAGAACGCCGCCGACAGCGGCATCACGACGAGGAAGACCATCGTGAGCCCGTGCATCGTGAACAGCTGGTTGTAGACCTCGGCCGACAGCACGCTGCTCTCGGCCTGGGCCAGCTGGAAGCGGACGAGGGTCGCCTCCGTCCCGCCCAGGAAGAAGAAGCCCAGGACCGTGAAGAAGTACAGGATCCCGATCTTCTTGTGGTCCACCGTCGTGAACCAGCTGGTCCAGCCGGTCTCGGCCATCGGCCGGCGGAAGAACCCGCTGTGGCTGGTCGTCGCGCTTGCCATCATCTACTCCTCGAAGCTGCCGGTGCCGGAGCACCGGCCGAGCGTGGTCACCCGTTCGCGCGTCACTTCAGGCTCATCAGGTAGGCCACGAGGGCCTCGATCTCGGGGGGCGTCAGGCCCAGGTTCGGCATGCCGATGCCCGTCTCGGGCTGCATCGGCTTCATCGCCGGCGGGTCCTCGAGCCACTTCCGGAGGTTCTCCTCGTTGAGGTCGAAGATCGCCCCGGCGAACTCGTCACGGCTCATCAGGTGGGTGAGGTTCGGGCCGACCTGCGCCGCGGCGTCGTCACGGCCGCTGATGGCGTGGCAGGCGACGCAGGAGCGGGCGCGGCCCTCGAGCGCACCGAACAGCTCCGCGCCCTTGGCCTCGAGCGTGCCGGGCTCGGGCGTCGCCGCGGGCTCCTGTTGCTGCTGGACCCAGGTCTGGAACTCCTCCGGGGTCAGCGCCACCACCCGGGCGCGCATGTTCGCGTGCGACAGGCCGCAGTACTCGCCGCACTGGCCGAGGTAGCGGCCCGGGCTCGTCGGCCTGGATGTTGAGGTGGGTCATCCGTCCGGGGACGACGTCCTGCTTGCCGCCCAGCGGCGGGATCCAGAACGAGTGGATGACGGCACGCTCGGCGCGAGCCCGACTCCTCGGCGGTCATCTCGAGCCGGATCGGGCACGCCGGCCGGGATGACCAGCTCGTTGGCGGTGATGATGTCCTCGCCCGGGTACCGGTACTCCCACCACCAGCGGTGACCGATGACCTCGATGGTCATCGCGTTCTCGGGCTTGGCGTCGAGCTCGAAGATCATCTTCACGGTCGGGACCGCGAGGCCGGCGAGGATCATCGCGGGGATCAGGGTCCAGAAGATCTCGAGCTTGGTGTTGCCGTGGACCTGGACGGGCAGGGTGTCGTCGTCCTTCTTCGCCCGGAACTTGACCGCCGTGAACAGGATGAGGCCCTGCACGACGACGAAGACGACCACCGCGATCCAGAACACGATCCGGAACAGGTCGTCCGGCTTCTGGGCGAAGGGCCCCTGGGGGTCGAGCGCGCTCTGGGGGGCGTTGCCGCACGCCGTCAGGACCAGGCCGAGGGCCAGTACCACCAGGGTGCTGCCGAGGTTCCAGCGCCGCCGCGTCCGTGCCTTGCGCAACGTGACGTCTCCTCTAGTAGGGACTTCCGCCGCTGTCGGAGCCGCGTCGTGCCGCTCCGGCATGCGTCCACCCGGCCACCCTGCGGGCCGACGGGGTCGGCACCTGACGTTCGTGGCCGTGGGGGTGGATGGGTCACGGGGAGCCTCGAGCCCACCCGTAGCGGTGCGGAGACTACCCCGTCCCCACGGCGGTCACGAAGTTCCCCGCCGCCGACCCCCTCGAGCGGGTCTCCAGCGGGGGTCAGGGCTCCCACCGGAAGGTCCGGGCCGCGAGCGCGACCGCGACCGCCCCCCACGCGACCAGGACCGCCGCGGCCGCCGGCCACGTGACGCTGTCCGACGGCGACAGACCCTGCCGGAGCATCTCGCCGAGCGCACCGGAAGGCAGGAACAGGCTGGCGTGCGCGAGCGGGCCGGGGAGCGAGTCGAGGTCGATGGTGAGCCCGCTCACGAGCAGCAGCACGAGGTAGATCGCGTTGGAGAGCGCGAGGGTCGCCTCGGCCCGGAGCGCGCCGGCGAGGAGCAGGCCCAGGGCGGTGAAGGTCACCGTGCCCAGGAGCATCGCGAGGACGACCACGCCGATCGACGGTGAGCTGAGCCGGCCCGGCAGCGTCTCCACGCCGGCGGGGCTCCACCCCAGCCCGAACCGCGCGATCGCGAGCACCAGCACGGTCTGGACGACCACCAGCGCCCCGACCGCGATCACCTTCGCGGTGAGGAAGCCGGTCCGCGACAGCGGCGTGCCGCCGAGGCGCTTCAGCACGCCGTACTTGCGTTCGAAGGCGGTCTGGATGGCCTGGGCGACGAACGCGGTGGACATCACCGAGATCGCGAGCACGCCCGGGACGAGGAAGTCCACCGGGTCGTCGCTCCCGGTCGGGAGGACGTCGACGACCGAGAAGAACACGAGGATCCCGAGCGGGATGCCGAACGTGACGAGCAGTCCCTCGCCCGAGCGCAGCGAGCAGCCGGAACTCCATCCCGGTCTGGGCCCACACGGCACGCGGGAACGTCGCCGCCCGGGGGGTGGCCGGCACCGTCGTCATCGCCGCCTCCTCCGGCCGCGTCCGGCCGCGACGGGCTCGCCGGCGACCTCCGGCTCGGTGGTGAGCTTCAGGAACACGTCCTCGAGGCTGCGCTTGCCCGCCTGGATCTCGCCCACGGCGACGTCCCGGTCGGCGAGCCACGCGGCCAGCCGCAGCACGAGCTGCGGGTCGTTGTCCGCCTGCACCACGTAGCGCCCGGGCTTGTCGACGGTGACCGCGCACCCGAGCGCCGACGCCAGCGACCCGAGGTCGAGCCCGGCGGGCGCGGTGAACCGCACCTCGGCCTGGGTGCCGTGGGTGAGCTCGTCGGGGGTGCCGACCGCCACGACCCGACCGTGGTCGACGATCGCGACCCGGTCGGCCAGCTCCTCGGCCTCGTCGAGGAGGTGCGTCGTCAGGACGATCGTGACCCCGCGGGTCTGCAGGTCGCGGACGTGGTCCCAGGTCATCCGTCGGGCAGCGACGTCGAGCCCGGCGGTCGGCTCGTCGAGGAAGACCACCTCGGGCTGGCCGACGAGCGCGAGCGCCAGCGACAGCCGCTGCTTCTGACCACCGGAGAGGTCCCGGAACCGGGTGCGACCGCGCCCCGTCGAGGCCCGACCTGCTCGAGCAGCGCGGTCGGGGTCGAGCGGGTCGGCGTAGAACCGCGCGAACAGCCGCAGGACCTCGAGCGGGTAGGCCATCGGGTAGACGCCGCCCTCCTGGAGCATCAGCCCCACCCGCGGGCGCAGCGCCGCGGCGTCGCGGTGCGGGTCGAGGCCGAGCACGCGGACCGTGCCGGCGTCGGGCCGGCGGTAGCCCTCGCAGCACTCGACGGTCGTGGTCTTGCCGGCGCCGTTGGGACCCAGGAGCGCCAGCGTCTCGCCCGGCCGGACCTCGAGGTCGAGCCCGTCCACCGCCACGGTCGCGCCGTAGCGCTTGACGAGTCCGCGGACCTCGATGGCCGGCGTCTCGGGCGGAGGACCGGAGGGCACGGGCGGGTGGCTTCCTCGGACGGGGCGGGGGCGGACGGCTGGACGCGGACGTGCCCGCGTCGGTGCGCGGGCACGTCGACGAGCCTACCCCGGCGGCCGGTGCGGCCGTCCCCGGGCCGGGCGGTCAGCGCCGGCGCGCGGGCTTCGCGGTCCGGGACGCCGGCGACGTCGTCGGTGTCGTCGTCCTCGCCGGCGTCGCCGTTGCGCGCACCCGGTCGAGCAGGCGCGGCGGCTCGGAGACCGCCGGCCGCAGGTGGTCGGCGATGGTGGCGAGCGCGGACTCGATCTCGGTCAGCCGCTTCTCGTCGGTGCGCAGCTGCTCGGAGATGAGCAGCGCCCCGCCGGCGGCGGCGAGCACGATCACGCCGAAGCCCGCCGAGGCGAGGTAGACGATCTGGATCGGGACCAGCGTCTCGAGGCTGATCTTGAGGTAGCCGATGATGCCCACGAGGGTGGCTGCAGCGAGCAGCGCCACCCCGGACATCACCCGCCAGCGTCGGGTCGTCTCCACGTCGGTACCTCCGTCAGCGTCGGTGGCGAGCAGGAGCCCGCGCCGGGTCAAGGTGAACGTTCCGAAGATGGTGGCCACGCCGAGGAGCGCGGCGAGGAAGCCGAGGCCGAAGGTGCCGGGGAGCACGGCGGCGACCCGGTCGACCCCGGCGGTGACGACCGGCCCACCGGCCCCGCCCGAGGGGGTGTCGGTCGGCGTGCGGCCGGGGGCGACCTGCGGGGCCGGCCCGCCCGGCGCGGGGACCGGGTCGCCCGAGGTCGGGACGTAGATGTCGAAGCCGGGGAGCGAGCCCTGCCCGCCCGACGGGGTGTCGCGAGGGCTCCGCGGAAGGCGAGCCGGCGACGTCCGGGTCGGGCTCGGGCTCGCTCGTCGCGCTCGGCTCCGGCCGGGGCGCGGGGCTCGCCTCCTCCGAGGGCGCCGGCGGGCGGCGGCTCGGTCGGCTCCTCGGTCGGCTCGCCGGGGAGGGTGGGCAGCTCGCTCGGCAACGGCGGGACCTGCGCCCGCCGCCGGTCCGGCACACGAGCAGCACGCCGAGGCCGGCCGCGGCGAGGACCACGGCCAGACGGGGCGGAAGCGCGGCGGCGCATCAGTGGCCCGTGCCGAGGTAGACCTCGCGCAGCCGGAGCTTCAGGTCCTCGAGCTCGTCGCCCTCGGCGCGCTGGACGATCTGGCCCTTCTCGAGCACGAACGCGCGGTGGGCGAGGTCGAGCGCCAGGACGTTCTGCTCCACGATCAGCACCGCCGTCCCCTGCTCGCGGTTCACGGTCTGGATGAGCTCGAAGGTGTCCTCGGCCATCACCGGGGACAGCCCCATCGAGGCCTCGTCGATCAGGAGCAGCCGCGGCCCCGACATCATGGCGCGGACGATCGCGAGCATCTGCTGCTGGCCGCCGGAGAGCGTGCCGGCGAGCTGGCTCTGCCGTTCCTCGAGGATCGGGTAGGTGGTGAAGGCGCGGTCGAGCGCGGCCTCGCGGACCGCCGGGTCGTCCACCACGTAGGCGCCGAGCTCGAGGTTCTGCCGGACGGTGAGGTCCTTCAGCATCCCGCGGCCCTCGGGGCACAGCACGAGCCCCTTCGGCACGAGGAGCTCCGGCGAGGTCGAGGTGATGTCCTCCCCCTCGTAGCGGATGGTGCCCCGGCTGGCGTGGAGCAGCCCGACGACGGTCTTGAGCGTGGTCGTCTTGCCGGCGCCGTTGGAGCCCATGAGCGCGACGATCTCGCCCGGCTGGACGTCGAGCGTCAGCCCGTGCAGCACCTTGAGGTCGCCGTAGCCGGACTCGACGTCGACGAGCTCGAGCATCGCCCCGCTCGGCTCGGGCGTGGTCCACGGGGCGCCGTCGGTGTCGATCACCAGGGTCTCGTCGCTCACGCCGGCGCCTCCACGTCGCGGGCCTCGCGGGCCCCGGCCGGGGCTCCCGCCTCACCGATGGTCGAGCGGCCGAGGAACTCGGCCACGACCTCGGGGTCGCTCTGCACCGCGGCCGGCTCGCCCTCGGCGAGCTGCTTGCCGCTGGCGAGGCAGTACACGTAGTCGCAGGTCCGGGCGATGAGCGGCACGTGGTGCTCGATCACGACGAGGGTGAGGCCCAGCTCGTCGCGCAGGGCGTGGAAGCGGTCGCCGAGCGCGTGCGCCTCGTCCGGGCCGAGCCCGGCGGAGGCCTCGTCGAAGAACAGCAGGTCGGCGCCGCTGGCGACGGCCGACGCGAGCTCCACCATCCGCATCGTCCCGTAGGACAGCGCCCCGAGCCGCTGCTCCCGCAGGTGCTCGAGCCCGAAGATCTGCAGGGCCTTCTCGGCCCGGTCGCGGAGCTGGCGCTCGGTGCGTGCCGACCCGCCCAGCCGGAGGATCCCGGCGAACTCGTCGTATGCGGCCAGCCAGTGCTGGGCGAGGAGGACGTTGTCCTCGACGGTCTCCGGCCGCAGCAGCCCCATGTGCTGGAACGTGCGGGCGATCCCGACCGCGGTCCGCCGGGACGGATCCATCGTGAGGAGCTCGCGGCCGCGGTAGGTGAGGCTCGAGCCGGGCTCGGGGGTCACGAAGCCGGACACCACGTTGTAGAAGGTCGACTTGCCCGCGCCGTTGGCGCCGATGAGGCCGACGATCTCGCCCTCGCGGACCTCGAGGTTGATGTCCTTCAACGCCTGGACGCCGCCGAAGCGGACCGAGACGTCGCGCGCCTCGAACAGCACGCGGCTCGGCATCCGCAGCCCGAGGGCCCGCGGCACCCGCCGCACGACCTGGGCGTTCGCCGCCGCGGTCCGGGCGCGGGCGCCGGTGTCGGCGGCCGCGCCGATGGCACCTTCGAGCTCGACCTCCTCGTCCGCCCCGCGACCGAACACCCAGACGGCGGCGGCGAGCAGGACCGTGGAGACCAGCGCCCCGGCGAGCCAGGCGTCGTTCCACTCCTCGGCGAGGCTCGCGACCCGGCCCGCGTTGGCGGCCAGCAGCAGCGGGACCATCGCCACCGCGACGACGACGGCCGTCACCCGCAGGAGGCGCCCCCGGAACCGGGCGATGACGCCCCCGAGCCCGCGCGGCAGGAACAGGATGGTGAGCACGAGCACGATGCCACCGATCAGCGGCGCGATGCGCTCGTCGGGTGGCGGGACGAGGGCCGGGAAGCCGATGAGGGCGCCGGCGGCGAGGAGCACGCCGGCGCGGGAGCCGGCACCGCCGACCACGGTGATCGCGAGGAGCTCCAGCGAGGCGAGCACGCCGAAGTCCGAGCCGGCGACGAGGCCGGTCACGTAGGCGAACAGCGCGCCGGCCATCCCCGCGATGAACCCGGAGAGTGCGTAGGCCCGCAGCTTCGTGACGCCGGGGCTCACCCCGAAGGCGACCGCGCGCTCCTCCCCGTCCCGCACGGTCACGAACGCCCGGCCGAGCTTCGAGGCGAGCAGCTGGCGGTCGACGACGAGGACCAGCACCAGCACCGCCAGCGCGACCAGGTACATCCGGTACGCGGCGCCGTGGCCGATCAGCGGCGGCAGGCTCAGCCCGGACGTGGCGCCGGTGAACCAGCCGGCCTCGAACAGGTACTGCTGGGCGGCGATGCCGTAGACGAGCGTCGCGATGGCGACCGCCAACCCGCGGATGCGCAGGCTCGGGAGCCCGACGAGCGCGGTCAGGGCGGCGACCACGAGACCCGCCGCGAGGATGGCCACGACCATCGGCAGGCCGCGGCCCCCGACGTTGATGGCGACGAACGCGCCGGTGCCGACGAATGCGGCCTGGCCGAGCGAGATCTGGCCCGCGTAGCCGAGCAGCACGTTGAGCGACAGCAGCGCGATCGCGAACGCGAGCGTGGTGGCGAGCGACCCGAGCTGGGACTCGGAGAACACCACCGGCACGAGGACGGCGGCGAGGACGGCCGCGACGAACGTCGCGTGCGTGCGGAGCAGGTCAGAGCTCAACGCCGGCTCCTCCGAGGAGGCCGCGTGGCCGCACCATGAGGGTGCCGACCACGAGGACGAGGACGGCCACCTGCCCGAGCGCGGACGAGCCACCCGAGTAGAAGCCGACGAGGGACTGGACGAGCCCGACCAGGAGGCCCCCGACGATGGCGCCGAGGACGGAGTCGAGCCCGCCGACGACCGCGGCCGCCAGGGCACCGATGAGCACGAAGGTCATGGTCGCGGGGGTGAAGCCCTGGAGGATCGGTGCCGCGAGCGCGGCCGCCATGCCCGACAGGGCACCGCCGACGCCCCAGGTGAACAGGTAGACGCGCCGCACCGGGATGCCGAGGATGCGCGCGACGGTGTCGTCGGAGGTGGCGGCGACGACCGCCAGGCCGAACTTCGTGCGGGCGAAGAACAGGTAGAGCCCGATGCCGGCGGCCGCGGTGAGGACGAGCCCCACCACCTGGCCCGAGACCAGCGTCGCCCCGAACGCCGAGACGCTCCAGCTCCCGACGGTCGGGGGGATCGTCACCGGGAAGGAGTTCTGCCCCTCGGACAGGAAGATGCCGGGCTTGCCGAGCAGCAGCTCGACGTTGATGAGGACGATCGCGACACCGAGGCTCGCGATCGTGCCCTGCACCGGCGGGCGCCCCACGAGCGGGCGCATGATGGCCCGCTCCATCAAGATGCCGAGCAGCGCGGCCAGCACGACCGTCACGACGAGGATGATCAGCCCGCTCCCGGGCACGGAGCCGTGGCCGGTGAGGGCGAAGGCGACGAACAGCGCGAACGCGCCGATCTCGCCCTGGGCCAGGTTCAACACCTTCGAGCCCTTGAACACCAGGACCAACCCCACCCCCACGAGGGCGAGGATGGCGCCGGAGCCGAGCCCCTGGAGCAGCGCACCGATCACGTGAGTGGCCTCCTAGAAGCTGCGGAAGTCGCCGGACATCTTCCACGCCCCGCCCTGCGACCGGTAGACGGCGACCTTGGTGGTGCAGATCGACCCGCCACCGGTGCAGTCCACCGGCGCCCAGACATCGGTGTCGACCTTGAAGCGCTGCAGCCCGGCGCGGAAGGAGTCGTGGCCGAGCGCCTTCCCGGGGCCACTCAGGGCCGCGTCGAGGACCCCGCCGACCCCCCAGCCGACGAGCCCGATGTCGTCGGCGGCGCCGGAGCAGCCGCTGCAGGACGCCCACGCCTTCTTGTAGGCGGCGGCACGCGGGTCCGACAGGGCGACCCACGGGGAGAACGCGTAGGCGTGACCGTCCATGTAGTTGGCGGTGACCCCGTGCATCAGCTCGAAGTTCCACGAGATCGAGTTGGCGAACCAGGTCGGCTGGTACCCCGAGGCGCCCGCCTGGCTGATGATCCGCGCCGCCGGCGTGGGCGCCATGTAGAGCCACACGATCTGGGCGCCGGCCTGCTGCAGCCGCAGGATGGTCTGGGTGAAGTCGGCCGAGTTGGGGTCGATGGTCTCCTGCGCGACGACCTGCAGCCCCTGCGCCTTGGCCTCCGCCACCATCGCGTCCGCCCCGGGCTTGAGCGCGTTGGTCTGCTCGCGCACCACCGCGACCTTGCTCCCCACGCTCGCGAGCTCCTGCTTGAAGAAGCGGGCGACCGAGCGTCCCTGGACGGTGTGGTCGATCGAGATCGTGAACGTGTTCGTCCAGCTCGACGGGGGCGGCGTCGGGCTCTGGATCATGATGTGCGGGAAGTTGCGTGCCTCGAGCTCGCGCGCGACCGCCTCCTGCACCTCCAGGCGGTCGAGCGTGATGATCGTGAACACCTTGTCCTGGGTGATGAGCTTGCGGGCCTTGTTGACGGCCGTGGTCGTGGACGACTCGGTGTCCTCGATGATGAGCTGGACCTTGCGGCCGTTGATGCCGCCCTTGGCGTTCTTCACGTCCCAGTAGAGGTTGGCGCCGTCGTCCCACGAGGTGGGGATCGGCGCGGCGCCGGTGAGCGGGACCAGGTAGCCGATCTTGATGGTGTCGTCGGTGATCCCGGGCTGCGGGCCGGGGTCCGCGCTCGCCTGCTGTCCGCCGGTGGACTGGCCCGTCGTCGCCCCGCCGGCGCCGCCGGCGCCGGCCCGACGGCGCCCTCGTCCGCGCCGCCGCTCGCGCCGGGGTCGCCCGCCGCGGCACCACCCGGGGCGTCCGGGTCGGTGCCACCCGCGCTGCCGCCCGTGCCGTCGGTCGCGGCGGCGCCGGCACCCGGGTCGACGACCGCCCCGGAGCTGTCGACCACCGCGTCCGCGGACCCGTCGCCGTCGGTGTCGACGGGGGTCCCGACCTGGCCGGCGACGTCGCCGGCCGGCACGTCGCCCGCGACCACGAGCTCGCTGCGGTCGAAGCGCGGGCCACACCCGACCGCGAGGACGGCGAAGAGGCTCACGAGGACGGCGAGGCGGGGTGTCCGGCGCGTGCGGGCACGGGCGTGCATCACGAGGGCTCCTGGGCGCGGGGTGACAGCGGCTGGTGACCGGGGCGGCCGGGGGGTCGGGCGGGGGGGTGAGAGCGCGGTCGAGGACACGTTCGCCCACGGAGGGTCGTCCCCCTGCTACGGGGGGACGCCGTCACTAACGACGGCGTCAGCTCCGGGGTGCGTACGGGGACCACGTCGGCCGGGGCGACGCGTTGTTGAGCGCTGTCCGCGCTCGCGCTGGGACGAGGGCTACGCTCGGCCCATGACCGGCGACCAGGCGCCCCAGGGGCCGACCGACCCGGGCGCGCCGGCGGGCACCGCCGAGCGCGCCGGGCCCGCGCGTGGGCCGATGGTGATCGGGGCCCGGACCGCGACGCCCCGCGAGCGTCGCCGGCGCACCGACCACATCGACGTCCCGCTGGCGATGACGCTGAGCGTCGGCCTCGCGGCCGGGATCCTCCTGGCGCAGCTGCTCGGGGCCACCGTGGCACGGCTGCAGGGCCTGCTCGTCACGCTCATCGTGAGCCTGTTCCTGAGCTTCGCGATGGAGCCCGCCGTGCAGTTCCTCGCGCGACGCGGGGTCCGACGCACCGCCGGGACCCTGCTGGTCTTCACCGTCGCGCTGCTGCTCTTCGCGGGGTTCATCGCCGCGATGGCCCCGCTGATCGTCGACCAGGTCTCGACCCTCGTCAGCGAGGGGCCCGACCTCCTCGGCGACCTCGCCAGCCGGGCCCAGAACCTCCCGGGCGAGATCGGCCCACCCATCGCCGACTGGCTCCGGGAGCAGCAGGCGTCGCTCCCCCGGCGGCTCCCGGCCATCGCCGGCCAGGTCGCCAGCGGCGCGGCCGGGGTGGGCCAGACCCTGGCCGGGCTGGTCATCCAGCTGCTGACGATGCTGCTCGTGACCTTCTACCTCGTGGCCGACGGGCCGCGGCTCCGGCGGACGCTCCTGGGACGGATGCAGCCCGGCAACCAACGTGACGTGCTCCAGATGTGGGAGCTCGCGATCGCCAAGACCGGCGGCTACGTCTACTCGCGCGTGCTCACCGCGGTCGCCTCGGCGGTGTTCCACATCGTCGTGTTCACGGTGCTCGGACTGCCGTACGCGGCGGCGTTGGGGCTGTGGGTCGGCATCATCTCGAGCCTCATCCCGGTCGTCGGCACCTACCTCGCCGGCGCCCTGCCGTTCCTGATCGCGCTGGCCGCCGACCCCGTGAAGGCGGTCTGGGTGCTGCTCGCCGTGATCGTCTACCAGCAGGTCGAGAACTACCTCGTCGCCCCGCGCATCACCGCGGCGACGATGGAGCTGCACCCGGCCCTGGCGTTCGTGTCGGTGCTGGTCGGCGGCGCCCTCCTCGGGGCCGCCGGCGCGCTGCTCGCGCTGCCCGCGGCCGCCATCGTCGCCGCCCTCACCTCGGCCTACGGCGAACGCCACGAGGTGATGGCGCACGGGCTCGTCCGCGACGAGGACGCGACGTCGGGACGCCGGCGCGACGAGCCGGAGGCCCCGTCCGACTGAGCGGTCCCACCGCGCAACCGGGGCCCGGCGTCAGTCGGCCGCCGGCAACGTGGCCGTGAACGTGGCGCCGTAGCCGTCGGCGGTCGCGAGCGACAGCTCGCCACCCATCAGCCGCATCAGGTCGCGGGCGAGCGCGAGCCCCAGCCCGAGCCCACGCCGGCCGGCGATGCCGTGCTCGCCGACCTGGTGGAACGCCTCGAAGACGGCCTCGCGCTCCGCCGCCGGGATGCCGGGACCCTCGTCGCGGACGAGGATCACGACCCGGTCGCCGGCACGCCGGGCGTCGACCTGGATGCGGCCGGCGTCGGCGGCGTAGGTCAACGCGTTGTCGAGCAGCGCCGCGAGCGCCTGCTCCAGCCGCAGCGGGTCCGCCATCACCCGGACGTCGGTGCCCGGGAGCACCTCGACCGCGTCCATCCGTCCCTTCAGGACCCGGGCGAGGACGTGCAGCAGCTCGGTCGGCTCGGGCGCCACCGGGATGCGGCCATCCTCGGACTGGGCGGCCAGCAGCAGCTGGTCGACCGTCCGCGACAGCGCCGCCGCCTGACGGGCGATCGCGTCCGCGTACTGCTGCGCACGGTCCGGGGGGATGTGGTCGACGTGCGCGGAGAGGACCTCGGCGAAGCCGAGCACCACGGTCAGCGGCGTGCGGAGCTCGTGACCGGCCAGGGTCAGGAGGCGCGACTTCAGCTGGTCGAGCTCGTGCAGCCGGGACACGGTGTCCTGCTCGGCCGACAGCAGCTGGACGTTGTGCAGGACGAGGCTGAACTGCTCGGTCAACCGCGTCAGCACCTCGAGGTCGTCGGCGGTGAGCATCCGGTCGCCGCCCTGGACCGCGAGCACGCCCACCACCTCGCCGGCGATCTCGATGGGCGCGGCCATCTCGACCCCCGCACCGTCCGGACCGGCCTCGCCGCCGGTCGTGAGGACCGGCCGGCGCGTCGCGGCCACCTCCTCGACGAGGCCGCCGTCGAGGGCGGGGCGTCCCGCCGCCCACGCCGGTGGCGCCGGCACCGGCGACCCGGCGCAGCGCCCCGTCGCCGTCCCGCAGGGCCACGAGGATCGGGCCCCAGTCCGACCGGCTCCGCAACGCCAAGGTCATCCGGGCGATCGCGGTCGCCGGATCGCTCGCCTCGAGGCCGGCGGTGATGACGGCGGCCGAGGTCTCGAGGCCGCGCCGCAGCCGCTCCTCGCGCCGGGCGCGCTCCTCGGACTCGCGTCGCAGCCGGACGGCGTCGAGCGCCCACCCCAACTGGTCCGCCAGCGGCTGCAGGACCGCCACGTCGCGCTGGTCGAAGGCGGCTGGGAGCGGCGACTCCACGACCAGCACGCCCCACACGTGCCCGACGAGCCACATCGGGACCGCCAGCGCGGAGCGGTGGCGGCCGCCCGACCCGTCGAGGTAGCGCGGGTCGGCGGCGGTGTCGTCGCTCAGCACCGGCGAGCCGGTGCGGAACGCCTCGCCGGTCAGACCCGTCCCCACGTGGATGCGGTCACCCGGGACCCCCGACTCGGGCGGGAAGCCGTGAGCGGCGACCAGCACGATCTCGTCACCGTCCACGCGTCCCACCGCCATCGCGGGGTAGCCGAGCTGGTCGGTGAGCTGGGCCAGCATCCCGTCGAGGATGTCCCGGTCGGTGCCGACCGCGAGCGTCTCCCGCAGGACCCGCGAGAATGTCGCGACGACCTCGAGCGGCTCCGGGCGGTGCGCGTCGCGCGCCGCGCCGGCCCGGCGGCGGTGCTCGCCGAGGTCGACCACGGGCCGGTCCCGGTCCGCCATCGCCATCGCTCTCCCCGCCTCTCGCTCCGGGTCGAACGGTACGGATGATCACGCTGCGACGCAGCACGGACGCGGCCAGTCACCGGCATCTCATCCCAGCGGACCAGGCATCCACCCACCCATCCGGACGGGGCGCGAGCGGGGAGGGGCTCAGGACGACGCGATGCCGAGGGCGTCGAGCAGCGCGGTCGGGAGGTCCACCGCGTGACCCAGCCGCTTCCACGCGCCGCCGAGCCGCTCGTGGTCGACCTCCCCGCTGGCGAGCGCAGGGCGTCCGAGCGCGGCTTCCGCCCAGCCCCGGACCTGGGCGGCGGAGACACCGTCTCCGAACGCGGGGAACACCTCGAGCAGGGTCCAGAGCGAGGCCAGGTCGCGCTCCTCGACCCCGAGCTCGAAGGCGCGGCGCCCGTCCCCCACCTGCGCCATCACCTCGTCCCACAGGTCGTGGTGCGAGAACGGCCGCTCGACGTCGCCGCGGGGCTGCTCGAAGCCCGCCGGGGGGTGCAGCCGGTACTCGAGCTCGAGCCCCTCGGGCGCGTCCGGCGCCTCCACCTCGACGAGCCAGACCTGCCAGCCCATCAGGTAGGAGTCGATCGGCGGGCCGAAGGCGGACTCGAGCGCCGCGAGGAGCTCCAGGTCGACTGCGAAGACGGCGACGGGATCGGTGGCCACGTGCGCTCCTGTGCTCGTCCGGGCACGATCCGGGTGTCGGGGAACACCGCGCGCGTCCGGGGGTGTTGTACGATGCGGTGTGACGGTTCCGACCGTCACCGCGGCCCCGTCTGTCCCCCCGTCGGACGGGGCCGCACCCACGTCCGGGGACGGTCAACGCTAGCGTCGGAAGCGCTCGCCACCTGACCTTCGACGACCTCCGCGAGGCCTCCCCCCACGATGCGCGACACGCACCGCTACACGCTCTCCGCCCCGCCCGGCGGCACCGACGTGCTCGTCGCAGAGCTCTGGGGAGCCGGCGCGCTCGGCGTGTGGGACCGGGGCGTCGACCTCGTCGCCTGGTTCCCGGCGGTCACCGGGGCGGTCCCGACCGGCGGCGCCTGGTCGGTCGAGCCCGACCGCGACTGGCAGGAGGAGTGGAAGGCGGGGATCGCGCCGGTCACCGCGGGGCGGTTCCTGGTCGTCCCGACCTGGCTCGCCGGCGAGCACGACGCCGCGCCGCCGCAGCTGTCCATCGTGCTCGACCCGGGTCGCGCCTTCGGCAGCGGGCACCACGCCACGACGACGCAGTGTCTCGAGCTGCTCCAGGACCTCGACGTCGCCGGCGCCCGCGTGCTCGACGTCGGGACCGGCACCGGCATCCTCGCCATCGGGGCGGCGCTCCTCGGCGCCGGGTCGGTCCTCGCCGTCGACGTCGACCCCGACGCGGTCGAGGTCACCACCGAGAACGCCACCCGCAACGCCGTCACCGTCGACGCCCGCGTCGGCAGCGCCGACCTCGTGGAGGACGCCTACGACATCGTGCTGGCCAACCTCGTCACGGACACCGTCGTCGCCCTCGCGGACACACTCGTCGCCCGCGTCCGGCCTGGCGGTCACCTCATCGCCTCCGGTATCGCCGACGAGCGGCGGCAGCGGGTCATCGACGCGCTCGTCTCGGCGGGCCTCGAGAGCCCCCGGATCGTCGACCGTGACGGCTGGACCGCGCTCGTCGGCCGACGGGCCCCGCGATGACGAGGCTCCTGCCCGCCGCACGCACCACGGTCCTCGTCGTCCTCGTGGTCGGCCTCGCCGCCTGCACCCTCGAGGAGGCGGTCCCGACCGAGGAGCCCTCCGCCACGGTCGTCCCGACCGCGCTCGGCTCCGAGCCCCCCGACCCGCGCGCCGCCGCGCTGACCGTGGCGCTGGAGGAGCTGCGTACGACCGTGGCCGCCGCCCGCGACGCGCTCGAGGGCGCGCAGACCGGGTCGGCCGCGGACGCGTCCCGGGCGGTCGCGCTCCTCGTCGCCGACGAGCCGCTGTCGGAGGAGGCCTCGGCGCCGGAGGTCCCCCCGCTGTTCCCCGGCGGCGACGGCTCCCGCGAGGAGACCATCGACTACGGCGACGCGTTCTCGCGCACGTTGAACGAGGCGCGGGGAGCCGGAGCCGCCGGGGCGGAGGTCGTCGACCTGCTGCGCGACCCGGTGGCCGGGGACGTGGGGACCTGGCAGCGCGACGCCGGCGGGATGCTCGCCCTCGTGCGCAGGGCCGCCACCCGGACGAGCGACCTCGACGCCGCGGAGGCCACGGTGGCCGAGCTCCCCGGCGAGGGGACCAAGGCGTTGGCCTGGGCCCTGCTGGCCGACACCGCCCGGAGCGACGAGCTCCGGGCCGCCTTCGCCGAGCGCGGGATCGCCCACCTCGACCTGGTGCTCGCCGCCATCGACGACCTCGTCGCGCCCACCCCCGACGCCGGAGCCTGACGGATGTCCCGCCGCGCCCCCCTCTCCCGCGAGGAGACCCCGGTCACGATCGAGGGCTTCACCCACGGCGGTGAAGGCGTCGCCCGCATCGAGGGCAAGGCCGTGTTCGTCCCCGGCACCATCCCGGGCGAGCACGTGACGGTGCGGGTCGTCGACGACCGCCGAAGCTGGGCGCGCGCCGAGCTCGTCGATGTGGTCGACGCCTCGCCGGACCGGGTGGTCCCGCCGTGCCCGTACGTGCCGGCGTGCGGGGGTTGCGACCTCCAGCACATCGCCCCCGAGGCCCAGCGGGCGCTCAAGACGCGGGTCGTCCGCGAGCAGCTCGAACGCCTGGGCGGCATCGCCGACGCGCCGGTCGAACCCTGCCGCGCGGTCGGCCCCGACACGCGCTACCGCACCCACGCGCAGCTCCACGCCGACGAGGACGGACGGCTCGGGTTCCACCGTGCCGGCACCCACGACGTCGTGCCGGTCGACCGCTGCCTCGTCCTGGCCCCGGAGCCGCAGCAGCTGCGCGACGTGATCGGGGACGCGACCGGCGCGTCGGAGGTGTCCGTCCGGGCCCACGCGAGGACCGGTTCCCGCGCGGTCGTGCTCACCCCGGGGCCGGGCGGGCTCGGGACCCCGGACGGCGACTTCGACCTCCTGCTGCGCCAGCCGGACGGGTCGACGATCGCGATGCGCGGCGACGGCGTCCTCGCCGACGAGGTCGCCGGCCTCACCTACCGCTTCCCCGCCAACGGGTTCTTCCAGGTCAACACCGCCGGGGCCGAGGCCATCGTCGCCGCGGTGCTCGAGGTCGCCGGCGACGTCGCCGGCGCGCTGGCGTGGGACCTCTACGGCGGAGTCGGCCTCCTGGCGCTCCCGCTCGCCGGCGCCGGCGCGCAGGTGACCCTGGTCGAGGGCCACGACGCCTCCTGCGACTGGGCCGAGCGCAACGCCGAGGCGGCCGGTCTGCCGCTGCGGGTCGAGCACGCCCCGGTGGAGGACTTCGTCGCCGGCGTCGCGGCCTCCGAGGACGCCTACGACCATCCCGACCTCGTCGTCCTCGACCCGCCGCGGGTGGGTGCCGGCGCCGAGGTGTGCGCGCAGCTGGCCGCGCTGGCTCCCGGCCGGATCGTCTACGTCGCGTGCGACGTCGCGGCGCTGGCCCGCGACGCGCAGGCGCTGGCCGCGCACGGCTACACGCTGCGATCGGCCGTCCCGCTGGACCTGTTCCCCATGACCCACCACGTCGAGGTCGTGGCGAGCTTCGCGCGCTGACACCGCGCTCCGGCCCGGCTGAGGCGACTCCCGGGGGCGCGGCCGCCCGGCCTCCGACACCAGCCCGACGACCTCCTCCCCGCATGGGTCGCGCGTGCGACCCTCGTCACGCCGCGCCAGAAACCCGTGACAGCGGGCGATCGAGCCTCCTAGTCTCGTAGTAGGTCCACGGACCGGTGTTGCCCTGCCGACGCGCAGGTGGCACTCCACCCTCGGGACGACAAGAGAGAAGGGGACGCGACTTGCGGATCTCGAACACCATGAAGCTGCCGGCGTTGCTGCTGGCCTTCGGGCTCCTGGCTTCGGCCTGTAGCTCCGACGAACCCGACACCGACGAGAGCACCGAGACGAGCACGGACTCGGGCGCGGAGGGCGAGGGCAGCACCTCCGCCGGCGCGACCCTGAAGCAGGTGACCGACCGCGGGACCCTCAACTGTGGCGTCAACGGTTCGCTCGCCGGGTTCTCCCTGAACGAGAACGGCACCTACACCGGCTTCGACGTCGACTTCTGCCGCGCCGTCGCCGCCGCGGTCCTCGGTGACCCGGAGGCCGTCGAGTACAAGGACCTCACCGCCGAGACGCGCTTCACGGCGCTCCAGTCGGGCGAGGTCGACATGCTGTCCCGCAACACCACCTGGACCGCGTCGCGGGACGGGTCGCTGTCCCTGCAGTTCGTGACCACGACCTTCTACGACGGCCAGGGCATGATGGTCATGGCCGACTCGGAGTTCGAGACCCTCGAGGACATGCAGAACACCGTGGTGTGCGTGCAGTCGGGGACCACGACCGAGCTGAACCTCGCGACCGTGTTCGAGGCCCGCGGCATCACCTACGAGCCGCTCCTGCTGCCGGACGAGGAAGGTCTCATCTCGCAGTTCACGCAGGGCGCGTGCGACGCCTACACCACCGACAAGTCGGGGCTGGCGTCGACCAAGACGACCATCTCGAGCGGCCCGGACTCGGTCCGCATCCTCGACGTGACGATGTCGAAGGAGCCCCTCGGCCCCGCCGTCCGCCAGGGTGACGACGAGTGGTTCGACATCGTGAACTGGGTGGTGCTCGCCACCATCCAGGCCGAGGAGTTCGGTCTCAGCTCCGACAACATCGCCAACGCCGCCACCGAGTTCGCCGACAACCCGGAGATCCTCCGCTTCGTCGGGCAGGGCGCCGGCGACGACGCGCAGTTCGAGGCGGGTCTGAACCTGCCGCAGGACTTCGCGGTCAAGGTCATCGAAGCGGTCGGCAACTACGCCGAGATCTACGAGCGCAACATCACGCCGCTCGGCCTCGAGCGTGGCCTGAACGCGCTGTGGACCGAGGGCGGCATCCTGTACGCGCCGCCGTACCGCTGATCAGCAGGTAGCACCGGCACGCCACGGGGGCGGGTCCGCACTCACGGGACCCGCCCCCCGGCGCGTCAGCTGGCCGGGACGGCGTTCGGTCGAGGTGGACGACCTCGTGGTCGACCTCACCGAACCCGCCGATCCGGCGCCCACCGCGGGGTAGGGTGCCCCGTCGACCGTGACCGGGAGGGAACACGTGTCCGTCGCTTCGCCGAGCGCGTCCTCGACGCGTCCCCCGCTCTGGCGTGACGTCAAGGTCCTGCGCTGGGTGGTCCAGCTCGTGGTCGTGGGATCGCCGATCGCCGTCGCGTGGTGGCTGTTCGACAACATCACGACCAACCTGCGGGCGGCCAACCTGCCCACCGGGTTCGGCTTCCTCGACCAGCCCTACGGCTCCGACATCCGCGGCAACGCCTTCCGACAGAACCAGTCGATCCGTGACGCGTTCCTCGTCGGCTACGGCAACACCATCCGCGTGATCGCCGTGGGCATCCCGTTCGCCACGCTCATCGGCATCCTCGTCGGCATCGCCCGGCTGTCCGAGAACGCGCTCGTGCGCGCCTTCGGCACCGTCTACGTCGAGACGTTCCGCAACATCCCGGTCCTGATCTGGATCTTCCTCGCCTTCGACGTGATCCTGTCGGGCAACCTCCCCACGATCGAGAACGCGATCGAGCCGCTGGGGATCGCCGTCTTCTCCAACCGCGGGATCTACCTGCCGTGGTACGAGTCCGGGCCCAACATCGCGCCGTTCCTGCTGACGATGGGGCTCGGCCTGCTCGTCGCGGTCGTGCTCGGCGCGTGGCGCACCCGCGTCAACGAACGCACCGGCGACCCGCACCACCGCGTCCTCTACGGGCTCCTGGCGTTCCTCGCGGTCGCCGTCATCGGCTACTTCAGCTTCGGCCAGCCGCTGGTGGCGAACCGTCCCCGCGCGTGAGGGTCGCCTCGTCCAGGGTGGCATCACCGTCGACGTCGCCTACGCCGCGCTGACGATCGCGCTCATCCTCTACACCGCGAGCCACATCGCCGAGATCGTCCGCGGCGCGATCCAGTCGGTGCCCAAGGGCCAGTCCGAGGCGGCCAACGCCCTGGCCCTGTCAGGCTTCCAGCGCTACCGCTTCGTGGTGCTCCCCCAGGCGTTCCGCATCATGATCCCGCCGCTGGCCTCGCAGTACCTGAACCTCACCAAGAACTCCTCGCTCGCGGTCGCCATCGGCTACTTCGAGATCACCCGCATCTTCACGACCGCCGTCGGGACCAACGCGCCGGCGATCCAGGCCGTCGTGATCCTGATGGTGCTCTACCTGACGTTCAGCCTCGGGATCTCGCTCGTCGCCAACCTCATCAACCGACGCCTGCAGCTGGAGACGCGCTGATGAGCGACACGACCGACGGGCGCCGACCCGAGCCCACCGCCGAGGAGGCGCAGGCCACGCTCGCGCGTGAGACCGCGCCCAAGGAGCAGGCGGTCATCCCCGACGAGGAGCGTCTCGTCGAGCTCCCCGAGGGCGGGCTCAGGAACTGGGCCAAGGAGAACCTCTTCGGCAGCGTGAAGGACACGATCCTCACGTTCGTCTTCGGGGCCGTGCTCGTCTGGCTCGCGATCAAGGGCTGCGCTACGCGTTCGTGACCGGCCGCTGGGAGGTCGTGATCGAGGGCCCCCTCGAGGTCTACATGGTCGGCAACCGCTTCGGCGAGACCGGCCTGTCCTACACCATCATCTGGCTCGCGATCTTCATCCTCGCCGTCGCCGCCGGGCTCATCGCCGGCGTGTCCCGCGCGCACGGCAACATCACCCCCCGCAAGACCACGCTGAAGATCCTCGCCGCGCCGGCTCTGGGCCTGGCCGCGGTCCTCGGGATGACCCGGACCATCACCCCGACGCTCCTGGTCCTCGCCACGATCGCGATCTTCCTGGGGGCGCGCTGGGCCGTCCCGCGGCTCCCCCAGGCGGTGCTCCGGCACGCGGGCTGGATCGTGTTCGGCCTCAGCGTGATCGCGTTCCTCGTCCTCACCGGCGGGGAACCGCAGAACGTCAACCGCTTCGGCGGGCTGCTCCTCACGATCATCGTGTCCGCCGGCGGCATCGTGCTGAGCTTCCCGATCGGCGTGGTGATGGCGCTGGCGCGGCGGTCGTCGTTCCCGCTGATCCGGCCGCTCGCCGTGGCCTACATCGAGCTGATCCGCGGCGTGCCGCTGATCACCCTGCTGTTCATGGGCCAGTTCGCGCTGGGTCTCTTCTTCCCGCCCGGCACCAAGGTGCCCGGCGCCATCCCGCGCGCGATCATCATGATCACGCTGTTCACCGGGGCCTACGTCGCCGAGGTCGTGCGCGGCGGGCTGCAGTCGGTGCCGAAGGGACAGACCGAGGGCGCCCAGTCGCTGGGGCTGTCGCCGCTGCAAGGTCACCCGACTGATCGTGCTGCCGCAGGCGCTGCGGAACTCGATCCCGGCGCTGATCGGCCAGTTCATCTCGCTGCTGAAGGACACCTCGCTGCTGGTGATCATCGGCGTCCAGGACCTGCTGGGCGTGACCGAGCCGATCCTCGCGCAGCTCGACTTCAAGGCGCAGGGCTACCAGCCGGAGGCCTTCGCGTTCGTCTCACTGATCTACTGGGTCATCACCTTCTCGATGTCGCGCGCGTCGCAGCGGCTCGAGACGCGACTGGGAGTTGGTAAGCGATGAGCAACCACACCGCCGAGGACCTCCGCGCCGATGCGCTCAAGCCGGGCGGCACCGGCGAGCCGATCATCACCGTCGAGCACGTCGACAAGTACTTCGGCGACTTCCAGGCGCTGAAGGACATCAACCTGGTGGTCGGCCGCCAGGAGGTCGTGGTCGTCATCGGCCCCTCCGGCTCGGGCAAGTCGACGCTCATCCGGTGCATCAACCACCTCGAGAAGCACACCAACGGGCGCATCGTCGTCGACGGCACCGAGCTGTCCGGCGACGTCCGCAACATCCAGGAGATCCGCCGCGAGTGCGGCATGGTCTTCCAGAGCTTCAACCTGTTCCCGCACCTCACGGTGCTCGAGAACATCACCCTCGCCCCGCGCCAGGTCCGCAAGTGGCCCAAGGCCAAGGCCGAGCAGGAGGCGATGGAGCAGCTCGAGCGGGTCAAGATCCCCGAGCAGGCCGAGAAGTTCCCGGGCCAGCTGTCCGGCGGCCAGCAGCAGCGGGTCGCGATCGCGCGGTCGCTGGCGATGCAGCCCAAGGTGATGCTCTTCGACGAGCCGACCTCGGCGCTCGACCCCGAGATGATCAAGGAGGTGCTCGACGCGATGGTCGAGCTCGCCGAGTCCGGGATGACGATGATCGTGGTCACCCACGAGATGGGCTTCGCCCGCGCCGTCGCGGACCGGGTCGTGTTCATGGCCGGCGGCGAGATCGTCGAGGTCGGCACCCCGGAGCACTTCTTCACCGACCCGCAGGAGGAGCGCACCAAGCTCTTCCTCTCCCAGATCCTCTAGCGGTCCCCGAGGTCCGTACCGAGAACTTCCCCCCGAGGAGAACATCCCGGTACGGACCTCGGCGGGGAGGGACGGGGGGTGTGGGTGCCGAAGTAGCACGGACGCCCCGTTCCGCATCCCCCGGAGTCCGCCCGTGTCCCGCTCCGCCCGTTCCCGTTCCCTGCCGGCCTGCGCGGTCGCGGTCCTCCTCGGGCTCGTCGCCGCTCTGCTGCTCCCCCTCGGCAGCGCCCCCGCCGAGGCCGCCGGCGTGGTGGAGATCCTGTCGCTGTCCGGCCGGGCCGACACCGTGATGGGCGGCGACGTCCTCCTCGAGGTCGTCCTGCCGGACGGGGCCAGCGCCGCGGGGCTCCGGGTGGACGTCGATGGCCGCGACGTGAGCGACCGGTTCGCCGCGCGTGAGGCCTACGACGGCCGCATCATCGGTCTCGTCGACGGCCTCGCGCAGGGCGCCAACCTCGTCACCGCGGAGCTCCCCGATGGCCGCGGCGCCCGGCTCACCGTCGACGACCACCCGCAGACCGGCCCGGTGACCTCCGGTCCTCAGATCCAGCCGTGGTACTGCGACACCGGCGAGCAGGGCGACTGCGCGCGCGAGGCGACCTACGAGCTCCAGTACGTTCCGGCGACCGGCGGCGGCTTCCAGCCCTACGACGAGAGCGTCCCGCCCGAGTTCGTCGCCACGACCACGACCGACGAGGGCGAGGAGGTCCCGTTCATCGTCCGGGTCGAGACCGGCGTGATCGCCCGCGACCAGTACAAGATCGCGGTGCTCTTCAAGCCCGCCGAGGACTGGACCGCCGTCGCACCCCAGTCACAGTGGAACCACAAGACCGTCATCACCCACGGGGCCTCGTGCGACACCGCCTACGAGATGGGCGCGGCGCCGGACGTGATGCTCGAGGACGCGCTGGGCCGCGGCTTCGCGGTCATCAGCCACGCGCTCGACAACGCCGGCCACAACTGCAACATCGCCACCCAGGCCGAGTCGCTGTTCATGACCAAGGAGCGGCTCGCGGACCAGTACGGACCCATCCGCTACACGATCGGGTCCGGCTGCTCGGGCGGGTCGCTCACCCAGCAGCAGGTCGCCAACGCCTACCCGGGCGTCTACCAGGGCATCTCGCCGCAGTGCTCGTTCGCCGACGCGTGGTCCACCGCCAACCAGTACGTCGACTACGTGCTGCTGCGCAACTACTTCGAGGGCGGCCAGGCCGGCGATCCGACCTTCCTCGCCCCCGACCCCGTCTACGGCACCGGGATGGGCGCCGTCTACGGCCACCCGAACGCCGCCAACCCGATCACCTTCACCGAGGTCATCCCGAACTCCGGCGAGCCCACCCGGTCCTGCCCCGGTGTGCCGACCGAGGACGTCTACGACGAGGACACCAACCCCGACGGCGTGCGCTGCACCCTGCAGGACTACATGGTCAACATCTTCGGGGTCGACCCGGACACCGGCTTCGCGCGTCGCCCGTTCGACAACGTCGGCGTGCAGTACGGCCTGGAGGCGCTCCAGCGCGGGACCCTCAGCCTGGCCGCCTTCCTCGACCTGAACCGCGACATCGGCGGGTTCGACATCGACCTGACCCCGACGCCGGAGCGCATCGTCGGCGATGAGACCGCGGTCGCCAACCAGTACCGCTCCGGCGCCAACAACACCGGCTCGAACATGGACGAGGTCGCGATCATCGACCTCCGCGGCCCCGACGACGGGGCGTTCCACGACGCCTACCGGACGTCGGTCATGGAGGCGCGGCTGCAGCGCGAGCAGGGCCACACCGACAACCACGTCCGCTGGGAGGGCCCGATCCCGCTGGTGGGCGACGGCACGTTCGTCGACGCGGCCATCGTGGCGCTCGACGAGTGGCTCACCGCGGTCGAGGCCGACACGCGCGAGGTCCCGTTGGCGCAGAAGATCGTCGAGGACCGCACCGCCGAGCCGCGCTGCACCGACGGCACCGGCCAGGACGTCCCGCAGGAGTTCTGCGACGGCGCCATCCGCGAGTACGCGAGCCCGCGTATCGAGGCGGGCATGCCGCTCACCGACGACGTCACGAAGTGCCAGCTCGTCGCGGTGCGCGACTTCGACTACGGCGACCTCGCCCTGACCGAGGACGACCTCGTCGCGCTCGAGGAGGTCTTCCCGGACGGGGTCTGCGACTACGCCGCCCCCGGTGTGGCCGAGCAGGACACCCTGACCTGGATGACCTACGCGGACGGGCCGGGGACCGGGCACCCGCTCGGGGCCGCGCCCGTGTCGGTGCCGTTCGGGACCGCGGCGGCAGCCGGCGCGACCGTCGCCGCCGGCGAGGCGCTCCCCGCCACCGGCGGGGGACTCGCGGGGCTGGGCGTGCTCGTCCTCGCCGGCGCGACCACCGCGGCCGCCGGGGCGCGCCGTGCAGGGTTCGTACCGGGAACTTCTCCCTGAGGGGAACATCCCGGTACGGACCTCGGCGGGGCGCGGGTACCGTCGCGTGCCATGGACCCGTCCCCCACCCGCGACCGCGAGACCGTGAGCCGCGAGCTCGCCGAGGTCGAGCGCTACCTGCGTGACGTCCCGCCCCACGCCGGCAGTGGCCACCGCACCGCCCTCGCCAGCACCCGCGAGGCGCTGCAGCGGGAGCTCGCCGCGATCGACGCGGAACGTCGCCGGCGCGGTTGACGCGTCCTCACGCCTCGGCGGGGAGGTCCTCGCCGCTGAACGTCCACGCGTCGGTCCGCAGCCGCCACACGAGGCGTCACGAACCGGACCACCATCATCGCCTCGAGCGCGACCCACAGCCCGAGCACGCCGGCGCCGGCGCCGGCCGCGATCTGGGCGCCGACGGCCGCGACGCCGGCCGCCACGAGCGTCCAGGTCCGCAGGAACGCGAAGTCGCCGGCGCCCATGAACACACCGTCGAGGACGAACACGGTGCCGTTCAGCACGTGACCCACCGACGCGAGCCACCAGGCGGTCGCGACCGCCGCGAGGATCGTCGGCTCGTCGGTGAGGAGCCGCGGGATGGGGCCGGCCAGGAGCAGCAGCAGGCCGGCGACGACCGCGCCTCCCACCGCTCCCCACAGGATGAGCGCCCGGGCGGTCGCGCGCGCGTCGTCCCGGCGCCCGGCGCCGAGGGCGGTCCCGATCATGGCCTGCGCCGCGATCGCGAACCCGTCCATCACGAAGCTCACCATGATCCAGACCTGCCAGAGGACCTGGTGGGCGGCGGCGGTCACCGCGCTCATCCGGGCGGCCGCCGCGGTGATGAGGAACAGGCCCGCGAGGAGGCCGCCGGTACGGAGGAACAGGTCGCGGCTGACGACGAGCAGGGTGCGCAGCTCCGCGCGACCGGGACGGCCGTGCCCAGCCAACGGGAGCGCCGCCCGGCGGAGCAGCACCGCGAAGATGACGACGACCAGGACCTCGGCGGCGACCGTCGCCCACGCCGCGCCGGCGAGCCCCCACCCCCACCGGAGCACGAGGACCACGTCGAGGGTGGCGTTGACGGCGTTGGCGACCGCGACGACCCACAGCGGCGTGGTCGTGTCGGACACGCCCCGGAACGCCCCGTGGCCGACGTAGCCGACGAGCAGGAACGGCACCCCGATCGCGCGGATCCGCAGGTAGGTGGTGGCGGGGGCGACGAGGCCGGGGACGGCACCGGACGCGCGGACCATCGGCTCCGCCAGCACCGCGACCGCGCCGGCGACGACGAGCCCGATGACGAGCGCGACCTGGCCGGCGTGGCTCACGCGGCGGCCGGCGACGGCCCGGTCGCCGGCGCCGATGGCACGGGCGACCGCGGCCGTGGTCCCGTACACCAGGAAGTTGAAGATCCAGCTGACCGCGGCGAGCACCGCCACCGCGAGGCCCATCGCCCCGAGCTGCTCGGCCCCGAGCCGCCCCACGACGGCGGTGTCGACGAAGCCGAGCAGCGGGTCGGCGACGAGCGTGCCGATGGCGGGCACGGCGAGGGCGAGGATGCGCCGGTGCCGCGCCCAGCCGCTCACGGGGTGCGCTGGCGCGGGAGCTTCCAGCGCCGGCGGAAGTCGCGCTCGGCGTCGGCGAACGCGTCGAGCGGGGCCACGACCTCCTCCACCGCGCCGAGCAGCTCCTCGAGCTCGCGCGTGGTCGCGGCGACCTCGCGCACCATCTCGACGTTGCCCTGCGACTCGTCGAGAGCGGCGTGGCAGTCCCCCCACGCGTCGCGGAGCTCCTCGAGCTCCCAGCGCGCCATCCACCCGCGGGCGTCGTCGACGGACCGCGACAGCGCGTCGAGCCCGATCCCGATCGGTGCCGGCTCCACCCGCCCGGTCGGCAGCGTCGACAGCAGCACGCGGCGTCCCCCCTCGATCACCTCGGCGCAGTCGAGGAACGCCCACCACGCGTCGTGGTAGGCGTCGGGGAGGGGCGGCTTGCGCGGGAACATCGCCCGCGAGGCTACCCGCCGGTCGGCGCCCGTCAGAGGCGGCCGACGAGGTCGCGGGGGGCGTCGACGACCTCGGCGGCTCCGTGGCCGAGGAGCTCCTCCGCGGCGAACCCCCCGGTGCGGACGCCGATCGCGCGCACGCCGGCGCGGACGGCGGCCTCGGCGTCCCACGGCGAGTCGCCGACGAGCGTGACGTCCGCGGTGGTCACGTCGAGCTGGTCGTAGGCGGCGTGGAGCAGGTCGGGGGCGGGCTTGGACGACGCGACGTCGTCGCTGTCGGAGACCCGCAGGTCCTCCCGCCCGAGCGCCGCCAGGAGCGCCTTGCGTTCGGCGCTGCCGGCGGAGGTCGCGACGAGGAACGGCACGTCGCGCGCCTCGAGGTCGTCGAGGAGGGCGCGCGCCCCGTCGGTCGGCACGAGCTCGTCGGCGAGGTCGAGGAACCGCTCGCGGTGGCCCGTCTTCAGGCTCTCGGCCTCGTCGGGGTCGACGGGGCCACCGAGGAGCCACGGCAGGATCCGCTCGGAGCCCATCCCGATACCACGGTGGATGCGCCACATCGGCACCTCGTGGTCGTGGTCGCGCAGCGCCGCGGCCCAGCAGCGCACGTGCACGTACACCGAGTCGACGAGGGTCCCGTCGAGGTCGAGGAGGACGGCGGCGGGGGCGAGCGGGCGCATCAGGTCCCCGTCCGGTGGATGAGCTCCTCGAGCAGCGGGTCGAGGTCGGCCCAGAGGTCGTCGACCTCGACCCAGCGGCCGTCGTCGGGGAGGCGGGTCGCGGCGGTGGCGACGTCCGGCTCGCCCACGGCCTCGGCGGCCGCCCGGACCTCGCCCGGCCCCACGGGCCACTGGCGTGCGAGCTCGCCCATGAGCTCGGCCTTGACCTCGGCGATGCGGTCGGCGTCCACGGTGCGTCCTCTCGGTGGGTGGACGACGATGGTGGGGGCGCGCCGGCGCCGGCGCGGCCGCCGCGCCCCGACCGATGGGTCAACGCCCGGACGGCGCCCCCGGTCGACGGTCCGCGCCGGCCTCGGTGTGCTGGACGCGACGGCTCGGGTCCCCGTGGGCGACGTGCCGGCCGGTCGTCCAGTCCCACGCCGCCGCACCCCGCGTCCGGGCGTAGCGCCGGACCTGCCAGCGGCCGGCGACCGCGAGGACGCCGACGAGCGCGCCGACGGCGACCCCGGTCCCGACCGAGGCTCCGTCGACGAGCGACGCGGTCCAGCCGCCCAGCGCCGGCGCCCCGAGCACCACGACCACGGGCACCAGCCGGTCGACGCCACCGATCGCCGGCGGGCACGGCGGGCCTCGCCCTCGCGCACCTGCTCGAGCCGTCGTCGGAACCGCGCACGCCGGTCGGTGGCGCGCCGCCCGGGCCGCGAGGCTCGCCGCCCGCGGCGTCAACGTCCGCTCCGGGAGGTCCGCCTCACCCTCGCGCGGGCCGCGTCCGCGGAGGTCGTCGCTCACGCGTCCGCCGGCGCCGGCGGCGGACCGGGGTGCACCCGCTCGACGACCAGCACCGGCTGGGACAGGAGCAGGCCGTTGGGGACCTCGACCTCGCCGGCGTCGGTCCGCAGCCGCACCGACGCGTGCCCGAGCGCGATGACCCGGCCACGGTGACCGCCCACCTCGATGAGGTCGCCGACGACGGTGACGCGCTCGACGTGGCGGCCGGCGACGACCTCGGCCACGAGGTCCCGCGTGCCGAGGCCCAGCGCGATCGCCGCGGCGAGCACGACCCCGCCGACCAGGATCAGGAGGACGTTGCGGAGGAGCCCGACCTGGATGCCGACCTGCTCCGCGGCGATGAGGACCGTGAGCACCAGGATGGCCCAGAACGCGAGCGGCGCCAGCACGTCGGCCGCTCCCGGCCGGACCCGGTCGAGCACCTGCCGCAGGAGCGAGCGGACCGCCACCGCGACCACCCACCCGAGCACCAGCGTCAGGAGCGCGATCAGGAGGTCCGGCAGGCTCGTCAGCAGGCGCGTCGCGGCGGCGGTGAGACCGACCTCGGTCGCGTCCGGCTCCGCGAGGCGGCCGATCGCGACCAGCAGGGCGATCCACGCCACGACCCAGAACACGATGCTCGCGAGGCGCCCGGCGCCCTTGGGGTCGCGCAGCAGCCGGCGCGCCACGATGTTGACGAGCGCCGCGAGCGCCGCCGCCACCAGCACGCCGGCCACGAGCGTCATCAGGGCGAGGAGCCAGGGGCTCGACGACTCCAACAGGTCCACGTTGCCACCCTCCGTCCCCTGCAGCCTGCCACCCCGCCGGCGCCGGTGCCGCCACTACCGGCTTGACGGCCACGAACGTGGGGTCGCTACCCTCGTGGCGCGGCCCGGAGTCCCGGCCCCGCGTCCGTGCCCCGATCCTGGCGACGTGATGCGACCGATCCTCCCCGCTCTCTCCTCCCACCCCCTGCTCGACGCCGCCCGCGAGCGCGTGCTGGTCTTCGACGGCGCCATGGGGACCTCGATCCAGGACCGGGAGCTGACCGCCGACGACTTCGGCGGTCCGGAGCTCGAGGGCTGCAACGAGAACCTCGTCCGGACCCGCCCCGAGCTCCTCGAGGAGCTGCACCGCGAGTTCCTCGAGGTCGGCTGCGACATCCTCGAGACCGACACCTTCGGGGCGGCACCGTGGGTCCTCGACGAGTACGGGCTCGGGGCCGAGACCGAGGAGATCAACCGGCTCGCCGCCGAGATCGCCCGCCGTGCCGCCGATGCGTTCTCCACGCCGGAGAAGCCACGGTTCGTCGCCGGTTCGATCGGACCCGGGACGCGCTCGCCGACGCTGTCGCTCGGCAAGGACCCCGCGACGACCAAGGACTTCATCGACGTCGCCACGATGGAGGAGGGCTACCGGCGTCAGGTCCGTGGGCTCCTCGAGGGCGGGGTCGACGCGCTCATCATCGAGACCTGCTTCGACCTCCTGCAGATCAAGGCCGCGGTCGCAGCGTCCAACGACGTGTTCGCCGAGCGCGGCGCCCGGGTCCCGATCATCGTGTCCTTCACGGTCGAGAAGGACATCAACACGATGCTCCTGGGGACCGAGCCGCTGGCCGCCATCGCGGCCCTCGACCCGCTCGCCATCGACATCATCGGCATGAACTGCGCCACCGGTCCGGAGGACATGCGCGAGCACGTCCGCACCCTCTCCCGGCACTCCCGCAAGCCGATCAGCGTCGTCCCCAACGCGGGGATCCCGCACATGGAGGACGGGCGCACCTGCTACCCGCTCACGCCCGAGGCGCTCGCCGAGGCGCAGCGCGAGTTCGTCACCGAGTTCGGCGTCAGCCTCGTCGGCGGGTGCTGCGGCACGACCCCCGAGCACCTGCGCCAGGTGGTCGAGGCGGTCGCCGACCTGCGCCCCGCACCCCGCGAGGTCGCCGGAGGCGCGGAGGCGGAGCCGAGCACGCACGGCGCCATCAGGGTCGAGTTCGAGCCGAGCCTGGCGAGCCTCTACTCGGCCGTGCCGATCGCGCAGGACACCTCGTTCCTCGTCATCGGCGAACGCGCCAACGCCAACGGCTCGAAGGCGTTCCGCGAGATGCTCCTCGCCGAGGACTGGGAGCAGATGGTCGCGCTGGCCAAGTCCCAGACCCGCGAGGGCGCCCACGTCCTCGACATCTGCGTGGACTACGTCGGGCGCGACGGCGTGCCGGACATGATCGAGGTCGTCGACCGCTTCGCCACGCAGTCGACGCTGCCGCTCGTCATCGACTCGACCGAGATGGCCGTCGTCGAGGCGGCGCTGGTCCGCATCGGCGGCCGGGCGGTCATCAACTCGGTCAACCTCGAGGACGGGCGCAACAAGGTCGACGTCCTGCTGCCGCTCGCCAAGCGCTACGGGGCGGCGGTCGTCGTCCTCGCCATCGACGAGGAGGGGCAGGCCCGCACCGCCGACTGGAAGGTCGACGTGTGCCGGCGCATCGCCGACATCGCCGTCGGCGAGTACGGCATGGAGCCGAGCGACCTCGTCTTCGACTGCCTCACGTTCCCGCTCGGGTCCGGCCAGGAGGACCTTCGGGGGGACGGGATGGCGACCCTCGACGCCATCGAGCGCGTCAAGGCCGAGATCCCCGGCTGCTTCACGACCCTCGGCGTCTCCAACGTGTCCTTCGGCCTGTCGCCGGCGGCGCGTCAGGTCCTCAACTCCGTGTTCCTGCAGATGGCGGTCGACCGCGGGCTCGACTCCGCGATCGTCCACCCCGGCAAGATCCTGCCGCTGCACCGCATCCCCGACGAGCACGTCCAGATCGCCCGCGACCTCATCGAGGACAACCGCGGGACCCGTGGGCTGGGCGGCACGGCGGGCGCGGACTACGACCCGTTGCACCGGCTCATGGAGCTGTTCGAGGGGGCCACCGAGGCGCGGACGACCCGTGAGGAGCTGGCCAAGCTCCCCGTCGACGAGCGCCTGTCACGCCGCATCATCGACGGCGACCGCGACGGGATCGAGGCCGACCTCGACGCGGCGATGGCGGCCGGCCACCCGGCGCTCACGATCGTGAACGAGTTCCTGCTCGACGGGATGAAGGTCGTCGGCGAGCTGTTCGGCTCCGGCCAGATGCAGCTGCCGTTCGTGCTCCAGTCGGCCGAGGCGATGAAGGCGGCGGTCGCCTACCTCGAGCCCCACATGGAGAAGGGGGCCGCGTCGAACAAGGGGCGCGTCATCCTCGCCACCGTCAAGGGCGACGTGCACGACATCGGCAAGAACCTCGTCGACATCATCCTGCGCAACAACGGCTTCGACACGATCAACCTCGGCATCAAGCAGCCGATCGACCGGATCCTCGCCGCAGCCGAGGCCGAGCACGCCGACGCCATCGGGCTGTCCGGTCTGCTCGTCAAGTCCACGGTGGTGATGCGGGACAACCTCGAGGAGATGAACAAGCGCGAGCTGTCGGACTACCCCGTGCTGCTCGGCGGCGCGGCGCTGACCCGCAGCTACGTCGAGGACGACCTCCGGTCGCTCTACCAGGGCGACGTCTTCTACTGCCGCGACGCCTTCGAGGGGCTCCGGGTCCTGAACGAGGTGATGACCGCACGGCGTGCCGGCGTGGAGCTCCCGGAGGAGCTCGTGGGTCGCAAGGAGAAGCGGCGTCCGACCCGCACCCGCGCCGAGGAGGCGCCACCGCGCGTGGACGCGCGTGGGCGACCGAAGTCCGACGTCGCGACCGACGTCGACGTCCCGACGCCGCCGTTCTGGGGCCAGCGGGTCGTCCGCGGGATCAACGTCGACGACGTGTGGCCGCTGCTGAACGAGGTGGCGTTGTTCCGCAACCAGTGGGGGTTCACCCCGGGGGACCGCTCCCCGGCCGAGTACCAGGCGATGTTGGACGAGACCGCCCGGCCGGTCCTGCGGGACTGGGTCGCCCGCGCCAAGCGCGAGCGCATCCTCACGCCCGAGGTCGTCTACGGCTACTACCCCGCCAACTCCGACGGCGACGACCTGATCGTGTGGGACCCGGACGCGCCGCTCACGAAGGAGCTCGTCCGCTTCCACTTCCCGCGGCAGACGCGTGGGCGCTTCCTCGACATCGCCGACTTCTTCCGCGACGTCGAGACCGGCGAGGTCGACGTCCTGCCCGTCCACTGCGTCACCATGGGTCGCCGGATCAGCGAGGTGTCCGCGGCGCTGTTCGCCGAGGACCGCTACCAGGACTACCTCTACGCCCACGGGTTCGGGGTCGAGATGGCCGAGGCACTCGCCGAGCTGTGGCACCGCCGCATCCGCGAGGAGCTCGGGATCGCCGGCGAGGACGCCGGGACCAAGGAGGGCTGGTTCCGCCAGGAGTACCGCGGGTCGCGCTACTCGTTCGGCTACGCCGCCTGCCCCGACCTCGAGGACCAGGCCAAGCTCGCCCAGCTGATCGACCTGTCCGAGATCGGGTCGAGGTGACCGAGGAGTTCATGCTCGAACCCGAGCAGTCCACCTCGGCCATCGTCGTGCACCATCCGGAGGCGAAGTACTTCAACGCGCGCTAGAACCCCACCGCCGAGGACGGGTGCACGCGGGTCGGGTCGTGCACCATCCGGAGGCGAAGTACTTCAACGCGCGCTAGAACCCGAACCGGACCGGGCGGACCGGGTGGAGGTGGCGTGGGGCGGCTGGGACGGGTGGCGAAGGGGGCGGTGAAGGACGCCGTCCGGCGGCTGCCTGCCGGGCTCCGGCCGGCGCGGGCACGGACCTGGGACGACTGGGCGATCGCGATCGTCGACCTCGCCGACCCGTTCGACCTCCGCGCCGGCGACGTACCGGCGCCCACGATCTCGTACCGGGACGTGCCGGGGGCCGACTTCGTCGCCGACCCGTTCCTGCTCGAGCACGACGGGGTCTGGTGGTGCCTGTTCGAGCAGCTCGACCGCGCCAGCGACCGGGGCACGATCGGGGCTGCGGTCGAGGAGGCGCCGGGCCGCTGGCGCTACGTCGGCCGGGTGCTCGACGAGCCGTTCCACCTGTCCTACCCGCAGCCGGTGCTTCACGCCGGCGGCTCCACCTCGTCCCGGAGACCGGCGACGCCGGCGAGGTGCGGCTGTACCGGGCGGTCGACGGGCCGCGTCGGTTCGAGCTCGACACGGTGCTGCTGGCCGGCGAGCCGTTCCACGACCCCACCCTGCTGCACGACGACGCGGGCTGGTGGCTGTTCGTGGAGGTGTCCGACGGGGAGCCGTTCGACACCTTGCGGCTCTACCACGCCGGCGATCTCCGCGGGCCGTGGACCGAGCACCCGGACAGCCCCGTGGTCGATCGGGACGCGCGGATCGCCCGCCCCGGCGGTCCCGTCCTGGTGCGCGGCGAGCGGCGTGACCGCATCACCCAGGACGGCGAGGGCGACTACGGGCTCGGGCTCCACGCGGTCCCGATCACGACCTTGACGCGCGAGCGCTACGCCGAGGGCGAACCGGTGCCGCTCGGTCAGCCCCACGGCACCGGCTGGGCGGCCCGCGGCATCCACCACCTCCACGCGGTCCAGCGCCCCGACGGCGCGTGGCGGGTGGCGTTCGACGGTCGGTGAGCGGGCGTCGCCCTGCGCTACGGTTGCCCCGCCCCGCCTGACGCACCGGGGTGACGGGACGCGCACCCGACCGCCTCCCGGGATCGCGTGCAGGGGACCGCCGTGGCAGCTACCGACGAGTCCGTGTGGGCCCGGGGTCCGGGGCTGCTGGAGTCGATGTGGCGTCACCGCTTCCGGGTGGCGGCGATCGGGATGCTGTTCGCCGTCCTCGGCTACGTCTCGGCGACCCTCACCCCGACCCGGTACGAGGCGGTCGGCCGGCTCCTCCTCGTCGACCCGCGACAGAGCGGCGTGTTCGAGAACCCGGCCGGCAACGACCCGGTGAGCTACGTGCTCCGTCAGGCCGACATCCTCGAATCCCGGGCCGTCCTGACCCGGGCGGTCGAGATCATCGGCACCGACCTCGACGCCGGCGGGCTGGGGCGCCACGTCGAGGTGACCCCGGTCCCGGACCTGCTCCGGGTCGACATCCTCGGGTCGGCGCCGACCGCCGAGGAGGCGGCGACGTTCGCCAACGGTGTCGCCGAGGCGTTCCAGCTGGTCACCTCCGAGCGCGTCACGGCCGACGCCATCCGGGTCTCCCAGGAGCTCGACGAGGCTCGTCGCGAGCTGCAGTCCCAGATCGACACGCTCGAGGCGCAGACGGGCGTGGACGGCACGGCCAACGGACGCCTCGACATCCTGGTGGGGCAGCTCCTGGACCTCGAGTCGCGCGCCCAGCAGGTCCGGGTGGACGCGGCCATCTTCGGCAGCGGCGTGGAGGTCTACGAGTCCGCGGAGGTCCCGGACGCGCCGGCGGCGCCCCGCCCCGCGCGCATCACGGCCATCGCGCTCATCTTCGGGCTCGGGGTCGGGGCGGCGTTCGCCTACTGGAGCGCCGGGCGGTCGACCCGCATCCGGGACCGCAGCGACGCCGAGGCGGTGCTCGGCGCGCCGCTCCTCGGCGACGTGCCGTTCTTCCGCTCGGCGGCCGCCGACCCGCTCCACCTCGGCGCCGACCCGGGCGCCGGCGAGTCGTTCGCGTTCCTGCTCAACTCGATCGAGTTCGCCCTGGGTGACGGTGGCCGGAAGGTGCTCCTGACGAGCGCCGGCGCGAGCGAGGGCAAGACCCTGACCGCGCTGCACCTCGCCGCGGCCGCGGCCGCCGACGGCCAGCGGGCGCTCGTGATCGACGCCGACCTGCGCGCCCGGGGGCTCTCGCGCCTGCTCGGCGCCGAGCTCCTCCCGGGGCTGTCCGACACGCTCGTGAACGACGCGGTCGACCCGGCCGCGGCCGTCTACCACTGCTGGGTCGCGGGCACGATCCGGCTCCCGGTGCTGGCCGCCGGTCGCCACGCGACCGAGACGACCACCACGGTCCGCACCGAGCGGGCGGCCGAGGTGCTGGGCGAGCTGTCGCCGAGCTACGACCTGATGATCGTCGACTCGGCTCCCGTGCTGGCGGTGTCCGACACGGCCGCCCTCATCGACGCGGTCGACGGGGTGGTCCTGGTCGTCAAGCACCGGTCCTCGCACGAGCAGCTGCGACGGGTCCGGGAGCGGCTGGCCTTCACCCGGACGCCGCTCCTCGGCTACATCTACATGAGCCCGAACCGCCAGATGTCGGGCTACGGCTACGGCTACGGGTACGGGCCGCGCAGCGTCGACACGACGGCGGCGTCCTCCCCGCTCGACCGCGTCCGTCGGCTCCTCCCGACGGGCCGTGACCGGAACGGCCACTGATGACCTGGCGCCCACCCGACCGGCTCCCGGTCCTGGGTGTCCCGATCTCGACCACCTCCTACGACGAGGTCCTCGAGCTCATCGCGGCGCGCCCCGACGACCGGGCCACGACCTACGCGTTCTGCAACGTCCACGCCGTGATGACCGCGCGGCGCTCGCCGGAGCTGCGCCGGGCCCTGGAGCGGTTCGACGTCACGACCTCCGACGGGGTCCCGCTCGTGTGGACCCTCCGGCGACTCGGCGCCCCCGACCAGACCCGCGTCTACGGCCCCGACCTGATGGAGCTCGCGCTCCCGTACGGCCTGGAGCGGGGCTGGACCCACTACCTCTACGGCGCCACCGAGGAGACGCTCGACCGGCTGGTCGACGCCGCGGCCCGGCTCGCCCCGGGGGTCCGGATCGTCGGCCGGCACGCCCCGCCGTTCCGCCCGATGACGGCCGCCGAGGAGGCGGTCGACGTCGCCCGGATCCGCGACAGCGGCGCCGACTGCGTCTGGGTCGGGCTGGGGCTGCCCAAGCAGGAGCTGTGGGTCGACCGCAACCGCGACCGGCTCCCGGGCCAGGCCGTCCTCGCGGTCGGCGCCGCCTTCGACCTCCTCGCGGGGACGGTCCCGCAGGCTCCCGACTGGCTGCAGGACCGCGGCCTCGAGTGGGCCTACCGCCTGGCCCAGGAACCGCGCCGGCTGTGGCGGCGCTACCTGTGGAACAACCCCGCCTACGCGGTGCTCGCCACCGCGCAGGTCCTGCGGCACCGGCGGGTGGGGCGGTGACCCTCCCCGAGGACGCCATCGACATCGCCGACGCGACCGTCCGCGGGTTGCGCTGGCGTTACGCGACGACGCTCGTCATGGCGATCACCCAGATCGGCTACACGGCGGTGATGTCCCGGCTGCTGACGCCGGCCGCGTTCGGCCTGCTCGCGATCGCCAGCCTCGTGATCACCTTCAGCAGCTACTTCGCGCTGATGGGGGTGGGGCACGCGCTGGTCCAGCGTGAGCACATCGACCGCGACCACCTCCGCGCCGGCATGGCGATCGGGCTCGTGGCCGGCTTCGCCGTCGCCGGGCTCCTGTGGCTCGGGGCGCCGTGGATCACCGCCCTCTTCGACAAGCCCGACGCGACCCCGTACCTGCGGGTCCTGGGCCTGACGTTCATCCCGAGCGGGCTCGGCGCGGTCCCGGACAGCATCCTGCGTCGCGACCTCGAGTTCCGCGACATCGCCCTGTTCGAGGTGGCCGCGCTCGTCGTCGGCTACCCGCTCGTCGGGATCACGTCGGCGGCGCTGGGAGCGGGGGTGTGGAGCCTCGTCGCCGCGGCGCTGACGGCCGAGGTGGTGAGCACCCTGCTGCTGCTGTGGCGGGTCCGGCCGCCGAGCGTCCCGGTGCTCCGGGCCCAGCCCTACCGCGACCTGCTGGGCTTCGGCGCGGGCCTGTCGGCGTTCCAGTTCATGCACTTCGGGGGCAACAACCTCGACACGCTCGCGATCGGCCGGTTCGGGACGGCGGCCACGCTCGGGCAGTACAACCGCGCCTACTACCTCGTCATCGTGCCGCTCGAGTACGCCACCGCCGGCCTCGCCGAGGTCCTCTTCCCCGGGTTCAGCCGGATCCAGTCCGACCGCCAACGCCTCCGCCGGGTCTACCGCGACGCGTTCGCGGTCGCGGCGGCGCTGCTGGTGCCCACCTGCGTCGGCATCGCGATCGCCGGCCGCGAGCTCGTGCTCGTCGTGCTCGGCGGTCAGTGGGAGCTCGCGGCGAGCCTGATGAGCTGGATCGGGGCCGCGGCGGCGTTCCACGTGCTGAGCCGCATCGCGCTGTCGATGACGACGGCAGCCGGGAGGATCGGGGCGATGGTCCGGCTCGAGGCGGTGCATCTGCTGTCGCTGGTGGCCGCGCTCGGCTGGGCCGCGTTCGTCGTCCGGCAGCCGTGGGCGTACGCGGCTGCGCTGTGCTTCGGTGAGGTGGTCCGGCACGTCCTGTACGCGGGGTTGACGGCACGGACGCTCGTCTACACCCGGGAGGACGTGGTGCGGAGCTACCGGCCGGCCGTGGTCGCCTCGGCGATCGTGGCCGCGGCGATCGGCGGCACCCGCTGGGGTCTGCTCGGCCTCGGTCTGCCCGTCGCGGTGACGCTCGCCGGCGAGGTCGCCGCGGGCGTCGTCGGGCTGATGGTCGCGATCCGGCTCGACACCCTCCACCTGGTCCGCGCCGAGATCGCCGACCGCCTGCACGTCGAGGCCCCGGACGCATCGCTGCCGACCCGTCTCGTGGGTCGGGCGCTGGGCATCCCTCGCCCCGCACCGGACGGCGCCACGACGTGAGCGACGTGTCCGCCCCGCTGGCCGCCATGGCGCTCCTCGCGGCGGCTGGGCTCGGGCTGGGGCTGGTCACCCTGGTGGAGCGCTTCGTGCGCGACTCGGCGTTCGCCGGCGCCGCGCTCTTGACCGTCGCCGGGTTCCTCGCCGCCTCGGACGGCTGGCCGCCGGCGACGGTCGTGGCCGGCTTCACGATCCTCCCCGACGACGTCCTGTTCGCGGGGTTGCTCCTCGCCGCCCTGCTCCGTCTGCTGCGGGCGCCGACGGTCACGGTGCCGCAGCGCCTGCTGCTCGGCCTCGCCGCTCTGGCGGCGTGGTCGACGCTCCGGGGCATCGGCATCTACGGGCTCGGGGCGGCCGTCAACGAGCTGCGCGACTTCCTCTACTACCTCGGGGGCGCGCTGTACTTCTCCACCGCGCTGCCGACGCGCGAGACCCGGGCCCGGTTCGCGACCTACCTCCTGCGGCTCGCGACGCTGCTGGTCGTGGTCGTGCTCGTCCGCTGGGCCGTGCTCCCCGTGGTCCCCTCGACCGTGCCGTTCCTCGCTCGCTCCGAGGAGGGCGGGATCCGGGTCATCGACTCCCGATGGGCGCTCCTCATGGCCCAGGCCGCCATGGTGCTCGCCCCCGGCTGGTTCCGGGGCGGGATGGGGCGCGGTCGGACGTGGCTCCTCGGGCTGCTCGTGCTCGAGACCCTCGTCCTGCAGCACCGCACCGTGTGGTTGGCGCTGATCGGCGGCATCGGGATGCTGGTGCTGTCCAGCCCCGAGCTGGGGCGGCGCGTGATGCGGGCCGTGGCCGCCGTCACGGTCGTGAGCGGCGCGCTGATCCTGGTCCTCATCGGCACCGAGGAGTCGGCGCTCCCCCAGTCACCCGTCGACCCCAACACGGTCGTCTGGCGCTACGAGGGCTGGGCAGCGCTCGTGGGACAGGATCTGGGCGGGGTCGAGGAGCTGGCCCTCGGGCGGCCGATGGGCTCGGGCTACGAGCGCCAGATCCGCGGCTACACGGTGGACGTGACGCCGCACAACTACTTCCTGCAGGTGTTCCTCCGCATGGGCGGTGCCGGCGTCGTCCTGCTGCTGCTCCTCCTGCGGGTCACGATGCGCCGGCTCCGGACGGCGGCCGGGTCCGACGACGACCTCCTGTCCCCGCCGATCCTGCGGATCGTGATCGCGATGGCAGCCCTGTTCCTCGTGGCGTGGAAGCCGGACGAGATCCAGGGCATCATCCTGGGCCTCGCCGTCGCGGCGGCCTACCCCAACGTCCCCGTGCCCTCGTTGCGGCACGGGACCGCCGCGCCGCAACGCTCGCTCGTCACCGCCGGGCGCTGACCGGGCGCGGCGGTCGCGACCGCGGTCAGCGCGCCCCGTGCGCGGCGCCGGCGAGCCCCGACGCCACCGCCGGCAGCGCTCCCGGCGTCGCGGTCACGAGCACCTGGCCGGTGGTGTCCTGGCCCATCGACTGGAAGGTCTCGAAGCTGTGGGTCGCGTCGTCGCCCCACCAGAACCCGCGGTGGCCGGCGGACGGGACACGGTGGGTGTTGCCCTCGAAGCGGTTGCGGCCGTAGAGGCTCGTCGGGGCGCCGTTGTCGATGTTGAGCCCGCTCCAGCCCTCGGTCACCTGGATGTCGTTGTCGACGACGGTGACGTCGCTGACGGCCGGACTGCGGGTGGCCGACGAGCGCAGCATCACGCCGTAGGGGTTGCCGTAGAGGACGTTGTCGCGGACCTCGACGCCCTCGCTGTTGGAGATGAAGATCCCCGACCCCTCGATGCGGGGCTCGACGGTGCGGCCGTTGTTGCGGACCAGGTTGCGGGCGATGAGGGTCCGACCGTAGGAGATCTCGTAGAAGATGCCCTTGACGGTGTTCTCCTCGACGAGGTTGTCGACGATGACCGCGTCGCGGTTGTCGATGTCCCACCACGGCCCGGGGCCGATGTTGTGGTGGACCCAGTTGCGCTCGAAGCGCGACCCGCCCAGGGTGTACTTGAGCTTGCTGGCGCCGCCCTCCCAGGCCCAGTCGAAGTCGAGCTGGCCGTTGCGCGCGATCTCGGTGTCGCTGATGGTCACGAGGGCGGTGTAGCCGGGCTGGCCGGTGGAACGGTCGGCGCCGTCGCCGGCGATCCCGATCTGGCCGTTGTCGAGCACGGCCGACCCGGTCACGGTCATGCCGGGGCCGATGCGGATGCCGGCGCCGTGGTTCTGGCGCACCGTGACGTTGGCCACGGTCCAGTCGTAGGTCCAGTGCCGGCCGTAGAACCCGATCGCGCCGTGCTGGGCGGGGGTGGCGTAGCGCTCGATGGTCATGTTGGCGATGGTGACGTCGCGGACCCCGGTCCCGCCGAACGCGCCGACGGTGGTCGACAGCTCGATGGTGCCGAGCCGCGCCGGGTCCTCGCCGAGGTAGACGCGGTCGGCGTCGTAGTCGAAGTACCAGCGGCCGGGGCCGAGGGCCGAGACACCGGCGACGTGCTCGAAGCGCTGGCCGGCGACGAACAGCTCCTCGGGGTGCCGGTCACGGTCGTTGCCGCCGGAGAGGATCGTGCCGTGCTCGAAGCCCTCCGCGGTCTGACCGCCGACGACCCAGGCGCTGCCCGACCGGGTCCAGGCGGACGCCGGGAGGACGCGCGCGCCGGACAGCACGGTGCCCCGCTCGCCGACGAACGTGTCGCCGTCCTTCGGCACGACCGACTGCTCGCGGTAGGTGCCGGCGCGGAGGAAGAAGGCGCTGCCGGCGGGGTTGGCGTCGACGAGGGCCTGCAGGTCCTGGCCCGGGGTGACCTCGATGGCGCCGGCGGGGACCGCCACGGGGGCGGGAGCGGCGCCCGGGGCAGGCAGGTTGCCGGCCTCGGGGGCGCTGGCGGGGGTGGTCGAGGTGGTCGCGGCGGTCGGGCCGGTGTGGAAGGCGGCGACGACCCCGTCCTGCACCGCCTGGGTCCCGCCCGCCACGTAGAGGCGACCGACGCCGCGCTCCTGGGCGAAGGAGACCTGCGGGGCGAGCGCCCGGTCGGTGGGCGTCAGCAGCAGGACCGCGTCGGTCCGGGCGGCGAAGGCGCCGGCGGAGAGCCCGTCCGGGTAGTCGCGCCCGGTGGCGAGCACGACCGCGTCCGCGGCGGTCTCGCTGCGAGCGGCGGCGAGGCTGGTGGTGTAGATGTCGGTGGTGCCGACCGGGGTCACGGCGGCGGTGGTCGCCAGGGCGTCGCGGGCGGCGGCCCCGACGCTGGCGCCGACGAGGACCTCGCGGACGCCGAGGCGGGTGAGGGCCGTCCGGGTCTCGGTCGGCAGCTCGGCGCCGGCGAGGAGGATCGGCGTGGGCGTGCCGGCGGCCGTGCGGCGGGCGGCGACGCCGGAGACCGCGAGGGCCTCCTGCCACGACCCGACGACGTAGGCGGCGCCACCGGCGGCCGGGTCGAGCTCGTCGGCGACGGCGGCGGCGGTGGCGTAGCGGTTGGGGCCGGAGATGCGGCGGGCGGAGACGCCGAGCCGGCGGACGTCGGCGACCACGTCGTCGGCGAGGGCGGCGCGGCCACCGAGCACGAGCACCTCGCGCGCTCCGAGCCGCGTGATCTCGGCGGCGGTGGTGGCCGAGAGACGGTCGCGGGAGGAGAGCAGCAGCGGCGCGTCGTTGTCGGCCGCGAGGGGCGAGCCGGACAGGGCGTCGGCGGGCTCGTCGGCCCGGGCCAGGACGACCGTGGCGGCGCTCTTCCAGCCGGCGCGGGACACCGCGACGGCGGTCGCGATGCGCTCGGGGCCGGCGAGGCGGACCGGGGCCGTGGGCTCGGCGGCTGCGGCGGGGCCGACAGCCACGAGCGAGACCAGCATCGCCGTGAGGGCGAGGATGGCGGCGGTCCGGAGGGTGGGGGTGTGGGGGGTGCGGGCACGCGGGCGGTACATCGTCCAGCTCCGTCGATCTGCGTGTCGCATCTCGAACGGTGCTGGGTGGTGACACCCGGCAACTCTTCGGCAGCTCGGCTACCCGGTCTGGGCCCGTTGCTTTGCGTCCCCATCTTCCGATGGGTTTGCCCGTTCGGAGTGCGTCGTGTGTGTGTGCGGTCGGGACTACTGCCTAGGGCATCGACCCCGGTGGGTCACACCTTGAGGCCAGAACACCACCGTGTGCGTTCTTACGCTGCGTTACACGCCATCTAACGCTGCGTGAGGTGGGGGTCGAAGCCGGCCTCGTTCCAGCCCCCGACGCCGACCGTGTCCTCCCCCAGGACGAAGCTCGGAGGACCGCCCTCGGCCGGCTCGTAGAGGTTGTCCTCGAAGCGCAGGCCCGGCGCGTCCGGGTCGGTCACGACCACCGGTCCGGACCGGACGATGCGGTTCCCGACGACGTCCACGTCGGCGAGCACCCGGGGGCCGAGACGGTCGGAGGTACCACGGTCGGTGTCCTGCAGCAGGATCGGGATCGCCTGGTCCTCCACGGTGTTGCCGCTCACCCTCACCCCGGAGCTGCTGCTGACGAGGATGCCGACGCCGTAGACGCCGTGGTCGGCGTCGCGCGGGCCGTTGCGCCGGACGTGGTTGCCCTCGATCGTCGTCTCCCCGAACGAGATCTCGTAGAAGATCCCGAGCACGGTGTTGTCCTCGATGACGTTGTCGCGGATGACCGCGTCGCGGTCGTCGATGTCCCACCACGCCCCCGGCCCGTCGTTGCCCCGCACGACGTTGCGCTCGAAGACCGAGCCGGCCAGCGCGTTCTTGATCTTGACCCCGCCGGCCTCCCAGCCCCAGTCGAAGCTCAGCACGCCGTTGCCCGAGATCTCGCTGTCGACGATGGTCACCGGGGCCTGGTAGCCGCCGGTCGGTCCGTCGGTGCGGTCGATGCCGTCGCCCCCCACCCCGAGCTGGCCGTTGTCGAGGACCCGGACCCGCTCCAGGGTCATCCCGGGACCGAGGCGGATCCCCGCCCCGTGGTTCTGCCGCACGGTCGTGTCCCGGACGGTCCAGTCGTAGGTCCAGTGCTCCTCGTGGAAGCCGATCGCCCCGTGCTGGGTCGGCGTGGCGTAGTGCTCGATCGTGAGCCCCTCGATCACCACGTCACGCACGCCGGTGCCGCCGAAGGCGCCCACCGTGGTCGACGCCTCGATCAGCGAGACGCTCGCCGGGTCGACCCCGATGTGGAGCTCGTCGCGGTCGTAGTCGAGGGTGAAGCTCTCGGGTCCGACCTCGGCGACCGACCCGACGTGCTGGAGCCGCTCACCGTCGACGAACACCTCCTCGGGGTAGCGGTCGGCCTCCTCGCCGTCCTCGGCGATCTCGCCGTGGACGAGGCCCTGCTGGGTCTGCCCGCCGACCACCCAGGTCTCGCCCTCGCGGGACCAGTCGGCGTGGGTCAGGTCGCGCGCGCCGGAGAGCACCGCGCCCGCCTCCCCGGTGAAGCGGTCGCCGTCACGGGGGATGATCGACACCTCGCGGTGGACGCCGGCGGCGAAGACGAACGTCGTCCCCGGCGGCGTGGCGTCCACGAGGGCCTGCGGGTCGTCGCCGAGCTCGATCCGTACCTCGCTCGGGGCCGCCTCGGTCGCCGGCGGCGGGGAGCCGGGCGGCGACGGTCGGTTGTCCACGAGCCCGGAGACGTCGACCCCGCCGGCCTCCTCGGACGCCGCGGGTGCGGCGGACCCGGTCGGACCGACGCCCCGCACCGCCAGCCCCACGGCGACGCCGGCGGCGACCACCGCCAGCCCCACAGCGGGTAGCACCACGCGTCGCAGCATGGACGCAGCGTAACCCACCTCCGGACGGGCTCCGGTCGGCGCGCATCACCTAGGCTCGCCGCCCACGCCGCCCACGCCGCCCAGCCGACCGAGGAGCCGACCGTCGCGCGCGATCCGCTCTCCGCTCCTGTCGGCCCCGTCGCCGGGACGTCCGACGCGGGCCTCCGCGTGTCGCTCTCGACCGGGCTCGACGCCGACGCGGCGGCGTGGGACCGCCTCGTCGACACCGCCCCCGTGCCCACCCCCTACCTCCGCTCGTGGTGGCTCGGCGCGTGGCCACCGGGGGACGTGCGCTACCTCCTCGTGGAGGACGACCGCGGCCTCGTCGGCGGGCTCCCCCTGCGCCACCGCGCCGGGCTGACGGACCGGTTGGCGGACGTCGGCGTGACGCTCGGCGCGACGAACCTCGACCTCCTCGCCGCCCCCGGACGCGAGGCGGACGTGGCCGCCTCGGTGCGGAGCTGGCTCACCGACCGGCGTGGCTGCAGCGTCCGACTGCGGGCGGTCGCACCGGCCACCACGATCGCCGAGGCGCTCCCGGACCCGACGGTGTCCCCCTTCGGCACGACCCTCGTCGACGCACTGGACGGCGACCCGGAGGCGTACCTGGCCGCCCGGCCGCACGGTCTCGCCAAGCGCGTGCGTCGCGCCCGCACCGCCCTGGAGGCGGACGGGTTCCGCTACGAGCTGGCCACCCACGACGCGGTGGGGCCGGCGTACGACGCGTTCCTCGCGCTCCACGCCGCGGCGTTCGGGAGCCGCTCGACCCTCCTCCCCCACGCCGACATCGCCCGCCGAGCGCTCGTCGCCGGCGCCGAGGCCGGCGAGGTCGTCGCACACCTGCTCGTCCGCGACGGGGAGGTCGGCGCGGTCGAGCTCTGCCTCGAGGTGGGCGGACGGCTGACGATGTGGCACGGCGGGCGCGACCCGGCGCTGTCGGGGGCGTCGAACGTGCTGATGGCCGCCGCGGTCGCCCGCGCCTGCGCGCGGGGTGACCACGAGCTCGACATCGGGCTCGCGGGGTCGGCCTACAAGTACGACTGGGCCGGCGTGGAGCGGCCGAGCTGGGAGGTGCAGGCCCACACGAGCCGGCTCGCCGCCGCCGAGGCGCTGGCGTCGGCCACCCGGTCCCGGATCGTCGGTGGCCTCCAGGCACGGTGGGCCGAGCGCCGCCACCGGGGCGGATCGTGACCGCGGCCCCGGTCGTCACCGCCGTCCTCGCCTGCCACGACCGCCGCGAGCGCACCCTCGCCTGCCTCGACTCGCTCGCCGGCCAGGTCGACCACCGCGCCACGCTCACCGTGGTCGTCGTCGACGACGGCAGCAGCGACGGGACCGCCGACGCGGTGGCCGCGGCACACCCCACCGTGACGCTGGTCCGCGGCGACGGCGACCTGTGGTGGAACGGGGGGATGCGCCTCGGCCTCGCCACCGCGGTGCGGGAGCACGATCCCGCGCACCTGTGGTGGCTGAACGACGACACGACCCTGGACCCGACCGCCCTGGCCACCCTGCTGGCGGTGCACGACGCTGCGCCGGCGACGCCCCCGATCGTGGTCGGCTCCACCCGCGACCCGGACACGGGCGAGCTGACCTACGGCGGCGTGGTACGGCCCGACCGCCGGCGGCCGATGTTCTTCGAGCTGGTCCCGCCCGGCGACACCGCCCTCCCGGCCGAGACGATGAACGGCAACTGCGTGCTCGTCCCCCGCCCCGTCGCGGACCGTGTCGGCGAGCTCGACCCCGGCTTCCGGCACGCGATGGGCGACTACGACTACGGCCTGCGGGCGCGCCGGCTGGGCATCGACGTGCTCGTCGCGCCCGGCACGGTCGGCACCTGCGCCCGCAACCCCGACCCGTGGGCGACCGGCGACGTCGACGAGACCTGGCGCAAGCTCACCGGCCCCAAGGGGCTGCCGCCGGACGAGTGGCGCACCTTCACGCGCCGCTGGGCCGGACCGCTGTGGCCGGTCTACTTCGCGAGCCCGTACCTGCGTCGTCTGGCCCGCGCCGCCCGCCGTGGAGGTGGCGCGTGAGGATCCTGCTCTGCGCGTTCGCGTGTGTCCCCGGGGGCGGGTCCGAGGAGGGCATCGGCTGGGCGTGGGCCAGCGGACTCGCCGAGCAGCACGAGGTCGTGGTCCTCACCGACGCCTCGTTCCGCGACCGCATCGAGCCCGAGCTCGCCGCCCGGCCGCGCCCGAACCTCACGTTCCGCTACGTCGGCGAGGGCCCGCCCGGCTACGAGGGCCTGCAGATCTACCCCTACCTGCACCGGTGGCACGCCGAGGCGCTGGCGGTGGCCCGGGAGCTCCACGCCCACGAGCCGTTCGACCTCGCCCACCACGCCACGTACGGGATGCACCGGGTGGCCTCCCAGCTGTGGCGGCTCCCGATCCCGTTCGTGTGGGGGCCGGTGGGTGGCGGCGAGGACATCCCGCTGCGGTTCGTGACCCCCGGCTGGATCGGCGGCGCCCGCGAGAGCGTCATGGAGCTCGTCCGCTGGGTCTGGAACCGCTGGTGCCGGGTGTCCCCGTCGCTCCGCAGGTGCGCCCGCGGGGCGAGCGTCGCCGCCGCGACGACCGACCAGACGCGCGCCAGCTGGCCGGCCGACGTCCGGCGCGACGCCGTGGTCCTGACGGGCGCCGTCTTCGACCGGGACGAGCTGCACGAGCTCGCCACCCGCCGCGCCGGCCCGCCCGACCCGCGGGGCGGGGCCGCCATCTACGTGGGGCGGATGCTCGGGTGGAAGGGCCTCGTGCTGGCGGTCCGCGCCTTCGCCGCCCACGCCGCGACCCACCCGGACGCCACCTTCGACCTCTACGGCGACGGTCCCGTACGTCCCCGGCTCGAGGCCCTGACCCGAGAGCTCGGGCTCGCCGACCGGATCACGTTCCACGGTCGCGTGCCCCGGCAGGAGGTGCTCGCGAGCTACGCCAGCCACCACCTGATGCTGTTCCCGAGCATGCACGACTCGTCCGGCGTGGCGGTCATCGAGGCGATGGCCGCGGGGCTGCCGGTCGTCTGCCTCGATGCCGGCGGCGTCGGCGAGGCGGTCCCCGCCGAGGCCGGCGCCAAGGCTCTCCCCACCACGCCCCGGCGGGCGGTGCGGGCGCTCACGGCCGGGCTCGACGCGCTCACCGACGACCCCGACCGGTGGCGCGCCGCCAGCGAGGTCGCCACGGCGACCGCGCTCGCCACCCCCACGATCGCCGAGCGGGCCGAGCTCCTCTACGGCCGCATCCCCGGCCGCCGGTGACCGCGCTCGTCAGCCGGCCCGACGGAACGCGCGGGGCGCCGGCGCCGCCAGCGCCGCCTCCACCCCGTCCGCGAACCGGGCGGCCATCTGCTCGATGCTGAAGGTCGCTGCAGCCTCGGCGCAGCCCGCCCGCAGCCGCTCCAGGAGCTCGCCGTCGGTCAGCACCCGGACGATCGCCGCGGCGTAGACCGCCGGGTCGCCGCCGTCGTCGACCACGAGCCCGTCGACCCCGTCGCGCAGGTAGCTGACCTCGGGGCCGTGCTTGCCGGACGCGCTCGTCAGCATCGGCGTCCCGAGGGCGAAGCTGTCGAGGACCCCGAGTCCCACCGCGCCCGGCATCAGCTGCACCTCGGCGATCGCGAAGTACGGGGCGCGGTCACCACCGAAGCGCTGACCCACGGGGTGGATCCAGTCGCGCGTCGCCGCGGCCTCGTCGACCCAGGCGCGCTCCTCGCCGTCGCCGACCAGCACCAGGTGGAGGTCGTCGAGCTGCCGACGGGCGAGCTCGCAGGCGGCGACCACGACGTCGAGCCGCTTGTCGGGGTACATCGCGCCGCAGAACACCGCCACGTGCCGCGGTCCCACACCCAGCTCGGCCCGGAGCGCGTCGAGCTGGTCGGTCGTCAGCGCGTCGCGGGCACGGACGAGCTCGCCGGTGTCGATGGCGTTGCGGATGTCGGTGATCCGGTGGGCTGGCAGCCCGATGTCGCGCACGATCGCCGCGGTCGCCTCGTTGTAGACGAACATCCAGTGGACCCGGCGCGTGAGCCAGCGCTTGATGCCCTCGCCGATCCACGCGTGGCTCCCGGGACGCAGGTCCACGCCGTGGCCCCACAGCGCGAGCCGGGTCCGGCCGAGCGCCTGGAGGACGAACAGGAGGTAGTTCACGAGCCGCGAGCTGGCCTGCTCGACGACCACCAGGTCGGCGCCGTGGAGCCGGCCCAGCACCGGCTGCCACCACAGCTCCTTGCCGAGGACGTGGAAGATGCGGTTCGGGGCGTGCTGCGCCCACGGCAGGTGCCCGAAGTCGCGGGTGTGCTCCGAGCGTGACCCGGTCGCGTCGCCGTGGTGCAGCTCCACGTCGATGCCGCGCCGGTCGAGCTCCTCCCGCAGCCGCTCGTAGAACGGGACCCGGTACTGGTACAGCCACGCCATCGCGATGGCGACGCGGGGGCGGGTCACGCGGGCGGGGCTCCTCGTCGGCGGGCGGTCACGGTACCGGGGCCGTCCGCGGACCAGGACGGGGCACCACGGACTCGGCGGAGGCAGGCAGTAGCCTCCGGCGACGGGCCCGTCCGCGGTGGGCGGAGGGGTTCCGCGGTGGCGAGGAGCGCAGGTGGCCGGGGTGGCGCAGCTGTTCGGCAAGGCCCGGTGGGCCGTCAACACGCTGCGTCGGTTCACCGTCACCCCCGACGGCCCGGCCCGCGGTCGGGTGCTCCTGTCCTACATGCACACCGCGGTCCTCGCCCATCGCCGGGGCGAGCCGGCCGACGTGCGACACCCGAGCTACGGCGAGACGCTCGCGATGGTCGAGGCGTGGACCGACCTCGGCTTCACCGTCGACCTGGTGAGCTTCCACAACCGGTTCATCCCGGTGCGCCGGCACTACGACGTCGTGATCGACACCCGCTGGAACCTCGAACGGTGGGCGCCGTCGCTGCCGGCGACGACGCTCAAGGTCTTCCACGCCGACTCGTCCCACAACCTGCAGAAGACCCACGCCGAGCACACCCGACTGCTGGCGTTGCAGACCCGGCGAGGGGTCTCCATCCGGCCGCGCCAGGCGGAACCGTTCTACCGGGGTCCCGACGTCGCCGACGTGATCACCGTCATCGGCAACGACGTGACGGCCGCGACCTTCGCCTACGCCGGGCGGCCGGTCCTCCAGGTGCCGGTCGCCTCCCCCACCACCTACCCGTGGGACGCGACCAAGGACCACGACGTCGTCCGCGACCGCTTCGTGTGGTTCGGGAGCCGCGGCGCCGTGCTGAAGGGGCTGGACCTCGTCCTCGAGGTCTTCGCCCGCAACCCCGACCTCCACCTCACGGTGTGCGGGCCCGTCGCGAACGAGACGGACCTGGTCGACGCCTACCACCGCGAGCTGTTCGAGCTGCCGAACATCGAGCTCCGCGGCTGGGTGGACGTCACGACGCCGGCGTTCACCGAGCTCGCGGCGTCCACGATCGCGACCGTCTACCCGTCGGCGTCGGAGGGACAGGCCGGCGCGGTCGCCACCTGCATGCACGCGGGGCTGATCCCCGTGTGCAGCCGCGAGAGCGGGTTCGACCTCACGCCCGACCACGGGGTCCTGCTGCCCTCGTGCAGCCTCGACGACATCGAGGCCGCCGTCCGGGACCTCGCCGCACGGCCGGCGGAGGAGCTCGCGGCCACGGCCCGATCGGCCTGGGAGGAGGCCCGGAGCGCGCACAGCCCCGAGGCCCACGCGGCGGCCTACCGGGCCGTGGCCGAGACGCTCGTCCGCGACCACCTCACCCCGCGGACACCACACCTCGCAGGTGGGACGCGAGCCGGAGCGTCATCGCCACGATCGTGAGGGTCGGGTTCGCGTAGCCGCCGGTCGGGAAGATCGACGACCCGGCGACGTAGAGGTTGGCGACCCCGTGGACACGCCCGTCGTGATCGACGACGCCGGCGGTCGGGTCGGCGGCCATCCGGGTCGTGCCCATGTGGTGCCAGCCCCCCTTCAGCTCGGGCGCGACCCGCTGGTCCCCCAACGCGTCCTCGAGGTGGCCCAGCCCGGCGTCACGGAGGGCTGCGTCGACGGCGAGGTGGCCGACCCGGATCGTGCGCCGGTCCCGAGCGGTGGTCCGCCAGACCAGGTCGAGCTGCGGGACCCCGAGCGCATCGGTGGTGGTGCCGAGCCGGACGCGTGACTCCCGGTCGGGAGCCTGCTCGGCCATGGCCATCAGCTGGATGACCTCGGCCTCGCCGTGACGTCGCTTGCGGAGCACGTCCCAGGCGGTGCGGGCGACCGGAGCGGGGTGCCGCAGGACGTTGGCGACGTGCCGGCCGAGGTCCGGGTTGCGCGGCCGCCAGCTGCGCGCGTGCCCGACCGTCACGAACGACCGGACCGCGTCGGTGGAGCGTGCCAGGGAGACGGGGTTGAGGAAGAACGTGGAGCCGAGCACGTGCTCCTCGTGCAGCACCGCGTCGGTCGGGCTCACCTTGGCGTGGATCTGGACGTCCGCGCCCTCGCCGCTGGGGTGCGGCTGGTAGAGGCCGAGCGCCTCGACCGCGTCGGGGTCGGTGAACCGCAGGCGGCCCGCCCGGACCTGCGGGTGCTCCATGAAGTAGCGGCCGACGAGGTCGTGGTCGTTGCCGATGCCCCGCCCGCCCGGTCCCCCCGAGGCGAGCAGGAGCCGCGGGTTCTCGAGCCCGCCGGCGGCGAGGACGACGGTCGGCGCCCGGACCGTGAGCGTCGCGCCGCCGGGGAGCCGGACCTCGAGCTCGCGGACGCGCTCGCCGGCGTCGTCGGTCACGATCCGGCCCACGGTCGCGTGCAGCACGAGGTGGATGTCGGGGTCGTTCGTGACCTCGTCGAAGCGCGCGGTCCAGGCGTCCGGCCGCGACAGCTTGAACACCGACGTCCGCACCCGGGCACCGACGAACGGCGCCTCGGGCAGCGTCGGGGAGGCCCAGCGCTGCGGGTCGTAGTCGAACGCCCCGAGCCCGAACAGCTCGTGGGCGCGCCGGTACAGCGGGTCGAGCTCGGCGCGGGTCACGGGCCACGCGGGGTAGTCGGGGACGTCGTCACGTCCGGCGAGCTCGATCGGCTCGAGCGGTCGCGCCCGGAACGGGCCGTTGTCGACCCAGTGGTTGGAGGTACCGGCGAAGCCCCGGACGCGGGTCGTCTCGAGCGGGAAGTAGGTGTCACCCGAGCTCGTCCCCGCGAGCAGCGACGGGTCGGTCTCGCCGCCCCGCCGTCCGCCGGAGTCCAGGAGCAGCACGGAGGTGCCGTCGGCGGCGAGCTCGCGCGCGAGCGTGATCCCCGCGACGCCGGCGCCGATCACGGCGACCGCCGCCTCGAGCGTGTGGCCGGGTGGGAGGGTCCGCGCGTCGGTCAGCATGGCCCGGAGGCTACGGGGTCGGTCCCGGCCGCGACACGTTCCCGTGACCGTGGGCTCACACCCCACCGCGAGCAGCTCGGAGAACTTTGAGGGGTCGAACTTCAGGATGTTGAAACTCGACCCCTCAAAGTTCGTCCGTGATGCCGGGAGGAACTGCTCGCGGTGCTCGCGGTGCTCACGGCGGTGGCTGGGCGCTCACGGCCCGCCCCGCCGCTATCGTCGGCGGCCACCCACCAGGCGGAGAGGGCGGCAGTGGCGGACGCGCACGGACCCGGGTCGCACGAGGTCGTCACCGACTACCTCCGGCGCTTCCGCGACCTCATGGCGACGGTCGACGTCGGCCGGGTCGTGGCCGCGATCGACTGCCTCCGGACGGCGCGCGACGCCGACCGGACCATCTTCGTCGCCGGCAACGGCGGCAGCGCCGCGACCGCCAGCCACCTGACCAACGACCTCGGCAAGGCCACCAAGCAGTCGGGACAGGCGCACGTCCGCGTGATGTGCCTCACGGACAACACCCCGTGGGTGACCGCGCTCGCCAACGACGAGGGCTACGAGCGGGTGTTCTCGGGGCAGCTGGAGAACTTCGGCCGCGCCGGCGACGTCCTCGTCGTCATCTCGGCGAGCGGCTCCTCCCCCAACCTCGTGTCGGCGGTCGAGATGGCCGAGGAGCGAGGGATGCAGGTCATCGGGTTGCTCGGCTTCGACGGCGGCGTGCTGCGAGACCGGGTCGACCACCTCCTGCTCGCCGAGACCCCGCGCGGTGAGTACGGCCTGGTCGAGTCCGCCCACAGCGTCATCGCCGACCTCCTGACGACGGCGCTCATCGCCGACCGGGTCGGCGTCGTGCCCTTCGAGGCGCCGGACGCGTGAGCGTGCAACCCCGACCGACCCAGGCGGTGATCCTCGCCGGCGGCCGCGGCACGCGGCTCGCGCCCATCACCCACGAGATCCCCAAGGGGCTGGTGCCGTTCGCCGGCGAGCCCTTCAACGGCCACATCGTGCGGATGCTGGCGGACCAGGGCTTCGACCACGTGGTCTTCCTGCTCGGCTACCTGCACGAGCAGTACGAGGAGCACTTCGGCGACGGGTCCGCCTACGGCGTCCGGATCACCCACCGCGTGACCGACCCGGACGACCTCACCGTCCACCGCGTCCGCGACGCCTGGGACGACCTCGACGACACGTTCCTGCTGCTCTACTGCGACAACTACTGGCCGATGGACTTCGACCGCCAGTGGGCCCACCACGTGGCCACCGGCGCCCCCTGCTCGATCACCGTCTACTCCAACGAGGACGGCTGGACCCGCGACTCGGTGATCGTCGAGGACGGGATGTGCCGCGTCTTCGACCGCACCCGCACCACCCCGGGTCTGCAGGGGGTCGAGATCGGGTACGCGATCCTCGACAAGGCCGCCGTCGGCGAGCACCTCCCGCGCGAGGGCGACGAGCTGTTCGAGCAGGCCATCTACCCGCCCCTCGCGGAGGCCGGCCGGCTCGGGGCGTACTGGACCCGCCACCGCTACATGAGCGTGGGCGGCCACGCGCGGCTCCCCATCACCACCGCGTTCTTCGAGGGACCGCCCCTCGTGATGCTCGACCGGGACGGGACGATCATCGCCCGCCCGCCCCGTGCCACCTACGTCGAGACCCCGGACGACGTCGTCTTCCTCCCCGGTGCGGTCGAGGCGGTCGTCCGGCTCACCGCTGCCGGCTGGCGGGTCGTCGTCGTCTCCAACCAGGCCGGCATCGACCGCGGTGTCGTCACCCGCGCCCAGGTCGACGCCGTCAACGACCACGTCGCGGCGACGGCCGCGGCGGCGGGCGGTCGGATCGACGGCTTCTACCTCTGCCCGCACGACTGGGACGCCGGCTGCGACTGCCGCAAGCCCGAGCCGGGGATGCTGTTCCAGGTCCAGCGCGACCACCACATCGACCTGACGCGCACGTTCTACCTCGGCGACGACGTCCGCGACGGCTACGCCGCCTACGCTGCCCGCGCCCGGTTCGCCCTGGTCGACGAGGCGCATCCGCTGTCGTCGCGCGTGGACGAGCTGCTCGCCGGCGCGCTCGTCGACGACCCGCACGCCCCACCCCCCGACGACGAGGATGACGCGTGAAGACCATGAAGCCGGTGCTCGTGACCGGACACCGCGGCTACCTCGGCGCGGTCATGGCCCCCTACCTGGTCGACCAGGGCTACCAGGTGGTCGGGCTCGACACCGGCTACTTCGACGCCTGCACCCTGGTCGAGGACCCGCAGCCGATCCCGTCGATCCGCAAGGACATCCGCGACCTGACCATCGACGACGTGAAGGACCTCTACGCCGTCATCCACCTCGCCGCGCTGTCCAACGACCCGATCGGCAACCTCGACGACGGCTGGACCGAGCAGATCAACCACGACGCGTCCGTCCGCCTCGCGGAGCTGTCGCGCGAGGCCGGCGTCCGCCGGTTCCTGTTCAGCTCCAGCTGCATCATGTACGGCATGAGCGAGGCCGAGGTCGTCGACGAGACCGCGCCGCTGGACCCCCGGACCACGTACGCGCGCTCGAAGGTCACCGCCGAGGACGCCATCCGCGAGCTCGCCACCGACGGCTTCTCCCCGACGTTCATCCGCAACGGCACCGTGTACGGCGTCTCGCCGCGGATGCGCTTCGACACCGTCCTGAACGACCTCGTCGCCCAGGCCCACACGGCCGGCCGGGTCGTCGTGCACTCCGATGGCACCCCGTGGCGACCCGTGGTCCACGTCCAGGACATCGCCCGCACCTTCCGGCTGTTCCTCGAGGCGCCGCTCGAGGACGTCCACAACGAGGCGTTCAACAACGGCGCCGCCCACCTGAACCACCAGGTGCGCGAGCTCGCCGAGCTCGCGGCGGCGGCGGTGCCCGGCGCCGAGCTCGAGATCCGCGGGGAGCCCGGCGCCGACCAGCGGACCTACCAGGCCGACTTCGGCAAGTTCGCCCGGACCTTCCCCGACTTCACGTTCCGCTTCGACGCCCCCGACGGCGCCGCCCAGCTCGCCGAGACCTTCGCCCGCATCGGGCTCACGCGCGAGCAGTACGAGGGCGAGCGGTTCGTGCGCCTGCGGTGGCTGACCCACCTCCGCAGCACCGGCCAGCTCGACGGCCAGCTGCGGTGGACCGATGACCACGCCGACGACGCCTGAGACGGGAGCGACCCGGTGAGACCCGAGGACCTGCAGCCCCGCATCGACGGGGTCAACATCGTGCCGCTGCGCCAGATCGTCGACGAGCGCGGCAAGGTCATGCACATGATGAAGCGCACCGACCCGCACTTCATCGAGTTCGGCGAGATCTACTTCACCGCAGCGTGGCCCGGGGTCGTGAAGGCGTGGCACATCCACCAGCGGATGACCGTGCACAACACCGTGATGCAGGGCCACGCCAAGCTCGTGATGTACGACCTCCGCGAGGACTCGCCCACGCACGGCGTGCTGCAGGAGGTGTTCATGGGCGTCGACAACTACGTCCTCGTGCAGATCCCGCCCGGCATCGCCAACGGCTACAAGGCCTACGGCGACGAGCTCGTCATCATGGCGAACTGCGCCACGATCCCGCACGAGCCCGACGAGATGCTGCGGATGCCGTACGACACCGACCAGATCCCGTACACGTGGGACCTCAAGCACGGCTGACGACCGACCGTTCCTCCCGGAGGGACCGTCCCACGACCAACGAGGTGAGCGTGCCCGACGTCCTCCGCGCGGACTCGACCGTGATCGTGACGCGCACGCCCCTGCGGGTGAGCTTCGCCGGCGGCGGCTCCGACCTGCCGGCGTTCTACACGCGCGAGAGCGGGGCGGTGCTCTCGACCGCGATCGCGCAGTACGTCCACGTCACCGTGAAGCGTCACAGCGAGCTGTTCTTCGAGCCGATCCGCATCAACTACTCCAAGAGCGAGCAGGTCGACTCGATCGACGAGATCGAGAACAACATCGCGCGCGAGTGCCTCCGGTTCCTCGAGATCCAGCCGCCCATCTACATCAGCGTGGTGGGTGACGTGCCGGCCTCGACCGGGCTCGGCGGCTCGAGCGCGTTCGCGGTGGGCCTGCTGAACGCGCTGCACGCCTACCAGGGGCAACGCGTCTCCCCCGGCCAGCTCGCCGAGGAGGCGTGCCACATCGAGATGGACGTCCTGGGCGAGCCCATCGGCAAGCAGGACCAGTACGCCGCGGCGTTCGGCGGCATGAACCTGTTCACGTTCATGCCCGACGGGCGCGTCACCGCCCAGCACCAGCGTGTCTGGCGCGACCACCTCACGCCGCTGTTCGACTCGATGATGATGTTCTGGACCGGCCACCAGCGCGACGCGTCGAGCGTGCTGAAGGAGCAGTCCGAGAAGACCGCCGACGAGATGGAGCGGCTGCGGACCATGCGCGGACAGGCCGAGGCCCTGCTGGGCCTGCTCGACGCCTACCCGGTCGACGTCGAGGCGTTCGGCGAGGTCCTCCACGCCGGCTGGACGCTCAAGCGACAGCTCGCCTCGGGCATCACGAACCCGATGATCGACGAGTGGTACGACACCGCGATGGACGCCGGCGCGGTCGGCGGCAAGCTGTGCGGCGCCGGCGGTGGCGGGTTCCTGCTCTTCCTGGTGCCGCCGCACGAGCAGCCGGCCGTCCGCGACGCGCTGCGCGACCTCGTCGAGCTCCCCGTCCGACCCGAGGCGCAGGGCTCCCAGCTCGTCGTGCCGTTCCACGTCTAGAGGGCGCATGCGCTTCCACGAGCTCCCCCTCGCCGGGGCCTACGTGATCGACCTCGAGCCGGTCGCCGACGACCGCGGCCTCAACGCCCGGCTGTGGTGCGCCCGGGAGTTCGCCGAGGTCGGCCTGCCGACCCACGTCGCCCAGATCAACCTCATCCGCAACCACGCCGCCGGCACCCTGCGCGGCTTCCACTACCAGCGACCGCCGCACGCCGAGACGAAGCTGTTCCGGGTCACGCACGGCGCCATCTTCGACGTCATCGTCGACCTCCGCCCCGAGTCGGCCACGTTCGGGGAGTGGACCAGCGTGGAGCTGTCCGCCGACGTCGACCGGATGCTGTTCGTGCCCGAGCGCTTCGGTCAGGGGTTCCAGACGCTCGCCGACGGCACCGAGGTCGTCTACCAGGTGACCGAGCCGTTCACCCCCGACGCCGGCGCCGGCTTCCGCTACGACGACCCCGTGCTGGGCATCGAGTGGCCGCTGGCGGTCAGCACCATCAGCGACAAGGACCGGTCCTGGCCGGCGCTCGACCTCGAGCGTGTCCGCACCGACCTGGAGGCCCACGCGTGATCATCGTCGACGAGGCGCTGCGCCGGCGCGAGGCCGCCGGCGACCCCATCCGGGTCGCCATGGTCGGCGCCGGCGCGATCGGCAAGGGGCTGGCGCTGCAGGTCCACACCGCGGTCCCCGGGATGGAGATCGTGGCCATCGCCAACCGCTCCCCCGTCAACGCCGAGCAGGCCTACCGCGCCGCCGGCCACTCCGACGTGCGCCAGGTCGACGACCTCGACGGGCTGTACGCGGCGATGGACGCCGGCGTCCCGGCCGTGACCGACGACCCGGGCCTCGTGTGCGCCGCCGACGGGGTCGACGCGATCTGGGAGGTCACGGGCGCGGTCGAGCACGGCGCGCAGGTGGCGCTCGACGCGATCGGGCACGGCAAGCACCTGGTGACCTTCAACGCCGAGCTGCAGGGCACGGTCGGTCCGGAGCTCAAGCGGCGCGCCGACGCGGCCGGCGTGATCGTGACCGACTCCGACGGCGACCAACCCGGCGTGATGATGAACCTCCACCGGTTCGTGCGCGGCATCGGGGCGCGGCCGGTGCTGCTCGGCAACCTGAAGGGCCTCCACGACCCGTACCGCAACCCCACGACCCAGGCCGACTTCGCCCGCCGGAAGCACCTCACCCCGCACATGGCGGCGTCGTTCGCCGACGGCACGAAGATGACCTTCGAGATGGCGCTGGTCGCCAACGCCACGGGGCTCCGGGCCGGGCGCACCGGGATGTACGGCTTCGACGCCGAGCGGGTCCACGACGCTGAGGACCTCTACCCGCTCGAGCAGCTCCTCGAGGTCGGGCTCGTCGACTACCTCGTGGGCGCCGAGCCGGCCCCGGGCGTGTTCTGCCTCGCCACCCACGACGACCCCGAGCAACGCCGCTGGCTCGAGCTCTACAAGCTCGGCGACGGGCCGCTCTACACCTTCTACACCCCCTACCACCTGTGCCACCTGGAGGGCCCGACCACGGTGGCCCGGGCGGTGCTGTTCGGCGACGCGACCGTGACCGCGTCGGTCGGCCACGTCCTCGACGTCTGCGCCACCGCCAAGCGTGACCTCTCGGCCGGCCAGACCCTCGACGGCATCGGCTGGTACGACACCTACGGGTTGGGCGAGAACGCCGACGTCGCCGCCGAGGCGGGGCTCCTGCCGATGGGGCTCGCGGAGGGCTGCCGCCTCGTGCGGGACGTGGCCAAGGACACCATGCTCACCTTCGACGACGTCGAGCTCCCCGAGGGCCGGCTCATCGACGAGCTCTGGCGCGCCCAGGCCGCTCAGCTGCCCCCGCTGTCGGCCGCCGCCTGCCGCGAGGCCCAGCGGTAGTAGCTCGTCTCGTCGGGGGTGCGCCCCTCGGCAGCGGCGAGCGTCACCTCGGCGAGGTAGCTCCCGATCCGGCGACGGTCGAGCACGCGCCACGCGCGGTGCTGGCCATCGGGCGGGGAGTCCTCGAGCGCCCCGAACGCCGCTTGGACCTTGCGGGCGTCGTCGCCGTCGACGATGTAGCCGGCCTGCCGTTCGGGCGTCGACAGCAGCTCCAGCGTCTCGGCGAAGTTGGCGCTGGCGGTCGTGATGATGGGGAGACCGGCGAGCGCGGCCTCCCGGAGCACCCGGGGGTAGCCCTCGTACCGGGTGAGGAGGATGACCGCGCGGCAGCGCCCCAGCGGCCCCGCGAGGTCCGCCCCCGAGGAGCGCTGGTCCCACTCGATGAGCCCGTCGGTGCACAGCCGCACGACCTCCGCGGGCGGGTCGTCGTCGGGCGGAGCGAGCAGCACCACCGCCGGCCTCGGCAGCTCGTCGCGGTAGGCGTCGAGCCAGGCGCAGACCCGGTCGATGCCCTTGCGGTAGACGTCGAAGCGCGTCACGAGCGCCACCGGCCGTGCCTCGGGCGGCGTCGTGTCGCGTCGCAGGTCGAGCGAGCCCTCGACGAGCGCCTCGACGAGCGGGGTCACCGGCGTGGCCAGCGGCACCAGCACGCAGCGGGGCAGCGGCAGCTCGGCCTGGCGCCGCTCGTGGTCGGAGGCGCAGACGAAGAGGTCGGCGACGTTCAGCCACAGCTGGCGTACCACGCGCCCGACCCACGCCTTGCCCCGGAGGCGCAGCGTGGAGCCGCTGCGGAACCACGACGCGGAGACGAAGTCGCGACCGAGCCACGCCATCGGGACCAGCAGCACGCGGCTCCCGAACGCCCGCATGACGACGGCGGCGACGATCTGCACGACCGGGAGCGGGAAGAACACCACCAGCACGTCGGGCCGGTGCCGCAGGAACCACCAGCGGGACCGGGGCGCGCCGGGTTCGAGCTCGCCCTCACGGACCTCGGCGTCGCGCGGCCGCAACCCGTCGAGCAGGCACACGTCGACGCGGCCCGACTCGATGAGCCCCGCGGCGAGCTCGGCGACCTCGGCGCCTTCGTCGACGCGCCAGTCCCAGCCGCGCAGCGAGAGGCACACCCGTGTCCGTCCCACGTCCGCCGTCCACCCCCGCGTCGCCCGTCGCGTCACCCTACCGGGGGAGGGTCACGGGCAGTCGCAGCGGCGTTACGACCCGGTGCGCGAACCCAGCACGGCGGGGATGGTCATGACGAGGATCCGCAGGTCCTGCCGGAGAGAGAGGTCCCGGATGTAGCGCAGGTCGGTGTCGACGTGCTGGACCATCAGGGTCTCGTCGCTGCGCTCGGTGACCTGCCACAGCCCGGTGATGCCGGGCTTGACGTCGTGGCGTGCGTGCTGCCAGTCCTCGTAGAACCGGTCGACGATGTCGGTGAGCTCGGGGCGTGGCCCGACGAGCGACAGGTCGCCCTTCAGCACGTTGTAGAACTGGGGCAGCTCGTCGAGGCTGTACTTGCGCAGGAACCGACCGAGCGCGGTGTGCCGCGGGTCGCTGGTCGTCTTGTGCCGCTTGCGACGGTCCACACCCTCGGGCGGGAGCGCCGGCCGCTGGCGGCGGCGGTCCTCGTGCATGGTGCGGAACTTGAACATCTCGAACGGCTGGCCGTCACGGCCGATGCGCTCCTGCCGGTACAGCACGGGGCTGCCGAGCTGGGACCGCACCGCGATGGCCACGGCGAGGATCACCGGCGAGAGGACGACGAGGAGGGCCATCGCGGCGAGCCGGTCGAAGACGGGCTTGACGAAGCGCTCGTAGCGCGACCGCGGGCGTGGGAGCACCACCGTGACCGAGCGCTCGCTCCTCACGATGGCGGTCGCACCGGAACGGGCGTACCCCGCCTCGTGGACCGCCGTGCGCGCCTCGACCATCACTGCCCTCGTCCCGCCCGGCCACCGGGCGGCTTCGTGTGCGTGTGCTCCGCGGCTGTTGCCGCGGGCCGCCGCGCCGGTCCGTCCCCGGGAACCGGCGGTCGGTAGCGCAACGGGTCCAACGAAACACGTATCGTGAGGTTACGTCCGGCTCTTGAGGTGTCCGTTCGGACCCCGTTCTGGTCATCCCGGGTCCGTCGGGGACGTCCGAGCGCCACCGCGTGGCCGCGGCCCCGTCGCACTGTAGGCACCCCGCGCCTCCGTCCCCAACACCTCGTAGGCTGCACCTCCGGATCCCCCGACAGCCACCCTGGCATCGTACAACAGTGGGTAGCCCCTTATCACTGCGAGTGAAGACGATGGCCGCGTGACGACCGCCCCGTGGTGGCGGCCACGCTGGCGACGGATCGCACTCCTGACCCTGCTGGTGTGGGCTCTGGCGGTCCTCGTCGCCGTGACCTCCGTGCGCGACGACCTCACGCTGGGGCGCCGAGCGCTGGAGGACGCGCGCGGAGCGCTCAACGAGGGGGACCTCACCCAGGCGCACGCCTCGCTCGGCGCGTCGACCTACCTGCTCGGACGCGCCGACCGACGGCTGTCCGCGTGGTACGTGCGGCTCGCCGGCGCCGTCCCGCTGGCCGGACGGACGCTCGACACGGCCCGCACCCTCGCCGACGGCGCCCACCGCGTCGCGCGGGAGGGGCACGGGGTGACCGACGCGCTGCTCGTCGCACGCAACGACAGCTCCGCGACGGACGACGGCCGGCTCCCGGTGGGGGTGATCGCGGCCCTCGACGAGCCGCTGGCCGCGCTCGCGTCGGCGGTCGCCGACGCGGCCGACGCCGTCCACGACAGCCCGTCCCGGTTCGTGCTCGGGGCGGTCGCCGACGCGCGCGCCACCTTCCTCGACCTCGCGGCCCCGCTCGTCCCCGACCTCGCCGCGTCCGCCGACCTCGTCGCCCACCTCCCCCGGCTGCTCGGCGAGGGCGGGACGGCCACCTACCTCTTCGGCGTCTCCAACCCCGCCGAGCAACGTGGCACCGGCGGCTACGTGGGCTCCTACACCCGCCTCGAGCTCCGCGACGGGCGGCTCGCGTTCGGGGACTTCCGCGAGACGAGCGGGCTCGCCCGACCTCGCGCCGTCACCGGCGTCGACCCGTCGGTCGTGGCGCGCTACTCCCCCTTCGGGGTGCCGACGTCGTGGCAGAACGTGAACTTCACGCCCGACTTCCCGGTGGCGGCGTCCAACCTCGAGGGGCTGTGGCGCGCGAGCTTCGACGAGGAGCTCGACGGCGTGATCGTCGTCGACCCCGAGGCGTTCGCGCAGCTGCTCGCGCTGACCGGCCCGGTCACCACCCCCACCGGCACGACCGTCGACGCCGACTCGGCCGCGGCCTACCTCGCCAACGGCGCGTTCGTCGACATCGAGGACAACGAGGAGCGCAAGCTCGTCCTCGGCGCCATCGCCGCGCAGACGCTGCAGGCCTTCCTCGGGCAGATGGATCTCGGCGACGTCGTCCCGGCGGCACGCGCCTTCGGCGAGCTCCTCTCCGCCCGGCACATCCAGGTCTGGTTCGCCGACGACGGGGCCGAGCAGGCGCTCTCGTCGCTCGACCTCTCCGGATCGCTGCGCGCGCCGAACGTGGGCGAGCTCCTCGCCGTCACCGTCAACAACGGCTCCGCCACCAAGATCGACTTCTACCTCGACCGCACGATCCACCACCACGTCGAGCTGCTCGGCGGCGGCCGGGCGGCGGCGGAGCTGACCGTCGAGCTCGAGCTCGACGCCCCGACCGAGGGGCTCCCCACCCGCGTCATCGGACCGGTCCGCCCCGAGCTCGAGGCGGGCGAGGCGCTCCACTGGCTGAGCGCCTACTGCGCCCCCGGGTGTGCGATGACGGCCACGCCACGGTCGCTGCCGACCTCGCTCCCGACGGGCGACCCGGGTGTGGAGCTCGGCATGACCGTCCACTCGGTGTGGGTCACCCACCCGTCCCACGAGTCGGTCGCGCGCTCGTGGGCCTGGCGGGCACCCGCGGCGTGGCGCTGGGAGGGCGACGAGATGGTCTACCGCCTCCACTACCGGCACCAGCCCACGCTGGGCACGACGACCCTCGACGTCACGATCGCGGTCCCGCCGGACACCGTGGTCGCCGACGCGCCGCCCGGCGCCGAGGTCGGCGACGGGGCCGTGCGCGTCACCGCGGACGTCACGGAGGACCTCGACCTCGAGGTCCGGTTCCGTCCGGTCTGACCGTTCCATCCGTTCCCGACGTGACCGAAGTCCGGTCGGAAGTACCCCAGGAGTCCGGTGACGTGCAGCGTCGCTGCGGGTACGCTGAGGTACGACCTACGTGCTGGAGCAGATCAAGATGACCGTTCTCCGCCGCGCTGCCCTGCCGGCCGCTGCCCTCGCCATGCTCCTCGCCGGCCCCGCGAACGCCCAGACCACCCAGGACTACCCCGCGCCGATCGACGTGCTGCCCACGACCATCGACCGCGCCCCGGAGCCTGAACCCGAGCCCCAGCCCGCTCCGGCGGCCATCGAGCTCCCCCGGACCGGTGTCGACGCGGGCATGCTCGCCGCGGTGGGCGTCGGTACGCTCGCGGCCGGGGCGCTGAGCCTCCGGCGTCGCCGCAGCTGAGGCCGGTGAGCCTGCCCGTCCCGGACGTGGGGGAGCGGCCGTCCGGCGGACCCCCGCTCGAGGAACGGAGGGCCCAGGTGTCGGACGTCTCCGGTCACGATGACGAGACCGTCCGCCGTCTCGGCGAGCTGCAGAGCCGCCTCGCCGACCTCGACGTCCGGTTCGAGAGCGCCGTCCGGCGTGCCGGGGACGAGCTCTACGCCCGCACCGAGTCCGCCCTCGACGAGGTCGCGCGCCACATCGACGGGGTGCTCCAGCGGCTCGACGCGCTCGAGAACCGGCTCGGTGACGGTCCCGTCGCGACGCCGCGTCCGGGCGACCGGGTCGGCATCGACGCCGAGGTCCGCGCCCGCCTGGTCGACGGCGCACGGCCCACCTCGCCGCTCGACACCCCGGCCGTCCAGCTGCTGCAGGACGAGTTCCGTCGCCTCGCCGACTCGGTGCAGACCTCCGCGAAGGAGATGATCGAGGAGGCCGCCACGGTGCGCGAGCACCAGGCCGAGCTCGTCGCCACGCTGCGTGAGCGGGACGCCGCGGTCCAGCGCGAGATCGTCGACCTGCTCGTCGCCGCGCTCGACGACGTGCTCGGCGGCGTCGGCGGGCGCCAGCGCAAGAAGCTCGCGAAGGACCTCGACGCGGCCGTCACCACGCGACGCACCCGGGCGATCGAGTCCCCCACGGCGGGACCCACCCCACCGGTCCCGGACCCCGAGGCCGCGGCCCAGCCGCCGGCGCCGTGACCGGGGCGCTCGTCGGTCGTTCAGGTCGCTGACGCCCGACAGGAGGTCGCCACGGTGTCGCTGCGCACGCGCGCCATCCTGCTGCTCGTCGGGACGACCCTGGCGACGCTGCTCGCGTTCGCGGCGATCGCGCGGTGGGTGGTGGTCCGGGGGTTCAGCGACATCGAGACCGCCGACGCCGCCGAACGGCTCGAGCGCATCTCGAGCGCCCTCGAGGCCGACCTCGACGGCCGTCTCGGCACCGCCCGCGAGATCGCCACGGCGAGCGACACCACCGAGCTGATGCGCGGCGAGCGTGAGCGGCTCGCGGTCTGGCGCGAGGCGCCCGAGATGCTCGACCGGCTCGACATCGACGGGCTCGTGCTCGTCGACCCGTTCGGCCGCGTGGTCCACCGCATCGAGCGCGACGCGTCACCGCTGCCGCCCGCCCTCGTCGCGATGCTCCGCGACAACACGCTGCGCCTGCCCGACACCGGCCGGGACGACGTGCGGGCCGTGATCAGCACCGGCGACGGGCTCGCGGTCGTGGTGGCGCACGAGATCCCCGGCCGCGAGTTGCCGCTGGGGGTCGCGATCACGGTCCGAGAGGTCGACGACGCGTTCCTGTCGCGGCTGGTCGAGCGGTCGTTCGTGCCGATGCGGCTCTCGCCCTACGCCGGTCGGTCGGGGCTCGTCCGCTCGCCGTTCGGCCCCGACGGGGTGGCCGTGACCGAGGACGGGGACTGGGTCCGGGCCACCGGCAACCTCGTGGACGGGGTCGGTCGCTACGTCATCGCGATGTCGGCCGAGGTGCCCCGCGACATCTCCGCAGCCGGGCGGACGGCGTCGACGCGCCTGTTCCTCCTGATCCTCGCCTCGACCCTCCTGACCGGCACCTTCATCCTGCTCTGGTTCGAGCGGCGCATCCTGTCGCGCATGGCCCGCCTCACGTCGCTCGTGACGCGCTCGGACGCCACCCAGCGGCCGCGGGTCTCGCTCGACGGCGACGACGAGCTGGCCCGGCTCGCGGATCGCATCGAGCGGACGCTCACCTCGCTGGAGACGGCGCAGGAGGAGCTGCGCGACACCAACGCCGAGCTCGCCATCGCCAACGAGCTGAAGGACGACTTCGTCTCGATGGTCTCCCACGAGTTCCGCACCCCGCTCACCTCGATCCGGGGCTACGCCGACACGATCCTGCGCTACGGCGACGACATCGACCCCGCGAAGCGTCGCGCCTTCACCGAGCGCATCGGGGTCCAGAGCGTGGCGTTGACCCACATGGTCGACGACCTCCTCACCCTCTCCCAGGTCCGTCGGGGCACGGTCCGGCACGAGCCCGAGCACCTCGCCGTCCGCGCGGTCGTCTCGCGGCTGCTGGACGACCTCTCCCCCGACGACGTGGAGGTCACCGCCGACCACGACGTCGCCGTCTTCGCGGACCCGGAGCACGTCCGCCGGATCCTCACCAACCTCGTCGACAACGCCGGCAAGTACGGGCAGGGTCCGATCACGGTGTCCACGAGGGTCGCGGGGGAGGACGTGGAGGTCCGCGTGCGCGATCACGGACCCGGCGTCGACAGCGCGTTCGTGCCGGCCCTGTTCGACCGGTTCACGCAGGCCTCGGTCGGTCTGCAGCGCACCGCCAAGGGGGTCGGCCTCGGGTTGTCGATCGTGCGCACCCTCGCCGAGCTGAACGGCGGCACGGTCTGGTACGAGGACGGCGACCCCGGCGCGGTGTTCGTGGTCCGACTGCCCCGTGGCGACATCCGGGCGACCGCCAGGCCCGTGTCCCCCGTCCGGGTCGGCTGACCGTTCGCCGCCGGCGAGGCCGCGCCGGCGCGTCGCACGGCTGGCACGCTCCTCCCACCCCGGACCGAGGAGTTGCGCCACCGATGGACGTCAAGACGGCGATCGCCGCCACCCCCTGGATCCGGAGGGGCTGGAAGCTCCTGCCCGGGCCGCTGAAGCTGCCGCTGCTGGCCGCCGGCGGTCTCTACCTCGTCTACTACCACGTCACCGGGAAGCACCGCGAGGCCGAGGCCGCGGCGCAGGACGAGGTGCCGCTGGGCTGACCGGCCCGGGATCGCGACACACGCGACGGCGCCGGGTCTCCCCGGCGCCGTCGTGTCCCCCCGTCGTTGCGGGCTCGGCTCAGCCGCCCTGGTGCGAGCGCTCGGCGGCGGCGTGGCCGGCGGCCTCGCGCTTCTTCTCGGTGGCCTCCCGCTCGAGGCGCTCGGCCTCCTCCATCTTCTGCGCCTTCTTCTGCTGCGCCTCGCCTTCCTTGGCGAGCTCGTCGGAGCCGACGGCCTTCCCGACCGCCTCCTTCGCGGTGCCCTTCACGTTCTCGATGATCTCGTCACTGCTCATCTGCTACCACCTCCTGGTGGGTCGGTCCGGGTCGTCGGTGCGCTACACCTCGCCCGGCGCGGCCCCGTCGAGCGGGTGCGCGCGCCGGGCGGGGTCGGCTCCCTGGGTGTGCGTCACTGGTGCTTCTGCTCCTGCGACGCGTGCCCCGCGGCCTCCTGCTTCTTCTCGGCCGCTTCCTCCTGCAGACGCTGAGCCTCGTCCTTCTTCTGCTCCTTGGCCTGCTGCTGCTCGCCTTCCTTGGCGAGCTCGTCGCTACCGGTGGCCTTGCCAGCGACCTCCTTGGCGGTGCCCTTGACCTTCTCGGTGACGTCGCTCATGTCGGTCTCCTTGTCGTTGCGGCCGCCCGTTCGCCGGGCGCGTGTTCCCAGTGGTACCCGCCGACGGCGGCATGACGACGGCGTCAGGGGTGCCCGTCGGACGGGTCCCGTGGGCGTCGGTGTGGACGTTCGTCGACGCGGCCCGTCCACGTTGCCGGGGCCGTCCGTCCCATCCGGCCGGGGCACGCCACGAGCCACCGTCGCCGGGCCCCGCGTAGGGTCTCGGTGCCCCTCGCCCGTCAGCCGCCCATCCCCCTGGAGGCCGCGTGACCACCTCGCACCCCGAGCCGCCGGCCACGCTCGACGCACCGCTCGAGCTCGACCCAGCCGACTGGCCCGCGCGCCAGGTCTACTTCGTGATGACGGGCCTGGTGATCCCGCGCCCGATCGCGTGGGTGTCGACGCTGGGACCGTCCGGCGTCCGCAACCTCGCCCCGCACAGCTACTTCAACGTGGTGGCCCACGAGCCGCCGCACGTCGTGTTCAGCTCCTCCGGCGTCAAGGACACCCTCCGCAACGTGCGCGAGACCGGCGAGTTCGTCGTGAACCTCGTCTCGCTCGACCTCGTGGAGCAGATGAACTTCACCGCCACCGACTTCCCGTCCGACGAGGACGAGTTCAGCTGGGCCGAGCTGACCGAGGCCCCCTCGCACACGGTGGCCCCGCCGCGCGTCGCCGAGGCCAGGGCCCACCTCGAGTGCCGCGCGAAGGACGTCGTCGAGGCCGGCAACGGGCACATCGTGATCGGGGAGGTGACCCACATCCACGTCGATCCGAGCGTCTGGCGCGAGGGCCGCGTCGACCCGCAGCTGCTCGACCCGGTCTGCCGGCTCGCCGGCACCCGCTACGCGACCCTCGGCGAGGTGTTCCAGCTCCCCCGGCCGGTCTGGGCGCGCGACGTGGAGGGCACCCGGCCCGGCGAGGCCATCCCGCGCCGGTGACCTCCCGACGGGTCACCCGTCGGTCACGACGCCCTCGGTCCACTCCTCCCAGCGGCTGCCCTCGTCGAGGTCGCCGTCGGGGGTGGGGCTCGCGACCTCCTCGAGGATCGAGGGGTCGTCGGAGAACTCGATGACGCCGAGCTGCCCGTCGGCGCAGTCGTCCACGTGCACGGTGGCGACCCGCCACCAGCCGCCGCCCTCGCCGAGCTCCCACATGACCCCGACCGGGGCGTTGTCGAGCTGGCCCCGGGTCAGCAGGCACGAGGGTCGGCGTTCCCACAGGTCCTCGATCGCCTCGGGGAGGTTGTCGAGGTCGTTGCCGAGACCGGGGGTCTCGCAGTCGGCCGTGACGAACTCGAGGAGGCTGTCGAGGTCGCGGGCGTTGAACGCCTCGTTGAACGCGTCGAGGCAGTCGGCGACCTCGGCGTCCGGGCCCCCGTCGAGCTCGAGGAGGATCTCGCCGGTGGTCATCCCCAGCGCCGGCTCGGCGTCGAGCTCCTCGTCCTCCTCGATGTGCATGCCGTCGGAGAGGTCCACCGCATCGCTGCGGTCGTCGTCGGGCTCGGCGGGCCGGTCATCGATCCGATCGAGGCGCGACTCCGCTGCGGCGATCGTGGGGTCGACGGTGCCGGCCATCGCGTCCTCCAAGGTCGGTGGGCCGGACCGGTCCGGGCGTCGTGCCGGTCCGGGCGGCGGTGCGAGGCCCCATCCTCGCACCGGTCCGCCGGGCCCACAAGCGCTGTCCGACCCTTCCGGTACGTCCATCTGGACAGTGCGTCACCGGGCCGTCCGGCACTCGTCCGGGACCCCGCGTCGGCGCCCGCTCGCCTACGTTCGCGAGCACCCCCGACCGCGTGTGCGACGAGACGACGAGGCGATGGACGAGCACCTCACCGAGTACGACCACGTGCTCCCGGACGGGACCACGATCCACATCCGTCCGATCCGGCCCGACGACCGCGACCGGATGCTCGCGATGTGGGAGCGGACCTCGGAGCGCAGCCGTCGGGCGCGCTTCCTGGGCCCGTTCCGGCTGACCGCCGACAACGTCGGCCGCTTCACCGACCTCGACCCGAAGACCCAGTTCGCGCTGGTCGCCACGCTCGGCCGCGGCGACGACGAGCGGATGGTGGCGGTCGCCCGCTTCGCGACCTACGAGGACGACCCCACCCACGCCGAGTTCGCCGCGCTGGTCGAGGACGCCGCCCAGGGCCGGGGCATCGGCACGGCGCTGGTGCGCGAGGTCGCGCGCGCCGCCTACGACGCCGGCGTCGAGACCCTGACCGGCGAGGTGCTCGCCGACAACGCCCGCATGTTGAACCTCATCCGCGAGGTCGGGCTGTCCTACGACTCCGCGCGCGAGGACGTCGGCGGTGGCTCGATCGTCCGGGCGGACTTCGGCCTCGAGATGACCGAGGACTTCCTGCGCGTCGTCGCCGAGGACGAGCGACGTGCCGCGGAGGCGGCGCTGCGCCGCTTCTTCCACCCCGAGCGGGTGGCCGTCATCGGCGCGAGCCGCGACGCCCGCGCCATCGGCGGGCTGGTGTTCCACAACCTCCTCCAGGGCGGGTTCGAGGGGGTCGTCTACCCGGTGAACCGGTCCGCTGCCTCGGTCCAGGGGGTCGCGGCCTACCCCTCGCTCGCGGACTGCCCCGAGGTCCCCGACCTCGTGGTCGTGTGCGTCCCCGGCGAGTACGTCAACGACATCGTCGACGAGGCCGGCGACCTCGGCGTCCGCGCCGTCTGCATCATCTCGGCCGGGTTCGCCGAGGCCGGTCCCGACGGCGAGGCACTGCAGGACGACCTGATGGTGCGTGCCCGCGGCCACGGACTCCGCGTGGTCGGCCCCAACTGCATGGGGCTGATGAACGCCAAGGGCGAGGTGCGCATGAACAGCACCTTCTCGCGCACGTTCCCCGACGAGGGCCGGCTCGCGTTCTCGTCGCAGTCGGGCGCGCTGGGCCTGGCCGTCCTCGAGCACGCCAAGGAGCTCGGGCTCGGCATCTCCACGTTCATCTCGGTCGGCAACAAGGCCGACATCTCCGGTAACGACCTGCTGCTGTACTGGGAGAACGACGCCGACACCGACGTCGTGCTGCTCTACCTCGAATCCTTCGGCAACCCGCGCAAGTTCTCGCGCATCGCCCGCCGGATCTCGCGGCACAAGCCGATCGTCGCGGTGAAGTCGGGACGCACCAAGGCCGGGGTCCGGGCCGCGTCGTCGCACACGGCGGCGCTCGCGGCCGGCGACGTCGCCGTCGACGCGCTCTTCCGCCAGACCGGCGTGATCCGCACCGACACGCTGGAGGAGCTCTTCGACGTGGCGACGCTCCTGTCGTCGCAGCCGCTGCCGACGGGGCGGCGCGTCGGGATCATCACCAACGCCGGCGGCCCCGGGATCCTCGCCGCCGACGCGTGCGAGTCCAACGGGCTCGAGGTCCCCGCGCTGACCGAGCTCACGAAGGACGAGCTGCACGAGTTCCTGCCGCCCGAGGCGGGGGTGAACAACCCGGTCGACATGATCGCCAGCGCCACCGCCGACGGCTACGGCCGGGCCCTGCGTGTCCTCGGCAACGCCGACGAGATCGACGCCGTGTTCGTGATCTTCATCCCCGCCGGCACCACCGACACCGACGACGTCGCCCGGGCGCTCGCCGACGCGCGCGCCGACATCCCCGAGGACGTGCCGGTCCTGTCGGTGTTCATGTCCGCGCGCGGCGTCCCCGACGAGCTGTCGGCCGCGCGGATCCCCTCCTTCGCGTTCCCGGAGGCCGCGGCGCGGTCGCTCGGACGCGTCGCGCAGTACGCCGAGTGGCGCGCGCGGCCGCTCGGGACCGTGGTGCGGCCCGAGGGGCTCGACCCCGACGGTGCGCGGGCCATCATCGAGGCGGCGCTCGCGAACGCCGCGGCCGGCGGGAAGGCCAAGCGGCTCATCGGCAAGGCCCACGCCAGCGAGGTGAGCGAGGTCACCACACCGGCCGCCGCCTCCACCTGGCTGACCTCCGCGGAGGCCGAAGCCGTCCTCGACGCCTACGGCGTGACCCGGGCACGGTCGCGGGTCGTGTCCGACCCCGACGAGGGTGGGGCCGTCCAGGCCGAGTTCGACGCCCCCGTCGCGGTGAAGGTCGCCGCCCCGATCCACAAGACCGACGTGGGCGGGATCCGGCTCGGCCTCGAGAGCCCCGCGGAGGTCGCCGGCGCGATCACCGAGATCCGCGACGCGCTCACGGCCGCCGGCCTCGAGGAGCACGCCGGCGCGTTCCTCGTCCAGGAGATGGTCGACGGCGGCGTCGAGATGGTGGTCGGCGTCAGCCACGACCCGTCGTTCGGACCGATCGTGATGACCGGGATGGGCGGCACGCTCGTCGAGCTGCTGAAGGACGTGAGCGTCCGCATCACCCCGCTGACCGACCTCGACGTCGACGACATGCTCGACCAGCTGCGGATGAAGCCGCTCCTGACCGGCTTCCGCGGGAGCGAACCGGCCGACATCGGCGCGCTGAAGGACCTCCTGCACCGCATCGACGCGCTCGTCGAGGACCTCCCCGAGGTGGTCGAGCTCGACCTCAACCCGGTGTTCGTGCGCCCCGAGGGCCGCGGGGTCGCGGCGGTCGACGTCCGCATCAAGGTCGCGCCGGCCTGAGCGCGTGCGGAGGGCGGGCACCTCGCCGCTACGCTGGCCGCCAGCCAGGCCGTCCCTGAGTCCGGGGGCCCGTCCTGGCCGCAGCACGGAAGGCGACGCGATGGCACGCATCGCGGAACTCCTCGCCGCGGGACGGACCTACTCGTTCGAGTTCTTCCCGCCGCAGACCGACCAGGGCGATCGCAACCTCCGCGACACGCTGAACGAGCTCGAGCCGCTCCACCCCTCGTTCGTCTCGGTCACCTACGGCGCCGGCGGCTCCACGCGCGAGCGCACCCACCGCATCGTCGTGGACCTGCTCGAGCGGACCTCGATGACGCCGATGGCGCACCTCACCTCGGTCTCGCACACCCGCGCCGAGCTCGTGACCGTCCTCGGGCGCTACCGCGACGCCGGCGTGCAGAACATCCTGGCGCTCCGCGGCGACCCGCCGCGCGACGACCCGGACGCCACCCCCGGCGAGCTCCACCACGCCGTCGAGCTCGTCGAGCTCGCACGCGAGGTGGGCGGCGACCGCTTCTCGGTCGGGGTCGCGGCACACCCGGAGGGGCACCCCCTGTCCCCCAGCCGCGACGAGGACCGCAAGCACCTCGCCGCGAAGCTGTGCGCCGCGGACTTCGGCATCACCCAGTTCTTCTTCCGCGCCGAGCCGTACCTGCGGATGGTCGACGAGCTCGCCGACCTCGGCTGCGACACCCCGGTGCTGCCGGGGATCATGCCGGTCACCAACGTCCAGCAGATCCAGCGGTTCGCGGAGCTGTCCGGCGCGGCGTTCCCGTCCGACATCGCCGAGCGCTTCCTCGCCGTGGAGGACGACCGGGCGGCCGTGCGCCAGCTCGGGGTCGAGCTCGCCACCGAGCTGTGCCAGGAGCTCCTCGACGCCGGCGCGCCGGGACTGCACTTCTACACGCTCAACCGGTCGACGGCGACGCGCGAGATCCACGCCAACCTCGGCCTCGGCCAGGCCGGCTGACGCGCGCGAGCGGCCGGCGTCAGGGAGCCTGTGGGGGTCGTGGCCGCCTCGGCCGTCGCCGGCGGGTCGCCCCAGAGGTCGACGGTCATGTCGACGCTGGAGACGAGGCCCTTGGCGGCCAGCGGGACGACCAGCGCGAACGCGAGCGCCCAGGCGACGCCCGCGACGACCCAGCGGGTCCCGGTGAACGAGTGGCTCTCGGCGGCGCCGCGGATGGCGGTGACGACGTCGGTGGGCGTGGTGGCCTCGCCCTCGGCGGGGCGCGCCGGCGCGTCGGCGACGGGCTCCTGCGCGGTCACCAGGGCACGGTCCACCAGGTCCGACAGCGGTGCCGGCGCCGGCGGCTCGAACGGGGTGCCCGCGGGTTCGTAGAGCGGTCCCGGCAGCAGCACGGTCGGCTGCTCCGGCCCGAGGAGGACCACGTCGGCCCGCACGACGCGCGGCTCGTCGCCGGCGTCCTCAGCAGGCCTCGTCGGCACGGTCGTCGACCGGGGACCCGGTGGTGGCGGTCGCGTCGGTGGTGGCGTCCTCGGCCGCCCTGGGCGGCTTCGAGGACCTCCTCGACGATACGCCGGGCGGTCGCGGCCGCGCCGGACGGCGGGGCGGCCGGCCCCGGCTCGCGTCCCTCGGCGGCGGCGAGCACCTCCTGGACGATGAGGTGGGCGCGCGTGGCGGGATCGACGTCGATCGGACCCGTGTCCTCGGGTGCGCGGTCCTCGGGCCCCAGCTCGCGGCGGGCACGGGCGTCGCGCTCATCCTCGAGGCGGCGTCGCTCGGCCTGGACCCGGTCCAGGTCGAGGGTCGCGGTGTCGGATGCCATCAGGTCGCTCCTGGGTCGCGCCGGCCGCCGGGGAGGTCGTGCCCCCGTGCGGGCGGTGGTGATGTCGCACACGTCGGTGCGTCACCGACGGTACGGAGCCGGTCCCGACCGGTGGTGGGGCGGTGGCCCGCCCGAAGGGGCACCTCCGGCGCCGGAGAGGCGCGGGGGGTGGTCGGGCGTACGGGGCGTGGAGGCCGTGACCGTGTCGGTGGCTTCACCTCGGTGCGTCGATGGCCGATGATGGGCCGGCAGCGCCCCGCCTCCTCGACGCATCGAGCCACCAGACGTGAACCCGGGTACCGACACGCGCGAGCACGCCACCCCCACCACCGACGGGGCCGACCGGGCCGAGGCCCGCACGGCCCGCCGCCGACGTCCCGACCGCCGGCAGCTGGTGGGTTGGGCCGGCGACGGCACGGCGCTGCTCCTCCTCGCCGGCGTGCTGCTGTACTGGGAGGCGTGGGACGGCGGCCGCCACCGCAACCCGCTGGTGGTGGTCGGCGTCGTGGCGCTCCTGACGATCCCGGTCGCGTGGGCGGAGGCGAGCCGGCTCCCCACGCCCGCGCGGTGGCTGCTGGGGTCGTGGGGCGTCGGCTGGATGCTCGCGTTCGCGTTCGCGGTCGACCGCCACGACTGGGTCACCCCGACGCTCATCCTCGCCACGGTGCCGCTCGTCGGGCTGTCCGCGCGGCGCGTGTGGCGTCGGCCGTGGGGACCGCTGGCCGTCTTCGCGCTGTTCGCGCTGTCGTTCGGGATGTACACCTACCGCAGCTGGCTGCAGTGGTGGGGCGGGACGATGCTGAGCTCGATCCAACCGCTGTGGATGCCGCTGTCGTGGCGCAACCAGAGCGGCGCGCTGATGGCGGCGTTCGGGTTCCTCTTCCTCGGGGTCGCGTGGTACTCGCGGCGGGTGGTCCGAGCCGGGATGACGCTCCTGGCGGCCGCGGCGTTCGCCGGCGTGTGGCTGTCGAGCTCGCGCGGGGCGATCGCGTTCGCCGGCGCGACCCTGGTCGTCACCGCCGTCGCGGTCGGCCTCTCACGACGGGTCGCCGCCGGCCGGCGGGGCGGGGCGTGGTCCGGGATCGCGGTCGTCGTGGCCGCGCTGCTGGCCGCGGGCCTCGTGGTGACCGGCCTGCAGGCGATGCTCGGGGGCGACGACACGACGCCCGCTGGCGAGCCGCGACCAGGAGGCCGCCGGCAACGCGCTCGCCCGCCTCAACCACATGCAGGCCGCCCTCAGGATGTTCGCCGACCGGCCCCTCACCGGGCAGGGCATCGGGTCCTACGAGGTCATGGCCCTCGACTTCACCGACCCGGACGCGAACCTCACCTCGTCCGCCCACGACGAGTACGTCGAGGTCCTCGGCGAGGGCGGGCTCGCCGGCGGGCTGCCGTTCCTGCTGCTCCACGTCGTCGCCGGCGTGGCCGTGTGGCGACGTCTGCGACGCGGGCTCCCGGTCGCGGCCGGCGAGGTGCCGGAGGCGCCGAGCCGCCCGTGGTCGAGCTGCGGCCGGCGCTGCTCGTCGGGCTCCTCGGCGCCGGCGTGATGCTCGCCGCCCACTCGGCGTTCGACTTCGACTGGAGCTACGCCGTGCTCCCGTCGATCCTCGCCATCGCGGTCGGGGCGTGGTCGGCGGACGAGGACGAGGACGTCGTGGAGGCGGGGGTCGCGGGCGACGCGGCGGTCGCGGCGGCGAGGACGTGGTGGCTGGCGGACCGGGGCGGTCGCGGTCGTCCCGCTCGCGGCGCTCCTCGCCGGCACGCTGGCGGGCCACGTCGCCGAGCGCACCTTGAGCGGCCCGACCGAGGGCCTCTCTCCCGAGGCGTACGCGACCTACGGCGCCCCGTGGGACGCCGAGCTCCGCGCCGACATCGCAAGCGACCTGCTCCGCGACGGCCACGTGGACCTCGCCCGTCAGACCGTCGACGGGGCGCTCGCGTGGAACCCCGGCATCGACCAGCTGCGGCGCATCCAGGCCATCGTCCGCTACGAGCAGGGCGAGCTCGACGGGCCGGGCCTCGTCGCAACCCTCGAGCCGGGGCGGTCGCGCTTCACGAGCTACCTCGACATCGGCCTGCGGCTCCACCAGCACGGTGAGGACGAGCTCGCGATGGAGGTCCTCGACGACGTCCAGACGCAGATGTCGGCCTACGGCAACTGGGGCGTCAACCGCACCGTCATCGACGTCGGCCTGGCCCAGATCGCGGTCGCCGTCGACCTCGGCGGATGCGACGCCGGCGACGCGCAGGCCGCCGAGGTGCTGGCCCTGCCCGCCGCCGACGCCTTCGTGGACACCGACCGCGCCGTCGAGCTCGCCCTGGAGGAGGCCGGCTGCCCCTAGCCCCACCCTCTTCCCGCTCGGGATCTGTCACGCCGTTGGGTCAGCTACGGCCCCGATGGCGTGACAGATCCTGGGAGGGAGCGGCTCGGGAGCGGGGCGAAGGGGTCAGGCGTCGGGGTCGGCGGGGACGGCCCGGACCTCACGGACCCGGAACGGCTCGGGTGGCGAGGCAAGCGTCACGCCGGCGAGGGTCCCGGACCCGCCCGCCTCGCCGGCCACGCTCCAGCTGTACGAGCCGGCCCAGGTCGTGGAGGCCACCAGCTCGTAGGTCCCCGTGGTCGAGTAGACGTAGCTCGCCGCCGGGTCCTCCGCCGACCCTGCACGTGACGACCCGACCGTCACGCCCGGCTCGACCTCCCACGAGAACCGGCTGACGTAGAGCGTCGCCGACACCGTCACCCCGTCCTGGGTCACCGTCCCCGACCACCCCGGCACCGCCGGCGTGGCCGCATCACCGTCGTGGTCGACCGGCTGCAAGGTCCCGCCGGCGTACCAGAAGTAGGTCTCGAGGTTCACCAGCCCATCGACGTACGGGTCACGCGCCACCGACGGGACCGGCAGCTGCCCCCGCAGGATCGCCTCCACATCGGTCACGTCCAGCTGCACCTCCGCCGGCGCCGTCGGCACCGGCACACACCCATCCGCGTCGTACGAGCCACACCGGCTCTGCCCCGGGGCCCGAGATCGCGAAGTACCGCCGGATCCCCTGGACCTCACCGGCCGGACAGCCCGCGCGTGCCGAAGAAGTGTCCCACGTCTCCCAGAACGACGATCGGGTACTCGGTCGGACCCGCTCGGCGTCGCCCGTGCGCGGGCAGGCTTTGCGGTGGCCGCTGGCCGAGGCCTCCACCAGCTCCGCGTCTCCGACGACCCGCCGCCGCGTCGTCACGTCTCGCCCGAGTCGGTCAACGCTCGGCGGAACCGGCAGTGAGCTGCGCCACGAGCGACACGCGCAACCACGAGACGCTACGCGAAAGAGACGACACGCCAGCGACCCCCCTCCGTGATGAGGAGTGCCTCTGCCTCCACCAGTTCGCAGTGCCTCGGACCTCGGTCACGACCTTCCCTCTCGACGTCACCGATCCTGCCGGCGAGTCCGACCCGGTACCGGACTGCGCGGAGGGCCCGTTCTGCTTCGACCACCTCGACGACCTCGAATCGGCGCGGTCGTTCGAGCAGCTCGACCTATGCCCCAGCTCGGCCGCCTCTCGGAGCAGCGGCTCGATCTCCTCGTAGCAGGGGCAGCGTTCGGCGTAGATGAGGGCGAGCTTGTCGGGGTCCGGGTCCTCGAACAGCTCGTCCCGGAACCGCACGATCGCCTCGAGCGCGGCGACCGGGTCGGCGACGTCGTTGGCCGGCAGGGCCTCGGTCGGCGACGGGGACGGCTCCGGGGTCGGCGCCGGCGACGGGCTCGCGGCCACCACGGCCGGCGACGGCGAGGGCTCCGGGGCCGCGTCGGACGCGCCGTTGCACGCGACCAGGGCCGCTGCGAGAGCGACCCCTGCCACCAGCCTCACACCGACCACGCACGACCCCCGCAGAGAGCACCGACCGGCAGCCTACGAGCCCTCGGTTCGACGACCGCCCGTCCGGCTCCTGCCCGCTGTGGACAACCCTCTCACTCCGGGATCTGTCGGTGTTCTGTCGCACCGGGTGCGACGGAACCCCGACACATCCTGGGAGGGCAGGCGTCGGGGGTGGTCAGGCGTCGGGGTCGGCGGGGACGGCCCGGACCTCACGGACCCGGAACGGCTCGGGTGGCGAGGCCAGCGTCACGCCGGCGAGGGTCCCGGACCCGCCCGCCTCGCCGGCGACGCTCCAGCTGTACGAGCCGGCCCAGGTCGTGGACGCCACCAGCTCGTAGGTCCCCGTGGTCGAGTAGACGTAGCTCGCCGCCGGGTCCTCCGCCGACCCTGGACGTGACGACCCGACCGTCACGCCCGGCTCGACCTCCCACGAGAACCGCGTCACGTAGAGCGTGGCCGACACCGTCACCCCGTCCTGGGTCACCGTCCCCGACCAGCCCGGCACCGCCGGCGTGGCCGCATCACCGTCGTGGTCGACCGGCTGCAAGGTCCCGCCGGCGTACCAGAAGTAGGTCTCGAGGTTCACCAGCCCATCGACGTACGGGTCACGCGCCACCGACGGCACCGGCAGCTGCCCCCGCAGGATCGCCTCCACATCGGTCACGTCCAGCTGCACCTCCGCCGGCGCCGTCGGCACCGGCACACACCCATCCGCGTCGTAGCCCACACCGGCTCCTCCCCGGGGCTCGAGATCGCGAAGTAGCGCCGGATCCCCTGGACCTCACCGGCCGGACAGCCCGCGGTCGCCGAAGAAGATGTCCCACGTCTCCCACACGAGACCGGGTGATCGGGTCGGACCCGCTCCACGTGCGACCTGGCGCGGCGCAGCGCTTCTGCACGTGCGCCGATGACTCGACAACGGCTCCCGAGTCTCCGAGACCGCTACCGCTCACCCGCCACAGTCGTCGCGCTCCGCCGGCGACGGCACGACGAGTCTGGCAACGGAGCAACGCGCACAGAGCTGTCAACCAGGTGGCGAGGCACGACCCATCCTCCTCCCTCCTCGACGAGCTGACCACCCGCCACCGGCCGTTCTCCAACACCAGAACGGCCCGGACCTCGCCGGGTTCGGCCGGCTCGGACGCCTCCAGGACGGACTTCGTCGCGGCGTGCAGTGTGAGCCCGGCCCCGCCGACGCGTACCGCAAGGTGACGGCGGGCCCTGCCGGTTCACCACCGTGAGGCTCGTACCGGCGTGGACGGTCGACAGGATCGCCCGTTACCCGACCGTCCGCATGGAGGCCTCAGGGCCTCGTGCACCTCCTCGTAGCAGGGGCAGCGTTCGGCGTAGATGAGGGCGAGCTTGTCGGGGTCCGGGTCCTCGAACAGCTCGTCCCGGAACCGCACGATCGCCTCGAGCGCCGCGACCGGGTCGGCGACGTCGTTGGCCGGCAGGGCCTCGGTCGGCGACGGGGACGGCTCCGGGGTCGGCGCCGGCGACGGGCTCACGGCCACCACGGCCGGCGACGGCGAGGGCTCCGGGGCCGCGTCGGACGCGCCGTTGCACGCGACCAGGGCCGCTCCGAGAGCGACCCCTGCCACCAGCCTCACACCGACCACGCACGACCCCCGCAGAGAGCACCGACCGGCAGCCTACGACCCTCGGTTCGACGGCCGTCCCGCCGGCACCTGCCGGCTGTGGACAACCCTCGCCCCGGATGCGTCGGTGGTTCGTCGCACCGGGTGCGACGAACCACCGACAGATCCTGCGGGTGCGGGCGGGTCAGCCCTGCGGGGTGACCACCACCTGCAGCGGGACACGCACGACGTTGGCGTAGGCCTCGCCGACGTTGGTCGGCGCCGACATCGGGACCGCGAACTGCCACTGGCGGGCGTCGATCTCGGTCGTCGGCGCCGGCGCGTTCACGAACAGGTTGTCGGAGTCGTGCGTGACGAAGAAGTGCAGGCCGTGGGCGGCGTAGGCGCCCTGCTTGTCGGCGCACGTCGAGCTCGTCGACGGGCTTGCCGGCCTCCTCCGCGTACCCCTGGAGGACGCGCTCGTCGGTCGACGCCTCGCCGGGCCACGGGCGCGCCACCGGGTCGTCGCCGGTGCCGTCGTCGAGGCACTCGTCGTCGCGGTAGTAGGGCACGACGAGCGGGTTCGCCGCGGTCGTCGGCCCGGTGAGGTCCACCGAGTAGACGAGCGAGCCGTTGTCGCCCTTGCCCGGCGACCTGCTCCCAGCGGTACAGCGCGCTCGGGATGTCGAAGCTCGGGTCGGGGGCGTCGAAGAAGGCGGGGTAGCCGTTCACGTCGTCGACCTGGCCGACGTCGTCGTTCTGCCCGTCGATCGGCACGCCGTCGGGACGCAGGGCGTTGAAGTAGGTCGACGCGGCGTCGCGGTTGTAGTCCCACGAGGTGTAGAGCCCGTCCGGCGGGATGGGGTGGACCCGCACGCGGTAGCGGTGCTGGATGACGTCGCGGTAGAAGGTCTCGGTCTTGGTCACGTTGGTGCCGGAGTCGGCGCCCCAGATCTCGCGGATGGCGCGGACCGGGCCGACCTTCCAGCCGAGCAGCGCCGAGTTGGCCTCCCAGTTGACCTGCTCGTCCTCGAAGCCGACGACGGAGACGGTCGAGTCGGGGCTCTGCTGGAACGCACGGCCCTTCCAGCGGTCGATGAGGTCCTCGCCGTACGCCCGCGGTGCGAACCGGGCGGCGCCCTTCTTGGCACCGGGGACGGCGTGCTCGACCGCCGGCTTGGACTGCTCCGGCGCGGCGACCGCCAGCGAGCGGAACATCCACCGGCCCGACGCGTACGCCTCGTAGCCGGCGGTGCGGATCGTGACGCCGTCACGCGGGAAGCGGTCGTTGGACGCCCGGACCGGCGCGTCGCCCAGCTCGTCGAGCGGGGTCACGAGGTCGCCGCAGACGGTGCCGGTGAGGTTCGGGCCGTAGCCGGTGTTGGAGGTGCCGAGCTTCTCCGGGTCGTCCTCCGCCCAGAACGAGCGGTCGACCCAGCGGTCGGCGTCGACGTCCCGGACGTGCTCGACGTAGCCGGTCTCGGAGGTGAACGTCGGTGCGGCGCCGTCCTCGGCGAGGAAGAGGTAGACGGCCCCGCTGGTCGCGGGCGTCGCCCCGTCGGTCAGGGTGCCGTCGGCGAGCGGACCGCCGACCATCACCTCGTGGCGCGACGCGGGGTCGACGCCGGCGGGCGCGGCGGCGTCGGTCGGGGCGAGGTCGCCGGCGTCGCTCGCCATGAACGCGATCTCGTCGTCGAGGTCGAGCCCGACCGCCGGGTCGCGCATCGCCGCCAGGTAGTCCTCGGGTGTCTCCTGCGGGCCGGGGGTGACGACGCCCTCGGTCATCAGCGCCTCGACCTCCTCGACGCTCTGCGGGTAGCGGGCGACGCACGCGCCGGCGACCTTCTTCCATGCCTCCTCAGCGACGCTCGTCGCGGTCGGGTTCCAGGCGTAGGTGAGCTCCACGTCGGTCCCGGAGTAGAACGAGAAGTCGGACCGGCCGTTGGCGAGGAAGTGGGGGAAGCGCTCGTCGACCTGGACCGGGACGGGCTCCCAACCGTCGGTACCCCAGCGGTAGGCGACGACCCGGTCGACGTCCACGCCGGGGTCGCCCGGCGGCACCTCGAGGGTGCCGTTGTGGGCGCTGCGGCGGAGGTCACCCATCGGGTGGTCCGCGCCGGTCCCGGACGGGTAGGTCGCCGGCGTGCCCTGGGCGGGGAGCCCCGACCAGTCGGGGATGTCGGCGCCGGTCATCACGACCGGCTCTGCCGAGCGGGCGGCGGTCGCGGCGGCGACGGGGTCGGGGGCGGAGAGACCGCCGACGAAGGCGAGGCTCGACGAGGCCAGGCCGGCGGTCAGCGCGAGGGCGAGCGGGCGCAGGTGCGGGGTCACGGACGGCTCCTGTGACGTGGAGGGATGTGCCGGGGGTGTGTTCGACCCAACGAGCGGGGATACCTCTGGGTACGCGACCTCCCCCGGGGTCCGTGCGCGCCCCGGTCGGACGCGGTGGTCGGGCGGTCGCGCCCGGGCGAAGCGCCGGCAGGGACAACCGTTGCAACGGTTGCCCCGGCACGGGATGGCGGTCGCCGGCGCGGGCCCCCATCGTGTGCCCTCCCCGACGCCCGGAGCCCCACCCGCCATGCCCGCCTCCGCCTCACCGCCCTCGACCGCGACGGTGTCGTCTCCGGTGTGGCGCGCGCGCTCGCCGGCGACCGGCCGCGGGAGGACGACCGGTTCCGGGCGACCCACGACGACGGCGAGGCCCGGTTCGTGCGCGAGCTCGCGGTCGAGGCCGCGGGCCACCTCGACGGCAAGCCGGCCGACCGGATCCTCGCCTGGGCGGCCGCGGTGGTGCCCCGGTTCGTCGTGACGAGCTCGTTCGGCGCCGACTCCGCGGTGCTGCTGCACCTCCTGTCGCAGGTGGCGCCCGAGGTGCCGGTGCTGTTCCTCGACACGGGCTTCCACTTCGCGGCGACCATCGACTTCCGGAGGTCGCTCGCCCGCCGGCTGGGGCTGTCGGTCATCGACATCCGGCCCGACCTGTCGGTGGCGCAGCAGGCGGAGCGCTACGGCGACGCGCTCCACCGCCACGACCCGGACGTCTGCTGCCAGCTGCGCAAGACCGTCCCGCTGCGCCGGGCGCTGCAGAGCTTCGACGGCTGGGCGACCGGCGTGCGCCGGTCCCAGACCCCGGAGCGTGCACGGACCCCGGTGGTCGAGGCCCGCCAGCACGACGGCCGCTGGCTGGTCAAGGTCGCGCCGCTCGCGGCGTGGTCCGACGCCGACGTCGCCGACTACCTCGCCGCACACGACCTCCCCCGGCACCCGCTCGTCGAGCAGGGCTACCCGTCGATCGGCTGCGAGCCCTGCACCGCGCGGGTCGGCGCCGGCGACGACCCGCGCGCCGGCCGCTGGTCGAGCTTCGACGACAAGACCGAGTGCGGCATCCACCTGACCGACGACGGCGAGGTGGTCCGCGCGACCACCACGCCCGGCTGAGGAGCACCCCGTGACCCGCCCGTCCCGCCCGCTCGACGCGACCGCCCTCGGCATCGCGCCGGCAGAGCCCGGCCACGTCTACCTCCTCGGCGGCGGCCCCGGCGACCCGGGCCTGCTCACGGTCCGCGCGGCCGCGCTGCTGCAGACCGCCGACCTCGTCGCCTACGACCGCCTGTCGCCGGCGGAGGTGCTGGCGCTCGTGCCCGCCGACGCCGAGCGCATCTGCGTCGGCAAGACCGTCGACCGCCCCGGCTGGAGCCAGGACGAGATCGGCCGCCTGCTCGTGAACGAAGCCCGGCAGGGCAAGGCCGTCGTGCGGCTGAAGGGCGGCGACCCGTTCGTGTTCGGACGCGGCGGGGAGGAGGCGCTCGCCTGCCGCGAGGCCGGCGTGCCCGTCACGGTCGTGCGCGGGCGTGACGAGCGCCGTCGCCGCGCCGGCGGCCGCGGGCATCCCGGTCACGCACCGCGCGGTCGCCACCGGCGTCGCGTTCGTGACCGGGCACGAGGACCCGACCAAGCCCGAGTCGCAGATCGACTGGGAGGCGCTCGCCCGGTTCCCCGGGACGCTCGTGTTCCTCATGGGCGTCGGCAACGTCGGCCGCATCGCCGGGATGCTGCTCGCCAACGGACGCGCCCCGACCACGCCGGCGGCGCTGGTGCGGTGGGGCACGACCGACCGGCAGGAGGTCCTCGCCGGCGAGCTCGTCTCCATCGCCGACGAGGTCCGCCGCGCCGGCTTCCGCTCGCCCGCCGCGATCGTCGTCGGCGACGTGGTCGCCCTGCGCGAGCAGCTCGGCGACGTCGGCCCCCTGTGCGGCGCCAGCGAGGACGCCGTCGCCACCCAGCACCTCGACCTCACCCCCGACCTCACCCCCGACCCCGACCTCACGTTGCGTTGACGGTCCGGCCCGGTATCCCGGGCTGAACCGTCAACGCAACCGCGGAGAACGACCAAGGACGACGCGCTATGGCATCCGTGACGACCATCGACCCGGACGTGTTCCCGGCGGACATCGACCCGGACACGATCCGGCCCGAGGACCTGCCCGCCGACGGCTACGGCGACCTCGACGAGATCGCCGAGTTCGAGGACACCATCGCCCGCTACCGCGCCGGCGAGGTGAGCGAGGACGACTTCAAGCCGCTGCGGCTGTTCTACGGCACCTACGGCATCCGCGCGTCGGACACCCACATGCTGCGGGTGAAGACGCCGCTGGGCCGGTTCGACGCGCGCAAGTTCGAGGCGATGGCGGTCATCTCCGAGCGCTACTCCCGCGGCTGGGGCCACGTCACGACGCGGCAGAACTTCCAGTTCCACTTCGTGCCGCTGAGCGACGTGCCGTCGGCGATGCGGGTCTGCGCCCTGGCCGGGCTCACCACCCGTGAGGCGTGCGGCAACGCGGTCCGCAACGTCACCCTGTCGCCGCTCGCCGGCGTGCACCCGGACGAGGTCGTCGACGTCCAGGCCGCGGCCGACGAGGTCGTGCGCCACCTGCTGCGCCACCCCGCGTACCAGCTGCTGCCGCGCAAGTTCAAGATCGCCTTCGCGGCCGACCCCTCCGACGACGCCGGCACCGGCTTCCACGACGTCGGGGTCGTGCCGCGGGTGGTCGACGGCGAGCCCGGCTACCGCATCGTCCTCGGCGGGGGCCTCGGGCACCACGCCGCAGGAGGCGGTCGCGTTGGAGCCGTTCACGCCGGCGGACCAGCTGCTGCCGTCGGTCGTGGCGGTCCTCGACGTGTTCGAGGCCGACGGCGAGCGCCGCTCGCGGGTCCGCGCCCGGATGAAGTTCCTCGTGAAGAAGCTCGGCCGCGAGGCGTTCCTCGAGAAGGTCCTGAGCCGCCGGGCGGAGCTGCTCGAGGCCGGGCTGCGCTCGCAGGTCGTGCCCCACCCGCTGCCCTCGGCGGACGGCGGGGCGGACGGCGGGGTGCCGGTCGTGGCGCTGCCCGAGGCGCTCCCCGCCGAGCTCGCGGCGACGCGCTCGACCGACGCCTTCCGCGGCTGGCTCGACACCAACGTGCTGCGCCAGCGGCAGGCGGACCGCTTCGCGGTGTTCGTGTCGCTCTACCTCGGCGACCTCACCACCGAGCAGTTCCGCGGCATCGCCACGCTGATGCGCGACAACGACCTCGACGACGCCCGCCTCGACGATCCGCCAGAACGTCGTGTTCCGCGACGTACCGGCGGACCGACTGGCGACGCTGTGGGCCGGCCTCGCCGACCTCGACCTCGTCCGTCCGCTGGCCGAGAAGTCCGGCGACGTCGTCTCGTGCCCCGGCGCGGAGACCTGCAACCTCGCCCTCACCGCCTCCCGCGGCCTGGGCGAGGCGATCAGCCGGCGGCTCGAGACCGACGGCCTCGACACCGTGGAGGGCGTGCGCATCAACATCTCCGGGTGCCCGAACTCGTGCGGCCAGCACCAGGCGTGGGACCTCGGCTTCTCGGGGCTCGCCGTGCGTGACGCCGACGGCAACGAGGGGCCCGGGTACCGGATCTACGTCGGCGGCCACATCGAGGACGGGGGCGCGAAGTACGGCGACTACGTCACGAAGGTCCCCGCCAAGCACGCCCCGACCGCGGCGTCGCGGATCCTCTCCCGGTTCCGCGACGAGCGGCGTGGCGACGAGGCCGTGTGGCAGTGGTACGGGCGGGTCGGCAAGGCCGAGCTCAAGGCGTTCCTCGTGGACCTGACGGCGCTACCGTCCAAGGCCGAGGACCCGAGCTACTACGTCGACCTCGGCAACTCGTCCAGCTTCGAGGTCATCCTCGGCCAGAGCGAGTGCATGGTCTGACCCGCCACGACCGCCGTGGCCTGGAACGTCGCCGCCCACGAACTTTGCCCCTACGAACTTCAGGATCCTGAAGTTCGTACCCTCAAAGTTCGCCTGGGCGTGGGGCGCGGGGCGCGGGGCGGGGTGGAGGGGACGAGATGGCGTTCGACTACCCGGTGAACCTCGACCTCACCGGGCGGCGCTGCGTCGTCGTCGGTGGAGGTCCGCTCGCGGCCGAACGCGTGACCGGCCTCCTCGCCTCGGGCGCCCACGTCGTCGTGGTCACCCCGTCGCCGGCGCCCGAGCTCCGCACGAGAGCGGACGCCGGCGAGGTCGACCTCCACGACCGGACGGTCACGGTCGACGACCTCGCCGGCGCGTTCGTCGCGATCCACACCCGCGAGGACGGCTCGCCCGAGGAGGTCGCCGGCGAGGTCGACGCGCTGTGGGAGGCCGCGGTCCGCGACGGGGTGCTGTTCGCGGCGCTCGACGACGTCCCGCACTGCATGTTCGGTGCCGCCAGCACGATCCGGCGGGGCGACCTCCGGATCACCGTGTCCACCGCCGGGCGGGCGCCGGCGCTGGCGAAGCGGATCCGTCGCGACCTCGAGGAGGTCTACGACGACGCCTACGGCGAGCTGGTCGACGCGCTGCACCGCGCCCGCGAGGCTGCGCTCCCCCGCGAGGTCCCGTTCGCGGAGTGGGCGGGGCGCTGGGAGGAGGCGCTCGCCGACCTCGATGGGCTGCTGGCGCTGGTCCGCGCCGGCGACGCCGACGCCGTGACCGAGCAGGTGGCGCGGACCGTGCGGGGCGACGGGGCCGCAGCCACGCGCGACGCCTAGGACGGGCCCTGCCCTCAGCCGGCGGCCGTGGCGCTGACGACGAGGACGCCGCCGTCGAGCTCGCCGGTGAGCGTGGCCTGCTCGAGCCAGCTGACCTCGCCCTCGGTGGTCGCGCCCTCCAGCTCGGCGACCGTGACGCCCTCGACCTCGACCGCATCCCCGCCACACTGGGGTGGGTAGGACTCCAGCACCGCGTCACACAGACGCACCGTGGTGCCGTCGTCGAGGAGGAAGCCGCGCACCGTGAGCGGACCCCCGGCGTCGGTGGCCAGGGCCTCGGCGACCGTCAGCCCACCGTCCGCGGGCATGCCCGAGGTGGTCGGGGCGCCGGTGCCGGTGCTGGTGTCGGCGGGTTCCGGGACGTCGTCGCCGCCGCAGCCGGCGAGCAGGGCCGCCCCGAGCGCGATCACGGCCAGGGAGCGTCGGGTCCGCATGGTCGGTGCCTCCACGGGTCGGGTCCGTCGGTCGGTCCGACGCCGTCCACGGCTCCCCGGTTGCGGTCCGACCGCTCCCCCTCGCCCTACCGTCCATCGCGCGGAGCGCGTTGACCAGGAAGCTCGCTGATCGGTCGCGGCGAACCACGCCGCGCGGGTCGACCGGCGCCCGCCGGTGCCGTTGGCGATCGCGGCGGCCGCGACGCGGTCGATCGAGCGCTCGTGCGTCGAGCCATCGTCGTCGTCGAACGCGTCGCTGCCGGCCGGCAGCGGAGCGCCGTTCACGTAGGCGACCGCGCCGGCGATGAGCGACGCCGATCTGCCCGCGGGACAGGGTCCCGCTCGGGGCGAAGCGGCCGCCACCGACGCCGCGCTACACGCCCGCCGCGGCGAGCCTGCCGATGGTGTCGGCGTGGGTGTGCGAGGTCGGCACGTCGGTGAACCGTTGGACCATCTCGGGCAGCGTCGCGCCGGACGCCTCGATTAGTCCGGCGATGGGTCGCCGCCTGCGCGGGGGTGACCCCGTTCTCGGCTCGTACACGCAGGCGCGCACGCCTCGCGCGAGCCCGAGGCCACCGCGCAGGCGATCGACGAGGCGTGGACGCTGGCCGGCGAGACGTCACGGAAGGCGCCGGGCTGGAGGGGCCCTTCAGCGCGTCGCTGACCGCGAACTGCCACACCGACGCGTGCGAGGTCCGGACCGTCACGATCACGTCGTGGGAGCCACCCACGGGGCGGATCTCCACGCACGGATCGGTCGGCCTCCGCCCCGGTCCCGTACAGGCCACGACCGGCTCGCCGTTGCGGAGGACAACGAGGTCCTCCGCCGCCACGCCGGCGAGAGCGACCCGTCGAGCCGGAACCCGAGCGTCAGCCACGACCCCGCCGGCGCGTCAGGCGCGTCGAGGACGACGTGCTGACCGAGGAGCCGGTAGCCCTGTCCGAGCCGGGCCGCCCCCCGACCGCTCGCGGATGGTCACGGAACCTGCCACCGGCGAGGTCACCGTGGTGGTGAGGGGATCGGTCGGGTCGACCTCGGTGTCGAGGTCGCCGCTGCCGATCGTGCCACCCGCTGCGACCGGGCGGACGCGGCGTCGGAGCCGGCCCCGTACCTTCCCGCCCCCGCCGCCGCCGCCACCGTCACCCCCACCGGCGATGGGCAGCACGACCTCGCGCGCCACGTCGTCACCGAGCAGGCGGGCGTTGTAGCCCTCGATCTGGGCCAGGGCCGTGACCGTCAGCGTCGCGCCGGCCGGTACATCGGTCGAGGGCGTCACCCGGAAGCTCCGGGCGTAGATGCTCCCCGGCGTTGGGCTGGGCGTTCCCCTTCGGGTTCGCCGGCGCGCCGGCTTCGGCGTCCACGGCGACGACCGACGCTGGCACCTGCGATCCGTCCGCTCGGCTGAGCGCGACGAGCCTGTCGGTCTTGACCGGGTCGGCCACGACGTGCCGATCGAAGGTCACGAGGACGTCCCCACCCGACGCGGTCGCGGAGGTCAGGGCAGGACGCGCCAGCGCCACCAGTCCGCCATCGACGTCGAGGTGCGGAGGCAGGACCTCGAGCACCGCGCTGCGCGCCGGCTCGTACCCGGGCTTCTCCCAGAGGACCTGCCAGAAGCCCGTCGGGACGTCCCAGGCGTACACCCCGTCCCCACCCGTGACGAGCGGGTTCTCCTGGCCGAACCAGTCGGCGTCCCAGACCTGCCAGGGGCCCTCCGCGGTCGGCGCGTACAGCACCGTGGCCGTCACGCCCTCCAGCGGGTTCGACCGGACCCCCTCGTAGACTACGCCACTCGGGTCGTAGAGCCAGACCGGGACGCTGCGGGGTGCCGCCCGCGCGGCCGGCGGGCGGGGGTACTCCCAGCAGAAGTCCGGCACGACCGAGTCATCGTTCAGCATCCGGGCGATGTCGCGGAAGTCGTCGCAGCTCTTCTGGAACCCGTCCTCGGCGTCGTCGATCCCGTCATCTGTAGTCGTCTGCGCGTCCCCTGGCTGCTGGCGAAGGTCACCTGTGCGTCCCACTCGCTGTCGACGTAGTTCGACGCAGCCTCGTCGATGTAGCCGATCACCTCGCCGGCGACGGGGCCGAAGTACAGGCCCGCGCCGGTCTTGAAGGCGTCGGTGACCGCGTAGAACCCGGCCTGGTCGTTCATGGCTCCAGCGGCGCCTGCCACTTCGCGCGCGTGGCCTCCGGGCAACCTGCCAGCTGGTCCCACAGCCCGCTGGACGTCATCGGACTTGTCACCGGCGTCGAAGGTGTCGTTGATCTCCTCCAGTTCTCCTCCGCCTCCTTCGGGGTCAGTTTCCGACCTTGCCGTCCACCCGGTCCCGAGCAGGCCGGTGTTCAGCCTCGCGGTGACCTGGCGTCCGGACCGCGCCAGACGCGTGGCGCGCCCCGCCATCGGGCCAGTGTGGCCGGCGACAGCAGGACCCGCCCCCCCCCGCGGGCGCCCCGAGCGTCGTGGCGTCGCTCCCGGGCGGGCCTCGGAACCGGACGCGGCCCAGTCCGGGATGGCCTCGATGGCACCTCGATGATGCCGGTCGTCGTGATCCGCACGACCCCGTCTCCCAGCTCCTCGATGTCTCCTCGAAGACGTGGAGGGCGTAGCCCAGCCGGGACTGCAACGCCGGTCCTCGGAGGTCGGCTCGTACTCGTCGATGACCTCCAGGGTCAGCGACGCCTCCGCCCCGACCTCACCGCCCTCGGTGGCGACCATGCCCGGGACCGCGACGGTCCCCTGGATCGTGTTGCCTTCGACGACCGGTTCGGTCCCTTCGAAGTCGCTCATCGCGGAGGGCACCGCGCTGCGGACGTCGTCCTCGACGGGGACGCCGAGGCGCGGGGTGCGCGGCGCAGCGACGGGCACGTATTGGACCGCGATGTCACCCTGGCCGCCGCCTTCGAGCTCGGCGACCCACAGGTCCCCTTCCCGGACGGCCGCCTGCTCCACCTCACCGACGTGGACGTAGACCGCGGCCGCCGCGGCGGGATCCGCGAAGGTCACCTCGACCCGCATCGCGCGCCGCGGGACCCAGACGAACGGGAACCGCGCCACGCCGACGCGAGGGTCGAACTCGATCCGACGGCCGTGTTCGGCCTCGTTGTCGGGTGCCACCTGCGACACGGCGATGCGGGTGATCTCGGCGGTGGCGCCGTCGTACTCGACGACCGTGGGGGCCGACGCGAGCTCGTCGTCGGCGACCGTGGTCACGGCCGTAGCTCGTGCCGGCTCGTCAGCCCGGCGTCGGGGAGGGTCACGGTGGTGCCCCAGGAGCCGAACTCGTTCGCGGTGGCGACCCCCAGGACGGTCTCACCCTCACGGATCTCGACATCGCTGGCCGCGGGGGCGTAGCCCTCGACCGGGATGGTGCGCTGACCGGTGGAGCCGGGCGCCTGCAGTGTGACGCCGCCGACCGTGATGCGCGTCCGGCCGACGAAGGTGGAGACGGGCTCGTCGAACTGCGCGCCGACGGCTTCGACGCTCGTGACCAGGCTCGTACCGGGGTCGAACCCCGACGTGTCCACGTGGTAGCGCACGGTGCGGGACTCGAGGGGACCGATGTCGCCGAGCGGCACCTGCCAGCGCCCCTCCTCGAGCACCTCGACCTCTACCACGTCGCCGTCGACCGTGACACCGGCGATGGGCGGTCGAAGGCCACCGGGGACCGTCACGACGAGCGCAGCGTCGCTGACGCCGGCCGGCCCGACGGCTGCCACGGTGGCCTGGTGGGCCGCCGCCGTCCCGATCGGGACGTACGTCCGGAGCGCGGTCGCCTTCATCCGGTCCGTGGCGAACGCCGACGCGGGCGCGCGGACGATGACCTCACCGAGGTCGACGACGCCATCGGGGCCGACCGTCACGGACCGACTGGCGACCCAGGCCCGGCGGTCCGCTGCGTACGCGTGGAAGTAGATCTCCAGGTCGCCGGTGGAGGGCAGACCCATCGCCACCTCCGCCGTGTCTCCGGAGGCGGTCATCCAGCCGTTGCCACCGATGCTCACGTACCAGGACGTCACCGGGGTGCCGTCGTCGGCGACCAGGTGAGCGGCGAGACGGCCGGGCTCTCGGAGGATCAGGTCGATGTCGATCGGCTCCGTCGGCGGCTCCGCCGGCAGGGTGACCGTGGCGCAGCCCTTCGGCAAGGCCGCCTCGCGTCCGTCGGCGCAGAGCTCGAGGTCCTCACCGGGTACCCGACCGTCACCGTCGGGTCGCCCCGCCAGGAGATCCAGTCCGCGGACGTGTTGAGGGTGGGGTGGCCGAAGTGGTACGCCACCGGCCAGTCCACGCTCTGCTCGGTCGGTTCGGTCTGCCCGGTGTACTGCGTCAGCAGGTGAGGCGCGACCTGGTAAGCCGTGGGTGAGGTCATGGCGAGGTCGACGTCGGTCAGACCCTCCGCCGGGACCACGACCTCTGCCTCGGCGCTCCGGGTGGAGTTGCGGCTGACCGTCACCACGGCTTCCCCGGGGTAGGCGGAGAGCGTGTAGCTACCGTCCTCCGCCGTCCGGATCCACGCCGAGTGCCGGCGATCGGACTGCGACACCTGCACCGACAGGCCGCCCGCCGGCGCCCCGTCCAACGTCACGGTGCCGGAGAGCGTCGTGAGCTCGTAGCGCCCGAACGCGAGGGTGCCGCCGTCGGTCTGCCGACCGGTGAGGCTGACCTCGGCCGTCACCGGCGTCCAGAGGGGTTGGCGGTACCGCGGACGGCCGTGGAGGGTGACCTCGTCGACGGTGACGTCGACGAGCTCGATGGTCGCCTGACCGCTCGACGCGTACCCCGTTCCCAGCCAGGTACCGGCGGCGTCCTCGGCGGTCACGTACCCGGGGGTCAGCACCCCGTCGGGGTCACGCAGCTCGACCGTCAGCGTGCGGACCTCCCGCGGGGTGAGCTCGATACGGCTCGTGAGGCCGGAGCGCAAGCGCGTGCTGCCCGAGGCCAGGGAGCGACCATCGGTATCGTGGAGGTTCGCGCTGACGGTCCAGGCGGGCGACTGGCCGGTCAGGACGACCTCGCCGGGCCCGTCGACGGGGTGCACGATCTGGCCCCGGCCCGACCAGGTCGTCAACGAGGCCCCGTCGAGGTAGCCGCGGTCGGCGATGTCCACGACCAGGGTGGCGGCGACGCTCGGCAGCGACCCCCGCCAGGGAGCGGCGTCGGCGGTCGTGATCCATCCGTGATGGAGAGGGTCACGTCGGTCACGCGGACGAACGCCGCGGGGATGGTGAAGGTGCCCGTGTAGGCCCCGGCCGGCCCCTCAGCGAGGTCGATGGTCCCGTGGTAGGGCTGCTCGGTGTCCGCCGTGCCGCCGCTTCCGTCATCCCAGGTGAGCCCGGTGATCTCGGCGGCGACCGTGCGGCCGGAGGAGCCGTTCGTGGTGATCGTGAGCCGTTCGCCTACGGACAGGAGCGGGTCGGTGCCGGCGCGCGTCACCTCGGCGGCGTCGATCCACAGCGACGGGGTCGTCACCGCCGCGATGCGGGTCCACGGCGCACGACCGGTCGTGGCATCGCCGAGGACGACGCGGTAGTCGTACCGGGTCCCGGCGGCGGCCGTCGTGTCGCGGTCGTCGTGGCGGCCGCTTCCAAGACCTCCACGTCGGCGAACTCGGCCGTGCCGGTGCGCCGCTGGACGACGGCCGAGGTGGCACCCGTCGCCGCGCCGGAGGGCCAGGTCAGCTCGACCACATGCCCCTCGACCGCGGCCGTCGAGCTCCGCCTCGACGGGCGTGGCGGGGAGACCGTCCGCCGGCGCCTCGACCGTGCCTTCGAGGGGGCCGACGACGGTCGCGGTCGCCCCCGTGTAGCTCGCCCAGTCGGCAGGTACCGGCAGGGCGGCCTCGTACACTCCCGCACCCTCGAAGCACACGCGGGAGTGCGACCTCGCGCTCCACCGCACGAGGGGCGCCCAGGACCGTGCCGTCCTGCCACCACGACGTGCCCTGCACGGTCATGGTCACGGTCGAACCGGGATCAGCCCAGACCTCGAGGTCGAGCGACTCACCGGGCACGAGGGGCGCGCCGACCGATGATCGACTGACATGGCTACGCGTCACGACGGGGTCGCGATCGGCCGGGGTCGTGAACGAACCCACCAGCGTGCCGGGGGCGACGCCCCCCGTCCGCTCGGCGCTGACCTCGATCCGGTACGTGGTCCCCGGGGCCAGGCCCGTCAAGGTCACCGAGGTCTCGGTCGTGGGGGCCCGCGCGGCGCCGTCGACCTCGACGTGGTAGGCGACCGCTCCATCCGCCGGGGGCCACGCGACCTCCAGGGTCGTCTCGGTGGCCTCGACCAGCGACAGGCGGTCACCGGGAGCCCAGGCGTAGTCGCGCGCCGCACCGAGCTCGGCGGCGAAGACATCACGATCGCCGTTCGTGTCGCCCGGGATCAGCGTCGAGAGGTCACTGGCGACGACGACCGTGCTGCCATCGGCGCTCAGGTCCGCGATCGTCTCGACGACCCAGGTGGAGCCGTCGGTGGGGGCGGACGCGCCCGGGTCGGTGGCGGGCGCGCCGTCGGGGGCATGGGTGAGGAGGCGCGTCTCGCCAGCCGACACGTCGTGGAGGTAGACCCGTTCGGTGTCGATGCCGGGCGAGGTCGCGAAGGTCGCGTTGAACGCGATGCGCAGACCGTCGTGGCTGGTCCTGACGTCCGACGGGCCGGGCACGAAGGCGAGGCCCTCCGCCTGGGTCCCGGCGAGCGCGATCACCTCCTCGGTCGGGGGAGCCTGGGTCGCGTCCACCAGCACCAGGTCGGGGGCAGCCGTCTGGTGGAGCCTGCTGAACGCCACCCGCCCGTCAGCCGTCCAGTCGAAGGTGCCGATCCGGGCGTACGACGGCAGGCCCTCACCGATGCTGGCCAGGTGACGGCTCGTGTTGGCCGCGACGTCGTGGACGTCCAGCCACCAGGTCCCGGTCTCCGGGTCCGTCCCGGCGTCACTGGTCGGCTCGAACTGGACGTAGGCGACGCGCGACCCGTCCGGGCTCGCAGGTGCCGGCGCCGGGCGGTAGACGTCGAGCGGCGCACCGAGGTCGCGGACCACGCCGGTCCCCGTCACGTACTTCGCCTGCGTGTCGAACGTGTCCATCGAGGTGACCATCACCGCGACGCCGCCGCTGTCGTCGAGGTCGAGCGCCTCGATCGCGCCCCCCACCGCCGGGCCCGCGCGCCCACCTGAGGAGCCCGGGTCCCGGACGACCACCACGTCACCGGTGTACTGCTCCGTCGCCGACGGATCGGCAGCGGCGTACGCGATGGTGTCGCCGGCGCTGTCGATGTCGGGGTACATCCCGTGGAAGACGTCCAGGTCTGGCGCGTCGTCGACGGCACGCGGGACGCTCCAGCCTCCCCCGGTGCGCTCCGCGAGGAAGATGGTGGGCGTGGACCCCGCGACGCCCAGCTCGGTCGCGAAGCTCGAGAACACGACGCGGGTGCCCGTGCCGTCAACGCGGGCGTGTTCCGACCAGTCTGTCGCCTGGATGCCACCCTCGCCCTCACTGACTCGGTCCCAGGCCAGCCGATCGGACTCCGCCACGACCTCGGCGGGGCCCGCCCCGCCGGAGCCCTCCCCGGTGAAGGCCTCCGTCGCTCCCGCCGTGCTGGAGGCGGTGAGCCCCAGGGCGAGGAGCGCGGCGAGGAGTTCGGCGGCACGGGACCGGCGGGTCCGGTTGGGGCTGACGTCGCGGGTCATCGGTTCTCCACGGTCGAGACCGGGCACAGCAGACTCCCGGTTCGGGGTCCGCATCGTGCGGTTGGCCCGTCCCTCCGGCGTCCCAACCGCGTACCAACCCGGGCTAGACCGCCATGACCCATCCGGATGGTTCTGGGTGTTGACTCCCCCTGGCACGGCCGTGGAGGCCGCGTCCGGAACCCGAGGGTGTGCGGCCGGCGCCGGAACCGGTCGGGTCGGGAGGGACGCCGGCCGGCTGCGGCGAACCGCTCGGGACATGAAGACCATCACCCTCGCCCTCGTCCTGTCCGCGTCGACCCTCGTCGCAGCGACCCCCGTCGCTGCGCCCGGGACGACCACCTCGGTGTCGACACCCGCTGCCGCGCCGGGAGGTGTCCTCCGCGGCGACCTCGGTGCCGCGCCCGCGGGCGACCCGCTGACGGTCGCCGCGGCCGTGCTGGACGCCCACGCCGGCGACCTCGGCGTCGACGCCGGCGCGTTCCGGTTCGAGACCGTGCGGACCTCCAACATCGGCGTCCACGTCCGGGGCCGTGAGGTCCGCGGCGGCGTGCCGGTCGCCGGCACCTCAGCGGCGGTCCACCTCGTCGACGGTCGCGGCTGGACCGTCGAGGCACGCCCGTCGACGCTCGCCGGCACGTCCACCGCGGCGGCGATCGACGCGGCAGCGGCCCGGACCGTCGCGCTCGCGTCGCTGGGGCTGGCCGGCGCGGACCGGGTCACGAGCGAGCGCCTGCTGGCGCCCGCCGACGGTCGCCTCGTGGACGTCCAGCGGGTGACCGTCTTCGACCTCACGAGCGCGACCGTGGCCGAGGTCGACGTCGCGTCAGCGACCGGCGAGGTCGTCGCGACCCGCGACCCGCGCCGCTACGAGGACGGCACCGCGAGCGTGTTCGACCCGAACCCGGTCGTGGGCCTGCGCGACAACACGCTGCGCGAGCCGGGCGTCGACCAGGCCGGCGTCGACACCGACCTCAACGACGCGAAGCTCACCGCCGCGCTCGTGGCCCTGCCGATCCGCGACGTGAGCGTCCCCGAGCTCGCCGCCGGCCGGCTCGTCGGCCCGTGGGTGAGCGTGCAGGCGCCGGCGCCGTTGCCGCCCACCGTCGACTTCTCGTTCACCCGCAACGACCCCCGGTTCGAGGCCACGATGGCCTACGCCCACCTCGACCGGGTCCAGCGCTACTTCCAGGACACGCTCGGGCTCACCGACGTCAACGCCGAGCCGCCGGACGTCTAGCGCCCTCCCCGTCGCCGGCTACGACGACAGCTTCTATCTCCCCGCGGCGACCTGATGGCGCCTTGCCGCGGCGGTGTCGACGACGGTCAGGACGCCGAGCTGATCGTCCACCAGTACGGCCACCGGTGGAGGACGCGCAGGTCCGGGCGGCGAGCCGACGAGGGCGGCGCGATGGGCGAGGCGTTCGGCGACTTCCTCGCCGGCAGCTTCTAGCGCGTGACCTCTTCGGCGGCTTCCAGGACGCCTGCGCGGCCGACTGGGACGCCGTCAGCTACTCGTCCGGAACCCGCCGTGCCTCCGGCGCCTCGACGGCACCGAGCACTGGCCCGAGGACCGCGAGGGCGAGGTCCACGCCGACGGCGAGGTGCGTTCGGCCTACCTCTGGCGCATCCGTGACCGGCTCGTGACCGACGAGGAGGTCGCGACCGAAGGTCTCGCCCGGCCGACGTCGCGCAGCTGAAGAGCGACCGCTCGATCCTGCTCGTGCTCACCCACCAGAGTTGCTCACCACCACGGCCACCTTCGCCGACGCGGTCGCGGCGCTGCGCCAGGCGTCGATCGCGCTCGGTCACCCCGAGTGGGAGACGATCGTGGTCGAGGAGGCGCAGGCGACCGGCTTCGACGTCGCCTGACCCGCGCCGGCCGGGCTCGGTTGCGTTGACGGTCTGCCCCGGTATCCCGGGCTGGACCGTCAACGCATCGACCAGGACGAAGCCCCGACGCGAGGTGGCAGCGACGTCGTCACCTGGGGTCCGTCGGTCGGTGAGGGTGATGGTGATGGTGAGCGTGCCCACCGCGTCCGTCCTGTTCGGTGGCGGCCGCGGCGAGCGGCGTCACCCTTCGGGTGGCTCGGGACGCTCGCGCGCGTCACGCCACTCCGAGACGAACCGGCGTACGACCAGCGCCTCCCAGGTGGTCAGCAGGATCGCGACGACCCCGAGCACGACGGCGGGCCACGGAGCGGGCCACGCCGACCCGAGGCTCCGCCACAGGAAGGTGAGGCCGAGCGCCACGCCGGCCCAGCCGGCGCCGAGCGTGAACGCGATGGTCGCGATGTACGGGGTCGACATGTGCCGGCCGCGGGAGGTGAGCGCCGACTCCCAGCAGAGGCCCGCGCTGCCGTCGACGTCGAGCAGCGCGTTGACGCGGCGCTCGAGCTCGGCGAGGTGGCGCCCGGCGCGTTGGCTGCGCTGGTACTCCCCGAGCCAGATGAACAGGCCCGCCTTCGCGGCCTGAGGGACGAACACCACGCCCACGGCCCCCACGATCCACGCGGGGAGCTCGGTCGCGGTCAGCATCCCCGCGACCACGACCGAGAGCGCGGCGAACGTGAAGCTCACGACCGTCAACCGGTGGCCGAGCGTGTCGAGGCTCTCCTGACGGAGGGTGCGGTACTCCTCCATCAGCACGTCGAGGAGCGGCTCACGATCCACGCGCATCCACCTCCCGGACGTGGAAGCCCAGCGCCGACGCGCGGTCGAGGTTGCGCCAGCGGTCATCGATCACCACGGTCCGCGCCGGGTCACAGCGTTCGGCGGCGACGTCGAACAGGCCAGGCCGGTCGCGCTTGCGCACGCCGGCGCGGAACGACACGAACTCGAGCTCGGGGTCGATGATGCGGTCGAGGCCGAGCGCGTCGCGCTGGCGGGGGTACCAGAACGCGGTGTTGTCGGTGATGACGCCGGCGCGCCGGTCCTCCACCAGCGCCAGCACCTCGCCGGCGGTCGGGAGCGGGCACAGCAGCGCCGCCGCCACGTCCTCGACGATGGCCGGGTCGAACCGCACCCCCAATCGCTGGCCCAGCCGCTCCCAGTACTCGGCCTCGGTCGCCTCGCGGGTGGCGAACTCCGGCCACAGCGCGCGCGCGGCCGTCTCGGCGTCGCGGCGGTCCAGGCCGTAGCGGGTCACGAGCCCGACGTCGGTCGTGAGGAGCACCGTCTCCCAGGGGTCCACGAACAGCACACCGCCGACATCCAGCAGCACGGTGTCGGCGTCGGCGGGGAGGGCGTCGGGGATCATCCCGCGGGACCCTACCCGGCGCCTCAGGCTGCTCGCGGTCGGCCGCTCCCGGTCCCGTGGCCACCGCTCCGCCCGGTCCGGATCACGCCGCCCGGCGCCGCCGCCACGCGAACCCGCCGGCGCCGGCGAGCACCACGAGGAGCCCCCACCACAGGAGCGTGCTCCCTCCACCGGAGGCGGTGGTCGGAACCGGCGCCGCGAGCGGCGAGGCCGATGGCGAGGCCGGCGCGTCCGCCGTCGTCGGAGCATCGGGCGTGGACGACCCGGTCGGTTCGGGGTCGGCCGACGGGGACGGGTCGGCCTCCGACGAGGTGGTGCTCGGCGCGGCCGCCGGCGTCGGGCCGGCGTCCGGCGTGGGGTCGCTCGTGGCCCCCGCGCCGGCGTCGGCCGGCGCGCGGGTCGCCGGTGGGCTGGTGGTCGGTGTGGTGGTCGGTTGGTCGGGGCCGTCGCGGTGGGCGTGCTCGCCGGCGCCGGGGTGGCGGTCGCCGGGGCCGCGGTCGGCGATGGGGGCGGCGGCGCGGGCGTCGAGGTCGGCGCCGGCGTGGTCGGTTCGGGTTCGGGCTCGGGTTCCGGCGCGGGGGTGCTGGCCGCCGTGACGGTGACCGTGCCCTTCATCTGGTAGTGCACCTGGCAGAGGTAGGCGTAGGTCCCGGGCTCCGGGAACGTGTGGGAGTAGGTCCACGCAGCACCGCTCGGCGGGCCGGAGGTGAACCCGTCGCCGGCGACGTTGTGGGACCCGGAGTCGTTGCGCCAGACGACGGTGTCGCCGGCCTCGATCGTGACGGTCGACGGACTGAACCGCAGCGCCCCGCCCGGCCCCGCGATGACCGTGGGACTCGCGGCGCTGGCCGCCGACGCCGGCAGCGACAGGGCCGCGAGGACGAGGGCGGGGAGGAGCAGGCCCCGCGCGGGGCGGACGCTCCTCGTCTGGCGTGCCATCGCGACCATCGGACCTCCGGCTCTACCGGTACGTGTGGGTGAGGTGAGGTGAGGTGAGGGAGGAGGTCCCGCCCGCCAGGATCGGCGGGCGGGACCTCGCTCGGACCGGGTCAGCTCGGCATCGACATCAGACCCTCGGCGACGTGGGTGCTCGCCACGCGCGCCACCAGCGAGGCCACCTGGCCCCGCGTGATGTTCCCGTTCGGGGCGAACGCGGTGTCGGACACCCCGTTCATCCAGCCGGCGTTGTGCACGCCCTGGATGTTCGCCTCGTGCGGCGAGTCGTCGTCGTCGGCGAAGTCGTCGCCGCTGTCGTCGAAGATCGTCTCGCTGACGTACTCGTGGGCCGCCACGATGATGCTGGCCGCCTGGGCCCGCGTCACCGGGATCACCGGACCGGAACGTCCCGTCGGCGAAGCCACCGACGATGCCCGCCGCCGCGAGGCCGTTGATGGCGGTCTCGTGGGTCGTGCCGTCGTCGTCGTCGAAGGCGTCCTGCGACGAGTCGAGCTCACCACCCGACGCCTCGACGAGCCGTGCCACGACGCTCGCGAACTGCCCGCGCGAGATCGAGGCGGCCGGCTGGAACGTGCCGTCCGAGCCTCCCGTGAACAGTCCCCACCAGGCGGCGCAGACGATGTTCTCCTCGTGGGTCGTGTCGGCGATGTCGGACAGCCCCGCTCCCGGCACGTCATCCGGAGGGCAGGCCATCTGGGTCGCCGGGTCGGCCGCCTGTGACGGGTCGAACCGGAGGAGCGTGCCGCCACCCGGGAAGACCCCACCGTTGGTGATGTAGACCATCCCGTCGGGACCGACCGCCATGCCGCCCGGGAACATCAGCGTGTCGCGCAGCAGCGCGATCCGCGAGCCGTCGGCGCGGACCCGCACCAGGGCGCCACCGTCCTCGGGGGCGAGCAGGGAGTGGTGCGCGATCTCGAGCGCGAACAGCTCACCGTCGCGGTAGCCGAGATCCATGATGTTGGTGAAGCCCTCGGCGACGACCGCCGGGCTGGTGTCACCGTCGACGCGGTGGACGTTGGCGCCACCGATCGGGAACGGGAAGCCCGTGAGCTGACCGATGGCGACGTTGCCGTCAGGGTCGAGGGCCAGTGAGGTCGGCACGGCCTGCATCGGGACCTCGGTGCCGGGAGGCGCGCCGAAGAACGGTGGGAGCTCGGCCATCCGGTCGGGCAGGAACGCCACGAGGGTGGCGGCCTTCGTCGCCGGGTCGATGCGGAGGACGAAGTTGCCGCCGGCGTCGGCGACGTAGACCATCCCGTCCTTCACCAGGATGCCGTTCGGGTTGGAGTCGTTGCTGTTCTCGCCCTCCTCACCCTGGGTGCTGGGCTGACCCTCGCTCGGGTCGTTCTCGGCCTCCCACGCGGTCACGTCGAAGACGGTCGTGAGCTTGCCGTCGGCGAAGTGCTGGACGGTGCCGAACATCGCGGCGGGAGCCCACTTGCTCGCCACGCCGTCGCGCAGCTCCTGGTTGGCGCCGAGCCCGACGCTGATGTAGAGCGAGCCGTCGGCGGCGATGGCCACGTCGGAGGCACCGCCGGCCTCACCGTCCTGGGCGCCGGACACGAGCCCGGACACGTAGTTACGGGTGACCGTCCCGTCGGGCGCCACCTTCGTGACCCCGGAGCTCGTCCCGAAGCACACTCTCGGACTCCTCGCCCGTCTCGGGGTTGGTCTGGGTCTCGCAGTAGTCGTCGCCGCCGGTCCCCGACTCGACGACGTAGACCGTGCCGTCCTCGGCGACGGCCACGCCACGTGGGCTGTCGAGCCCCTCGGCGAGCACCTCGAGCCTCGGCGGGTCGGCCGTCTGTGCACCTGCTGCCGTGGGCGCCATCATCGCGATGGGCCCGATGAGCGCGGCGACCACGCCCGCTCCTGTCCTCCACGTTCGCATCGGTCTCTCCCTAGTCGTGAGCCAGTCCCCAACCGGCGCGTGTCCCAACGGGCCGACGCTAGTCCTGTCCCGGCCGTCTGACCAGGGATGTCAGAGGATCGAGACCGGCTGCGGCGGGGCCGGACGCAGGTTCACGTCCGGCCCCGCCGACCCCCGTTCAGCCGGCTGCGGCGGTCACGTCGGCTCCGGTCGGAGCTCGTGCCGCTCGGCGAGGACCCGCGCGAGGAACTCGCGGAGCTCACCGAGGTCCTGCACGACCGTGGACTCCCCGGACAGCACGTCCTCGACCTCGCCGGCGATCTCGCCGAACGGGAGGCCGGGCACCAGGCGCAGCACGAAGGACACGGTCATCGGGCGATGATGACGACCGACCGTCCCACCACCGTCCCAACCGCGTACCACCCCGGGCCATCCGGGCATGGCCCGGTCGGGTGGTTCTCGTGTTGACCGGAGGGGCCGGCCGCGGCCGCGCGGCGGCTACCGCCGGAGCTCGTCCTCGAGCTCGAGGAGCCGCGGCGACGGCGGGACCCCGAGCTGCTCGACCGCCACGCGGGCGCGCCGGAGCATGGCGTGTGCCGCCCCGCGCCGCTTCGCCGTCAGGAGAACCGAGGCAGCGCGGACGTACCGCGACTCGTCGAGCGGGTCGAGCTCGATGGCGTGCTCGAGGGCGACCACCGCGGCGTCGACGTCGGAGGTGTGACGGGCGGCCGCCGCGACCACGTCGTAGGCGGTGATGCAGAGCCGCCGGAGCCGTTCCCGCCGGCCGGCGAACGCCTCGACGTACAGGTCGGCCGGGAGGAGCTCCCCCTGCCACCTCGCGAGCGCGGCCTCCGCCATCGCACGGGCCCGCTCGGGTTCATCGCGGACCAGCGCGGTCGAGTGCAGCACCTCGTCGGCGAACCGGTCGGCGTCCACGGCCACACCCTCACCGAGCCGCAGCGTGTCGCCTTCACGCACGAGCACGTCGCCGGAGCTGTCACGCAGCCGCGACAGGACGTTGCGCAGCCGGGTGCGGCCGGTCGCCGCGGAGGTATCCGGCCACAGCCGACCTACGAGCTCCTCGACGTGCAGCGACCCGCCGGCCACCACGACGTGCTTGAGCGCCTGCGCCGCCTGTCCGCTCGGCGTGGCGTCGCGACCGTCGCGGCGGACCGCGAAGCCGCCGAGCAGCTGGATCTCGACCGTCGGCCGGGGCGTCACCGTCGCCGGCGTCGGCTGCGCCAGCGCCGTGACCCGGCGTATCCAGTCCTCGACGTCGCTGTCGTCGAGGTCGAGCATGGACAGCCGCACGCTCGGGTCGTCCGCCGCGGCCTCGACGCCGCCGACCGGGACGAAGCCGAGCGCGCCCATGAGGGCGGCGTAGCCGGGCATGCGGGTGGCGACGAGGATCACGCCGCCGTGGGCCCAGCTGCCGATCGCCCACCGCGCCAGCCGGCTCTGCGAGGCGATGTCGTCGGGGGCGGCGACGATCGGGCCGAGGTAGCGGATCGGGCTCCCGTCGGCGGACGCCGGGAGGCGGTAGCCGGCGGTCCGCAGCGCCTGCACACCGGGACGGGCGACCTGCGGCGTCACCGCGACGGTGTCCTCGGCGATCGGCACCTCGAGGCCGCAGGCGAGGACCGTCTCGTCGGCGGCGCGCACGACCATGAACGACCCGGATCCGTCGCCGAGCAGGGTGGCGACCTCGTCGAGCGACACGTCGTCCACGGGCGCTCCCCCCTGGACGGGGTTCACGGCCGCGCCGTACCGCCGCCACAGCGCCTCGATCGCCGGAGCATCCTCCGGTCGGGCGCGCTCGACGACGAGCGTGTCGTCCGCCCCTTCGGCGGGGAACAGGGTCGTGCGGACGACGTCGTGCTCCCACAGGTAGAGACGTTCGTGGACGAGCCACTCCCGCTCGGCGCGGCTCGCCGCGGCCGCCATCCGGCGCTGGTAGTGACGCAGCGCCCGGGACCGCAGCCTCGTGACGTGCTCGGGACGCCGGCGTCGCAGGTCCTCGCGGACGAGGTCACGCACGTCGTCGTGGAGGCCGAGCCCGCGGTCCGCCACCCGCACCATCCCGAACCGGGCCATCATCTCCACCTCGGCGGCCGGCACGTCGCGGTCGACCAGCGCGCTCAGGAGGTCGCCGTCGAACTGCCGGACGACCGCCGCCGCCTCGACCAGCTCGCGCTGCGGACCGTCGAGGTCGGCGAGCAGCCGCTCGGTGAGGCCAGGCAGCGCGCGGCGCCACTCGGAGGTCGCCTCGAGCTGCGGCGCCGTCCCTCGCTCGAGCACGTCGACGGCGATCGACGTCGCGAGCGGGTTGCCCCTCGTGACCTCCCACACCTGCGCCGTCAGCCCCTCGTCGAGGCCGCGCGCCACCAGGTAGTCGCGGACCTCGGCCCGGTTGAAGGAGGTGAGGTCCATCCGGTGGCACGCCCGGCGCAGCGGGTGACCGCCGTGGCAGACGGGGACCTCCCGGCGGCTCGCCACCACCACCCGGACCGGCACCGACAGGCGCGGCAGGATCGCGTCCCACAGCGGGGCGAACGCCCGCGGCGCGACCCCGACGCGGTCGCAGAGGAGCACTCCTCCGAGCTCGTCGATGGCCGCGACCGCCGAGTCGATGTCCTCACAGCCGAGCGCGCGGACGAACCCCATCGGACCGGGGTCGACGGACCGTCCGTCGACGTGGCGGGACGGCAGCCCCCGGTCGTGCACGACGTCCAGGAACCGGTGCACCATCGCGGTCTTGCCGACGCCACCGTGTCCGACCACGTTGACGACCGCGACGTGGGGGTGGGCGCCGTCGAGCCAACGCTCGAACCACGAGAGCTGCTGCTCCCGGCCCACGAAGACCGCCCGGTCCATCTGACGGGCGAGGTCACCCAGCGTCGTCACGTGTCTGCACCCCCGTCGGTGGATGGGACCCGCGCACTCCGGTCATCTCGGGCCCGACAGACGAACGGTACCCCTTCACCGCGGGCGGGGAGGTACCCACCCGCAGGGGTCAGCCGATGGTCCACACGGCGGGGATGACCAGCAGGGCGGTCGCGAGGACGCTCAGCGTGATCGGGAGGCCGACCCGGACGTAGTCGGTGAAGCGGTACCCACCGAGGCCGTAGACGATGGTGTTCGTCTGGTAGCCGATGGGGGTCAGGTAGCTGCTCGACGCGGCGAGCGCCACGGCGATCGCGTACCCGCGCGGGTCGCCGCCGACCCGACCGGCGACGTCGAGCGCGATCGGGACCATCAGCGCGGCCGCGGCGGCGTTGGTGACGAGCTCGGTCAGCACGAGCGTCCCGACGAGGACGGCGGCGAGCGCGCCGAACGCGCCGGCGGCGTCGGCGACCGACGCGATCGCGCCGGCGACGTGCCCCGCCAGCCCCGAGGTCTCCACCGCCGCGCCCAGCCCGATGGCGCCACCGATCACCAGCATCACGTCGAGGTCGATGCCGTCCCGTGCCTCGGCGAAGGTGACCGTCCGGGTCGCGACGAGCAGCGCACACGCCCCCAGCACCGCCGTCACGATCGGGACGAGCCCCGTCGCGGCTGCGGCGACCATCGCGGCGACGACCGCCAGCACGAACGGGCGCCGGGGGGACGGGGCGGAGGCGTCGTCGTCGAGTCGCGCGACCACCGCGAAGTCGCCGCGGTCGCGCCACCGGGTCGCGAACTGGCGGTCGGCCTGGACCAGCAGCGTGTCGCCGGGGTGGAGGGTCACGGTGCCGAGCTTGCCCTCGACGCGTTCACCGTCGCGGTGGATGGCGAGGACCGCGGCGTCGTAGCGCCCCCGGAAGCTCGTGTCCTTGAGCGTCCGGCCGGCCAGCGCGCTGCCACGGCCCAGCACCGCCTCGAACAGGCCCTCCTGGTGCTCGGCGAGGTGGGCGACCTGGTGCTCCTCGGAGTGCTTGAGCCCCGGACGCTGGACGAGGGTCTTGGCCGCGGACCCGCGACCCACGAACAGCAGGTCGTCGCCACCTCCGAGGACGTCGTCCGGGCCCACCGGCGCGATCGCGTGGGTGCCCCGGTCGATGTGGGCGAGGAACGCCTCGTCGAGGTCCCGCAGGCCCGCCTCCGCCACGGTGCGGCCGTCGAGCGGCCCGCCCGGCTCGACCCGCAGGTGGAAGCTGTAGTCCCGCTCGTTGGTGCCCTCACGCTGCTCGACCGGGCGCCGGTCCGGCAGCAGACGAGGGCCGAACGCGACCAGCACGGCGCCACCCACGAGCGCGACCGGCAGGCCGACCGGGGTGATCTCGAGCAGACCCAGCGGCTCGCCGGTCGCGCGCGCGACCAGGCCCGAGACGAGCAGGGTGACCGAGGTGCCGATGGTGGTGATCGTGCCGCCGAGGATCGCCGCGAACGACACCGGCATCAGGTAGCGGGACGGCGCGACACCGCGACGGTCGGCCCACTCGCGGACCATCGGCGCGGCGGCGGCGACCAGCGGGGTGTTGGCGATCACCGCCGACGCGCCGGCGACCGGCCCGACCAGCCGGACGAGCGAGCGCCGGACCCGGACGCCGTCGCCGAGCAGCCGGGCGAGGAGCCGCTCGACGCCGGCGTGGTCCTGGACCGCGCGGGCGAGGACGAACAGGCCGGCGACGGTGACGGTCGCGGGGTTGGCGAACCCGAGGAAGGCGTCCTCCGGGCTCAGCACACCGAGGAGCACCAGCGCGACGACCGCGCCGAGCACCGTGGCGGCCGGCGAGGCCTTCTCGAGGACCAGCGTCGCGAACAACGCGACCAGGACCGCGACGGTCAGCCACACCTCCACGCCCACTCCCCCCTCCGGTCGGCGCGAACGGTAACCGCTCGCCCCGGAGGTCATCGAGCGCGTCCGGGCGAACCCTGGGAACCCGCCGACGCGGCGGTCTAGCGTGGCGGCGGAGAGGGAGGGTCCGGGTGAGCGCCAGCGGGGGAGATGTCGGCGTCCTCGGACCGACCGTGCTCGCCGGGTCGGAGGCACCGAGCCGGCTCCTCGCCCGGCTCCTGGCCGGGCTCGTCGCGGCCGGACGCGACGGAGCCGGCGTCGACCTGCTCGAGTCGCTCGTGTGGCCCGAGGGCCCACCGGCGACGGCGCGGGCGTCGCTCCAGAACCTCGTCGCCCGCGCACGCCGGCGGCTGGGCGATGCGGCGGTCCTCTGGAACGGCACGCGCTACCAGCTCGGTCCCGAGGTCCGCACCGACGTGGACGAGCTGCTCCGGATGCTCGCGACCATCGACGAGTGCCGGGAGCGCGGGGACGTGGCCGCGATGCTCTCCGCCGCCGAGCGGGCGCGGGCGCTGTTCCGGGGCGAGCCGTTCGCGGACCTCGCTCCCGACGCTGCACGGGCCGCACGACGCCGGCTCGGGGAGCTCCGGGACCTGCTCGACGAGACCCTGGCCGAGGCGCTGAGCCAGCTGGGACGCCACGACGAGGGGGTCCGCGCCTGGCGCGCCCTCGTCGACCAGCGGCCCCACCACGAGGGTCGGTGGGCGCACCTGCTCGCCGCGCTCCAGGCTGCCGGCCGGCGGGCGGAGGCGCTCGAGGCGTACCAGGAGGTGCGGACGCGGCTGCTCGGCGACCTCGGGATCGAGCCGGGCGTGACCCTGACGGCGGCCCACCGTGCCGTGATCGACGATCGTCCGGTCGCCACGGCCACCCCGCCGGCGCCGGTCGCCGGCGACCCGGTCCCCCGCCCGGCGGTCGCGCACGAACTCAGCGCCGCCCTCGACGCCGCCAGGTTCGTGGTGCTGACCGGCGAGGCCGGCATCGGCAAGAGCACGGTCGCCGCCGGCGTGGCGGATGCCCGTGACGGGGCCCTGACGTTGCGCATCCACTGCCGCGAGAGCCCGTGGACCGCGCTGCAACCGCTCGAGGAGCTCCTCACCGCGCTCGACCCCCGCGTGCGTCGGCTCGACCCGCCGGCGGGGGCCGCGGCGGCGCGGCTGATCGGCGGGGCCGGGTCGACACCGCGCCCCGCCCCGATGGGGCTCGCGGCGGACGTCACCGACGCCGTCGTCCGCGCGCTCGCGGACCAGCCGGCCACGCTGGTCGTCGAGGACGCCGAGCACGCCGGTCCCACGACGTGGCGGGTCCTCGACCGTCTCCGCGCCGAGCTGCCGGAGCTGCGCGTGCTGGCCGTCGCCCGCGACCTCGACGACCTCCCGTCGGCGTCGGTCGCCGGCGCCCGCGAGGTCCCGCTCGGTGGCCTCGAAGCGCCCGAGCTCGAGGAGCTCGTCGGCCGGCTCCTGCGCCGACGGGGGCAGGTGGCTCCGTTGGCACGGTGGACCGGCGAGGTCACGGGCGGGAACCCGCTGTTCGCCATCGAGCTGGTCCGCGAGCTCGACCGTTCGGGCGCGATCCGGCGCGGCCCCGGCGGCATCTCCGTCCCCGCGACGCTGCCGGTCCCCCACCAGCTCCGGCAGGTGATCGGGCATCGGCTCCTGGAGCTCGACCTGCGGACACGCCGGACCCTCGACGTGCTCGCCGTGCTCGGCGACCGCGCCGACGACGCGACCGTGCTGCGACTCGGCGCCGACCCGACGGCGCTCGCCGCGGCAGCCGAACGCGGGATCGTCGTCCGCGACGGCGACCGCTGGCAGTTCCGGCACGCGCTCCTGCACAGCACGACGCTCGAGCTCGTCCCGCCCGGACGCCGGGTCGAGCTCGAGCTCGTCGTCGCCGCGGTCCTCGACGAGCAGGGCGCGCCGGCGGGCATCGTCGCTGCACACCGCCTGCACGCGGCCGAGGTCGACCCCCTCGGTGCCGCGACGGCCGCGCTCCGGGCGGCCCAGGAGGCGATCCGGCTCCAGGCGTTCGACGAGGCGGTCATCTGGGCCGAACGCGGCCGGGACGCGCTCGCCGGCGAGCCCGCCGGCGTGGCCCGGTTGCGCGTGGCGCTCGCGGTCGAGGCCGCCGAGGCCCGTCGGCTCGCCGGCGCGCCCGACCACGCCGGTGACCTGCTCGCCGCGTCCGAGCAGGCGCTGGCGCTCGACGACCCGCCACTGCGGCGACGGGCGCTCCTGTCCACGCTCCGGCTCGGCGCCTGCTGTCAGGCCGGCGCGGAGCAGCGTCGCGCGGTCGAGCTCGCCGACCGGGCCCTGGCGCTCGAGACCGACCCGGCCGGACGGGCGATGCTGCACGCCTCGGCGTCGCTCACCCACTCGATGGTCGACGCGCAGGAGTGCCGGAGCCACTTCCGTGCGGCCCTCGACGAGCTCGAGACCGCCCGGCTCGACGATCCGGCGGTGCTCGTCGAGGTGCTCCCGTACGCCTACCTGGGTCTCGGGCTCCCGGACGACCTGGAGCTGCGGTCCCGGTCGGCGGAGCGGCTGGCTGCCGCGGCGGAGCGCATCGGCGACCCGGCCGCCGCGTTCGAGGCCGGACACCTCACGTTCTCGTGTGCGCTGCAGCGCGGCGATCACGGGGCGATGGTGGCGGCCCACGCGGCCATGAGCGAGCTCGCCCCGCGGGTCGCCGACGCGGGCCGACGCTGGGCGCTCACCTACCAGGACGCCGCGCTCCGCCAGGTCGCCGGCGACCTCGACGCGGCGGAGGAGGCGGCGCAGGCGGCGCTCGAGATCGGCACCACGGTCGCCGCCAGCCGCGCGGTCGCGACCTGGGCCGCCCAGCTGCTGGAGCTCCGGCGCCTGCAGGGCCGGCTCGGCGAGCTCGCTCCCGTGTTGGAGGGCTTCGTCGCCGACCCGGCGGCGCTCCCGGCCTGGCGCGCCGCCGCCGCGTACGTGTTCGCCGGCGAGCGGCCCGACGACGCCCGCCGGCTCGTGGCCGAGCTGGTCGACGACCTCGATGTGCTCCCCGAGGACTTCGCGCGCGGGGCCGCACTGCTGACCCTCGCCCGCGCGGTCATCACGCTCGGGGCGGGTGAGCACGCGGGTCCGGTGCTCGACTGCCTCCGGCCGTGGGCGCACCTCATGTCCTGGCAGGGCACGACGACCTACGGCCCGTACGGCGAGGCGGTGGCGGCGCTCGGCGAGCTCGTGGGCGACGAGGAGGCCGTCGCAGTGGGGCGGTCCGGGGCCGAGGCGGTCGTGCGTGGCCTCCCCGGCGCCGGCTACGGCGCCGCGGTCTGACCCCGGCGACCGTGAGCACCACCCCCACCGTGAGCAGTTCCTCCCGGCATCCCGGGACCAGGTGCCCACGGTGGCCCGGGTGCTCACGGTGCTCACGGTCTCACGGTCGCCGGCGCGGCGCGGCCCGCGCCGGCGAGACTCAGAGGAGCTTGGAGAGCGTGATCGCGAGGCCGCCGAGGCCGAAGACCGAGGTGGCCGTCGCGACGATCACGGCACGGGTCTGGCCGGAGACCGCGGCGACCAGCTCCCCACGGAAGGCCGCCAGGAGCTCGTCGCGCAGCGCCCCGATCCGGTCGTCGATGCGCTGCTCCAACGCGACGAACCGCACGTCCATCCGGCGTTCGAGGGCGTCGACCTGGGCAGCGGTCGCCAGCGGTTCCCCCGCGGGCGGCAGCGCCTCGACCAGCCTCACGGTCGCTTCCCTCCCCACGGTCGGGACCAGCAGCTCGAACAGCTCGGCTCGCTGGCGCTCATCGATCGACATCGTGCCTCCTCCGGCCGGCAACTGACAACCGTCCGGACGCTACGGCGCCGTCACGCGACGTCGAGCCCCGCGCCGGCGACCCGTGTGGACGACGACGGAGGACCTGGCGGCTCAGGAGACCCCGCGGGCGTCGGCGTGGTGGTCGAGGAACCAGCGGTAGGCGTCGGCGATCCCGTCACGCAGCCCGATGCTGGCGGTCCAGCCGAGCTCGGTCAGCCGGCTCACGTCGAGGAGCTTGCGCGGGGTGCCGTCGGGCATGGTCGGGTCGAAGACGAGCTCGCCGTCCCAGCCGACCACGTCGGCGATCAGCTCGGCGAGCTCGCGGATCGAGATGTCCTCCCCGACCCCGACGTTGAGGTGCTGCTCGCCGGAGTAGTGGGTCAGCGCGAACACGGTCGCGTCGGCGACGTCGTCGGCGTGGAGGAACTCCCGCCGGGGGTTGCCGGTCCCCCACACCTCGACGGTGTCGTCGCCGGCCTGCTTCGCGTCGTGGACCTTGCGGATCAACGCCGGCAGGACGTGGGAGCCCTTCAGGTCGTAGTTGTCGTTGGGGCCGTAGAGGTTGGTCGGCATCAGCGAGATGCAGTCCATGCCGTACTGGCGCCGGTACATCTTGCCGAGCTCGAGCGCGGCGATCTTCGCGATCGCGTAGCCCTCGTTGGTCTCCTCCAACGGTCCGGTCAGCAGCGCATCCTCCGACATCGGCTGGGCGGCGTCGCGCGGGTAGATGCAGGAGCTGCCGAGGATGGCGACCTTCTCCACGCCGGCGTGTCGTGCCGCGTCCACGCAGTTGGCGGCGATCATCAGGTTGTCGTAGAGGAACGCGCCCTGGGCCGACCGGTTGGCGTGGATCCCGCCGACCTTGGCCGCGGCGATGATCGCCACGTCGGGCTGGGCCCGGGCGACGAACTGCTCGGTCGCGGTCTGCCGGGTCAGGTCGACCTGCGACGAGGACGCGGTGATCAGCTCACCGATCGGCTCGGCCTCGAGCCGCCGCACGATCGCCGAGCCGACCATCCCGTTGTGGCCGGCCACCCAGACCCGCTTGCCGGTCAGGTCGAACGGCACGTCAGCCATCGGACGGCTCCCCGACCGCCGGCGGCTGCGGACCGTGCGCCGGGTCGAAGTCGGGCTCGTCGTCCGGGTCGACCCGGTCGGCCGTCTCGAACCGCTCCGCCACACGGGCCCGGGCCTCGTCGATCGACAGGCCGAGCTCGGCGAGATCCGCCTCGACCATCTCGGTCACGAGCTCGCGGAACAGCACCTTCGGCTTCCACCCCAGCTTGGCGATCGTCTCGGACGGGTCACCGTGGAGGTGCTCGACCTCGGTCGGGCGGTAGTAGGCCGGGTCGATCGCGGTGAACGGCGCCCAGCCCAGCCCGACGTGCGCGAACGCCCGTGCGGCGAACTCGCGCACCGTGTGCGTCTCGCCCGTCGCCATCACGTAGTCGTCCGGCTCGGGCTGCTGCAGCATCAGCCACATCGCCTCGACGTAGTCCCGCGCGTGGCCCCAGTCCCGCTTCGCGTCGAGGTTGCCGAGGTAGAGCCGCTCCTGCTCCCCCGCCACGATCGCCGCCACCGCACGCGTGATCTTCCGCGTCACGAACGTCTCACCGCGTCGCGGGCTCTCGTGGTTGAAGAGGATGCCGTTGACCGCGTACATGCCGTACGCCTCGCGGTAGTTCCTCGTCACCCAGTAGGCGTAGAGCTTCGCCGCGGCGTACGGCGAGCGCGGCCGGAAGGGGGAGGCGAGCGACTGCGGCGCAGGCGCGTCGCCGAACATCTCCGAGGTCCCCGCCTGGTAGAGCCGCGTGTCCACCCCGGAGTCCCGGATGGCCTCGAGCAGCCGGATCACGCCCAGCCCGTCGACGTCACCGGTGTACTCCGGCTGCTGGAAGCTCACCCCGACGTGCGACTGGGCACCCAGGTTGTAGATCTCGTCCGGCTGCACCGTGCGGATCAGCCGCGCGATCTGCGACCCGTCGGTGAGGTCGCCGTAGTGCAGCCGCATCCGGACGTCCGGCTCGTGCGGGTCCTGGTAGAGGTGGTCGATCCGCTCGGTGTTGAACGACGACGCCCGCCGGATGATGCCGTGGACCTCGTAGCCCTTCTCGATCAACCATTCGACCAGGTACGACCCGTCCTGACCCGTGATCCCCGTGATGAGTGCGCGCTTCAGCGATCCGCCTTCTGCCCGGTTCGTCCACCGACCGCGCCAGTCTACGCGGGCGCTACGACCCCAACCCCTCAGGGATCTGTCACGGGGGTGAGTCCCGACGTGACCCATCCTCATGACAGATCCGGCCGGGAGTGCGCCGGACGGCGGTCAGCCGAGGGGAAGCGAGACGGGCGGCGGGCCGAGCGGGTGGCCGCCGGGGCCGTCGGCGAACGTCGTCCACGGCTGCGCCGGCACCTGGCCGACACCGGGCCGGGTGAAGTCGCAGACCCCGTCCGGGAAGGCGGCACGGAGCCGGTCCCACTGCCCGAGCACCGGCCCGACCGTCGGCGTGAACGGGACGCGTCCGAAGGTGCCGTTGGCGGGCCACTCGTCGGGCAACGGGGCGAGCGCGCACTTCATCACGTCGTTGGAGGTCGGCCCACCGGCCGCGATCAACGGGTCGCCGTAGTAGCTGAACGCGGCGCAGCCGGTCATGTCCGAGGACTTCTGGTCCTGGAGGAGGCAGGAGTCCCCCGCGCCCTCGGGCCGGTTGCGGGCGATCTTGACCCGGATCGGGTCGTCGCTCGTGTCCGCGTCGATCGCGTGGAGCCAGTCGGACATCCGGGCGAACGACTGCGGCCCGGCGACCGACGGCAGGTTCGGGACCTCGAACAGCTTCCAGACCGAGTGGTTGTCGTGGTCGCCGACGGCCTTCGCGATCCGCTCGCGCATCGCGAAGCTGTGGAAGTTGGTGTGGATCTCGGGGTTCCCGGCGAACCCGCGGACGTCGATGATCGGCACCTGGCTGAGCTGCTCGCCGCTGGCGACGAGCCCGGCGCGGTAGAGGGTCTCGACCACCTCGGGTCGCGCCTCGCTGCGCGTGTCGGTGATCCCCCCGTCGATGTCGAGCCCGCCGATGCGTTCGTTCAGGTCGACGAACTGCTCGGGCGTGATGCGCCCCGCCCGGAGCGCCATCAGCCCGTACAGCCTCCCCGTGTTGTCGTAGGGGAACTCGGCGAAGCCGTACCCGGCCGCCTGCTCGGCGTCGGTCCAGACCTCGGGCGGTCGACGACCCAGCACGTTCACCTGCATGTCCTGGACGGTCGCGCGGCAGCCTGTGGGGTTGGCGACCGCGTCGTAGGCCTCGCCGGCGCCGCACCCGCTGCTGGGGTTGAGGAGGGCGCCGAAGCTCACGTCCCAGACGAGGCAGGACGAGATGGCCTGGTGCCCGCTGACGGCCCCCTGGGCGTCGACGTCCGCCCACAGCTGCGGCGAGGTGTTCTGGAAGTAGTTCAGCAGCAGGTGGCAGTCGGCGACCTCGGTGAGTGTCGTCCAGAAGTCCTCGAAGGACATGTCGACGTTGAGGCCCTGGAGGAGACCCGGGTAGCCGGAGGCGACGACGTGCTGGCCGATCGAACCCCCGGAGCCGCCCTTGCCGCGGGTGTGGGTGATGGGGCCCACGGTCTCGATCATCCGCTCCTGCAGCATCATCACGGCCTCGGCCGAGGTGACCGTGTTGCAGTTGGTCCCGAGGACCGACAGCGACGAGGTCGCCACCGCGTAGCCGGAGGACAGGGCGCGGTTGTCCTCGACGTTCTCGATCGGGTCGGTCTGGCTGTACTGCGTGCCGCAGGACGCGCCGAACTTGTAGTAGACGCCGCCGTTCCAGCCGCGCCGCGGGGTGAAGGGCGACACCGGCTGGGTCGGGTCGGCGAGCACGGCGAAGCGGTAGATGCCACGGTCCATGGCGCCCTTCTCGACGAGGAAGAGGTACGGCACCTCCTCGCCCTGGTCGGTCGTGGTCGTCGCGACGTCGGTCGGCGGGTTCGCGAGGTCGTAGTCGGCGTAGCTCCCGCCGGTGGTCCGGTAGCGCCACTGCCGGACGGGCGCGGCGTTGCACTGCGCGTCGAGCGGCGCGCCGAGCCCGTTGCGTTCGGTGGTGCACGCCCACGGCTGGACCTGCTCGCCGGAGAAGACCGGGCCGCCGATCGGGTGGTTCGTGATGGTGAGCTCGGCCGGGGTCGCGCCGCCGGCGGTCGCGACGAGCCGGTTGTCCCCCACCTCGAGGCCGTCGACCAGCCCCTGGACGCGGCCGCCGTCACGGACGGCGAAGGCGCCGGTCACGTCGCGGCCGTCGAGCGTCACGTGGAGGGTGTCCGCGCGCGCTCCGTCGGGGAGCACCACCTCGACCAGGGCGTCGCCGCCGGAGATGAGGTCCGCCCGGTTCGACAACGTCCGGATCTCGACCGGCTCCGCCTGCCCCGGCGACAGCCCCAGCGTGCCCAGCAGCACCGCCGCCAGCGCCACGATCACGCCCCGCCGTCGTGCACGTCCGTACGTCATCACCGAGATCTCCCGCGGTCACCGCTCGTGTGCGTGCCCCCGATCCACGCATCGAGAGAGGTTCGGCGTGGGGTCGTCCGGCACCTCCCCGGCCGGGATCCGTCACGCATCTGGGTCAGCCTGGGACCCATCCCCGTGACAGATCCTGGGGGTCAGCGGTCAGTAGGCGCCGTGGCGGCCGAGGACGGCGAGGACGGTCTTGCCGAGGAGGAACAGGTCGTAGCCGAGCGACCAGTTCTCGATGTAGAAGAGGTCCATCCGGACCGCCTCGTCGAACGGCACGTGCGAGCGTCCCGGAGACCTGCCACACGCCGGTGATGCCGGGCCGGACCCGCAGGCGGCGCAGCTGCCACGGCTCGTACTTCTCGACCTCGCCGGGGATGCGGCGGCCGAGGGCCGACCATCGACATGTCCCCGCGGAGGACGTTCCACAGCTGCGGCAGCTCGTCGATCGACCACTTCCGGAGGAAGCGGCCGACCCGCGTGACGCGCGGGTCCTCGCGGACCTTGAAGAAGCCGTGCCCGACCTCGTTCAGGTGCTCGACCTCGACGATGCGGGCCTCGGCGTCGGGGACCATCGTGCGGAACTTGAGCACCGTGAACGGCTCGCCGTCCTTGCCGACCCGGAGCTGGCGGAACAGCGCCGGCCCGCGGTCGCCGGCGCGGACGACGACAGCGGCCGCCAGCCAGATCGGCGCGCGTCAGGACGCCGAGGACGACCGCGACGACGAGGTCGAGCACGCGCTTGACGATGGCCTTGCCGCGTTCGAGGCGGATCTGGTCGACGTGCAGGATCGGGACGTTGGCGACCGACTCGATCGTCACCCGCCGGGTCACGACCTGGAACAGCGAGGGGGCGACGGCGAGGTCGACCGGGGAGCCTTCGAGCGCGACGGTGATGTCTCGCAGGGTCCCGGGTCGGACCGATCCGCGGCGAGACGAGCACGAGCCCGGCGCGGGTGTCGTAGGCGGCGTCGAGGACGTCGTCGGCGTGGCCGATGACGCGCAGGTCGCCCATGACCGGCGTGCCCTTCGGCGACCTCGTCGGACAGGAACCCGACGACGCGGTAGCCGCCCCACTCGTCCTGCGTTGAGCGCTGTGGCCGTCGCGACCGCCTCCTCGTCGGCGCCGACGAGCAGGACGTTCTGCTGGAAGCGGCCACGGATGCGCTGGAGTCGCGAGGTAGGCGCGCGCGGCGATACGTGCCAGCCCGCCGAAGACGAGGACGAGCGTGAACAGGAATGAGCACGTAGAGGCGGGCGAGCTCGAGGTTCAGCAGGAACGAGACGAACCCGAGCGCCAACAACCCGCCGAGCGCGCCGGCGACGAACCGACGGAAGGCGTCGCCGCCGGCGTTCAGGTAGCTCGGACGGTAGGCACCGACCCAGTAGAAGATGAGCGAGCCACAGCGGCAGGACCGCGATGGCCGCGGGGATCTCGTTTGGAGCTCCCGGACGACCCCGGCCTGACCGAGCCGTTCCGGACGACGTAGGCGCCGGCGCTCGCGCCGGCGATGACACCGTGTCTGCGACGGCGAGCGCCGGCCGACCCGCGGCGCCACTCGGCGGGGGTGTCGAGGGGCGCGTCGGCGCGACCCGCCGCCGGCGCCTCGATCAGGCGCAGCGGGTGCGCGGCCGAGCGCAGGCGGCCCGCCGGCGCGGCCTGCCGAGGTCGTCGCGGGTGCAGGAGCTCGACCTCCCCGACCACGGCGAGGTCGCGCTCCCGAAGCTCCCGGGCGGTGACGGCCTGGTGGTCGTCGACGTGCTCGTGCCGCCGTTGTACGCCGAGGGACGAGCACGGGGATGCGCCCGCGACGAGGGAGACACGCCAGGCCGGTCCCGCAGTGGCCGACGACACGTCGCTGTCGCGAAGGAGGCGTTCCTGCTCGTCCGATGGAGCGCCGCGTGGACGGTCCCTGGCAGCCCCCGGGCGCGGGGTGGAGCCCAGCTGCCACACCACCTCGTCGTCGGGCTCGAGCAGGTCCCTGACCGCGGCGACCAGCGCCGGGAAGCGTACTCCTGGGTCCCCAGAGTGACGAAGATCCGGCGCGGCGCGCCGCGTCCGGGACCGGTTCCACCGCGAAGCCGTCGTAGACGGACCCCGCGTGGAACCAACGGGGCCGGACCCAGTGCCGGACTGGGTGTAGAGGTCACGCCAGGACCCGCTCGAGGATCCGCCCCGACAGCGACGGAGGTCGACCCGCGTAGCCGTCTCGACGTAGTGGCAGGCACGCCGAGCCGACGCGCCCGGAGCATGAACGGGACCGCCGAGGCGGCCCCGGTGCTGACGACCCGTCGATGTCGTGCTCCGGAACAGCCGCCGGGCCAACCGTAGTTGCGCACCGCGTTGGGGAGGTTGCGGGTCGTCGGGATGTGGCATGAGCGACGTCCTCACCGGCCAGCAGCGCGCGCGCCTGGGGGATGTCGTAGGTGACCCAGAGCGGATCGGTCGCCGGGGGTCCAGCCGGGACCGGAGCAGGTCCAGTTGGGTCAGGTGGCCGCCACCGTCGGCGACGAGGAGTGTCCGCATCGGGCCAGCCTAGGCTTCGATGCAACGATCGACGGGATGCCGTGACCGACCTTCTCCTCCTCTGCCACGACCTCTCCGAGAACGCGTTCGGCAGGGCCATGGTGTTGGCCGACCTGGCGGAGCGCAGCGGGTACGGCTGGCGGATCGCGGGGCCTGCCCGGGGGGCCGTCTGGGTCCGGCCGCCTCGCATCCGGCGACGGCGAGGGTCGTCGAGCTCGCCGACCCGGGACGAGGACGCGGGCGGCTGCGTGCTCTTGCCCGGGAGGCGACCGAGCTGACGGCGGGCGTCGATCTGGTCCTCGCGGTGAAGGCCCATCCGGAGTCCCTCGGGGTAGCGCTTGAGGTGTGCGAGGTCACCGGACTCCCGCTGCTCGTCGATGTGGACGACCCCGACTACGAGGCGTTGATGGGAGCGTGGGCGCCCGCCTGGTTCCGGCTGGCCTACACGGTCCGGATGCTCCGGCGCCGCCGCTCTCCGTCGTGTTCCGGCGGCTCAACGACGTCGTGCGACACCTTCCCACGATGGTCAGCAACCCCGCACTGCAGGATCTCTACGGCGGCGGGTGGTCGTCCCCCACACCCGCCCAGTCCCGCCGGCCGAGCCGCTCCCGAGCGGGGACCTGCGCGTTGCGTTCGTCGGCACGCCCCGGCGTCACAAAGGCGTCGAGATGCTCCGGGATGTCGTGGACCACCTGCCAGCGCCGGTGACGCTGACGATCACGGCGCCGCGACCTCGGGACCCTGGGGCGAAGGAACGCTGGGTGGGGCCGACCGACCTCGCCGCGGGACGGGAGCTCCTGCGTCGGTCCCAGGTGGTCGTGGTTCCGAGCTCCGCGGACGGGTTCGGCCGGGCGCAGCTCCCGGTGAAGCTGATCGACGCGATGGCTCTCGGCCGAGCCATCGTCGCCACCTCGACCGCTCCCATCACATGGGCACTCGGCCCCGCCGGCTTGCTCGTACCGCCCGGGGATCCGCCGCGCTCCGCGACGCACTGTCGCGTCTCACCGACGACGGACTCCGTCGACGGCTCGGAGCGGCCGCGCGCGAGCGCGCCCTCGACATGTTCTCGCCGGAGGTGGTGGCTCCGACCTTCTCCGCAGCGGTCAGGTCGGTCCCGGCCTCCGCCCCGATCCGAGCCACCGCGATGAACTGGTAGGTCAGCAACGGGCGCAGGAGGGGCGACAGGACCACGGCGAGATGGTTGAGCGGCGTCTGCCGGTCGACGAACCGGTACGTGCGGTGGAGCCGTTCGAGCCGCGCCGGTCCGCGTTCGCACAACTCGACGACGTTGCGGTAGGCGAAGAAGCGCAGGTGGGTGTCGTCGTAGAGGCCACGCTCGTTGTAGGGCCAGCGACCCCGGAGCAGGTGCACGTGGGTGGCCCAGAAGGCGACGTTTGGGACGGAGACGAGGATGGCTCCGCCCGGTACCGCGATCTCCGCGGCGAGGTCGAAGGCGGCCCAGGGGTCGGTGAGGTGCTCGAGCACGTCCGCGAAACGACCAGGGACGGCCGGAATTGCCAGCACGCCGGAGCTGCTCCAGGCCCTCGCTCGCATCGGCGAGAAGTACGCGGTCGACCTGGCCCTCAGCGTCCCGGCCAGCCCCGGCGTCTCGCTCGATGCCGATGACCTCGTGGCCTGGCGATCGGGATCGGATGTAGCCGCCGAGTGCCCCGGTGGCGGCACCCCACGTCGACCACGGGCCCGTCGATGGCGGGTAGGTGCCGCACGATCTCGCGACGGACGCTGACGTAGGCTTGCCGTCGCTCGGGCGACATCGACATCGGCTGGCCTCCAAGGGCACATCTCGTGGGTGCATCTCAGACGATCGGCGGCGCCACGCCGACCGGACGAGACGGGGTGTGGCTCCTGGTCGGGACGCTCGCCGTCGGGTTGGGTCCGACGACGATAGCGCTGGTGCTCGCCGGCCTCGTGACACCCTCGGAGTACGGCGTGGTCGCGGGGGCGATCGTCGTCTTCGAGCTGACGCTCACCGCTCTCAACCTCGGGACGGGGCAGGCCTGCAGGCGTCGTCGCGGTCGTCCGAGACGGACGCGACCGCACTCGCGTTGAGCCTCGTCCAGGGCCTGGCCGGTGCCCTCTGGCTCGTCGCGCCCCTGGCGGCGTCCTTGTTCGCCCTGCCTGGGGCTGTTTCGCACCCGTTCGGTGGCTCTCAGTGGGTGCGGTCGCGCGACGCTGGTCGGAGGTCCGGACCGCTCAGCTCGAACGTGATTTCCGGTTCCGCGCCTCGAGCGGCCGCGCCCTCTTGGCTGCGGCTGGCGGGTATGCCGCTAGTGGGATCGTCCTGCAGGAGGCGGCGGCGCCGATACCGGCGCCCTCGATCGCCTGCACGGTTGCCGCAGAGGTCGTGCTCGCCCTGTCGCTCACCGTCGCGCGTCCGTGGCCGGAGATCGGCTGGTCCCCGCACCGGCGGCAGAGCTCGGCCGGTTCGGTCGTGAGATGGTCGGGGAGCTCGCTGGCCGTGGCGCTCTACACCAACGGTGATGACGTCGCGGTCGCGCACCTCGGGGGTCCTGGCCTCCTCGGGCTGTACAACTTCGCCTACCGGTTGCCCAACCTCGCGTCGTTGATGCTGGTGCGGCCGATCCAGCGCGGCCTCCTGCCTCACCTGCGCTCCTCCCCCGAGGGGGGCCCGGCCTGGTCGGCTTCCTTCCGAACCGCACTCCAGGTCGCCTCGTTCGGCTCCGCGCTGTTCATGTTCGGACTCGTCGTCGACG